>JALCDQ010000004.1 GCA_022641735.1 Prevotella sp. | reverse complement strand
AATTATCTCTGCAGAATTTGCCGTAAACTGAATTCCAGACCAAGAGAAAAACTGAACTTTTTTACGCCAAGATTTTGTTTCCTAAAACTTATTGATTAAATTTGCACTTGCTTGTTGACTTCACCTTATGATGTTGTTATATAAGTTTGTTAATTTTGATGTAGTTATCCATGGGAATATGTTAATTTCATTGATCTTTGGTATTTTTCTTCCGGAAAAGTTTGCAATAATAATAAATTAATTTATCTTTGCAAAATAAATATACCTAATATACCATTTAGTATAGTTATTAGTATATAAATAGAATCTTTATTCTAATTAAAAAGAATGTAGATATGACTGAATTATATGAGTATTCTGTTCCTGAAATTGTTCACTTAATGGGTGCACGATTCAAAACATATAGGATGAATGCCAACTTAACACAGAAGGACGTGGCAGAACAGGCTGGGCTGACAATCAAAACTGTGCATAAGTTTGAAAGTGGAGCCATGAATAACATGTCGCTTGGAACATTCATTCTGCTTCTAAAAGCCATCGGGCTTGTCGGCAATATGGATAAGGTCATGCCGGAGCTTCCGGAATCACCGTATCTATATCGTTCAGAAACAAAAAAGACACAACGCATCAGACATAAGAAATCATGAGAAGTGTATTGCGCGTTATATTGTGGGGCAAGGAAGTAGGACGTCTTGCATGGGATGTGAAACGGCGTCTTGCATATTTTGTGTTTAACCCCGATAATTTCGGCATGGCTCTAGACATAGCGCCATTGGTGGCTTCAATAAAAAGCCCCCAAAGCCATAGTCCAATCTATGGAGAGGAAGAAAGGAAATACCAAAAGCTGCCTTCTTTCATTGCAGACTCCCTGCCGGATGACTGGGGGAACAAGCTGTTTGAGTATTGGCGTACTCAGAATCATGTCTCCAATGCCGATATTACACCTCTTGACAAATTGTCGTTCATCGGTAAACGGGGTATGGGCGCCTTGGAGTTTGAGCCAGATGTGGAGCGGGCCGAACTGACCCAAGAGAAGTTAGATGTGCAGTCACTTGCAAGGCTGGCACAAAAAATATACCGGCAGAGGGAGGAGATCCATATACTTCCGGAAGAATCCATTACGATGCAGTCTCTCATAGCTATGGGAACATCTGCAGGCGGTCGCCAGCCTAAAGCTGTCATCGCCATTAATAAAGAAACGAAAGAAATCCGCTCTGGCCAGATAGATGGCCTTGAAGGCTTTGACAACTATATTTTGAAATTCGGTGACGAAGAGCGTTCCAGCGCGGAACTGGAAATGACGTATTTCGAGATGGCGAGAAAAGCAGGAATCAACATTTCCGACTCTCGATTATGGAACGTTGGCGGGGTAAACCATTTCCTGACGAGACGTTTCGACCGAGATAAACATGGAAAGCTCCACTCACAGACCTTAGCCGCCATGTTTCCAGAGGCCGACAGCTACGAAAAGCTCCTATGGGTATGCCGTAAGCTTCGTCTTTCAGAGAAGGATGCAGAGGAAGTGTTCCGCCGCATGGTGTTCAATGTGCTTTCCAATAATACCGATGATCATAATAAAAACTTCTCCTTTATCATGGATCAGGAAGGACATTGGCGGCTTGCTCCGGCTTACGATGTAACCTACATTTTCAACACGGGAGGTTATCTGCCAGAGGAAGACAGATGTCTGATGATCAGAGGCAAGCTTGTGGATATCACGAAAGATGACATCCTTGCTTTTGCATCCGACAACGGTATACGTCGGCCAATGTCAATCGTAAACGAGGTTGCTGATGCAATATCCTCATTCCGGGCATTAGCAGAGAAGAACGGAGTGAAGGAGGAATGGACAGGCCGTGTAGAGGCGACACTTGCCGGTCACCTCAAGGACTGGGGTTATGCCAATTCCGCTATCAGCTTTTCCTATAATGATGAAAACGGACGTGCTATCAGCGATGCCCATATAGAGCAGGCTTACAAAGGAAACTATCATCTATTGGCGACTATTGACGGAAAATCACGCAGGTATATAATCAGAAAAGAAACTGATGAAGCCTGTGAAATAAGCAGAATTGGGATCATGAATCTCCGTGAGGTTTATATTAGACAAGTGGTTAGCAAATTCCTAAAGTAAAAATATGTCTCCGTTAGTGCAAGTGCAAGTCCCTTTATATATAAGGGCTTGCAACTTGCACTAAAATTGTAGCCGAAAAAGTTGATGGATAATCGTTAAATATTTTAAAATAATACTTTAATTCCGCCAACGGGTAGATGTTATTCCATAGATCCAATTTTTGTAATTTCTCATGTTACTAGAGTTTCGCAAGTGAAGAATCACGTGCATAAATTAACATAAAATTGGAATAAAAAAGGCTCTGAAATTTGTTCAACTCATTAAAAATGAGTAATTTAGTAATCGCTAAAAGACTAAATTCAAACTTCAAAGCCGTGAACAAAGATACAACAATTATATCAGATCTGAGAAGTTTTTTTCTCAGAAAATGAAAATAATCGTGCAATTAACTGCATAATGAGAGTGATGGAACATATAAATATACGCTCCAGACAAATAGGAGTAGAGAAGAAGCCGAACTGCAAATTCACGAATCTGCAGGTTCTCAACCTTCTGGTGCTCTTTCCCTTTTTCATTGTGAAGAATGCATACCGATATGCGGATTCCTCATTGGGCAAAATGTTCATTTGTGAAAAGGACCTGTTTTATCGTTTTATGAATAATGGCGATGTCAAGTGGCGCAAGCTGCTTTACGCGATGAATCTCCAGCTGTTGAAGAAAGTCCATCGCAGCTCCATGTCGCACGACAAGCCTGTCTGCTTGATTATAGATGATACTGACGTTCCGAAGAGCGGAAAGAAGAGTGAACTCATCGGCAAGGTGTTCTCCCACATCCAGCATAAGAGCATACTTGGTTACAAATGCCTTACATTGCTCCTGTCCGATGGCATGAGTCAGATGCTGCTCGATTTTTCCCTGCATGGTGAGGAAGGTAAAAATCCCAACCGCAAACAGGGGCTCACGGTTAAGGAACGCAAGGGCCGACATACCGAGAAGCATACAGGTCAGGAAGTGGACGAGAGAATTAAAGAATATACGATGAAGAAGACAGACAAGGCCATCGGGATGGTGAAGTACGCCATCAAGAGAGGCATCCGCTTTGACTATCTGCTGATGGACAGCTGGTTTACCAATGCGGACTTTGTTCGTCTGATAACCAGCAGGCATATCAGATGCAATCTGCTCGGAATGATTAAGATTGGCAAGACGAGATACCGGACTGAGTACGGGAATCTGACTGCCAAAGAGATCATCAGGAAACTTCATCATCTCGGACTCTGCAAACACAATGCCATCCTCAAATGTACATACTGTATGATTGACGTGAACTTTGCCGGCACGACCGTCCGTCTTTACTTCTGCAAGCGAGGGCACAAGGGACAATGGAACGGTTTGCTGACCACTGACAAGACACTGAGCTTCCTTCAGGCTTACCGCCTGTACAGCAGACGTTGGGTGACTGAAGTCGCCTATCACGACTGCAAAGGACTGCTCAACTTCGGCAGATGCCAGTCCATCCACTTCGACGCACAGATCGCAGACATTACACTGACAATGATGCAATACAATATCCTCTGTGCAGTAAAACGGTTTGAATCCTACGAAACCATCGGCGAACTCTTCGCAGAAGCCACTGGCAGCTCTCTCGAATTGTCCGTGGCGGACAAAATATGGGAACTTATACTGGATGCCATCCTGGAAATTGCAGAACTGATATCTGCCGATGCCAGTGAACTGCTTAATGCTTTGCTTGATGGTAATGATAAGTTCCATGTTTTATATCGAATGTATAAATATAATGCCGCATGATGAATGAATATTCACTTGCGAAAGTTCAGTCATGTTATTTTAGCATATAGAAACGTATCTGATTTTTCTTAAAATATGATTTCAAAAGGTAAACTCACTGAGGGTGGCAAAAATTCAAGGCAATCCAACTATAAAATCAGGAGAAATTGATTCATTACTCGCCGAGAGAACATAGCTTCTAATATTTAGACGGAATACTTACATAATAGTTGGATTAACCTATATTCTAGGTTTTATATCTAAAAATATGTTAATGTTCCTATTTCTTTTAAATTGAACGATGTCTTTATAAATAACTAAAGACTTTATAATATGAAAACTTGTCATTAGAAGTTTTGTTTAAATTAGATAAATAAGAATATGTATAAATCTATAATATAACTGAACAATTTTATGAAAAAAAATTTTACTTTTTTGATGATGATGGGTTTGCTGCTGACAACTTCAGTATCAGCAAATGATTATTTTATCATACCTAATGGAAATGGAGATGGTTCTTCTTGGGAGAAGGCAATGGGCATTACTGGTTTTTATGCAGCAATAGCAAATAAGACTGATGGTGATAATTTCTATTTTTCAGGAGGTACTTATGTCATTTCGACAGTTGCGCCTGTAAAAGCAGCATGCAATATTATTGGTGGATTCGCCTCAGATCTCAAAGGAACAGAGCATTCCATTCCAATATATCCAGCAACTACACCTACTGTATTTCAAGGACCATCGTCTGACAATGGTGGACGTCTATTAGCAATTAACACTAGTACTATGGATGAGTCTAAACCTGTTCTTATTCAGGGAATAAACTTTACGGGCTCAACTTCTAAATCAGGTACAGAAACAATGGGGGCACTTTTTGTTGATAATAGTGGTAGTGTTACAGTAAAAAATTGTGATTTCTACAATAACTCTACAACTTATAATTATGGTGGGCAAGCATTTCTTTCAAATCGTAGTACGGCATATCTAACTGAATGCTCATTCTATAATAATTCAGGTGTCAAAGGTGGAGCATTGCGAATGCGTAGTAGTGGTGATGCAAATGCAAAAATTAAGGGTAAGACGTACTTATATCGTTGTTCAATTCATGATAATAGTGTTACAGAAGCAACAGGTTCTGCAATTTGTGTTCAACATGGCGTTGGACTTTATATTATTAATAGTACTATTGCCAATAATACATCTTCAAATGGAGGCGCCGTTTATGTAAATGGAGCTAATTCGTCTTTTCCAGACTTGTCTTTATATGTCATAAACTCAACTATAGCAGGTAACAAAGGGGAGAATCAAATACAAATGTCGCAAGGAGCAAAACTCCATATCTTAAATTCAATAGTTGTAAATAATGAAGATAATGGTATAATTAGTTCTTCTGCCGTTGCAATAACAGGATCGACAGAGGCTCCGGACTATTTTAATGTGACTATAGATAGTAAAAACTTTCTAGGCTCTTTTGTAAATGCTGTTGAATCACCGACAGTGTTGCCTACTGGAAATGGATATTCTGAAATGTCTAAATCAAATACGTATGTAACAGCATTTGGGAATGCGACCCTTAAGGATGGTTATATTGTTCCTACATTTCGACAAGGTGCTACTCAATCTGAGCTCAAGACGTCTATCAACTCGTTGGGAATAGATCTTCCAAAAACACTAGATCTGGCTATTGACCAAATAGGAAATGAACGAGGAGACATAACTGCTTTGGGAGCAATAGCTGTTAAAACAAGTACGGGCATTTCTGAGATTATTAATAACCAAAAGTGTAATGATAAAGTTTATAATATTAATGGAATGCGAATCTTGAACACTAGTTTCAAAAATAGCAAGGGTATTTACATTATAAATGGAAAGAAAGTAGTAGTTTTGTAGTTGGCAATTGATTTAAGACTATATCAATGCAAGAACGGGAACTTATAATATTACTATCTAAAGGAAATGAAGTTGCTTTAAGCAACTTCATGGACCTTTATAGTTCCCGATTATATTATTATGCCTATGGCATAATCTGTAATAAAGAGATGGCAGAAGAAGTAGTCAGTGATGTTTTTTATGAGGTATGGAAAAGACGTAAAGAAATGCCAAGCATAGAAAATATTTTGTCTTGGCTTTTGATGGTTACCCATAACAAGTCATTATCCTATGTACAAAAAGAAAAAAACAAGCGAAATAGTATTTCATTTGATGATTTAAAATCATTTGCATTTCCTATAGTTGAATCCTCTCTCTCTAGAATTATATCTTGTGAGGAAATCACTTCAATTAATAATGCTATTAATAAACTTCCGCCAAGATGTCGTGACGTCTTTTTTATGGCAAAAATTGAGCATATGAAATATGCTGACATTGCAGATTTCTTTGGTATCTCTTTGCCAACAGTTAATTATCATATTGCATTTGCTGTATCTAGTCTTAGGAAAATGTTGAAAACTCCTTTATAATAAATCATGCTATTGTATTTAATCTATAAGGGTATTTTCATAGCATTCCTAAATGAACAATTAGCAGTATTTTAAATAATGGCCCCAATTATCTAGCATTACATATTGCTATTAGTAAAGATGTGACCCACTTTTATATCTTATGCAACATGTCCAGTTATTAGCAGATGAGTTATAATGGACGGAGTTTGATACGGTTACTAACGAATAGATTCGAAAATGAAAGTTGTTTGGAATGTCCTGTTTCAAAATCCCCTCTAAATTCGCCAGAATAATTAATTTCAATAAGAAATTTGAAAAAAGCAGAAGTCAACCTATAGTTTTTTGATTTATTTGAGTCTTTATATTTAATAAGATTAATAAATATGGAAAAGAAATTGAGTGATTTCAAATATGATGATACGGACGTGGATGCAAAGATAAAAGAATTCAATGATTCCTGTCAACCTGCTGAAGTAGATAACGAAGCTATTAAATTCCGCGTTTTTTCAAAGATACGGAAGAAAGAAAAACAACGCTATCGGCTTATGACGGCAATGAGTATTGCAGCATCGCTTGTTGCTGTCTTTGTCCTGACGTATTATTTAACTTTTTCTAAGAATGAGTCAGGTACTTCACTATATGCAAAGAGCCAATCTGCTGATATAGAAATGTGCACGGTAACTGTGCCAGTAGGAGAAACTCAGACCATTACACTGCCAGATGGCACTAAGATGTTTGCAAACTCACGCACGACAGTAGTTTATCCAAAGGAATTTGGTAACGGAGAACGTTCTATTGTCGTCAAAGGAGAGGCATTAATAGATGTAGTTCATGATGCAAAACATCCATTTGTCGTAAAGTCTGATGGATATGAAATTCGAGATGTCGGTACTAAATTTGACATAAATAGCTATAATTCAGGAAAGGCTCATGTGGTTTTACTTGAAGGGATTGTTGAAGTGGCAACGCAAACTAACAGCAGACTAAGAATGAAACCAGGCCAAATGGCAACAATTCTCAATAGTGACATAGATGAAGTGAATAATGTTGATGTTGATAAATATACAAGTTGGACGAAAGGTTATCTTTCTCTTGACGGCGAGACTCTTTCTTCTCTTGTAAGTGATCTTAGTCAATATTACGGATACCATATATCTTGTAAGGGCAACATCGGAAAGTCACAACTTTATGGGAAGTTGCTGTTGCAACATGATGTTAAAGCTGTCATAAGTTCGCTTCAAGCATTAGTTCCGCTGAAGGTATCATATGAAGCTAATGGTTCTGTGATAAGTAGTAAATAATAGTGATATCTGAATTATCTTTTTATCTTCATATTTTGGTGTTTATGTAATCCATACTAACCTAATCAAATTAAACAATGAATAGATCAACATATAAAAAGCATACTTTTTTACTAAGCTGCATGATCATTACGCTTTTTTCAAATTCTGTTATGCCTCTCCAAGTTGATGCACATAAACGTCATCTTACAATTCAACCAGACACGACAACGTTTCTCCATAATCCTCTTAATGGTTGGGTAATTTATCTTAACAGAAACTGGGATAGTGATTTTTGGCAAAAGGAAGATTATGAACATTTGTCAGTTAGTGAGAATAGTGCAGATACGGTTAATATTACTAACTATGCTTCAACATGTTATTTCCGCGCAGGGTGGCGTTTTTTTGAGCCAGTAGAAGGACAATATGCTTGGCTAAATCCAAACTCCCGCTTAATGCGCCTATTAGGTAGCGTTATTCAGCATGGTTGTAAGATTGCCTTTCGAATTGTTGTTGATGGGCGTGATCAGGGACAAAACACTCCCCTTTATGTAAAGGAAGCAGGAGCAAAAGGTTTTACGGATAATTCCGGTATATGGACTCCTTATGTCGATGACCCAATTTTTCAGATGAAATATGAAAAATTTATTTGTGCTTTGGGACAACATTTCAATGATCCTGACATCATGAGCTTTATTGATGGTTATGGTTTTGGCAAGTGGGGAGAAGGGCATTCTGTGGCTTACTCTGATTATAATCATAAAAAAACTGTGTTTAAATGGAATATTGATTTGTATGCTCGAGTCTTTTCAAAAGTGCCAACATTAATTAATTATCATCGTCTCATTGGAGATACTATCAGTTGGGGAGAGCCATCTAAGGACAGTGAGGACATGCTTGATTATGCAGTTAGACAAGGTTGTAGTCTTCGTCATGACGCTTTTGGAATGACGGATTATTATCAAGACTGGGAAAAACAGTACGCAAAAAAATGGCGCTATATTCGTCCTGTTATTATGGAAGGGGGATGGATTACAGGTGCTCATCATCACTATTGGACAGATTCAAGCAAAAAATATCGCAAAGGATATTCAGAGGATGTACGTCAAGGAGAGTTCAGTATGTCAGCAGAAGCACATGTTAATATGATGGATTTCAGAGTAGGTGATGAGACTTATTCTTGGTTTAAAAAAGCTTTTCCTCTCGTAAAGAGATTTTTAGCTCAAGGTGGCTATAGGTTATATCCAAGTGAAATATCTTATGATAATTCCGCAGATCACAATGGGCTATTAATCATACACCATCAGTGGAATAACTTAGGTTGGGGTTATTGTCCTACGAATATACCTCAATGGAATCAACGATATAAAGTGGCATTTGCTTTTATAAACAAAGATGGTCAAATCTGTAAAATTTTTGTAGATTCTCAAACAGACTTGTCCAAATGGTATTACAATGCTCCAGTTAAATATATAACGGCATTATCTCTGAGTGGACTTCCACGAGGAAGATATACCTTGGCAGTTGGCTTGTTTGATGTGCGGGGAAATAAAATCGGAATACATATGGCTGTTTCTCAAGAAAAGCAACATGATTTATGGCTAAAGATTGGGGAAATTAAAATTAACAAATAAATATAACACTTTCAAACCTAAAACAAAAATGAAGAATCAATTATCCTGGTTTACAATCAGAGCTTTGACTTTGGTTTTAATCTTTTCAACGGTTCCATGTAAAGCTAGTCATCCTGGCTTACTGGCTTACGATTCGGGAAGCAATCTTTACACACTGTACTCTGCAAAAGAATATTCTGTTAAGGAAATTTTCGATTACATTGAAAAACATAGTAAATATGTCTTTGCATATAACAAAGATGTCAAGAAAATGCTTTCAGACAAAGTTTCCATAAATTTAACTAATAAAAATGCTGAATTAATTATTAAAGAACTTTGTCAAGAAGTTGGTCTTTCTTATAATATCTCTGGCCGTCAAGTGTCAGTGACGAAAAATGACGTGCCTTCAGCAAGTACACGTACTCCGTCTCATGAAACATTTAAAATCAGAGGAAAGGTAGTTGATGTTACAGGAGAGCCATTAATAGGTGTATCTGTTAAGATCGATGGTGGAGGAGTTGGCGCTGTCTCTGATATAGATGGAAGCTATTCTATTGAGGTTCCCGTTGGCTCTAAACTAATTTTTTCTTATATTGGATATCTCTCACAAAAGCTCGCTATTAATAAGAATGGCGTTTATAATGTTACCCTTGCAGAAGATGTTACAACACTTGAAGAGACCGTAGTTATTGGATATGGAACAATAAAGAAAAAGGATTTGACAGGATCTGTTGCGGCTGTTAAAGGCTCTGACCTTGCTAATCGTCATACAACAACCCTTTCTACCGCATTACAAGGATCCGTTTCTGGTTTGATGGTCAGGCGAAGTGGTAATGCACCGGGTTCTTCTGCCAGTAGTATATATGTTCGAGGGGTTACTACTATTGGAGACTCTAGGCCACTTGTAATAGTCGATGGAGTTGAAAGTTCACTTGATAATGTAAATACCAATGATGTAGAAAGTATATCAGTATTGAAAGATGCAGCAGCAGCCTCTATTTATGGTTCGAAAGCTGCAGCAGGTGTCATTCTCGTGACAACAAAGCGTGGAGAAATAACGGATAAGGTTTCTCTTATCTATACAGGTGAGTTAGGATGGGAAATACCAACTCGGCAACCTAGTATGGTTGGAGTAACTCGTTATCTTGAAATGAATAATGAACTTATGTATAATGATAACCCTTCTGGTGGCTATTTTCAAGTATATACTGCTGACCAGACAAAAAATTGGGTTAAAAATTATCAGAAAGATCCCAATAATTATCCAATAACAGATTGGAATGACCTCATATTAAAAAAATCGGCTCCTCGTATGACTCATACCCTTACCCTTAATGGAGGTAATAAAATTATAAAGACAAATGTGACATTATCTTATGATGATGTAAAAGGTCTATATGGAAATAATCGGTTCCAACGTTATATGATGCGGGTAAATAATGACTTTACAATTAGTGATAAATTAAGTGCCACACTTGATGTCAGCATACGCTATGCAAAGAATGTAGCTCCTAATTATTCCCCTTTTAATGATTTGCGTAAGATGCCTGCGGTTTATCCAGCTATGTGGGCTGATGGACGTATTGCTTCTGGTAAGTCTGGTGCTAATCCGTATGGCTTGCTTCAAGAAGGTGGCAGCAGTACATCCTCCAGTACTCAGGCATTTGGTAAGGGCTCCATTAAATATACTCCTATTAAAGGATTAAGTTTAGAAGCGGTCATTGCACCCTTCATCAATTATCAAAAGCAAAAGGCTTTCAGATTAGCTGCTTCTTATAATCAAATGGATGATCCGGATATATTTGGAGGATATTTGGATGGAAATGGTTTCTTATGGGCAACGAATAAGCTTGATGAGACCCGTAATGATAATTATCATGTTACATCACAGTTGTTGGCAAATTATATGCGTGATTTTGGAAAACATAGCCTGACTTTTATGGCAGGATATGAAAATTATGTTGCAAAATCAGAAAATCTTACAGCTTCCCGTGATCAGTATGAGTTGACTAATTATCCATATTTAAATATCGGACCAGAAGATTTTAAGGATAATAGTGGCACTGGTTCTTCATATACATCTAATTCTTTTTTCGGGCGCATTCTTTATTCTTATGCAGAGCGCTATCTGTTTCAAGCTAATGTGCGCCATGACGGATCTTCACGTTTTGCTAAAAATTATCGATGGGGTACTTTCCCATCAGTATCTGCAGGATGGGTAATTAGCGAGGAAAAATTCTGGCAGAATCTAAAATTAGACTGGTTCTCGCATCTTAAATTACGTGCATCATGGGGTAAGCTGGGTAATGAAAGAATTGGATCAAATTATTTTCCATATATAGCATTGATGTCTTTTGGCAATTCATTTTTTTATATGGCAGATGGTACCGTGTTGTCTCAGAAAACGGCTAGGCCTGGAACACTTGCTGTAGAGGATATCACATGGGAAACAACTACATCTACAGATCTCGGGCTTGATGCATCATTTTTAAATAATCGTCTACGTTTTACAGCTGATTACTATTGGAAAAAAACTACAGATATGTTGCTTAATATAGAAATTCCATACACGATGGGCTTTTCCAATCCTAGTACTAATGCAGGTAAAATGTCAACTCATGGTTATGATCTCGAATTATCATGGAATGACCATATTGGCAATTTGAAGTATGGAATCTCCACTAATTTTTCCGATTTCATCTCAAAAATTGATTATCTTAATGGTGCAGATATCATTAGCAGTGGCAGAATTAATCGGGCTGGTGAATATTTCAATGCTTATTATGGCTATAAATGTGAAGGTATCTATCAGACACAAGAAGAGGTCAATAACTCCGCTAGAACAAGTTCTACTGTGACGGTTGGCGATTTACATTACAAAGATATAAGTGGGCCAGATGGCGTGCCAGATGGTATAATATCCCCAGAATATGATCGTATACCTTTGGGGAATTCTTTACCACGTTTTCAGTATGGCGGTGTGATTAATGCTTCATGGAAAAATATTGATTTTTCTATGGCTTTCCAGGGTGTAGGTAAACAAAATTCATACCTTTCAACTTCTATGGTTCAACCATTGAGAGACAATTACGGTAATATTCCTGCAATCATTGAAGGACGTTATTGGAGTGCTTTCAATACGACAGAAGAAAATTCTGGTGTTTGCTATCCTCGTCTTTCAAATGTTTCAAAAGGAAACAATTATGCAATTTCTGATTTTTGGATGTTTAATGGCCATTATTTTCGTATGAAGAATATAACTTTGGGATACACTCTTCCGATGAAATTTATAAATAGTATTGGTCTGAAAAAAGTGCGATTTTATGCAAGCTCCTCAGATCTGTTTTGCATAAGTAATTTCCCAAAAGGTTGGGATCCAGAAATGGGAACCAGTGATTATCCTATCACAACTTCTCTTTTATTCGGAATGTCTGTAAACTTCTAATTTTAAAATAACTATGAAGATTAATAATATATTATTGGCAAGTGTAAGCCTTATAATTATGTCTTGTGAGAGTATGGATATTGTACCTTCTACACAAGGAAATACAGAGTCATGGTATACATCTGAAACAGAATTGAAGATGGCTGCCAATGAATTCTATATCCTAGGATATTGGCAAGAGCCTCTAATATCCTCAGAACAATGGACAGATAATTTTACCTATCGTCTAGTAAATAGGAATCCTGGAAGTAATGGATGTGTACTTGATGGTACTGTCAATGGCCAGCAATATGAGGTTTATGCGCTTTGGCAGCAGGATTATAAACTGATTGCACGTACAAATACAATGCTTGAGAATATTGAAAAATCACGTGTCAGCGGCGTACCTGAATCTGTTGTTAATCGGTATGAAGGAGAAGCTCGTTTTTCAAGAGCATGTAAGTATGCAGAATTAGTTTGCTACTTCGGTGATGTTCCTTATTTAAGCAATACAGAAACAATTACTGAAGCAGAGCAGAATGGTCGTATGCCTAAGAATGAGGTTATTGCCCATGTGTATGAAGACTTTGATAAAGCTATTGAATATCTACCCGTGACTTACTCTGGTTCAAGTGAATCACGGTTTACTAAAGGGGCTGCACTGGCGATGAAAGCACGTTTTGCATTGTATTTTGGTGATTATGATACTTGCGCTAAGGCGGCTAAACAATGCATCGATTTAGGCATATATAAATTAGAACCCGACTATGCTAAACTCTTCTTGCAAAAAACAAAGGTGAATGATGAGAAGATATTTGTTATACCTCGGTCTATAGAAAATAGTATTATCCTTGATTCTTGGTTCGTAAAAAATGATCTCCCTCGAAATTGTGGCGGATATGGTTCTGACAATCCTTCATGGGATTTACTTGCTTCATTCCTATGTACAGATGGCCTTCCAATTGATGAGTCTCCTCTATTTAATCCACGCCGACCATTCGACAATAGAGATCCCCGTTGCGCTATGACAATTGTTCCTTTCAATACTGAACATTGCGGTTTTGAATATGATCCAAGTCCTGCAGCCAAGATGGTGATGAATTATACTACTGGAGCTATGCAGAAAAATAATGATACTCGGATTATCAATCAATATGCATCATATAATGGACTTCTGTGGAAAAAAGGTATTGACGCAACATGGATGGATAATGGCATGCAGGTTGAGACAGATTATATTATTATGCGTTATGCGGATGTCTTGCTAATGTATGCAGAGGCAATGGTTGAGCAGAATAAGATAACGGATGAGGTAGTTAAGTGTATCAATATGGTACGTAGCAGAGCTTATGGGGTTAATTATACCGAGACAAATTCTTATCCAGCCGTAAAGTTGGGCTCACAGGAAGAAATGAGAAAAACCATCCGCATAGAACGACGAATGGAATTTGCAAAAGAAAACCTTCGATATATGGATCTTATCAGATGGAAACTGGCAGCAAAGGCCCTCAATGGGTATAACTATATTATGCTTCAGCCAGCAGAATTGCTTAATAATGTTGTTAATAAGAACTTGTGGTTTTGGTCTATGACCCCACAAATTGATGACGATGGATGTGCAGACTTTTCTGCGCTGTTTAATGCAGGGCTCTGCACTACTGGAGCAAAACGGATCTTTCCAGAAAGACAATATTTGTGGCCAATACCTACTCATGATTTGGAATTATGTCCTAATATGACCAATAATCCTGGATATTAATCTGCAATATATAAAATCGAAAAGTAATGAAAAAAAATATTTCTAACAATTTGTTGACATTTGCCATCCTGTTATTGTCTTTTTTAACTGTATCATGCAGTGAAGATATAGATAATGGCTTTTCTCGTAATAAGGCGATAACGGATATTTCAGTTTCCTCAGATAACATTATTCTTAATGAATCGGAACCTGACAAAGAAGCTCTTTCACTTGAGTGGACTCCTACTTATGATTATGGTAATGATTACATAATAAATTATCAGTATCAGATTTCAGTTGAAGGTAGTGCTGCCAGTGCAATGAGCGAATATGAAGATGATATGAATTTTAAACGTTCATATACGAATGCGGAACTTCAAGATATCCTAATTAATAAATTTAACAGATTGACGAGTACACCATCTACTATGACTTTTAGAGTGACAGCAACTATTCAGGGTCCTAGATTGGTGACTCCAGATATTGCCGAAGCTCATGTAAAAGTGAAAACATATGGCAATAAACAGTTTTTGGCTAGCAAACTGTGGATGTCAGGTTCAGCCGTCGGCGATAATGATATAGAAATGGCCCGTAATGAGAATGACACTCTAGTATACACGTATACAGGCCCTCTTTCCCAAGGCTCTATTTATTTTCCTGCTAAGTATTATGATGAGGAAAATGCTTTTGGCCCGGAAAATGTCAATAGCCCAATCACCGCTGAAGCAATGGCTGCAGTGGTTACTGAAAAAGGGAAAGCAAACTCATGGTTAATACCAGAAAAAGATAATTATCGGGTCACAGTGAATTTGAAGAATCACTCTGTTACAATTGTTTCAACAAGTAGTGAAGTATCATTGGATCAGGTCTTTATGACAGGAACAGCAACCTCTGGATCACAAATAGAACTTGAACGGACTCTTGAAGATGATAATATCTATGCTTTCCATGGTTCTTTGAATGCAGGGACTCTATACTTGCCTGTTATGAAAGATGGCAAAGAAGATTTATCAATCGTCCCTAAGAACTCGAGCTCACATAATATCAATGATGGTGTCTCATCAACCTTTACACAAGTAGCTACAGGAACAGCAGCAAATGGAAGATACTGGAATATTGAAAAAGGTGGTACATACCGAGTTGTTCTTAATCTTAATGAAAAGACTATAACGATTTATTCACCTTCTACTGATCCTACATCAATGGAAGCAAGCTGGAATAATACAACACTTAAAATAAATCCATATAAGACCGTAATCGAGAAGCTATGGATGTATGGTACTTTCAATGCGTTTGCTCATGATGCGGGTGCCTTTGTTGGGTATCAGGATAAATATACGCTTAAGCAGAGTAAGGCCAATCCTTATATCTTTGTTTATAAAGGAGAGGCATTACCTCGTTCTTCTCAAAAAGATGAACGCGGAAACAGCATTACAGGGTCTGTTAAATTTACAATTGATAATACTAATAACAATGTGTATGCCTTCGGCTCCTCTGCCAATGCAAAACGTAATGACCATAATGGTTATATTACTGTTACCGATAATTCAGCTCTAAAACTAGTTGCTGGTCAATCGGACAATAGGTTTGCTTATTTTATCATACCTGAAAATTGCAACTTCATCGTAGTTGATATTAAAAATCTGGTAGTTAAATTTGATCATAAATAAATATGTAACTTCAAATTATTCACATGATGAAATCAAATATAAATAAAAGTCGTTTGTGGACCACAGTGTTATTGTCTGTTCTAGCAATAATCTTTGTTTCTTGTTCGGATGACGATAGTATAGTGTCGGAAGATTTGTGGAATATTTCAGGGAATCAAATTGTCTCGATAAAACCTGAACGGACGAAAAATTTACGTAATCCAATGACAGGATGGGTATTATATGCTGGTCTTGGCGATGGAATGACTTATGATTTTTGGAATAAGTATGATAACTTTAATTCTTCGGTAGGGAAAGTTAAAGTGTCTGATTATGCGACTACTCTTTATGTTCGTGGTGCATGGTCTGACTTTAATCCTGAAAAAGGCGTTTATGTATGGCAAAAAAATTGTAATACTGAAGCAGCAAAGAAATTCCGCATGCTGGAAGATGGGGCTAAAGAGCGAGGCTTGAAATTAGCTTTTACATTTGTTGTTGATAGCCGCGATAAACATTATAATTTTACACCAGATTTTGTACGTGATGCAGGTGCCAAAGGATTTATTAGTACAACGGGTAGTGTTCAGGTATGGTCTCCATATCCTGACGATCCAATATTTCAACAATATTATGCTGCTTTTTTAAAGGATTTTGCAGCAGAATATGACGATCCAGACAAGACAATGTTTGTGAGTGGATTTGGATTGGGAAAATGGGGCGAAACTCACTCTCTTATTTATTCAACGGGAGATGAGACACCTAAACAAGCTGTCTTTGACTGGATTACGAATTTAATGTCAGGATTATTTAAGAGTGTTCCTATTGTGATAAACTATCATCGTTGTTTATTGAGTTTGAATAGTTTTTCAAATGCTTCTACTAGCGAGGCTGAAGAAATGTTGAGAAAGGCTGTGGACAGAGGATTTTCTCTGAGGCATGATGCTTTTGGAATGAAAAGTTATTATACGACATGGGAAAGAAATTTTGCAGCAAGTATGCGCTATGTGCGCCCTATCATTATGGAAGGCGGATGGGTCGAGTCTTCTCATGGTAGCAGTATTAATGGTGATGGATATGCTAATTACGCAGAAGTTCGTCAGGGTGAATTCGATGAAGGGAAAGGAGCTTGTGTTAATATGATGGATTTACGATATAATTCTAACTTTGATGCAGGTGAGACACATTCTTGGTTCAATTCTGCATACAAATTAGTTGAACAGTTTATTGCTGAAGGTGGATATAGACTTTGGCCAGACAAGATATCAGTGCCTACAATTGCTAGTTCGAATGGTGAAGTGAGTATAACTCATAGATGGTCAAATCTAGGTTGGGGCTATTGTCCAACAAATATTCCGCAATGGAATCAAAAATACAAGGTAGCCTTTGCATTGCTTGATAATAGTACTCTAAAGCCACAGTATGTTTTTGTAGATGAGACTCCTGAACTTTCAGACTGGATACTGAACAAGCCGAAGACATATAATGTTAAATTTGGACTTAATGGAGTTAAAGCTGGAGACTACACTTGGGCTGTCGGACTGGTAGATTCCACGAAAAACAATGCAATTGGAATAAAGATTGCAGCAAAAGATGATCAATTGACATCTGAAGGGTGGTTGAAACTTGCAGGAATTAGTGTCAAATAACTAATGATTAATTGAAGCCCCCAGAAATTTATTTTCTGGTGAGCTTCTTTTAGCTTTATAAATTCAATATTAAAAATACGCAGATGAGAATTATAATGATCTTTCTCACATGGATTTCTGTGCTTACAATAAAAGCTGCAGATATATTTGTTGATACTGAGAGTTTTAATAACAAAGGTGGTTGGGTTGTTGATCAACAGTATATGGATCTTATGGGCTCTCCCTATCTGTTAGCACATGGCATGGGACAAGCTGTAGCAGATGCTTCAACTAAAATTTATGTTTCAGAACAGGGATATTATAATATCTATGTGCGTACTTATAATTGGACATCACCTTGGAGGAAAGGGAAAGGACCAGGGGGATTTCAAGTAAAATGTGGAAATCATCTTTTCCCAAATGTCCTAGGCAATACAGGAAATCATTGGGAATGGCAATATGTTGGCAAAAGAAAACTAAAACGGGGGAAAATACTTCTGACCCTCCATGATCTGAGTGGTTTCGATGGGCGCTGTGATGCTATGTTCCTTACTACTGACAGAAACAATAAAATTCTAAGCTATGGAAAGGAGGAAACCAAGTCCCTTCGTATGGCCTGTCATCCAGAACTATATAAAAATATTGAAGAAATAAAGACAGATTTTGCTATTGTTGGCGGAGGCATTGCAGGTATGTGCGCTGCTGCTTCTGCAGCCAGACTTGGTTGTAAGACAGTATTAATTAACGACCGTTCTGTTCTTGGTGGTAACAATAGTTCAGAAGTGAGAGTACATCTTGGTGGCATAATCGAGATAGGCCCTAATAAGGGATTGGGCAGAATGATTCGGGAATTTGGCCATTCACGTAGTGGAAACGCCAGACCTGCAGAATATTATGAAGATGCAAAGAAAGATTCTTTTATCCGTGCAGAACATAATATCGTGCTGCTAGAAAATGAACATGCTGATAGTATTGAGATGGACGGAGACAGAATAAAAGCCATTTATACTTCAAATATATTGACAGGGCAAAGGAAAAGAATTGTTGCACATTTAGTAGCAGACTGTACCGGAGATGGTACTATTGGCTATTTAGCAGGAGCTGATTATTTAATGGGGCGTGAATCAACTAATGAATATGGAGAGTCTCTAGCTCCAGAAATTGCTGATAACTTAGTGATGGGAGCTTCCCTTCAATGGTATTCGAAGGATGTCGGTAAAAAGGTGATATTTCCTGAATTTTCATATGGCTTGCATATCAATAGTTCTAATTGCGAGAAAGTTACCATGGGCGGATGGAATTGGGAAACAGGCATGAACAGAAACCAAATCACAGATGCTGAGAAAATTAGAGATTATGGGTTATTGATCGTCTATTCCAATTGGAGCTTTTTAAAGAATCATTTGACGGATGATAATTCATGGAAAACACGACATCTGGAATGGGTAGCTTATATCGCCGGCAAGCGAGAGAGCCGACGAATAATTGGTGATTATATTCTCAAACAGGATGATATCGACAAAGATGTCTTCCACGAAGATGCTTCTTTTTGTACAACATGGAGCATAGACTTGCATCTAGCTGACAGCACTAATTCAATGCGTTTCCCTGGAAATGAATTTAAGACGGCTACCGTCCATCGTTTTATCCATCCATATAATGTTCCCTATAGATGCCTTTATTCAAGAAATATTGGCAATCTTTTTATGGCAGGGCGCGACATTAGTGTAACACATGTTGCACTAGGCACTGTTCGTGTAATGAGAACAACAGGCATGATGGGTGAGGTGGTTGGCATGGCAGCTTCGTTGTGCAAAGAACATAATTGTACGCCAAGAGAGATATACCAACATTATTTACCTCAACTTAAGAAATTGATGCAAATGGGAGTTGGTAAAAATAATGTTCCTGATAATCAGCATTTCAATGAACCCAATAAGTTACTGCCAAAGGCTAAAGCTTTGAAATAGAAAATGTGAATATTATTGCACATTATTTCTGCTTATAGAAGTTTATTAGTAAATCCTATCATTATAAATAGAAAGTAAGGAAGATGTTTCCAATATATAAAAACAAAATTAGTGAAAATGTGATTTGGTCATATCTGAAAATGTTTATGATTATATTGATCCTTTTTCTAAGTAAAACCGCATCGGCACAAGACATGTGCTATGCTAAATTATCAGGTGATACACTTAGAATTGGTAATGAATGTATTGAACGTTGCTTTGTTTGGAACAAAGGATGGCTGATCACAAATCTCTTGGTAGATAAGGTTGGTCTATGGTCGATGAAAGTCAATAATGGAAAATCTCCAGATACTAGATTTTGGCAACAGCCTCAGATCAACGGAGAGGGGGATTTAAAAGTAGAGGAAGTCAAAGGCAATTCAAGACACTCGGGCTACCTACGAGTTATTGTGATAGCGCATTCTAACTTGATGGATGTGAAAAGGAGTTTTCGTATATATGATAATTGTTCAGCTATAGCATGTGATTATTATGTAAAAGGGCTATCAGACAAGTTTGTAAGTATCAGTGAAACAAACGGAAATGCCGTCGATAGAAAGAATATTGAAGATACACAAGATCTTAGGATCTTTAGTCATAATTCTTGTCTGGACCATCTGGCTCTTGGAGGTAATGCTTGGGAAGTACAAACAGTGGAATTCTTCGATGCAACGGATTGGAATAATAATCTTGTTCAGGAAAAAACATTTGTTAGCTATCGTCAACAGTCCCATCGCGGTAATTTTTTAATGGCAAGTAATACACTTGACAACACTGGTTTTTTTTGGCTCAAAGAGTCTCCATGCTCTACATCTGAGCTCTCGTATAACGGTGCTGATTTTATCACTTCTTTTGGTGATTTTTCATGCGTCAGCCCTGGCTTGACATCCACAGATATAAGCCCTAGCAAATGGGTGAAAGCTTACAGTTGTGTGACAGGTATATTTAAAGGAGGGGAAGATAAAGCTTTACGGGCTTTGCGTTCGTATCAAAAGAAAATCAACTTGCTTCAAGCTAATCGTGACGAAATGATGATGGCTAATACATGGGGTGATAGAAGCCAGGATGAAAAAATTAATGAGTCATTTTGTCTTCATGAATTGGATGCTATCCATCGGTTAGGACTCAACTGTTTTCAAATAGATGATGGATGGCAAACAGGTAAAAGCCCCAATTCCAAATTTAGCAAGGGGTCATTTAATGACATTTGGAAACAAAAAAATTATTGGAAGCCTAATCCCCAAAAGTTTCCTAATGGCTTTACTCCAATAGTCGAAAAGGCTAACCGTTTAGGAATAAGAATAGGATTATGGTTTAATCCCAGCATTCAGAATGATTTTGCAGATTGGGGGAAAGATGCATCAGTAATGATAGGCTTATATAAGCAATATGGTATAAAAATTTTCAAAATAGATGGCTTAAATGTCTCAAGTAAACTTGGTGAAGAACGTATTAGAGCCATGCTAGATAGTGTAGATTTAGCGACTAATCATCAGGCCGTTATAAATTTAGACGTAACAGCTGGAAGAAGGTTTGGATATCATATGATGAATGAATACGGGAACATATTTTTAGAGAATAGGTACACTGACTGGGGAAATTATTATCCATGGTTAACACTTCGCAACTTATGGCAGTTATCTAAATATGTTCCTTCTGAACGACTGCAAATAGAGTTCCTTAATAATTATCGTAATGTAGAAAAATATGCTCCTCATGATTGGTTGTCTCCTTCCAATTATCGTTTTGATTATATTTTTGCTATCTGTATGGCGGCTCAACCTTTGGCATGGATGGAAACTTCTGCTTTATGTGATAATGCCTTTAATATTCGTGAAACGGTTAAGATTTATGAAAAGATTCAACATGATTTTCATAGTGGAACGATTCTTCCTATTGGTGAGGAGCCCTCTGGAAAATCATGGACGGGATTTCAGTCAATTTTAAATGACAGAGAGGGCTATTTACTTATTTATCGTGAACATACAGATTCTGAGAATGCATTTATAAAGACCTGGCTTCCGAAGGACTTTCGTATAAAGACGAAAAATATAATTGGAAATGGAAAGATAGATGAGAACTCTAATGTCGGATCAGATGGTGCTGTCAATGTCACGATAAACCGTATAAATGATTATGTCTTACTAAAATATGAAATACTATGAAATGGCTATTTTCTTTTTTCGCAATTCTGGCATGTTTGAATATACATGCTACGACTGATTTAATGACAGATGCCGATGTTAGAAAAAGTGTTTCTCTAAACGGCGAATGGAGTATTCTCATTGATCCCTATTGTAAAGGTGAGGAAATGAGGGTATTTGAAAATAAAAAGGCACAGACGAAAACAGAATTTTATGAATATTCATTTGACGGAGCAATGAAGCTAAAAGTTCCAGGAGATTGGAATCATCAAATACCTTCATTAGATCTTTATGAGGGAACAGTCTGGTATGCACGGCATTTCTCAGTGGAAAAGAAAAATGGTCAACGTTTGTTCTTATATTTTAGTGCCGTAAGTACTCGTTGTAATGTATTCCTTAATGGTCGAAAGATTGGGAATCATGAAGGCGGATTTACACCTTTCCAAATAGAAGTTACAAAGAACATATTACAAGGTGACAATTTTATTTGTGTCGAGGTGAATAATGAACGTAGAGCAAATACTATCCCCGCCTTGGTGTTTGACTGGTGGAATTATGGAGGGATCACACGTGATGTTATGCTGGTTTCAACACCGGCTATTTATATAGACAACTATAGCATAACACTTGACAGAGAAAAAAATAACATTATCAATATATGTGCAGATATAACCCCAAGATGTAAAAATAAATGCATTACATTAAGTATTCCCGAGCTAAAGAATACTTTGTGCATGACCACAAATGACAGTGGGCAGGTTCATGCAAAATTGCGAGTCAGGAATTTACAACTTTGGTCACCTGATGTTCCTAAATTATATAAAGTTGTACTTACCATGGATAAGGATACGATCACAAACAAAATCGGTTTCAGAACAATATCAACTCATGGTGAAGATATCTTATTAAATGGCAAACCAATTTTTATGCGTAGCGTATCTTTCCATGAGGAGATAGCTTCAGAATGTCGACGAGCTTACAGCCGTGAAGATGCTCAGAAACTACTGAATGAAGTTAAGAAATTAGGGTGCAATATGGTAAGACTAGCCCATTATCCTCAGAATGAAAATATTATAAGAAAAGCTGAGGAAATGGGTATCATCCTATGGGAAGAGGTGCCAGTATGGCAAAGTATTGATTTCTCAAATAATGAGACTTTGATAAAGGCTCTTAAAATGCTTGAAGAGATGATTTGCCGAGATATTAACAGATGTTCAATCTGTTTTTGGGGGCTTTCTAATGAAACAAAGCCTTCTGTTGCTAGAAATAATTTTCTTCAATCAATGATTGATATGACTAGAAGATTGGATAAAACTCGTTTGATAGCATCTGCTTTTGATGTGGCATATTATAATCCTGATAAAGAAAAGTTTGTAATAGATGATAAATTTATTGATTCATTTGATGTTGTAGGTATCAATAAATATATGGGTTGGTATGCACCTTGGCCACGGCCAGCTGAGGAAATCGCATGGGATGTGGCTCGTGGACATCCCTTAATTATCACCGAATTTGGTGGAGAGGCTCTCCAAGGGAATTATGGTCACGAAGATTGGGCAAGTTCTTGGAGTGAAGATTATCAGGCTGAGTTATATAAGAAAAATATTAGGATGTTTAAAAATATACCTAACTTACGTGGTGTCTCACCATGGGTATTATATGATTTTCGTTCGCCTTTTAGATTTTTGCCAGGTAAACAAGATGGATGGAATAGAAAGGGACTGTTGTCGGATAAAGGACAAAAGAAAAAAGCCTGGAGTATCATTCATGATTATTATTTAGAGCTAAAAAATACTAATGAATAAATACTGAAGCAATTTAAAGATAATATAAGATGAAGGTAATAGCGAAAATCTTTTTAGTAATTGCATTAATGTTATATGGCAATGTTTTTACAACAGCTAAAGTAATAAAAATATTGGCCATAGGTAATAGCTTTTCACAGGATGCTGTAGAGCAAAATTTACATGAATTAGCAGCTTCTGAAGGCATACAGACTATTATCGGTAATATGTATATTGGTGGATGCTCTATAGACCGGCACGTAAAGAATTTACGCGAGGATCGACCTGATTATTATTATCGCAAAGTGGATCTTAATGGCGATAAACATGAGAAGGCAAATCAGACTTTGGAAGAAGGTCTTCAAGATGAACAATGGGATTATGTGAGCGTCCAACAGGCTAGTTCCTTTTCTGGTATTTATAAGACATATGCATTGTTGCCAGAATTAATTGCATATGTAAGGAAATATATTGGGAAAAATACAAAACTTATGTTTCATCAGACATGGGCTTATGCGCAAAATGCAGATCATACAGGTTTCCAAAATTATGATTGTTCTCAAATGAAAATGTATGGGCAAATAGTAAAAGCAACCAGATTAGCATGCTCAGATTGCCATATTCCCATTCTTATTCCTTGTGGAACAGCAATACAAAATATGCGCACTTCTTTTGTGGGTGACAATATGAATAGGGATGGCTATCATCTCCAACTTACTTATGGACGATATGCAGCAGCCTGTACTTGGTTTGAGATCATCTTCAAAAAGAATGTCATAGGGAATACTTATGTGCCTAATGGATTGAATGTTGATTTAGCCAGAGTCGCACAGATGGCTGCCCATGCAGCTGTAGAAAATCCGGATAAAGTGACCTCACTGAAAGATATAATGCCTCAGAGCGTCCTATATAAGGATTCAACTATTGAAGCTTCTCTGCGAGCGGCAGATTTGGTTAAAAGAATGACACTTAAGGAAAAAATACTTCAGCTAAACCAATATACCCTTGGAAGAAATGATAATGAAAATAATAGAGGAAATGCTATGGAAAACATTCCTGCAGAAATTGGATCATTGATATATTTCGGGACGGACGCTGAAATACGTAACGCCATGCAGAAGAAGGCAATGAGTACGCGACTTGGTATTCCTATTATTTTCGGTTTTGATGTGATACATGGATTTAAAACAATCTTTCCTATCCCATTAGCACAAGCATGTAGTTGGAATCCTCATTTAGTTAGGCTGGCTTGTAGTGAGGCAGCTAAAGAGTCTAAGCTCTCAGGAATAGACTGGACTTTTGCCCCTATGATTGATATTTCACGTGATCCTCGTTGGGGACGTATTGCAGAAAGCTTTGGAGAAGATCCGTATGTCAATGGCGTTTTTGGCGAAGCGTCTGTAAGAGGCTATCAAGGACGTTATGGTATGCAGCCGAGTGGTGTCGTGGCTTGCTTGAAACATTATGTGGGTTATGGTGCTTCCGAGGCTGGACGTGATTATGTCTATACTGAGATCTCTAGACAGTCACTATGGGATACTTATCTACAGCCGTTTTATCATGGGGTGAAAGCTGGTGCACTGACTGTTATGAGTTCCTTCAATAACATAAGTGGCATTCCAAGTTCTGCGAACCATTATACAATGACAGATGTGTTAAAGGACAGATTTAAATTTAAGGGTTTTATTGTTTCTGACTGGGGAGCGGTGAAGCAGTTGAAGAATCAGGGGATGGCCGAAACACCAGAGAAAGCTTTGTCTCTTGCTTTGAATGCAGGTCTAGATATGGATATGATGTCACATTGTTATGATACTTATCTGGAAAAATCCATTAATGAAGGGAAAATAGATATATCCGTCGTTGATAAGGCTGTCGAGCGTGTTCTTTATGTTAAGTTTAAGGCTGGGCTTTTTGAACATCCATTTACACCTATGAAGAACCCGCATGAACGATTTTTCCAGAAATCAGCAATGGATCTTGAATCACAACTTGCAGCAGAAACAATGGTGTTGTTAAAAAATGATAGTCTATTGCCACTAATAAATCATAAGCGAATAGCAATCATTGGTCCCTTAGTGAAAGATAGCGACAATCTTTTGGGGACTTGGGCAGCTCATGGTGACCCAAATGATGTTAAGACCCTTTTTGATGGCTTCTGCAAAGAATTCAATGGTACAGCTGAAATAAGATATGCAAAAGGTTGCAATTTAGATGATGGCGACCAGCGTGATTTTCCTCATGCTATTAAAATTGCAAAGTGGTCTGACGTGATTGTATTGTGCTTAGGAGAAAAGCGAAGTTGGAGTGGAGAAAACGCATCAAGAGCATCTATTAATCTTCCATCAACCCAAATAGACCTTTTGAAGTTGTTAAGAGAAACAGGAAAGCCTATTGTAGTTGTTCTTTCAAACGGCCGTCCTCTTCAGTTAGATGTAGTGGAACCGTTGGCTGATGCTATTTTGGAAATCTGGCAGCCAGGTATAAATGGAGCAGATGCTTTTGCCGGAATTCTTTCTGGTCGCATCAATCCTTCTGGACGTTTAAGTGTAACTTTCCCTTATTCTATTGGACAAATTCCTATATATTATAGTAGGAGGAAAAGTGGACGTAATGGAAAACAGGGCGTTTACAAGGATACAACTAGTAATCCACTTTTTCCATTTGGTTATGGGCTCAGTTATTCTGACTTCAAAATGGGTGATATTTCCATCTCTTCTAAAATAATAAAGGAAGGTGAGCAGATTAAAGTGTCAGTTCCAGTCTCTAATGTGGGAAACTGCGATGGTATGCAGACAGTTTTCTGGTATATTAGTGATCCATACTGTTCAATAACAAGGCCAGAGAAAGAATTGAAATTTTTTGAAAAAAAACTTATAGCAGTTGGTACAACCGAAACTTATACTTTTAATATTGATGTTAATAGAGATCTGAGTTTTATTAATGCAGATGGAAAATCTTTTCTTGAGGAAGGCGAATTTAATATCATGGCAAATGATAAATCAATAAAAATATATCTTGAAAAATGATTAAAAGACTAATTTTTTTATATTTGTTGTATGGCTTGTCTCTTTTCACTGCGATGGCACAACAAGTGAACATAGACGACCGTGCTGAAGATTTGTTAAGTAAAATGACCCTTGAGGAAAAGGTAAGCTATCTATCTGGAAACACTTCATTTTCTCTTAGAGCTATACCCCGTCTTGGAATTCCGATAATCCGATTAGCAGATGGGCCACAAGGTATTAGAAATTTTACGGCCCATAGTACTTTATATCCTGCTGGCATTTTAACAGCTTCCACATGGAACAGACAATTAGCACATCGTCTTGGGGTGAGTTTAGGAATGGATGCCAGAGCTAGAGGTGTGAGTATTTTGTTAGGGCCAGGTGTGAATATATACCGTTCTCCATTATGTGGCCGCAATTATGAATATTTTGGGGAGGATCCGTATTTGGTATCAGAGACAGCTAAGGAATATATCTTGGGAGTACAATCACAAGGTGTGATAGCAACTATTAAACATTTCTGTGCCAATAATCAGGAATGGAATCGGCATCATGTCAGTTCTGATATTGATGAACGAACACTGAATGAAATTTATTTCCCGGCCTTTAAAAAAGCTGTACAGGAAGCTCATGTAGGGGCTGTGATGAATAGTTATAATCTATTAGGAGGCGTTCATTCAACAGAAAATAAATGGTTAAATATCGATGTGCTTCGTGACACTTGGGGATTCAAAGGTATTCTAATGTCTGACTGGTCTTCAGTTTACTCGACAGTAAATGCTGCTAATAATGGTCTTGACTTAGAAATGCCTAAAGGTAAATTTTTTAATTGCGAGAAACTTATTCCTTGTATAAAGAAGGGACTGGTTGATGAACATACAATTGATACCAAAGTACGTCATCTATTAACAACGTTCTTAAAATTTGGCTTATTAGATTCTACTCGTCAGGCGGGGTGCTATCCATTAAATAATTTATCTTCACGCCAAACGGCATTAGCCATAGCAAGAGAAGGTATAGTGCTGTTGAAAAATGAAAATCATGTTTTGCCTCTCCTTGGGCGCACAGCTGTGATGGGCTCTAATGCGAATGTCATATCCACTGGGGGAGGCAGTGGCTTTGTGTCTCCTTATGTTGTCTCCACTATTAGTGATGCTTTGAAGCGGAGGAGAAAAAATACAGTTCTACTTACTGATGATGTAATCTATACTGATATAACATCCCAGGTATACACTGATTCATCTCGAAAAACATATGGGTTTAATGCGGAATATTATGATAATCAAGACTTTAAAGGAGACTCATTATTTAGAGTTGATCCTGCAGTTGATTTCGATTGGGGCTATTCAGCGCCATTAGAAAGAATTCCCGAGGATCATTTTTCAGTAACGTGGACAGGATATTATTACCCACGGACATCAGAGGAAATTCGATTGCAAATTGGTGGTGATGATGGATATCGTGTTTTTGTAAATGATTCATTAATAGTTGGTGACTGGGGAAATCACGCCTATTCTTCCAGAGAAGTATACTTAAATTTTAATGGAGGGGAAAAATACAAGATAGTCGTTAAATATTTTGATAATGTCTCAACGGCAAAGATTAAAATGCGACTCTTTAAACTTAATCGTGAAATTATCAAAGAGAAGCTGGAAAAAGTTGAGAATATTGTTTATTGTACTGGTTTTAATAGCGATGTTGAGGGGGAAGGCTTTGATAGATCATTCTCACTTCCTGATTATCAGAATAATATGATAAGGCAATTAGCAGAAACTGGGAAAAAAATAATAGTCGTGCTTAATGCCGGAGGGGCTGTGAATATGAGTTCATGGCTATCTAAAACACAAGCAGTGCTTATGGCATGGTATACAGGCCAGGAAGGAGGAACCGCTTTAGCAGATATTCTATTGGGGAAAATATCACCAAGTGGGAAATTACCTATCTCCATGGAGTCACGATGGGAGGATAATCCGTGCTTTGAAAACTATTATGTTAACGTTGGCAATAAAGAGTGTAAGACTGTCGAATATCGTGAAGGTATCTTTGTTGGTTACAGAGGATATGACAAAAGTGGTATTAAACCATTGTTCCCCTTTGGATATGGATTATCTTACACAACATTTAAGTATTCGAATCTTAAAATTGAAAAATACGACTCTGTATCAGTTAAGGTTTCTTTTGATATCACTAATACTGGAAATATGGATGGAAAGGAAGCTTCTCAATTGTACGTTCATGAGTGTAACCCTATAGTGCCACGTCCAGAGAAAGAATTGAAAGGGTATGATAAAGTGTTTATTCCGAAAGGAGAATCCCGTCATATTGAAATAAAGTTACAAAGCGATGCTTTTGCTTATTATGATGTTGCCTCACATCAATTTAAAATTAATCATGGAATATTTGAAATAAGGGTAGGAACATCTTCAGCTGATACTCCACTTGTAGCGAGTGTTATGTTGTGATTAAATAAAAATTCTCTATAGTTCCTATCTGTTATCTGATTTCAATAAACTATATGGCTCGTAATATAAAGTTCTTTAAGACTAACAACTACATGCACAACTGTCTGGATCTTATTCCGGACAGTTGTGTATTTTTTTGCTTAATAAGAATTATCTCTGCCAGATTCTCTTCAAATAAAAGTCTGGGCAAAAGAGATTCTGAACAGTTGCGTGCATTGAGAATGTTTCTTCATATATGAACAAGGCATGCACATTTTGTCGGCTTTCCCCTTTTCACTACTTACTGTTGGATAAAAACATAAAATACTGAAAGATATGTATAATGGCAAATTACTAAACTACAAAATTACAAATTGTAAAATGAAAAAAATTTTTATTTTAAGACTTTATTGATATTGACTGTCTCTATCCTAGGCTTAATATCCACGTTTTTGCTCAAAAAAAGTTGATTGAAAAGATACTGCTCGTCATAGCTGGCTAAGTAATCCAGTAGGACAAGGTTCTCTTAAATACTGGCTACAGAGTAATGCCATGCATGAATACGATGTTCTGAAATGATAGATTTTTGCATTATGTAAGTATGCTGAGTCGTTGGAAGAAACGACAATAAGGAATTTTATATTTTATTTCATCCATATGGCTTTGCAAAAGCCCCGAAATATGGCAAGCCACAGCTAGTGATGAAGTACATACTCATTTCCCCGTCGGTAGACTTTTACGCCAGCGATGCCGCTGATGGCATTTAGCATGGTTGTCACGTCTTTCTGGAACACCAACTTGCCGTAGAGACGGCAGCCAGAACCACACTCACAGGTGATATGGACTCCATAATAGTCAGTCAGTCGCCCCGTCAATTCATAAATATTATCTCCATTGAGATTGATGATTCCATTCATCCAAGATGTGAAATCGGCAGTATTCACTTTTTTCTTGCTGGTTATGTTGCCATCAGTGAGATCAACGAGGTCGGAGGGTTTCATGCGCAGACGCTCATTCTTGGTGCTCAGTTCTACACATCCCTGCACGAGCACTACTTTGGCCTTACAGCCATAGTTGCAGATATTGAACTTTGTGCCAAGAACTCTCACGACGAAGTCACCGCTCTTGACGATAAATGGATGGCAGGCATCATGAGTAACCTCACAGAATACTTCGCCTTTGGCCTGTATAACACGGTTCTTTCCATCAAAAGATCTCGGATAGATTACCTCCGAACGGCTATTAGCTGTCAGCCGAGTGCCGTCGGCAAGGATTACCGTGCGTTGCTCGCCAACAGATACGCGTAAGGTATCCATTTGCACATCCTTCTCAATCACGTTTGAGGCAATTTCACCGGTCTTGTCCCTAATGCGAGGAATAACGAACACGAAGGCAAGTACGCATGCTGCTGCAAGGGCGATGGCAACCGTGCGCACCATACGAGCACGACGTTGGCGAAGATGAATCTTCTGAAAGGTCAACTTCTTCACCCTTTCGGTGCTGATGGGACTCAACTTGAGATCATCCAATAGACGATCCACCAGTTCCTCGTTTTTTGTTGTATGATTGGTTGTCTTGTCCATTTATTGTTGTTCTTTATTTTTTAGACGCTGTTTACACTTCAATATATAGTATTTTTGAAAATATTTTTTCAGAAAAAGAAGTTTATTATCATAATCCAACCGAAAATAGCATGATGAGAAGTATAAGCAGTTCCTTTCTAGCGAACTTTTTTCGAAGAGTTTTGACGGCATAACCCACATGATAATTCACTGTTGCGAGGGTGATATGCAGAGAGCGAGCTATATCATCGTAAGGAAGTTTCTGAATCTTTGCTAGAAAGAATACATACTTGCACTTCTCTGGTAACTCTTCGATGGCCGCTTTCAGCTTCTCATATTTTTCTTCCATCTCCTGGGTACCCGAAGTCTGTATGTCTGGGAACACAAAACCAGGAAGCATGTCCAGCGAAATATCATGCTTGTGATGGGACTCTTTCCTAAGGGCGGATACAGAACAGTGATAATTCACCGTACTTAGCCATGCCTGGATATTCTGTATCTCAGTTATGTTGCGCCGCTCGTCCCATAGTTTCAGAAACACATCGCCCACAATTTCCTCAGCAAGGGCATGGTTGCAAACTATCCCCTCCGATTGGTAAATCAACAAGGATGCATATCGGTCAATGAGGACAGCCAAAGCTAGTTCGTCACCTTCAGATAAGCGTTCTATCGTTTTTTCAATGTTTGCCATTGAGTAACAAGGTAATAATCGTACATTGTCATTATTTTGCAAATATAATCAATTATAATGAAAAAGAGTGTCTAAAACTCCAATGAAAATCCGTCTAATGGTGAAATTTCTTACCCTGACCTATAATTTATAACAAAAATTTGTATCGACGAAGGAAATCATCAGTCAACGCACGGATGTAATAGAAAACAGAATTGAGAGATTCCCGATAGTGGAAAATTGGATGGCCATACCCTTTCAAGAGATGGAACTCCACTCGGGAGCCCACGTCACGAAGGTGTTCCACAAAGGTTAAGGCGGTGTCCTCTGGAGTGAACTGATCTTTATCGCCTATTATAAACTTCACCGGTGGAATATCGCTCGCAATATGTCTGGACGGTTCTTCAAGTGTTGGATAATAGGTTATTAAAAGGTTCGGCCTCGCTTCTTTGCCGCCAACTCCCTCGGCAAGACACAATGCCATGTTTCCACCAGCAGAGGCACCGGCAAGAGCAATACTGTCTGGGCGGATTTTATAATCTTTTGCATGGTGACGAATAAACGTCATAGCATCTGCGCAATCCTCAAAGGCGTTGGAAGGCGTGGAATGATAAAGGCTGCTTATACGGTAGTCTACACAAAAAACAGTAAGTCCCTTTTCTGAATAGTACTTTGCCTCACGGTAGAACTGCAAAGGACTTCCGTACTTCCAACCACCTGCAAAGAGATAAACGAGAGCCCTGCCATTGGACTGCGCGGGACGAAAGACATGAAGTTGCAATGAGTCGTCGTGTACTAGGCCTTTATATGCAACTTTTTGGGGATGGAATATCCGCGGTGACGGTCCCAGAACTTTTGCAAGGGCTTTAAACCATTTGTCAGCCATGTATTCACGGCCAAGTTTATTGGGGTGGACCTTATCAGAGATTGTCATGGTCTTCCAATCGTGACCAGTAGCCATGTCGACAAGGATAATGTGGGACGAACTATAGCTCTCGACGAGACTGGCTATCTGCTTGTTCAGTTCTTGAATATAGCTGTATTTTGGCAGTTTGCCACTAGGAGTGACCTGCGCTAGGAAGATGTAAACGTCCGGATTGACAGCCCGCATCTTACGAATGATGCTTCTATAACTGCGAATGATACCGTCGACTGGCTTCTGAGATGCAAAGTGATTGTGGCCCGAGTGAATGAGGACAATGTCAGCGGGGTAATTCCTGTAAATACTGTCGGTTTGCTGGTCAAGAAACTCAGTGTTCTTGCCACTGAAACCACAGTGACGGAGCATACCGATGCGTGACTCGCTCTGTCGCGGACCAATGAAAGCAAAGTCATAGCCCGCCACATACAGTTGTTCCCAGAGCGGATAGAGATAAGTTGAGAAACCTTTTCCACCTTCGGTGATAGAGTCGCCAAAGCCCATAATAGTGATACTGCGTTTACCGAACGCCGAAGCGGCAGAAAGTAGGGGCATGAATATCAATGCCAAGAACAGATACCTATTCGTATGGAGAGAAATATGTGAAACCATAGCCAACAAAGAGGTAATCGCTTTAAATTTCATTAATCAGAGGTTTTAATTAGAGTTCACTATCAGTAAGACACATTGTTTTGAGAAAACTATAGGATGGAAAAGTGCTTTTTTCGAAATTATTTTTTCACTTTAACCTAGAAGAAAGCATAAGTGCTGCGTCGTAATAATGGAAACTAATTAAAAACATTACAATATGACAGTCTACAAGTATTCTATTCTCGTTCTCACAATAATGTTTGCCACAATCTTGCACGCAGAGGACAAAACAGTACGCATCCTAGCCATTGGAAACAGTTTCTCACAGGATGCCGTTGAACAGTATCTTCAGGATCTCGTCGTCGCTGACGGACAGCAAGCCATCATCGGCAACATGTTCATCGGAGGATGCTCCTTGGAGCGTCACTGGCAGAATGCCGAGCGGGATTCCTCAGCCTATAGCTATCGCAAACGTGGTCTCGACGGCATAAAGGTGACAACAAGCAGCGTGTCCCTGTCCAAGGCATTGAAAGATGAGGAATGGGACTATATCAGTCTGCAACAATCATCAGACAACTCGGGATTGTACGACACATACCAACCGTATCTCCAAAATCTCATAGCATATATAAAGAAGTATACTAAGAGCGATGTGAAAATCATCTGGCATCAGACATGGGCGTATGCCGCCAACTGCACAAACTCGGGCTTCAATAACTATAACCGTGATCAGATGACAATGTACCAAGCTATCATGGATGCGTCGAAGAAGGCTGTCAACGACAACGGACTCGCACTCGTCATACCATCTGGGACGGCGGTGCAGAACGCACGTACAACCTTCATTGGTGACAATATGAACCGCGACGGCTACCACCTCAATGTTGTCTACGGACGCTACACCGCTGCATGTACATGGTATGAGACAATATTTGGAAAGAGCGTTGTTGGCAACAGCTATAGTCCTGAAGGTATGACTAAAGATCTCATTAACGCCACGCAGGCCGCCGCCCATGCCGCCGTAATAAAGCCTTATGCCGTCACCGACCTAAGTTATATTCATGAGACCTTCTCTAACGCAAAAGTTTTCGTACGTCCTGACGATAGTGATTCCGCATTGATCGGCGATGGCTCGTCATGGAATAAGGCGCTGCCCTACAGTCAATTGCTGAAGCAAGTGAAAACTTTTGACAAAGGCGTGACGGTGTGTTTGGCAGGGGGGAAGTATTATCCTATCGAGAAACTTAGAATCAGTAATGCCATCAACCTAATAGGAGGCTTTGACCCCGATCTAAGAGATACCACGGATGTGATTCCCATCTATCCCTCACGTACCCCAACGGTCATCAGTGGTGATAAGGACCGCGACGGACAGTTCTCTACCGGTGACTTGCCTACGCTGATATCTGTCGACATGTCGAAGGCTACAAGCAACGCTTATCCTGTGTGCATCAAAGGCCTGGACCTCACGGGAGCCTATTCTTCTGTCGAAAAATACGACTCATTGGGAGCTATATACTTTTATGACACTCAGGCTGGAAAGGTGAGCAACTGTTATATCTACAATAATAAATCAGAGAGCTATGGTGGCATTGCCCTAAGAGCCGCCGCTAGCAACATCCATGTCACTGATTGCGATTTCCATGATAATCACGCCGATTCACGTGGAGGAGCAATCCGCTTGTCTTCCAACAATAAGTCCAAGGGATTGTCTACTATAGAACGATCTTCGCTCTGGAACAATGGCGTCAACACAAATGTCGGTGCGGCCATCTGCGTTCAGCACGGGCTGGCTCTGTACATCATAAACACTTCTATCACTGGCAATACCTCTGCTTCCGGAGGAGCCATTTATGCCAATGGAGCCGACGACAACTATGCCAGAGCTTTATACTTAGTGAACTCTACTATTGCTGGGAACGGTGGTAACCAGATTCAGATGACCCAGAGCAACAATGGTGCACAACTACACATGGCCAACTCCATCATCGTGGGTAACGAGGACAGGGGGGATGAGGCGTCTTCTGCTATAGTCATTACGGGAAACGCCAAGAAAGAGAACGGGGAGATTACGTCAGGAGGTTTCAACATCATTGGAACACTCTTAGTGGCTGATGCCAACGCAGCAGCTCCGCAATGGAATGAAGCAGACAGCATAAATGAAACTAATACTTTATCAACCATCTTCGACGGCTCAGTTCGCGACCGAGGATTGTTCACGCCGAAAACCACGACAACTGCTGGAGGATACGGTGAGTCTCTGGGCGACAACATCTCTACATGGAACCTACCGGATGCAAACCTAAGTGTGGACATTCAAGGAAACCCTCGTGGAAAGGGCACTACCCCTGGTGCCATTGCCGGTATCAGCACAGGGATTGCAATTCAGAGGAATAACCACCTGATAAAGTCCGCCATATACAACCTGCAGGGAGTGAAATTGAGCAGGGAACCTGAGAAAGGCATCTTCATCGTCAACGGGCAGAAGATTGTAAAATAAAACGAATCAGCAACTCCTATGAAAACAAAACAACAGAATAAGACTTTTTCCTCCAAGCTATGCTTGCTATCGCCGTATTTGGAATTGAAACGTATCCTGGCTATCGGGTAGATTTCTCCGAGGATGCCAAGGAAAACAACCACTATGATATGTCTTCTGCCTTTCTTGTCTCAGTAATGGAATATCTTCCAGAGCAGTCCATGTGTTTGACAATTTTCATGTCGTAAAGCTAACGATTAGCAAACTTGATGATATCAGGCGAAAGACATTACTTTTCCTGTTACACACACTTATGATGGATATTATAATGGAAGGGTATGAGTATCAAAGTCAAAAGTGAATCGGAAGAACAGTGGGAATAGTATATATGGCTATGAAAAAGAGAATTTGGATTATAAACCTTCGTGAGCTTTGTATTGGGAAATGTTTAGCAAATTTATAAAGTAAAAAAATGTCTCCGTTAGTGCAAGTGCAAGTCCCTTTATATATAAGGGCTTGCAACTTGCACTAAAATTGTAGCCGAAAAAGTTGATGGATGATCGTAAAATATTGAAAAATAACTCTTTAAAAATTTGGATTTTTGGACAAAAAGTTGTACTTTTGAACCTGGATTCGACAGAGTTTCAACTTCTTGTCGGCGAATAAGAAAGTAAAGTAAGCCATTTCGAACCCTTTTGGGCTACAATATGGCTACAATTTGAGAATTTTAAAAATGTAATTTGCTGATAATCAAGCAGTTAACGAGTGGGTTCACTGCCCTCTCTCTCCGCTTAGCTCAATTTTTATCGACGTCAAATCAACGTCAGAAAAATGACAACATCCTGTAAACGCCTTAATTCCAACGAATTAGGGCGTTTTCTTTTTCTCCTCATTATTTTTCAGACGACCATTTGAAGGCTTCCGACGTCAAATCGACGTCCCATGGTGGTTCCATTTTGGTTTCAAAAAAATCAGTTCCAAAAATTGAAACCAGTGGAGGCGATATGACGTTGATTTGAAGGCAGTTAGCTCATCTTACATTGACATAAAATGATTAATTTTGCAACATTAAATAAGATGAGTATGAAAACAAATTTTAGAGTCGTCTTCTATCTGAGAGGACATTATGTAAACAAAATGGGCAATACTCCTATATTGACCCGCATCTACCTTAACAGTGACCGGCTTGCCATAGGAGCAACCGGACTTGCAGTACAGCCTTTTTCCTGGGATTCCAATGAAATGAGGGTCAAAGGACATTCCGCCGAAGCAGCCAAGTTTAACAAGGCGCTTGATGATATCCAGGCCGACCTGACGCACATATACCGCAAGCTGGAATATATGGAGGAGCTTTCCCTTGGCCGGATCAAGTCTGATTATCTGGGCAAGACATCGAGCAAGGAAAGCATCATGACCATTTTCGACCAGTACATTGGCGACATCAAGAAGCAGGTCGGCATCACAAAGGCTAAAGCAACACTCCAGAAATACAAGAACTGCAAGATGCATATCAAGAACTTTCTGTCTTTCAAATACAGAAGAAGCGATATGTATCTCTCGGAGCTGAAGCCCCTTACGATACATGATTTTGAGATTTATCTTCTTTCCGAAGCCAAGTTCTGTCCGAATACGGCTACCAAGATGCTTAAGACCTTCAAGACCATAATTATTTTTGCCCAGAAGTCAGGACTCCTTGACCATGATCCTTTCTTGAACGTACGCTTTCATCTGGAGCCTACCCACAGGGCATTCTTAACTGATGAAGAGGTCATAAAAATAATGAAGAAGGATTTTGGCTGTGACAGACTTAATGCCGTCCGTGACATCTTTGTCTTTTCCTGTTTCACGGGATTGGCCTACATTGACGCGGCCCATCTCAAGGAAGATAATATTGTGGAGCTTGATGGGAAGCAGTGGATAATGACACAGAGGAAAAAGACCAGGGTCGCAACCAATATCATCCTGCTGGACATACCAAAGGAAATCATAGCAAAATATGCGGACAGAAGAAGGAACGGGTATCTTTTGCCTATGCTATCTAACCAAAAGACGAATTCCTATCTTAAGGAAATCGGTGATATCTGCGGAATCAAGAAGCAACTGACATTTCATGTAGCCCGTCATACCTTTGCGACGATGAGCCTCAGTAAAGGCGTGCCAATAGAGACGGTGAGCAAGATGCTGGGACATACGAACATCAAAACGACACAAATCTACGCACGCATTACCAACAAGAAAATCGAGAATGACATGATGGAGCTCTCAACTAAGCTATCGAAGTTTGATGCAGTGGCTGAAAAAATATTTTGAGAAAAGATAATGATGGGAGCGGTTTAGCATTAGCCGCTTACATTTTTAAGTCTAAAAAGATTGACTTATTTTACCGTCCAAAAGACCATTGTTGACGAAGCAGTGGCCTTTATCTCTATTTTTTTTGCTATAAAACAAAAAAATGATTATCCCTATTTGCACTTGCTTGTTGGCGCCATCTTCTAGTTTGAAAATTTTCACTTGTCAGAAACCGAATGTGCAAAGCCTAAATAGGGTTAAAAATGATATGGTGAGATCAATGAATAAAATATAAATGATTACATTTGCACAAGAAACATATATTGTACTAATCTATTATGAAGAAATCTCTGATTCTATCAATCATGCTTTGTCTGGTGTGTGGAATGCAGGCTAAGAAATGGAAGGTATGTGACGTGGTGGCCATCATCAATAAGGTGAACAATTACTGGCAGGCAAACAACAAAGCCGAAGTAAGCTCGTTCTGGGATAATGCGGCTTATCACACAGGAAATATGGAGGCATATCTGCTGACAAAAAACGATAAGTTCCGCCAGTATTCCGAACAATGGGCTGAATACAACCACTGGAAAGGTGCCACTGAGAGCGATCCTGCCCGCTGGGAGTATCGCAGAAATGGCGCAGACCAGCAGCACGTGCTCTTCGGCGACTGGCAGACTTGTTTTCAGACCTATATCGACCTCTTCAACATCGCCAACTGTGGGCAGTATATGCTCAGTGATTCCCCTTACCGTGACCGAATCGCCCGAGCCGTGGAGGTGATGTCTTATGAAGCCGACAGCAAGGTGCATGACTATTGGTGGTGGGCGGATGCCCTCTACATGGTGATGCCCGTGATGACGAAGATGTACAGGCTTACGGGGGAGGAGAAATATCTCGACAAGCTCTATGAAAATATTCAGTATTCCGACAGTATCATGCTTGATACAGAGACTGGGCTCTATTTTCGCGACGGCAAATACATCTACCCGAAGCACAAGACCAATAGCGGCAAGAAAGATTTCTGGGCGCGTGGTGATGGTTGGGTGTTGGCAGGACTTGCCAAGGTGCTCAAGGATATGCCCACGGGTTATAAGCACTGTCAGTTTTTCGTGGATAAATATGTTCGTCTGTCTTATGCCGTGGCTGCCTTGCAACAAAAGGAAGGATATTGGACACGCAGCATGATGGATCCGGAACAGGCTCCGGGTCCTGAAACCAGCGGAACGGCATTCTTCACTTATGGAATGTTATGGGGCGTGAACAATGGACTGTTGAATAAAAAAGATTTCGTGCCTGTGATCAGCCGAGCTTGGAAATATCTCACATCGACCGCGCTCCAGAGTGACGGGAAAATTGGGTATGTGCAACCGATAGGCGAGAAAGCCATTCCGGGGCAGATAATCAATGCCGATTCGCAGGCTAACTTTGGCACGGGCGCATTTCTGCTCGCAGCATGTGAATACGTCAGATTCCTTGATGCTAACACAAAGAACCGCTGCCATTCTTCTTCGTTCAAAGGCAAAGGATGGTTCATTTCGGCTGGCGCTGGAATCTAGGGATAAAGAAGTTGGAGAATTAAAAAGTAAAAGTTAAACGTTGTAGTGGCAAGACTCTTCAATTCATTTTATTTGCAAAGGCGAGGAAGCTAATCAAAACTGTTTTTTCGCAACTAAATAACAAATTTATATTTATAAGAAATTATGCCAAAAACAGAATAATTGTTTGCCAGAGTCATTGGGAGGATCAGTGTTTTTACTTTTCTACGGCTTATTAACAACGTAAATAACAATTCCCTTGGAAGGGTAAAATATGCTCTGATTTGATTCCGCCAACAAATAATGATTTATGTTGATTATGCGAATAATCAACAATTAGAAAAATATTCTGTCAAAATATAATTACTTATTTACTGTGTAAAATTAAGATGAAAAGAGTTCTGAAGTTTAAAGGAAAGGGACTGTTTCCTATTAATACAACTGATTAGAGAGGAGCAAGACCATTTTTTATTGATATAGATAGTATATTCTGAAATATGGATTTTATGTGGAAATGTGCATATTTGCAAATGCACATCTGAATATATTTAAATATGTGTAGATTTTATAAATCAAGTTATAGTGGTTATGGATTTTTTATTTAATACACTTATCTTTGAAGTCTGGAGCCATGGATGGCAGAACTGCCATTTTTGATGAAGTCCTGTCCACGACGGCAGGCATCCGATTACTTTTATCTTTAACATCGACGGCCGGTTCTTCGTTTTGCCTTCTTTAAATCAAATTTTATATATTTGCATGGTTGCCAGATTCCATTCAACCTGTGGCGATAGATGACGCAAGTTGTACCTTGAGGGCCCTGAAGTCCTACCAAGGTCCGCTTGCCGCTGAAGGCGGATTGAGAAAATGGCTCGCAACTCGCATTTTTAAATAGAATCTATTATATATAGAGAAGAGAATATTTATGTGGAAACCTTGTTAGAACCGCTTCTCTGCAATATCTACAAAATTTACTGCGAAATTGTTCAGAATGAACATGCTATGATACGGAAGCTGTACCAGAACTGGAGGTCGGCGCAAATCTGTGTAGATGCCTATTTGTGCATCCTTGTATATGTGCATATGTTCATCTGCATATATCTTCATCTGACCATAAGTAAATCTGCAAATATGATTATATCAAGTAAAGATTTCTTCGCCATGGACTATAACGAGTTGAAATAGAGATAATTATTGAATTCCTTTCCGAATGTATCAATAACGGTGGTCTTACCAACCTGACGTGCACCGCGCAAGACCAATGGCTTGCGATTGCTCCTACGCAGGTACGTCATTGTTTGCCGTTCAAACATAAGCGATAAATCTTAAGATTTATGGTGCATAAGATAATTATTTGTTCCAAAATAGAGGATGCTTTTAATAAAAATCGTTTCAAAATGGAGGATGGAACGTTTGCTTTTGTTTCAAAACAGAGAATACCACACAAAAAGTTCTTGCAATTATTAGTTTTTGCGGACGTGTAATTATTCGATTTGTGATGTGGGGCCAATTTTTAATATGTTACATAAAAAACGTCTCCGTTAGTGCAAGCCCTTTATATATAGGGGCTTGCAGCATACACTAAAATCGTAGTCGGAAAAGTTGATAGATGATGGTAAAATATAGCGGTTATGTATCTATGTGGCTATTGCTATTGGGTAAGTGATTGCCAAGGCGCAAACAATCAATGACAATCAATGAATAGCTAACAAATTAACTTAAAACGTCTTGCTTATTGACTTCATCAAACAATAGTCTTTTATTCTTCTGATAATGATTGTTTACCCTGTAAAAAGTTATCTTTTATCTTTGCTTAAATGATTTATTGCGGATATGAATTATATAAGTTAAAGTGAAAATTGGCAAATATCTGCTTACAATTTATATCCTAAGAATGAGATTTAATGACTTAAAAGCAATATTGTTACATAAGCCAATTTTCATGTTACATGAAAGTAAATTACATTATAAATTAATATTTATTTTTGCAATTGAAAAATTAATATTTTATGAAAAAGTACATTTGCTATTTTTTATTGTTTATAAGTATCAACTCTTATGGCGGTTCATTTTTTCACAATCCAGTAATATGGGCAGATGTTCCTGACCCGGATGTAATACGTGTGGGCAATTATTATTATATGGCAAGCACCACTATGCATTTGATGCCAGGTGCACCTATCATGCGTTCCAAAGATTTAGTGAATTGGGAAATTGTGAGTTATCTGTTTGACAAACTTAAAGATTCGCCTAAATATGATATGCAGGGGGGGACTGTCTATGGTCGTGGGCAGTGGGCGACATCATTGAAATATCATAATGGTATATTTTATGCTCTGTTTGCCCCCAACGACAGTCCTGGTGGCGATTCCTATGTATATACGACGACTGACCCTACAAAAGGCTGGACACTACACTCACGCATACAGCATTTTCATGATTCTTCACTTTTTTTCGATGATGACGGACGTGTATATGTTTTTAGCGGGACAGGCTGTTTGCAGGAGTTAAATCAAGACTTGACAGGTGTGAAAACTGACGGCGTAAATACTATTCTGTTTCAACGCGACAGTACCGAAACTGGGTTGTTAGAGGGAAGCCGAGCCATCAAATATAAAGGTAAATACTATTTACTCATGGTGTCTTGGCCTATAAATGCACCGCGTCGCGAGGTCTGTTACCGTTCTGATAAAATAACAGGTCCCTATGAAAAAAAAGTAATATTAGAAAGTACGTTTGGCGGATTCCCCTATTTGGGGCAAGGCACTATAGTAGATGATGCTCGAGGCCACTGGTATGGTATGATATTCCAAGACCGAGGTGCAGTAGGCAGGGTCCTTCATTTACTTCCATGCAGATGGATAGACGGTTGGCCAATTCTAGGTGATGAAAAAGGAAATGTACCTGGATTGATGCCGTTACCTGTTGAGGGATGCAAATCTCAATCCCTAGTAGTCAGCGATGATTTCAATAGAGAAAAACTGAAAATTAATTGGCAATGGAATCACAATCCAATAGATAGTGCATGGTCGCTAACAGATCATAGAGGTAATTTACGACTTAAGACTAGCAGAATAGTAGATAACATTTTCGCAGCACCTAACACAATATCCCAAAGAATGGAAGGGCCTCAATGCAGTGCTGTTGTCGCTATGGATATATCACATGTCATGGAAGGAGATTATGCAGGTTTTGCAGCATTCAATGGAGACTCTGGCCTTTTGACAGTTACCAAACAAGGGAATTGTTGGTATCTTATTATGCAGACTTCAACAGTAAATCTATCAGACAAAGATAAGAAAATAGAAAGTGTAGAGACATTAGACAAAGGGCGAGTAAAAATATTTGTAAAAAAGATATATCTCCGTATAGATGCTGATTTCAGGCCAGGACAAGACATCGCCACTTTCTATTACAGCACGGATAAAAAGACATGGAATAAAATAGGTGTTGATTTTAAAATGAAATATGATTTTCAACGTCTGTTCATGGGGACAAGATTTGCTATATTCAATTACACCACACGGAATACCGGTGGCTACATAGATATAGATTTTTTCAAATATAAAAAATAGTCAACCCTCATCGACCTTTGATAAAAAGAAAAGGTCGATGAGGTCTATTTATCCATCATCTGTAAATGTTCTTTCATATATTCACGTGGTGACACTCCATACATATTTTTGAACATTGTGGAAAAAGACGCAGAATTATTAAATCCACATGCGTACATTACCTCGGTTACATTTTGATGCTGGTTGGCTAATAAATTTGCAGCCTGCTTAAGCCGTATGTTACGTATAAAGTCATGTGGGGTCTGATTAGTCAGTTCTTTCATTTTACGGTGCAAATGTACACGACTGATGCCCACTTCATCGGCTATCATATCTACACTAAGTTCTGAATTATCAATATTTTTATTTATCACAGCCATCACCCTTTCTAGCAATTTTTCATTGGGCGACTTCACCTTGATTTCGTCTGTTTTATCTTTTTGGCTCTCGTTACCGGTAAATTTGTTGCGTAACAAGTTTCTGGCACTGAGCAAATTGATGATAGTTCTGCGCAGAATGTCCATATTGAACGGTTTAATGATATATGCGTCAGCACCTGTCTCCAAACCTTCTAGTTTATCCTCATCGCGACTTTTGGCAGTAAGCAGTATTACTGGTATGTGGTTTGTGTTCACATTTGATTTTATTTTTGCACACAAAGTGTTACCGTCCATCTCAGGCATCATAATATCGCTTATGACTAAGGCGGGGATCTCCTTTAATATTACTGGCAATGCCTCACGTCCATTATTGCACTCAATAATGGTATATTCATCATGTAGCTCATCTCTGAGATAATTGCGTATCTCAGTATCATCTTCAACGATTACTATCGTTGGCCTTTTTTTGTTATATGTTTGCAGTTGAGGTTTTTCGATAATGGCATTTTCTTCATCATCTGAAATATCTTCTATACCATACAGAGGTGAGTCGGTATTGCTGTTATCGTCTGTGGCCATTTCTTCAGGTTTCAGATGTGCACATCCCATTGGGATGGTCACGGTAAAAGAACATCCTTTGCTGTCTGCATTATTGGCAGCAGTGATAGTGCCGTGATGAAGCTCCACTAGCGAACGTGTCAGGTCAAGTCCAATACCCGTTCCCGCCTGCCGGTCATTGGTGATAGATGAAGTCTGATAAAACCGTTGGAAAATCTTCTCCAGTTTGTCTTCTGGTATTTTTTCTCCATTGTCACTTACAATGATGGTCGCATTATGTTCATCATGGGTAATACGGATGATAATTTCGCCACCTGACGAAGTAAATTTGAAAGCATTCGAGAGGATATTCATCAACACCTTGTCAAAATTGCCTCGGTCTATCCAAACATTCAGAGTGTCACTATCGTGTTCAAATTTCAGGCTTATACTTTTTGTCTTTGCCTGTTGGGCGAAAAGATTGTATATGTCGGCCGTAAAAGCAATAAGGTCCGTTTTACTCATTCTCATAGCCATCTGTCCTTTATCTATCTTACGCAAATCCATCATCTGGTTAATCAGATTAAGTATTCGTTCGGCATTTCTCTTGATGGTTTTGTACACTCCTTGTCTCTGTGGGTCTTTATCATCTTTTATCAATGAGAGTAACGGAGCTACAATGAGTGTCATAGGCGTACGAATCTCATGGCTGATATTCATGAAAAAGCGCAGTTTTGCCTCGCTCATCTCTTCAGCATGAATGTGCTCCTGCAAACGCAGACGATCCTGTTCTTTACGTTGTCGCATACGTAGATACCAAATAACAATCAGAGCTAATATCAAGAAATAGAAAATCTTAGCCCATATTGAGAAATACCATGCTGGGTGTATCACGACCGTGAACTCCTTTACATCGGATTCCAATCCATTGTCCAAAGCTTTCACTCTGAATTTATACGTGCCTGAAGGCAAATGACTGAATGTAATATCGTTCTTCCCTTGTTGTAATCGCATCCATTTTTCGCCATTCATACTATAAAGGAATGTGATGCGTTCTGGATTGTCATAAGTGAGTGTAGAAAGGTTAATCGAAAACGAGTTATCCTGATGGTTCAATTCGAATTTTTTAGTGTACATGGCAGTAGTGTCGGTGATAATGTAACCTCCCGATTTCATCCCTGCCACTACACTTTCACCACCAATAGCAAAATTGGTGAGACAGATGGATAAATGTTTCCGTTGTTGGCGCATTTTCATCGGATTGAAAACCGAAACACCTCCCATTCCTCCGAATACCATGTTGCCATTGGCATCGCTGGATGAGACACCTTCTGAGAATTCATTATCCTGCAATCCATCACCAGCATAGTAATTTACTATTTTGTTGTTAGTGGGTGTCAGACAACTCATACCATGGTTAGTGCTAATCCAGATTCTTCCTTCATGGTCAGTTTCTATTGATGCGACACTGTTTCCTGCTAGTCCATCATCCTCTGTGTATTTCTTGAAATGCCGTTTATCCGCACTGATACGGGATAATCCATCGGATGTTCCTATCCATACATTACCTTTCAGATCTTCTTTAATGGCTGCCACGGCATCACCTTTCAAGATGAGATTGGTTCCGAAAGTGCTGAGCCAACTGTTTTTTTTCAGATTGAGACAGCACAATCCCGTGGTGGTTCCCACGTAGAGTCTGTTGCCGTCAAGTGACAATGATAGTTGTGCAATATAGTTGTTAGCCAGTTCGTTGCTGCCTTTTCTCATATTCCTGTATTCCGTCACGACATTGGTTTTCAGATTCACTTTTTTCAGTCCGTCACCCATCGTACCTATCCACAAATTATCATTCCGGTCTGTCGCCACATCGAACACACTAGTAGCCTTGCCCCGTGTGCAAGGTAATTGGTGATAAGCTCCGCTACTGCGGTCTACCCATCCGCAACCGTTAATGTACGACCCCACCCAAATGCGGTCTTTTGCGTCTTCAGCAATGCCAAGTATCGTTGAGGGAATACCCGATGTGCCATTGCCTGGCGCATAATGCCGTTTTAGTTTTCTGTTCTGATCCAGTATATATAAGCCGTTGTTGTCTGTAGCTACACACAGATCGCCGTCTTTCAGATATTTGGCACACATCACGCATGCGTCACCGATGCTGTTCGTAATGCCAGACTTGTAACCAACATATTCAAACCCTGATTGTCGTGCTGGTTGTATGAATACTCCTTTTTGCAACAATCCCATCCATACATTACCTGAATTATCTTCCATGATGGAATAAACTTTGCTGTGGCTGAGGTCTATTTCATTGCTATAGAAACCATTTGCTGTCATAATGTTATTCTGTGGGTCGTAGAAGTAAAGTCCCGCACCATTGCAGCCTAATAGTATTTTTCCATTTCCACTTGCCTTTATGGTGGCTATGGGCAGATTGCCCGATGCCTGTACATGCACGAAAACATTGTGCATGCGATCCAGCCTGTATAATCCATTGTCAATAGTAGCGGCATAGATATCACCAAAGCGGTCCTGGCAGATGTCCATAAATGAGGTAGAGGCTACGCCATTAGTGGTGTATGTTGTCAGTTTATTTCCTTTGATACGGCAGATACCATTATCCTGTGTGGCTATCCAAATATTTCCTTGGCGATCTTCGGTCATTCGTCTCACGAAGTCTACTTTGTGCCCCAGGCCTGCCATCTGTCTGGCCGTTTCCCCATCGTGCATTTTCAAAATACCGTGTCCTGATGTCCCCACAAGTATACTGCCACCCCTAGTCGGGCAGATGCAACTCACATAGCATACAATCTTATGGTTGGAAATGTCGCGTGTATCTATCTTCTTGAAAAAATCATTACTGAATACTTGAAGTGCATTGCTCAGTCCTACATACAGCCTTTCGTCGTTGCCTTGTGCTATACAATTCACAACGTTATCCGTCAGTCCGCTTTTCTTGTCCTCTTTATTGAACTTGAAAAATTGATATCCATCGTAAACACTCAGACCATTGTGGGTGCATATCCATACATAGCCGTTGCGGTCTTGAAAAATATGGTTTATCAGACTACTCGAAAGTTGTCGGTCGGCATTGAATAGTTTACCTGCTTGCGCAAACACGTTGGTGGCAATCAGACAACAAATAACAAAAGTAAGTATTTTCGGTTTCATGATTCTTTCAGTTAAACTGATTGCAAATGTATCGATTTAATTATTAACTTCCAAATATTGCACCATTTATTTCCACGAATTTTTAATTTTATACTATATAATCGTATTTGATATGTGATAAAAAGTTTTTGAAACATTTGTGAAGTTTTGTTATCGTTTTATTTACTATCTTTGTACCTGTAAAAACAATTAAATAATAACTATAATAAATTCGAAATATATGAATAGGTGTTTTATCATTTCAATATTTTTATTACTTTCCGCACAGATGTCTTATTCACAGGAATACATTTTCCGCAACCCAACTATGAGTGCGGAAGAAAGGGCAAAAGATTTAGTATCCCACCTCACACTTGATGAAAAGGCTAGTCTAATGCTCGATGAATCACAAGCTGTGCCTCGACTTGGTATCAACAGTTTTAATTGGTGGAGCGAAGCTCTCCACGGCATTGCAAACAATAATGGCGTAACGGTCTTTCCTGAGCCGATAGGTATGGCAGCTTCATTTAATGACACCCTGCTGCAACAGATATATACTGCCGTGAGCGACGAGATGCGTGCATTATATAATGACAACCGACGTTCAGGAAACAAAGACAAGAAATATACTAGTCTGTCTGTTTGGACGCCAAATGTGAATATATTCCGTGACCCACGATGGGGCAGAGGTCAGGAGACTTACGGAGAAGACCCTTATCTAACGTCAATGATGGGCATTGCCGTAGTGAGAGGATTGCAAGGACCTGATAATGCAAAATACCGGAAGCTCTATGCTTGTGCCAAACATTTCGCTGTACATAGTGGTCCTGAATGGAGTCGCCACGTGGCAAATTTGAATGATGTGAGTCCGCGCGACCTTTGGGGAACATATCTTCCTGCTTTTAAGGCATTGGTGCAACAGGCTGGCGTGAAAGAAGTAATGTGCGCTTACCAACGTCTTGATGATGAACCCTGTTGTGGTAATACCCGATTGTTACAACAGATACTCCGTGATGAATGGGGATTCAAAGGAATGGTGGTGTCAGATTGTGGTGCAGTGAGTGATCTATGGCAGAACCATAAGGTCTCTTCAGATGCCACACATGCTTCAGCAAAAGCAATGCTGGCAGGTACAGATGTTGAATGTGGCTTCGACTACGCTTATAAATCTGTACCAGACGCAGTGCGTAGAGGGCTAATAAGCGAACATGATGTAGATTTACATGTTTTTCGTGCCATGAAAGGACGTTTTGAGTTGGGCGAAATGGACGACCCATCAATTGTCCCATGGTCTAAGTTAACAAGAAAGAATGACATTGACACGAAAGCGCACCAACAGTTAGCTCTTGAAATTGCTCGCCAATCGATGACATTATTACAAAACAAGAATGAGATTCTTCCTCTTCCGAAAAATATAAAAATTGCCGTCATGGGACCAAATGCCAACGATGAGCAGTTGATGTGGGGGAATTACAATGGTACACCGAGCAGTACGGTGACAATTCTTGAGGGTATTAAACAGAAAATTACAGAGCATAATATAGTTTATATGCAAGGCTGCGACATTGTAGATGATAAGATTTTGGAAAATTATTTGCCTAAATGTAATATAGACGGGAAAAAAGGACTTTCTGCTCTTTATTGGAACAATCCTGAGCAGAAAGGTGACGCTATAACAACTTCTCAATATACAGAGCCCTTGAATCTTACCACAACTGGGCAACATCAGTTTGCCAAGGATGTGAAACTCAAAGGATTTTCAGCAATTTATCATACTATATTTGATGCTTCCAAAACAGAAGATTTGATGTTTAAAGTTAGTTACATTGGTAATTATATATTGAAGATAAATGATGATACTATTCGCCATAACAACTCGTGGAGTCATGCAATATCTAAAATTCCGTATCACGTAGAAGCAGGAAAAAAATATGACATTAAACTTATTTTCATCCAACAGAATGATTTTGCCGATGCAAATCTAGGTTTCTCTTTCGGTAAAGAGAAGAATGTGGACTATGGTGATATTGTGAAACGGCTGAAAGGTGTTGATTTAGTGATATTTTGTGGTGGAATTTCGTCACAACTTGAAGGCGAGGAAATGCCTATAGAATTGCCTGGATTCAAGGGCGGCGACCGTACCGACATTGAGTTACCTTCATCACAACGTAATTGCATCCAAGCATTAAAGGATGCTGGCAAGAAAATCATATTGGTAAACTGCTCCGGTTCTTGTATGGGATTAGAGCCGGAAACCAAAAATTGCGATGCCATTCTTCAGGCTTGGTATGCTGGAGAAAAAGGAGGCCAAGCGATAGCCGATGTGCTCTTTGGTGATTATAACCCAAGTGGAAAACTACCAATAACATTTTATAAGAGTATAAAGCAGATACCTGATTTTGAGAATTATAGCATGAAGGGACGTACATACAGGTACATGACTGAAACACCTCTTTTTCCATTTGGTTATGGACTAAGCTATACTACTTTTAAAATAGATGATGCTAAAACAGATAAAACGGTTATCAATAAAAAAGAAAATTTAAAATTGACGATACCCATTAGCAATACTGGCAAACTTAATGGTGTAGAAATACTACAAGTCTACGTCCATAAACTAGATGATACTAATGCCACAATAAAATCGTTGAGAGCATTCCGCCGTGTTACATTGAATGCAGGTTCCACGGAAAATGTAACATTTGATTTGCCTTCATCCACTTTTGAGTGTTTTGATGAGGGCTCCAATACTATGCGAGTAACGTCTGGAAATTATGAACTCTATTATGGAACCAGTTCTGCCAATTGCGATTTAAAAAAGATAAACATAACAATTAAAGATGAAGAATAATGATGAATAAAATGTTATTATCAGCATTTATGTCTGTATTGGCTATATCGATGTCAGCACAAACTAAATTGACATTGAATGTAAATGAAGCCTCAAAGACAGTTAGCCCCACTCTTTATGGGCTTATGACGGAGGAAATCAACTACTCTTATGAGGGAGGACTTTATGCGCAGCTATTGCGTAATCCATCATTTAAAGAAACTACTTTGCCAAAGCAGGCATTCCATCCCATACCAACACAACCAAAATATTGGGAAATGTCAGACACGGTAAATGCGTCCATGAGTATTGTTTATAATGTTCCTATTAATCTGACTTATAATAAAGGTGTAGATAAAGGATATACAAATACGCTCAGGGTGACGACCAAAGTGCCTAATGTAAGCGTCATTAACCGTGGCTTTTGGGGAATTGGAGTTAACCCAAATGCCGTTTTCAACGGTTCTCTCTATGTAAAAGGGAACTCTCCGCTCACTTTATCACTTGAGTCAACAGACGGCAAGACGGTTTATGCGAAGACCCTTTTAGAGCAAGTTTCTGCAGATTGGAATAAAGTTCATTTTTCATTTATTATAGGTAAAAAGGTCGCATCTACAAAAGATGTCTGCTTCAGGATCACATTTAATGAGGCGGGCGATTACAGTTTGGCAAATGTCAAACTGTTCCCGCCCACTTTTAACAACAGACAAAATGGTTTGCGTCCCGACCTGATGACGATGATGCGGGCTATGAATCCCAAGTTCCTGCGTTTTCCTGGTGGCAACTATTTAGAGGGAAACAAATTCTCTGAGCATTTCGATTGGAAAAAAACAATTGGTGATCCTGACGCACGTCCTGGACATTTCAGTCCATGGGGCTATTGGTCTACCGATGGAATGGGACTACTTGAGTTTATGCAATGGGCTGAAGACGTGGGTGCTGAACCTTTACTTGCTGTCTTTGCAGGTTACACCCTCGATGGTGACTATATAGTAGGTGATGCGCTTGAACCTTATATCAAAGATGCGCTCGATGAGATAGAATATGTTATTGGTGATGCCACAACCAAGTGGGGCGCCCAACGCATCAAAGATGGCCATCCCGAGCCATTCCCTTTGCACTATATAGAAATAGGTAATGAAGACTTCTTCGATGTAAGTGGCAGTTATTCCGAGCGTTATCAGCGGTTTTATGATGCTATCAAAGCAAGATATCCTCAGCTTCAGCTCATCTCCACCATCGACGGATACGCTTTGCGTACCAATGCCGTCAATCCCGACAAGATTCGTCTTGACATCGTTGACGAACATTATTATCGTGATGCCAACGAGATGTACCGTCAGGCTTACCAGTACGATAAATACGATCGCAAAGGTCCGAAAATATTTTGTGGAGAATGGGCAACGCGCGAAGGCAAGCCGACCACTAATATGAACGCTGCTCTTGGTGATGCCGCATGGATGACATGCTTGGAGCGTAATTCCGACCTCGTCATCGCTTCCTGCTATGCTCCGCTCTTCGTAAATGTCAGCAAGGGCGCAATGCAATGGGAAAGCGACCTCATCGGATATGACGCACATACAGCTTATGGATCACCTTCTTACTATGCGCAGGTAATGTTCTCTAAATACTTGGGCGACAAAATAGTTCCCGTGGAGAGCAGTAACATTCCGACATTCCAGCTCACTGATAAACAGGGAGACACTGCACAGCAGATTTATTATTCAGCGACGAAAGACAGCAAGTCTGGTCACTTGTATCTGAAGATAGTCAACGTAACGGCAAATGCCAATAACGTGGAAATCGCATTGCGTGGTGCCAGCAAAATCGACGGAAAGGCTCAACGTATTGAACTTAAATCCGATGATTCTGCAGCAACTAACACTATTGATAATCCGCGCCAAATCACACCTGTAAAATCGGCCTTCAAGGTGAAAAATGACTTTAATATCACTCTTGCACCTCATTCCATAACTATTTTGGAAATGTAACAAATGATATATGAATATGAGATTGTCATATTCAAATGATAGACTTGATAGATTGACCGCCTACATGTGAATGCAGGCGGTTTTTGTTAGAATATTTAATTCACATCCCTGAAAACCATCATGTTACCATTAAATATGTTTTTCGTTGAAAGCTATTGCATAGATTAGATAAGGGGATTGGATATAGAACTTAAAAAGCCACAATCAACTTAGTATTCTAAACAATAACCTTTTAGCTGCTAAAAAGCATCTAAAAGGAGCGTAATAAGTATCTGTTAACAGCCCAAAAGGTTACTAAAAAGAAATCGCTTAATATTGTTGCCATTTTAAAATACAACCCCTCTGTTTTTAGATTTATAAACGGTTGATTGTTAAAATAGGGCATGTATCCTTTTAAAAATAGGGGTTCTAGACTTAGGAGATGGAGGGATTGGCAGATATAAAACATTTTTTGATTATGTTCACATTTGTATTTATTTATACCATATCATTTATTTGTAACATGTAACAAAGTCTGTGTTACTTCAAGGAAAGGACTATAATAAAATTAATAATAATTTTGCAGAAGTTTAAATATCAAATTGACAAATCTTATCATATAAAGGAATAAAAGCCAAAAATAACTATGACTTAAATTATTAACAATGGAACAAAAGAGACATTTTTTATTTAAGAAAGAAATCCCGCTGATTATTCTACTATTGATATTCAGTCTGTGTATACATGCACAGGGTGGTATCTCGGTTAAAGGAGCGGTGGTGGACTCGAAGGGCGAATCTATCATAGGTGCCTCCGTGATTGTGAAAGGCAATAACAAAATTGGCACAGTGACTGATATGGATGGTCACTTTGAACTCATGGTACCCAACGAAAGCTCCATTCTGATGGTGACTTATTTGGGAATGAAGCCTCATGAGATGAAAGTAGGCACCCAACGCTCATTCAAAGTCACTCTCGAAGATGACAACACCTTGTTGGGTGAGGTCGTCGTAGTAGGTTACGGTCAGCAGAAAAAGGCATCCGTTGTGGGTGCTATCACGCAGACTACAGGCGAGGTGTTGAAACGTGCCGGTGGAGTGAACGATATAGGGTCAGCCCTTACGGGTAATCTGCCTGGTGTGACAACAACAGCCAGCTCAGGTATGCCTGGAGCGGAAGAGCCTAAAATCGTAATCCGTAGTGCTTCTTCATGGAACAGCAGTGACCCATTGGTACTCGTTGATGGTATTGAGCGCCCGATGAGCAGTGTGGACATCAGTTCTGTACAGAGCATTTCCGTACTTAAAGATGCATCGGCAACAGCTGTCTATGGTGTGAAAGGTGCCAACGGTGTCATATTGATTACTACCAAACGAGGAGAAGAAGGCAAAGCACGTATCGACATGAATGTAAATATGACGATGAAAGTGCCCTCCAAACTTCCTAACAAGTATGATTCTTATGATGCTCTGATGTATCGCAATGTGGCTATAGAGCATGAATTGGGCATTTCTTCAGGTTCATGGACCGATATCATGCCGATGGATATCATTAGCAAATACCGCAACCAGACTTCTGTAGAACAGCAGGAGCGCTATCCTAATGTGGACTGGCAAGATGTGTTATATAAAAATAACACCATGTCTTATAATGCGAATATGAACATTTCCGGAGGTACCCATTTCGTTAAATACTTCATTTCCGCTGATTATGTAAATGAAGGTGATTTATTCCGCACATGGAATACTGGACGTGGTTATAAAGCAGGTTATGGTTACAACCGTATCAATGTTCGTTCCAACCTTGACTTTACACTGACCAAGACCACTACATTCAAGATGAATATCGCAGGTTCTTCTGCCACCCGCAAGACTCCGTGGGGACAATCTGATGACAGCACATGGGCTGTAGCTCAACAGTGGGCAGGTGTCTACAATATTGCTCCGGATGTATTCCTGCCTGTTTATTCAGATGGTACATGGGGATATTATCCGAAAGCAGTAAACGTGACTAACTCTGCAGAGAGTATTGCTTTATCAGGTGTTATGAAGACCACTACTACCCGAATCAACACTGACTTCACATTGGAGCAGGATTTAGGTTTTATTACCAAAGGGTTGAAGGCAAATGCAATGATTTCATGGGATAACCTTTTCAGAGAGTATAACCGTGGTATCAACGACCTTTACAATAGTGCACAGCACAAATATATCGATCCATTGACTGGAGAAGTTTATTATAAGACCGCTTATGATGCTGACAGCAAATTCGACTATCAGCAAGGTGTACTTTGGAATACAGTGAGTGGTGAGGTCGACAATAGCAAGACACAACGTCACCTGAACTATCATGTACAACTTTATTGGGGGCGCACCTTCGGCAAACACGATATCACAGCCATGGGCTTGTGGAGCCGTCAGGAAGATGCAACAGGTAGTGAGGTTCCTCACTATCGTGAAGACTGGGTGTTCCGTACCACTTATAATTTTGCAAACCGTTATTTTATTGAGTATAATGGAGCTTACAACGGATCAGAAAAGTTCTCAAAAGATAATCGTTTCGCTTTCTTCAATTCAGGAGCTATCGGATGGATGGTCACCGAGGAGAAATTCATGCAGAATCTGAAATGGATTGACATGCTGAAATTACGCGCCTCTTATGGTGAAATCGGTGACGACAATGTGTCTACCCGTTGGATGTATATGAGTCAATGGGCTTATGGTGGTGCCACTGCTATGGACCTGAATCACAATAGCAGCCCTTACACATGGTATCGTGAGAGTAGCTTGGGCAACTCTGACGTGAAATGGGAAACTGTGAAGAAAACTAATTTTGGTATCGACTACGCATTCCTTAGAGGATTATTTGCTGGAAGCATCGATTTCTTCCATGATAAACGTACAGACATTCTACTCGACGGAGCTTCGCAGGCTGTACCTTCTTACCTTGGAGCAACGCCTCCAACAGCCAATCTCGGTGAAGTAACTACTCACGGATATGAATTTGAACTACGGATTAACAAACAATTCGGAAAAGACTGGCATGTTTGGGCTAATTTTAACATGACGCACGCAGTGAACATGGTAAAGAAAAAGGGTGACCCCGCTCTTTATCCTAATTATCAAAAAGAGGCTGGCTACGCACTCAATCAGTATCGTTCATATATCAACAAAGGTTATATCAATACTTATGATCAGATTTATGGCAGTACAAAACATGACGTGAATGATAACCAAAAACTGGTTGGTGACTATAATATCGTCGACTACAACGGTGATGGTGTCATTGACAAGGATGATGCAGTTCCTTACGGTTATTCAAGCACTCCACAAAATACATACAATGCCACAATAGGTTTCGAGTGGAAAGGGTTCAGTTGCTTCGTTCAGTTCTATGGTGTAAACAATGTGACACGTGATGTCACCCTGACTGATTTCGGCAGCAACTTGGATACTGTCTACAACAAAGGAACTTGGTGGAGTATGAATAACACCACATCAGATGTGACTCCGTCACGTTGGGACTCTACGCCTTCTTACAACACCGCCACTATGTATTATTATGACGGCAGCTACATTCGTCTGAAGAATGCTGAGATTGGCTATACTATTGATAATGAATGGGTACATAACCTCGGTGTGAAAGACCTGAAGATTTATCTCAATGGAAATAATATCTGGTCTTGGTCTAGAATGCCTGACGATCGTGAGTCTAACTTCGCTAGCAACGGTAGCATCGGTGCCTATCCTACAATGAAACGTTTCAATTTCGGCATCAAGTTCACTCTTTAATAAACAATCGAAATGAAAAAGATATATAATATATTGTTAAGCGGTTGCATGATGGCAGGTATTTCATTGGCTTTGACTTCCTGCACCGATTATTTGGACAAATCTGCCGACTCCACTCTTTCAGAGGATGAAGCTTATAAGAACTTCACCACTTATCAAGGCTTTGTGGAGGAAATTTACAATTGCATTCCTGACAAGGAAAACTGCAACTGGAACGTATCTTTCAATCTCGGTGATGACGAGGTGATGGACACTCAGTCTAACGGCTTCTTGGGTCCGCAGTTCGACCTGGGCAACTTCTGGGCTTGGCAGACATCTGGCTGCAACTGGTTCTATCAGGGCACAGTAGATCCTACATCTACGACACGTTTCGATCACTCCATCTACGGTCATGCTTGGTATTGCATCCGAAAAGCAAATATCGGTATCGCCAACATCAACAAGATGACAGAGTGTACACAGGAGGAGAAAAATCTTATCTTAGGTCAGCTCTATTTCTTCCGTGCATGGTGGCATTTCGAAATGATGCAGTATCTAGGTGGTATTCCTTACATTACATCAGTATTGCCGAGCACCAATTGCCCTCAACTGCCACGTCTTACTTTCCAGCAATGTGCTGATAGTGCCGCTGTCGACTTCCGTAAGGCTGCTGATCTGCTTCCTGTCAATTGGGACAATACAACTGTCGGTAAAAACACATTGGGTAAAAATGATTTACGCATCAACAAAATCATGGCTCTTGGCTATCTAGGAAAAGACTATTTATGGGCAGGCAGTCCACTGATGAAAGATGGTGCGATGATGAATGCTGGCAATAAGACTTATGACTATGACGAAAACTATTGTCACAAGGCTGCAGAAGCCCTAGGTGAGCTTCTCAATTATGTAGAAGGTGGACAGACACAATATGCACTTGCTGAGTTTAAATATTCAGATGTCTACAATCATTTGCGTGACAACAGTGCGAAAACCTGTTTCAGCGATATTTTCTATACACAAGGACAAAACTGGAAATTACCGGGAACTTGCGAAGCTATTATGCGCAGCTCAGATGCAGGAGTAAATAGTAGTAACTGGGGATTTGACCGCTCTTTCGGTCCTATAGACTTAACCGACGGAGGCGTTGTTCATCAACCAACAGCCAATTATGTCAACTATGCTTATGGCATGGCAAATGGCCTTCCGATAGATGATCCAGAGTCTGGATTTGACCCTACACACCCCTTTAAAAACCGAGACCCACGTTTCTATCATGACATCGTCTATGATGGATGCAAATATATTAAAGGTACACTGACAACTTCATTTGAGCGCTACCGCTATTGTAATATGTCTACGGATTCTATTTACCGCAGTGATACCAAGGGTACACGCACGGGTTACCTATATCAGAAATTGGCTCCGCATAACTGCAATAAGTGGGACGGTGGACTGGAATGGGCAGGTGCTACAACATGTAGCCTTCCTTATATGCGTCTTGCTGACATTTATCTGATGTACGCTGAGGCTTGTGCTGCATTTGGCGGAGCTTCTGCTAAAAGCAATACTTTCTCTAAGACAGCTGAGCAAGCCATTAACACACTGCGTGACAGGGTTGGCGAAGGTCATGTAGGCTCAAAATATGTGGCAGACAAACTGAAATTTATGGATGAAGTTCGTCGCGAACGTGCTGCTGAACTTGCATTCGAAGGTTTCCGTTTCTGCGACTTACAACGTTGGCTTCTGCTTACAAACGCTAAATACGAGGTGAAGACATCTCAGGAATTCCAACGTGTGGAACCGCTCTCTTATTTTCAGAATACCAATAATGATCCGGCTGATGCTGAAGTTAAAGGATGGAGTGAAAAAACAATTGTCACACGTCATTTCTCTACAAGAAACTACTGGTTGCCTTTCTTCAAGAAAGATGTTTCACTTTATGAAGGTTTCGACCAAAATCCTGGGTGGTAAACAGTTAATAGTAAAAAATAATAGTTGATAGTAATGAAACAACATATAAAAATATTCATTGGAGCCGCAATGGTCTGCTTGCCGCTGGCCGCTGTCTCAGCCACTATTGAAAAGGATACACTGAAAACGGACAAGATCCCCGTGGCTTTCAAAGAGATTGCCAAGAGCGATATCCTCAGTGGTGTGCAGGTGCTTGATTACAAGAACCTGACCGAAAAGAATTACAACACTTACAGCTTGGACAACATGCAAGGATATGTAAGCGGTTACAACGGCAACTCGCCATGGGCAAGCGGCGACTGTTTAGTATTGGTAGACGGTGTGCCACGTAATGCTGACACAGTATTGCCTACAGAAATAGATAAAATTACATTCTTGAATTCTGCCGCATCAGTTGCCCTCTATGGCAGCCGTGCTGCAAAGGGTGTGATTCTCATCACCACCAAGACTGGGCAGGAAGGAGAATTGCGCATCAATGCTCGTGGAAACTATGGCATTGGTGTAGCAAAAAGTTATCCCAAATATTTGGGTTCAGCAGAATATATGACTCTTTACAATGAGGCACGTGCCAACGACGGATTATCACAATTATATTCTGATGATGAAATTTATAATTATAGTACAGGCTCCAACCCTTACCGTTATCCGAATGTCGACTTTTATTCAAGCGACTATATCCGCAAATATTATATGGGTGGAAATGGAAACATCGATATTACAGGTGGTGGACGCTTGGCCCGTTTTTATGCTAATATCAATTACTCACGTACAGGCGACGTATTCAAATTTGGTGAGGCGAAACATAATTATAATGATCGTTTAGCTTTCCGTGGCAACATCAACCTTCAGGTAAATGACTGGATTTCAGCATTTGTACACACAAATGTTAGTTTCTATACCAGCCACAATGCCAATTCATCTTATGGCACTTATTGGAATGCAGCATCTACGATGCGTCCCAATCGTGTATCTCCATTGATACCAATCAGTTACATAGAACAAAACGATCCGACCTCGCTGACACTAATCAATAATAGTCAAAACATCATTGACGGCAAGTATTTCCTCGGTGGCACACAGATAGACCAAGGTAATATTTTCGCTGACTATTATGCTGCAGGCAAGAACAAATATACTAGTCGTCAGTTCCAATTTGACACGGGATTCAATATGGATATGGACAGGTTTGTCAAAGGGCTATCTTTCCAGACACAGTTTGCTGTGGATTACAATACTTCTTATAACACGTCGTATAATAACTCTTACGCTGTATTTGCACCGACATGGGCTAATTATAATGGACAAGATGTGATTGCAAGTCTAACAAAATATAATGTTGACAAAAAGTCTGGTATACAAAATATCGGTGGCAGCTATAATAAGCAGACCATCCTTTATTCTGCCCAATTCAACTACCACACTACCATCGCTGACCTGCACAACGTCAGTGCCATGATTATTGGTAATGGTTATCAGCAGACTTACGCAGGTGAATATCACCGCATCAGCAACGTAAACTTGGGCTTTGAGGCAGCTTATAACTACGCCAACAGATATTATTTGCAGTTTGATGCTGCAGAGGTACATTCAGCCAAGCTCGCTCCTGGCCACCGCAACGCATTCTCTCCTTCTCTAACTTTAGGATGGAAGATGAAAAACGAGTCATGGCTCAAGAACTCTGACATTGTCGATGACCTCACGCTCAGTGCTTCACTCAGCGAGCTGAACACCGACCTAGACATTTCTAGCTATTATCTTTACGAAGCCAATTACAATCAGAGCGATGGTGCTTGGTGGGGATGGAAAGATGGAGTGGCAGCACATTCCACTCAATCTAAAAGGGGCGTCAATGAAGATTTGACTTTCATAAAACGCAAGGAGTTCTCTGCTACATTACAAACATCCCTATTGCATCATTTATTGGAACTGAACGGCTCGTTCTTCATCAATGTGATGGACGGTGGACTTATCAATGCAAGTACACTGTATCCTGACTATTTCTCATTGGGTTGGCCTTCATCTTCATTTGTTCCTTATGTGAACTATAATAAAGACTTACGTAAAGGCTTCGACTTCGGCATGAAAGCCAATAAAAGCTTCGGAGATGTTGAACTGTCACTTGGCGTGAATGGAACATACTACACGACACGTGCTACCAAGCGTGATGAAAATTATGAATATTCTTATCTGAATCGTCAGGGCAGACCACTCGATGCGATTTTTGGGCTAAAAAGCGCTGGGTTTTATAAAGATGAGGCTGACATTGCCAGTTCTCCTAAATCACAGTTTGGTGATGTGAAACCTGGTGATATTAAATATGTAGATCAGAACGGCGACAACAAGATAGATGCTAATGACGAAGTATATCTCGGCAAGGGCGGATGGTATGGTAGTCCATTTACATTGGGTATCAACTTTACCGCCAAATGGAGAGGATTCACTTTCTTCGCACTTGGCACGGGCGGTTATGGCGCAAAGTCACTGAAGAGCAGTTCTTACTATTGGGTCTATGGTGATCGCAAATATTCTGAAATCGTGCGTGATCGTTGGACACCGGCTACAGCAGAAACAGCCATCTATCCAAGATTAACTACTCAAACAAGTGACAATAACTTCCGTTCATCTGACTTCTGGCTTTACAGCACAAATCGTTTTGATTTATCAAAAGTCCAACTCACTTACGATTTTCCTAAGTCGATATTCCGCGATTCGTTTGTACGTGGTCTCCAAGTCTATGCAAATGGCTGCGACTTACTCACACTCTCAGGCGAGCGAAAAACTTTGGAAATGAACGTAGGCTATGCTCCTCAATACCGCACTTACAATGTTGGTGTATACGTAAACTTTTAAATAAAGATTTAGCAATGAAAAAGATAATAACTGTATTGGTTCTGTTACCATTCCTAGTATCATGCGATGATTTGATCACACCTGCTGAAGAAAATATCCGTAGCATTGATGCTATGTACAACGAACCAAGTTATGCGCAGGGCATTCTCGCTAATGCATATATACTATTGCCATATTCAGCTTCTTCAAACACCGATGTGGCAACTGATGATGCCGTTTCAAATAACAACGACAATACTTTCCTAAAGATGGCTTCTGGCGGCACGTGGGCTTCCAACAATGACCCGCTGACACAATGGGCAACAAGTCGTCATGCCATTCAATATATCAATCTGTTTTTGGAACGCACCGATAGTGTAAATTGGGCCCAAGATGCAGTCATCAAAGAGGGATTCAAAGAACGTTTCCGTGGAGAGGCTTATGCTCTTAGAGCTTTGTTTATGTATAATCTATTGCGCGCTCATGGTGGTTGGACTAGTGACGGACAACTGCTTGGTGTACCCATTTTGACATCAGCCGAAGACGCGAATAGCGATTTCAATATAGCGCGTAACACATTTAAGGACTGTATGGATAGTCTGCTTGCAGATGCAAATAGGGCTGTAGAATTACTTCCTTCAGAGTATGCCGATTTAAACAATGATGCCGATATTCCAGCACGTTACAAGGCAAAAGGCATTACCAATGTCACTGATTATAATCGTCTTTATGGTGCAACGATGGGTGGCAGAATTACTGGCCGCGTGGCCGAAGCTATCCGTGCACAGGCTACACTGCTCGCTGCTAGTCCAGCTTTCAGTGCAGGTTCCAGCTACACCTACAAGCAGGCTGCAGACTATGCTGCAAAAGTAATAGATGATATAGGTGGAATAGGAGGTATGGCGGCTAATGGATTTACTTGGTATACCAATACTACTGAGATTGCTAATCTCGCTTCGGGTGCCAACCCAAAGGAAATCATCTGGCGTGGAGGAACATCTGAGAATAATGATTTGGAGACCGATAACTTTCCTCCTACACTTTATGGTAAAGGCAGAGTGAATCCAACACAAAATCTTGTAGACGCTTTTCCAATGGTCAATGGTTACCCTATAACTGATCAACGCAGCGGATATGATGATACGGATCCTTATTATGGACGTGACCCACGCCTTACTGCTTATGTTGTATATGACGGCAGCACGCAGGGACCATCTTCTTCTGTAATTACTACTGGAACTTATGGTACTATTACCGACGACCAGCTGAACCGAGAAAGTGGATATTCCACTCGAACAGGCTACTACCTACGTAAGTTGCTCCGTTCTGATTGTAATCCATATTCAATGTATAATGTTAAGCAGAAACATTATACCAGTTACATCCGTGCAACCGAAATGTTCCTTGACTATGCTGAGGCTGCTAATGAGGCTTTCGGCCCTACAGGAATGGGTGGGCATGCTTATAGTGCTTATGATGTCATCAAGGCCATACGCAAGCGTGCTGGCGTTGGTACCGACAACGGTGACGCCTATTTGGAATCAATCAAAGGGGACCAGAGCAAAATGCGTGAACTTATTCGCAACGAACGTCGCCTGGAACTATGTTTCGAGAATTTCCGTTTCTGGGATTTGCGTCGTTGGAAGGTATCAATAGAAAAATTAACTGAGACTGCTCGCGGAATGCAGATCACCGAGAATGCTGATGGTTCACTTAAATACACACCTATCGATGTGGAGGCTCGTAAATATGAAGACTATATGTATTATGGCCCTATCCCTTACGAAGAGACTCAAAAGTGGAGTAATCTGCAACAAAATGCAGGATGGACAAGGTAAACAAAGAATGACAAATATTAAGAACAAAAAATTATGAAAATAAAAAATATCATATTAGTGTTGCTTGCCGGAACTTCGGTCGTAGCTCTGCAGTCTTGTAAGAATGAGAGCACCGACTTTGATGATTACGATTATACAACCACCTATTTTTCTTATCAGAATCCCATCCGAACACTAGTGCTGGGTAATAACGAAGAAGTGGATGTGACACTTGATAACGCGCATAAGTGCCAAATTTATGCTGTGCTTGGTGGCTCTCGTAGTGGTAAGGATGTATCTATCAATATTATGGTGGACACTACTCTCTGCAACAACCTTTATTTCAGCGATGGTACTAAGGTAAAGCCTATGCCTTCGGCATACTATTCACTTTTAAGTGACCAAATTTTGATAAAAAACGATATAAAGGGATGTGTTGATGTACAATTTACTGACGCTTTCTTTGCTGATAAGGATGCACTTAAAAACACTTACGTAATTCCGGTCGTAATGAAAAACGTTGTAGGCGCAGATTCTATTCTACGTGGCCAGGCCCTCTTTAACAATCCTATACGTACACGGTCTACTGATTGGGCGACAGCTCCGAAGGATTATGTACTCTATCTAGTAAAATACATCTGCCCTTGGGCAGGGAAATATCTACGTCGTGGTGTGGATGTGTCTACTACTGGCAGCAATGTAACTACAAGTGTGCGGCACAAGCAATATGTGGAACGTGACGAAGTATTCACACTAACCACAAATAACCTCTCATCGGTACTTTATCCGTTCAATAGTTCATGTAACTTACTTCTCACTTTCGATACCAATGGAAATTGTGTAGTGTCATCAGCCTCTAAGGGTTATACCGCTACGGGAACTGGCACTTTTGTTGACAAAGGAGCCAAATTAGCATGGGGCAATAAAGACCGTGACGTGATGTATCTTGATTATAAAGTACAATATGGCAATACCGTTGTGGCGACCAAAGATACTCTTGTGGCGCGTGACCGCGGTGTGAGTGGTACTGCAGAAGAATTTACAGCTGTATATAAAGAATAATAACGATGAAGCATCTTGACAAATTGATACCGATGGTACTGGGGCTGGCATTGCTTGCCTCTTGCGCCGACAACGATGCACTGGGCTATTCTGTTTCTCAGCCCGACAGCACCGCCAATCTGAATTATCTCAAACAGTATGATGTGTTGAAAAGCTACGTAGACCGCACGACCAACCCTAACTTCAAGTTAGGGACAGGTGTGAGCGTAAGCGAATTTGAAGCTCAAGGGATGCCTTATCGTTTGGCTTCCACTAATTTCGACGAGTTGACGCCCCGGTCAGAGATGACCCACGGCGCAGTAGTGGAAACCGATGGTAGCCTAGACACGACAATGGTAGCTAAGTTTCTTAGCAGCGCCCAAAGTGCGGAGATGTCAGTTTATGGACATACCTTGTGCTGGCATTCTGCTCAAAACGGCATCTATCTGAACAAACAATTGGAACCTACTGCTATAATTACAGGTGCGGGTGACCTTGCTTCCGCTTATTGTTTCAAGGCCACCAACGGCAAGCTCGTAAATCCATGGGAGTGCCAGGCTATATTCAACTTCCCTTCACCTCCCGCAGTGACGCCAGGCAAGACCTACGAACTGGAGTTCATGGTGAAAGGTTCGGTAGAAGGAACAGTCCCTGTATCAACATTCTCTGACTGGAACGGCTCTGATTTCAATTCGGCCATCAATGTTACGACATCGTGGAATAAAGTGACTACTACTAATGTTATGAAAGACGGCATCACCGCCCTAAAGTCACTTATCTTCCATTTAGGACATTTCGTCGGAACAATCTATATCGATGATTTGAAATTTTATGAAGTGGATAGCAAAGGGAATGTTATCAATAAGAACCTGAACACGGATAACTGGAACTTTAACGATGCAGCTGTAACTGCATCCAGTTGGATTAAATTTGGCTGGAGTTCCGGTACATTCACCGAATATGGTGTATCGAAGGCTGGCGAAGGCTACGAAGCCGGTATCACCTATGTGGACAAGACCGATGCTGAAAAGAAAGCAATCGTAGACGGCGAACTAGAACGTTGGATTAAGGGCATGATGGGTACTTGTAAGAGTTACATACATGCATGGGATATTGTGAGTGAGCCTATGGACGATGCTGATCCTACACAACTGAAAACAGGCAAAAATATTGAAAAACAGCCTGATGATGCATTCTACTGGCAGGATTACCTTGGCAAGGATTATGCAGTAAAAGCGATAACCTATGCTCGTAAATATGGTAATTCTGATGATAAATTATTTATCAGCGATTACGGACTTGAAGCTAAAGATGACAAGAAACTCGACGGACTGCTTAACTACGTCAAGTATGTAGAGAGCAAAGGTGTGACAGTTGATGGTATCAGCACAGAGATGAACTTGGAAATGGACACTGTAAACATTGATGCTATTACAAATATGTTTAAGAAACTTGCTGCCACTGGTAAACTCATTCGGATTACTCAGCTTGATTTAGGAATTGGCAGCGGTATTCTGACGGGTAATGTCACGGATGCACAATATAGGGCTCAAGCTGACATGTATCAAGCAATCATCAAGGCTTATTTTGACAATGTTCCTGCTGCACAGCGTTACGGAATTACACTATGGTACCCACTCGACCAGATTACTGGAAGTTCATGGCATTCAGGTGAGCCAATTGGCCTGTGGACTCAGAGCTATGACCGCAAGCGTGCTTATGGAAGTTTTGCTAACGGACTAGCTGGAAAAGAGTTATTCAGTAGTGATAAGTAATTCATTTTTAGTTATTCATATAAAGGAATAGAGAGGTTGTGAAACTTCTCTTTCCCCTTTTTAAAACTTTTGACAAAGATGAAAAGAAAAATACTCAGATACGTATTGTTATCAATACTTTTGTTTTCCACGCTCAGTGTATCCGCATGGGATGGAATGGCAATGCCGCGTCTACATGTAGACGGCAAGTATTTCAAAGACGCGCAGGGCAATATAGTGAATCTGCACGGTTTTGCACAGACCTACAGTCCATGGTTCAACGAAAAGGGAACCAAATGGACAAACTATGACGAGAGCGGCTGTCTGACATACAATAAGGGCATTATTGACAGCATTCTTGCAGTTGGATGGAAAGTAAACTTCATGCGTCTGCATATGGATCCTTATTGGAGCAACGACCCGAGCAAGACCGTAACTGGTGAGAGTGATATTTCTGCATTCAGTTATGCCCGCTTTACTAAATATTTCAAGCGCGTGTTTCTGCCAATGGCTAAGTATGCCATCGGTAAAGGACTCTACGTCATCATGCGTCCACCTGGTGTGTGTCCGGATTCAATCAAGGTAGGAGACGCTTACCAGAAATACCTCATTCAAGTATGGGATTATGTTTCGTCTTATCCTGACATTAAAAATAATCCTAACATCATGTTTGAACTTGCCAACGAGCCTGTAGGTATATACAAATCTGACGGGTCTACCGGCAGTTACGAGGACTTGCACAACTATTTTCAAACGGTTGTGGATTCCATTCGCAAAAACTGCGACAACATAGTTCTTGTACCTGGTACCGGTTACCAAGCCGACTACAGAGCCTATGGACAATATCCTATAGATGGTGACAACGTGGGTTATGCCGTCCATTGCTATCCAGGATGGATGAATAGTGGTTCGGAAAGCACGCCCACAGTTACCTATACTCAGTTTAAAGCAGGATGGGATGAACAAATCAAACCTGTTTCGGATATAGCCCCAATTGTTGTGACAGAAATGGACTGGGCTTCCGCAACGTATAATTCTTCGTGGGGTAAAGGAACTACGGGAACAGCTGGTGGTACGGGATTCGGTGCCAACTTCAAGAAGATAGCCGATGAAACGGGCAACGTGAGTTGGCTGATATTCACTGACGCATATCTCTTGGCACAATATAAGGATGCTGCAAGTGACGGTTCCACTTTCCTGACCGACCCTGAAGCATGTCCAAGACCTGCTTATCGATGGTATCAAACCTATTCCACAACTCAATATCCGCATCAGGAGTACACATATCAATCAACATCCGATCAGGGCGACGGCACTTATAAGAATCCTGTGATTCAAGGTGATTTTCCTGACCCGGATGTCATAAAAGTTGGCGATAACTATTATATGGTGACCACCACCATGCACAATTTCCCTGGTTGCACATTACTCAAATCCAAGGATTTGGTTAACTGGGAATATTGCTGTAACCCGCTTACTAAGATGTCTTCCTATCCTGAATACAATCTGGAGGATGGCAAGAATATCTATGCTAAAGGTTCGTGGGCTAATAGTCTGATGTATAAGAATGGAACATTCTATATCATGTTCAACGCTTTCGGCAATAGTGACGATGGAGGTGGTTATCTGCTTTCTGCTACAGATCCCGAAGGTACATGGACAATGACACGTCTCTCACAGGGATATTATGACCCGGGAATGTTGCTCGATGATGACGGTACTGTATATGTTGCTTGTGGTAACTCCAATATCAGTGTGGTACAACTCGATGATAACTTCAATAAAGTTAAAGAATCTACTGTCATCAGTAGTTTCAGTGGACTTGAGGGAAATCACTTCTTCAAGAAAGATGGTTACTATTATATCTATTCCACATATGCTGCTTGGCCTGCTCAGCAATGGTGCTTCCGTTCAAAGAGCGTTTTCGGACCTTACGAGAAGCAGAAAGTATTCGATAGCGACGACATCCATCAGGGTGCGATGATACAGACGCAGAGTGGGGAATGGTGGACCATGCTGATGCGCGATTGTGGCGCATTTGGTCGTATGCCATATCTGGAACCTGTGACATGGAGTAGTGACTGGCCTGTTATCGGTGTGGACGGCAAGGATGCTACGGCAAGTACCGCATACACCAAACCAAATGTGAATGCAAGTTACGCTCCGAAGGCATTGCCTACCAACGATAATTTCCGTAACTATAAATTGGGTATGCAATGGCAATGGAATCACAATGCCGACAACTCCAAATGGAGCTTGCTGGAACATACAGGTTATCTACGCCTTTACACAGCTAATGTGACCGACTCTATGCAGAAAGCCCGCAACACGCTCACACAACGTATTTTCGGTTTCCATGATGATACCAAAAAGTCTTATGGAACCATCCGTCTCAACGTTAGTAAGATGCAGGCAGGCGACATGGCTGGTCTGGCTGTGTTCCAAGAACCTTATGCCTTCATCGGCGTGAAGAAAATGAGCGGAAACCAGTATGAACTCTCCGTGCAGAGCAATTCCAGCAGTTTCACGATGAAGAAGAAAACTATTACGTGTGACTCTATCATCTATCTGCGTGCTGTCGCCGACATCGCAACGAGCAAGGCTCAGTTCTATTATTGTCTTGACGATAACAAGACGTATATCCAGTATGGCAGCACGCTCGATATGAAGTATGATCTGAAGATATTCGTAGGCAACCGCTTCTGTATCTTTAATTATGCTACCCAATCACTGGGAGGATATGTCGACGTAGACTGGTTCTCTACAGAACCGACATTTGACGAAAGTACCTATTATGATAACACCTTCACGGCATATTCTGCTGACTATCTTACCGCCACATCTCTGTCGACAGGCAGCAACACATATAATATGCTTACAGGTGCTTCGAAATCGTTTACTCTCACAGCAACTTATGCAGATGGTCATACTGCTGACATCACTTCTGACGCCACTTACAGTGTAGGAAATAGTAATGTGGTGACTGTTAAAAATGGCCGTCTCACAGCTGTGGGCACTGGTACAACCACTGTCACCGCAACTTATAAAGACGCGCTCGGTACGACATTGACCTCCAGTTTCTCTGTAACGGCATCCATATTCCCACTCACTGCAGACTTGTTCAATCCGTCAATTTATGCTACAGGAACGTATGACGAATCTACCAATACACTTGTTACAGGCACATATGGATTCGGTGGATGGCAATATAACAACGGAATCGACATCTCGCAATATAAATATATTGTGGTAAAACTGAATAAAGTTCCTACAGGAGGTGCGCAGTTCCGCATGTATGACGAGAACAACTATTGGTCGACACCAGCTTCCACAACGCTAGCCAAGACCACAAAGATAACATTGTCAAGTCTCGTAAAAGACGGAACAACTACAGCCCTCAATCTGAGTCATATCTATATCGCCGGCTTTTGGGCAAACCAAGGTACAATTTCCATCAAGGAAGTTTTCCTAAGCAATGATGGTTTTACACCAGTTGAGACAGGTATTGAAACACCTGTAATTACATCACCTGACGACTTGATAAATATTTATAACCTTTCTGGCATGCTACTCTATTCTAAAGTGAGAAGAGCAGATGCAATGGGACTTCTTGAAAGAGGAGTTTACATTGTAGACCACAAGTGTGTAGTGGTGAAATAAAAAACAAGGTCTCTCCCCAGTCCTCTCATTTCTGAGGACAATGGGGAGAGATTTTTTTTATGTTAAAGTTTTGGCATTTATACCTCCCAGAATTCGGTTCTTTTGGAACTGAGTGACAATTTATATAAATAAGCCTGATTTTTAGGATTTTTATAATCACTTGAATATCAAATGATTATATTTGCAGTGATGTATTTTGATTTTCTATTCCATCCGATTTTCATTGTAAAAAGCATCTAACAAGCCTCTATTTTGCATCAAAAAGCACTCCTTTTAGATACTAATTGGATGCTAAAAGGCATCAAAATACATGCTGAAAAGATACCAATTAGAATTTTCCAGCCTAATTAACGTCTTTTTATTCACTTTCTTCTTAACCCTTTAAGGCTAATTTGAATTTTTTGCGCATGTTAAAAAATTCAAGTTGAAAGCTTAATTTATATTAAAAACTGGATAATCGGTTCTAAAGGAACATCGTCTCTGAATAGAAATCTTAAGGATTTCATCAATGTTTGAATTTTGGAATGATATATAAAGTTTGTGATACTCTAGACAAAGTCCCTCACCAATTAATTGCCTATATTTGCATCAGTTTTTTGATGTAGTAACTGCCAACAAGCCCTTACTTATTCTATTATTTTCAAATTTAAACAACATTAGAACATGAGAAAAATGTTACTCTTTTTATTTGCCTGCCTTGCAGGAAATTTATTCTGTTCAACTCCCGTAATGGCTGAGAAGACAGATGGGCCTCATAAAGTGATATCTGAGGTTAAGTCCACGACTCTATTTCCTCTGACCAGTGATGGTCTGAATGGAGGAAACTATCTGCGCGATTTTGCCACTTATGATGCTACAACTAAAACTATTACCTATCCTGCCATCGATGCCACTTTGCTCGCCAAAGTGCAAGCTGTTGATGCCAGTGTGACTTCAGTAGATCAACTCACAACAGCTGACTTTGTGAAAGGTTGGAACTATCGCTGGGGTGGTGCTGGCAAATGGAACTTCCAGGACATGAGCGATGCCAAAACTATTGTTGTGGAATTTGCCGAGGCAATACCTTATGCTGTTACGCTGAAAGTTCAGGGCGACGTACCTGCTGCAACCGATACTAAGAAAGAAACTGCTCAAAGCACCCATACCGTGGTTGCCAAAGCCGAAGCTGGGGCAACGTCTGTAACTCTCAATCTGAAAGAAGCACTCGATGAGGCTGGTACATCCACTCTCTCTAGCGTAGAATTGCAGAACATTGAATACATCCGCTTACAGATGGATTATCCTGCAGACAAAGGTGGAACGCTGAAACTCAGCAACGTCTATTTGACAAAAGATGTCGATGTTCCAGCGCAGGACGAGTCTTATTTCCCATTGACACAAACAGGTTTCAATATTGGCATTTGGAATCCTGATTCAAAAAATACTTATGATGCCACGACAAAAACGCTCGTAACAGGTCCATATTGCGTGGCAGGTTGGGAATACAGTCCAGCTATCGACTTGTCCAGTTATGACAATCTCGTAGTGGAACTGGCTGCCAAACAGACTTGCGGCACACAGATCCGTGTATGGGACGGAGGTTTCTGGGATTCATGTGCTGAATTTGAATTTGGTGATAACACAACGCTCACCGTTGACTTAAAGAATATGAAGAAAGGGGATAATCACGATGGCAATTTAGTGAATACGGCAAATATCACCCGTGTCGGTTTTTGGTCTTTCGGAAGTAGTCCAATTGTCATAAGCAAAGCATATCTCACAAAAACTACAACTACAGGCATCAAAACTATACAGAATACGGGCAATAGTAGTGAGAATGTGAATGTGTTCAATCTCTCTGGAGTAAGAGTCCGTGCAAATGTTTCACGCTCATCTGCTCTCAATGGTCTTGCCAAGGGAGTATATATCTTAGAGGGCAAAAAAGTAGTTGTTAAATAGCTTCACTTCAATAGGGCACAGGGAGTTGGAAGTGAGTAAAACACTTTCTTACTCCCAACTTTAATTCTATACAAATTTAAAGCAAATAATAAACGAGATTCCATCCTTTTATACGAAAAAAAAATATATCCACGAAAACTTCAATGATTGAGAAGATGAAGAATAAAATGTCTCATTGGCTTAGCAAAGCTATAGTTCTGTTGATTGGTGCAATGTTTCTGCCGATAAATATTTCGGCACAGACTGCACTCTATCCACAGCATTTCAGCCTGCATGATGTCACACTGAACGACAGTCCCTACAAAACGGCGATGGACAAGAACATCGAAGTACTCTTGAAGTATGATGTCAACCGTTTGCTTACGCCGTTTGTACGTCAAGCGGGTCTTTCGTCCACTGCCACAACCAGTAGCAAATACTACCAGTGGGAGACAAAACATCCCAATTTTGATAATTGGGGTTGGAATCCCAGTTTTGCCCTCGATGGTCATGTAGGTGGTCACTATCTGTCGGCATTAGCTTTGGCATATGCCGCCAGCCATGATGAGACAATGCGTGCGCAACTCAAAGAGCGCATGGAATATATGATAGGTGTGCTGAAAGATTGTCAAGATGCTTTCAATGGTAACACCGAGGGGATGGAAGGTTATATTGGTGGACTACCTGACAATACCATTTGGACCGAACTTTACAAGGGTAGTAACACACAATACAGCACCCGTTCTGCATGGGTACCGTTCTATGTGATGCACAAGATTTATGCCGGTCTGCGTGATGCTTATGTGTACGCAGGCAACGAGACGGCAAAAGAATGTTTCCGCCGCCTCTGTGACTGGGGCATCAATGTAGTGGCTAAAATTAAAGATGATGATATGGATTCCGCCTTGCTGTGGGATGAGCAGGGTGGCATGAACGAAGTTTATGCAGATGCTTACACGCTCTTTGGTGATGCTAAATATCTAGCCGCGGCCAAGAAATATTCCCATAAGGAAATGCTCAATGGTATGCAGACCTTGGCGACAACTTTTTTGAACAATCGTCACGCTAATACACAGGTACCCAAATATATAGGATTTGAACGCATCTCGCAGGAAGATACAACTGCCACTACTTACAAAACAGCAGCAGAGAATTTCTGGACAGATGTTGTGGACAACCGTACGGTATGTATTGGTGGCAACAGCATCGATGAGCATTTTCTTGCACAAGACAATGGTTCTGCTAATATCACCAACTCGGATGGCCCAGAGAGTTGTAATAGTAACAATATGCTGAAACTCTCAGAAGACCTCTTCGATGACACACACGATGCTAAATATGTGGACTTCTACGAGAAAGCTATGCTCAATCATATTCTTTCCACACAGGATCCAAAGACGGGCGGATATGTATATTTTACCCCATTACGCCCACAAAGTTACCGCATTTATTCACAAGTGAATAGTGCTATGTGGTGCTGCGTAGGAACGGGTATGGAAAACCATAGCAAATATGGACATTTTATTTATACCCATTCGGCTGACAATAATACGCTGTATGTGAATCTCTTCACGGCAAGTGAACTAAATAGCAATAAATTCAAATTAGTGCAGACCACTTCGTTCCCTTATGCCACAACATCTGAACTCACTGTCAACACGGCAGGTACTTACACTATCGCCGTGCGTCATCCAGCGTGGACCACTGCAACCTATAAGGTTACTGTCAATGGGGAAGACGTGACAGGGAAAGTTGTAAAAGGGACAGCCTCATACGTTTCCGTCAAACGTGCGTGGAACGTAGGGGACAAAATAGAGATATCCTTCCCCATGGAGCTTACTTACAACACATGTCCTGACTATACTGATTATGTGGCATTCAATTATGGTCCCATACTCTTAGCTGCACAAACTACAAGTTCCGATACCAGCGCTTCCGATTATGAGGAACTCTACGGCGAATATGCTGGTGAGGGACGCATGGACCACGCCCCTGAATGTATTGCAACCAAAAAAAATCTGACTACAGCACCGATGGTGCTCTGCGACCGGGCTAAACTGATGGAGAAATTATCTGTGAAAGATGCTTCAAAACTGTTGTTCCAAGTGGATGCCACTCGTGAAGGGTCTTCATGGGCAAAAATGGAACTGAAACCATTTTATACCATTCACCATACACGTTACATGGTATATTGGAACCAGCAGACACCAGAGGCTTATGCCAACAGTGACTTGGCGAAAGAAGAGGCAGAAGCTGAAGCTTTGGAAAAACGTACACTTGACAAAGTAGCTTCAGGCGAACAACAGAGCGAGGCTGGTCACAATCTCCAATCATTAGGTTCAGGCAAGGGCATCGCTTATGGCGAACATTACCGTGACGCTGGTGCCAATAACTGGTTCGAATATGATCTTGCCACCAAAGGCAAGACGGATAGTGTAAGTCTGATGTGCCGTTTTAATATCAACGACCGTGGACGTATGGAAACCATTTATATAGATGGTGTTAAGTTACGCGACGTGACCATTCCGCAGAGCAAGACCGGCGTAACATCTTTCTATGATGTGGAATACCCAATTCCTGTTTCTATGCTCACGGGGGAAACCAAGATTACAGTCAAGTTCCAAGGATCATCCACAACATTTGCCCCCGGGCTCTATTATCTGCGTCTTCTCAGTGGGTATGTGGGTATCCCTCATTACGCTTTCAAGGCAACGGAATGGGTAACTGGCGATGTGAACCGTGTGCCACAGAATAAGATATCGTATGACGAGACCGCCAACACTATCTCAGTGACAGCTTCAGGTGCTGACAATGTATGTCTGCAACTAAATGCCCAGAAGTCCGGTGAATACGAAATAACAAGTGATGAAAAATATTTAGTTGTCAAAGGTTCCGGACTCTCGTCAAACGATGGGAGTTCTTTCCTTTGGTTTCTTAATGGCGTGAACAAAGGTTCAAGTGTATCCCCGACGTATCAGGTCAAAGCTACAGATGCTGACCAAATTATTGTTTGGGACGTTACCAAAAGTGGGCTGGATGACAATATGAAAGATGATGAAATTGTCTTCACAACAGGTAGTGGCAGTATTATTACACTCTTCGGCCTTACCAGCACTGCAGTCAATAATACCTCGATACTTAAAGACATCAATTTCTATTCCGCCTCAGAAGTTGCTAAATCATATTCTGAGCTTTCTTTTCTGAATGGAAGCACAAGTGGAATATCTAATATTATAAATGCCAATACTAAATCAATGGACGTCTACACCATCTCAGGTGTTAAAATCCGCAGTTCCAAGTCATCCGTAGGCCTACTGAAAGGATTACCAAAAGGCATATATGTGATTGGTGGCCGTAAGGTAGCTGTTCGTTAATACAAGCTTAAATAACATATAAAATAAATATCGATAGTCATGAAAAGAAGAATAATATCTTATGCAATATGCCTTGTTTGCAGTTTGCTATGGTCAACCAGTGTTATAGCACAGGTCGTAAAAACCAATAATGGGCTTCGCTCTGTTTTAAATGGTGTGGTAACAGAAGTGCGTTTCTATTCCCCACAAGTGGTGCGTATCTTAAAATATTATAGTAGTGATACGGTTGCCACAAACGATCCAAAACTCGTGGTGACAATGCAACCACAGACGGTGAGCGTGAATTTCTCCAACGAGAACGGTTTAGCAAAGGTTTCAACCTCTGATATCACAGTATCCGTCAATAATACAACAGGGCAAGTTGCCTTTTATGACAAGAACAGTAAGCAAATGATTGAAGAGAAATCAGGCACTACAGTGATGACAGCGCGCAAAGATGGTACATCAGATTCTTATGAACTGAAACAGACTTTCACTCTAGATACCAACGAGAGCATTTATGGATTAGGGCAAATTCAGAATAATCTTCTCAATCAGCGTGGTCAAAAGTACGGGTATATGGTGCAAGGCAACTCTACCGTGTGGGTCCCTTATGTACATTCTGTGAAAGGATATGGACTATATTGGGATAACTTGTCACCGACAACATTCGATGACAATGCCAACGGCATGACATTTGATTCAAGTGTGGGCCATGCGATAGATTATTACTATCTAGCAGGTTCAGCATCAAATGGCGAGCAAACCGTAGCACTGATGCGTGAACTTACAGGGCAGGTTCCAATGATACCACTTTGGGCTTATGGCTATTTTCAAAGCAAGGAGCGTTATCAGAGTGCTGATGAAACAATGAGTGTAGTGAAAAAGTACCGTGATCTTGGTATCCCACTTGACTGTGTTGTGCAAGACTGGCAATATTGGGGTAGCAACAATCAATGGAATGCTATGGATTTTCTAAACTCAAAATTCAGTAACTATCAACAGATGATAGATTCTATACATGACATGCATGCCAAAATACTCATCTCGTTTTGGGCGAATTTCGGTCGTGACACTAAGCAGTTTGCATATTTCAAGCAACACAATGAATTGTTTAAATGTGGTGATACAATAATGACAACTACATATCCAAATAATGAGGGAGTAGGAATTTACGATACATATAGCAAAGATGCGCGTGACTATTATTGGAAATGTCTTTACAGTGGAATTACATCACGTGGTATCGATGCCTATTGGATGGATTCTAGTGAACCTGACCACTATCAGGGTGGAGATGACCGCGAAAAAACTTTCGATTTCGTCACAGGCCTTAACTGTACATGGAGGTCAGTCCGCAACGCTTACCCGCTAGTTCATGTGGGTGGAGTATATGATCATCATCGTGCTGAGAGCGGATGCAGCAACAAGCGTGTGATGATACTCACACGTTCAGGTTTCGCTGGCTTACAACGTACGGGCGCTAATACATGGAGCGGCGATATCACAGCAAGTTGGGAGACTTTAGCAAAGCAAATTCCTGCTGCCCTCAACTATACAATATGTGGCATACCAAATTGGAACTCTGATATTGGAGGATTCTTTAACGGTGATTATAGTGGGCCGGGCCAATCTTCTTACAATGAATTATATGCTCGCTGGATACAGTTTGGAACATTTTGTCCAATGATGCGTTCTCATGGCGCAGGTACTGATCGTGCGATATATCGTTTCGGTGAATCAGGCACTCAATATTATGATAACATCGAGAAATACATCAATCTACGTTATGCTCTATTGCCATATATATATAGCACGGCATGGAATGTACACAAAAACGGTAGTTCTTTTATGCTTGCTCTTCCTCTGGTATATCCAACAGACAATGCAACGCACGATATAACCGATGAATATCAGTTCGGCAATTCATTTCTTGTAGCTCCTGTCCTAAAAGCAAGTGCAAGCAGTCGAAATGTTTATCTTCCGACAGGAGAAAAATGGATTGATTTTTGGAATGGCAGTACTGCTGAAGGTGGTCAGACAATATCAAGGTCCGTAGACTTGCAGACTATCCCTCTATATGTGAAAGCAGGTTCCATAATTCCATGGGGCCCTAAGGTGCAATATTCGACACAATGTTCATGGGATAGTCTTGAAGTACGCGTCTATCCTGGTGCAGATGGAACCTTTACACTCTATGAAGATGAATTTGATAACTATAATTATGAGCAGGGGAAATATACCGAGATTCCTTTCTCATGGAATAATGCCACTCAAGAACTGACAATCGGAGCACGTCAAGGTAGTTACAATGGTATGATAACCAAACGAAAGTTTGCTATTGTTCTAGTTGACAGTATAACAGGGCTTGGTGCAAGTCAGTCTAAACGGATTAGTAAAATAATAGATTATGACGGAACTGCAATAACAGTGAAAGTAAATAATAAAAATGTGATAGTAAAAAAAAAGATGATTCGTCAACACAAGATATAGATTTTCGAGTAAAAAAGGACTTATTCCCACTGAATGATTCTACAAAGATGAACTTCTCGTATGGTGTTGGGAATGGCACTTACGATATTACGACACATAAACTACTATTCAATGGAATCTATCAGCAATGGGGATGGAGCTATGGAAGTGGCAAAACAACTTTGAGTCAGCCAGCTGAGGTGGATAGTATAAAATATCTCATCATGAAGCTGAAAGACGTGAAAGATGTTGTTGAATTTCGATTGGAATATTACGACAAAGACAATGTATTGCATGAAAAAGAGGATAATCCAGACAAGGGACAGAATATGATCAAGGTTTTTAAAGATGTCAATGATGTTAATTATTCTTTCATCAAAGAAAATGACAGCACTTCCGACTATATCTTGAAAATAGACCTTCAAGCATTAGGAGTGAATCGTATCTCTCGAGCATACTTTTGGAACGCATGGGGTGCTGCCAAGAATAGTATGATTATCAACGACGCTTATCTAGCTTCAGTCAACGGATATAGCATAGAGGCTATGCCAGGTGAGTATACCATAATTTGTGTTCCTCGCAACATGACCATCCTGACTGACAGCACCAAGTTTTATGATGTTGCTGGTATGGACAGCAAAGAAAGCCCCTCACGACTCTTTCTGAAGGTACATGACGGCACACTTCTATCTGGAGTCCCATATATCATGAAGGGTTTATCTTCAAAAGTCTATTTCAAACTCGGTTCCGAATATTCTTCCACGGCGGCCAATGAGACCGGACTTATCGGGAGTTATACCTCATCCATTGCCCCTGTTGGTACTTATCTACTCAGTCGAGGCTTGCTATCTCTTGCTACAGGCACATCAGAGGTGTCTGCCTATAGCGGATACATTAATATCACTCAAGTACCTGTCTATATGGACGAGTCAGACCCTTATATATTATTCCCCAATCCTACAGGTATTTTTGGTGTAAAAACATCTTTTTCTGATAAAGCTGATGTATATTCTATCTCTGGCATAAAGATTTGTTCGAATGCGACTTCTAAAGTTATCGAGAATCTCAGCAAAGGCATATATATCGTTAAAGGTAAGAAAGTTGTCATTACACATTAATCCTTTGTTATTAAAGGTTTACACGGATGAAGAAAATCATTATTTCCACTGTTTTTTGCCTTATTGCAATACTGTCTTCAGCTCAGAACGGAGATGAACCGGATTATCTGCTTGCCGCCAAAACCCCGCCGATGGGCTGGAACTCATGGGACTGCTTCGCGGCTTTCGTGAATGAAGACGAGGTGCTTGCCAATGCGGAATATATCCGCGACCATCTGAAACAATACGGATGGAAATATGTCACGGTCGATATCAGATGGTATGTGTCTAACGAAACGCAATACTACAATCTGACCAATCCCGACTATGTGATTGATAAATATGGCAGATACACGCCAGCCACAAACCGATTTCCATCGGCTGCCGATGGCAACGGATTCAAGTCGCTCGCGGATAAGATTCATGCGATGGGACTGAAATTCGGAATCCACATTATGCGCGGATTGCCCAAAGTGGCTGCATCAGGCAAATGCCCCGTGTATAACGGCGGCGGAATCACCTGCGACCAGATTTGCAACAACGATTCCGCTTGCTCCTGGTGCCCGCAGAACTACAAAGTGGTGACGGGCAAGGGTGGACAGCTCTATTACAACTCAATATTTGACCTGTATGCGCAGTGGGGCGTGGATTTCGTCAAGGTAGACGACATTTCGAGGCCCGTACATCAAGGCGAGATTTCAATGATTCACAATGCCATCGCGCAATGCGGCCGACCGCTTGTGCTCAGTCTGAGTCCCGGCAAAGCCGACCTCAACCAAGCCGATTTCCTTTCGTCGAAAGCCAACCAATGGCGAATGGTGGACGACCTGTGGGACAAGTGGGCCGATGTGTATGCCATCTTCGATGTGGCTGACAAGTGGCAACCTTATTGCAAGGTGGGCAACTGGCCCGATGCGGATATGATTCCGATAGGTGCCATCGGCTATAACATCGACCGCAAAAGTTTCAGATACAGCAAATTGACCAATGACGAGGAGCAGACGCTGATGAACCTATGGGGCATCTGTCGGTCGCCGATGATTTATGGCGGCAATCTGCCCAAGAACACTGCATGGGAAGACTCGCTGCTCACCAATGCCGATTTGATTTACATGAACCAGCATGGGGCAGGGGAGCGTCAGGTTTTCAACAACGGTAAACTGATTACGTGGACATCTGTAGACCCCGCCAACGGCGACAGATTTGTGGCAATGTTCAATACGGGTGCTAACACCGACAACTGGTTCAGCACCAACGGGGCGGCTTTCACGTCGCAGACCATCGCTTACACCACCACGGGGCGTGCCGAGGATGCGGATGTGTCGCTGTCCGGTAATCTGAACGAGGTGGCACTTGTGTGTGATGATGCCAGTGACGGCAACAGTTATGACCATGCCGACTGGGTGAATCCGCGTTTCGTGCTCAGCGACGGAAGTGAAGTGGACATCACGGTGGCAGATACGCTCTACAGCAACACAGCCCATGCCTACGACGGCTACAAGTTTTTCCGTTATGGAAAGAATCTGAACGGTGATATGTTGACGGTTTCAGGCACGGCTTACACCAAGGGCTTCTCATGCCATGCCAGCAGTATGCTCGTGGTGAAAGTGCCGCAATATACCGACGGCAGAAAGGTCGTGGGATTGCGTGCCAAGTGCGGTATCGACGATTCCGGTGCCTTGCAGAGCGGTTCCACATCCTCTGTCAAATTTTATGTGTTCGGTTTCGACCCCACCGCCCGTGATGGTTTCGATGCCTCGATAGCTAAGGCTTATTCGGGACTCGTGTCTCGAAAAAATAACATCAAGGGCATGAACCTCACCGCTGACATTAGCGGACAAAAGCAATTGCATCTCGTGGTGAGCCGTTTCACAGACAACTTCTATTACGACCGTGCCGATTGGATGAATCCTGTGCTTGTGGATGAGAACGGTAATGAAACATCGTTGCTCTCGTTGGACGCAGCAAGTTATACAAGCGATTTCGGTTCGTTGCACAAAAATACCAATGTGGAAGGCGGAACGCTCAACATCGGCGGCACCACTTACGCCAAAGGTCTTGGCATGAACGGGCAATGCGTAGCTACCTACAACATCCCGACCGACAAGAAATACGTGCAGTTCAAGGCGTTCGTCGGACTCGACAACAGTGTCGTGAACGATGCCCCGTCGGCAGCAAGCAATGCGACCGTCGAATTTCTCGTCTTCGGTGACGACATGCAGGTCTCTCCATCCATGAAAGCCGCATTGCCGCTCACAGCTATTGGCATGGATGCCGACCGTAAATGCGAGATAACGGATTTGTGGAGCAAAAAGGATATGGGCACGTTTGCCAACAATGGTTTCAGCGTGTCGCTCAACGCTCATCAGAGTGCGTTGTATCGCATCACGCCGTTGAACAGGGCGAAGGGCAGCAGCCTCGATATCAGCAGTCGCAATGTGGGCGATGACGTCTATATAGATGTGACGCTTAATGGCGCACCCGACAGCAGTTCTTATGTCGTGATTATGTGTGATGGCTCCATCTTGGGCTGCCAAAGTGTGGCGAAGGCCAAAAGCGTATATTACCACATAAAGAAAATGACTGGCACGCATACATTTAAAGCCCTGTATAGTGGCACAGCATCTGAAGCTGGTTGCGAATCGAAAGCGATTTCATTGACAGCAACAAAAATATCTTCTGTAATAAATAATAAAAAAAAGATTCGACAGAAATGTATACGATAGATGGGGAAAAACTAAAGATTAAGCCCTTTTATGGTATATACATACAAAATGGCAAAGCATGGATAGTTAATTGAAAACTAGAAAGCATTTTTGTCCCAAGTCGAATGTATTTCCTATAATTTGAATATGCAAAGATGAAAATATACAAATATGAACATATATAAATAACTTATTCTAAATGTTTGATTTATTACGAATATGAAAGAAAACAAAATTATGAAACGTGCTGCCGACAACATCAGATTATTGACTGTTGCAATGGTGGAAAAAGCCAAATCAGGTCATCCTGGCGGTGCCATGGGTGGTGCAGACTTTATCAATGTACTCTTTTCTGAATACTTAATATATGACCCGGAAGACCCTTCATGGACAGGGCGCGATCGTTTCTTCCTCGACCCAGGGCACATGGCTCCTATGCTTTATTCAGCTCTGACTCTGCAAGGGAAATTTAAATTAGATGATTTACAGCATCTACGTCAATGGGGATCATGTACTCCAGGGCATCCAGAGCGCAACATTAATCGTGGCATAGAAAACACCTCTGGCCCTCTTGGCCAAGGACACGCTTTTGCAGCAGGTGCAGCAGTTGCCGAGAAATTTCTTGAAGCAAAATTGGGACATGAAGTTATGCAACACAAAATCTATGCATATATCTCCGATGGTGGCGTTCAGGAAGAGATCTCTCAGGGTGTTGGTCGACTGGCAGGACGTCTAGGGCTTAACAACCTCATTATATTCTACGATTCCAATGAAGTGCAGCTTTCAACGAAATGTGCTGAAGTTACTAACGAAAACACAGCGATGAAATATCGTGCTTGGAATTGGAATGTTTTGGAAATAAATGGAAGCAATGTCGACGAGATTCGGGGTGCATTGAATTCAGCACTGAAAGAGCAAAATCGTCCGACAATGATCATCGGTCATACTATTATGGCAAAGGGTGCATTGCAAGCTGATGGTTCAAGCTATGAAGGCAGTGTAAAAACTCATGGAGCACCTCTCGGTGATGGAGCTTACATAAATACTGTAAAAGCTTTAGGCGGCGATATTGAAAATCCGTTCGTAATATTTGATGAAGTGAAACAAATGTATGAAGAGCGTCGTACTGAAGTGAAAAAAATAGTTGCACAACGTCGAGCTAAAGAAAATCTGTGGGCTCAAGAAAATCCTGAAAAAGCAGCCTTGAAAAAACAATGGTTCTCTGATAATGCTCCTATAATTGATTGGAGCAAAGTTGTTCAGAATTGTGATAAAGCTACACGAGCAGCCTCTGCAGCATGCCTTTCTCAACTTGCCCAGCAAGTTCCTAACATGATATGCGCTTCTGCGGACCTTAGTAATTCCGATAAAACGGATGGATTTCTTAAGCAAACTCATGACATCATAAATGGAGATTTCAGTGGAGCGTTTTTCCAGGCTGGCGTCAGCGAGCTCACAATGGCATGCATGTGTATCGGCATGAACCTGCACGGTGGCGTCATTCCTGCTTGTGCTACTTTCTTTGTCTTCTCCGATTATATGAAGCCAGCTATAAGAACAGCGGCACTTATGGAGGTTCCTATCAAATTTATATGGACTCATGATGCATTCCGTGTTGGCGAAGATGGACCGACACATCAGCCTGTAGAACACGAAGCTCAGATACGTTTGATGGAAAAACTGAAAAATCTTCATGGTAAAGACTCCGTAAGAGTGCTACGCCCTGCAGATGCTGAAGAGACAACGGTATGTTGGGCAATCGCAATGGAAAACATGAATACACCCACAGCAATGATATTTTCTCGCCAAGGAATAAAAAGCCTTCCTAAAGGTAACGATTACAATATGGTACGTCATGGCGCTTACGTTGTTGCAGGTTCAGACAAAGATTATGATGTAATTCTAGTTGCGTCAGGCTCTGAAGTATCCACATTAGTAGATGCTGCCAATATTCTTCGGAAAGAAGGTTTGAAGGTTCGCATTGTTAGTGCTCCATCTGAAGGACTTTTTCGCTGCCAGAGTATTGAATATCAAGAGAATGTGTTACCAGCAAGTGCAAAGATTTTCGGATTGACTGCCGGCCTGCCGGTTGTTCTCGAAGGATTAGTAGGGCGATGTGGAACAGTGTTTGGTCTGAATCATTTCGGCGCATCTGCTCCTTTTGATGTTTTAAATGAGAAATTCGGTTTCACACCTGAAAATATTGCAGAAAAAATACGAGCATATCTACAGCAAATTTGCATTAAACAGAGAAATCATCAATAAATTACTAATTAAAATCAAATAGAAAAATAAAATGGATTGGACAACAAAACAATTTATCTGGCTGGACTGGGTGGTTCTGGCGATAGGCATTACCGGAGTGATATGGTTCGTCTATCACACGATACAGAAGGACAAGAGGAGGATGAAAGGGGCAGACAGCCAGGACTACCTGTTCGGCAAGGGCGAGCCTTGGTATATCATCGGCGCCGCCATTTTTGCCGCCAACATCGGCTCAGAGCACCTGGTCGGGCTAGCCGGTACGGGAGCGAAGGACGGCGTTGGAATGGCCCATTGGGAGATGCAGGGCTGGATGATTCTCATCCTGGGCTGGCTTTTCGTGCCGTTCTATCAGCTTCTGAGCAACAAGCTGGGCAAGATCATCACGATGCCCGACTTTCTGAAATACCGTTACACGAAGCGTACGGGCTCTTGGCTGAGCATCATCACGCTGATCGCCTATATCCTCACCAAGGTGAGCGTGACGGCCTTTACGGGCGGCATATTTTTCGAGTATCTGCTCGGCCTTCCGTTCTGGTACGGGGCGCTTGGTCTCATTGTGATTACAGCCGTCTTCACCGTGTTCGGAGGGATGAAGGGCGTGATGACCATGTCTGCCATCCAGACGCCTATCCTCATCATCGGCTCGTTCCTCGTGCTCTTCCTGGGCCTTTCCACCCTCGGCCATGGGAGCATCACGGAAGGCTGGTCCAACATGATGACCTACTGCAACGGCCTGCATAACGGATACGGGACGACGCACATGTTCCATTGGAACGCGGGCGATCCCATGTACCACCAGTATCCCGGATTCGCCGTGTTCCTCGGCGCGTCGATCATCGGTTTCTGGTATTGGTGCACCGACCAGCATATCGTCCAGCGTGTCCTCGGGCAGACCCGCGGCGAGGACAACGCCACGGTCATGAAGCGCGCACGGCGCGGCACCATAGCTGCCGGCTACTTCAAGCTGCTCCCTGTCTTCATGTTCCTCATTCCCGGCATGATAGCCATTGCCCTCTCCAATGACCCGAGCAGCGGCATCACCATGGACATAACGAACCAGCACGACACCGACGGCGCCTTCGCCATGATGGTCAAGAACATCCTTCCGGTCGGCGTCAAGGGCTTCGTCACCATAGGCTTCATCTGCGCTCTGGTCACTTCCCTCGCCGCATTCTTCAACAGCTGCGCGACACTCTTCACCGAGGACTTCTATAAGCCCATGAGAAAGGGGATGAGTGAGTCCCACTACGTCCTTGTAGGGCGTATGGCGACCGTCGTCGTAGTGATCCTCGGCCTTCTCTGGCTTCCGGTGATGATGAACATGGGGAACCTCTACAGCTATCTGCAGGGCATCCAGTCGCTGCTGGCTCCGACAATGGCCGCTGTCTTCGCACTCGGCATCTTCTCCAAGAAGATCACGCCTAAGGCGGGCGAGTGGGGACTCATCGGCGGCTTCCTGGTCGGCATGCTGAGGCTGATAACCAATGTCATCACGAACTCGGGCGAGACTGTCATGCAGGGAACGCTGTGGACCGGCACTGCCTGGTTCTGGCAGACGAACTGGCTTGTCTTCGAGTGCTGGCTTCTCGTGTTCGTCGTCGTCTTCATGATCACGGTCTCCATCTTCACCCCCGCCCCCAGCAAAGAGCAGGTCGAGGCCATCACATTCACGGGCGATTACAGAAAGCAGATCCGCGAGAGCTGGGGCGTGTGGGACATCGTCGCCACCCTTGGCGTGATCGTTCTTTGCGCGGCGTTCTACTGCTACTTCTGGTAAGCCGCACAAAGGCATGCGTACCCGGTTTAAAACTATAAATCATATCACAATGTTAGAAGAACTAAAAGAAAAAGTATGCCGTGCCAACCTTGACCTGGTCAGGCACGGGCTCGTCCTCTTCACATGGGGCAACGTGTCTGGCATCGACCGCGAGAAGGGACTGGTCGTCATCAAGCCCTCCGGCGTCAGCTATGATACGATGAAAGCCTGCGACATGGTCGTTGTCGACCTGCAGACGGGCAGGACGGTGGAAGGGGATCTGAACCCGTCTTCCGACACCCCGACCCATCTGGTGCTTTACCGCGCGTTTCCCGAGATTGGTGGCATCGTGCACACCCACTCCACTTATGCCACGGCATGGGCGCAGGCAGGCAGGGACATCCCGAACATAGGCACTACCCACGCCGACTATTTCCATGACGACATCCCCTGCACGGCCGACATGACGGAGGCCGAGGTGAGGGGCGAGTACGAGCTGGAGACAGGCAACGTGATCGTGAGGCGCATCCGGGACGGCAATATCAACCCCGTGCACACACCTGGCGTGCTGGTCAGGAACCACGGGCCTTTCTCTTGGGGCATGGATGCGGACAACGCCGTATACAACGCCGTGGTGATGGAGCAGGTTGCAAAAATGGCCTTCGTGTCATTCTCGGTCAACCCCGGCACCACGATGAATCCCCTTCTTATCGAGAAGCACTTCAGCCGCAAGCATGGCCCCGGCGCCTATTACGGCCAGAGAAAGAAGAAATGACATCAATAAAAAGAATCCAACAAATAACTAAAGACAAAGAAAACTATGGTAAAAGCATTTGAGAATTTTGAAGTATGGTTTGTTACCGGCGCACAGCTCCTTTACGGAGGTGACGCCGTAGTACAGGTTGACGGTCACTCCAAGGAGATGGTCGACGGACTTAACGGCTCCGGCCGGTTACCCGTCAAGGTGGTCTATAAAGGAACAGCCAACAGTTCCAAAGAAGTAGCCGACATCATGTCAGCTGCCAACAACGACAAGAAGTGCGTGGGCGTCATCACATGGATGCACACCTTCTCTCCGGCCAAGATGTGGATACACGGCCTGCAGATACTCCGCAAGCCTCTGCTCCACCTTCATACACAGTACAACAAGCAGATTCCGTGGAAGACCATGGACATGGACTTCATGAACCTGAACCAGAGCGCCCACGGCGACCGCGAGTACGGACATATCCTTTCCCGCCTGCGCAAGCCCCGCAAGACAGTCATCGGCTACTGGCAGGACGAGAAGACCCAGGAGCACATCGCCGTCTGGTCACGCGTCTGCGCTGCCTGGGCTGACGCTCAGGACATGCTCATCATCCGCTTCGGCGACCAGATGAACAATGTCGCCGTCACGGACGGGGACAAGGTAGCGGCAGAGCAGGTGCTCGGCTACCACGTAGACTATATGGCATTCAGTGATGTCATGGTTTATTTCAACCAGGTTAAAGATGCCGACGTAGACGCTCTCGTTGCCGTTTATTTCAAGGATTACGCTCACGACAAAGCCCTTGAAGATAAGAGCACGGAGGCCTACAGGAAGATATGGAACTCGGCAAAGGCAGAGCTCACGCTCCGCGCCGTACTGAAGGACAAAGGAGCCAAGGGTTTCACCACCAACTTCGACGACCTGGGCGATGTGAACGTGGAGGAGACCGGCAGGGGATTTGACCAGATCCCGGGCCTTGCCTCACAGCGTCTGATGCATGACGGCTACGGATTCGGTGCCGAAGGCGACTGGAAGAGCGCCGCCCTCTACCGCACGACATGGTTCATGACGCAGGGTCTTCCCGGCGGAAGCTCGTTCCTGGAGGACTACACCCTGAACTTCGACGGCGACAAGACCTCCATCCTCGAGGCCCACATGCTGGAGATCAACCCTGACATCGCGGAGGAGAAGCCGCGCCTGGAGGTCCACTTCCTCGGCATCGGCATCCGCAAGAGCCAGACCGCCCGCCTGGTCTTCACGTCCAAGCAGGGCCACGGCATCGCCGCGACGGTCGTCGATATGGGCAACCGCTTCCGCCTCATCGCCAACGATGTCAACTGCATCAAGAGCAAGCCGCTTCCCAAGCTGCCGGTGGCATCCAACCTCTGGATTCCAGAACCGACCTTCGAGGTCGGCGTAGGCTGCTGGATCAATGCCGGCGGCACCCACCACAGCTGCTTCTCCTATGACATCACCGACGAGTACTGGCGCGACTATGCCGAGATTGCAGACATCGAATGCTGCATCATCAACAGCAAGACAGACTATGAAGACTTCCGCAAGGAGCTCCGTTTCAACGAGGTTTACTATCTGCTGAACAAGGCGCTTCGCTAAGAATAAAGCCCGCGGGGCTCGATTCACGGCCGGCGCCACCCGCTTTGGCCAGTGAGTTGAACCCTGTGCAGCTATACTTATCACTGAACATTATTCTATATATTCATGAATGATTTAAATGCAAAATCCACTATAGAGGCCGGCAAGGCCATCCTGGGCGTCGAGTTCGGCTCCACGAGGATCAAGGCGGTATTGATAGATGAGGAGAACAGGCCCATAGCCCAGGGAAGCCACGAATGGGAGAACCAGCTTGTCGACGGCCTGTGGACCTACAGCGCCGAGGCTATCTGGGGCGGTCTGCAGGACTGCTACGCCAGTCTGCGGGCCAGCGTAAAGGAACAGTATGGCACGGAGATAGAGACGCTCGCCGCCATCGGCATCAGCGCCATGATGCACGGGTACATGGCCTTCAACGGCAAAGACGAGCTCCTTGCCCCATTCAGGACATGGAGGAACACCAACACGGCGCAGGCTGCAGCGGAGCTTTCCAAGCTGTTCAACTTCAACATCCCCCTGCGGTGGAGCATCTCCCACCTGTACCAGGCCATCCTCAACAATGAGGAGCATGTCAGGGACATCAGGTTCCAGACCACGCTGGCGGGATATATCCACTGGCAGCTGACGGGCGTGAAGGTGCTGGGCGTCGGCGATGCCTCGGGCATGCTTCCGATCGACCCAGCCACGAACGACTACTCGGCGGAGATGGCCGGGAAGTTCGACAGGCTGATAGATCCCAAGGGACTCTTCGGATGGAAGCTGCTCGACATATTCCCCAAGGTCGTGCTGGCCGGCGAGAATGCCGGAAAGCTGACAGAGGAGGGCGCCATGAGGCTTGACCCATCCGGACATCTGAAGGCCGGGATACCCCTGTGTCCTCCTGAGGGAGACGCCGGGACGGGCATGGTGGCGACGAATTCCGTAAGGCCGCGCACGGGCAACGTGTCAGCAGGCACCTCATCCTTCTCGATGATTGTGCTGGAGAAGGCGCTGTCGCAGCCCTACAAGGTGATAGACATGGTGACGACGCCCAGCGGGAGTCCTGTCGCCATGGTCCACTGCAACAACTGCACGTCCGACCTGAACGCCTGGGTTGGCCTGTTCAAGGAATACCAGCAGCTCCTGGGCGTTCCTGTGGACATGGACGAACTCTTCGGAAGGCTTTACAGCCATGCCCTAGAAGGGGACGCGGACTGCGGCGGCCTCATCGCATACAACTATATATCCGGAGAGCCTGTCACGGGACTGTCCGAGGGGAGGCCCTTGTTCGTGCGCTCCGCCAACGACAGGTTCAGCCTCGCCAACTTCATGCGGGCCAACCTGTACGCCTCTGTCGGCGTGTTGAAAATAGGCAATGACATCCTCTTCAAGAAGGAGAACATCAAGGTCGACAGGATCACCGGCCACGGAGGGCTGTTCAGGACCAAGGGCGTGGGGCAGAGAATACTCGCTGCGGCCATCAACTCGCCAATCTCCGTCATGGAGACGGCAGGCGAGGGCGGCGCCTGGGGCATCGCCCTGCTGGCCTCTTATCTGGTGAACAACGACAGGCATCTGTCGCTGGCGGACTTCCTGGACGAGAGGGTGTTCGCAGGGAACACCGGCATGGAGGTAAAGCCTGAGGCCGGGGACGTGGCCGGTTTCGAGGCTTATATTGAGAAATACAAGGCTGGGCTGGCCATTGAGGAGGCTGCGGTCAGATATAAGAAATAGCCGAACATGCGGTCCGGAAATATCTAAGGGGCGGATCTGAAGTCTGATCTTACACCTGCCTTATCTTGGAAAAGCCGGCTCTTGGGAGAGTCGGCTTTTTCAGGTTAAGGCCATAAGGCTACAGGGCAACCGATAGTACGGCTGAAAACAACCATAAGCTGGGCTGTGAATGGTTGACAATTTAACTTAAAACGGCTTGCAGGATTTATGCAAGTTGCTGATGGAATATGCAAAAACAATTACCGGCATTCGATATTTGGCCATTTAAGTAGGCGCATTTGGTCAAATAAGGCGAGTATTTAGCTAAAAGGGAAAGCTATTAATTGTTATTTAGATAATATTTTTCATACAATATTAGGCTTCATAAGTGAAATATAAGACCCTAAAAACAGTTTTATCTATATGACAATCTAAGAATGAAGATGATTTTATGAATTTTTGTCGTTATCGGCAAAAGATATGACCCTTAGTAAAAGAGAGATTCTTACCTTTAATATCTTGTAAAATATTTTTCTATCTCTGTATCACCCATTTTGATGTTGGGTCGCAACCGACCTTTTCTGCTCTCACTTAACTAAAACTTTGGGTTTATACGCGAACCTAAAGAGAAGTTTTTGGACACGACTTGAAAGTGAAGGCTTTTAACTCTACCTCTAAATATGTGTAAAGGTAAGCAAATTATTTTTGAATAAAGAAGTTAAACTAAAAAATGGCCTTTTTATGTTTTGCAATGAGAACTTTTAACAGACTTAATCAAAAATCAATAGACTTATAAGAATTTGAATTTATAAATGAACTAATTTGTAAAATCGTTACATCTTGCTATCTGCTATTTTTTGTTTAAATCAAGCTTGATGCGTCTTATCAATCTCGGTTATCCGCAAATTTTGCGGTTTATTTTGCAATTTTAGCCGCAAAAGTTTGTTTTCTACAATTTTATTATCTAATTTTGCGGTTAAAATTAGATAGGATATGTTTATTCATGAAAGAGAAAAATGGACAGATTTTCGATGGGATGCCAACCAACTGATTGATGTCCTGTCGCAAGTGAATCGTGAGACCGGTTTTCTTGCGGGAAGATTGAGTGCTATCGGGTTCGATGCGCAACTGTCTACAACTGCTCAAACCATTGCTAATGATATTGTGGCTTCATCGGCCATAGAAGGTGTTATCCTTGATTCGTCTGAGGTGCGGTCTTCTGTAGCTCGAAAGTTGGGCATCAAAGTTAACGATGAAAAAGCTTCAACGCATTATGTGGATGGCATCGTAGAGATGATGCTTGATGCGACAGCAAATTATCTCGAACCGCTATCTGAAAAGAGGCTTTTCTCCTGGCATGGGGCATTATTCCCCACAGGACGGAGTGGACTTTCGGAAATTCATGTTGGAGCCTATCGCACAGACCCCATGCAAGTTGTTTCTGGTATGTTTGGCCGTGAGAAAGTACATTATCGTGCACCTGAAGCTGAGAAAGTCCCTGCAGAGATGAAAACTTTCATTGATTGGTTCAACGATAAAGATATCAAGCCATCCTATATCAAATCTGCCGTTGCACATTTCTGGTTTGTGAGCATTCACCCTTTTGATGATGGAAATGGGCGGATAGCGCGAGCCATCTCAGACATGATTCTAGCCCAGGCCGAAAGTAACGGCCAGCGTTTCTATAGTGTTTCTTATGAGATAAACAAGGAGAAATCGGCATACTATGATGTACTTGAGCGTACCCAGCATGGTGATGGCGACCTGACCGAATGGCTGGCATGGTATCTGAAATGCATCGGCAATGCTGTAATGGAGTCATATACTATGTTGAGTGGCGTTCTTCGAAAGTCTATCTTCTGGCGCTTGCATTCACAGAGTCCTATGTCTGAGCGTGAGAAAAATGTGCTTAATGCATATATAGATGGATATGATGCCAAGCTTACTATTAAGAACTATGCCAAGTTATGCAGAATTTCTACGGATACTGCCGCACGTGATATTCACGATCTGGAGGATAAAGGTGTGCTTCGCATGGCTCAAGGCAGAGTAAGGGATGCTTCCTATTCCCTGGTTTATTCACATGAAAAGTTGCAATATGAGAATCTGGCTGCTACCGAGCATGACGGCAGACATTACATATCAGCCACTTTTCCAGACCACAGAACAATCGAAGAGCGAATCTCTGATATTGATTGGCTAAGATTCTCTCAGAAAGAAGTAACCTTACAGGATTTGGCCGATACGTATTTTGCGTTCTTGAACATGGGATGATAAATCTGTCATACGTCTCGATACAAGGAAGATAAACAACAAGAAAGACATAATACAGAAACATCTTTAAGGACTATAGGATAAATAGAAGTCTTTGAATCTCTGCTTCTAAATCAGTATAGAATTAAGCAAATTATTCTAACCCGAGTTATTTGGGCCAATGATAATATTTATGCCATCGTGTAATGGAATTCTTGTGTCTTTGAAATTGCAAAGACCTTTGTGGTTATACCTGCCAGATAGCTTATTTCGTTAAACTTCTTAACGTCGCCTATGCTAGGGTCTCCCGCTTGGTAATGTTTCCGCTGGTGTCAAGGCGTTCAAACGCGATTAATAGAATCCTGCCATTACATTCGTAGGTTGACGTCACTTCGCACTCGAAACTTATGTACAAGAAATAGAAGTGGATTTCCTAAAAGGAAATGGGCAAAAGGATGGTCAAGTAATGTGATTACATGACGCATGTAACAGGATTGCCCGATATCGGAAAAGTCTCACTGTTTTTTTGCCCATTGAATGATTTAGGCTATCGATTATCGAAGTTAACTACAATATTTTTTGGTAATTATCGAAGTTTCATTATCTTTGCAATATTAAGATCGCATATTTGTGGATTTAAAATATTTCTTATGGAAAATCAGATTAGCAGAAGAAGTTTTATGAAAAGGCTGGCGGCAGTAGGTGTATTGCTGTCAACAGCATCCTTACCTACCTTTGCTAAAGATAAAACATCGGCTTTTTCTAAACGAGGTTGCTTTGAACGTTTATCGGTTGGGTATGCCACTATCCATATCGGTTTACAGAAGCCATTCTCCATTATGCACATTTCTGACACTCATCTTTCTGAAGCCTATCCTTATGAAAATGAAAAGAAGCAAACGTTGAAGAATTCTCGAACCATGACATTCGGCGGTCGTCAAGAAGAGGCTCTTAGAGATTCTCTGCAATGGGCTAAAAGTCATGTCGACTACATCGTACATACGGGAGATTTGATAGACTGGCAAAGCGAAGAAAATTTTGATTTAGTGAAGAAATACTTCGGTACTAATATATTTGGTACTATGGGCAACCACGAATTCTCTTCTGATATGTGGCTGAGTGAGCCGAAGGAAGGCTTTACGGAAGCTTATAAGGAGCAAAGTCATGATGTCCTTTCAAAAGTATTTCCTTTTGATATCAGTTTTCATTCACAAGTGGTCAATGGCGTCAACTTTATAGGACTCGACGATGTATATGGCACTGTCACTCGGCGACAGACGGAACTCTTTAAAAAGGAAATAAAACGGGGTTTACCTATTATACTATGCATGCATGTCCCATTTTATACCGACGATATATGGCGGGCCACCCAACGCTACTGGGGGAACGGCAAAAAGCAAATACTTGGAGAAAAAATCAAGCCTGTAGATGATTATCTCAAACAGCAAACTGATTCCACAACAAAAGAGTTTATCGATTACTTAAAGCAGGAGCCATTGCTGAAAGGTATTCTGGCAGGCCACGAACACATTAATGTTCAAGATAAATTTTCGGAAACAGCTACTCAATATGTAGTAGGTGGCAATTTTTTCTTTTGTGCTCAGGAAATCATGTTCATTTAGCAGTATCTGATTCTGAATGCCAATGAAGCAACAAATATTAAAGTTTTAGATAGCGTACTTATTGATTTTGGGCTCATACGCGAACTTAAAGAGAAGGACTTGGGACAACAACTTGAAAGTGAAGGTTCCTTAACTTTGTTTCTAAACAGCAGTATAAAATTAAGCAAATTACTCTAACCCGAGTTATTTGAGCCATAATAATATTTACGCCATCATGTAATGGAATTCTTGTGTCTTTGAAATTGCAAAGATCTTTCTGGTTAAACCTGCCAGAGAGCTTGTCTCGTTAAACATTTTAATGCCGCCCATGCTAGGGTCTCCCGCCTGGTAACAGTCAACCCAATTCAATATAACCTTCTCGCTTTGCATTTCTGTGAATATCGCTTTAAGCTTTTTATAATACCACTGACTCCTTTTGCTAAACAGGCCACAGAGAATATCTGCAGATTCTTCTGGATAGGAGGCTCATTAGCCGTTGTTTACAAGGTGAAAAGCCTTCTTTTACAAGGCAATTAAACGCTTTTTACAAGGTCAAAAGTAGTTTTTGACGATTATATCAAAGGTTTTGAAAAGCGGGTCTCGCAAAAGCTGGCCTTCTTGTGCGATATAAACGACTTTATTTTATATGAAGCCTTATCTTTTGCAGAGGCTCATATCCGTTTTAAAGTTAGTGTGATATATTAAACCAAATAAGGCAGATAGGGCTAATAAACTGATCCAAAACAGTTTTGTCCGATGGAGTTCTTTAAAATGAAGATAATTTTATTCATTTTCCTACAGATGTCAGCAAAAACATGTATCTTTGTAAGTGGAATTTGGCAAATGTTGCCAATAGATTGCAATCAACATGTAAGTGCATCGTACTCAGATAGATTTGGCCAATAATACTATCGATGTAACAGAAGAAAGCCTAAAGGTTAATATTGTAATAGCGATGGTGATAGGCCTGATAAGCAGTCATGTTGAAGAACCACTTACGGAAGAACCCATCAAAAACTTGCACATAAAATTGAAAGTATAATGAAAAAGAATGTAATATTCATAGTAATGTTCATTACGTTATTTGCAAACGTTTTGACAGCTAAAGAGAAGCCAATCTCAAGATATGATGTTGTCTGGCATACCCTTGGAGTAGATGAAAACAGCTCTATGCCATTAGGCAATGGTGATATTGCAGCAAATGTTTGGACGGAACAGAATGGTGATATTGTCATACTTCTCGCAAAGACAGATTCATGGAGTGAAAAGGGTCAATTGCTGAAATTAGGCAGGGTTCGCATCAACTTAAGCCCCAATCCTTTCAAGAACGCCAAACCGTTTGCCCAGCAGTTAAAGTTGGAAAACGGATCCATTGAAATATCCGAAGGAAACACCCTTGTCAGAATTTGGATAGATGCCAATCATCCAGTGATGAGAATAAAGTTGAATACCGATTTTCCAACGAAAGTGAAAATCAATTCTGAGATATGGCGCAACCAGAGATATCACTTGAATGACAAGCAATTGCAAGCTCAGGGCTTCTTTGAAAAGACTACGGATGCCGTCTTTGATGCAGATACAGTATTTTCCTCAAAGAAAGGAGAAATGGCATGGTGCCATTTTAACGGGCGCAGCATATATCCGGATGTCTTAAAATGCGAGCATCTGGAATCTCTGCTGAATAAATATCCAGACCCTTTGTTTCATCGTTGTTCAGGTGTCATCGTGAGAGCTGATAATTTTGTCAGCAAGGGTAATCTCTGTCTTCAGTCTGAAAAGTCTGTAATGAGCCAGCAAATCAATGTTTATGCTTTTACGGAACAAACAAGCAATCCTGACAACTGGCAGAAAGATGCTGAGTTGTTGATAAGAAATACGAAAAAGACAAGTGAGACCAGAGCTTGGGCAGAGCACATCAAGTGGTGGACTGAGTTTTGGAGTCGCAGTTGGATAGATGTCACGGGAACATCAGAGGCTGAAAAGGTCTCTCAAAGTTATGCTATCATGAGGTTTATGATTGCTTGTGCCGGCAGAGGCGCATTCCCGATAAAGTTTAATGGCTCGCTCTTTACAGTCGGCCGTGACGTACCTCTCGACTCCATTGCCAATAGCAAATACCACAATCCTGATTATCGGACTTGGGGAGCATGTTATTGGAATCAGAACGTCCGCCATATCTATTGGCCGATGATAGCTTCTGGTGACTATGACTTGCTCTTGCCATGGTTTAACATGTATACAAAGGCACTTCCTTTAGCTAAGGATAGGACACGACTTTATTTTAAGCATGACGGAGCTTCATTCATTGAGACGATGTATTTTTGGGGACTTCCTAATTTCAATGATTTCGGAATGAATAATCCAAATTTCGACCCGCAAAGCCCCTATATGCGCTATCATATCCAAGGAGGGCTTGAGGTGGCTGCTCAGATGCTCGATTATTTCGATAATACCCAAGATGTGGCTTTTGCAAAGACTTCTCTCATTCCATTTGCCGATGCGATAGTTACATATTATGCGGAGCATTGGCCCCGTGATATTCATGGAAAAATCCGCATGTATCCTGCACAGTCTATTGAGACTTATCAGGAAAATGCTGTGAATCCGACACCTGACATTGCCGGCTTAATGGTGGTGTTAAGCCGGTTGCAAGCTCTGCCTTCTTCCCTTATAACAGACAAGCAACGCCTGAAATGGGCGCAAGAGGAAAAGGCCCTTCCCGAACTTCCGATGGGGACAACGAAAGACGGGAAGTTGCCTCCTTTAGGAAAAGGAGAACTTTCCGGGACACCTATGCTTTTGCCGGCAGAACGTTATGGAGAGGCAAGAAATGCAGAAAATCCGGAACTCTATACGGTCTTTCCTTATCGTCTTTTCTGCTTAGGAAAGCCTAATCTTCAATTGGCGAAAGATACGTATAATGCGCGGCTCTATCATTATAGTGTCTGCTGGGGACAAGATGGTCAGGAGTCAGCCTTGTTAGGGATGGTCGATGAAGCAAAGAAAGCCGTCATCAACGCTTTTACAGCTTATGGGACACAACGATTTCCATGGTTCTGGGCTGCTCATAGTGACTATTGCCCGGATATGGATAATGGAGGAAGCGCTATGACGACTCTTCAACTTATGATGATGCAATGTAGTGGTAAGCAGATTCGATTGATTCCTGCCTGGCCAAAAGATTGGAATGCCGATTTTAAGTTGCATGCTCCCTATCAGACTATTGTAGAGGGACATGTTGAAAATGGCAAGATTACGGAATTAAAGGTAACTCCAAGTTCAAGAAGTGCTGATGTAATTATGTAAGAATCATAATACACCTTAAAATTAGACATATTCATTTAACCCATTGGTGGAATTAAATTAGTGTATATTTAATTCCACCAACGGGTAGCGGTTCTATATCTATGTGGCTATTATGTAAGTGATTGACAAGGCGCAAACCATCAATGGCAATCTAATTAATTGTTAATAAATTAACTTAAAACGACTTGCAAGATTTATGCAAGTTACTGATGAAGTATGCAAAAACGTTCTTCGGCATTGGACATTTGGCCATTTGTATAGGCACGTTTGGCCAAACGAGGCGCTCATTAGGCCTAACGTGGAGGCTATTAATCGTTGTTTAGAGGGTCAAAAGCCACCTTTTACAAGGTAATTAGATGCTTTTTGCAAGGTCAAAAGTGGCTTTTTACATCAAAATCAGATTTTTTCAAAAACCGACCTCGCCAAAAAGGCCCTTTTCGGGCGATATAAGCGATTTTATTTTTAAAGGTTCACTATATGAAGCCCTGCCTTTTTCAGAGGCTCAGATTCGATTTGCATAATTATGCAAAAACAGCTATCGGTTTTGCATAAAGTTAATCTGATATATTGAACTAATAAGGTTCATTTGTCGGATGAATTGAAGTTATCTTAGTCACATGACCCTGCCATAAAAGTCTTTTGAATTCAATCTTTAGGTAAAGTAACTTTAAAATAGGGACTGGGTATATGTTGACTTTTAATTATTCCAATCATTTTCTTCACTATATCAGGTTGTTCGGCTGAAATATCATGGTCTTCATGCAAATCGGTCGATAGATTGTATAAATGCGGAATGCCTTTTATTACGACCAGTTTCCAATCTCCCATACGAACACCAATTTGGTCGGTCTCATGAAACTCCCAATAGAGATACTCATGTTCTTTTTGATTTGGTTGTCCCAATAAAGTTGGTGCAAATGAGATACCGTCAAAATAATCGATTGCTTTCTTGCGATTGGCGTATTTCGATATATAATTCTTTACCCCTATTAAATCGCAGAAAGTGGGCATGATGTCATAAAAGGCTAACTGATGGTCATTAACAGAATGAGCTTTCACATGCTCTGGCCACCGAACAATAAAAGGAATTCGGATGCCACCTTCATAGCATTGGCGTTTTAGGCCTCTAAGTTTGCCATCTCTACCAAAAAATGTGGGGTCGGCGCCTCCTTCCTCGTGAGGCCCATTGTCACTGGTGAAAATGACGATGGTGTTATTATCCAGCCCTTTCTTTTTCAACTCTTTCATAATTTCGCCTACGTAAGTGTCCAACCTTGTTATCATCCCGGCAAATTGAGCATGGGTGTGTACGACGGAATTATACCTAGAGCCTTCACTGCCTCCCCAAGTTTTATCTACAAAGAATTTCTTCTCGTATCCTAAAAGGATAGAGTCTTCGGGTTGGGCTAGTTCTGCATGGGGCAGCGTATAGGTGAAGATTCCGAAGAAAGGATGTTTCCCATCTTGCTTATCAAGCCATTTCATAGCCTCCCGATGGATAAGGTCTGCTGAATATTGGCTGCGTTTGAAATAGTCCTTCCCGAACATCGGATATTTGATATTATCCTTCAAAACGACACGCACTACTCCCGTATCACCGGCAGATTTACTGTAGCGATTCAGGAAATTAGGGTAATAGAGATGTGCTTGAAATTGGCAGATATAACCGTAGAATTCATCAATACCACGTTTGTCAGGTGTGGATACAGACCCTTCGTAGCCGCCAGCCCATTTCCCGAACATTGCCGTGCTATATCCATTATCTTTCATTATTTCAGGTAGGATGATATGCCCTGGATCGTAAGGATGCTGACCGACAACAGCAAAATCCTTGTTGCTACCATACATTACAATTGGGGCATTTATCCAGTATTCTTTGTTTCCTCTGACTTCTCCGTGACCAGTGTGCTGACCAGTCATCAAGGATGCTCTTGAAGGAGCACTGACGGGACTGCCTGCATAAGCTTGAGTGAAGAGCATCCCTTCTGTGGCCAATTTATCGATATTTGGTGTACTGATGTAGGGCTGGCCATAACAACCCAAATCCCCGTAGCCCATATCATCACACATGATATATAGGATGTTAGGCTTTTTAATTGGGTTGGCATTCTTTGAATATGATGCTGTTGGGACCATGACCGCCAACCCTGTTGCTATGAAGGATAATGTTTTATTTTGCATAATTTGAACTATATATATATTTTCAAAGAACTAACTGCAATTCTTTATGAAATCTATTGAATATGTACTCAACGAAGGGCATCTGATGACTGTATGAGACTCAGACAGAAAGATTAAATCAATTTCTTTCTTATCGCTTCCATGACATTGGCAGGCGGACGTTGGTTCATATATTCTTTTTTCATGAAATCCATATAAGGCGCAACATGGGCAAAGTATTTTTGATAACCACTGCAAAGATAATTGAGACCATTCTCGCCATCTGAGGTTTTTGCAAAACGATTTTTCGGACATTCTCCATTGCAGGCGAAAAGCCATTTGCATTCGTGACATTGTTTAGGCAAGCGTTGTTTGATGTCTCCAAAATCCTTTTGACGTTCGCTATAAAGCATTTCCACCAATGTGTGCTCAGGAATGTTTCCCAGTCTGAATTCCGGGAAGACAAAATGGTCACAAGAATAGACGTCACCGTTAAATTCTATACAGGCAGCATGCCCACACCGTTTGCCCATTGTACAGACTCCGGGCTCTTCTCCAACCCAGTTAGCTAACGTGGCATCAAAAATCTGGATATAATATTCGCCAACATCATTTTTAATCCATTCATCAAACAGACTGCAAAGGAAATTCCCCCATTGTTCGGGAGAGACGGAGAAATCAGCTATGGGAGCATCTTGATTAAGCATATTTGCCAAATGACGTGTGGCAGCAAAAGGCTCATTCTCAATTTCCTTGTCGCTGGCATTGCTCTCATAATGCGCCAGTCTTTCCACGATTGGAGTAAACTGAATATAATGGGCACCAATTTTCTTGAAGAAGTTATAAAACTCTATGGGATAGTCGGCATTAAACTCATTAACGACAGCCATGGCATTCCACTGAACATCATATTTATTTAGCAGCTCAATGCCATGCATGACTTTTGTCCATGAGGGTTTACCGGAACGTGAACGTCGAAACTCATCGTGAAACTCCTGAGGCCCATCGATAGACACACCAACAAGAAAATTATTATCATGGAGAAACTGGCACCATTCATCAGTGAGCAATGTTCCATTAGTCTGCAGAGCGTTGTCTATTTGTCGGCCATGAGCATATATCTTCTGTAATTCCAAGGCACGTTTGTAGAATGCCAGTGGTCGCATCAATGGCTCACCGCCATGCCATTGAAACATCACTTGATTCATGGTCTGGGCTTCAATGAACTCTTGGGTGAATCTTTCTAACAACTCATCACTCATCATTTGATTGGAACAGTCAGGATATAGTTTTGATTTTTCCAGATAATAACAATACTCACATGCGAGATTGCAATGTGCTCCTGCTGGTTTTAGCATGACATACAATGGATGTGAGAAAGGTGATATAGTAGCCATCATTTATTTTTTAATGAATATTCTTTATGTTTGGTGAAGCCTTCTTATTGTGCTCTCTATTATTAGACAGGCTTACCATTAAATTTAAAGTCTTTGCAAAGATAGCATTTTCATTCTAAAGATACAAGCCTTCCTAGACAATATTTACATACACCTATGCCATATTCCATTGCTGTAATGGGATTGATTAATCATTATGGGAAGTTCTATATATAATTTAAAACACGAAATATCCCAAGATATAAAAACAACAATGGGTGTAATTAATAAACACATAGAGCATCCAGCCATATTCAGTTAAATCAGTTCTTTCGCTGGATGAATCTCTTTTATTATTTCAATACAATAATGTCGCTCCACCTGGTTGTGGGATTTTTACTCTTGAAATCATGTTTTATGGCATCGGAAAAGACTATGGATTTCCCGTCTTTAGCCGTATATTGTTGAGACCCAAGGACAATAGTCTCCGTTCCGTCAATCTTGTTTATCTTGTCAATAATGGTGTCTAGACGTTTTATTTTCTCGAATCTCTCCGCATCATAATCCGCAAAATCAGTCTGTATTCCATTTGTCGGACTGATTCCCATGACAATGACACCTGCTCTCTTATATTGGAAGTCTTCTTTGTAGATTATTTCCAAGCATTTAGAAGCTGCCTGTACGATGGATTGCGTGGAATTGGAAGGAGTCAGCAACCTGATGTCTTGGAATTTTGAATATTGCATCAGGTCCTCTCTGAAACGGTTGGTATCAATGAAGACCCCAACCACCGAAGCGACACTGTCCTGCTGTCTCAGCTTTTCAGAGCATCTTGCGGCAAAGTTGGCTACGTGAGTCTTCAGCGTTTCCATATCCTTCACCATCCCGTTGAAGCTGCGGCTGGTGCAGATGCTTTTCTTCTTGGCCATCTCCTCATTCGGGATGCAATCCTCTCCGTTGAGTTCCATCCAGGTCCTTGTGGCTACGATGTTGAAAGAAGCCCTGACCCATTCTTTCGTATGGGCAGCAAAGTCAGAGGCAGTCTTATCACCCTTGGCAGAAAGTCGGGCAGCATATCTCCAGCCTATTCCCCATACATCCTCTATTGGATACAGTTTCAGAGCCTTCCTTCTTCTATCCTCGGAATCTATGATGCAGCAATGCCTGTATCCCGGATAATGTTTTGCGAAATGGCTAGCCATCTTGGCAAGCGTCTTGGTCCTCGCTATCCCTATGCTGACAGGCATGCCCGTACACTTGAGAATTTTCTTATGCAGCTCTTCGCCCCATTTCTTTAAGTCCAGATGGTCCATTCCGTCAAGGACACAGAAAGCCTCGTCGATGGAATATCTGAAATATTCAGGAGCGGCATCCCTGATGATTGCCATCACCCTTCCCGTGATATCGCCGTAAAGCTCATAATTACTGCTGAAGACAGCTATCTTCGTATCGGGGAACAGTCCTGCCAACTGATAAAAGGGGAGTCCCGCCTTGATGCCGAGTTTCTTAGCCTCATTGCTTCTGGCAACGACACATCCGTCATTGTTGCTTAAGACAACAACGGGCTTGTCTTTCAAATCAGGCCGGAAAACCCTTTCACAGCTGACATAACAATTGTCACAGTCTACGATGGCATAATACATGGCTTACTTCTTCCAGTTCTTTATCGTCCAAACAACGACGCCCCAAACCTCAAACTCATCCAAAGCATCTATCCTGATAGACTCATATTTGTCATTGGCAGGCTTCAGTTCAATGTAGCCTTCCTCTTGATGAGTAGTGTCCAGATATTTGATGGTGAATTCCTCATTGACATACGCCACGACGACATCTCCATTGACTGCTTCTGCGGAACGGTCGATGACGGCGATGTCACCATCGGATATCCCGGCATCAATCATGGAATCCCCGGCTACTTTCCCATAGAAAGTAGATTCGGGATGTTTGATGAGGTCCCGATTGAAGTCTAGAGAGTCATGCCTGTAATCATCGGCAGGGCTGGGGAAACCGGCTTTTATGGCAGGAGCCAGTTGAAGCTCCAACTTACTCTTAAACTCGCTTCCAAGGATAGTTATTTTGCTCATAATATCATTGATAAATCGCTGATGAGATGTTTATTTCCATTCTCCTGATTGCTTTAGAGAATCCTCTGCAAATTTACAAAAAATATATCGTACGCGTGTTTTACAAGGGAAATAATTCATATTAGAAAGGAGCTTTTGATAAAATGATGCAGCACTATTTTCGTGAAATCAATCTTTAAGATGTTGAAAAATTGCACTTTCATGTTGAATTTGTCATCATAGGCAGGCTTAGGAATCGTTAACAAATTAACTTAAAATGGCTTGCAAGATTTATGCAAGTTACTGATGAAATATACAAAAACGTTTTATGACATTGGACGTTAGGCCTTCTGTATAGGCACGTTTGGCCAAACGAGGCGCTCATTTGGCCAAACGTTGAGGCTATTAATCGTTGTTTAGAGGGTCGAAAGCTACCTTTTACAAGGTAATTAACCGCTTTTTACAAGGTCAAAAGTGGCTTCTTACATCAAAATCAGACTTTTTCAAAAACCGACCTCGCCAAAAAGGCCCTTTTCGTGCGTTATAAGCGATTTTATTTTTAAAGGTTCACTATATGAAGCCTTGCCTTTTGGAGAAGCTCATATCCGTTTTGCATAATTATGCAAAAACGGCATTTAGTTTTGCATAAAGTTAATCTGATATATTGAACTAAATATGACAAGCAGAGCTTTGTTTTAGGTCATGGCCGTATGAATTTTATCTTTACATGCGAAAATAATATTTATTACTTCCGCCAACTTTTCCATACAAGCCAAAGATAACCAGCGAAATAATCTGATTTTCTTATTTTGGGTGTGACAGGAGAAGGATAAGGAGTATGAACGCCATGTTTTCTTCTCCAAATTTATTCCTAAAAATCTTGGTCACACGAGTGATGTATTTTTCTACGGTCTTTACTGAAATACCTAGTTTTAGAGCTATTTCTTTGTTTTTCAATCCCTCTGAACGGCTAAGAAGAAATATTGTGCGGTCCCTTTCTGGCATGGCATCCAAAGTCGATTGCACCTCTTCGCGCAGCTCGTTATATAGAAGGGCATGCTCCGGTTGGTTAAGAAAGTCTATATTATATAAGGTGTCATAGTCATGTTGGTCTTTCCAATTATTCTGGTAGTTTTGCACGATGGCTTCATGTTTTAATTGGTTAAGACATCCTCTACGTACTATCGTAAAAAGCAGAGCCTCAATGGATTCGCTCGTAAAAGTATCTCGTTTTTCATAAAGACTGATAATGCTGTTCTGTATGATATCTCTAATCGTATCTTCGTCTTTAATGAAACGGCAAGCAAAGTTATGAAGACGTGGATAATAAACCTTAAACAGATATTCATAAGCTTTATCATTACCATCTATTATATCATTCATCAGCAAATTATGGTCTTCATACTTAGGCATGTTCAATTTCCCTTTTCACGGTGCAAATATAGAAAACATTTATAAGCCAACCAAGAAAAAGATAACAATTTTCAATAAATTTTAAGTTTTGTGTAGGGTTTTTGACTTTTGAGTTGTCTTCTAAATGATTTACAACTTAAACTTATGACTAACATAAAGGAATTCGCGGAAATGAAAGGTCTCGTTAAGAGATATCTTGATGGATTATCTTCAAGTTCAGAAGATAAGTCCATTGAGCAGTTTCTGAAAGCAGATGAGAAGAACCTTGACCTCTTCCGTTTATGGGAAAAAGAATGGGAGCAGGAGTATCAGTCAGATGATAACACTCAGAAAGAATGGGATTGGACGAATAATGTGCTGGGCGCTTACATTGTGAATATGGAAGAACAGGAGAATCGGAAGGCTCATTTGCAAGTGGTTTGGCATCATCTTATGCAGGCCGCAGCGATTGTAGCCTTTATATTCGTTTCCTCTTTCGCCACTTGGTATATCATGGAGCACCAGTCTCCAAAGTATTATGCTTGTAATGTCCCTTATGGAAGTAAAACCCAAATAACACTTCCTGATGGTTCCAAAGTTTGGTTAAATGCAGGAAGTCGGTTGACCTATTCCAATCAATTTGATAATCGTAATCGAAAGGTGCAGCTTCAAGGAGAAGGCTATTTTGAAGTGGCTAAACATCAAGGAGCAGAGTTTACAGTAAACACAAAAGGCTATGACGTCATCGTGAAAGGTACTCATTTTGATGTCTCTGCCTATAATGACGACCCGAACATCGTTACATCCCTGTTAGAAGGTAGCGTTGAGATAGCCCGGCAAGGACAAACGATGATGTTAAAACCTGGAGAAAACGCATCATTGAATATATCCTCAGGCTCGCTTGTTAAATCTAATATCAAGAACGAGCCGAATGCATGGATTGACCGCCGTATCAGCTATGATGCAATCTCTACGGGAGACTTGGCTCGTATTCTTTCTAGAGAATATGCTGTTAACATCCACATATTGAATCCAGAACTCAATCAAAGGAAATTCGCAATCTCATTACGTAACAAAGAAACGATATCAGAAGTGATTTCAACCTTGCAGTCAATTGCATCCTTTAAGGTAGAGAGAAATGGCAAAGATATCTATATTCGATAAAATATTATATTTTAAATAACTTATTAATTATGAACCTAAACAAAATTAAAAGCCTACGTTTCGTAGTGCTCATTATGCTTTGTGTGTGTTCGTTAAGTGTTGGCGCACAGACGATTACCAAATCGTTTAAAAACGCGACACTAAAAAGCGTACTAGAAGAAGTAGAGCGCCAGACGAACTATTCAATAGCATACGAGGTAGGCGATGTGAACGTGAACAAACGCATTACGGCCACTTTCAAAAAGGCCCCTTTGCGTACAGTACTCGACAAAGTGCTTGGCGATGGTCTTACTTACGAGATCAGCAATCGGATGATTGCGGTAAAGAAGAGTCGTCCAGCTAAAACGAAGCAGTCCCCTTCTAATGGTCCAAAAGAGAAAATCTCAGGAAAGGTTTTGGACGAAAAAGGAGAACCTGTGATTGGCGCGACAGTAAGAGTCAAAGGCACTAATGAAGCTGCTGTAACCGACTTGGATGGTAATTTTACTATTACTGCCGATGAAAGTAGCAAGATAGAAATTTCCTATATGGGCTACATGTCGAAGGAGATTCCAGCCAATCAGGACAATGTCACCGTGAATTTGGCACCAGATGAGAAGATGCTGAGCGAGGTCGTCGTGACCGCCCTGGGCATCAAGAAAGAGTCTAAGGCCTTGTCTTACAATGTGCAGCAAATCGGTGGAGAAGAAATAACCGGCGTTAAAGATGCCAACTTGATGAATTCTTTGTCAGGAAAAGTTGCAGGTGTACAAATTAATAGCAGTTCTTCTGGTATTGGAGGAGGTGTAAAGGTTGTGATGCGTGGTGCTAAGTCTATCAGTAACAACAATAATGCCCTTTATGTGATTGATGGTATTCCAATGCCATCATTACAGACAACTCAGCCTTCAAACTACTTCTCGGGCCAAGGCCAATCTGGAGATGGTATTTCCATGATTAATCCTGAAGATATTGAAAGCTTGTCAGTTCTCAGTGGTGCTGCAGCTTCTGCTTTATATGGAAGTGAGGCTCAGAATGGTGTCATTATGATAAAGACTAAGCGTGGTCAGGAAGGTAGAACAAGTATTACATACTCAAACAATACAAGTTTTTTCTCTCCTTTCATTACACCAGATTTCCAAAATACCTATGGAGCATCTGCAGGAGAGTTCCAAAGTTGGGGGACAAAACTTGCTACGCCAAGTTCTTATGATCCGCTTGATTTCTATAAGACTGGATATAACATAGGGAATTCAGTTACACTTTCTACAGGAAATGAAAAGAACCAGACTTTTATTTCGCTGGCTTCTACTAACGCAGAGGGTATAGTGCTGAATAATACTCTTGCACGTTATAATTTTGCTATCCGTAACAATGCGAATATGTTCAACAATAAGTTGCATTTAGATTTAAGTGCAATGTATATGAACATTCGTGAAAACAACATGGTTTCTGAAGGTCAGTATATGAATCCAATCGTTCCTGTTTACCTTCTTTCTCCAAGCTATAGCCTTGACACCTATCAACTCTATGAGATGTATGATGAAAGTCGTGGTTTCAAGACTCAATATTGGCCATGGGGGAACCAAGCTCTTGGCATGCAGAATCCATATTGGGTTACTAATCGTGATAATCTGACTAACCATAAGAATCGTTTCATTATCAGTGGTGGGCTCACTTATGATCTTGCAAAGGGCATTACCTTAGGTGCACGCGCAAAGATGGATTACACATCAGGACTCTATGAAAAGAAATATAGTGCTTCAACAGATGGTGTTTTCGCAGAGAAATTCGGTTTCTATGAGAAAAATGATGAGACAACCAGCCAACTATATGGAGATGTCATGCTGAATATTGATAAGTACTTCGGAGATTTCTCCCTTACGAGTACAATAGGAGCAAGTTTTCAGGATGTAAACTATAAGTATTATTCCTTGGGTGGTAATTTAAATTCTGTTGCTAATCTGTTTTCTTTTGATAACTTGAATATTAGTAGTCTTAAACCTACTCAAGAAAATTATCATAGTCAAATACAATCAATATTTGCAACTGCCCAACTTGGTTGGCAGAGCAAACTCTATTTGGATGTAACTGGTCGTGTTGACTGGGCTTCAGCTTTGGCTGGAACAGATTCTAAGGCGGTAGCTTATCCTTCTGCAGGTCTTACAGCTATCCTTACAGATTTAATCCCTGGTTTAAAGAGTAATGTTCTTTCATTTTTGAAATTACGTGGTAGCTATAGTGAGGTCGGTAATGCTCCAAGACGATTTGTCCCTTATCAGACTTATCCTTTGGAGTCGGGTACACCTAAGACATCTACCACTTATCCAAATAATGATATTAAGCCAGAGCGCACAAAAGCATGGGAAGTGGGCTTAGAGTCACATTTCTTTGGAAATAAGCTGAACTTGAACGTCTCTTTGTATAAGACTTCAACGTATAATCAATTGTTCAATCCAACTCTCCCAGGTTCATCTGGTTACAGTTCAATCTATATAAATGGTGGTCAGATTGATAATAAGGGTATTGAAGTTAGCTTGAATTTGAACCAACCACTTGGTCCTGTTGACTGGTCTTCTACATTCACGTATTCATTGAATCGTAACAAGGTGGTAAAACTGCTTGCACCAACCACTTTATCAAATGGTCTTACGATTTCACAAGATCATCTTGATCTGATAAGTCTCGGTAATGTAAAGAGCATGATTACAGAAGGTGGCTCAATGGGTGACCTTTATGTGACGGCACTGAAGACAGATGCTAAAGGCTTTATCTATGTTAATTATCAGACAAATGAGATAATGATTGATAAGAATGCGGGCCCTTACAAAGATGGCTATATTTATGCAGGAAACTCGCAGCCTCTTTACAATATGGGATGGCGTAACAGTTTTAGTTGGAAAGGTCTTTCTCTTGGATTCTTAATTAATGCTCGTATAGGAGGCAAGGTAGTGTCTCTGACGCAAGGTCTATTGGATGCCTATGGCGTATCAAAGACAACGGCAGATGACCGTGATGCAGGTGGCGTTATGATTAATGGTGCAAGAGTCTCGGCTGTTCAAAAGTATTATCAAACAGTTGGTACTGGTGCAGGCTCCATGTATGTTTATACTGCAACAAATGTTCGTTTGGCTGAACTTTCTCTTGGCTATAATGTTCCTATAACGAAAGTTGTTCCATGGATTAAAGGAATGAATGTTGCCTTTACAGGACGTAATCTTTTGTTATTCTATTGTAAAGCTCCTTTCGATCCTGAACTTACAGCAAGTACAGCTACTGGCTTTGCCGGTATGGATTATTTTATGCTACCTAGTATGCGTAATTTAGGATTCTCAGTAAGACTTAATTTCTAAAGACAGAAGGATATGAAGAATATTTCTAAAAATATAATCGTTCTCAGTGTATTGCTGATAAGTGGTGCTTTTCTCAACTCTTGTACAGACAAGTTTGATTCATGGAATATCAATCCAAATGAAGCAACTGGAGAACAAATGAAACAAGACAACCTCAACACAGGTGCTTATTTTGCACAAATGGAAAGAGGCGTGTTTATTGTAGGTGAAAATATGGGTGGTGAGTATCAGATTACTCAAGCCCTTGAAGGAGACCTTTTTGCAAGTTATTTTGCAACTATTACTAAATGGGGATACACCGCTTATAATAATGATCATTATGCTCTTTATCAAGGTTGGTATAATGCGCCTTTCAATGATGCTTATAAAAATATAATGCAACCATGGAAAGCTATAAATGATGTAACTGAAGAGTCTTCCCCTGCTCGTGCCATGGCAACGGTGATAAAGGTTTTCGGAATGCAACGTATTACAGATATGTATGGTCCAATTCCTTATAGCCAGTTTGGTTCTGCAGTTCAGGTTGGATATGACAATCAAAAAGATATTTATTATAAATTCTTTGAAGAACTTTCAGGTGCGATAAACGTTTTGACAGAATATGCAAATAATAATACCAGTGCTTATCTTGCTGATTATGACAACGTATATCAAGGTAATGTTTCTAAATGGATTAAATTTGCCAATACGCTCCGTCTGCGTTTAGCTATGCGTATTTCTAATGTAGAAGAAGCAAAGGCTAAGACTGAGGCTTCTGCAGCAATTTCAAATAAATATGGATTGATGACAGCGGCGGCAGATGATGCGATTCTGCATCAAAGCACCTCTCTTACTTTCCGTCATCCTTTGTGGGAAATCGGAACAAGTTGGGATGATGAACACATGAGTGCAACGATGGACTGTTACTTGAATGGTTATCAAGACCCTCGCCTGTCTGCTTTCTTCCAGAAAACAACCGTTAATGGCGAATATAAAGGTGCCCGTAATGGTATGCCTCGCGTAAACAAGGATAATTATAAAGATGTAACTTCACGTCCTAATTTTTCTCAAAGTTCAGATATGAATTGGATGCACGCAGCTGAGAGCTATTTCTTGATGGCTGAAGCAAAACTTCGTTGGGGATTAGGTTCTGAAACTGCTCAAAGTTATTATGAGAATGGCATCCGTACTTCATTTTCTTCAGCAAATGTATCGGGAGCTGATGCATATATTTCAAATACTGAAAGACTTCCTCTTTCGAGCTATGTTGATCCATACAATAAGCGTTCAACAGATGTAAGTTCTATGCTTTCTATGTTGCCAGTTGCATGGAATGAGGACGCAACTCAAGAAGAAAAGCTCCAAAGAATTATGATTCAAAAGTGGATTGCCCTTTATCCTGATGGGCAGGAAGCTTGGAGTGAAATGCGCCGTACTGGTTATCCTGGTTGGGTAAAGATTTATTCTTACAGTTACCAGTCGGAGGTCTCTGATGGTGAAATGATTAGTAGACTGAAATACCCTACAACAGAGTATTCTAACAATAGTGCCAATACTCAAGCTGGTGTTAAATTACTTGGTGGCATTGACAATGCAGGAACTCGTCTTTGGTGGGATGTTAAGAGATAGTTTGGAAATAATAAAATATAGTAAAAATGAAAGCAATTAAATATTTATTGGCTTTGGCTTTAGCTGGTGGGCTGATGACGGCTTGTGATACTGACATAGAGAATGACTCTATTCAGAATCCAAAAACTTTTAGCGACCTCTATTATCAAAACTTGCGTGACTATAAAGCTAGTGACCATGAGATTTCTTTTATGTGGTTCGCACAGTGGAGTGCACAAAACTCTATGGCTGTTCGTTTTAACGGATTACCAGATAGTTTGGATATCTGCTCTATTTGGGGAGGCGGAATCCCTCCAAAAGAGAATACTCAATTATGGGAAGACCTTCGATTTGCTCAGCAGGTAAAAGGGACGAAGATGCTCTATGTAGCTATTGTCCGCCTTGGTGTAGAGGATGATTCGCATGACTTTAAGAAAGTCTTAAATCAGGGATTGGCTCTTCCAAAAAGTGATCCAATGCGAGACTCCCTTATCAATAAAGCCATTGATATGTATGCTTTATATTATGTGGATCAAGTATTTGACAATGATCTTGATGGATTTGATGCCGACTATGAGCCAGAAGGTGATATGCTGACAGGAACAAATTTTGTTCGTTTCATGAAGAAACTTGGAGAATTCATGGGTCCTAATCCAGACCAGACTAAAGAAGAGCGTTTGAAGGCTATACAGGAACGTTTTGGAACGGAGCATAACGATGTGAACAAAATGCTTTGTGTTGATGGTAATGATAATCCAGGGGTTATCTCTTATGTAAATTATTATTTTTTGCAGAACTATAGTGGCGGTACATCTTATGGGAGAGCATGGCCTGTAGAAAAATGTGTATTTTGTTGCAATGAGGGTGATAACTGGGATGGTGAGTTGAAAGAAATGTACGAGCAGGCACGTTGGGAACCTGCAAAGGGACATAAAGGCGGATTTGGAGCTTTCTATGGTCAGCGAGATTATTTTATTACACAGTATAATACTGAGCCATATAAGCGTTTCCGTGAGTGTATTCAGATTCAGAATCCCGCAGTTCATTAATGGAAAATAAAAAACAAAGAAATGAAAAAATACATATTTATAGTATTGGCTCTGATTCTTGGCCTTACAGGCTGTAAAGAGGAGCCAGATTTTGGAGATGCTGTTTTTATTACTGGAACTTTAAGTTCAAATACTTTGAGGTTTGCAGTAGATGGCACTTCAAGTGTAGGACTAACTGTTTCTTCAAGTGCTAAAGCAACGGAAGATATAACAGTGGATGTCGCTCCGGCACCAGAATTGTTAGATGCCTATAATCAATCTACTGGTCGTAACTATCAACTTCCACCAGAAGGGAGCTATTCTGTTAATGGCAGTAGTGTTACTATTTCAGCAGAAAAGTCTGTTTCTTCTCCACTTGAGATTACTGCAGATGGAAGTAAACTGAATGCTGGTGTAACTTATTGCCTTCCAATATCCATTAAGAAGGCAAACGGTGGCCTTGGCATCTTGGAATCATCAAAGACGGCGTATGTCATGTTTAATAAGGTAATAACAACAAAGGTTGCCCAATTAAACGGCGGTGCCTATTTTAATGTTCCTACATTCAAAGGAGAGAGCAGCCCTGTCTGGGCATTGAATCAGATGACTCTTGAAATAAAGGTTCGCCCTTCACATCTGTCTTCTCAGATTTCAGCAGATCTTATTAATCCAATCATGGGCAGTCATGAAAGTTTGCAGCTTCGCTTTGGCGATGGTTCTAACATACCATCAAATAAGTTGAATTTCGCAAAGGTTTCTATTGGCAGTAATTATCATCCGGATAATAAGCCTCATTACGAGTCAACCTTCGAGGAAACATTTGAAAATGATAATTGGTATCATATTGCGGTTGTTTATGATGGCTCCAAAGTGAGATTTTATCTGAATGGCAATCTTGAGATAGAGAAACAAACCGAAGGTGGACAAATCAATTTGGCTATGTCGTATGGCGGTCAAAGTTGGAATGACACTTTTTCTATTGGTCGTAGTTATGGTACAACGTGGACCTACAAAGGCTGTTTGAGTGAATGTCGTGTTTGGACAGTTGCCCGCTCACAATCACAATTACAGGAAAGTATGTGCTATGTGGATCCTACAACGGAGGGCCTGCTCGCTTATTGGCGTTTTAACGGTGAACTGCAGTCAGATGGTACTGTTCTTGATGAGACAGGCCATGGACATAATGCTCATCCTTCTGGTCAAATCAATTGGTTAGACAACCAAAAGTGTCCGTTCTAATTGAAATCTCACGAACTTTAATTTTAAAATAAAATGAAATTAAAAAATATATTATTGCTTGTAGGAGTGCTATTCTTAGGAATGGTAGCTATAACCAGTTGCAGCAGTAGCGAAGAGTATGATGTTGATGGCATTTCCTATACTCGTGCCTATTTTACGAAAGCACGTAGTGTTGCAGATGGAACTGTAGTCAGTACACCTATCGGAATCATAGCCTCATTGGATGTAAATCTCTCGGTTAAGACAACTTCCGCTACGACTGCAGAAACTCATGCGACAGTCTCAGTTGACAATAGTCTGATTGATAAGTATAATGCAGCAAATGGAACTTCATATCAGCCGATACCAGAAGGAGTACTTAAGTTTGACAAAAAATCTCTGACAATAAAGTCTGGCACAATGATTTCCAGTGATACGATTCATGTAAGTATAGATGAGGGTCAGGCTAAATCGTTGAATTACAAAGGTGGCTATTTGGCACCTATTGTCATTTCCTCTTTAGATAATGGAATTCAGCCTAGTTCTGATGCTGCTGTAACTTACATTCATTTGAGTTATTTGGAGAGCGCCATCAATGACAAGGCGACTGTATTAACGGGTACTGCTCTGAGTGATGAAGTTATGAGTAATTGGAAATGCGTAGCTGCAGAAAATCTCGACCCTGCTGGATTTAGTGGATTATTTACAGGTGATTCATGGGAGCGCAGTTGGAATTTTACGGATACCAGCAAGAGTACCTGCTCTTTCACGGTTGATATGCTGTCAACTCAGAAGATTACAGCTGTCATGGTTGCTAATTATGGCATAAAATCATTAGGAGTAGCTATTAGCTCTGATGGGCAGACCTTTGCAGATTTGGGTTCTGTATTGCCAAGTTTTAGAGATGATAATTGGAACTATTGGATTGTATTTTATGGCGCAATGCCATGTCGATACATTAAATTTACGGTAACTTTGGATACAAGCGATAAGTGGTGGACTTATAATACAACAATTCCAGGACTGGGCATAAGGGTTGAATAAACTCCATCTTGCTCAATATAATTATGGACAAAAGCGTTTGTTAACATAATGGTTTTACATTAGTTTGACAGAGAGGCATGCTCGTTGAGAGTGTGCCTCTTACTTTTTTACTAAAGGGTGGATTTGTAGAAGATAGTCTTTTACCCTGTAAACAATGACCTTTTGGGTGGTAAGTAACGGTCTTTTAGGCAGTAATTAGTGACTTTTTACAAAGGGTAGGGTCAAATTCTAAATGCGACTTGAATTTATCGGATGATAATTTATGCATTCGATACATCATTTTTAAACATCAGCGATAATCATAAAAGTCTCAGAAAAACATAAAAAAGGTAGAATATTGATAAATTTTAGTTTATCAAAAGCCTCTAAAAAGTTTACTTTATCATATACTCATAAAATATTTATATCATTGAAAATCAACATATTAGTATTTTAAAGAGTTTACTTTGGCGCTTTACACGGTGAACACCCGAAAAGAATTTCACCGTATCTTTGCAGCAGAAATCCAAAATGTAATAATTCTACCTATATGCTAAAAACAATTATCATTTCCGCATTAACATTAATGCCAATCTGCGTAAACGCGCAAAATCCTCAATTAGGCAAAGACCCTATTGAGAAGGTCATCAATGCAATGACACTTGACGAGAAATTAAACCTATTAATAGGTTCTGAAGGCAACGTCAAGAACGAGAACTCAGCCACTATCGGAAACTCTTCGGTTTTGGTTCCCGGTGCTGCCGGACAACTCAACGCCATTCCACGTCTTGGTATCCCCAACACGGTTTTGGCTGATGGCCCTGCCGGTCTTCGTATTCAACCCAAACGGGCAGGAACTGACAAGACCTTCTATTGTACACATTTCCCTATCGAAACCGTGATGAGTTCCACATGGAATACTGAATTGGTGAAGATGGTGGGTACCGCTATGGGCGACGAGGTGAAACACTATGGTGTTGACGTGCTGCTGGCTCCAGCCACCAACATCCATCGCAACCCGCTCAATGGCCGCAACTTCGAATATTATAGTGAAGACCCATTGCTGGCAGGTAAAATCTGTGCTGCCATGATTAATGGTGTTCAGAGCAACGGCGTAGGCACATCTATGAAGCATTTTGCCCTGAACAATCAGGAGACTAACCGCACCAGCAATAATGTAATAGGTTCACCACGCACCTTCCGTGAAATATATCTCAAGCCGTTCGAAATCGCTGTCAAAGAAAGTCAGCCATGGACGGTGATGACCTCTTATAATAAAATCAACGGCACTTATGCCAGTGAGAGAGCCGACCTTGTGACAGAGATTCTGCGCCATGAGTGGGGATTCAAAGGTATGGTGATGACCGATTGGTATGGCGGTCAGCACGCTGTATGGCAGATGGAGGCAGGTAATGACTTGCTGATGCCCGGAAAACTTAGTCAACGTGAAGAACTGCGCAAGGCTGTGCTCAACGGTACGCTCTCAATGGAAACCATCGACCGCAATGTGAAGAAGGTTTTGGAATACATTCTGAAATCACCCCATTTCAAAGGTTATGTTGCCGACAACAATCCCGACCTGAAGGCTCATGCACAAGTAACACGCAATGCGGCTCTTGAAGGCATGGTATTGCTGAAGAACTCGAAGAATGCATTACCTCTGAATACGAACATTAAGAAGCTTGCAGCTTTCGGTTTCACTTCTTATGATTTCATCGCTGGAGGAACAGGCTCTGGAGATGTCAACCATGCTTACGTGGTATCACTCATCGACGGTCTGAAGAATGCAGGTTTCACCATGGATGGCGATTTACAACAGGCTTATGAGAAATACATCCCTGAAGCCAAGGCACAGATGCCAAAGTCAACCAGCCAGTTTGCAGCCTTCCTGCCTAAGAAACTTATCTCTGAAATGGATTTATCTAACATGAACCTTTCTGATATTGCTAAGACCAATGACGCTGCTGTTATTACTATCGGAAAGACATCCGGAGAATTCGGAGACCGCAACATCAAAGACAACTTCAATCTGACAACCGCTGAGAAAAAGATGATTAGCGATGTTACCACATCTTTCCATAAAGCAGGCAAAAAAGTTATCGCAATCCTGAATGTATGTGGCGTAGTGGAGACTCAGAGTTGGATTAACCAGCCCGATGCTGTGCTCATCTCATGGTTGCCAGGTCAAGAGGGAGGAAATTCAGTTGCTGACATTCTTGTAGGTAAGGAAAGCCCATCAGGCCGTTTACCAATGACATGGCCAGTAAGCTATAACGATGTACCAAACAAAGATGACTTCCCTATTCCTGACAACATCAGCGAAGACCAATTGATGGAGTCCTTAAAAGGATTCTTTGACAAGCGGACAGAAGGCGTAAGAAAGAACTTCGACGTTACCACTTACAATGAAGGCATTTACGTGGGCTACCGCTATTATACTACCAAGAATGTGCCTGTTTCCTATCCTTTCGGTTATGGAATGAGCTACACTTCATTCAGCTACAGCAAACCAGTTGTAACGAAAGATGCAAACGGTGACATCAACGTGAGCGTGGAAGTAAAGAATACAGGAAAAGTAGCTGGCAAGGAAGTGGTTCAAGTGTATGTTTCTGCTCCTGGAAAAGATATGGACAAACCTGCAAGAGAACTTAAAGGATTTGCCAAGACAAGCAAACTCAATGCAGGCGAAAGCCAAAGAGTGGATATCACAATTCCTTACAATTCTCTGGCTTCATTCAACGAGCAAGGCAGTTGCTGGCAAGTAGAAAGCGGACTTTACAAAGTGATGGTAGCGAAGAACGCTGCTGATGTGAAGCCTCTCATTGCAACAGTAAACGAAGAAGGTAAAATAACGGAGAATGTCAGACCTTGCCTGACTGCCGAACAAAAATAAAATAATCATAAACTATCAACCATATAACAATGAAAAATCTGAAATTATTATCATTACTTTTGATGTTCGCTATGGCAATACCTACAACATCATTAGCACAAAAGAACAAGAAGGTTGTTACTGACTCTCTTTCTCAGTCAAAAGAAGAAAAGAACCGCAACCCTTTGCTGAATGCATCGGCTGACAATCAACCGCGCCAAGTATCAATTGGCTTGCCTTCAAGCCTGTCAGCAACTATCTACGAAGATGGTCTTCCTGTATCTTATGGTATGTGGCCATGTCTGCCTTATATGTATTGGGCTGCCAGTGCCGGTCATAGCCGCATCGGTATGTCATCATTGGGTGAAAATACCATTACGACGGGTACCCTCAACTATTCCATCATTTCCAATACACGTATTGGCAGTGACAAATTTGAAGGCCATGCTAATTATACTACCAATATCTTTAACCTGCAACGTTTCGATATAGCTGTTGCCGGTCCTATCAAAGACGGTTGGAGTTATTCTGCCAATGCATACGTCAATCATGACCCTGGAACGAACAAATTGGCCGACACCCAATTAGCCTCTAACATGGAGATATTCAAATTCGGTTTGACAAAAAGATTCGGTAACGGGCGTGGTATTGCTAGTCTGCTCTATAAATACTCCATGTATAAGGGCCTTGGTGATGCTTACGGACCTTTCACTTATGTAGGTGATGGAAGCGTAAAGGAAATAGATGGATTCAGCCTTGGTAAAGACGGTTTCATGCCTGGTAATGACTATATCACTTATCGGGATGTAACGACTGGAAATCTGAAAACTATCCAGCGCACCAGTGGAACTAGCCAACTTGGCAATGATGTGATATTCAACTTGAACTATAAGTTGAAAGACAACCTCTCTCTTGATATCCGTTCAAAATACCGTTATGCAAATACATTCATGGATATGCTTGCCTTGGCAGGTGTTGGAACAGCTACTGCATCATCTGGCATGACTTACGCTTATGACAATGGTAGCCATAAAGCAGGCGACGTCTTCACAGGCAGCTATAATAGCCGTTATCTTCTTAGAGATATTGGTTGGGAACGTAACTGGATGAATACCGCCGAACTTGCCGGACATAATGGCAATCACAATTGGCGTATTGGTTTTAACTTCTGGTGGGAGCGTCAGGCTTTGAGTGCAAGTACCGGCATCTTTGCTCATACCGTTGAGGCTGACCCAGTATGGCTCAATATTGGTGGCAACCAAGGAGTTGCTTATAACACAGGTGGTGAATATTACAACACTCATGAAACGAAGACAGCACTCTATGCCACTGATGATTGGCAGGCTTCTCAGCGCTTATGGATTTCAGCAGGTATTCGTGCAGAATATTATGCAGTAGGTGGAACTAACGCTTTGGCTTACATGAATGCCACTGATGCCACAGCTACCAATACCGATAACATCCGTACGGCAAACTGGAGCGTCGCTCATGGAACTCTTACTACCTTTGATAAGAAATGGCTCAATCCAGCTGCTAATCTTCAGGCACGCTATACTATCGCCCCGGGTTTCGGAGTCTTGGCACAATATACTTATGCTATGACACATCCAAACTCTCAGGATTTTGCTGGTGCTTACATGCCTATACTTGAATCAGTGAACACAAACCTTGGCAATGCAGGTATTTTCTGGAATACGCCTTGGATGAAACTTGTCTCTCAGTTCTCGGTTATCAAGCAGACCAACTACAAGAGCCGTACACAGTTCACCAATCCTAAGAATGCATCCGATGTTGTCACCATTCCTATCACTTATGATGTTCAGACTATGGGTTGGACTACCGACGTAGTGCTCACTCCGTTTAAAGGCTTCATGTTCCATGGTTTGCTCACATTGCAGAACCCTCTGTTCAAGAACTTCAAGATGACAGCAAACTTCAGCGATGGCACATCAGAATCTTATGATTTCAGCGACAATGTGACCACAGGTGTAAGCAAAGTCCTCATTGAACTTGACCCGAGTTATTCATTCAACAAATTCCGCGTTTGGGCAAGTGCACGCTATCAAAGCAAGCAATATATCAATAAGACCAATACTCTGTATTTTAATGGACGTTGGGAAACCTTCGCAGGCATTGACTACGCTTTGAACAAGACCGTTGGACTCTCTGTGAACTTCGTCAACCTTCTTAATGAGAAAGGTGCCAGTGGCAGTATCGGTGCAGCAGACTTGCTGACAGATGTTTCAGCTTATAAAAACTACTTGATGGCAGGTTCTTACATCCGTCCATTCACAGTGGAATTCGCAGCACATATTAATTTCTAAAACCGACAACGAAATATCCCGACTCTTTAGCCGTTATAAGTTTAAGATGAGGGATATTTCAACAAAATCATACTATAATGAGAAAACAATTATTTATTACAGTTGCAGCCCTGCTTCTCTCTTTGGGAGCAAGTGCACAAAGCCAGCCACAGGTTAAGACCAATGACGGCGTACTCGAAGGTGTCAATGAATCAGGCATCAAAGTATTCAAAGGTGTTCCTTTTGCTGCTCCTCCTGTGGGAGAATTCAGATGGAAAGCTCCGCAGCCAGTCCAGAAATGGGAAGGTGTACGCAAAGCTGATGATTTTGGACCTAATCCGATGCAGGAGAATGTTTTCGGAGATATGATGTTCGGTACAAAGAAAATGAGTGAAGACTGTTTGTACCTCAATATATGGACACCCGCCAAGACAATGGACGAGAAACTGCCAGTATTTATCTATTTCAATGGAGGTGGCCTGATGGCAGGCAGTGGCAGTGAACCTCGTTATGCTGGATTATCCTTAGCTCGCCGTGGCATCGTAGCCATTACTGCTAACTATCGTGAAGGCATCTTCGGATTCTTCGCTCATCCGCAATTGAGTAAAGAAACTTCTTATAAAGGTTCTGGCAATTATGGTTTTATGGACCAAGCTGCAGCCATCAAATGGGTGAAAGAAAACATAGCTGCTTTTGGCGGTGACCCTGACAAAATCACCATTATGGGCGAATCTGCAGGCAGTATGTCGGTATGCGCGCTGATGGCATCACCACTCTCCAAAAACCTCATCAATCAAGCTATGGCTTCAAGTGGCTCTATCTTAGGCCTGAAGAATGTGCTTTCACTCGCAGATGCTGAGAAAGCAGGTGTTGAGCAGGCAAAGAAGATGGGATATAAAAACATCAAGGATTTAAGGGCTCTCCCTGCAGAGCAGTTAATGAAACTGGCTGCTGTGAAGAGTGTTCCTATGTACAATATTGATGGCTACTTTTTCACAGAACAGCCTTCTGAAACTTATGCCAAGAACGAGCAGGCACAGGTTCCTTGTCTTATCGGCAATAACTCTTCAGAGATGGTTCCAGCCTTCATTCTGCAAGGAAAACCTGCTACTATCGAAAATCTGAAACCTGTTGTTGAAAAGGTGTTCAATATCTCTGCTGATAAACTGCTCCCAATGTATGGCATTCATACTGATGCTGACATAATGAAATTGCCAGGATATCAACTTGCTGGTGATATATTCATCGCTTATTCTACATGGAAATGGACTGATGAATTGAGAAAGCATGCTTCTCAACCTGTATATAGATATATCTATTGTCATCCACGTCCAGATATGGTAATGAAGGATAAGGAAGCAGGGCTTGCCGGAGGTGTTCAGGAAAAGAAGAACGATGCCCCTGCAGCACCAAAGATTCCTGGAGCTATTCATTCTGCAGATATCGAGTATGAAATGGGCAATCTTTCCACCAATCCTGTCTTTGCATGGAATGCTGATGATTATGCAGTTTCTGACATTTTCGAGAGTTATTATGCCAACTTCATCAAGACTGGGAATCCTAACGGACTTGGTCTTCCTGAATGGACGCCTATCAATGGCAAGGATGTTGCTCCCGTTATGCAAATTGACGTGAATACTTATCAGAAAGCTGACCCTCAGATGGAAAACAGATATCAGACCATCGATGAGGCTGTAAATGCAGCAAAGAATACGGCCTCTAAGGTTAAGAAATAATATTCCGAATTACTTACATCCACGGTTATAGGCAACATCAGGCTGCTTTTCCGTGGATGTTTATTTTATCAAACTATGATTATAAACATGAATATCAGATCTATCTTATTCGCTAGTATGCTATTTGCAGCCACGAATGCATGCGCGCAATATTATACAGGGCAACAGGAAACATGGCTTCACAAAGCCGAAGCCTGCAAACCTGCCATCAAAACAACGATACATCATCCGATTGCAGAAGTTGCCATCGTGAAGGATACCAAGGCTTTTCAAGGTTTCAAGGCCGAAAAGACTGGCGACATCACTGACCTATACAGTAAATCTTTCAAGCAAAAGAAAGAGGTGGTCGTGGACTTCGGCAGACATCTTGTGGGACGTGTTTCCTTTAAAATCAAGGACATTGGTCCTATGCAAGATGCCGTGCTGCGCTTTAAAGTTACTTTTGGTGAAGTACCCAGTGACTTAGGACTTCCGATAGAACCTTTCACAGGCAATTTAAGCCGTGGATGGATGCAGGACTTTGTTGTCGATGTTTCTTATGACGGCACTTGCACCATCTCACGCCGCATTGCTGCCCGCTATATGAAAATAGAAGCTGTCGGCACATCCGTCTATAGTGATTTCTGTTTCGACAATATCACTTTTGAAGCAACGACATCAGCAGGTGAGTCTAAAGCAAATCTTGCCGCCACGACTCCCCAGATTTTCAAAGACATCGCGCATGTTTCTGAAAACACTTTGAAAGACTGCATGCAAGGCGTATTCGAAGATGGCCCTAAACGTGACCAGCGTCTGTGGATGGGTGACCTCTATCTGCAGGCTCTTGCCAACACAGCTTCATTCCAAGAGTACAACCTCACCAAACGTTGCCTTTATCTTCTTGCTGGACTTGCCAATCCTAAGAACGGACTTCTTTATTCCAATATGGTGGAATATCCGAAGCCTCATGCTCAGGTTACATTCTTCGTTGATTATGCTCTTTCCTATACGCTTACTCTGCTCGATTATCTGAATGCAACGGGTGACAAAGAGACTGCCACGGAACTATGGCCAGTAGCAAAACGCCAGATTGATGCAGTGCTCGAGCAAGCAGTGGATAAGAACTATCTGTATAGCAATACGGGATATCAGTTCAAAGACATGATGTTTTCTATGGTGTTCTTTGACTGGAGTCCTGACAATCTCGACAAACATGCAGCCATACAAGCTTACCTTACTTACATCATCGACCATGCCTATACACTTGCTTCTAAAATTGGCAAGGCTAACGAGGTAAAGGATTATCCTGCCATCTCGAAGAAGCTCCGTGCAGCAGGAAGAAAAGCTTATTGGGATGCTGACCATAAGATAGTAGTCAGTGGAAAGGATAAGCAGTTATCCTATACCTGCACTTCATGGGCAGTTCTTGCCGACCTTATCAATGCCAAAGAAGCTCGGCAGGCTCTCAAGAATGTGATGAACAGCAAGTCTGCCATTACCCCGGGAACTCCTTACGCTAATCATTTCCTTGTGGCTGCCATGTTGCATTGCGGCATGAACAATGAGGCCAAGAAGTTCGTGGAAGATTATTGGGGCGGCATGGTGAAACTGGGAGCTGACACCTTCTGGGAATACTATGTGCCCGACAATCAGATGTTTTCTTCTTACAATGGTTATACGTTGCTCAACAGCTACTGCCATGCATGGAGTTGCACTCCTATCTACTTCATTGTAAACTATCCTGATATCTTCCAAAAATGAAAATCTCAAACTTTCTTGCATTAGGTCTCTTCAGCCTCGTATTGTCGTCGTGCGCATCCGGAAGAAGTGGAATCAAAGAATGGACTTCCACAACGATGGATCAACCATGGCAACAGCAAAGCACGGCGAATATAACCAGTGCTCAAGCTGACAGCACCATCGCAATTGATATCACGAAGACTGACCAAGCCATTGAAGGCTTCGGCACTTGCTTCAACGAACAGGGATGGGCTTCTCTCTCAGCGCTTGACAAGAATCAGAGGACCAGCGTGATGAAGGAGCTCTTCTCCAAAGAGGGTGGCAACCTCACTTACAACCGTATGCCTCTGGGAGCCAATGACTTTGCATTGGAATATTATTCGTTGGATGATACTGACGGCGACTTCGCTATGAAGGACTTCAACACCCGGGAAGACGAGAAGACGCTCATTCCTTTCATCAAGGCTGCCCTTGCCGTAAATCCGGATTTATATCTTTGGGCTTCTCCTTGGACTCCTCCTGCATGGATGAAGGTCAACAAGCACTATGCCTGCCATCCTGAATCTTCTTGGAACACCATGATAGAAAACTTTAAGGCATCTATGAATGGCAAACCCGACGACAATCCTTTGAGGTTCCGCTTGGAAACCATGAAGAACGGACTTTCCACCGAGGGCCTTGTCAAAGAGGGTCAAGACGGCTTCATTCAAAAGCCTGAATACTTGCAGGCCTATGCTGACTATTTCGCTAAATTCGTGGATGCTTACAAAGCCAAGGGGATTAAAATCTCGATGGTGATGCCGCAAAACGAGTTCAACTCTAATCAGTGTTACCCCAGTTGCACTTGGAAAGCCGCCTCTCTGGCCAATTTCATAGGCAAGTATTTAGGCCCCGCCATGCAAAGGAAAGGAGTGGATGTCTTCTTCGGTACTGTGGAGAGAGCAAATCCAGCCCTGACAGACACGGTGCTCAACGATGCTGATGCCAAGAAGTATGTCAAGGGCGTGAGCTTCCAATGGGCAGGAAAAGACGCTCTTCCCAAGATACGCAAGGAACATCCGGGCCTCTTCTATGTTCAGAGTGAGCAGGAATGTGGCAACGGCCTGAATAACTGGGAGGGTGCCATGCACTCCTGGGACTTGATGAAGCAATACATCGGCAACGGCGTGAGGGCTTACTGCTATTGGAACACTTCCTTGTTTGAAAACAAGGCCAGTCGCTGGGGATGGTATCAGAACTCTCTTGTAACGGTCAATGACACGACAAAAGAATACAAATTCACTCCTGAATACTATGTGTTGAAGCATACAAGTCACTATCTTTCTAAGGATGACAAGCGGCTTATCACAAGCGGGACTTTCTCTGATGCCATGGCTTATCTGACTGCCAACGGCACGGTCATCGTCATTGCTGTCAACAAGACAGCCAGCCCTATGAAGGTTTCTATCCTTCTGAAAGGAAAGACCTATACGGCGAATCTACCAGCTTTATCCATAAATTCAATGATCGCAAAATGAAAAAATATTATATAGTTTTATCAGCTCTGATTTTCTGCACAAGCCTGAGCTTTGCCCAGAAGAAATCAGACAAGAGTTTCATCACCATCACGCAGAAAAGCGGAAAGACCTTGGGCTATTCTCCATCGTCAGGAGTGAAAATCATCACGGTGGACGGATTGAAATTCAAGGACCTTAACCGCAACGGCAAACTTGACAAATATGAAGACTGGCGGCTTCCTGCTCTTGAGCGTGCCACCGATTTGGCTCATCAGCTCTCCATCGAGGAGATTGCGGGATTGATGCTCTACAGTGCTCATCAGGCCATACCTGCGAATGAAGTGGGCTTTGGAAGCGGCACTTATGGCGGCAAGCCTTTCTCGAAGAGCGGCGCCAAGGCTTCTGATTTGAGTGATGCTCAGAAGCAGTTTCTCACCAATGACAATCTTCGTCACGTGCTCATCACGTCCGTTAAGTCGCCTGCCATTGCCGCTGAGTGGAACAACAACGTGCAGGCCCTTTGTGAGGGCTATGGTCATGGCATTCCTGCCAACAACAGCTCTGACCCTCGCAATGGCACTACTGCCAATACGGAATACAATGCCGGCTCTGGTGGCACCATTTCTCAATGGCCAGGACAACTGGGACTTGCCGCCACTTTCGACCCTCTCATCGTGAAGGAGTTTGGCCGGATAGCATCTCATGAATATCGTGCGCTCGGCATAGCCACGGCTTTGTCCCCGCAAATCGACATTGCCAGTGAGCCTCGATGGAGCCGCGTCAACGGAACTTTCGGCGAAGACCCTGCGTTGGCTGTCGACATGGCGCGTGCTTACTGCGATGGCTTCCAGTCAAGCGAGGATAATCATGGAGGCTGGGGCATGTTCAGCGTCAACACGATGATTAAGCACTGGCCTGGTGGCGGACCTGAAGAAGGCGGCCGTGACGGGCATTTCGGCTATGGCAAGTATGCGGTCTATCCTGGCAACAACTTCTCCACGATGCTCCGTCCTTTCACGGAAGGCGCTCTGAAGTTGCAGGACGGCACTGAAATGGCTGCCAGCGTGATGCCTTATTATACGATATCCTACAATCAGAATGGAGGCAACGGCAGCAATCGTGGCAACAGTTATAATAAATATGTCATCACCGATTTGCTGCGTGACAAGTATCATTTCGAAGGTGTCGTATGCACCGATTGGATGGTCACTGCCGATGTGTCGGGTGTCTCCAAGTTTGAGGGCAAGTGCTGGGGTGCTGAAGACCTCAACGTGGCACAACGTCATTATGAGATACTGAAGTCGGGCGTTGACCAGTTTGGCGGCAATAACGACAAGGAGCCTGTGCTCAAGGCTTATCAGATGTGGAAAGACGAATACGGCGTGGCTTCTGCCCGTCAGCGTTTCGAGAGTTCCGCTGTTCGCCTGCTTGTCAATATCTTCCGTACGGGACTGTTTGAGAATCCCTATCTTGACCCTTCGCAGAGTGCTGCCGTCGTGGGTTGTCCTGCTTATATGAAGGCTGGCTATGAGGCTCAGTTGAAGAGCATCGTCATGCTGAAGAACAAGGCCAACATCCTGCCTCTGAAAAGCAAGAAGCTGAAGGTGTTCGTGCCTAAGCGGTTTGTCAAGGGAGTGCCTGATTGGTGGGGCAACACGCCTGCCGACAAGACGGATTATCCCGTCAACATCGACTTGGTGAAGAAGTATTTCACCGTGGTGGACACTCCTGTTGAGGCCGACTTTGCCCTCGTGTTCATCGAGAGTCCTAATGGAGGCACCGGCTATAGCGATGCCGACCGCAAGCAGGGAGGCAACGGATATATGCCTATCTCTCTGCAATATGGCAGCTATACCGCTTCTACGGCGCGCGAGCAGAGCATTGCCGGTGGTGGTCCTGATGAGGACTTCACCAATCGCTCTTATCGAGGAAAGACCGTGACGGCTTACAATAGTACGGATGCCGACCTCGTCAAATCCACTCGTCAGCAGATGGGCAACAAGCCTGTCATCCTCTCGGTGAAGTGCTTCAAGCCTTGCGTGCTCGCTGAGGTTGAGCCGTCGGCAGATGCCATCGTGGTTGACTTCGAGACTCAGGCTCAAGCGGTGATGGATATCATCAGCGGAAAGGCAGAGCCGAGCGGACTGCTCCCTATGCAGTTTCCTGCCGACATGCTGACCGTGGAGGCTCAGAAAGAGGATGTCCCGCGCGACATGACTCCTTATACAGATACGTTAGGCCACAAATATGATTTTGCTTTCGGCCTTAATTGGTCAGGTGTCATCAATGATGCCAGAGTCAACAAATATAAATAGACGGCTATGAGAAGATTATTTCTGTCATTGCTCACGCTGCTTGTCTTTGCGGCAGCAGCCAACGCACAAGTGAAAAAAGTCAAAGTGCTCATCGACAACGATTTCTGCGGTGACCCCGACGGATTGTTTGAATTGGCTCAGCATGCTCTTTCTCCCACTACCGACATCGTCGGCATTGTGGGCGGACATCTCACAGGGAAAGCGAATGCGGGTTTTACCAGCCGTTCTGACCAAGCTACGGAGTCGGTGGAGAAAGCCAACAGCCTGCTCGATGCGATGGGCATGAAGGGCAAGTTCGTGGTCGTTGCGGGTTCTGAGACTCCGATGACATCTGCCGACAAGGCGATGGATTCTCCCGGAGCGCGCCTCATCATCAGCGAGGCTAAGAAGTGCAGTCCCGACAAGCCTCTCTATGTGGTTTGCGGCGCGGCTCTGACCAATATTGCCAGCGCCCTGCTCATCGACCCTTCCATCAGCAAGAACGTCATCGTCGTATGGATAGGCGGTCAGGAGTATAGCTTCGGCGCTGTGCCTCCTCCTGGATATTCGGCTGTGGAATACAATCTCAACCTGAGCATTCCTGCCGGTCAAGTGGTGTTCAACAAGAGCGATGTGCGCATCTGGCAGGTTCCTCGTGATGCTTATCGCCAGTGCCTTTTCAGCACCGCCGAGATGCACGCAGCCGTGAAGCCATGCGGCAAGACGGGTGCTCTGCTGAGCAATGCCATCGACAACGTCATCAGCAAGTGTGAGGGCTTCGGCATCCCGATGGGTGAGGTCTATGTGCTGGGCGACAGTCCGCTGGTTCTGCTCACCTCTTTGCAGACAGGCTTCGAGGCTGACCCGAGCAGCAGCAAGTGGACACCCACGCCCTGCCCGAAGATTGACGGCAACGGCGCTTATCAGCCTAACCCTACAGGGCGCATCATCCGTGTTTACACGCAGATTGACACCCGGCTGATGTTCAATGATATGGTAGCGAAACTGCAATTGTTTTCCAAAAATTAAATAAATGTCTGACTTAAACTATGAATATGAAAATCAAGAATCAATGGGCTTTTGCCTTTCTTCTGAGTGCCGCAGTCTTTTTCCCCGGCAAGACGGTCGCTCAAGACAATGCTGAGAATGCCGGTGCCGATGAGGTCATCACGGATGTGGCTAAGGTGACCGCCGAAACCCAATATGGCAAGGTGGCAGGATACATCCAGAAGGGCATCTACATCTATAAGGGCATCCCTTATGCCAAGGCAGAGCGCTTCATGGCTCCCGTGGCTCCCGATGCGTGGACAGGCGTGAAGTCTACCCGCAACTATGGCGCTGTGGCTCCTCATGGCGTGCGCACAGGATGGGCGCAAGATGAGGGCGCTTTCTATTTCAATTGGGATGACGGCTGGGCTGATGAGGCCAAATGCCTGAATCTGAACGTATGGACGCCCGGACTCAACGACGGCCATAAGCGACCCGTCATCGTCTGGTTTCATGGCGGCGGCTATGCCGAAGGCTCCAGTCATGAGCAGGCAGGATATGAGGGCACCAACATCTCCAAGAAAGGCGACGTGGTCTTCGTTTCCGTCAACCATCGGCTCAACGTGCTCGGCTTCCTCGACCTCTCGGCTTATGGCGACGAATATAAATCGTCGGGCAATGCCGGACTCCTCGATATGGTGGAGGCGCTGAAGTGGGTGCATAACAACATTGCCAACTTCGGCGGCGACCCTTCGAATGTCACCATCATGGGGCAGAGTGGAGGTGGAGGCAAGGTCTATACCCTTTGCTCTACGCCGGCTGCCAAGGGGCTCATCGCCAAAGCCGTCGTAGAAAGTGGCTCCGGCCCTAAGGTGATGGAGCGCAAATATTCCCAACTGCTTGCCGCCGAGACCCTGAAGAATCTCGGATTGCAACCCTCTGACGTTGCCAAGCTGAAGACCCTGCCTTATGAGCAGCTCCTCGAGGCTGGCAACAAAGCCATCGCCACCCTTCATCAGCAGTGCGCCAAAGAAGGCTTCTGGGCTTTCCTCATCGGCTGGTCGCCCGTCGTCGACGGCAACATCCTGCCGCATCAGCCCATGTCTGCGGAAACGGCAGACCTCAACCGGAACATCCCCTTTGTCATCGGCACGGTGGGCAACGAGATTACAGGAGCGTTCAACGGCGCTTTTGCCAAGGACGACCTCACTGCTACGGAGTATCTGAAGAAAGTCTATGGCGCTAAGGCCGATGCCTTCATAGCAGCAGGCAAGAAAGCCTATCCACAGCTTGCTGTCAAAGACCTTATCCTTGTCGACAACTTCTTCCGTCCCTGCGCCATCGAAGGCATTCAGGCAAGAGTGGCCATGGGAGGCGCGCCCGTCTATAACTACCTCTTCACCTTCAATCCCAAGGTGATGAACGATGCCTTCCGGTGTTTCCATTGCTCCGACATCGCTTTCGGCTTTGACAATGTGGCGCGTTACAGCCACAACAACGGCGGCTCTGCTGCTGCCGTCAGACTGGGTTCCATCATGAGCAACGGAGTCATCGCCTTTGCCAGAACCGGCAATCCTAATGCCGCCGGCATCCCGCAGTGGAAGCCCTGCACGGCTAAGGACATCAACACGATGATTTTCGATACCAACCTCCGGCAGGTAACGAATTTCGACAAGGAGATGATGGATATACTCAATGCAACGCCAAAATTCTCGTTTTAGACCATAGAGCCATGCGTGGCTTAGGGATTCAGATTTTTTCATAATTAATGATAGGTTAAGAGGGCACTCCGTGAGGACTGCCCTCATTTTGTTATTTCCCATTTCCGTCATCGCCGTTTTTTCAGGCGAGAGGGAAATTCTGCCAAATAGGGCATTTTTTTATTTTTTATTTTTTATTTTTTATATTTTTGGGCTTCCAATCAGAGCCCTCTGAGTTCTCCGAGGGCTCCGAGTTCTCAGTCCTCTCCCCGAAAGGGGGAGAGTCAGAGAGAGGCTAAAGAACCCCCATGCAACTTGTCACGCCCAACGTGGTGGCAATGGCAGTGAGAATGCTGATAGCCAATTGTATGATGAATTTCCAAGTTTCCTTTTTCATAATCAAAGTAGCCTCTCCCCAGCCCTCCCCGAAAAGGGAGGGAGAAGGGGTCTTTTTTGAGGCTATGAGTTTTTAAGTTTTTGAGTTTTTTGAGTTAAGACAGAGCCCTCGGAGTCCTCAGAGTCCTCAGAGTTCTCTGCCTTTTAGAACACTCTCCCCTTTCGGGGAGAGCTGGAGAGAGGCCAGAGGCTTTCCTTTTAAGGCTTCACAGCAGTCTTCACCACTGCATTCTGCGTGGTTTCCTTGCAGGAAGTGCCCTCGAGGAGGTCGCGCACGATGGTGCGCTTAGCGTGCCCCTTGGCATTGGTGCCGTTAGGCAGCGAGTGCGATGCTGGCAGGAAGTTCACGTGATAGCCCGTCACGTTGGTAGCAGGGTTGAAGTCGGCGGCCGTTGCTGCTGGCTTGGTCTTCATGCCTACCTTGAAGGCGCCGAAGCCGTCGAGTTTCACGATGTTGGAGTTCTGAAGTTCGTCCTTCATCACCTCCACCATCTCGGTGAGCACGGCCACCACGTCGCTCTTTTTCATAGAGCAGTTGCGCTCGATGCGAGCAGCCACGTCGTTGAGGCCGACGGTAGTCTGATGGACAGCCTTAGCATACCACTTGCCCGGATAGAGCGAAGTCTTGCGGTTGTCTTGCCAAAGTTTATACAATATTGCCATAGTTAATATAGTTTTAGAAGTTATGCGGAATGCGCCGCACGCGCTTTTGGAAGTTAATAATTTATAGTTAATAGTTAATAGTTAATAGTTTGACCCTTCAGATTTTTCACTTATTACTTATTACTTATTACTTATTACCTATTACTTATTATCTATTACTTATTACTTATTACTTATTACTTATTACCTCTTACTTATTACTTATTACTTATTAATTGAAATCATCACCTTTTCTTTTTCCATTCCTTTTGTGATTAGCTGGATAAGCCATTTCAGATAGTATTGCGATTGTGAGAGCCTGCCCACTTCCGTGTTTTTCCCTACAAGGATGCAGCCCCTTGAGTCCCTTGGCGTGTTGCCGGCATGGATGCGGATGGCAGTCCTTTTCGGCACTCCGCATAAGAGAGGCAGCCAGCACCCGAATTTCGGGCTTTTCGTGATGAGCACTCTGTAGCTGCCTTCCGGAATGCAGCCGGGCAGAGGCTCAAGCGTGTCGCACAGATAGCAACCACTTACGTAGAGATGCCCTATCACATATTCTTTGCGTCGGGCAAAGCGCTTTATCGTTATTTCCATGAGCTTGAGTTTTTTTGAGTTCTCAGAGTTCTCTGAGCGCTCAGAGTCCTCTGAATTTTAATTATTACTTATTACTTATTACTTATTACTTATTAACTGTCACTTCTTAATTTCTTTTTCCATTGCTTTTTTCCTACTTTCTCAATCCATCCGTTTTTCTTCCAAATGCAAATGATGTTTGAAATCAGCGCGTCGCTTGCCTCATTCCCTTTCAGGCGGATTAAATCCTCTTGGGTGAAAACGGAATCCAACTGGTCGAAGATAATGTTGTTCTTTCCCCTTTTGACGCCTTCAGCAGTAGCGGAAATCATGCCTGAGCTTAGTTTTTCGCCGAAGATGTAGCATTGCTCTTCCAGCACGTAGTTTGCCATCATCCTGGCGAAGTGGAGCACCTCCTCCGTTTCCTGCTCATCACTGAGCAGAAAGGCGATGACGCCTGCACGGAAGCCGATGACGGCGGCACGCTTGCGATAGGTGTCCTTCACGTAATCCACGTCCTTGGCTGCCTCGATGCGTTTCCCTTCCACCCACTCGGCTATCATCTTGCGCAGTTTCGGCGTTTCATAGAATCCCTGCTTGCTTCTCAGCGTGCTCACCGCATGCTCGATGAGCGTGTCGTCTTCCGGGCTTCTGTGCTCGTAGAGAGGCATCTTGGCAAAGGCGTTGTCGGGCATTTCCGCTATGATGACGCGTGAGGAGAGGCCGTTCTCCACGTTGTCATGATTGAAGCATTTCTCCAATGCGCCGTAAGTGCCGAGGATTGCCCAGTTGTAAGCCACCGTCACCACGCCCGACTCTGCTTGGTCGCTGTTGTAGTCCTGTCCCCACGTGCCGCGATCGAAGGCAAGGCGGTAGATGTCGTATTTCGACGACCACGAGCCTGCGCCGTTGGTCTTGCGCAACGTGTCCAGCTCCTCGCCGAAGCTCCAAAGACAATGCCCTCGTGAGTTCTTGAATCGGCGCAGCAGGGTGGAGCAGGAGATGGTGACGGGAACGCTGCGGATGAGCGTGTGAGGGTCGTCCATGGCTCGCTCGTCGGCCTTGCGGGTCTTGCGTTGCTGTTTCCATTCATCCTCACGCTTGCGGGCGATGGCGTCTTCCTCGTCCATCTGCTTTTCCCATACGTCGATGACCTCACGGCAAGTGGACTTTCCCGATGCTTGGTCGCCCACGATGATGCTCATCAGTCCGAGATTCTGCCGCCTTCCGTCGCAATATTCCACCTCCACGCCGTCAGCATAAGCGGCAGCCAATGGGAGAACGGCGCAGAGCACCGGCATCTGCATGTTGGCAGGCAGTCCCGTGAGCGATTCCTTCAAGCCGGTGGGCAACGTGTCTTTCTGCAACAGGCTGGCAGGCTTCGGCAAGGACTCTGCCTCTTCCGCTTGTTCTGCCTTTTCGGGAGCGTCCTCCCTTGAGGCTTCCGCATTGATTTCCATCACCGAGCGCGTCATCTGACGGCCGTTTTCGGTATAGTTGTGATAGAAGTCGCGGATGAGCTGCTGGCAGTCTTTTTCCTGCGCATAGTCGGGCATTTTCACGCTCACCACGTTCAGCGCATCGTCGAGGGTCATCAGTTGCGCCATGCCTGCGGAGAGGATGGCAAGCAGAGAGGTGTGGCGGTTGCCGACGGTCAGAATGTCCACGTGGCTCAGTCCTGCATGACGGCGGCAAAGGTCAAAGATTTTGAGAAGGCGGCGAGGCATAGCCCCGCTGGCCTCTCCCCGTCCCTCTCCGAAAGGAGAGGGTGAGAGCGAAGCGTTCTCAGGCTTTTGAGCAGACTTTTGAGCAGTGGCAGAGTTCTCTGAGTTCTCCGAGCCCTCGGAGTTCTCCGTTCTCCCTCTCCCTTCGGAGAGGGTCGGGGTGAGGCTTTGGGAGTTCTCCGCTCTCCCTCTCCTTTCGGAGAGGGTTGGGGTGAGGCCGTTCCCTTTCCTCCCATCTATTGCCAGTCCTCTCTTCCTGAATGCCTCGCGATACATTTTCAGTTGCTCGCCATCGAGCTGCTCATACCAATGCGCCGAGCGATAGAGCTCCTCACTTGCCGGCGTGATGTAGATAAACCTTTCGGGCGTGATGCAGGCCGCGTCATAAGGCACTCCCAGAGCCTCCGCATATTCCCGTTGCGTTTCCTCAACCGTCATGCCTACAGGCAGACGGAGGTCGATGTGCAGCTTCCGTCGGGCGGAATATTCGAGGTGCAGCAGTTTCCCGTTCCACTTGCCGGGCTGCTCGTTGAGTTGCCTTGCCCGCTGGATGGCATGCTCCACGAGTTCAGCATCATCCACGTCGATGGTGGTCTGATAGAGGAAAGCCTCCGGCAGGATGTTCACCTGCTTGCGCCGCTCTCCTCTGAAGGCTGAATAGTGGGCACAGCGGAAGGGCAGCTCTGCTTTCAGCCCCTCCTTGCCTGAGCGTATCTCTGCCGTCAGCCTCTCCAGCCAAGGCGCATGCGTCAGCTGGTCATAGTCGTCCAGCGTCAGCGTGACAGCCTTGCCTCGGTTAGGGCTCTTCTGCGGGTTCAGCGCCAGCAGATGCGCCCCTGCCTTGTTTGAGGCCTTTGGCGTTATGACCATACGTTGCCCCCTTTCTTGGAGTTCAGAAAGTCATAGATGTCGTCAGCCTCCTCGTCGAGAGCCTGAGAGGTCAGATGCGGGCCGAAGCGCTTCGGATAGCGGAACGTGACGATGATGTCCTTTTTCGTTGTGCGCACGCATCCGAAGTCGGTGGAATAAGCCACGGCATAGCGGCTGCCGCGCTGTCCGCAGTGATAAGGCTTGAAGCGCGCCGTGCCGTCCTCCAGCACCATCATGCTTCCCTGCATGCACCGCGTGTCGGGTGCTGCCGTCTTGTGGGCCTCGTAGGCGCAGGGATAGATGTAGATTTTACCGTCTTCGAGATAATCGGTCGAAGTGTCCAGATGAATACGATTCAGAATGTTTTGTTTTTTCATAATTTTTTTAGTTTTAATAAGTGAATAAATGGGTTGATGATGAGTCGGGTTAGTTGCAGCTTTGCTCCCAGTCGCGTATGATGATGTTGTTATACCACCGGCCGCCGTTCTCACGAGCAAAAAAGCTGAGCAGCATGTTGGCCTTGTCGCCCTCTCGGAATCGGAACTTGTCCACGTTGTCGCCTTTCAGCGAAGCCACGATGATGTCAGGATAGACCACGTTGTCGTCAGCCTCCAGCACCACGTCTTTAGATTTCCATTCCTTGCCAGTTTCCTGACTTACCCCCTCCCTCATCGGGAGCATTTGCTTGATAATAAAAGTTCTCATTTTGTAAAAATGTTTTTTAAATTCTTTGCCTCCGAGAAACGTCGTTGTTTTCCGATGACAATACAAAGATACAACATGAAAAAGCGGAATGCAATAGCTAAAAACATTTTCGGCAGAAATTTAGGCAATACGGCAAAAATATAGGCAGAAATTTAGGCAATCAGGCAAAAATATAGGCAGAAAAGTTTGAACGGCTGATTTTTTTAACAGTTGGCACTTGAGTTTTTTGAAAGAAAGAGTTCTCTGAGCAGCCTTTAGAACATGCTCCCTTTTCGGAGAGAGCTGGGGAGAGGCTTTTAGTTTTTTTTCTTTTTTCCCGTTAAAAATTACAATGATAAGATTATTATTTATATCTTTGCGTATTAAAATTTAATACATGATGATGAATTTCATTTATAACATTATACCTATACTGCTTATCATGGTATTTATAATACCATTCTATTTGCTGGTAATTGCATTGATACGATATTTAAATCGACATTAAATATGAGTGAACGTGATAAATTATTTCGGACGATCAGGTATATCTTGATTATCCTTTTTAGCTTAGGTCTTATCATGTATGTTTTTACGATGTTGGGCTTACTATGTTAGGCGTGGTCTCTTGAGCGAAGATTGAAGAAGCAGAGCCCTCTGAGTTCTCCGTTCTCCCTCTCCTTTCGGAGAGGGTCGGGGAGAGGCTGTTTTTCATCCTTTTCTCCACGCTGATAGAAATCGCTTCGCCACGTTGATGCGCCTTGTTGCTTCACTGGCGTCGCAGTCATTAAATTGCCAATTCGGAAAATCACCCCAGCGGGCATAATTTTGTACTATTCTTCTTACCGTTGATTCATTGGGCAAATCCTCCAATCCTATTTTTTGGAGATAGCTCAAAAAAGATTTTGAGGAGCTGAATTTCGGCAATCCCTTCCGTCTCATTCATCACCTCCATCACGAAAGCATAGTCATAATGCTTGCGCAATACGCCCTCATCCCTCATCGTAAGCAGCGCCGTGAGGATTCGGTCATCCGACGACACGTCGCTCGCCTTGAGCGTCGCCTTGCCCTCCTCTGAGGCCTCCGGAGCCTCGCCTTGCAGTTTCACGTCGCCCGACGTGCTCACGTTCACCACCGGGCAGTCGTGAATGTCGTTGATGACCCCATGATTTACGAAATTCTGAATGTTCATTGCTCGCCTCCTATCTTCACCACTTGGTTGCCGCTGATGCTGACCATCTTTCCGCAGTTGAGCAGCTCGTCCACGCTCATATCCGCGTTGCCCACCTTGAACACCACTTGCCGCGCGTTATCCTCGTAGCGTTCCATGCGTTCCTTGAGTTCCCTGTTTTCCTCCTCCAGCTGCCGGATTCTGTCCTCGGCGGCCAAGAGGTTGCGGCTTGTCGTCTCAAATTCCTGTGCCATCTCCTCCAGCTCCTTGTTGCGATTCCTGAGCGACAAGTTTTCCTCCGAAAGGCGGCTGACCTCCGCCTCCGAGGTTTCCATGGCAGTGTGTTCTTCCTGATAAATTCCCATCACCTGCTCGAGCAGGTTGTCAAAAGATAACTCTTTTTTAATGTACATAATTCCTAAAACTGTTTTTTTTGCGGCGGGAATCAAGGCTTTTCCTTTTTATCTTACATGACTTAGCCCTCCCCGCTCGTTGATGGGGGCAAATTTAAAAAGATAGCGTGCACAAATAGTTCAATTAATAAACTTTAACTGTTAAATCTTTCGAGGGGGATAAGAATTTGACTTCTAAAGATAATTATTATGCCTTAATTGTGTTTTTTTTATTTTTTCTTTTTAAACTCAAAAAAAACTTTGTATCTTTGAATCGTTCTTATAAAGAATAAAACATATCAATCTTAGATTTCAATTATAAATATAATTTAGTATATGACTAAAGTCGAGGCAATAGCAGAAGTAATGAAGGCAAATGGAGGAACTGCAACTCTTAAATATATTTACGATAATATCGAGCAATATTATCCGACTGCTAAGGTTTCAAGAGAATGGGAAGCCGGACTGCGTGGCGTGCTTTATCGTGATATTGGTAAGCGGTTTAAAAAGATAGGCTTAAGCCTTTATGCCTTAACAGAGTACAAAGAGGAGAGTAAGCCGAAAAAAGACAAGGTGAGAATGCACTCTTATATGGAAGGCATCTGCTTGGAACTTGGGAATTATAAGGATTTTGAAACTTATACCGCAGATCCGTCAGCCCTTTATCGTGATAACCTGCACCTTCGGGATATTGCAACAGTCAATGACTTTCCACCTTTTACCTATAATGATATTCTTCAAGAAGCAAAACGTATTGACGTCGTTTGGTTTAACAAAGGAAATCTGTTATTCCCCCAAAAAGTTTTTGAAGTAGTAGATAGTATAGGAACTCTAACAGGAGCATTTAATCGAAGCTTGCAATTGGATAATTTCCAGACGAAGTTTTTTATTGTGGCGCCTGAAGAACATCATAAAAAATATGAGCAGACCGTTAATCTTGCCCCTTACAATAAGCGAAAGGAAATTTTCAATTTTATTAATTATGAAGATATGGAGCACTACTATAATGTCACAGCAGAAGCAAAGAAAATTGAAAACAACATTTTTATTTAAAATTTTCAATGAATGCAGATAGTTCGGATGTCTATATCATCGTAGGGTTTCATCTCATCCCTTTGGTCATAGTCATAGCGAAACATTCGGTTATGTTTAAAGTCAATCATGATGTTTTTGCCATCTTTATGTAATTCTAATATTCCGATACTTATATAAATCTCATAATCATCGAAGCAGATAATTGTGTTTTTTATTCCATCTATTTCGGAAAACTCAAGCTTTCCATGTTGCAAATGCTCTAAAAAATCAGAGATCTCTTTTAATTCTTCCATTCTGTCGTTACAATCTGTATCGTTTTTAAGGGCACAATGAAGACATAACAATTCATTTGGCAAAACCATTTTCAGAACAATCGTCCCACTTTTAGGGCAATAAGCAACTATTTTCATAATCATATTTTTTGCAAAGTTACATGGTTTTTTCTTTGGATAGAATGATTGTAATATTCATTTATGATTCATTGTAGCAATGATTCAAAAATTAATAACATAATAAGGGGCTAACTATTAAAACTTTTGATAAAACTTATCAAGTGAGTTTTATGAATAGAAATGACAAAGATGTTCAACACTTGATAATCATGAATTATTGAAATGCTCGAAATCTAATAAATTCAATTTGTAAAATAAAAATCAAACTAAAATGGGAGGGGAGATTCTTCAGAAAATAAAAAATAAAAAATAAAAAATAAAAAAATGCTCTATTTGGCAGAATTCGGAAGGGGAATTTTTGACCCAAAGGCAGAAAGGTGGATTTTTGGTAAAATATCTTTACTTATTAACTATAATATTATTATATATATTATATTATAATTACTTAATAATCATTATATTAACTATATTATTATATTAATATTATTATTACTATTATTATTTACTTTTTAACGGATTTAACAAAAATTGGGTCGGTGTGCAAGGTACTAAATTTTTATTTTTATTTTTTATTTTTTAGATTTTTCTGATGGTTGTTGGCTCTCTAATCAATTGAGTTTCAACGAGTAAACGATTATCTTCTGCTCGGGAGAAGATATTTCTAATTTTTATTTTTTCGGCATGACTCGAAAATGGCATTTTTCGGAGCATGCGATTTTGGATTTTTGAAAGGGGACAAGTGGGCCGGATTTTTGGAAATTCGGGAAAATATAAAAATTGGGAAAAATCGGGCAAAAAATCAATTCAAGCGAATTTGTAAAATCATTTTACTAAAAGGCAGAGCTCTCTGAGGATTAAAATAATTAATAGGTAATAATTAATAGTTAAGAGTTGAAAATTCAGAGGGTCGGGAAATTATTACTTATTACTTATTAACTAATAATTTTCCGCAGGAAACTCGGAGTTCTCAAGTCAAAATCTAAAAAATAAAAAATAAAAAATAAAAAAATGCCCTATTTGGCAAAACGGAGAAAGGCAAATTAATAAGTAATAGGTAATAGTTAATAATTAAAATTCGGAGAGGTCGGAGAAAGGCAAATTAATAAGTAATAGGTAATAGTTAATAATTAATAGTTTTGAGTTTGAGAAAAGACCGAGCACTCGGCTTTCTCGGAGGACAAAATAATTAATAAGTAATAGTTAATAGTTGACCACTCGGATGGCGGAAATTATTACCTATTACTTATTACCTATTACTTATTACTTATTACTTATTACTTATTACTTATTACCTATTACTTATTCTTTTTATTGGTAATACATTTTAGCCACGGTGTCGGGGAATTCTTTTTCGGGGATTACGGCATTGTGGCGGGTCTTCAGGCGATAGTTGTAGATGGTTTGGGGGGAATAGTGCAGGAAGTTGGCGATGCTGACGCTGTCGGTGACGCCGAGGCTCACGAGGGCATAGATGCGTTGTTCGGGGGTGAGCGTTTCGGGTGCGGGCATTTCTATCTGCTTGTCGGGTTGCAGCAGGGCGTTGAGTCGCTGGGGGAAGTCGGGATGCGTGGAGAGGTAGGCTTTGTCGAAATGGCGATAGAAGTCGGGCATGTATTCTTCGGTCTCGGTGTTGGACTTGAGGGTCTTGCGGGCGCTTTCTATCTTGCCGGAGACGATGAGGTTGTAGAGGTTTTTCTTGAATTTCTGAACGATGGCGATGTAGTTGGACATCATCATATAGACGTTGATGAAGTTGGCGTTGCGGTATTTCAGCTCGTCCTGCATGCGCTGGTTGTTTTGGGCGAGCTGTTCCTGCATCTTGCGTTCTCTCTCGAGCATCTGGTGGAGGGTGTTGTTCAGGCCTTCCTGCTTCTTGACCATCTCGCTTTGCTTGCGGCGTTTCTGCCAGAGGAGGGCGAAGAGGATGAAGATGGCGAGCAGGGCGATGGCGAGCAGGGCGATGATGCCCATCATGTAGAGGTTTCGGCGCTGAAGGGCTTGCTCATAGGACTGGGTAATCACGGTTTGGGCTTTCACGATGTCGAGGCTGCGCCAGATGTCCTTGTAGGATTTGGCGTTCTCGCTGCACAGCATGGCGTATTGATAGGCTCGGTCGAGGTTTCGGCGCACGTAAGGCGACTCGATGAGGTAGAGCAGCGACTGGGCTTCGCGGTTGCCCATGCTGATGTCGTTGATGGCGGAGAGTATCAGGGCGTTGTAATATTTGTCGGTGAGCCCTTGTCGCTTATAGATGCTTGCCAGCGACACCTCTATCATTGCCACCTGTATGGAGGGTTGCGGAAGGGTCTTGAGCCTTTTCAGCAGCCGGCCTTCGATGTCGTGTTCCGTCACTCCTGCTTCATAGTAGTCATAGGCCCACGAGTTGCGGGGAAGATATTTGCCGAAGGTCTGCCAGCACGCTTCCCGATTGGAGGTGAGGGCATCGGAAGGGTCGGCAAGGTTGGCGTGGAGCATGCGCATGTAATATTCGAGGGAGAGGATGGCGTATTTGCCTTTCAGGGCTTCGGGGAAGCTTTCTATCGGGCCGAGCTTGACCATCGACCCGCGTGCAGACACATAGTCGCCTCGCAGCACCTTTATCATCAGCTCGTCGAGTTTCGACTCCATGAATTCCTCTTTCTCTCCGTCGGCTTTTGCCAAGACCTGGCAACGGAACGCATAGGCGAGGGCAGAGTCGGAGTCGAATTTCAGATATAAGTCGTAGAGATGCTTGCAGATGCCATAGCGGTCGGAGCTGTAGGTGCAGGTGGCAAGGGTGGCTTTGAGGTCGTCGATGTTCTGCTGGACTTTTTGCAGATACTCCGTATGATGAGCCACGGCATAGTCAAGTTTTTTGAAATTGTCTTCCAAATTCGGGTCTCCTGCCATGGCAGCACCGCTCAAGCCAAGGAACAGGAAGAGAAGAAGCGTTTTTTTCAGATTTCCATTCATAATCCACAAGCTAATTGTTCAGATTTTTCCCACAACATTCCTTTCCTTCACCTCTCGGTCGTCATAAGGTCAGATTGGTACGGACGGAGAGGCAAATTCGAGTAATAAGTGCAAATATATGAAATATTTTTGGAAAACCATTCATTGCGTCGAGAATTTTTTATGACTCCCCTTGCTTCCTCAGTCAAATCCCGCTTTTCAAGGTCGGGCGGCGGTAAGGCTCAAAAGCGGCAGCCACGGCGAGAGCGGGCGGAGGATAGTAAAAAAAATCCTAAATAAAAGTCGATTTCTTTCGTGATATTTGGAAATAAACACTAACTTTGTCATTCATAAAGGAATTGGGACGAATCAGCCTGAGATAAGTCCAAAAAAAATCAGGATATTACTTTAGGAATCCCTCGATTTCACCTGCCTTGTCTGATAGATGTTAAACTTTTGATTACTACGACATGAAAAAGATTTTGTTATTGCTTTTGATTTCCGTTCCGATGATAGCCTTTGGCCATCCTCAGTTTTCACTATATGACTTAACCTGTGAGGGCGCAGAGAGCCCGCTGGGCGTTGAGAACAGGCAGCCCTGTTTCAGCTGGAAGATTTATGCCGCCCAACGCAACTTCCTTCAGTCGGCTTATCAGATTATCGTGTCGGGCAGCGAGGAAGACCTCGCCAAGGATGCGGGCACGCTATGGGACAGCAAAAAGGTGGAGTCCGACAAGTCAATCCTCGTGCCCTTTGCCGGGAAGGCCCTGAGCCCTGCCTCCGTCTATTACTGGAAGGTGAGGATATGGGATAAGGAGGGCAATGCCTCCGCATGGAGTGGCGTGCAGAAGTTCACGACGGGGCTCTTCGCGGAACAGGACTGGCAGAAAGCCCGCTGGATAGCCTTTGAGCAAGACAAGAAAGACGGGCGTCTGGTGCCGGGCATCCACGTCTACGATGACTTGAAGAAGAAGCTCGGCGACAAGAAATACGGCCTCTACACGTTGCCGCAGTTCCGCAAGGCCTTCACGCTGAAGAAAGCCGTGAAGAGAGCCGACGCCTTTGTCGCGGGATTAGGGCAATTCGACTTCTATCTGAATGGCAAGAAGGTGGGCAATCACTTTCTCGATGCCGGTTGGACAAAATATGACAAGCAGGCCTTGTATGTCGCCTTCGACGTGACGGGCATGCTAAGCAATGGGCAGAACGTGATGGGCGTCATGCTCGGCAACGGCTTCTATAATGTGCCCAATGAGCGTTATTTCAAGCTGACCACCTCTTATGGCGCGCCGAAGATGAGGCTGCTGCTGAAGATAGAATATGAAGACGGCTCCGTTGAATATGTAACCTCGAATCATCATTGGAAAGCATCGCCGAGCGCCATCACCTATTCAAGCATCTACGGAGGCGAGGACTATGATGCCACGAAAGAGCAGAATGGCTGGAAGTCGAGCGGATTCGACGACAGTCGATGGGCCAATGCCTTGGAAGTGAGCAATCCCATCACGCTGAACAGTCAGCAAGCCACGCCTTTGACGGTAAGGACAGAGATGCCCGTAGTGACCAAATTCAAGAACAAGAAGGGATATTGGGTCTATGACTTGGGACAGAACTTCTCGGGCATCATCCGCGTGAAAATCCATTCCAACGACAGCCGGCAAGTCCTCTTCCGTCCTGCTGAATTGCTGAATCCTGACAGTACGGTGAATCAAAGCGCGACCGGTCAGCCTTTCTACTTCTCTTATCGTACGAAAGCAGGAGATACGGAGGCCGAGTGGCAACCGCAGTTCTGCTATTATGGCTTCCGCTATGTGCAATTGGAAAATTGCGTGCCTGCCGGTGAAGGAAATGCCGACAACGAGCCTGAGATAACCTCGCTGACAGGACTGCATACCTGCAACTCAGCGCCCGAGGCTGGCAGCTTCGTCTGTTCCAAACAGATGTTCAATCAGATACACAACCTCATCGACTGGGCCATCCGCAGCAATATGGCAAGCGTGCTGACCGACTGTCCTCATCGTGAGAAGCTCGGATGGCAGGAAGAGAATTATCTCATGCAGAACTCCTTGTCCTATCGCTATAATCTGTCGCGCCTTTACAACAAGATATTCAGGGATTTGCAGATTTCCCAACGTGAGGATGGCTGCATTCCGAGCATCGACCCTGAATATGTGCGCTTTACGAGCGGCTTTGAGGATTCTCCGGAGTGGGGAAGCTCCTTCATCATTGCTCCTTGGAATCAATATAAATGGTATGGCATCACGTCAGGACTGGAATCCTGCTATCCCGACATGCAGAAATACATCACCTATCTGGGCACAAAGGCCGACCATCACATCATTTCCTATGGATTAGGCGACTGGTTTGACATCGGCCCTGAAACTCCCGGATATTCGCAGCTTACCTCTTATGGAGTGACGGCCACCGCCACCTATTATTATGACGTGACCATCATGCAGCAAATCGCCACCCTTCTGAAGAAAAGCGACGATGCCGCCTATTATCAGCAGTTGGGCAAGGACATCAAGAAGGCTTTTCAAGACAAATACATCAATGCGACGGCAAAAAAGGTTGACCGCGACAGTCAGACGGCTAATGCCATGGCCTTGTATATGGGGCTTGTGGAGCCTGAGGACACCGCATGGGTAATGCGCAACTTGATTGAAGGCATCCGAAGCAAGGACAACGCGCTGACGGCTGGCGACGTAGGCTTCACCTATCTGCTGAAGACCTTGGCTGACCGTGGATATTCCGACATCATCTATGACATGAACAGCAAGTATGACGTGCCGGGCTATGGATGGCAATTGGCGCATGGCGCTACGGCACTGACGGAGTCGTGGCAGGCTTACGGCTTTGTATCGAACAATCATTTCATGTTAGGTCATCTCATGGAATGGTTCTACAACGGGTTGGGAGGCATCAAGCAATCATCTGCCTCCGTGGCTTATCATGACATCGTCATCGAGCCTCAAACGGCAGGCAACCTCACTTCAGCCACCGCCTCTTATGAGTCACCTTATGGCACCATCCGAAGCTCATGGAAGCGTTCTGACGGGGCTTACAGGCTCAACGTCACTATTCCTGCCAATGCCGTTGCCACCGTTATCCTTCCAAGCTCTGACGTTCATCAAGTCACCGATTATGGCAATCCCTTGTCGGGCAATCCCGATTTCCAATGTTCGATGACGGAGCATCATCAGCTCAGCGTCAAGTTAGGGTCGGGTGATTATCAGTTTGAAATAAGATACAAGTAAATCATATAATAAGCCATTATCATGAAGAAGCAAAACAATGTCGGTTTGGTCGCCTTAGGCCTTGATACTTATTGGAAGCAGTTTGACGGATTGCTGGCGCGCCTCTTGTCGTATAAGGATGAGATTGCCCGCAAGATAGAGGGCATGCAAGTGAAGGTCATCGATGGAGGAATGGTCGATAACTATGACAAGGCGATAGCGGCAGCCACGCAAATGAAAGAGAATGACGTCAGCCTTCTGTTTGTTTACGTGTCCACTTATGCGTTGTCTTCCACCGTTCTTCCGATAGTCAAGAGATTGGGAATCCCCGTGATTATCCTGAACATACAGCCCTCTCCAGCTATTGACTATGGCTATATCAACGGATTGAATGACCGTCAGAAGATGACGGGCGAGTGGCTGGCCTATTGTCAGGCTTGCTCCATCCCTGAGTTATCCTGCGTGTTCAACCGCAGCAATATCGTTTATGACATCGTGACGGGATATATGGGAGAGGAGTATGTATGGCAGGAAATCGGGGAATGGGTCAAGGCCGTGGCTGTGGTCAGTGGAATGGAAAACAGCAGGATGGGCATCTTGGGACATTATTATTGCGGAATGCTCGACGTCTATTCTGACACCACGCTGCAATCCTCCGTTTTCGGAACAGATATTGACTTGTTGGAGATGTGCGAGTTGAATGCCTATAGGAAGGCAGCAACGGAGGAGGATGTCCGTCTGAAGTTGGCTGAGTTTGACGCTACCTTTCAAGTATCACCAGCTTGCGAACAGTCAGAACTGAGGAGGGCAGCCCTCACCTCCGTGGCTTTGGATAAGCTCGTGGCCGTGCATAAGCTCGATTCGATGGCCTATTATTATGAGGGTTATCAAGGAAATGACTATGAGAATATCGTCACTTCGGTCATTGCCGGCAACACGTTGCTCACTGGCAAGGGAATCCCCGTTGCCGGAGAATGTGAGGTGAAGAACGTTCAAGCCATGAAAATCATGCAGCTCTTAGGTGCCGGAGGTTCTTTCTCGGAGTTCTATGCCATGGACTTTGAGGATGACGTGGTGCTGTTAGGCCATGACGGTCCTGCTCATTATGCCATTGCCGAAGGTCAGATAGGGCTTGTTCCTTTGCCGCTTTATCATGGGAAGCCGGGCAAAGGGCTGTCTATTCAGATGCGCGTTAAGCAAGGCGACGTGACCTTATTGTCCGTTTGTGAAGGCAAGGACGGCTTGTCCTTATTATGTGCTGAAGGGGAATCCGTGGCGGGTCCTATCCTCGAGATAGGAAACACAAACAGCAGATATAGATTTCCTTGTGGAGCAAGGGATTTCATCAACTCATGGAGCAAGGCCGGACCTTCCCATCATTGTGCCATCGGAATAGGGCATGTGGCTTCTGTCTTGAAGAAAATAGCCTTCCTGCTGAATATCCCTATCCGTCAAGTCTGCTGATAGCCTCTTGATTCTTTCTTTTGAAGAGCAGTCGTTTATCGTTGAAACTCGAAATCCTCTATAGGATGTTTAATCAAGCAGACTCAAAGGCCACTTGCAGAATCATGTTTTGAGGTATCTGTATTATTTGAAATCTTGAATATCAGGGAAGTTGATGCCACTATCCCGGAATGCTTAGATGTATACTTAAGCAGTCAGAAGACAGGGCTTTAACTTCTCTGATTTCTTTAAGACTTCAATATCGATGGATGTTTATTTCAATCCAAACAATTGCAGGTCATCCTCCACGTTGCCAATACCAGCAATGCCGAAATTATCCACCAATACCTTGGCTACGTTGGCAGAGAGGAATGCGGGGAGCGTGGGACCTAAGTGGATATTCTTCACGCCGAGGCTGAGCAGTGCCAGCAACACGATGACGGCTTTCTGTTCATACCATGCGATGTTGTAGATAATTGGCAATTTGTTGATGTCGTCGAGTCCGAATACCTCTTGTAATTTCATGGCAATCACTGCGAGGGAATAACTGTCATTGCATTGCCCGGCATCGAGTACGCGCGGAATGCCATTGATGTCGCCGAGGTTCAGTTTGTTGAACTTATATTTGGCGCATCCGGCAGTCAGGATGATGACATCTTTAGGGAGAGCTTCGGCAAACTCGGTGTAATAGTTGCGGCTCTTCATGCGACCATCGCAGCCACCCATCACCACAAAGCGTTTGATAGCTCCGCTCTTTACGGCATCGACAATCTTGTCGGCCAGTGCCAGCACTTGATTATGGGCAAAGCCTCCTAAGATTTCACCATGCTCAATCTCTGTAGGCGCCGCGCATTTCTTGGCTTCGGCTATCACTTCCGAGAAGTCTTTGTGCCCGTTTGCAGCAGTCTCGATATGTCGGCAACCTGGATAACCAGTGCTGTTCATGGTGAACATGCGCTCTTTGTAGTTGGCATTTGGCAGTGGGGGAACGATGCAGTTGGTCGTGAACACGATAGGACCGTTGAAGGTGGAGAACTCCTCTTTCTGTCGCCACCAAGCGTTGCCGTAGTTGCCCACGAGGTGCTTGTATTTCTTCAGTTGTGGATAATAATGTGCAGGAAGCATCTCGCCGTGTGTATAGACGTCGATGCCCGTACCTTCTGTCTGTTTGAGCAGGTCTTCAATGTCGTGCAAATCGTGGCCACTAATGAGAATGCCGGGATTCTTGCCTACACCGATATTCACCTTTGTCATCTCAGGATTGCCGTAACTCTCGGTGTTTGCCTTGTCGAGCAATGCCATTGCCTGCACGCCCACTTTACCTGTTTGCAGCACCAGATTCAGCAAATCGTTCTGTTGAGCATCGGGATTGGAGATGGCGGAGAGTGCAAAGCTCATAAAGTCGGTTATCACTGCATCAGTGAAGCCCAGTCTGGCAGCGTGCTCGTAATAAGCAGCCATGCCTTTCAGACCATACATGGTGAGTTCTTTCAGTGAGCGGATGTCCTCATCATGATTGCGCAAAACGCTCATCTTTGAGCCCTGCTCGTCATAAGTTGATTTGTCGCCATTCCATTTTATCTCGCTATAATCGGGCAGGGTGACATCGTTCGCCTTTGCTTTTGCTATCAGCTCGTTCCTTAGAGCCACGCCTTTGTCCACCCGCGCAAGGATGCTCGCGTCATCGAAATTGGCATTGGTGATGGTCGCAAACAGAGCATCGACGATGAAGTCAGCAGCCTGTCGGTCAGTTTCGATATTAGCCTGCCTTAGCGCATTGTCAGCGATGGCTATGCCACGCACCACTGATAGCAGTAAATCCATATACTTGGCAGTTTGTGGCAGTTTACCGCAAACGCCTCTTAACACACATCCTGTGCCTTTGGCTGTCTCTTGACATTGGAAACAAAACATTTTCTCTTCCATGTTATTAATCTGTATTATTTTTTCTATAGCAAGTTGACTTGCATGATTTCGGATGCAAAAGTAGAATACTTGAAGAGGTCAGAAGGTAACAATTGTTACTCGAATGGGATAAAAAAAGTTAAAGGTGAGCATCCGTCAATGAATGCGGCAGATTTTGAGAATGGAGAATCATTTTGCAGAACTCTATCTGCTTGCATTGTAGAAAGTAGCCTTTTACACGATAGAAAGCTATTGGAAGGAGTGTAAAAGGTCATCTTTTATAGGGTAAAAAGCCATCTTTTATTTTGTTGATATCAATTCCTTCATTTTCAGAAAGTTATGGGTCGTATTCTATATATCTGCTGGTAGTCAGTTTCGGAAGCGTTTCCGAAACAATCATCTCTCTATCTGGTTATTCAGGAGTTTTATTTTTTGTGCTTTATTGGAAAATGCTTATATTTGTAAGCAGATAATCTATTGACTAAAAACTAAAACCGATGAAGGATAAAATCAGGAAATGCAGTAAGACGAATTCAATCATTTTCAGTATTGCGCTCTCCTTGTTGATAAGTAATGCAGCAAAGGCGCAGACGTCAGAATCAAAGGCCGATTACCCTCAGAAATATGATGTTGTTTGGACAACACCCAGCCAAGATTCTTTCGGCTCCATGCCTTTAGGCAACGGGGATATAGGGCTGAACGTATGGGTGGAACCTACGGGTGATTTATGTTTCTATATCAGCAAGGTCAATGCCTTTGATGCCGGTCATCTGTTGCCTAAATTGGGAGGCCTTCGCGTTCGCTTTTCTCCGGCAATGGATGTATCTTCCTTGAAGCAAATCCTTCGTTTGGAGGATGGGTCAATCCGCATCGAAAGTAAGGATTTGGAGATAGATGTGATGGTTTCAGCCCTTCAACCTCTGATTAATGTCAGGGGTAAAGGCAAGATTTCACGCAAGATTACCGTGAACTTAGAACCTATCCGACCCTTGGCAGATGCCAAAAGTCCTTTGCCAAAGTCAGGTACGGGGGGAATACTCCTTGATACTCCTAAGGATGAAATAGCGTGGTGTTATCGCAATATGTCATCGGTTTGGGCAGACAACTTCAAATTGCAGAATTCTCCTGAAATGGTGGCGAAGACCAAAGACCCTATCCTTTATCGAACTTCCGGATGCCTTCTGAAAGGAGATGGCTTTATCCGGAACGGTCGCAAGGAAATGGTCTCCCAAAAGAGCAGGAAGTCTTTTTCCTTCACGGTGAATGTGCTCTCTTCACAACCGGCTTCTATTGAGGAGTGGCTGAAGGATATTTCTCCTATTCAATTGCCCGATTGGAAAGGACATACAGCCTATTGGAAGGAGTTTTGGAAGCGCAGTTACGTCGATATCAGCAGTTGCGGCAAGGACAGCATCTGGCTAAATCAATGCCGCTACACGCAGATTCCGCAAGGCTCACTTGTCTATAAAGGGCACGACAAGATTGCTGCCGATGAGAATGCCTTTCAGATATCGCAGCGCTATGCATTGGAAAGATTTTGCGAGGCGATAGCAAGCAGGGGCGAAGTCCCACCACCTTATAATGGCTCTATCTTCACGATGGATATGCCGGCAGGTACTCTTGGCTTCAGCGGTCCTATCGACCATAAAGTCTCACCGGATGGAAGAGATTGGGCTTCGTTGTCTTTTATGTGGCAAAACACCCGACATCCTTATTGGTCGATGGCTTCAAGAGGCGATTATGATTGTTTGAAACCAGGCTTGGAGTTCGTGAGCAGAGGATTGGATATCGCTAAAGACCGTTGTAAGAAAATATTCGGTATTGATGGAGCCGTCAACTTTGAAGCTTGCTGGTGGTATAATGTAGGAGTCTTCAATTGGGAGAACATGCCGCAACATCTGAAGTTTCATCAGTTGAACACCATTGAGATTCCTGCCATCATGTGTGATTATTATGAACACACAAAGGATGCAGACTTCTTGAATAACACCTTGGTGCCTTATGCTTCTGAAGCTATCAAGTATTACGCAAATAGATTTCAAGAGCGCGATAGCAAAGGCAAGATGGTTATGGATAGTGTCGGTTGCGTGGAGACTTATCAATCGGTCATGAATCCATGTACAGAGATAGGAGGATTGAAATATGTTTTGTCAAAATTATTATCATTCAACACTGCCAAAGATTATGCCCAATATAAGGATAATTGGCAAAGACTGCTGTCGTCAATGCCCTCCGTTCCTTTGAGAACAATAAGAGGCTTGCCGTTGCTTGCCGTTGGGGATAAGTATGCAGCGGGAAGGGAAATCTGCGAAAGTCCTGAACTTTATTCGGTGTATCCTTTCCGACAAGCATGGATAGGTCAGCCTCAATTACTGCCCATAGCTCGTCAGTCCTTCCATGTTCGTACGGTCAGCTTAGATGGAACCAATGACGGTCAGGCTGTTGAAACGGGAGGATGGCAGTCAGCACCTGTGCAAGCAGCTTGCTTGGGCTTGCCACGAGAGGCCGCACGTTTGGCAAGCATCAACTTCAATGATAAGTTTGTAGCTTGGAATGATAATTTCCCTGCCAATAATGCATGGCCACATCGCCCTCATGCCCGCTTCCCGGTATTCTGGGAATGCAAGATGGATGGAACGCCGGATAATGACCATGGTGCAAATTCAGAGAGTACTATTCAGAATATGCTGTTGCAAACGGATGGAAATGAGATATATCTTCTTCCTGCATGGCCTGAGGATTGGGATGTCTCTTTCAAACTCCATGCCACAAACAATACGACGGTTGAATGTACGTATAAAGACGGAAAGGTGGATAAACTTATCGTAACACCATCTTCGCGAATGTCTGATGTTATGGATATGACAACGGCTCAGCAACGTATCCGCAATTTAACGGAAGTGGCTTTGTGTGACCATAACTATTTATTCGGACTTCCACCGATGCTCGATGCCCAACCCATTGCTGGAAAGACAACGGGCAAATGGATTTCAGAATTCGGTGAGACCTTGAGAGACTGCAAGGCTGGCCCATGGCCCAATGCTCTTTTCAAAAATAATGTGGCATATATACATGTCTTTGACTGGCCAAAAGAGGGCGTCTTATTATCGCGCATAAACAGAAAACTGATGTCGTGCAGTTCCATTACTGGGGATATTCAGGTAAAGGAAAACAGTGATGGATGGTTGCTTACGGGGACGCCCGATAAGCAACATACCATCGTAAAACTCGTTTTCGATGCTCCTCTGTTGCCTATCGTCGAACAACAGGTTCATGCAGGCTCTTATTGTCTTGGAAAACCCTATACGGAAACACGTGATTCTCTGAAAATGCTTGAGCGTGAAGTTCATTTTGACCAGATGAAGCCGATAGACAGATTTGAGTTTACGATAGAAAATCCGAATCATTTGCGTGGAGTTGGTAGGCCCTTCACTTTGCAAATATTGGATAAAAACGATGTTTGGACAACCCTTTATCAAGGGAAAATATATGGGCTTATCTTTTCCAAAGAGATTCCCAACACGGATGCAAAGGCAGTCAGATTAATAGTGGATGCCTCGAAATTGACTCAATTGGATGTCTTTGGAAAACAGCCTTCTGCCTCTATTGTCAATCCTTAGGATTTAAATAAAATTCAATAATCAATAATATGAAGAATTTTCCAATTATTTTCAGTTTGGCACTCTCCTTGTTGATAGGGAGTACCGTGCAAGCGCAGACATCAACGACAAAGGAAAAGTTTCAACCCTCGGATGCGTCGTTGCAGCAGTATCAATACCCGGAATGGTTTCGGGATGCGAAGTTCGGAATTTGGGCACATTGGGGGCCACAAGCCGTTCCACGCCAAGGAGATTGGTATGCCCGTAAAATGTATGTAAGTAATATAGGGAAGGGCAATCCTGACCCTGACTATACTGATCATCTGAATCGTTATGGGCATCCTTCAGTAAAGGGCTATAAGGATATCATCCCCTTATGGAAAGCCGAGAAATGGAATCCTGAAGAGTTGATGAAACTCTATAAGCGTGTGGGTGCAAAATACTTTGTGTCCATGGGTACCCATCATGATAACTTCTTTCTTTGGAATTCAAAATTGCATCGGTGGAATTCCGTAAACATGGGACCTCATCGTGATGTGGTAGGCGAATGGCAAAAGGCAGCTAAGAAGGAAGGTTTACCCTTTGGCGTTTCTGAACATTTAGGAGCCAGCTACACATGGTTTCAAGTAGCTCATGGAGCAGACCTTGCTGGAGATAAGGTGGGCGTTCCTTATGATGGGAATGACCCTCAATATCAAGATTTGTATCATGAGCGGGCTTACTATGGTGACAATGGTTGGCTGACTACCAATCCCAAGTGGCAACATGAATGGTATGACCGTATCTGTGAATTGATAGACAATTATCATCCTGATTTGCTGTATTCAGATAGCGGACTGCCTTTTGGCAATATTGGCCGTAGTTTGATAGCTCATCTTTACAATCAAAGCCTTGACAAAAATGGTAATCCTTCAGCTGTATACACTTGCAAGGAAGCATCTAATGGCCGTTTTGTGCGTGATGTTGAACGAGGTATTATGGAAGACATAAGCCCCTATCCATGGCAGACTGACACCTCAATCGGTGACTGGTTTTATCGTACTGGGCAGAAGTATATGACTTCTGATGAAGTCATTCAAATGCTGACAGATATTGTGAGCAAAAATGGCAACTTGCTTCTCAATATCGTGCAGACACCTGAAGGCGATTTAGAACCGGATGTCATGAATATCCTGGAAGGCATTGCCACATGGATAAAAGATAATGGAGAGGCCATTTACAGCACTCGGCCATGGACAGTTTATGGTGAGGGGCCCTCTGTGGTAGAGAAGCAGGCAAAAGGCTTTATGGCTGGTGTCAAAGATGTGCGCCCTTATCGCTCAGGTGATATCCGCTTCACACAAAAGGACGGTGTGCTCTACATATTCTCTATGGTGCATCCTGAGAGTGACCTTCAAATACATGCAATCAATGGCCAAATAGTGGCTTCTGTATGCATGTTAGGTAGCAAACAGAAGGTCAAATGGTCACAGAATGCCCAAGTATTAACCATTGGCAAGCCTTCTATGATGCCTTCGTATAGTACGATAGTATTCAAAGTAAAATTTAAAAAATAAGCGTATGACAGTTTTTTTAGATATCGTTGACCCTGCGAGTGTCCCAAAGCGAGAACTCGCATCGGGTGATAGGATTCCTTCCATAGGCTTGGGGACCTTCGGCTCTGATAATTATGACAATCAGACAATCGCTGATGCGGTAAAGACAGCCGTTAAGATAGGTTATCGTCATATCGACTGTGCTTCTGTATATGGCAATGAAAGCGAGATAGGAACGACTCTTTCCGACTTGATAAATGAGGGCTTGGTACGTCGTGAAGACCTGTGGATTACTTCGAAGGTGTGGAACGACAGGCACAATGATGTCTATGGAGCTTGCCTTCAGTCGATGAAAGACCTGAAAACAGACTATTTGGATTTATATTTGGTGCATTGGCCATTTCCTAACTCCCATGCCAAAGGCGTGTCTGTAGACTCGCGAGACCCGAATGCCCGCCCTTACATCCATGAGGAGTTCATGAAGACATGGGAGGCAATGGAGCGTTTGGTAGATAGTGGATTGGTGCGCAATATAGGCACCTCGAATATGACACAGAGAAAGTTGGAACTGCTATTGCGTGACTGTCGCATAAAGCCTGTTTGCAACGAGATGGAACTTCATCCACATTTCCAACAGCCGGAACTGTTCGACTTTGTTGTGAAGAATGGAATACAACCTATTGGATTTTGTCCGTTGGGTTCTCCTAATCGTCCTGAACGTGACAAAACGCCTACAGATACCAATCCTTTTGAAGACCCGGTTATTCTAAAGATAGCTGCCGCGCATGGTGTGCATCCTGCGCTTATCTGCATTAAATGGGCTATCCAACGTGGACAAATACCTATTCCTTTCTCTGTAAAACCTGCAAAATTGGCGAGCAATCTGCGTGCAGCCATCGAAGATCCACTCACTAGCGAGGAGATGGAAGTCATGAAGACAGTTGACAAGAACTGTCGGCTCGTGAAGGGCCAGGTTTTCACTTGGCCGGGAGCAACTTGGGAAGATTTATGGAAAGATGAAGAATAAATAAAAACATTAAAGATATGAAGACAATGAAAGCGGCTTATTTGCCCGGTAACAGCACCGTATTGCTGAAGGAAGTAGCCATTCCTGAACCTGGTCATGGTGAGGTTTTGATAAAGATGAAATCATCTACGATATGTGGCAGTGATATTCGGGCCATCTATCGCGAACATTTAGGGAAAGGGCCTGAGGGTTATCAGGACAAAATCTGTGGTCATGAGCCTTGCGGACAGATTGTAAAATGCGGTCCAGGACTGCGTCGTTTTAAAGAAGGTGACCGTGTCATCGTGTATCATATATCGGGCTGTGGTGTCTGCAATGATTGCCGTCGCGGTTATATGATCAGTTGCACCAGTCCTTATCGTCGTGCTTATGGCTGGCAACGTGATGGCGGTATGGCCGAATATCTTCTTGCCGAAGAGAAAGACCTTGTTGCTTTGCCTGATGAACTCACCTATACTGATGGTGCTCAGGTTGCATGTGGCTTTGGCACGGTTTATGAGGCATTGGAGAAAATAAGCGTATGTGGTGACGATGCTGTTGTCGTAGTGGGCTTAGGCCCTGTAGGTTTGGCAGCTTGTATGTTGTCAAAGGCCCTTGGAGCAAATATGGTGATTGGTGTGGATACTGTTCAGGAACGTCTTGATATTGCTGTATCAAAGCATTTGGTAAATGCCGCCCTTATCTCTGACGATAAAGCATTGGAGAAAATCAAGGCAATGACAGGCGGTAAGGGAGCAGAGAAAGCAGTGGATTGTTCTGGAAACACCTATGGTCGGCAGTTAGCGATTCGCAGTACCCGTCGTTGGGGTAAGATAGTTTTCGTAGGTGAAGGTGGAACGGTAGAATTCAATCCAAGCCCTGACCTTCTTCATGAGCAGAAGACGATATATGGTTCATGGGTTACTAACATCTGGCGTATGGAAGAGCTCGTCGAACGTCTTGTACGTTGGGGCATCCATCCCGAAGACCTCGTTACAAACCGATTCACCTTGGATAATGCATCGGAAGCCTATAAACTGATGGCTGGTGGCAAGTGCGGAAAAGTGGCTATTGTCTTTGATGAGGAAATAAAATAAATAATCTTAGGCTATAATTTAAAGAAGATAATGAATCGGTCATCATTTCAAATCAAGCTGTTTTGCATATTTGTGCTGTTTCCATTTTCTATGATGGTCTCAGCACAAATGCAAACACGTGTTGTAAGGAAGCAAGATGCATCTATTAACGCGACTACCAAGCATCATTCTTTGCAAAACTATTATATTTGGGCAGATAAGCAAAATCCGGATAGTCAGCAATATGTAGTTTTCAGAAAGAAGTTTAAGATACAGAAAGTTTCTCGAAACACGGATGTTGAAATCTTTGCCGATTCCCGTTATCTTCTTTGGATAAACGGCCAATATGTCATGCGAGGGCCTTGCCGCTTTAATCCCGCCAGCCCTGACTATGATCAGAAAAACATTTCTGATTATCTTCATAAGGGAAATAATACGATTGTCGTGTTGGCACATTATTATGGCAACAGCATCAATGGGCATATCATGAAGGCGCAACCCGCTTTGACCTTGCGGTTAGTTGATGCCCAAACGGGTATGGAATTCGTCAAGACAGACCCAACATGGAAATGCTCCGATAAGGTTTCTTATCAGCCAGCTCACATGAGTTGGAATAGTGTAACGGATAATATTGATGGGAGAATTGATGGCAGACAATGGATGATGCCTGATTATGATGATTCTCATTGGGCCTTTGCGCATAAGATTTCTACTCCTTTATTGGGCAATCTTAAGCTTAACGAGCTTCCTCTTCCAAGAGAAACGAAATTGGATTCACTCGAGCTTCTTCCGCAAAGAGTGTTATTGGAAAGATGCCTGCCTGTCACTTTGCAGGAAGGAAAAGAAATCATCATCGATTATAGGAGAATGGCGTTGGTATATACTAAAATATCACTCTCTGCACAACAGAATAGTGAATTATCCTTCAGTTTCGCATCGAGATACAGGAATGGCAAGATAGAGGAATCTTTTGGGAGGAATAACCGATATATAGCTAAAGAGGGTCAACAGACTTTTATGAGCACAGACCAATGGGGTGGTCATTATATGGTTTTGAAGTGCCTGAAAGGGAATATTACGATCAATCACTTGGAATTATTCGAACGTTTCTATCCTTTTGAAAGATTGGGGAGTTTCGAGTCGAATGATACGCTTTTGAATGAAGTTTGGGATATGGGCGTAAGGACCATTGAGGCGGTTTGTGATGATGCTTATGGCTCTGATATCAGAGAAAGGAACGAATGGCTCCAAGACCCTGCTGAACCCAACTTTGTGACTACACAAGTTGCCTTGGTTGCTCCTTCAACCGACGGCAAGAGCATGGTACTTTCAGATTCGAGATTATTGAAGAATCTCTTAAGACATGCTTATCTTGGACAGTTGCCCGATGGACGTATTCGCGCTACTTTCCCGACCGATAGGGGCGATTATGACTGCCATTATTTCATTGATGACTATGCCTGTCAGTTTATTGAGGCTTTGAGGATGTATTATGAGGCAACTGGCGACAAACCCTTTGTCAAAGAAGTGTGGAATGGTGTGGTAAAGCAGTTGGATTGGTTTGCAAAGAGAATTCAAAGCGATGGCTTGGTACTTGCCAGAGAGTATTGCTCGTTTGATAATCCTTTGGCCTATATCACTTGTCAGGGTGCAACTATCAATGCCTATATCTTCAAAGCTTATAAGGATGCAGCCTATCTGGCTAAAGAGTTGGATAACCCTATCTATAAAGTCTATCTGCAACAAGCCGAGAAGCTATCAATTGCTTATAATAAACTCTTATGGAATCCTCAAGAGCAAGCGTTCAATAGTGCAATAAAAGATGGTGAAATCCTTAAGCCCACAGTGCATGCGCAATTGATGGCTTTATATTCGGAAATCATCGATAAGGACAAGAAAGAGGGCGCTTGGAAATGGTTTTTGAATAATTATAAGAATAAGGGACGTTGTCGCGTTTGCAATAATCCCGATTATCTGAAAGCAATTGAGAGCAAAGATGGTGTTGATATGCCCGTCACTTATTATTGGGTGTTGAGCGAATTCTACAAAAGGGACACCACGAAATTTGACCTTGAAGCTTTGTCAGAAATACGGAGACGGTGGACTCCTATGTTGGCTTATACAAAGGATGAGGGCACTTTAGCTGAAGTGTTTGCCGATGAAAAGGGAGGAGGCATCAGTGAGTCGTGTCACAATTACGGAGCTGTTCCTGTGTATTTCCTCAGTTCTTACGTGTTGGGTGTCAGACGTTCAGGGTCAGTTTGGAAGAAAGAACTTTTGATTAATCCACGTATTGGCGACTTGCAATATGCTCGTGGAAAGGTTGTCACCCAGTTTGGTGTGATAGGTATGGATTGGCAGAGAGAAGAAAACGGGAAGAAATTAGTCGTAAAGGTGACAGGCCCTAATGACATCAAATACGTCTGGAAGATACCAAACTTAGGCATCAAGACGGATGTCTTCTTAAATGGCAACCCCATAGAGGTCGCTGGAAATATTCGATGACACTCTAAAAAGTGGCTAATTACGAGATTACACGCGGCTTGTAATGTGGTTACAAGTAACGTGTAATGACGTTACAAACGGCTTGTAACGTGGTTACAAACTCTGTTTGTAATCCTCACTAACGGCTTTTGACCTCCTTATTAGTCGTTATTGTTGTCCCTGAAAATCATTTATGGGAGAAAAAGACGCCTCGCTTATGCGGGGCATTTTCGGTTTCTTATGGTAGAATAGGTTTTAAGTCCGATTGCCAGTAACAGGCTGATAAGTTGCGGATAGGGCTCTTGCTCTGCATTAATTATATTTCGCTTAGTTTGAAACGGTTTTTCTCTATTCCCTCATATTTTTGCATGAAAGTCCTCATAAACGCTTTCTGAGTATCGAAGAAGTGTCCATTTTTACAAAATAGGCCCCATCTCGATAAAACATTTGACAAGACCTTAATTTGCTTATATCTTTGCATCAGAAAAAATAAATACATAAAAGATGAAGCCATATATGAGAAGAATCAGAGAAGACGTTGAGTTGGGGAAACCCGTAGAAGAAGAACTTATGGATAAGGAATCATTGACTCCTTATAAGGCCATAAAGTATTTGTGTAGCCGTTCTGAGAATTCAGGATTGAGCAAAGAGTTTTGGACAAGTGAGAATGTATGCACCTGCCTTGCTGTCGTTCGCAAAGTGTTGCCACTTAATGACAATCAGATTATTCTCTTTGCCGTTATCAGTGCTTATACGATAGGGCGGGATAGCGTGATGTTGCAAGAATTGGGCTCTAAGATGGGGATAAGTCCCTTCTCGCTGTTTGAAATGCAGAACGACATTGATGACATGTTGTGCCACCGTATTCTTCAATACAAACGATGTGGCTATGGAAGCGATGTGGGTTATTGCGTTAATTTGAAGATACTGGAAAATCTCCGTGACAACAAAAAGGCCGTGATGCCAGAGCCTTTGAAGATTGAGGATAACTTGGATTTCATCAATTATATGGCCTACAACCTCTCTAAAAAGAGCACTCATAAAGTCATGGAGGTTATTTCCAATGGCATTTGCGAGAAGAACAAGCGTATTACCGTCTTGCAGCGCATGAAAGATAAAGGCTTAAAGTATGAGGAACGCTGCATGCTTTTTATTCTACTCAACATGTGTATCCGTTCAGCTGGAGCTGCAAGGTTTAGCAATATTGATGACATTCTATCTAATAATGAAGAAGAACTCAGCATGTTTGACACCCGTAAGTACTTTATGGACGAAGATGCGCCATTGATGAAAATGAAGTATACAGAGATAGCTCCAGGTAATTTTGGCAATGATAACATGGTTGCTGTCACCAAGAAGTGCATCTCCGAATTACTCCCTGAAGATGAGAAAAAGATAATGCGGGAACCAAAAAAGGAAGAAAACATTAACGGATGCACCATCATCAAGCCCCGTGACATTATGGAGAAACCGCTTATTTATGATGATAAGACCAGCATGCAAGTGCAGATGTTGAGCGACATACTCAGTGAGCGTGGATTGAATAATATCCAGACAAATCTCAAGAAGCAAGGGTTGCGCAGCGGCATCAACGTACTTCTTTTCGGCTATCCAGGGACTGGAAAGACTGAAACCGTACTTCAACTCTGCAAGCAGAGTGGCCGCGAGGTCATGCAAGTGAACATCAGTGACATGAAGTCGTCATGGTTTGGCCAAAGTGAAAAGATTATAAACGGCCTGTTTGAGACTTATGAAGATATAGTGAAAAGAAGGCACAAAACACCTGTGTTGCTTTTTAACGAAGCCGATGCTTTGCTTTCACGTCGCAAGCAAATCAGAGATACTGATGGATGTGCACAAACTGAGAATGCCATTCAGAACATTATATTGCAGCATTTTGAGAACAGTAGGGGCATTATCATCTGTACTACCAATATGATTAAAAACCTGGATGATGCCTTCAGCCGCCGTTTTCTCTATAAGATAGAGTTCTCTAAGCCTGATAGAGAGACTAAGGCAGCACTTGTAAAACTGAAGTTGGGCCAATATCTTACGGAAAATGAATGCCTTGCGTTGGCTTCCAACTACCAGATAACAGGTGGAATGCTTGACAATATCCTTACAAAGGTAGTGGCGAAGAAATGCCTGTATGAAGGTGCTATTACTTCCAATGATATTTATGAATATTGCCGTCAGGATGAGATGGCAGAAAGAGAACCGATAAAAGGATTTATGGCAAACAATTGATTTCAAAGGAACGATTATGAATTATAAGCAATCAGATTATGTGATAACAGAGAAGAAAGGCCGATATGGTCTTTCTTTGAAAGATGGTAAAAAGATTACTCCATGTGTATATGATGAAATCAGACCTACAGGAGATGATTTCACATGCCGCATTTGGAAAAATTGGGATAGGGTAGAAATTGAAAATGGCGAAGTCTTCTTTTCTGTAAGAGTAAACTTTTGCAACAATAGGCCTGTAACTATAGCTGATTTGAAGCTATATGATGCCATTAAACCAGAAAAGCAGGATGGCTGTACTATCATTTATTCATCAGGAAAATTTGGTATCAAGGATGCCAATGATGCTTGGATTGTACCTTGTATTTGTGATCAACTCAGTAAATGGCATGATGCAGAAGTCGTGGAAGTACGCATCGGTGAAGAGTGCAAATATTTTAATCTGCAAGGAGAAGAGATATTGACAGACAAGCCTGCTTATGGGGACTCTTATGCAGAAAACAAATTTTTGTCGGGCATTATGCAAGTAAAAGAACTTACAGATGGAATAAATGATCATCATACCTATATACATAAAATGGGATTTATACGCTTAAATCACATTTCGCCAAAGGCTTTTGCACAGGAATTAAGGAGTCATTGTGAGATTATTCCCATGCCGGAAAAGGCCATTTCAGATTTTTTGGATAAGTATAGTTATGAATATAGTGCTGGCATCATTACTTTGTCTATTAATGATTTAGTCTCAAAAGGGACAAATTTGTTGGAAGGTCTAGGATTCTTTGAAAATAGTTGGCATTATATTGATAAAATGCTGACAAATGAGAACACTCGAATAAAAGTATCATCATTCGTGCAATTGCGTAGATATTATGAAGACCATAGGATCGTTCTTGGAGGAAGTCCTCACTTTGCTTATGGTATTGATAAGTCTTTAAAGGATGGTGAAGTGAAATGGATTCATGTTCAACATTATTGTGAGCATTGTTTCCCAGGCTATTATGAAATAGGAGACTTAGTTTGTGAGGGCTCTTTAGAAGAATTAAGAAAAGAAGTGGAAAGTATAGAATGGCCAGAGGAAGAACCTTATGGAGGAGCATTTTTCAACTATGGAAATATTCGTTATACAAAAAAGCGGACATGGACGGAAACAAAAAAGGTGTTGGAATATATAGGACAATATGACTTTGATTATGATTATCTTTTAGAAAACAGTATTAATAGTTTTTATTCAGCGCAATTTCGTCACGAGCTATATAATTCAGAAGCCTATTTCTATCTAAGATGCATCATATGGGCATTAAAAAGAGGCGCAAATCCTAATAGTAAGATTGAAGATGGTGAAACACTTTTGGATAAATTGAAGCCTTTAAAGTTAAAAAATACTGCTGCATCTTCTTTTAAAATAACGAAAGAAGCATTCCTCGTATTGCACCAATATGGTGCTCTGACAATAGAGGAACTTCGCCAGAAAGAAGATGATCTCATAAAGGGAATGGATTCTTATGATTATAGTTTAATAAATAAAGAAAACGAAAAAACGAAACAATGAAAATTGAAATAACAAAAAGACATTTAGACGCTTTATTCAAGATTATAGGTGACAGAGTAAAAGTCGACTCAATCATCAAAAGAAATGAAGCTCTGGGGATTGAAACCATTGCAAGCTTTGACAAAGAATATCCTGAGTGCTTTCTTGAGATTGGCGACGAAAAGCCATCGGTGATATTTGCTCTCGGCAATCTTGAGCTCTTGAAGGCAGAAAACAAGGTTGCAGTGATAGGCGCTCGGAAAGCTGACCGCAATGGGAATGCTGCTGCTTATCAGCTTGGAGCAGAATACGCCCGGAAAGGGTGTGTAGTCGTCAGTGGTTTGGCCTTAGGTTGTGATGCGGCAGCCCATCAAGGATGCTTGGATGCAAAAGGGGGAACGATTGCCATTGTCGCTACAGGCCTTGATTTGACTCATCCCCATGAGAACGAGCCTTTGCAGAAAGCCATTCTCCGTAATGGCGGTTTGCTCATCAGTGAGCAAATACTGGGGGTGAAGGCAAATCCTTCACGACTAGTTGCCCGAAACCGTCTTCAGGCTGCATTGTCAGACCCTGTCGTAGTCGCTCAGTGCCCGGAGCATAGCGGTACCATGTATACTGTCCGTTTTGCCCAGCAATACAAGAAACGAGTACTCGCTGTGAAGTTTCCATATTCCAATGACTTGAGCAGCGGAAACAATTTGCTGATTGAGACAGGGCAAGCAGAGGCTATAAAGATATAGCCGCAAAGTGGAATATGGTTTTCTGTTCACTCCGATAAATAAAACTATTGAAGAAAGAACCAAGAAAAATTTGGAATTGTCGAATTAATATCCTATCTTTACAGATTATTACGAAATCACTAGTAGAAGAATTAATAAATATTATCATGAAGATATATTTTTCTCCTTTGTTTACTCAAAACGCATATTATGACTTTAAAGGTCAGCGTATATCGTTCGATGCCAAAATCTGCGGCATCGGCGATTTGTTCCAGTTATTCGGTCTGCATTTAGGCATACATTACGATATGCTCTCATCAGTAGAACGCGAAGCTGAGTATTACAATGTTTTCCGTGCCTATATGTCAGCTAGGCCCGAAAACATCTTCTATCAATCATTTCAGACAGGTGGAATGGAAGTCGCATCGTGCTGTCTGAGATGGCGCGACAGCCTTCGTTTGGCAGGATGGAAGCCGGAAAAACCTCAACCATCGGAACGCCTTACAACTTTGGCAGAAGTGGAAAAGTCCTTTGACTGCCCAGGTGAGGCTGATTATATAATAGAGGTGTTGAGGGCTATGGAAAAGGAATGCCCGTTGCCTTCAGGCAGTAAGATCGTCATCTATGGCATAGAGCGTAAGATGCTGCCTCCTTACGTTGAAAAGGCCCTTGTCTTGCTTGAAAAAAGCAACATAATAGTCAGTAAAGAGATACCTTCTGTAGTCTCAACTGGCAACTTGGGAAAGATACAGAATTACCTCATCAATAACAAGATAGAGGCTCTTGACAGTGGGGATGACTCATTCCGCATTATCAATTTTGCCGATGATATGACGGCCATGCAGTATGTGGCATCACTTGATCCTAAATCTGCCGATGTATACATCAACAGTGATAACAAGAAGTTTGATGATTTGCAGTCATCCCTTGATTATCCGACTTCTGGCTCTAGCATTGCCAATGCCGACCCGCAGATTGCCCAGATGTTTAAAATCGGGCTGACTCTGTTCGGCTATCCTCTGAATATCATCAATATGCTGTCTTGGCTGGTGATGCCTGTCAGTCCGATACCGAGTGCACTGCGCTATTCTTTAGCCAGAGTGATAGCTGACGAAGGAGGAATATATAATGAAAAATGGAAAAAGGCCTTGAAGAACTACAAAGAGAAAGACCGCTACGAAAATGAGGACAGGGCCAAGCGTGAAAAGAATGTCGAGGCGCTTGAAATCTTATTGCCCCATCCTGATTCCGATGATGTAAACCAAAAGTCACTCGTTGCCTTTGTCTCTGCCATGCAGAGCTGGTGTGTCATGAGGTCGAAGATGGCGGACATATCAGATTTGGAGCTGCAGCAGTATGGGAGACTTCTGTCTATGTATAGTGCGTTGCTCACCGTCATGAAAGGCGATGGCAGTGAGTCTTTCAAGTATGAGGAACTGGAAAAATGGATGAATGCCATCTATGATTCTGCTACTTATAAATATACAGATGCCACGAGAAACTCACGCTTTGTCATATCTTCTCCTTCTGACATGGCTTCAAATGCGAATGCTGTGACATGGATGGACTTCTACAACTATTCTATATCGCCCTCGACTTATGATTTTCTCAATCCTGAGGAGAAAAAGGCCCTGGCTGATTGTGGCTGCCAATTGTGGGATGAGGAGTCGGAGACTCGTTTGTACAACTATATATTGCTGATCCCTATCTTAAGATGCAACAAGAAATTTACCGCAATCACTGTAGATAAAAGGGGGACAGACAAGCCTGTCAAGCATCCTCTGCATATTCGGCTCGAAAGCACGTTCCAGAAGCTCGGATTCTCGGCTGTGTGCAAGGAAGGACAGCTGCCCGACAGCCTTCTCCATGATGCCGCTCTCATCGACAATGGTCCGATGGGTACCTCGGTCAAAATCAAGAATGCCAGTTTCATCGTCTTTCCCGATCATGAGAGCAATACGTCCCTCAATAGCCTCATCCAATATCCGTTTGACTATGTGATGGAATACCTGGCCGGTATCCGCAACGGCACCTCTTATCAGATTGGCGAACAATATGTTACATTGGGTAATGTGGCGCACAAAATGATACAGACGCTATGTCAGGACAACGATTACGACCTGGATAAAATCCGCCTTGCCTTTAATCAAGATTTCGACTCTCTGCTCAACCGGATAGAGACTGCCAAGGGCGCCATTCTGTTGCTCAAGCAGAACAAGACCGATGAGATGTTGTTCCGTCAGCGTCTTCATGAGTCCATCTCGGCATTGCTCGACATCATTTCCGATAATCATCTCACGATATCCAGTTGTGAACGTCCCATCTGTCAGAAGATGGGATTTTCCCCTAACATCGACATCAAGGGATTCCTGGATATGACATTGAAGGACAAAGACGGCAAGCCTGTCATCTTCGATTTCAAATGGTCGGGGTTGGATAATTATACCTCGAAGTTGACTGACAATCGGGCGATGCAGCTCTCGCTGTATGCTGCCCTTTTGAGTGCCGAAGACGGCAAGCCTGTATCAGCCAAGGGCTATTACATCTTGCCTGTACACAAGCTCCTCACCACAGATGACCATCTCATCGGTACAAATGTCAGATTTATCTCTCCCGAAGATGTGTCCGAACTCGTGCCGAAGCTCATCAATTCCTATCGCTACCGCCGTGACCAAATCAGCCGCGGAGATATCGAGATGGCTGACGGAAACCCCATGGACCCTGAACTCATTCCTTATCTGGCTGCTATGGAAGGCCAGAACCTCTACCCTCTCGAAAGCTATCAAGGAAACAAAAACAGCAACAGATACAGCAATTACAATTTATTTAAAGGACAGAAAAAATGAAAAACGTCGAATATATCAGTGCCGGCGCAGGTTCCGGCAAAACGTACACCATCACAAATATCTTGGCTGGCCTGATAGCTGATGGCGCCAAACCGCAAGAGATGGTTTTGGCTACATTCACCAATCTCGCAGCCGACGAATTGCGCGAGAAAGCCAGAGCCGTGCTGTGCGAGCAAGGCAAATACGAGGAGTCCGTCTTGCTCGACCAGGCGATGATAGGTACCATTCATTCTGTAGCAAACTTGTTTATCTGCAAATATTGGTACTATCTGGGTCTCAACGCCAAGCTCTCGGTCATGCCCGATGAAGACAAAGCGTTCTACATCAATCAGTCTTTGGCCGACCTTGCCACCAATGATGATATCCGGGCCTTCCGCAAGTTCCGTGATTACTTTAATATTGGGGGTAAACAAGTGGAAGATTACAATTTTTGGAAACAACACATCAAAAATGTAATTTCCATTGCGTTAGCCAATGGCATTAGTGATTTTGCCAATTCGTGCGATAAATCCAAGGACATGGCACGAGAAGTATTTGGCACCGATGACCACATCAGTGCTACGATAGATTCGGCAAGATGCCTTGACATCGTATCCAGTATGCTTCAGCAGGCACAGAAATTAGAGGGGGATTCCGGAGCTGCAAATGGCCGCAGAGCTGTTTTGCAGTCGAAAATATCATTAGATGAATTTTCCATCGATGATATTTCTGTAATAGCAACACAGAGGTGGACCAATAACGTAAAGGAAGCTTTCGCTGACGAACTAGCATACTTCCATGACCTCATCTCCAATCATTGGAAGTCAAAGGAAACGGGTGACATGCTTAGCGATTTCATTGACAGGTCATTTCGCCTGGCCGCTAAATTCCTGAAGCAATATGGAGAATACAAGCGTTCCAAGTCCATCATCGATTATGACGACATGGAGCAGCTCTTCTATCGTCTCCTCACCGAACACAAGGAAATAGGACAGGAAATCAGCGGCAGATACAAATACGTGTTTGTGGATGAGTTCCAGGACTGCAACCCCATACAGGTCAAGATATTCGACAAGTTGTCCGACCTTGTGGAGAAAACCTACTGGGTGGGCGATGCCAAGCAGGCCATTTATGGATTCCGCGGAACAGATACCGAACTCACACGTGCCGTGGCTGATCGGGTGAAAAAGGATTTCGAGCAGACCCACAAGTCATTGTCCACGAGTTACCGTTCTCTGCCCGACATCGTCAGCACCGTCAACAAATTCTTCTCGTGTGTCTTCATCGACAAATTCCACATGCTTGCCGGTCGAGGAGACATCGAGCTGACCCCTCATAGAAATGCAGATAACGACGCGCCGCAGCTTGTAGACTGGTTGGTCAAGACCGATACTGGTGCTACGGATGATTTTGCTGCGGTAGCTGGTAAGATAGCTTCGATGGTAGCAGGCGGCACCCGTCCGCAGGATATTGCCATCCTTTGCCGTTCAAATTCGGATTGCGACAAATACGCGGCAGCCTTGGGGCGGTGCAAAGTGCCCGTCAGCAGAGGCAGTGACAGTGCGCTGAGTGCCCAGAACGAGTCCATTCTCCTCTGTTCCATCCTTTCGCTCATCGTCGATAATCATGATGATTTGGCGAAGGCGCAGATACTCTATCTCACCGAAAAAGACACCCCCGTACAGCAGATCCTCGACGACCGTCTGGCTTATCGCCATGCCGACGACCCCGAACAGGAGCCGTGGCAGAATTCCAACGCCATGATTTCCCATATCATTGCCCGTAGCAAGAGCCTCGCCGCCTTGTCCGTGTCCGCACTCGTGGAGACCATCAATGTGGAGTTCGGCCTCTCCAACATCGTGTCCCGTTGGGGCGATGCTCCCAGTCGCAAAGCCAATCTCGAAAGCCTTGTCGCCCTCGCCCAACAGTATGAGCAGCATTGCCAGAATCTCACGCTTGGCGCATCCGTCACGGGATTCCTCGACTATGTGGCATCCAGTGACATGACGATTTGCGGCGATTCCACAGGTGTCTTCGTCAACACCTATCACAAGTCCAAAGGTCTGCAATGGAACACCGTCATCCTGAGTTCCCTGGATTTTCAGAAAAAAGATGAGTCATCAATGTTCTTTGGAGAGCGGACCGTCAGAGCAAATACCGACAGCGATGCGTTGATACCCTCCAAATATATCACGCTGCTCCCTTTTCTGTGGGTAAAGAACCCTCCTATGGAAATATCAGATGTCATCCTGAAAAGACCCGATTTTATTGAACTGAAGCAGCGCGATTTGTTGGAACAGTCGCGGTTGATGTATGTCGGCATGACCAGAGCCCGGGACCAGTTGGTATTCATCAGCAAGGAACACCAGTCAAAATCAGGATATTCCAGCAAGTTCGCATGGCTCACAGATATCAGCGACATAGACGGGGAATCGGTCATCACCGTGCCCACATCTTCCGAGACGGAGTGCGACATTCTGGGAACAGGCATCCCGTTCCAGGTCGAAGTCCTCGATACCCCCGCTGATGACGCATCCCAGCAGGAAGATTCCGAAACGTGCAAAATCGTTGATTTGCCTCGCAGCAGCAGCGCCCCTGAAGCCACACTTCGCTATCAGTCGCCGAGCACTATGGCCAAGACTTCCACTGAGGTATCGATGAAGCACGACTTCGGCTCCCGCATCAATCTCCATGGCGAAGATGATATTCAGAAAGTGGGTGACTGTATTCACAATATATTCTGTGTGCTTGTCCCAGCCGACAAGGACCGCAACATGGAGAAAGCCCGCAGCCTCGTCGCCTCTTATGGATTACAGGATCGTTTGTCGCCCGAAGAAGTCTTGTCGGCTTATGATGCTTTCCTCTTGAAGATGCGTGAGTTCTATGGTGAGGCTTCCAAGATATACCATGAGCTTGAGTTTGCTTATCCAGAAGAGGGCTCCATCGTACGAGGCTCTATGGATTTCGTCTATGAGACTCCTGAGGGCTGCGTGCTCGTCGATTTCAAGTCCAACCCCATGGGTCACAGCGTTCTCGATAAGACTTCCGAACATTATGCTGGCAACTACAACACCCAGTTCTGCTGTTATGCCGCCGCACTCAACAAGGCTGGCAAGGCGGTTATAGAACGTCTGGTCTATTATCCTGTAAACGGCTTCCTTGTGAGTTTGAAACAGTAGAATGCTGAAGAAGGCACAGAGAATTGGGAAGATGAAGACAAAGTTTAAGATTGTCAGATATTTTTACCCAAGTGGAAGAGATACGCTCCCTGATGGCATCTATATCCAAAAAGGCGGGTTTCTGAGAGAATGCAGAACTAATAAGAGCAATTTCACTTTCAGAGGAGACCTGGCTTCTGAAAGGAAGGTGTTGGATGAAGAGATAAGGCGAGGCGTTATCGTCTTTCCTGTGAGTTTTGGTGCCCTACTTCCGGAGGTTGACAAAGTGATATTCGCTGTCAGGAAAGTTCTCGCAACACTTGCTGAGGATGATTATAGCACCTTTTCGGTTGACCGTTCTTTCAAGGCAAGATACATGGATGTTCATGGAAATTGCTTTGATGAGCGGTCTCTGACAGTGAGGTTGCAAGGCTTGTCTGGAGCAGCCTTGTTGCATTTTGCTGGTCTCTTATCAAGGAAACTTTGCCAGTCCTCTGTGCTGGTCAGGGATTTTCATAGTGGAAAGATATATTTAGCTGATTTGATAGACATAGCAGGATGAAAGCGATATTTGCCAATTGGCGCATCTTTAGATCCGAACTGATAACTTGTCAATAAGTACATACTATCGTAAAGTTGAGTGAAGGGAGTATTTTAATTCTATTTAATGATGTGTATTGTATGAAATTATCATAATCTGAATTATTTAATTTATGATTAAATATTGACAACTAGAAATCTCAAAATAGAATGCAAGTAGTCATTTATCTATCTTTGATTAGTCCAAGAATGAAGTCCAACCTTATAAAAAGTATTCTTTTAGAGTACAATTAACCGTCTTTTACCATGTAAACAAAATCTCTTTACAACGTAAAAGAATGTCGTTTATGGTCTAATTAACCGTAAATTAAGAGCGATGTCTTCTCTAAATATAAAACAAAATCATCTCTATTCTTTATAATATAATGATAGCCAGCAAAATAGGAAGATGCTCTAAAATTCACGTATTTTAGTCATAGATGAACATGATAGAGTTATATGTGATTCTCAATGTTAGTAATTGATTATATAAACTTCATGAAATGTGTATATTGTAAATATAATTATAATTAAAATATCTGTATCTCGTATATTTCTAAACATATACCAGAAGTGAATGTCCATTTTTGCATATTCTGGTTATAAGGCCGATTTTATTTGAAATCTTTGGGAGTTCTCCTTATATTTGCATTATGAAAAAACAAGAAAACCAGTAAAGAATAAATGCTTATGGATAAAAATGAAGAAATGAAAAATAACGATGATTGCTCTTGTCATTGGGAGTCACGTTCAAGGGTGAAAACTTTCTGTATTATCGCTTCGGAAGGTCTTATTCTCACAAAAGAAAACGAAATTCAAACTGACGACTTGGCGCTTTTCTTGACTTCTCATCAATATATTTATAGCCTTGCTGATGATGTTAGAGGTATGGAGCAATCTTTTTTTATTTATAATATTTCGTTGGGGAGCGCTATGGCCATTGGACAGAGATTTCTTCAAGAGCATTTTGTGTTCGCCATTATCGATGGAGAGCGAAAACGGTATACTTTTCAGTCGTATCTGGAGGGCTGTAATGAGGAATACCGTAAAGTGGATGAGGAAACTCGGATAATTAGTTCTTTCACCGAGGAAGCAGATTTCTTTGTCACTATTGGCAGGAAATTTAAGGTGGATATGCGTGTTGAGCCTTTCGAGAATGGGGTGAGGAGATTGAATGAACTTATCAATGAGCGATGCAAGCGATATGAGGAATATCGAACGAACTATGAGGTCTGGATTCGTGAAAGCATAAGTGAAGGCAAAACAGCCAAATCTCAAAGGTTGAAACGGGCTGTACTTTATGGGAAAAACTATGAGAAATTTTTCAAATGAAAGAACAGCGTTTTCACAATAAGGATGAGGATGAAGGACAAAAATTAAAATGGAGAGGACATGCCATTTTTGAGTCATATCTGAAAGAAGACGAAATAGAATTGATGGTATATGTATATATGGATAAGGATAGATTTCATCTTCCTAATGAAACATTGCCCAACACATTTGGATAATTAAAAATAAATTGTTATATTTATAAACGGGGAGATATTTATAAACAAAAAATATGAAAAAAGAAAAATGCAAAATAATGGATCAAGATGAAATTCTTGAATATGTAAACTCTGTAAAGAAATGTCATATAAAAGATGAAAAGGATGATGTAAGAAATCATTTTATTAATGTGGAAGGTGACATTGATGAATATTGTCGTTCTCATGGTTCAAAACCAATGGAAGAACAATTTGCAGATTTAAATAATGGAGAAAAAACTCCAATGGAATTATTGCATGAGAAATATTCACATCAACATTTGATAGACCAGAGCACTGTGAAATGGTACACTGTTGAAGAGGCAATTCAATTTGTAGAAAATAACATTAGGAAAATATGTAAGGCTAAAGGCAAATTATAGATATTTGATTGCTTAAACAGAATAAAAATACATTTATAACTAAAAACAATTAATAGTATATTATGACAAAGGACGAATATCAAACAATAAAGATGGCCACGGATGAAGGAAAAACTGGAAAAGATTTTATGAACTTGGAAGATGCACGGAAACACTTACATGCCTATATAAATAAATTGGGAAAGATTTATAATATAAAATAAAAACGACACCTTTACAAGTGAAAATTATTTATTAAGAAAATAGTAAGCATTGATTATTATGAAAAATCTAAAATTATTAACAGAGTCTCAAATCAATGAAGAAACGAAGAATTGGTCAGAGGACGATTGGTATAATTACGAAGTTGGAGATCAAACGACTTATGAAGAAAATGTTTTTTGGGATTTAGCTAAAAAAGATATGGACAATAATGACAAAGAAATTGCTATAGGAAAATAAGGGTAAATTACATTGATTAAAAGGATAGAAAATAAATATCAATACAATGAAGAAGAAATCCAAAAGGGTTGCAGGACCATGTCGGCTAAAAAGAAGACTTATGACCTATGCAAAATACCAGAAATACGAAAAGAAAAACTATGACGAGCTGATGGAATATACCATGTTATGGCCACAAGTCACAGGAATAAAAGATTTATTTTGCTTTTCCGATGATGGATATGCTTATATAAGGCATCGTCATCAAATATGGTTTTGCATTTGCAATGGCTATGGAAAGCATGTCTATGATTTTCTGCCGATAAGCGTTACCCCTTCCCCTCATATATTGTTGGCAGATTATCCTTTGCACATTTCGAAAGCAGATTTAAAGCATGTGTTTGATTTCGTAAGGATTAACAGGCAGCTACTTCGCGATATAGCTAAAGAAAGGGTCGAGAATAGAGTGGGTTATAAATTGTTTAAGCCCATTACAGAAATTTAAAATCATTCTGATGCCTTGACTTTGTCTTGAAAAGTCAATAGGAAACTTCGCAGGCCGTCCCGTTGTCTCTTTATTATCTCAGAGTTGCTACTAGGGTGGATGTTGTCGAGAATTGACAGAGCTTTTTCATAATTTTCCCTTGCTTCTCTCCCATGATGGCATTCGAGGTTTAGCGAGATGAGCCTGGTCAGATATCGGATAAAACGGAATCGTTCTATGACAAAATTATGTTCATCCACTTTAGCGCAGATATTTCGATAGATGTTTTCCGCATCTTCAAGTTCATTTTTCTTCCATTTGACCTCAGCCAATCCACTTTCCACAGAGAAAGGCCTACCGATGTGATGGTTGTCGCTTACAATCTGGAGCGACTTCTTATAACTGGCTTCTGCTTCGTCATACTTTTCGGCTTGAAAGTAATAGAGGCCTATGGCTTCATAATCATCTGCCACTAAATGGAATGGGAAATTTGAAATATGGCGTTCTATCTTTTTGTGAAGAGGAATAGCTTTCTTCCTGTAAGCAATTGCTTGAGCATAGTCGTGCTGGTATCTGCTGTAGAATTTGGCCAGGCACAGATAGGCACTGGTCAAGATGAAGATATGCTCTTTCTTGCCGATAGCGTTGCTGATGACCTTATTGATGAATTGTAGGGCTTTATCAAAATCGTGCAGTCGGAGGTAGTTCCTGAAGATGTTATCATTGATTTGACATACCTTTTCCAAGATATTTGCATCTTCTCTACTGGTATTGAGTGCATAGATGGCTTCTGAAGCCTTTTGAAATTCTTCAATGGCTTTGGCGTAATCGCCTTTATTTTCAAAGACTGAAGCAATGCAGGTGTGGGATTCGGCAATGTCTCTGTGGAAGAGAAGGGGTATTTCGACTTCCTGTCTTTTGTAAATCAGGATAGCCCTCTCGAAGGTGCATATCGATTCCTCATGTTTGCCGTTGTGAGACAAGACCACTCCATAATTACCCAAGATGTGCGCCATCTGTACTTCATCATAGGGGATAGTGCCTAGAACGTTGATACATCTCTTGAGTAGTGGTTCAATCTCTTGATAACGGCTTTTGTCCTTCCAGTCATTCTTGCAGATAGAGATGTAGAGCAGCATCTTCTTTACGGTTTCATTGGTGAGCTTAGTGTTGCGGTTATTTGTTTTCTGAAGTGCATCCATCTCATCCTCGAGGGTGCTTTTATCAATCATTTCTTTTGCCTCGGTGATTTTACCTTGCAGAAAAAGTTCACTTATCTGATGGTAGGTGGATTGTTCGATGATGTTCCTATTGTCCTTGATGTTTCCCGCAAGTTCGATGACATCGTTTTCGAACATGAAAATTTTCAGGTTTAAATCATATAGTCGTAATCGTGCCTTTTCATATTTGTCCTCTTCTGTCATAGGAATGCTTTCCATTTCTGCCAAGGCGTTCTGCTGCTCAAGGAGAAGGTGGAGATAATCTTGACTGTTTTTGACAAACGTGAGGTCTTTGACGTGGCATACAAACGTTCTGCCATAATATAACATGGACTTCTGTACACTGAATTTTTTCTTGTCAGAAGAGATGCCAAGCAGTCTGTTGAATTGCTGGTTTACTTCAGAGCTGTAGACTTCATCAAGGGCCTTCAGCACCTCTTTCACCGACTGATAACGGTTCTCAGGATTCTCTTGTAGGCAGAGTTTATAGATAGGCTCATAAATAGGACATGTTGAGGCTATCTGTTGCATCACTAGTCCGAACATATAGATGTCACAAAGGATGTTGACCTCACATATTTGTCCTAGTATCATTTCAGGAGCTTTCAAACTGCTTGTAGTGCCGATGAGGAAGGTTGTACCTTGTGTGAGGGCCATGCCGAGGTCGATAATGACTGCACGATGGTCAGTGTCACGGCGTATCATGATGTTGTTGGCTGTGAGGTCGCAATGGCAAAGTCTTTGGGCGTGCATCAGTTGCATACCGTTGAGTACTTGCTGACAGAAGTCATGAATATGGTGGTAGGCGTCACTTCCTGTGAAGTATGTCTTGCCTGTGGGTGTGGCGAGGAATTGTTTCAGAGTATTGCCATCAATGTATTCAATGAATACGGAAGAATCTTCCGGGTCGTAGGAATAGTATCTTGCTATAAACTCTGAATGGAGCAGGGAGGCTGTTTCATATTCGTGCTTAAGGATGTCGCAAAGGTTGGGGTTGTTGCGGTATTGGGCCTTTAACTGCTTTTTCAGAAGGTGTGCAGGGCGGTCAATAGGCCCTTTGCATTTCTTCAGAAGCCAACAAACAGCAGTTCCTCCTTCTGCCAATTCTCCTTCTTGGATGTAAGTAGCATTCTGATAGCTTATCAGTTGTTGACTTTTGTCTTCTTCGTTGTCTTTAGGTGCGTCTATGAAACCTGACGGATTGCTCATGCTCAGTAACTTTTGATAATGTCGTTTATAGGTAGTAAAAGAATCTAACTTGTAGATACTCATTTTTTCTGACGGCCCAAAGATAGTTTTTTTTGAGTAGAATAAGCCTATTGAAAAAGTTAAAATATGGTAATAATAGGGCTTTTCACTAAGATATTTCCTATCTTTGTAATACATAATCTTAAATTAGAGGCGTGAAAATGAAAGGATTTGTCGTTACGAAAAGACTTATTGCAGAGCTGGAGGCCGAAACTAAAAGGTGGATAAAGGAGAATCATTTGGAAATGGATGTTCCTGGTGACCCCATTCTATATACCCAAGAAAACATTGATAATTATAAGATAGCTACGGAAAAGAGTGTCGAGCTCCTGCAAATCGTGATGGATGATAAGCTGAAAGCTCTTTTTAATAGTAACTGGGAGAATGATTCCTATCAGCGGAACGCAGATTATTATAGTTCTGATATATCCTATAAGGCACTGATTAATATCTGCAATAACTACGATATTTCCCCTAAATTCTTCGGAGATGCCTGTCTGTTGATACTATTGCCTTATCTTTCGGGAAACTATCGGGACATAAACCGCATCGCAAAATTGACGAAGCTCTTGGGCTTGGAATCTTATTATAGTGATACGAAAAGCATTTTCATGGAGGTTGCCGACGCTATTGTGGAGAGAAGCAATTATACAAAAGACTATATTTATTCCTTATTTTATACGTTCACGCAAGATGCAAAGGCTCCTTCTGGTTATTTCAAGTCTGAAAATCCCATTGAATTTCTCAGTCAAAACTTGGGGAAATATTATTCCAGAAAGGGCAAGAAAAACGTGGAAGGCAAGAAATTACTTTTCAAAGAGGATATTTTGAGTCAATATTCGATAGATACTGATAGTCCGGAAGTTCTGTTGCAAAGATATGCGAAGATACTGAACAAGAAGGTAAACAAGATGATTGCATCGGAGGTGAATCGAGGAATAGACATGGATATCCGTTCCTTTAAGAGGATATTTGCAGGATATATCTCGAATGTTTCCGTTGCTCTTAATCGCAAGACCGTCAGACAGAAAAGAGCTTTTTTGGTAGATGTTAACGACAAAACCATGAATGCCTTTGCCTTGTTTTTAGGTTATCGTTCCTGGAAGGATTATTGCAAACGAAAGAAATTAAATAAGGAAGTCCCTGCAGCCGATGTTTTCTCATCGCCAATGAGTGAAAGCGTTGCTAATGCTGAGATTGAGAAAATCAAGAATCAGGATTTGCTGCGCATTGACTTGAAACCGGAAAAGGAAACGATAGAGGGCAACACCCTGACGGCCATATACTTACGGTTGATAGATAAGGATAGAAATTGCTATCAGATCGTGGGAACGGATGGAACGATAAGGGGACTGGAAACTGGCGATAAAATCATATTGGATAATCTGTTGTATGGGCAAGGCTTGAGCTTTAGCAAGGAGAATGCCCAATATTATGGTCTTCCCGGCACGTTGAAATCAATAGAAGTGGTGGAGAATGTGAAATGCGGGCAACTGAAGGACGTAACGGATATCTTGGATTTCGATTTCTTTATCAATGAAGTGAGATATCAACTTGAAAAGGATTTGAAGACAGAGAAGCTGAAGGCTGCCTGTGTGATGGAATTCTTGAAAGGGAAAGGGTTTAACATTTCCCGATTGACCCTTTCGAGAGCCTTGGGCTTATCTCAAAAAGCAGCTGAAGGGCACACGGAGGATAATCCCAAGCCTAATATGTCAACGCTTGATACGCTGGCAAAATATCTGGGATATCATTCTTATGGACATTTCATTTTTCAGAATGTTGACCATTCTGTGGAGAATGTTTATAGTGAGCCTTTCTTCTTTGCGGATATGCAGATTGGCGAAAAGTGGACTGTGGCTTATGCCCCTAACAGGGAATTCTCTTTTATAAAAGATGTCGATGGGAGGTGCAGGATAACGCATGCGAAAGCCTCTGAAAACTTGAAGGAAGGTGATAAATTTGCCTTCCAGGTGTTCAGAGTCGGTGCTCCTATGGTTATGACTGACTATGAGGACAACAAGGGAAAGCATTATAAAGGATATTCTGGGCAGCCAGTAACCAATGTCACAAAGGAATGAATGCCTTCTCACGTTTTATTTACTGAAATAAATACTTAAAAAAGAAGGGTCATATTTAGGACTCATCTGCTGAACCATTAGAAAGGCAATGGCTAAAGATTAGTGATTGCACTCTCAGAAGTAGCCTTCAAGGTGGATAATAACGGCTGATGAATGGGATAAAAGTGGCTAATGGAGATTACAAATGGGGTTTGTAACCACGTTACACACGGCTTGTAATCACGTTACACACCGTGTGTAATCACATTACAAGTTGTTTGTAATCTCGTCATTAGCCGCTTTCTATCTTGCCGTTAGCTGTTTTTATCTTCCCCATTAGCCGTTTTCGAGGTCGGTATCGCTCGTTTTTATGGCTTTAGGAGGTATAAAAATAATAAGCTGGTTCCCATTGGTTTTCTCTGCTTTATGTGCAAAGGCCATGGTCGCCAGCTTATCTTCATCTATTATCAGACGTCTTTCAGTCCTTCTCTATAAACATTAGAAACACAAACTCATTATTCAGCAAACACCCTGAACTCTGCCAATAGGCCGTCCCAAGAGTATCTTGTTGCTATTTTTATCTTAATGTAGCGGGCAGCAACGGCACCATATAAACCGACATATTGATATCCGTTAGAGTCTGCATACATTTCTGATAGAGTCTCCGTGCCACAATCAGTCCAGTTCGTGCCATCAGCGCTGAGGCTTAATTCAACACTTGTGATTCGATATGGTGTGCCATAGGGTGCATATCTATTCCAAACACTGATTCCACCTACCTTTTTCACTTCTTTCACATCGATGATGAATGTGCTTCCAGAATAGTCATAACTCCATCCTGAATATCCATTACCGTCACTCACTTTAGAGATGTTTTGCCCTTCGCAGGTCCAAGTTCCCATTGATGTTCGTGGGATGACTGGAGGCAATTGATCTCGAGTAGCACCCTTGTGGATGAGTTCTGTAGATGTGGTGATTATCACATAGCCGGTTCCACGGTCTTCACTGGCTTTGCTATCTCCGCCGGTTGCCTCAATGGTGAAGGGAATCATATATCCGGCTTCCGTAAGAGAGGCAAAGTTAGCTTTGTCGATGGATACTTCAATCGAATCCTTTCCGGCAATCGTGTCGCGCAGAATGGTTGCTGAAGTGATGTTGAACATGTTATCAGGAACAGCTACATACTTAGTATTATGTGCAGTATTATAAGCATCTATCATTGAGTTGTCGATGATAGGTTTCACTGTAATATCGGCTGTTGCCGCTCTTTGAATTTTCACAGGGAACTTGACATCTACGTCCCCAAATTCTCCTACAGGAGTATGAACAACTTTACAATTGTAAGTGTTAGTTGCATTGGCACTAAGATAGACCAAGTTATCAGGATTTCCACAGACATCGTAAGTTTCATTGTCACTACATGAAGTGAATGAAAAGGCTGTCAAACCCAGCAATGGTGCTAAAAACAATATTAATTTTTTCATATTCTTATTTGTACTTAAAGTAAGAAGTAAGTTTTCAAAGGAGTGCTCTCTTTGTGTGAGCACTCCTATAGAATTCTCACGCATTAGTCATCGAAGCAGAGGCCGAAACCATCCATGGTTGCATAGCCCCAATCAAAGTATTCCCAATACCAGTGATTAGGATCCAGTGTAACATTGACCTTCACATAACGGGTAGGCACTCCAGCATAGAGCACATACCAATCTATGGAATACCAACCTGACTGCGTCTCCAGTGGTTTATGGTCATTGACAAAGCCTAAAGATGTCCATGCATTGCCATCTGTGCTTATCAGCACTTCTGCATTTGTCATCATTGCGCAAGAGACCATGAAACCACTGACTTTATGAGTGGCGCCAAGGTCGACGGTGAAGGAAGCAGCAGAGGAGTTCTTGGTTAAGAAACTCCAACTGCTATAATCTCCGTCGAGCATAGATGAATACTGGTCCTTGTCCAAATTGGTGGCTGCTATACAGGTCCATGTTTTAGCTACATCATTAGATTGCTCAGTTCCGAGGAGTTTGGTCGAGTAGTCATTGACAATGCTCTTGAGAGTCTTGATAACGACATAACCGACACCTCTTTCCTCACTGGCTTTGGCATCTCCTCCAGAGACTTCAAGTCTGAATGGAATCAAATAGCCTTCTTCGTTGAGAGACGAGAAGTTCGTTTTGTCAATAGATACTTCTATCGAATCCATTGCGGAAATAGTGTCGCGCAGGATAGTAGCAGAAGTAATGTTGACCATATTTTCCGGTGCTGCAACATACGTTGTGTTATGTGCAGTATTGTAGGTATCTATCAAGGAGTTATCAATAACAGCCTTGACCTCTGTATTTGCTGTGGCGGCTCTCTGGATTTTCACTGGGAACTTGGCATCAATGTCTCCAAAGTCTCCAACAGGAGTATGGACGACCGCACAATTAAATGTGTTAGTCGAATTGGCACTGAGATAGACCAAGTTATTCGGATTCCCGCAGACATCATAGGTTTCACTGTCACTGCATGAAGTGAAAGCAATGGTCGTCAGGCCCAGCAATATCATCAAAATATATTTAATATTCTGCATGTTATATTCTTCAGTTTTTTACTGCGCGCACTTGTTCTTGTCATCTGTACGCCAGTGAAGATACTTGCCATAGTCAGTATGATGGAAGTTGTGAACTTCATCATCTGAACGATAGGTGTCGTTCCAATCTGCATCATAGCCATTACCAGTGAAATCTTTGATAATAGTTCCAGAAGGTTGATCCATCTTCCAATAAGCTACCAAGCCACTTGATTTAGCATCAACGCCACAAAGCCCAACTGCTATCTCGCTTGGAGTAAGGGCGCGGTCCCATAAGCGGATTTCAGCCAAACGACCAGAATAATACTGAGAACGGTTGTAATTACCCCAGCTCATACCAATGGCAAAATGTTGAGTATAAGTTTTCTTGCCAGGACCAGATGCACTTCCGTCAGGTGTCGGGTTATCATCTACATACATGCAGAATTTAGCGCCATCATAAGTACATGTCACCATATACCAACGGTTTGCCTTGAAGTGAGTGCTTGAAAATACAAAGCCTCCAGGTCGAATCCATTGAAGGATATCGCCACCAGCAGAACCGTTTTCACCAAATCGCCATGCATTGCTTCCATTATCTCCATTTACGGCTCCACCGACATTCAAGAAAGTCTTAATATCGCCTACACGGCCAAAGCCATAGGAATAGAACTTAAACTGTATGGTGTAAGCGGTCAAAGTCTTAGTTTGGGCCTCAGTAAAATTATAATTGCTTGAGCCTTGCCAATCATAGGTGAGCGAGTAGAAGTTGATGACACGTGAAACTTTCAGGAAAAGGGTCTTTGACTTATCAATGACCTGCTCATCCCCTGATGTACTAACACTTTGTATTGTTACAGGTATCATGTAAGTACGCCCATCCACAAAGTCTTCAGTGCTCATGATTTTCACATTCGCTGCCGTGGAGACTGCTGTACCTTCAGCAATCGTCACTTCAGAATTCTCCAATTCAACGCTGCTAAGTGGAATCGGGTAAAACAAAGCACTATTCTTAGCATTATATTCAGCGACCAGACTTGTGTCTATGGCCAATTTCACTTTCACATCAGAATTGACCTTCTGCGTTGCTTTCACCGTAATCGCATAAGAAGAAGGAGTGTCTTCCAACACAAATTTCTGCACGGGAGTTGCTTCCGTTCCGGTAATCAAGAGTCCTTCCTTCGAATAATTCTGATCATCACCATCTGTACAAGCAGCCAATGTCATGCCAAGGCATAAGGCTACGGCTGCCGACAAAAATGTATTCTTGATTTTCATGTTCGTTTTCATTTAAAAATTCAACTTATTTATTTAACGCAGGATTCATGATTTGAATAGCTCTGCGAATAGCACCATAAGGAATACCATCTGACGTATTGTAATAATTACGTCCTACATAGTAAGCTCCACATCCGCCTTTATGCTTGCTGCCTCCAGGTTCCCATGCAGCATAAGCAGCAATCTGTCCACCTGTCGGTTGTTGTCCGAAGGACTCGCAATAAACGGTCTTCTCATCAGGATGCCCACCTGCGCCAACGCCTGAGCCTTGGGCACTGTAAGCCTGTTTGATGTAATAATCCACATAAGGGTCGCAATTGGTACCAGGAGAACCACCGAAGTAGTCGATGATAAACAACTTCTCAGGGAAGAGCCCTTTAGGTCCAAAGAGCTTGTCGCATTCATTTGCTACAATATACATATCATTGGAATTCCAGCCTTCATAGTCGAAGTCCACTCCATCCAGTTCATCTTGGATAATGACATCACAATTATAACGAGCATAAGCCCTGATTGCAGCTTCACTTCTGTCTTTACTTAAATCGTAATAGACGGAGTCGTAAACAACGTTTCCAAGAGAGTCTTTTACAACTTGCCCGTTGCTGTCGACTTTTTCTATCTGATTATAGAGGGAGTCACGTAAAGCAACTTTAAACTTATGCCGATAATTAGAAGCATCTGCATGCATCACGAAACGAGTGCCTTTCTTCTCACGGGTTTCTATCATGTCCTTATAGGCTATTGGGTGAGTATCAGCTGTAGGAACGCCCATCCACAAGTTTACGATGTCGATACTGTCAGGCAGTCCAACAATACGCTCACCCCAAGAGGCAGGGTCTTTATAGCCAGTAGCTCCTTCAATAGGAGCCCAGCCAGCATAATATACATAACTGATTTCATGGTCGCTCTTCTTAAAAGCGCGCAGATTCGCATAATATTGCTCATCATAAGTAGTCAGATCCTGCACATTTAATGCTTCTGAATCAGTGTCACAACTCGAAAAAGTTCCCAAGATGACAGAAGCCAAAATAATACCACTGAAAAATATTTTGATTTTCATATATTCACTTTTTTATTCATTGTTATTCATGAGATTTCTTATCCCACCAAAGAGTGGTTCCACCCGTATCACCCTTGCCGTTATTTGACTCTGAGTTCAAGGTTGCTACAGCACCCTTTACAGCGTCGGCATTGGTGTTATATTCAGTAGTTGGGAACGGACAACGGCGAACCTGAATCTGTGTATCGATAGAACCGTTGCTGTCGTTGTTTACTACAGGGAACAAGTGAGGATATCCCGTACGACGGAATTCAGACCATCCTTCACAACCATCAGGATAAAGAGCAATCCATTTCTGTGTGATGATGCGTTCCAAATTTGTTTCAAAGTCAGCATTCTCATCCCATGCAATCGTGATGGCGCTTGGTGCAGACATGTCGTGTCCGTCACCGGTCTTATCCACATAATCAGTAGGTTTAGCTGTTGTGTTTGCCAAATAGGAATCCGCTCCAGTTACCCCATTCTCATCAAAAGAAGCCTTGATACCCTTGTTGTAGAAAGTCTTGGCATCTCCGCCCATGTTCCAACCTCTGAGAGCACCTTCAGCACGCAGGAAGAAACTCTCTGCAGCTGTCATCCATACGATTTGAGTAGAACTCTTGTCAATCTTCAAATTAGAGATATCATCCCCAGCATATTTTGCCGGAGCCATATTGTGAACACCCAAACGGATGCCATGGTAGCCACCATTGACAGCAGGCTTGAAATAGGCAGCCAAACGAGGGTCTTTGTAACCATTCATATAAGCATCCATAATGGCACTCATGCGGATTTCACCCGCATTGAAGTTGTAAGCCATATCATAATTAGGATGGAAATAAGTGACCTTGCTGTGCAAGATAGCCGCACGATCGGCACTTGTCTCGATGAAACCAACAGAATTTGCAGCTGACTTCTCAGCCTCTTGTTGTGCTAATCCAGCATCAGCATATACAACTCTCATAGCCAAACGCAAGCGAAGTGTATTTGCGAATTTCACCCAGTTCTTGACGCTTCCTTCATAGATATTGTCATAATCAGGGAGAAGTTTGGAACCTGACTCTGCAAGAGGTGTCAGGATGTCGATTGCTGAATCCAATTCATTAAAGAATTTCTTATAGATGTCCTCCTGCTTGTCATAAGCCGTACCGATGACACCACTTCCAAAATGAATATATGGGATTGGTCCATAGTAGTCAGTTACTCGGTGGAGTGCCTCAACTTTGATGATGTCAGCCAAAGCACCGACAGCCGGTTGATTCTGTTCCTTTGCAGCACTCTTCACTTTTACCCAAGCAGGCATTACCTCACTGAAGGCTCTGGTGAACATTTGGTTATACCAACCGCCTACAAAACGATAAGACCCATTATGCACACCGCTTTTCCATGTTCCCGATAGTCCGATATAACCTGAATAAGGGTCACTGCTCAAGCCTTGAGCAACCTGATAATCAGAGGACAAGCATTTGCCTGAACCATCATCGAAGAGGACGACACGATTCTGCATCTGAGAAAAGAAAGCGCCGATATTCTGATAATCATTCTGAAGTTCATCAGAGGTCAGTTGATGATGGTTAGTATTAATGTCACTAAAGGATTCCGTACATGAGGCTGTAACCGAAAGTACGAAAGTCCCCATCATAATATATTTAAATAATGATTTCATATATTTATCTCCTTTCTTTAGAATTTTAATTTAACAGAGAATCCCATCGTACGCAAGCTTGGTTGCATGAAATAGTCTATTCCCTGATTATAAGTACCTGTGTTGGAGGTAGCCTCTGGGTCATAAGGTGCTTTGTTGTAAAGCATCCAGAGATTGCGGGCTACGAATGACACGTTGAAGCCTTTAATCCAAGGAATCACGTGGGTAACAGGGATATCATATCCGAAGCTCAATTCCTGAAGTCTCAGGTTGGTTGCGCTATACACATAACGGGAGTCAATTGTTCCATTAGGACTGCCTACTATCTGATAATAGGTCTGTGCAGGGATTGGCTTTCCGTTTACAAGTACGCCATTATTGTCTCTGGCATCCTGGCTGGCCTTTGAAGCTCCATAATAATCCAAGATAGCTTGTGTTTCAGATACAACGACACCACCATTTCTATAAGTAAAGAGGAATCCTAAGGTCAGACCTTTGTAAGTGAAGCTGTTGCCCCAAGAGAGGTTGTAGTTTGGCGTAGCTTTGCCAGCATATACATAGTAATCACTGGTGTTAGGGTTAGCAACGACAGTCAGATTCTCCGGGTTTACATAGATGGCTCCGTGTTCATCAGTCTTCAGAGTGGATACATAGATGTCACTCATAGAGCCGCCTTCGGTCAGTCTTCCCTGATAACCTGAAGCTCCACCCATATACAGGGTATTCAGATTATAGATGTTGCCATCGATTGGGTTCTTCCAATTCTTAAGCAACTCCTTGATTTTATTTCTGTTGAGGGTCCATGTCAAATAAGTTTCCCATTTCACAGCACCCAGTTGCTGATTGAATCTTGCTGAGAGCTCGACACCTTTATTATCTACACGTCCGCCATTGACCACAGCTTGGGTGTAACCTGATGAAGCTGGAAGCGTTGGGTAGAAGAACTGGTCGAAAGTGCGCGATGAATATAAGGTGGCGTTGACTCTCAGTTTGTTTTTAAACATAACGAAATCCACACCGAGTTCCCATGACTTTGTGCGCTCAGGCTTCAAGTCTGTCAACATGCGAGTAGCAGTTTCTGCCAGACCTGTTGATGGATTGATAGCATAGGTTTCTCTTGTCAGGAATGGCGTTGAAGGCTCATTACCAACTTCAGAGTAAGACAAGCGTGTCTTCAAGTAATTCAACACATTGTCTGATTTAATTGCAGGCAGGATGTCTGTCCAGATTCCTGAGATACCAGCTGACCAATAGAAGTAATGCTTCTCCAGTTTTGAAGACCAGTCTTCCCTGGCTGTGAGGTCAACGTAAGCGCGACTCTTATAACCAATCTGAGCCGTTGCATAGACGCTTTCCAATCTCGTTGTATATCCACTTTGATTAGGTTTGAAAGAAGACTCTGCGGTATTAACATTCGCAAAAGTGAACTTATTGGCAGTACCTTTCAAGTTGCCAGAGAACCCATTGATGTCATTGTCGCGCTGGTCAAAGCTTGTACCCAGCACTCCTGAAACCATCCAACGGTCTTCATCGAAATATTTGTTGAATTGGGCAAACATTTCAGCAAAGAGCTGTCGGTTGTTGATATTCGTAAGACCATAGTGGCCATATTTAGAAGCATAGAGGGTATTTGTGGAAGCTGACAACTTAGATTCAGACTTATCTGTACTCTTGTCATATTTAGCTCTTCCCACGATGTTCATCCAATCAGTTGCTTTCCAATTGAGGGCAACAGTAGCCTGATGGCGTTCCTTATGGTTGACATACATCTCGCGCTCAGTTTCCCAATAAGGGTTCTCCATGCTCATCTCATAGTCGTAAGGCCAATATTGAGTAGCAAAGTTGCGCCCGGTATCGTAACGCTCAAAATAACTCAGTGCACTGAAATCATCTCCTGCAGGGAACAGATAGACAGGCACCAAAGGGTTATGATATTGACCTTGTGCCAACATATTCTGTTCCTTAACGGTTGACAGCATATAAGTCAAATCCAGTGTGACCTTGTCATTCCACAGGTTTGTGGTGTTGCGGATAGAGAGGTTGTATCTGTCGAAATTGTTGTTATGTATGATTCCACCTGCATTGGTAGAACCTAAAGACAGATAAGTCTGATTCTTTTCAGAACCTGCAGAGATACTGACACCATTGCTGATGTTGGTACCTGTTTCGAAATAGTCGGCAGGGTCATAAGATGAAGGTGTCGACAACTTGCTTCCCCAACTGAAATAACTGTTGGCGGAAGTAGGTCCGTACTCGTTTTGGAACTTAGGCAAAACGAAAGGATGAGAGAATTGGAAGCTGCCCGTATAAGTGACATCAATTCTTCCGACCTTACCTTTCTTTGTAGTAATAAGGATAACACCATTGGCAGCATTGGCTCCATAGAGGGAGGCTGCTGACGGACCTGTCAAGACACTGATGCTCTCGATGTCGTCAGGGTTGATGCTTGAAATGGCATCACCTGTTTGAGCAGCTCCATCGAAGATGCCTGAAGGCTGTCCACTCTGAAGATTCTCCATTGGAATACCATCAACGACATACAGCACATTGTTGTTGCCATTGATAGATTTAGCACCACGCATGACCACACGCGTAGAACCACCGATACCAGAGGAGGCTGTGTTAATCTGCACACCTGCTACTTTTCCGTTTAAGGAGTTTACGAAGCTGGCGTCCTTCACAGTCGTCACAGCGTCGTTGTTCAACTGTTGCACATTGTAAGACAGTGATTTAGCCTCTTTCTTGATACCGAGAGCTGTCACCACCACCTCATCAATTGCCTTTGTCTCTTCTGCCATTTTAATCAGAAGATTGTCATTCGATGCGGCTATTTCCTTATCGGTGTATCCTAAATAAGATACGACCAAAAGGCTTTGTTTGGATGCATGGATGGAGAAATTACCATCGATGTCCGTCACCGCGACTTCACTTGTTCCCTGCACTCTGATAGTGGCACCGATAATAGGTTGCCCGTTCTCATCAAGTACACGGCCCTTTACAATTCTCACATCACTTGCCGTTGTCGCATATCCGTTATCAGGGCGCTCATAGGCTTTGGCCTCATAAGCAACGCTTAATAAACTCATACAAATTACGGCGAAGAGAAAATGTGTTAGCGTTTTCATCTGCTTTTCATTCATAGGTAATATATTGTTAGTTATATAATAATTTTCTTCAGATAATCAGAGGACTCAAAAGCCCATTCCCACTGCGATTGCAGCATGTGGAAGTCAAGGCGAGCAAATCATGATTAAGGCTCTAAATCTACAGTTATTCATTAGGTTACGCATATGTTAGTAATAAAGTTTGGTCGATGCAAAAGTAAGTAAAAAAGTGTTGGACAAATAAAAAAGCAACTAATAACTCTCCCGAGATGCCCCTTTTTTAGCGGAAGCGCTTTCGATAAAATGCCCAAAAAATCGGTGCTTTTCCCTATTATAAATGAGGTGAATGATAGTGCTTTCTATCGATATTATCTGTGGCAAAACTAAAAGATAACCTTTTGCCTTGTAAAAGATGATTGTTTACCTCCTAAAAGATAACCTTTTGGGCGGTAAAAGATGGCTTTCTATAATTCTTCTCCTCATCTTGAGCTTTACTGCGGAAGCGCTAACGTTGAAAAAGGCAGTGTTGAAAGGATTTTCATGAGATTTAGTTTCTCAATCCCTGAATATTTCGATAGTTTTGCAAATAACTTTTGACTTCGTGGTAATAGGGCCTACCACAAATCTATTAACTCATTGAAAGGTCCTTAAAATAAACACTATAATGAAAGATTTATACATTTCTTTTCTTTTTATCCTTTTCACTTTATTCCCTTTAATGGCTTCTGCTCAAAATAAGACAGAGTCGAAAGACGGCTTTAAATATGATGTTGTGGAGAACTTGCAAGGAGGAAAGCCTACTGACCTTGTGGATGCTGAAGACCCCGGTTATTACAATTCTTTTGTTGGACCAAAGAATATGACAAAAATTCACATAGAATATTCGGATATACACAGCGAAGACGGCAAGGATGTGTTCTTAGAGCCATTTCAAGATGATGAGTTCACTATCAGCAGCAACGATGCAAATTATATCATCAATGGTTATTCTCTTTATTTCACTGCCATTGATGACAATGTGAGCATTGAAGCAGCTGATGGGACGGCGGTAACGATTTCTACGGGAGATACAGGGGCAGCCTTGACGGTTAAGAATATCAATGCGTCCAGCTCAACCTTTAAGATTACCTCCGATAATGAGGGTTATCTTCACTTCGACCTTGCCAAATCGAATGTCTATTTCTTGAAGAAGACTTCTGATGGCATCCGCACAATCAAGTCGCAGACATCTAAAGATAATAAGGTCTACAATCTTCAGGGCTGCAGAGTGTCATCTCCACAGAAAGGCCTTTATATTATTAATGGCAAGAAAGTATTGTATTAATAAAGTTTTTTTAGTATCTTTGTAGCCAGAATATTAACCTCGGAAGAATAAATGAACATGACTATAGGAAGAAAGATGTTGCTATGCCTGATAGTATCGCTATGGGCAAGCCAATCTTGGGCTTCACCTTATATATGCAAGGTGCAGCCATCTGGTAGCGACCTCCTTTTCAAGAGCCTTGCAAGCACTTGGGATGAAGGGATGCCATTGGGCAATGCTGTCGTTGGAGAACTTGTTTGGCAGAAGGGAGAACGTCTGCATTTCTCGTTGGACCGCACCGACTTATGGGACTTGCGGGCAACTGACAGTCTTTCGGGGCCTGACTATAACTTCGAATGGGTGAAGCAACATATCGCACGGAAAGACTATGCGCCCGTGCAAGCTAAGTTTGACCGGCCTTATGATGAATTGCCGGCACCTTCGAAGATACCGGGCGCAGCCTTGGAATTCAACAGCAATGTGTTGGGAAAAGTAGTGAGCAATCGCCTTTATCTGCATGAGGCTTTATGCCGAGTGGGGTGGTCAAGTGGAGCTACGCTTGAAACTTTCGTCCTTGCCAATCGTCCGGTGGGATGGTTTGTTTTTCATCATGTTCCCGCATCTTTAGAGCCTGAGATTCTCATGCCTGCTTATCAGAAGACGGGAGAAATGAAGGATGGCGGACCTGTCAGTGGACTCGATTTGCAACGCTTGGGTTATCAGCAAGGCAAGGTGACGAGAACGGGCAATACGCTAAGTTATCATCAGCAGGGCTATGGCGGTTTTTCTTATGATGTCGTGGTATCGTGGAAACGCGTTGGCGACAGTCTTTATGGCGTGTGGAGCATCTCCAGTTCTCTATCTCAAGACAAGGCTGAGCGAGATGTCAAAGAGGCTCTTCAGCGAGGATTGAAGGCCGATTTCCAGCAACATATAGACTATTGGTATCCTTATTGGAAGCAGTCTTCCATATCGATACCCGATACCTTATTGCAACGTCAATATGACCGTGAAATCTATAAGTTCGGCTCTTCATCCCGCAAAGATTCTTATCCGATATCCCTTCAAGCTGTGTGGACAGCCGATAATGGCCATCTGCCACCATGGAAAGGTGATTATCATCATGATTTGAACACGCAATTGAGTTATTGGCCTGCCTATATCGGCAATCATCTCAATGAGGAGATGGGCTATCTGAATACGCTTTGGAACCAGCGAGACGTCTATAAGAAATATACCCGCGAGTTTTTCGGAAAAGACGGAATGGATATTCCGGGCGTCTGCACATTGGATGGTAAGGCGATGGGAGGCTGGATGCAGTATTCCTTATCGCAGACAGTGGGAGCTTGGTTGTCGCAGTATTTTTACCTGCATTGGAAATATTCTGCCGACAGGGAATTTCTGAAGAACCGCGCTTATCCCTTTATTAAGGATGTGGCCACGTTCTTGGAACAGCAGACAACCTTGAAAGATGGCATCCGTACGCTTGACTATAGCACAAGCCCTGAAATCAATGACAACTCCTTAGAGGCATGGTTTCCAACGATTACCAATTATGACCTCGGCTTGATTAGATTCAACTTCAAGGCAGCTGAAGAGCTTGCTGATGACCTCGGATTATCTGAAGAGGCACAGCATTGGAAGAAGTTGAGTGCTCAATTGCCTGACTATGACCTCGATGCAGAAGGAGCTTTGACTTTTGCGCATGGTCATCCATATAATGTTTCGCATCGTCATTTCTCCAATCTCATGGCTTTCCATCCTTTGGGACTTATCGATTGGAGTCATGGAGAGAAAGACCAGAGCATCATCAAAGCCACCCTCGAGAAGCTTCATCAAGTAGGACCGGATTGGTGGTGTGGCTATTCCTATAGTTGGCTTGGCAACTTGGAGGCGCGTGCTTTCCATGGTCAGGAGGCTTATGAGGCCTTGACCACTTTTGCCAAATGCTTCTGCTTGAAGAACTCTTTCCATGCTAATGGCGACCAGACAAAGAGCGGAAAGTCGAAGTTTACTTATCGTCCTTTCACCCTTGAAGGCAACTTCGCCTTTGCTGCTGGCATTCAGGAAATGCTGATGCAGAGCCATACGGGCATTATACATGTGTTCCCCGCCGTTCCCTCAACATGGAAGGATGTTTCCTTCCGAGGCCTTCGGGCAATGGGAGCATTTCTTGTGACCGCTCAGAGAAAGGCTGGAAAGGTCGTCATGCTGAAGGTATATTCAGAGAAAGGCGGAACGCTGAAAATCCAATCCCCCGTTGATGGAAAAGTACTTACTTATCCGACAAAGGCCAATGAGTGGATAACCATCATCTAAAGGCTATAATTCGATAATCCATAAATATCAAAAGAATATGAAATTCAAACAGAAAATCTCTAGTAATTACAGACTTTTATTCATGGGATTAATGGCATTTGCAGGCAGTTTTTCAACTATTAGCGCAGCCAATGTCCGTGAAGTAGAAGACACATTGGTGATGAGAATCAAGGCAATGCGTTGTGATGATTGTGCCCATAAGGTGATGGAGCGCGTCACAGCAGTAAAGGGTGTCGAGGATATCGACTTCAATTTAGAGCGTCGCACGGCCACCGTCACTTATGATGGCAAGGTCACATGCCCGGATTCTATCCGCAATTCCCTTCGTGGAACTCGTTATGTGCCTTCAGCTTATGACCCTAAAGCAGTGATTCTTCGGGGTAAAGGATTTAAAATCAGTGATATGTTTTGTCAGAAATGTGCTGATAAAATCACTAATCGACTGAAGAGTATCGAGGGCGTCGACTCCTTAGCACCACATCTTGATACGCAGTATCTCTTTGTGCGCTATGATGCCAATAAGACAGCAGAAAAGACTTTGCGCCAGGCTCTGCTTGATTTAGGCTATACTCCCGTCAATTATTATACTTCCAAGAACATTGCCTATGGATATTATCTGTTGCCTAAAGAACTTGCCACAGAGAAAACCGCAGAGACAGCTATGGGACTGAAGGGAGTTGATGATGCAGCGGTGAACGTTAAACGCTCAGTTTTGGCAGTGACCTTTGTAACTGATGAGACCACTGAAGAAGAAATCCTCAATGGTCTCAAAACTGCAGGCATTAAGGCAGAAAAGCCTAAGCCTCATGAATGTAAGGAATAACCCTTCCCCTTTAAAGGGGGAACGGCTATTAATTGAATAATCCAATAGAAACGCCTATGGTAGACGCATGCAGACTATTGTTGGTATGCAGATAGTCGCCATAGGCTTTTACATACCATATAGAACGAGCTTTCTTGATGGAAAGTGGGAATTGATAGAGCAATTCCAAATGCCCGCGCCAATAGTTGGCATCATAATAATTTGCATCTGCAAGCAGAACATTCTTAGCATAGTCAGTCTCGCTGTTGGCTAAGAAGAGATTGTTCTTCAGGCTTTCATGGTAACCAGCCTGAGCCTTTATCCAAAGTTGAGAGCTAAAAAGCGCTTTGCCGCCTTCCAATGTCCAATCCATGCTGCGATAGTCGAAGCTTGAAGTATTGAGCAGATATTTATTGCTCTGCTTCTGCAAATTGCCATAGATGCCCGCATAGGCAGTCACAGCTTGCCCTATTGTCCAATTGAGGCGATAATGCCAGGATAAATCATAGGTGCGTACTTGATAGCGCTTCCTGTAAGTCATCTGATTGATGTAATGATAAGAGTTGAAACCCGTCGTGGAATCGGTGGTGATGTTCAACTGCTCGCGGTATTCATCGGCATAGCCTTGCTGATAATTGAAGGCTACATCCAACTGATGGATGAACGCATTGCTGATGATGCGATGCATCGTCTTGGCACCATATAGATAGGTGATATATTGCCCCGGCTCATACTTATAAGTCTCATATACATGTTCCTCGCCACGTTGCAAACTGAGTGCCGTCACACTGCGATAGCCTTGAGCCTTATAGCCATAAGACAGTTCTCCACCGAAGTTGTGGTTTACCCATTCCCGATCGAATCCATTGTAAGCTCCAATAGCTCCAATGGCATTCTCCATGCCACTCATAAGATAATACTTTAAGGTAGGGTCAGTTTGCACGGTCTTGATGTCAGGGATTTTCTCTTTATAACGGTTGTAATGTCCTGACAATCCGAAAGTGTGAGCACCTATAGTATAACTGACGGATGGTGTCAGCTTGTATTCCAGCATCTCTGAGCGAGAGCGAGGATCACGCAATCTGCTGAGGTCTCCCAAGTTGTAATCCAACTTCATACCTAAGCGTAATCCATTGAAACTGATGGTGGAAACAGCAGCAGTGAGGTTGATGTCCTGCTGGTCATAATTTGCCAGAATACTCGACCCTGAGAAATAAGGATTGCTGTTATAAGTGCGGCGGACGTCACTCCAAGCTCTGTCTTTGGTATGGTCCATGCTGAAGACAAACTTGCCATAGCCATAGAGGTGCTTGCTGATAGACTGATAGCGTTCTGTGAAGAACTGCAAGCGGTTGTTCATATTGCCTTCCTGCACGCGGGAATAGTTGCCCGATGAGTGCTGAAAGTCAAAGGTGGCATAGCCGCGATTCTGCGTGCGCTCGCTTTCTAGAGCTGCTGCATTGTCGGTATGCATCCATAGCAGACCAGCATCGTCATATTGATACTTTCCTTCAGCGTTCTTTTCCGTATTCTGAGCCTGAGCCTGCACGACTGTCATCAGTGCCAGTATAGGCAGGATATATCTTAATTTAATCATCATATTCACGAATAGTTAAAGTTGTGGTAGTATGGAAATCATTGGTGGAGTTGTTGGTGTCCTGAAGAATCTTATGTCCGTCAGCACCGCGACGAGTAGACGTCTTGCGGTAAATCATCTCCCCATTGTATCCGGATATGGAATTGATGACAGCATAGCCGGCATCAAGTTCGTCATAAAGACGCTTGGTGGCAAGGTCTACGCCTTCAGTCTTATATTTCAGTATTTCCACCGCATCGATGATAAAGTGCTTCGGAGCTTCCAGCCACATAGAACCTTTGGTCTTTCCATAGTTGTAAGTGCGAGGCCACTTTGTGGGGTCTTCATCCGTACGGAAGATGATGACACTTGTCAATCCGTTTTGCGTGATGTTCATCTTTGAGATGGCGGAATAAGCGGTATATACAAGGTCGAGAGCCTCCGTTGCAGGGTTGTTGGTAGTCCTTCCGGAAGCATCCTTTGCCTCAAGGTCAGCTGTGAGCAGGTTAGGGTCGTTAGAGGCATTGACGGTGTGGTCGATGGCACTATTGGTGATGACAATTGATCCTCCAGGCTTGATGGTCAGTTTACTAGATGTAGGGATGCGGAACAGTTGTTTGAGCAGCACCACGGAATCTGCAAACTCTGAATGCAACTGGTCAAGAGAATAGGCTGGGGTAGAGTTGCTTTCCACAAGGCCGATGTAAAGTCCTGCCGCACTGATTTCCTTATCCGACTGATTGTAGAGCTCGATAAACTGTCCGGCAAGATAACTCTTGTTGTTGTTATCCTTTGTTCCTGCATAATATACTTTTCCAATGACCATTGAGTGGTTGATTGACAGTTGAGTGGATAGCTGCAAAGTGCTTGCCGCCGTACTTTCGGTGAGTAGTTGCGAATTGATGTTACCTGCAACCACAGCACCTTCGTTGGCTGTATTGCCTCCTGTAAGGACCGTATATTCATTGGCAGTGAGGTCCCAGGAAGTGGATATCGTGTAAACATCCGGCACGATATTCTGGAATTGCGCAATGCCATTGGCATCCGTAACAGCAGTAAGTTGAGTGCCGTCCTTGCGTATAAGCGTCACGGTATGACCTTCCAAGCCCGCCGTAGCATCCTTATATTCTGCCGGAGTAGAAACCTTCACACTCACGGAGACTGCTTGTGTGGCATCGTTATAATCTACGCAGGCTGACAGAAGCAGCACTGCGAGCAAAGCGAAATAATTGATGATATGTTTCATTTTTCTTTTATTTACAGGTTAAACGACAATTCTACGCCATAGCTGAAGTTATTGGTGTTGCGTTGTGAAAGCGTTGTCGTGGTGTTACTTGCACGCCTGAAAGGCTCATAGAAGAGCATATTGTTAACATAGAGCGAGAGGTTGGCGATACGGCCAAGTTCCTTGGTAAGCTGGAACGACAGGTTCCATGTTGGCTTTGTCTTCACAGGCACGGCATCCGTTGAGGAAGTGGCAAGCTTGGCAATGGCTACGCTGCTTTGTCCTGATGGCTGTGTTGCATAATATTTAGCGTCCATGCCCAGATAACCGCTCATCATGTCGGAAGTGATTTCATGATAGTCGATGTTGGTATCAATCCATCCGATAGGATTCTTGTCGGTGATATGGTCGTAAGAGTAATCCTGCCAGATGACTTGTCCGGTGAAGGAGGCCACCATGCGAAGGGAAGGAATAGCGGTAACGGCACGCAATGTGTTGACAAAACGGCGATACTGACTGTAGTCCTGCCCTGATGGGAACACCACTTTGAAAGGTGTGGTGCTGTAGCTTGAATAGCTTGCAGGCAGATAAGCTGACGGAACGCTGGAAGCATTCAGATCGGTTGACCATGTTTTGGTTTCCGACCATGCGCCACTGAAATATAAAGAGGTGTGGATAGGCTTTATCTCTCCAAGGTCGAAGTCAAACTCAACGCCTCTGTTGACAGCTGTATTGGTGTTGCCCACCTTGCCTGTTGTCATGAAGATGATGTCCGTGCGTGCAGGGTTTTTGTAGTCGATGGTTGTGGCTTGTCCCGGCGTGATGATGAGGCCTGACGTCTGATTGTAGTAAGAAGACTGATAAGTGAAGTATTCCGTGGCAGCTCCGAAGCCGTTAGGAGTCTTGTCATGATAGGCAAGAATGCTGAGCTTGCGGTTGCCAGGAAGTTTGAAGTCAACGCCGAGTTCTATCTTCGTGGTCGTGGCATTCTTCAAGTCCTTGCTCTTCTCCACTTCATACATTTCCGTGTGATAAGCCAGTATCTGTGCTGCCGCATCATCTTGCGGCATATAGTTGGCAGCCACGCGGTCGTCATATTTCTTGTCAGGATAGAGGTAGTTGAGTCCCGGAGTCTTGGAACTGAGTCCGATGCCTGCCCGAAGGTCCATCCATTTGGTGACGGAGAACGAGAAGTTGAGTCTTGGCGACAAGGCATAAGTGGCGATGTCAGCAAAGGGTTGCAGACCTGTGAATCGAAGTCCGAATTGAGCCCGAAGACGATTAACCTTATTGATATTCCAGATGAAATTATCCTCAGCATAAGCAGCTATCTGATGAAGTCCCGGAATGTCGGAGAAAGCACGTGGACGTCCATTGGAATTCGGGCGCAGAGGCTTAGTCTCATCGACGTTGTAATAGCCTTTGCCACTGTTCCAGTCATAATGATATTCAAGACCCAACTTGAAGTTCTGACGGGTCTTACCGGCCTTCAGATAGAAGGTGTCGTTAATCTTGGCATAGATGTTGCCGGGACGGCTTTTCGTGATACCTGTGGCAAGATAGGATTGAGTTGCCCAAGGCACATTATAATATCCCGTTTCTGTCGCTGTGAGGATAGGGAGAAGTCCGCTGGGCACAGCCACAAAAGAGGTGTTGCGTTGGTCAACACGATTGATGGTGACGCCTAAGGTATAAGAGAGCGTGCGCATGAGCGGTTTCTCCACGCTGATGCGACCGTTATGAGTAATCCCGAAGGTATAGTTCTCGTTCTTGCTCTCCGTGCCGTCTTGGATGGCATCAGGATCTTGACCGTTCCAATCGCGGGCATAGAAGAAGCGCAGCTTCGTGTCTGTATGCCATTTGCGGTTGATGTCGTAGCCATAGCCGAGGTTGAGGGTATAGCGGTCATAGGAACGCGTCTTCTCGCGAGGGTCGCCCCAAGCCTTGGCATAGTCGAAATTGAAGTTGAGAATGCCAGCTCTGTTGAGGCTGAAGCCTTTGCCGAGGGAGTAGTTCTGCAACTCCGGATTGATTTTTCCTTTCACTTGCCATGGGGTGACACCCACTTTGGAATGTACGACCACAAGGCCGGATGTCAGGTCTCCGTATTCAGCTGAAGGAATACCGCGGATGACCTCCACGTTGTCGATGTCGTCGGCAGAAATCTGACGAAGGTCAGTGCCTGTGAAGGCTGTCGATGAGAAGGTGCCTTGCGTGAGGTTGCCGTTGTTGGAGATAGGCATACCGTCGACGATGATGCTTGAGCCGAAGGCACTGGTATTGTTGTTGACAAGCGTGCGCAATTGCAGATTGCTTTGCGCGGTCAGGTCGGTGTTCTTTATCAGTTGCCCCGGAATGAGTTGCATGACATCTGCCAACGATGAGGCCTGCAAATGGTCGATGGCCTGCCTTCCGATGAGGGAGCTGGTGGAAGTGCCCGAAGCATTTTGCTGGGCTGTCACCACCACTTCCTGCAAAGCAAGGGAGGTGGGAGTCATCTGCACTTTCAGCGTCATGTTGTTTTGTACCTTGAGCTCGGCCTTGTAAGTCTCGAAACCTACATAGCTGACGTTGAACGTGTAAGTGCCGTCAGGAACGTTGTCGAACATGGCTTTTCCATCCGCATCAGTGACCATGGTTGCTCCTAAAGGTTGCAAGGTGCAGGTAGCCATGATGATGGCATTGTTGGTTCCTTTTTCAGTGACGGCCATGCTGATGGTATGTCCGCCATTGGTTGCTGTCTTTTGGGCATTTGCCGGAATGGCAATGAGGAACAAGAAAGCCAGAAGGAAGGATGATAATAGTTTCTTTCTCTTCATCTTATCTTTGTTTTTTGTTAAGTAATTTTTTAATTGTAACTGTTTTCAAATCTATATAATGGTCTTACATTCTCTTTTACTTCGTTGTATCTCAATCTGTTGAATTCACATTATTGGAGATGCAAAGGTATGAATTTATTTTCATTTTTCACAAATTTATCCTATTTTTTTTATTTTTATATTATGGCTCTTAAATAGGTGTCTTTTGTGGAAATCCCTCTGCATCGACTCTTGCTTATGATTTTTTCTTATCTTTGTAACACAATTTTCACAGGTCCTTCCAATCCGGCTTCCTGCAATTTGGAGTCTTTGCGGTAATAGTACCATACCGAGAAGCACTTGCGCCCCTTTTGAGGACGGGGCTTGTTCTCGATGAACCATTGCGGATAGCCTTTCATCGCTCTTCCCATGCTGACGCCGCGGTCTTTGCCCCATTCGAAGTCAGCAGGATATTGCTCGTCGCCTATCATCCTGTTTGCCCACGTGTTGGTGACATCAATCTCCAACGTGTTTTTGCCGGCCTTCACATAGCGGGTGATATCGGTGCGATAAGGAGGATACCAAAGGGTGTCGGTGGCCTCTCCATTCACTTTCACGATGGCAATGTCGTTCATGATGCCTAAGTCCATACTTATGTCGCAGGCTTTCTTGAGGTCGGCTTTCTTCAAGGTGAAAGTATTCTCATAGTTGACAGTTCCTGCAAAGTATTTGATGCGCTCGTCGTTGCTCGTCGACAGGTCATAGAGGGCAGTGGTGTCCTTTTGGAAACGGGTGTCGAGTTTAGGCAGGAAAGTCATCTTCCAATGGTTTTCCGTCGTCAGGGTCTTCAGCAGTTGCCGGGGTGCTTCTCCTTGCTTTCCAAGTTCGATTTCCTCCGGCGTGGCATTTCTTCGGAAGACGATGAAGCGCGACTGATAAGGCTCTAAGTGGAGGCTTGCGACGGTTCTGCCGTTGTCAAAATGCCAGTCGCCTACGTTCTCCACCGTTCCTTTCTCGGCATTCCATAACTCCGGAAGACGACCTTGCTGAAGCAGCGACACCTGCACGCGTTCTGCTGAGTTGGTGAGGTTGCCGATATAATAGATGTCCTCCGTCTTCGTCTTGCGGTGAACGATGTCGGCTTCTCCCTTTTCCACGAGATAATCGGGCTTGATGCCGAGGTGACGGATAGCCTCTGCACGGGTGGCAAAGAGTTGTTTGCCGCCATATTGAGCCCAGAGAGCCTCCGCCTTTGCCTTTACCTGCTCATCGCATTGCGGATAATTCAGAAGACCCGTTGAGGCTTCCGACTTCTCGGAAACTATCGTGGCACCTTGTCGGAGCAGTTCTCCGATGTGTTCCAGCACCTGCGGGTCAATGTTGCGGGCATTCGGCACTTCCAGCAACGCATAACTGCGTCCTGAAGGCAACACGATTCTGCCCTTGTCCACCTTTTGCGGATAGCGGAGGAAGTCGAGCAGAGAGATGCCGTCGCTGTTGCTGTCGGCTTTGTCGAGCATCAGATAGTCAATCACCTGTTCGCCTTGTTGCAACAGATATTGGCATCTGCCCAGATAATGGAAGAAGGCTTTGCCAGGCTCAAACCACGTCTGATTGCGGCTGAAATGAGTGCCCCACCAGCCCATGCCCATGCCCGGCTGATAACGGTCGTCGAAAGGCTGATGCACCCAATGATGCAGCACGAGCCTGTTGACGCCGGAAGCAAATGCCCCTTCGGTGGAGCGTTTCAGCATGGCGGGGTCTTCAGTCCATTGGCTCATCTCAGGCCTTGAGGTGAACGATTCTGCGCCTACCACCGTCTTGCCGGCAGCACGGGCTCCTCCCGTCACGTTGGGATTGATTTTGCCGTTGCTGGAAGTCCAGAACTCTCCCATCGGCAGGTCGGCAGAGGCTGCTCCTGACAAGGGCGAGAACTGTCCCCAATAAGGCTCATGATCCAGTTTCAGCCCATATTGCGCCACCTTCTGATGGGTCACGTCCCAGCCGTTCTTTTGGAAGAGTTGGGCTATCACGTCATTGAAGTCCCAGCGGAAGCGTGCCGCCACCACGGAGTCAATCTGCATGGAATCGCCCTTTTGCAGATAGAGTGCCGGCAGATAAGGCGTGGGGTCATAGCCCTTGATGCGCTTGAAGTCGTCTTTGAAATGGCGCGACCAGTTTTGCTCTCCGGCCTCATAGCTGTCGATGGTGATATGTTTGAAGGATTTGCCGATATAAGGCTTCAGATATTCGTTGATAGGCTTGAGCACCTCATCCCAGTGATAAGCCACGTAAAAAGAGTCTATCTTGTTGACTTCCAGCACTTTTCCCGCTACATCGTCGGGCACCGGATGAGGGCACGACATGGTGGAGGCATAGCCGATGCGCAGGATGGTCCATTCGCCCTTCGGTGCCTTCCAATGCAGGATGTTGTCGCTCGACAGCCAACGGCTGATATCCACAGCCTTGTTCTTGTTTCCTTTGTCGGGAATCGCCATCGTCACGATGTCGTCATAGTGGTCAGGCTTCGTCTTTCCCATGGCTCCCCATCCGCCGTAAGCCGGCAGCTCAGGTTGAGGGATGCACATCTTCACATCCTGCCCGCCCTTCACGGTCACCCTTCGGCTCACGAGGTGCTTCATGCCTTTCTCCTCATCTATCCAAGGACCGCCCGTCGTGGAATAGCCCACCGAGTTGGTCAGCCCCAGCTCCAGCCCTAACCGCTGAGCCTCTTTGCAGGCATATTCGATGGCTTCCCAATAGTATTTGCTCCGATAGGTCTGCCAAGGCCAGGGATTGTTTTCCGTGGGAGCGATAGACTCCTGCACGGCTGAAGAAAGGTTGAAGATGGTAGCCCCGCCGATGCCGCATTGTTGCATGGCCTCAAGGTCCTTGTGGATGCCCTCCTTCGAGAAGTTAGGGCCCATCCAATGCCACCAAACGTAAGGTCGGTAGCTGACCGGCGGATTCTTGAATTCCGTCACACTCAAGGCTTTTTGAGGCTCATTCGCCCTCATGCTTGCCGAAAGGCAGAGGCTCAAAAGGAAAAACAGAAAGTATTTCTTGCTCATGCGTTAAAGTTTATGCTTACAAAGATAGCGTTTTTTTCGCAATCTTCTCTCATCGCTTTTCATTTTAATTAGGAATACCTCTTTATATTATCGGGAACGATTCCGAAGAGAGGGGGGAAAATTAATAGTTAATAGTTAATAAGTAATAGTTTTCCGAGCCATTGACCCCCCGCATTTTAATTTGCCTTTTTTCGACCTCTCTGAATTTTAATTATTAACTATTACTTATTACCTATTACTTTCTTTGAAGATTTTGCCAAATAGGGCATTTTTTTATTTTTTATTTTTTATTTTTTATATTTCGGTGGGTTAAGTTCCTGACCCCTCCGAATTTTAATTATTACTTATTACTTATTAATTATTAATTTGCCTTTTTCCGACCCCTCCGAATTTTAATTATTAACTATTACTTATTACCTATTAACTTCTTTGATGGTTTTGCCAAATAGGGCATTTTTTTATTTTTTATTTTTTATTTTTTAGATTTTGACTTGAAAACGGAGAACTCCGAGAACTCCGAGTCCTCCGAGAACTCTGCCTTTTCTCAAAAACTCAAAAACTTGAAATAAAATTTCTTTACAAAATTTCTTCAATTGATATTTTCCCCGATTTTTCCCAATTTTTATATTTTCTCGAACTTTCGGATTTTACCCCCATTTTGCCATCTCGACATGACACTCATTTTGATGCTCCGAAAAGTGCCATTCTCGGGGTCAACTCAAAAATATAAAAATTAGAAATATCTTTTGCCGAGCAATAAGTAATCGCTTACTCATTGAAAATCAATTAATTAGAGAGTAAACAAGCCTCTGAAAAATCTAAAAAATAAAAAATAAAAATAAAAATTTAGTACCTTGCACACCGACCCAATTTTTGTTAAATCAGTTAAATAGTAAATAATAATAGTAATAATATTATTAATATTATAATATATATAATATATTGATTATTAAGTAATTATAATATAATATATATAATAATATTATAGTTAATAAGTAAAGATATTTTACCAAAAATCCACCTTTCTGCCTTTGGGTCAAAAATCCTCCTTCTGAATTCTGCCAAATAGAGCATTTTTTTATTTTTTATTTTTTATTTTTTATTTTTCGGTGAAATCGTCCATACATTTTGGTTTGATTTTTATTTTACAAATTTGAGTTATTAAGTTTTTTGAGAAAAGGCAGAGTTCTCTGAGTTCTCGGAGTTCTCAGTCTTCAAGTCAAAATCTAAAAAATAAAAAATAAAAAATAAAAAAATGCCCTATTTGGCAAAAACCATCAAAGAAGTTAATAGTTAATAAGTAATAGTTAATAGTTTTGAGTTTTTCATTTCCCTCTCTTTCGGAGAGGGTCAGGGTGAGGCTTGTGAGGGTGAGGCTTTTGAGTTGTTGGGGTTGCCGTCTTAAAATTATTTTTGCAGTTTCTTTTGGTTTTATTTGGCTGTGTCGTTATCTTTTTATATTTTCGCATTCATAAAAATCCACGGAGAGGGCTTTTGCAATAGGCTTTCCTCCTGACGGGACAGAAAATATTAAAAACACACTTAAAGAAAAAAATGGCGAATAGTAATCTTTCGAATGCCAAGACTGCCAAGAACGATGAGTTCTACACGCAATATGCGGATATACAGAAGGAGGTGAACGCTTATATGGAGTTCAACCCCGACGTGTTCAGAGGCAAGACGATACTCCTTCCGTGCGATGACCCCGAGTGGAGCAACTTCACGAAGTTCTTTGCGCAGAACTTTGAGAACTTCGGGCTCAAGAAGCTCATCAGCACCAGCTTTGCCCAAGAGAGCAAGAACTATAAGAGCGACTGGCAACCGACCTTGTTTGAAACGGAAAACCCATTGTTCAATGCTGACAAGACGGCGGTATGCGGCAAGATATTCACGCTCACGCGCGACACCAACGAGAACGGCAAGGTGGACATCGACGACCTCGAATGGCAATATCTGGAGGGAACGGGCGATTTCCGTTCTGCTGAAGTGACGGCATTGCGCGATGAGGCAGACATCATCATCACCAATCCTCCGTTCTCCCTCTTCCGCGAGTTCGTGGCTTGGATAACAGAGGCTGACAAGCAGTTCCTCATCATCGGCAATATGAATGCCATCACTTATAAGGAAATCTTCCCGCTTATCAAAGAGAATAAGCTATGGCTGGGAGTTAATGATGTCAGATGGTTTTATCAAGGAGATACAAGTAGTGAATTATATGAAGCTGCCCATTCTCGATGGTTTACCAATCTTGACCACGGTCGTCGTCATGAGCCTTTGGAGTTGATGACGATGGCGGATAATCTGAAATTCAGCCGTCATAAGGAAATCAAAGGAAAGACAGAATATCAGCACTATGATAACTATGACGCAATAGAAGTGCCTTACACCGATGCCATCCCTTCCGATTATGAGGGAACGATGGGCGTGCCTATCAGTTTCCTTGATAAATATTGCCCTGAACAATTTGAAATAATTTGGCAAGCAAGCGGAAATACTCGTGCTTCTGCACCTAAAAGTGCTTTAGATAAATTGCATTATCAACCTCATCCTGATGACAGAGGAGGATGCACTATTGTTAAAGGCGCAAGAACTTACGGTAGAATTTTAATCCGCAAAATTCAATAGAGCCTCAAAAACGAAACAGAAAAATCTATACGTATGAATACGACATTAAGAACCGACATCACGGTGAGAGCCATCTGTGAGGGCTTCATCTATAACGAGCTGGAGGGCAAAGGGCTCTTCGGCTTGGGCGGCAAGCTCACCATACAACCCGAATATCAGCGCAACTATATCTATGCCGACGGCAAACGGGATGTGGCGGTCATAGAAAGCATCTTGAAGCACTATCCGCTGGGATTGATTTACTTCAACAAGGTGGGCGCCGACAAGTTTGAAATCCTCGACGGTCAGCAGCGCATCACGAGCATCGGGCGATATGTGACGGGCAAGTTTGCCGTAAAGGATTCCAACGGCATGGAGCAGTACTTCAAAGGATTGGACGAAACGCTGCAAGAAGACATCCTCAACACCCGACTGCTCATCTACGAGTGCGAGGGCACGGAGAACGAAATCAAGGAGTGGTTTAAGACCATCAACATCGCCGGCGTGCCTCTCAATCAGCAGGAGCTGCTCAACGCCATCTTCTCAGGCCCCTTTGTCACGGCAGCCAAAGCCGAGTTCAGCAACAGCCGCAATGCCAACATACAGAAGTGGAGCCACTACATCAACGGCGACGCCAAGCGTCAGGACTTCCTGCAATGCGCCCTCGACTGGGTGAGCCGTGGCAACATCAGCGGCTATATGAGCAGTCACCGCTATCAGGGCGACATCAGCGAGCTGAAGACCTATTTCAACACCGTCATCGAATGGATTAACGGCGTATTCATCGACGTGGAGAAGCCCATGAAAGGACTGGAATGGGGAAGGCTCTATGAAACCTATCACAGCCAAAGCTATAACCCGCAGGAAGTGCATGAGCAGGTGCAGCGGCTGCTCACCGACGACTGCGTGGGCAAGCCCGGCGGCGTGTTCGAATACGTGCTGGGAGGCTGCAAGGACAACCGACTGCTGGAAATCAGAATCTTCGACGACCGCACGAAGAAGAAAGTATATGACCAGCAGACGAAGGAGGCTGAGGAAAAAGGCATCTCCAACTGTCCGCTTTGTGCCCTCGAAACCACCAACAACCACACGCGCATCTGGAAACTCTCGGAGATGGATGCCGACCACGTGACCGCTTGGAGCCGTGGCGGAGCAACCGACGAGAGCAACTGTCAGATGCTTTGCAAGACCCACAACCGGGCAAAAGGAAACAAATAAGCAGAAAACAGACAAGGGGAACATGCAACGAAGCACTTTTTTTTTCGGCATGTTTCCCTTGATTTTTTCAAATTCTTCTCGTTTTTTTTCTCGTTTTCTCGTTTTTATTCTCAATGTTGCCTGTTTTTTCTCGTTTTCTTTCTCAATGTTGATTTTGCTATTGCAAAAGGGAGGGAAATGTTGTATCTTTGTGGTAAGGAAAGCGAGGAAAATTAATAGTTAATAATTAAGAGTTAATAATTGAAGGGCAGAGGGAACTGAGAACTCGGAGGGCTCTATCTTTTGGGGAAAACTGAAGGCTCAACTGTTAAAAAAATCTGAAGTTCAAATCTTTTATCCCCTTTTTTTTCCCAAAGTCCCCTTTTCTTTCCCAAAGTGCACCAGTTTGTCCCCTTTTCTTTCCCAAAGTTGTTCTGGCTATTGCAAAACGAGGAAAAATGTTGTATCTTTGTGGTAATTAGGAATTAGTAATTAGAAATTAGTAATTAAAGGCTGAGAACTCGGAGGGCTCTGAGAATTCCGAGAACTCAGAAACTTAAAAACTGAAGAACTCAAAGACTTAAAAAAATCGCTCTTTGACACATTTAACATGAATCAGACAGATATCATCAGCAGGGGCATGCTTCCCTTACTTGAGATATTTCTTGATGACCGCAGGATTGCCTGCCACGAGGCAGTCGTCGGGCACGTCATGAATCACCACTGACCCTGCGGCTACGATGCTCCGCTTGCCGATGGTGACTCCGGGGCAGACGATGACGCCTCCGCAAATCCACGCATCGTCGCCTATCGTAATGGGGAAACAGGTCTCTCCGGGCTCACGGCGCTGCATGAAGTCGTGAGGATGCACGGGGGTATAGAACTGGCAGTTGGGCCCCACCTTCACATAAGCGCCGAAGCGCACGCAGGCTCCGTCGAGTATGGTGCAGTTGTAGTTGATGTAAGTGCCTTCGCCGATGATGATGCCGTTGCCATGGTCGCAATGGAAGGGCGTACAGATTTCGGCACTCTGCGGGAAACCGGGTATCAGCTCTTCCATGAGCGGGCGGTAGTCGGGCGACAGAGAGGAGAGGCTTGTCAGCCGGGCGCACAGGTCTTTGGCATGGCGGAAACTGGCGATAATCTCCGCGTCGCCATAGCTGTAGGGCTGGCTGGAGCGCATCTTCTCAAATTCCGTCATGGCTAATCCTCCTTGAAATGCAGTGTCTCCATGAATCTGCGCACCACCTCAGGCTTTCCGGTATGCTTGCCGTCGTCTTCGCTGAGCTTGCAGGTGTCGTTGTAGAAAGGCCAGAGCTCGGTGATTTTGGCAGCCACCAGCTTGATGACGATGTTCATGGGCTCCACGCCTTCGAAGTCATTGGTGAAGTGAGTGCCGATGCCGAAAGAGGGCTGGCAATAGTCGACGGCGTATCGCTGAATCTCGATGGCTTGGTCGGTGTTGAGGGCATTGCTGAAGATGACTTGCTTGGTGAGCGGGTCGATGCCCAGCGACTTGTATTTCTCCGCTATCTTGAGCAGTTGCTCGCGGTTGTTGCCGCTGTCGATGCGCAGGCCTTTGAAGAGGTTGGCGAAGTCTTCCGAGAAGTTCATGCTGAAGATGTCCCATCCGAAGCTGTCGTAGAGATAAGTGCCGAGGGCTCCTCTGAAGGTGTTGCGCCATGCGTTCATGGCAATGTGGTTGGCCATCTGCGGGCCGTACATGCCACCGATGGCACACACGAATTCATGCGCCATGGTGCCTACGGGTATCAGGTCGTATTTCATGGCGAGATAGACGTTGCTGGTGCCCACGAAGCGGCCGGGCCACTGCTGCGAGAGGTTGCAGTCCTTCATGGCTCTCACCACCGTCTCCTCAGCCGTAAACGAGGCTCTGCGGCGTGTTCCGAAATCGCTGTAGACGCATCCGGCGGCAAGCAGTCGCTCGGCCTTGTGATAGGTCTTGTCGTAATAAGCCTTATAGTCGAACTTGTCGGTCTGATGGGTCACGATATAGAAAAGCTCCGAGATGATGGCCAGCACCTTGACCTCAAGGAGAATGGTGTCGCTCCAGTTGCCCTCGAACTCCACGTGCAGGTGTCCCTCCTCGTCCTGCCAGGCCTTCACCCACTCGCGGTGGTATCTGTAGCCTTTGAGATAAGGATAAAACCATCCGGGGATATACTTGCATTGGCGTTTCATGAAGGCAATCTCCTCCTCGGTGATGACCACTTGCTCCAGCATCCTTATCTGCTCATTGAGCAGGTCGGCGAAGCCTTCGGGATAGACGGTGTTGTTGCGGTCGACAAACTGGTATTTGACTTGTGTGCGTGGATAGTTTTCTATCACGGCGCAGCACATGGATAACTTGTAAAGGTCGTCATCTGTGAAATGACTGATAATCTGTCTCATCTTTTTAGACGTTTATAATTGAGCATTTAATTTTCCTTTTTCCGTCAAACGGTATTTCTGTCTTGGATGTCTTGGTTGTTCCGGGTAGAGGAGCTCCACCAATCCTTGCTCTATGGCAGGATAAAGGTAGCTATGCAAGAAGCTTTTCCGGTCTTTAAGCTCCAACAATTCCATGATTTCTTTCACGGATAGCATCCCGTTGCCAATCACATGGACGATAGTCTTCACTTGTGGGGTACTTGTGGGGTACTTGTGGGGTGCTTGTGGGACGCTTGTGGGTGTCGTATGAGAATAATGGAACACAACCAAAACGCAGCCTCCATCTGAATGGAATTCGGGGTCAGGGATACCCACGCGTCGGCATTCGCTGACCATCAGTCCTATCCCTCGTCCCCAGCTCTCCAGCACTTTGCTCTTGTATAAGACATTGGCAATCAACGGATTTTGAGGTTGCGAGTCATGGGCACTTAATAAGCGCTCGATGGAGATGTCGGCTGGAAACGCACCGCTATTCGTGATTTCCACTCGGTCATCATAGATGGCTATACTCACGGAACTTCCTGGCTGATGATAGAATCGATGGGCAAAGGCATTGACGCAACATTCCCGCAACGCCTTATAAGGCAAGCTCAGCTCCTCCTCACGATACAGACCTTCGATTTTCCCCGAAAGTGACAGATGTTTGAAGAAGAATGCCATTGCCGCATCCAATAAGTGATAGATGTTTCCCTGTACACGCTGGTTGTCAATAAACTCATTCTTATCAGTTCCTTTGAATCGAGCCATCCTCAGCAAGCATTGGGGATAATCATAGAAATTATTTCCAAACAGCACCGCCGCAGCGTTGTTGAGTTGCTGATGATGAAGCAAGTCGAATTTCTCGAGTATCGTTGCCGTTTCCTCGCGGATGGTATTCTCAGGCAGACGCCCGCTGTCGATGCCTGCCCGCACAGCTCCTAAGATGGCATTCTCGTCAAGGTCGGCGATTTGCAGTTCCGGATTTGTCATCGACTCCCAACCGTATTTTCCACCCCGTTGCATCAGCAACTCGTTATAGGCTGCTTGCGGCATTGTCGTTGTAACGCTTTCCACGCGCATATAAGCCCGACCCTTGTAGCAGAAAGGACGCTCGAATCTCGCGTCTTCAACGTGCAGAGCTATGATGTTCTTGTCAGAATCCGGCAAGGCGATATAAGAAATCTGAACTTCAGCCAAAGGCTCCAATCTGTTGATGGCTTCCGCTATATTCCTTTTGGTGCTGTCGGCTACTTCCTGCCCGATAATCTTCCCTTTATCAGTAACACCAAATAAGAGAGTGCCGCCTGTTCCATTGAGGAAGGCACATATCGTTTCCATGCCACGCTCCAGTTGCCCAGTGGTTTCCTTAAACTCCGTCTGGCTGTCTTCGGCATTCTTGATAATGCTTTTAACGCTCTCTATATTGTTTATGTTCATATACAACCATTTACTGCCTGCAAAGATATTGAAATAAAAGAACTTTCCAACATTTAATGGAGAAAAAGTGACTTATCTCTAAAGAGAAAACGATTTTAAACCCAAATTATTGGATATCAGAGGGCAAAACTTCCAATCTGCTCCAATCTGTCAAGGAATGAAAGTTGTATTTCCGCAAGAAAAAAAGAAGGATTTCCTTTTGTGTTGTCTTCGATTTACACTATCTTTGCCCACAGATTAAGATTATACGACATGACGACAGAGTTTATATTAAGGCTTTTCATCGCTGCCTTGCTGGGTGGCATCATCGGCTTTGAAAGGGAATACAGAGCCAAGGAGGCTGGGGCCAGGACCCACTTCCTCGTGGCATTGGGCAGTGCGCTCTTCATGATTATCTCGCAATATGGCTTCGACGTAGTGCTCGGACAACTCGACAAAGCCTCTTTCGACCCTTCGCGAATAGCCTCGCAAGTGGTCACGGGCATCGGTTTCATCGGCGCGGGCACCATCATCTTTCAGAAGCATGTGGTGCGGGGCTTGACGACGGCAGCAGGCCTTTGGGTGACTTCAGCCATCGGTCTGACGTGTGGGGCAGGGCTCTATCCGCTCGCCGTGGCAGCCACCATCCTCGTGCTCATCTGTCTGGAGACTCTGAACATGGCCATCAAGAAATATGGAACGCGCAACCTCGTCATCACCTTTGCCACTGCCGACAAGGAAGAAATCCCCAAGCTGCTGGAGCAGATGAAGGCGGAATTCATCGATGTGGACTCCTACAGCATGCAGGAATCGAAGGACGGCGACTCCAAAAACTTTCATGTGACGGTGGAGGTGAAAGTGCGCCGCAGTCATTATCAGGACCGTCTGCTCACCATGATGAAGCAGTTTGACGGCATCACTTTTGAGGAAATTGAATAGATGAGACACTTCAGAATTCTCTTGCCCTTGCTGTTGCTCGTCACGCTGACGGCAACGGCGCAGATGCACGGCTATAACACCAATTTCGACCTGTCGCAGAAAGACTTCTGCGACACCATTCCCATCGAGATTGAAGACGACCAAATCTATATCGAGGCGGAAATGGAAGGGCGTATGCTGCGCTTCAACCTCGACACCGGAAGTAGTCAAGGAATGCTCTTCAAGGGAGCGCCTATCAACTATTGGACGGAGTTGGGCAAGGTGGTTTCTCATGATGCCAACAACCGGCAGGACACTGTCAAGGTGATTGCGCTACCGCCCTTCAGGATAGGGAGGCTCGTCGTGAGCAACTATGTGGCGTCGGTGCTGCCACGGCCTTTGGTCAAAGGCAAGTATGACGCTATCCTCGGCTTTGACATCTTCAATAAAGGCCTCTGTGCCAAGATTGATGCCGAGCGCAAGATACTCATCCTCACCGACCGCCGAAATCTGTTTGATGAAGAGCCCGGCTTTGCAGTCAAGTATAAGCTCAAATGGTTTGTGCCTTATGTTCTGACGAGTCCTTTCATCCGGCATGTGGATGAGGCGCTCTTCGACCTCGGCTCCCGTCCTCTCTATACGATGAACAAAGCGAGCTTCGATGCTCATGCCTATAAGAGCAAACAGGTGAATGCACAGGTGGAGGGACGTCAGCAAGGCAATCTCGTCATCGGCAATTATGGAACGGAGAACAAGGACGAGGTGGCTTTCCTGCATCTCGACCGCCTCAAATGGGATGAGTTCTCTTTCATGAATGTGCGCACCATCACCACGCAAGGGTCGTCGCGCATCGGAGCGCGGATACTCCGTTACGGCAACATCATCATCAATCCTTTCCGTCGTCAGATTATCTTCCAACCGAAGAATGATGCCGACAGCGTGGAAGTGGGCAACAAGCAGATGGGCGTGGCGTTTGTGCCGGTAGATGACAGGGCAGTCGTGGGTCTCATTTGGGAAGGCAGCGAAGCCTATCAGAAGGGCATGCGGCAAGGTGATGTGATATTAGCCATCAACGGCAAGGCTATCCGCAGTTTCGGTGAATTCGTGCATTATCCTTTCGTAGAATGGCAGAAATACAGATTCACCTTACGCGATGAGAAAGGCTTCAATAAGGAAGTGACCACCGAGCGATGACCTTCGTTCCGTAGGGATTTTCATCAGATGCGATGCGGGTCTTCGGTATCAAAGCTGATACGATGTATCTCCTTTCCCCGTTGAATCTGCAAATCAAGGTGCTTTCTACCTGAAAACAGCGTGTCCTGTCGGTCGATGTCAAATGTATTCACTAGGGTATCATTCAAGGAGAGAATATGATCATCTACTTTTAGGCCAGCCTTCTCAGCCTTACTTTCCTGTTGCATCCCCGACACTACCCAATAACCTAAGGTCTGACTTCTATCTACATAACCGAAACCCAATCGTCCTGCGCCGAAAGGCTCTGCGTAATTTTCATTGGGTCTAAGGTACATAACCTCATTTTTCAAATCAAAGATGACGTCAAAACGGCTCCAAATGTCATTCCCAATGATACCTATGTAATCCCTGTCAGACAGAGCGCCGCCTTTATTCGAACTATAGTCCATTACCACGTCCTTCAATTCAAATGTACCGATAGAGGCTTTGGAAGCCCTGAAATCATAAGAGTCGCCCTCTCCTCCGATGCCATAATATTCATAATACCAGCCCAATTTATGGGTTATCAAGGAGTCAAGTTTATATTTCTCAGCCGTGGAAGATGTGAGCGTAAATGAACCTCCAGAGCCTAAATCTACAGACATTAGGCCTGAAATCACAACAGTGTTATTGACAGAGATACTTGCAGGGATATAAATGCGGTTTTTCTTTAATAGAAAGGCAATTGGCGTGAAGCCCTTAATCATCGAAGAATCCACCGATTGACAGATGCGCATATACTTGTGAAAATAGTTGATTTCAAACACGCGATTCAGAAAACACTCTATGCCAATGATACCGTCAGCAAAGTCACCAAGCAGCGGTTTGAGTTGAAGGACGGGCGTGTAGGGAGGCGTATATACCTCATGACCAAATCGGTTAGTTATCTTGTCCATAATCAGAGGCACAATGACACGATGCCCTCCAGCACCACCTATATTGGCTCTCTCGATGTTCTTGAAGGCAAAATGACTGTTTGCAAGAAATGTGCTGTCAGGATAAGCGTAGTCAGCACCCGTGTCGAAAAGGAAATGAGCAGGCTTTCCGCTGAAGATATTGCGCAGATATATATGGCTATGAAAGTCGATAGCAAAAGCTCCTAAAGGCATTTTATCTTGTCCCTTGCTCATCAGAGCAACGGATAATAATAGGAATAGTATGGTTTCCCGCATCTGTCTATACATTGTTTTTAATGTTTCTTCAAATCAGCTATCCGTTTTTGGGCAAAGGAAATCATTTCTTCCATGGCCTTGCTCTTTTCCTTCAGCATGGCGGCAGAGCTCAGAAAACCGTTGTAACAGAAGATGGCATTCTGCCGGTCATTCATCTGCTCATAGCATGCGCCTAAGTAATAATTGGCGGTGAGGGCACTCGGATTCACCTCCAAAGCCTTCTTGAAGGCATAGGATGCCTGCCGATAGTTTTGCTTCTGATAGTAACTTTCCGCCAAACCGCTATAGGAAATATACATCACCGATGGGTCGGGCTCATAGAGTTGAAGGGCTTTCAGAAAACAAGGAGTGGCCTCATTGTAGAGCTTCAGCTCATTATCCACATAGCCAAGATAATAGAGTGCGCCGGCTTTAGTGGAATCGCTGAGCGCAACGGCTTTCTCCAAAGTCGCCTTCGCCTTGTCCATCGCCTTCAGTTGCTCATGACATACGCCCAGGGAATAATACACGCTATAGGTCTCGACGCCCGCTTTCAGCATTTTCTCATAGATGGTGGCTGCCAAAGGATATAACTCTTTGATGAAACAGGCATCTGCGAATTGATGATTGACGGCTATATTCGTGGAGTCCTTCAGATAATATTCACAGGTGAGAATGTAGGCTTTGTCGGGATTGTCATTTGCTATATAGCTTGCCGCAAGGTCAGCCAAGACCTCTCCATCCATGTGATAACGCTCCAAAATCGTATTTCCTAAGGTTTTATAGAGCTTCTTCTGGTCAAGATATTTATAGCAATAGAAGAGCTGGCGGAGGGCCTTATGGCTGAGGGAATCCTGAGGAAGAGGCGACAGCAAATCAGCGCATCTTCGATAAGAGTCCCTTTCATAAAGGCAGTTAGCAAGTTTTCGGCGTATTTCAGGATTGTCGTTTTCCTTGAAAGCAGCCTCATAGAACTGCAAGGCATGATAATTATCATAAGCCTCCATGCAACTGTCGCCCTTTTGAACAAGATTTAAATTGCCTGCCTTCATAGGAAGGCAAGCAACCAAGAGAATAATAATTTGGGAAAATCTATTCATCTTTAGAGAGAGTTCTATTTAAGTTTAAAGGAAATCGGAACGTTGTATTTCACTCTTACAACTTGCCCATTCTGCTTTCCGGGTGTCCATTTCGGCATGCTGTTCACCATGCGGAGCGCCTCTTTATCTAATAGAGGATGGATGCTGCGCACGACTTTAGCGTCAGAAACAGAGCCGTCTGTATTGACAACGAATGACACGATGACCCGTCCTTCGATGCCTTTTTTCATGGCAGCTTCAGGATATTTGACATTTTCCGTTAGGAATTCTATCAGTTTTTGTACACCTCCCGGATAAACAGGCATCTGTTCCGCTACCTCATAAACCTTTCCTTGGGCTTTCACATTGCCTTTTGCTGCCTTTTGAGGAGTGGCAACGGCTGTGGTCTTGGTTTGTTCTCCTTCTGCCTTTTGAGGCTTGGAATCGAGGTTGCAAGCCACCATGAGAATCCCTGCCAATGGCAAGAATAAGAGATAAGAAAATCTCTTGAGCTCATTCGAGCGTTTTTTGTTCATCATTTTGATACGTTTTTTAAGAGGTAAAATATTGAAATTGTTAGACAACGTTGTCATGCTTTTATGATAAGCAAGCCCTAAAAGATGATACTGATAAGCCTTGTTTTCGTGGCCTTCATCGAGCACTTCCTCATCGGCAAGATACTCCAAATTGATGCGGACCTCACGCTTCAAAAGCCATGCAAATGGGTTGAAGCAGGCAAAAATTGTGAAAAGCTCGGAGAAAAGAATATCTATGGAATGCCACTGACGGGCATGTGCCTGTTCATGGATGAGCACTTCGGCCAATGAGTCTTCGCTTTGTGCCTTCGGATTGACGAATATCCAGTGGAAGAAAGAAAACGGACTGTCCATATTTTTCAGTACTTTCACCTTCACATCATTGATGGTTTTCGACTCTGATGACCATCCCAAGTGGAGGATAGAGCCAAGTTGCAGGAAAAAACGCACCGATAGGCACGCCATAGCTGCTATCCAAAGGACCAGCAAGAGATTGGTGAAGGAAAAGACGGAGGTGGCTATCGGTGACACAATAAGTTCGGGAAGCAACACCTGTGTATAGATGTCGGAGGCTTGCGCAAGGCTGTCTTGCTCTTGCATCCATGCGCTCACGTCGAGCAAAGGAAGGCAGAGGGCCATCATATAAGAGGCCATGAGCAAGATACGACGCCATGCGAAGAAGGTGTCGCGACTGAAAAATAGCCTGTAGAAGGCGTAAAACAATGCCAGCAAGATGTTGACTTTCAAGAGATATATGCCCATCTTTTACGATCCTTTCTCTATTTCATGAATGATGTCCTGCAAGTCTTCGGGTGACAGTTTCTCGTCTTTTGCAAAGAAAGAGACCATATCCTTGAAGGAGTTTTTGAAGTAATCGCGCACAAAACCCGTCATAAACTTGCTCTTATAGTCGTTTTCAGCAATGGCGGGCGTATAAATATAGGTGTTGCCCTGTCGGCTTTGTGTCACAAACCCCTTTGTCTTGAGGTTGCTGACAATCGATGCCACGGTGGTGTAAGGCGTTTTCGGCTCGGGCATTTGCTCAACGATAGCGCGCACGGTGCAGGCTCCCAACTGCCAAATCAGTTGCATGGTTTCCTCTTCTTGTTTAGTTAGTTTTTCCATATCTGTATTTATTTACGGAGGCAAAGCTACGAAATTTTCGTAGATAGTGTTATGATTAGGACGTTAAATAATATTAATTTGCTTGATATTTAACAATTTACGATTTTTTCGTAGATAGTCAATAACTTATCAGAAGACCCTCTTTAAGGGCATTAAAAGCTACTTATCAGAAGATGAAAGGCCATTCATTATCCGATAAACAATGATTGCTCTCAAAACCCTTAGCCACAAAGGGCTGAGTAAATCAGCCTGTTTTACCGAGTGAATCAGGCTGTTTTACTCGATGAATCAGCCTGTTTTACAACGTAAACAACCGTTGATTGGAAAACAAACAATTGTTGACTGAAAAACAAGTCGATATTTCCGATGAAATTGACAGATATCAACAAATGCGCAGAAAGATGACTATGAGGGTGCCGGATGTGCTCTTTTTTTCGTAATTTTGCAGTCGAAAAGTTGAAAGGACATTATGATTAAGGCATTATTTTTCGACATCGACGGCACTTTAGTGAGTTTTCAGACCCACCTGATACCTGACTCCACGGTGGATGCTCTCCGTAAAGCGAAGGCCAATGGAGTAAAGGTTTTCATCTCAACAGGCCGCCCTGTCAGCATCATCAATAATCTATCGCAGATTGAAACGCTCATCGATGGCTATATAACGACCAATGGCGCCTATTGCTTCATCGGCAACGAGGAGGTGTGCTGCCATGAAATGCAGCGCAAGGATGTGGAAATCATTCTCAAAGACAGCGACCGCAAGGGCTATCCGACGGTAGTGGTAGGTGAGAAAAGTTTTGTCGTGCATAATAATGGACCTCTCTTTGAACGCATCTTCCAGCAAGGTCTGAAGGTCGACAACATCGATTTTTCGAAGACTTATGACGACATCCGCAACGAGCGCATCCTGCAAGTGACGCCTTTTATCACCGCTGAGCAAGAGGCAGAACTGGCTCCCGAACTTCATGAATGTACGTTGGGCAGATGGCATCCGGCTTTTGTGGACATCACTGCCAAGGGCATCGACAAGGCGCGGGGATTGCTTGCCATGGCGCAATTTGAGCATCTGGACGTTGCGGAAACGATGGCTTTCGGTGATGGAGGCAACGATATACCGATTATCAGACAGGCAGGCATCGGCGTGGCAATGGGGAATGGGCTTGACGAAGTCAAGAAAAGCGCTGACTATGTGACGACGCCTATCGATGAGGATGGTGTCAGAAATGCCTTGCTCCACTATCAGGTCATCGCATAAAAGCCCTTTATTTCTGCACAAAATATAAAGGCGAATATATGACTTATCCGAAAAAATAGAGGTAAAAAATGACTATATTCCAAGAATTCATTGTAACTTTGCACCGTGAAAAATAGAAAATGCCATGCAATTAAGAAAGAACAAGTTATACAAGGAGGTACGCGATTATGTGATGATTGGCGTTGCCATGGTGTCTTACGGCATCGGGTGGACGGTCTTCCTGTTGCCTAACAATATCGCAACAGGAGGTGTTCCGGGTATAGCTTCTGTCGTTTATTGGGGTACAGGAATACCCGCCCAAGCCACATACTTCGTCATCAACGCCATTCTTCTGTTCATTGCGCTGAAGATATTGGGATGGAAGTTCTGTGTGAAGACCATTTATGCCGTGGCGGTATTGACTTTGTTCCTGCAATTTTTCCAAACATCGGCAGGCAATCTGCATCTCTTGCATGACCAACCTTTCATGGCGAGCATCATCGGTGCTATCTTCACGGGCAGTGGAGTGGGCATGGGATTGGCTTTTAACGGCTCAACGGGTGGTACGGACATCGTTGCCGCCATCGTCAATAAATATCGTGACATCTCTCTCGGACGTGTCATCATGTTCATCGATATCGTTATCATCTCTTCCAGTTACCTCGTTCTCCACAATTGGGAGCAGGTAATCTATGGCTATGTGGTGCTCTTGGTATCGGCTTTCTGTATCGACCAGGTGGTCGTATCCATGCGTCGCTCCGTGCAGTTCTTCATTATTTCGGAGAAATATGAGGAAATCGGACACCGCATTAACAAAGACCCACATCGTGGATGTACGGTTGTTCCCGCGCAAGGATTTTATTCCGGCAATGATGTGAAAATGCTTTTCATCCTCGCAAAGAAGAGAGAAAGCCAAAAAATCTTCCGTATTATCAATGAGATAGACCCGCATGCCTTCGTGTCGCAAAGCGCTGTCATCGGTGTCTATGGTGAGGGTTTCGACAAATTTAAGGTAAGGACTAAGCGCTATCAGGCTTAATGTCAGACAAGGAATATCTGCAGGAACTCATCGCGCAAGGCGAACATCAGCAGCAAGACTTTAAATATAAGGTGGAAGATGCACTGAAACTTGCGCGCTCGGTATCGGCATTTGCCAATACTGAAGGTGGCCGATTGCTCATCGGGGTGCGTGATGACGGCGAGATGTCGGGTGTCAAGTCGGATGAGGAAATCTATATGTTGCATAAGGCGGCGTATGAGTTTTGCAAGCCGGAATCGGACATCAGTTTCAAGACTTATCATGTGGAGGGCCGCAATATCGTGATTGCCACCATTCCAAGAGCCATTGCAAGGCCTGTATATGCCCTCGATGAGAAGGGCAAAGAGGTGGCTTTTATTCGGATAAAGGATGAGAATATCATCGCTTCGCCTGTCTTTGTGGAGATGTGGCGACAAGAGCAAAGGGAGGAAAACATGATGCCTTACACGGATACGGAATCCCATCTGATGGAGATGATGAGGCTGAATCCCCATCAGCCCATAGAGGTTATCTCGAAAATAGCCCATATCAAGCGCTTCTTAATCATCAAAATCCTCGCGCGACTGATACGTTATGAGTTGGCAGATTGGGAGTTTGATGGTGAGAATTTCCTGTTTACGCTCAGCTAAATCATCGTTCTCTTTTCAGCTTATTGCATGAAAAAAGCGCCCATCCTTTCGGAAGGCGCTTATAGACAATGACCTTTTACACGGTAAACAACCGTTGTTTAGCATGTAAAAAGCCATCTTTTACGACCTAAAAGATCGTTATTTAGAATCCTCAGGGGCCTTGTCAATCAAGTCCATGAATTGGTCGAGCTTCGGAGTGATGATGATTTGGGTGCGGCGATTGCGCTGTTTGCCCAATTCGGTGTCATTACCCACCAGAGGATTGTATTCTCCACGTCCACCAGCAGTCAGTCGTTTAGGAGCTACGCCGAAGTGGTCTTGCAGATATTGAACGACGCTGGAAGCACGAAGACAAGAGAGGTCCCAGTTGTTGCGGATGTTCTTCATCATCGGAGAAGTCGTGTTGATAGGCACATCATCGGTGTTACCTTCAATCAGTACGTCATAGTCCTTATAATCCATGATGATTTTGGCTATCTTGCTCAACGTCTCTTCAGCGCGGTCGTTGATTTCATAAGAACCGCTCTTATAGAGCATGTTGTCAGCTAAAGAGATGTAAACCACGCCTTTAAGCACCTGAACATCCACCTCGCTGAGCTCTTCTTTGCTCAAAGAACGCGTCAGATTATTCGTCAAAACCAAGTTCAGAGAGTCTGATTTGCTCTTCACTTCCACCAAATGACGGATGTATTGGTTGCTCTCATTGATTTGGTCAACGAGCTTGGAAATGTTGATATTGTTGGAATTTGCGTTGTTCAAACTCTTGTCAAGACTCTGCTGAAGGGCGGCATAGTCGCTCTTTTGCTGGGCAAGCTGGTCTTCAAGGCTCGCAACACGTGCCTTTGAGGCAGCCAATTGTTCTTTCGTGTTCTGATAATTGGTTGTGAGTTCACGGTTCTCTGTTTGGCAATTCTGCAGGTCTTTCTTGCTTGCACAACTGGAAACCATCAGAATTACAGTTAAAAGAGACATTACTAAAATACTTTTTCTATTTGTCATATCTGAATAAATTATTGGTTAATACTTAACATTGCAAATTTACTTATTAGACGCGAGAATGCTCAAAATAGTTAATCTCTTTATATTATTTTAACCTCAAATTGGGCATTTTCAATTATTATTAATATCTTTGCATCTGTTTTTTAAAAACTGAAAGATGGATAAAAACAAATTCGATGGTCATGCCTCGTTGTTGATTGCCAACACAATATTCGGTATTGGAGTCCCCGTAACTGCTTGGCTATTGAGCGATTGGGTGACTCCTATGACCTATATGGCAACCCGTTGCATCGGTGCGGCTCTGATATTTTGGGCTATTTCCTTATTCTTGCCGAAAGAAAAGGTGGCAGGGAAGGATTTGGCGATTATTATGGTGGGAGGCTTGTTGGGAGTGGTCATCTCGCAAACGCTCACCGCTTGGGCGCTCGTTTACACCACACCCGTGTATTTCTCGCTGATTGCGACCCTCACGCCAGTAGGCACCATGCTTATGGCGGCACTTTTCATTCATGAGAACATCACGCTTCAGAAGTCGTTTGGAGTCATCATCGGCATCTTGGGAGCCTTGCTTATGGTCTTTATGGGATGGCAATCAGGCACTGGAAAGAACGACCTTCTCGGCATTGGACTTGCCGTATTGAGCCTGCTCACATGGGCAATATACCTTATTATAACGCGTAAGGTCTCGCAGAAATACACCGCCGTAACGCAGATGAAATGGGTGTTTCTCATTTCTGCAGTCGCTGTCTTGCCCTTTGCTTGGCAGGAATTCCCGCAAACACAGTTGTTTTCAGGCAATTATGGAGGCAACGGATTGGCAGGATGGAGCGGCATGTTGTTCATCGTATTGTTTGCTACAGTGGCTGGATATTTTGCCATTCCTTTTGCCATGCGCTATCTGAAGGCAACCACCGTGAGCATTTATACCAACCTTCAACCCATCGTGGCTTCCTTTATAGCTATTTGGATAGGGCAGGACGCGCTCACATGGGATAAACCCGTAGCGCTTGTTTTGGTGCTTTTGAGTGCCTATATAGTAACCAAAGAAGAATCTGTAAGATGAAAAGAATGGTTTTTCTGAGTTTGCTGATATTGTCGTTTCTTCCTTTGAAAGCACAAGGATTGGAGGACGGAGTTTCTTTGAAATTAGCACAATATCGGTCTCAACATCTGTCGGAGATTACTTATAATCTTCATTTTGACATCCCTGCAGAGCGTGAAAAGCAAGTGACAGGGCATGCAGAGATTATTTTTCAGTGGAATGGGGATGACGATTTGCCCCTCGATTTCTGTGGCGCTGGCTTTAGCGGAACATGCCTTGTCAACAAGAAAAAACTGAAAGTGGAATGGGAGAGGGAGCATATCATTATCCCCAAGAAATCTCTTAAGAAAGGCGGGAATGTCATTTCGCTCGATTTCGAGGCTTCAAATAAGGCCTTAAACCGCAGTGAGGACTATATGTACACTATCTTTGTACCTGCTTTGGCGCGAAGTGTTTTCCCCTGTTTTGACCAGCCTGACCTCAAGGCTAAGTTCGTTTTGGACCTCAAAGTGCCTGAGGGTTGGAAACAGATGACGAGTGCCGACTCTCATCCTATCCCCACTTATCTCTTTTCCTTTGTAGCAGGCAAGTTCCAGGAGGCAACAGCGCAAAAGGACGGGCGTAATCTTCGGGCACTCTATCGAGAAACAGACGCGAAAAAGACAGCACAGTTGGTTAAGGTGTTTGATGAGGCTGCCCTTTCCATTAGATGGATGGAAAACTATACGGGAATCAAATATCCTTTCGATAAATATGGTTTTGTAGTCCTTCCGGGTTATCAATTTGGGGGAATGGAGCATCCGGGAGCTATTCAATTTACGGATAGAGAGGTGTTTTTAGGGGAGAACCCGACGCCTGATGAAGAACTTACACGCTTGGAATTGATAGCCCATGAGACCGCACACATGTGGTTTGGCGACCTTGTCACAATGAAATGGTTTGATGATGTGTGGACAAAAGAGGTGTTTGCAAACTTCTTTGCGGCAAAAATCAGTCGGGAGCAATTCCCTGATATCAATCATGATTTGAACTTTCTGAAGGCTTATCAGACGCGTGCATTAGCTACTGACCGTACCGATGGAACGCATCCTATCCAACAGGAGTTGAATAACTTGAAAGATGCTGGGCTTCTTTATGGTAATATTATCTATGATAAGGCGCCCGTAATGATGCGAAAACTAGAGCAACAGACTGGAACTGACATTTTTCGCAATAGCTTGCAGAAATATCTGAAGCAGTTTGAATATGGCAATGCCACATGGGATAATCTGATAGATATCATCAATGCGGAGTGCCCTCAAGCAGAGGTTAAGACCTTTTCAGATGTGTGGGTAAAGGAGAAAGGTCTGCCTACCATTTATACAAGATATGAGAATGGCAAACTCATCATTACTCAAAAGGACCCATGGGAACGTGGATTGGTTTGGAAACAGAAGTTTAAGATGGGCCTTTTCCTCCCTAATGACAAAGGAATCAAGAGCATTGATGTGGATATGCAAGGCCCTCAAACAGAGGTTCAAATAGGAAAAAAGCCTTATGCCATCCTTCCTAATTATGATGGGAGTGGATATGGACGCTTCGTAATGGATAACTTAGCTTGTGCTGAAGAGGAATATGCATGGCGCACTATGCCGCAGGAACTCAACCGATATGCCGCCATCATGAACCTATATGAGAATTATCTGATGGGATTGATAAAGCCAGGCCAATATCTGAATACGATGAATACATTCCTGATGAATGAGGAAAACCCTTTAGTAGCATCGACTCTGTGTGATTATCTGATAAGTGCGTATGATGATTTGGATATTGGGAGTAAGAAGTATTTTGAATATTATTTATATAATGATGCCCTCAATCATCCTGCGAAAAGTATTCGAAAGAAAATGATACGTATTCTTTCGCAGTGTTGTTTGTCATCTTCTGTCGTCAATTCAATATATGATTTATGGCAGAAAAAGGCCGATTCTACATTGGATGAACGTGATTATACCAATATGGCTTATCATCTTGCTATCATGAAGCCTGATAAATGGCAAGAAATCTTACAAACTCAACGTTCTAGAATACAAAATTCTGATGAACAAAGGGCTTTTGATTATATCTCTAGGGCTTGCAATCCCGATATTGGAGTTCAGCAGCAACTCTTCCAAAGTTTATTGGATGTGAAGAATAGAAGTGTAGAACCATGGTCTGCTAAGATGCTTTCTCTTTTAAATACGGCTGCACGTGAGCCTTTAAATAATGGCTTTCTTACACTTGGATTGAATGAAATTCGGCAGATTCAGCAAACCGGTGATATCTTCTTCACTGATAATTGGCTGGGCGCTTTGCTGGGAGGCCATAGCAGCAATGAGGCAAAAGCGATGGTGAAAAGCTGGATTTTGACGCATCCGAATTATCCAGAGCCTCTATTGAATAAGGTGAAAGTGAATGCTTATTATCTTCTTCGTAACTATAGATAATTTCTTTAGAAAAGATAAGAAACCCTATTCATTTTAGGAAGAAGCCTTTTGCCTTGTAAAAACTATAGAATTATTGGTTAAAAGGCCTTTATTTAAAGGTGATATAGATGTTTCTGTAAATACGTCTGAAGCAAATTGATGAGCAGATTAATATTTTCTTTTAGAATACTGAAGTCAGAATCTAATTTGGACAATGAATTCGACTGTAAAGGGTCGAATATAGGTTCCAGCCATGAGATAGTTATGATAGGATGAAGCATCCTGCACAAGATCCGCTGAATTTATATTGCCACTTGCACCTTTCTGATTGAAGAGATTTATAAGATTAAGTGAAAAAGAAATACGCTTATTTATTTTGTAATTAAGACCTGCAAAGGTTTCCCAACGCCCATTGAAATAAAGCGAGTTGGTTCTATTGATATACTGTTTGCTTTGATAACGGAAACTGAGCCATAAGCGGAACGGCTCATATTCGTAGCTGGGGTCAAGCTCGATAATTATTTTACTCACTCCCGTAGTGATATTGCCATTGAAATTGTAGTTGGTAGACTTTCCATCTTTGAATTTGACATTCATGTCGAAGTCTTTGAATTTGGGTTCTTGAATGGTGAATAAACCATGAAATCTGAAGCCTTTGAGGAGTGCTATTTCTGCATCGGTTGTCCATCCCAAAGTCTCGATGCCATAAGTGGCAAGTTGAGTTACAATGTCTGATGCATCGGTAGGATTGATAAATTGGATAAAACGTTGATAATTCGTTTTTTTTATGTATGATAACTGAGAAATCAATTGTATCCTTTTGTTATTCCAGAATAGTCCTGCGTTACCGAAATAGGTGTCGATTGCATCTGTATTAGGTTTATTTGCACCTCCGAAATTAGGCGATGTGGGTGAAGAAACTGAGTATATGCTTTCAGCAAGAATCCCAAAGCCTTTGGATAAATTATATCTTCCACTGATTGTAATTGATGGATTGAGCCAATGTTCTTTGATAAGGGTGATGGCTGCTTTTGTAAGATTCCATCCTTCTGAACGTACATTTTCGGGAAAGATTGTCTCTTGTGTGCTGGCATTGAGGGAAGAAAAGGCCGTGTTGCCACCTAGACAATGGTATTCAAGACGTAATCCGGCTGAAAGCCATAGCCGTCCGTTTGCCTGCCAGTCATCCGAAGCATAGAAGGCTATTTTCGTTTCGTGGGTGTCATAATATTCACCTCCTGTGTTGTAATCGTTACCTTGAGAATCATGATGATAGAGCCAGTAAGGGTCAACCTCCACTGTATGGGAGTAGATACCGGAACTTGTTACATTGTCGGGCATTACCCACCAGAAGTTAAAGCCAAGTCGCCAGTTGTGTCGGTAGTTAGTAGAACAATCTTTTAGTTCTGCTGTGTTATACCAAGCTCTCTCGTGTGCTATTTCACGCATCAGATAGCGCGTTGCAAAATCACCAGTAAATGTTTCCCCTGCTTTGTTTTTATTGGTGTCATAAGCGTATGTGTAGCCGTCTTCCACTGAGGCTTTGCCTATGCCTGACACGCTCAGGCCGTCATAGTAAATATTTGCATAGTGATATTTACTCATGACATTTAGTTGAAGGGTTTGACTGAAATGATAGTTTAACACTATATTCAAGTCATTGCTGAGCGCACTCATCCCTTTGTTGCGCTGGATGGTCTTTAGATTTCCAGTGACGACATCCATATAGGTAATCTGTCCATTAGCAGGTAAGAAGCCGTCTTTTCCAAGGCGAAATCCTGCATATTCCTTTACATTACCATCACCTACAAAAACGAAAGGGCCATTAGCATCAGTGAGTACACGGTTGAAATTGTATTTATAAAAAAGGCTTATTTGTCCTTGACTTTTATTAAAGGTCTTGGTAATTCCCACTTTGAATTGTTTCATATCCTTTTGCAAGGGCGCGTCAGCAATCTTGTTGGCACCTGGGTCATGATTAATATAAGTACCAATCATGTAGTCCCAGCCATTTCCAATGGGGCCTAAAAGGCTTACGGAGAAGCGTTGCAGGCCGAATATATTTGTTGTATATTGTGTATTGCCTTCAAACTTATCTCCGCCTTCTTGTGTCCACGAATCTACAGAATAGTTTACAGCCCCAGTAGTGATGGTGTTTTCACTCAATGATTTCATCCCTACATGCTTGTACATATTGCTGTTTACCCAATAGAAATAAGACATCATGGGCCACCATGTCCAGGTGGTGGGTAGTCCGTCTTCAAAGATTATAGCCGAGTCTTCATCGGGTAAGCCAATGGAGATTTGTCGTGGCTGATTATCTGCCGCAGCGTTGAGCATGACGTTCCGGTTGTTTACCTCTTTGCTGCTGATTAAGGTGTCTTGCTTTGCCACTCTATTAAGCGCAAGGTTTGTTGTGTCTGTTGAAAGCAATACGATTGAAGCAATTAATGCGAACATTCTGTTATTCTTGATTTTGTTGCCACAAAAGTATTGTTTGTTGGCCAAATTTTATTGTTCTGTTGTAAGAAAGAATTGTCTTAAATTTGCATTGTAGAATTTATTGTGCTTAGATTTCTTGATATAATTTTCTATATTCGCTCGGCGTCATACCTTTGAATTGCTTGAAAAGGCGATTGAAATAAGGAATATCTCTGAATCCTGATTGATAGCAAACCTCAGCAATCCTGTCTTTATTTTGCTTGAGTAGGTTGCAAGCTACATCTATACGGTATGTGTTGAGATAGCGGAAGAATGTCGTCTTATTAGCTTTGAGAAAGAAAGAACAGAATGAGCTTCGATTCATTCCGATGTATTTGGATATCATGTCAAGAGTGATTTCCCGTTTGAAGTTGCAGTTTATATAGGTTTCTATCTTTTTCAATCTCTCTTCTGTTGGTGAAAGACTCTGCTTACTCCCTAATTTTCTGGCATTGCCTAGATTCTCTGAAAGTGAAACCAAAAGATGAATTAGACTTGCAAATCTGTCAGCATCTGTTTGCATCATCATTTCTTGCAAGATAGTCGTGGTTTCAATAGTGTCTGATTTTGTGAATTTCAGGGCACTATTAATGTCAGATAGCAATTTCATCTGGTCATGTATTTCAGGGAAAGAGGATGCCAGTTTGCTTAATAAATCTGTATTGAAAGCTATTGTAATATTTTCTATCATTCCGTTTTTATCGACATCCTCCTTGTTGAAAGTCCAGCAATGCGGAAGTTCTGGGGGCACAAGCACCACTTCTCCTTCAGAAAAATCATGGATGTTGTCACCAAGTTGACATTTTCCACTACCTGTGATAATGTATGACAGCTCCCATGTAGATTGTCGGTGCAATCCTATTTGCTCTTCGGGATGAAGTTGAACATGGTCAAAATAAAATGAATGTTCGCCTGCAAAGTTGATGATGGAATGATTCATAATGCAAATATAAGACAATTATTTTTGAAAAAAAAACAATAGGAATAATATTTTTATTTTTATCTTTGTATTAAATAAAATCCAATAAATTATGAAAATGGAATATATAGTCCTGTTTTTCAAGGACATAAAAGAACTGAAAATGTTTTGGAAGTTAAGATTTTGCGTATATTGCCTTTTGGCATTTGCTTTTGTGAGCATGGCTGATGCGCAGGATGTCACATGGATACGACATGGAAAGATAGTGACTGATAGCATTTATAGCAAGGTGTTGAAAACGTATCGTGCTTACACAATTTATCTGCCTAAAAGTTACGACGGCACTCAGAATAAATATCCTATTCTATATCTGCTTCATGGAATGACGGGCATCAACTCAAGTTGGTTTGAAGGTGAGCACGTTCAGGATGTGATGGATCAGTTTGTAGCTTCAGGTGAAGCATGCGAGATGATAATTGTGAGCCCCAATGCCGGAGGGCGTTTAGAAGATGGTTGCTGGAATGGATATTTCAATATGCCGGGTTGGGCTTATGAGGATTTCTTCTATCAAGAATTTATCCCTTATATAGAAAGCCATTACAGGGTGATGGCTGACAAGCGCCATCGTGCCATCGCTGGGCTTTCCATGGGCGGTGGTGGCACTACTAGCTACGCGCAACGTCATTCCGATATGTTTTGCGCAGCTTATGCGATGAGTGCTTTGATGGATATTCCTGCAGGCAATGAGCATCCTTCTGATGACCCGAATTCGAAAATGATGTTGCTCACAAAATCAGTAATGGAACATAGTTGCATTAAATATGTGGAAGATGCTGATGAAGCTCGAAAAGAGGAATTGCGCTCCGTTAAGTGGTTTATAGATTGTGGGGATGATGATTTTCTGCTTGATCGCAACATCGAATTCGTGCAAGCGATGCATAAAGCACAGATTCCATGTGAGTTTAGGGTGCGCGATGGAGCCCATACGTCAGAATATTGGCATTCAGCTCTTTATACTTGTCTGCCCTTTGTTACCCGCAGCTTTGCAAAGTAGATAGTCTCTTTTAAGATGGTAAATTAGCCTCCCATTTATAGAAGATGGCTTTTTGTCTTGTAGAAGGCCATCTTTTATCGCATAAATAACGGTTAAAAGGTGGCTAAACAATTATGTTTATAAACCTCAAAGTTCTTAGGGCTTGAAATAAAGCTTCTATATATAATAAGGTGAAATCTCAGCTGATTCCGACAAGTCGAAAAAAACTTCAAACTTTTTTTAAATTTTTCTTTGAAAAGATTTGGCTGTTAAGGAAAAAAGCATTACCTTTGCACTCGCTTTCGCAAAAAAGTTTGCGGCAGCGGAAAGAAAGAGTTCTTTGAAAAGATTACATAAAAGACAGAGAAGTAGTACAAGAAGCGGATTCGCGGATGGCTTCAAAGCCGGATGCGTATCCGGGTAAAAATACAACGAACCGTTTTATTCGAAAGAGTGAAAGACTTCTTAAATCAAAAAGGATAAGCGTCCTGAACGGAACAGACGGGGACCCCTTCCGATTTCCAAGGAAAGAGGGAGGAGAGTCTCTAAAAAAACATTATACAATGGAGAGTTTGATCCTGGCTCAGGATGAACGCTAGCTACAGGCTTAACACATGCAAGTCGGGGGGTAACATTG
>JALCDQ010000003.1 GCA_022641735.1 Prevotella sp. | reverse complement strand
TGATGCTGAAAGTGATAATCAATGTCCTTTTCATATCTTTCGCACTTTAATCATTTTGCAAATTTACATTTTTTCTTCCAATATGCAACAATAAATTTTACTTATTTCATTACCAATTTTACGCATTATGCATAATTTTAAGGTAGAGTGCCAAATATCAAATGCAAAGATTATGCAAATGAGCGCAATGAAAGTTTACTTTCAAATTGCCGAATGTAGCTTATCTTATGCAAAGATAATCAATAAATCGGGGATTTCCAAATTTAGCACCTTGCCAAACAGACTTTTCTGAAAATAGTGTTGTTAAATATTCTTAAGCATTATAGGCTAACGCCTTAGTTATCAGCCTATTTGATGTTTTTCGGAATAGTCAACTTTTCCGAGGATTGTAAAAGATAGTCTTTTAGGGTGTAAACAATCATCTTTTACCTTGTAAACAACCGTTGTTTACCGTGTAAAAGACTATCTTTTACATTACTATTAATGAAGCCTATATTTCTAAGATAGATTTATTGGATTCACATTAAATATAAAATCGCAATTTTCATCAATATTGAAAGGTCTTTGTATACTAATTTGTAATTATTACAAAAATATTTAGAGATTTATTTTGGTGTTATAACATTATTTTATATATTTGCAGTGTTTTATCTAAAAAAACACGGAATATGTTTAAATCTATCGTCAACTTTTCGGTCCACAAGAAACTCTTCGTAGCCCTTACGACGTTGTTTTTGCTTTTGGGAGGTATCTATGCGATGCTCACACTGCCGGTCGATGCAGTGCCCGATATCACTAACAATCAGGTGCAGATTGTGACAGTGTCGCCGACACTCGCCCCACAAGAAGTGGAACAACTCATCACTGCTCCTATTGAAATAGCGATGCGCAACATCATGAAAGTCAAGGAAATCCGCTCGGTGTCGCGCTTTGGCTTGTCAGTGGTCACGGTGGTGTTCGATGAGAGTGTGCCCACGCTTAATGCGCGCCAACTGGTGAATGAGCAGATACAATCGGTTCAAGGGGAGATTCCGCCAGACCTTGGAACTCCGGAGATGATGCCTATCACTACGGGTTTGGGTGAAATATACCAGTATATATTGAAAGTAGATCCGAAATATAAAGACAAATACGACGATATGGAGTTGCGTACGATTCAAGATTGGATAGTAAAGCGGCAACTGTCGGGTATTCCGGGCATCGTGGAAATCAATAGTTTCGGTGGGCATCTGAAGCAATATGAGGTGGCAGTAGACCCTGATGCGCTTTATTCCCTAGATATTACAATCGGTGATGTGTTTGAGGCTTTAAGCCGAAACAATCAGAATACGGGTGGCAGTTACATTGAAAAGCAAAACAAGGCTTATTATATCCGCTCGGAAGGAATGATACATTCCCTCAAAGACATTGGTCGTATCGTTATCACTAATCGTGGCGGCATCCCTATTCATGTGAGTGATGTGGGTACCGTGCGCTTTGGTTCTGCCAAGCGTTTTGGTGCTATGACCATCGATGGTCAGGGTGAATGTGTAGGTGGAATAGCCATGATGTTGAAAGGTGCCAACGCCAATGTGGTGACTGGAGAGCTGGAGCAACGTGTGGCAAAGGTACAGAAAATGTTGCCTGCGGGAGTAACAATAGAGCCTTATTTGAATCGTTCCCAATTGGTAAACCGCAATATTTCAACGGTCATACGCAATCTGATAGAGGGCGCAATCATCGTATTCCTCGTATTGATTATCTTCCTCGGCGATGTCCGTGCAGGACTTATCGTGGCATCGGTCATCCCTCTCGCCATGCTCTTTGGATTCATTATGATGCGGTTGTTTGGAGTTACTGCCAACCTGATGAGTCTTGGAGCCATCGACTTTGGTATCGTTGTGGACGGCTCTATCGTGATATTAGAAGGAATATTGGCGCATGTGTATAGCATGAAACGACCTATAACAGCGGGAAAACTCTCGCGCAAAGAGATGGACGACGAGGTGGCTGAAGGTGCATTGCATGTGGTGAAGAGTGCTACATTTGCCGCTTTCATCATTCTGTTGGTATTCTGTCCTATCCTTGTTCTTTCAGGGATTGAGGGCAAATACTTCACTCCAATGGCAAAGACATTGGTGTTCTGTATCATCGGAGCGTTGTTCTTGTCGCTTACTTATGTACCGATGATGGCGAGCATCTTCCTCAAACGCAAGGCTATAGTTAAGAAGACGTTCTCCGATCGATTCTTCGCAAAGTTGAATATCTATTATAAGAAATCCCTCACTTTCTGTTTGCATCATATCACCGGAACAATAGCCACGGCTTTTGCGGTATTGGTTCTCGCGTTGTTACTCTTCACCCGACTGGGAGCAGAGTTCATTCCTACCATGGACGAAGGCGATTTCGCCATGCAGATGACATTGCCTGCAGGCAGTTCACTCACGCAAAGCTTGGAACAATCAAGGTTGGTTGAAAAGACATTAAAGGATAAATTCCCTGAAATCAAGCACGTCGTGGCGAAGATAGGAACGGCTGAAGTGCCTACAGACCCTATGGCTGTGGAGGATGCCGACATCATGATTGTGATGAAACCATTCAAGGAATGGACATCGGCAACAAGTCGTGATGAGATGGTAGAAAAGATGAAAAAGGCGCTCGAGCCTATCAAGGGTGCGGAATATAACTTCAGTCAGCCTATCCAGTTGAGGTTCAACGAGTTGATGACGGGCGCAAAGACCGACATTGCCATTAAGTTATATGGTGAAAACAACGATGAACTCTATGCCAAAGCAAAAGAATGTGCCCAATATATAAAAGGTGTACCTGGAGCTTCCGATGTGATTGTGGAGCAGACAATGGGACTTCCGCAACTTGTGGTGAACTATGACCGCAAGAAAATCGCTCAATATGGAGTGAACATAGAGGAGTTGAACTCCATCGTGCGAACCGCTTATGCAGGTGAGACAGCAGGCGTGGTGTTTGAGAATGAACGCCGTTTTGACCTTGTGTTACGTTTGGATAAAGACAAAGTACCTAATCTTGACATTGACCGTCTCTTTGTCCGCACTGCTGATGGGGTGCAGATACCTGTCAGTGAAGTGGCTTCAGTGGCATTGGTCAACGGTCCGTTGCAGATTAATCGTGATGAGACCAAGCGGCGCATTGTTATCGGTGTGAATGTGCGTAATGCCGACATTCAGCAGGTAGTGAATAAGATACAGAAGACACTCGATAAGAATATCAAACTGAAACCGGGTTATTACTTCGAATATGGAGGTCAGTTTGAGAACTTGCAGAATGCCATCCGTACGCTTACTATCGTCATTCCAGTGGCTTTGATGCTCATCTTATTGTTGCTTTTCTTTGCCTTCAAGAGCATCACCTACACCTTTGTGGTATTCTCCACAGTGCCTCTCTCGCTCATTGGCGGTATTGTGGCATTGTGGTTGCGTGGCTTGCCGTTCAGTATTTCAGCAGGTGTAGGCTTCATTGCACTCTTCGGTGTGGCAGTGCTCAATGGTATCTTGATAATCAACAATTTTAATGATATACGTAAAATGACTAAATATCATTTGTCTACAGACAAAATCATTATGCAGGGAACGCCTCATATCTTGCGCCCTGTATTCCTCACAGGCCTCGTGGCATCACTTGGTTTCGTGCCGATGGCCATTGCCAAGTCGGCTGGTGCAGAGGTTCAGCGTCCATTGGCGACCGTTGTCATCGGTGGTTTGATAGTTTCTACCATCCTGACGCTTATTATCATCCCGACATTCTATCGTTTGGTGAGCATGTTCCCGATGATTATGAAGAAGGTGATGAAGAGAGTTTGGCCGTCACGGGTAACTGCCATGATTGTATTTTTCTTATTGATGTCTCCGCTTGCTATGAAGGCCCAGACTGCCTCTGTAAGCTCTGCAGAAAGCATTCCATTGGATAAAGCAATCACAATGGCTATTGCTAACAATCCAAGGATGAAGACTGCCGCCCTTAATATCGATAGGACAAGGACGATGAAAGGGGAGAGTTGGGTGCCTGGAAACACCGAAGTGAGTTACTCTTGGGGGCAAATTAATGGGGAAACACATAGTGATAACCAGTTATCAGTGACTCAACCCTTGGGTTCTTTCTTTACTCCTTATTATAAAAATGCGCTCATCAAGAAGCAGATGGCTACAGGCGAACATTATCGGGATATGGTGAAAAAGGAGATTACAGCCGAGGTGAAGCGGGCTTGGGCAAACTATCAGTATGCTTACAATATCTGTTCGCTTTATCGCGAAGAGATAAGGCTTGCCGACCGATTGAAGAAAGCGGGGCAACTGAGATATGAACAGGGTGAAATCACTTTATTGGAACGCAACATGACCAATACGCTTGCCACGAGCATCAGTACCCGATTGATGCAGGCAGAAGAGGAGTTGCGGTTGGCAGCAAACCGCTTTACGTGGACTTGTTATGCTCAGCAGCCCGTTGTTCCTGCTGACACCACGCTCAATATGTACGCTGCAAAGATGGGCATAGGCACCTTGTCGGCTGCTCACACTCAATATTTTAATAGCATAGCAGAAGAGAAAGAGGCTGCCGTGAAATTAGAAAAGAGCCGTTACTTCCCTGAATTCTCGGTTGGATATGTACGTCAGAAGATAGCACCACTTACGGGTCTTAACTCTTGGATGGTCGGAGTATCCTTCCCATTGTTCTTCTCCCCGCAGAAAAGTCGTACTCGTCAGGCTAAATTCGATGCCATGATAGCACGTACGGAAGCAGAGAACAATGTGCGGCAAATGAAAAACAAGGTGGATGAACTTTATTCCCGACTACGTCAGGAAGAACAGAATATCCAGTATTACAAGACTGCTGCGCTACCTGAAGCTGATGCTTTGCTGAAGACAGCACAAGTGCAGTTCAAGGAAAGTGAGACCAGTATCATCCAGTTTGTGGAGAGTATCAACAGTGCCAACGAAATCAGGCGCAACTATATTGAGGCTGTATATGCCTATAATATTGCTGAGCTGGAGCTGGAACTTTACACCGAATAAATTAACCGAATACAATAACGAAATAAAAACAATAACACGATGAAAAGAACATTCATTTTCGCAATAGCTGCTTTATTGCTCACGGCTTGTGGCAATAGTACACAAAAACAGACATCCACTGCTGCCGACTCTGACACAATGAAGGTGGAGCCGGACACAGCGACCGTGCCACAGACCTCTTTAACTAAGGATACCACTGCTGTGGATGGTAGGACATCAGCTACGGCACTGCCTAATCACACCTCCTATAATGGGAAATTGATGGTTTCACCACAACGTAATGCGTCGGTAACAGTCACCATGGGCGGTAAGATTCACTCTACTCCTCTCATGCCGGGAATCTTTGTTCGTCGTGGAACAGTTATTGCCGTGATAGACAATCCGGCCTTTATCGACCTGCAAAGAGACTTTATGGAGTCGCGCGCTCAACTGGCTTATCTGGAATCAGAGTATAATCGCCAGAATCGTCTGAGCATGCAAGAGGCTGCATCGCAGAAACATTTCCAGCAGAGTAAGGCTGATTATATGACGATGAAGACCCGTTATCAGGCTTCAGCCATGCAGTTGCGCAATATGGGAGTGTCGCTCAGCGGACTCATCAAGGGTGGCATCCGTCCTTATTTTTATGTTCATGCACCCATCAGTGGCTATGTGGCTAACTTGAAAATTAATCTTGGGAAATACTTGCAGACAGGTGACCCGATATGCGACATTATTGATAAGGGCAATCCGATGCTTTGCCTCACTGCCTATGAGAAAGACCTCGGCAAACTGTCAGTGGGCAATCGCGTGCAATTCCGCGTCAATGGAATGGGCAATCGCACATTCTATGCCACCGTATCCTCTATCAGCCAAGAAGTTGACGACACCAATCGTTCCATCGAAGTGTATGCGAGAATCAAGGGCAATAACGCTCGATTCCGTCCAGGCATGTATGTTACGGCACACGTGGAGAATCGATGAGGCTGAAAAAACCCGGCCTCTTGCGAGAACCGGGCTAATGAAAGGAGGAGTGGTACCTCTTGGAGTTGAACCAAGGACACATGGATTTTCAGTCCATTGCTCTACCACCTGAGCTAAGGCACCTTCGTTGTTTTGCGATTGCGGATGCAAAGGTAAATAATAAAATCAATAAATAAGAAAGAAAAAGAAAAAAACTTCAGTAGTTTAATATTCGTTAACAAATCTTCTTTTAGCCCTTTGCCGATACCAACGAGCCTGCGCAAGTTGGCCTTCGGGCAAGAGGCAACTATATACTTTATTGGTGTTCAACTTGTTTCTTTGGTTTATTAGCAAAATCAAAGAGGGTTATCTTTAGCCATAAAAATGAGAAGCGAGGAAGCCAAAAGTGGCTGATGGCAGGCACGAAAATGACTAATAAAGAACATAAGAACGGCTGATGACAAATGAAAGAACGGCTAATGATGAGATTACACACGGCTTGTAATCATGTTACAAGTAACTTGTAATGACGTTACAAGCCGTGTGTAATCACGTTACAAACCCCATTTGTAATCTCCATTAGTCGCTTTCGAACCCGTCATTAGCCGTTATCGTTGTCTTTGAAGACCATTTCTTAGTGGCTTAATCGCCATAATCTGCTGGTTGATTCTTCTGTTTTTACGGGTGAATAGCTTTATGGAAGGGGCGTTGTTATCATCGGTCCGCAAAGTTTTAAGTCAATGCCCGTCAGGCCATAGGTATTTAAAGTCGTTGGATTGCAGAAATCTTGGATGCTCTGTTGACTGCTGACATCTTGATTGTTTTTGATGATGCAATTGCTTGAGATTCGCCTGTATTGGTTAGGGGTATCGACAAACAGGTTGTCATTGAAGAAATTTTGGTCAGCATTTTCAGAAATGCTGGTTTCCAATTCAGGATAATTTTTCTTGTAAAGAGCAGAGTTTATATCCACATCTTCATAGATTAACTTCTTCATGTTGGGAGTGTCTAAGGTCTTAAGCCATTTCTCTTTCCCCCATGCGCTTTGACTGAAACAGCCGAGGCAATGATAGAAAAGATTGTTGAAAACATGATTGTCTTTTCCTCCATGAATTTGTACGGCTCCGAAATGACTGCTGCCACAGTTGTCGAATACATTATTATAGATGGCTGCTCCTGAAATCATGTCATCCAATCTCACGGCTGCTACCATGTCCAACTTGTCTGTTCCCACGATGTCTTTAAAGTAATTATTGCGGATAACAATGCCTCTGAAGGACGGATTGAGATAAATATCGATGACGCCTTGGTCATTGCTTTTCTTGACAGCGTCTTTAAAAACATTGTATTCCACGGTGATGTTGTTGCCACCCAACCCCAAAGCAGAGGAGGGAGAGTTGGCAAACAGGTTGTGGGAGATGGTTACCCCGCATCCATAGAATACCAGTCCTTGCCGATAAGTATCGCGATAGAGGGAGAAATCCTTGATGGTATTGTTGGAAAACAAGAAGCCTGAGTTCTCCAAAATCTTTCTGTCGCCACCATTCGCCACGATGCCTTCTTGCCCCAGTTCTTCTAAATTGCAATTATACACTGTATGGTCTTTTCCTCCGTTTACAGTGATGGCGCATGCTCCGAATTGTGAAATCCTGCAATTCTCGATTTTCACATGATCGCCTTCAGTAATGGAAATGGCTCCATTGCTTCCTCCGATGAAGTTGATGCCATCAATGGTGATATGGCTGCCATCCTCGATTGTGAGCATGTTTGCATCTTTGAAGACAGGGACAATGACGTGGTCTTTTTGGGGATTAAAAGTTGCTGGCGGATACCAATATAAATAACCATTCTCGCGGTCAACATAATATTCTCCAGGCTCGTCCACTTCTGACATGCTGTTGAGCACATAGAAATCTTGGCCTTCTTTGTATCCGTAATGATGATAAGGCTTTGCTATCGTTATCGTGCGGTTTATCTTGTCTATTTTGGCTACTCTTTCAATGTTATCAAACCATTTATAGCAGAAATAACCATGCAGATAGAGGTCGTCATCAGCGGCAAATTTATCAATATAAGGATTGGTATATTTGAAGAAACCTTCGACGATGGATTTGTTTTTGGTGTCTATGGTCTTTCCAAGTACAGTCCCTGTCTTTACGCTACTGTCGTTAGGCCAACGGGAGAGTTGCTGCCTTTTGCCGTTCAGATATAGTTCAAAGCGATTGTACTCTGTAGCTGCTTGCAGATAATCAATGATGCCTGCTTTCCTCAGTTTTGCCCGTAGGATATGGCCCTGAACATTGGGTGCTAAACAATTCCTTTCTGTTTTGCTCTTGACTTTTGAAAATTTAGTAAGTGTCCGATATCCGATGAAGTTGGCTTTTCCTTTATTGGCAGCCATAATCGTTATTCTTCCATCATGGTTTTTGCCATTCAAAGCCAAGGAATCAGAAAGGAAATAATCCCCATCCTGAACGATTAATGTGATGTCTCCATTCGTTATTTGGTTGATTTGTTGAAAGGCATGGCTTGCCGTTTTCCATGGTTTGTTTAGGCTTCCATCCGCCTTATCTTTGCCTTGAGGCGACAAATAAAAGGTTTTAGACTGAGAAAAACATGGGGGATTTGCCAAAAGCGACAGAGCCCCCAGTAGAAGAATACCTATTTTGTTCATAAGTGTTTGTTTTGTTTTTGCCTATTTCTTAAGTGGATTCCAGCCTTGCGCGGTGAGTTCAAACTCATTGGTGTCGCGGGTGACAAGCATACATCCGAGGTTTTCCTTTGTAATGTAGCCAATCTGTTTGACACCTTCCATGTCATCAATCTTCTCATTATCTCCGATAGGAACGGTGAAGAGAAGTTCGTAATCCTCGCCTCCGTTGAGGGCGCAAGTGGTTACGTTCATGTTCAACTCTTCGGCCATTACCGCCGTCTGATAGTCAATAGGGATGTTCTTTTCATAGATTCTGCATCCACAATGGCTCTGATGACAGATGTGAAGGATTTCACTGGAAAGGCCGTCAGAGATGTCCATCATTGCCGTAGGATGTATGTTAGCCTCACGCAATCGCTTGATGATGTCGCCGCGAGCCTCTGGCTTTATCTGTCGGTCTATCAAATATTCCTTTCCTGCAAAGTCAGGTTGAAACTCTTCCAAGGCTTTTTGCTCAGTGCTCAGTGCTTTCAGGTTCTCTGCGTTGCCTGATTCTTTGGCTTCTTTCACCTTCTTGCTGAAGGCATCATACTGCTCGTAATAGATGTTCTTTTCCCTTTCGAGCAACTGAAGTCCCATATAAGCAGACCCTAAATCACCACTGACACAGATGATGTCAGTCTCATTTGCACCGTTCCTATATACGATGTCTTCTTTCGAGGCTTCACCAATACAGGTGATACTGATAGCCAACCCCGTGCGGGTAGATGTCGTGTCACCACCAACGATGTCGATATTCCACTTGTCACAAGCCTCGCGCAAGCCTTTATAGAATTCTTCTATGTTCTCCACATCAAACCGTTTATCTACCGCCAAACTGATTATCAGTTGCTTGGGAGTGCCATTCATGGCGAAGATATCACTGATATTCGCCATGGCAGACTTATATCCCAGTTGCTCCATGGTGATATAAGTAAGGTCGAAATGTACGCCTTCCATCAGCATATCACTGGTTACGAGCACTTCTTTATCTTGGTAGTGAAGCACAGCGCAATCGTCTCCCACACCATATAGGGTGGATGAATTTTTCAATTTGATGTCTTTTGTGAGGCGGTCAATCAATCCAAATTCACCCAATTTAGAAATATCTGTCATCTTCTGTTACGATCTTTTAATCATTTCACGCATAATCTCTGTCATCTTAGGCTGAGCCGCATTAGCAGCTTCCTGCACTTCTTCGTGGCTCACTTCTACAGGAACATCGAAGCCACCAAGGTCTGTGATAACGCTCACGCCAAACACTTTGATGCCACAATGATGAGCTACAATCACCTCAGGAACGGTGCTCATGCCAACAGCATCACCTCCTAACAGATGATACATGCGGTACTCCTTAGGGGTCTCAAAGGTTGGACCCTGTACGCCAACATAAGTCCCATGTACGATGCGAATGCCTTTCTCTTTGGCTATCTCGTCTGCAAGGTTACGCAAAGACTTGTCGTAAGCCTCGTGCATATCAGGAAAGCGAGGACCGGTAGGGAAATTCTTGCCACGCAATGGATGTTCCGGGAAGAGGTTGATGTGGTCATCAATGACCATGAGATCGCCGATTTTGAAATCAGGATTCATTCCTCCTGAAGCATTGGAGACAAAAAGCGTCTTGATGCCGAGCTCATACATCACTCTTACTGGAAACGTCACCTCTTTCATGGAGTAGCCTTCGTAGAAATGAAAACGGCCTTCCATGGCCATAATATCCTTGCCTCCGAGTTTTCCGAAGATTAATTTCCCTGCATGACCCTCTACTGTTGAGATAGGGAAGTTGGGTATTCCGCTATATGAAAACTCATAGGAGTCAGTTATCTCTGAAGCTAATTGTCCCAGTCCCGTTCCCAGTATGATGGCTGTTTTGGGGCTTGTTGTCATCCTTTGCTTTAGCCAGGATGCTGTTTCTTGAATTTTTTCGTACATAACTAATAATTTTATTGTTAAAGGCTTCTCCTTCATCTTCCTGCATAAAGCGGATATGAATAGGGAGAGCATAAATGTTATTGATTACTTCTTCTGCAAAGCCTTCTTGTCCTTCAAGGCGTGCTGCATCTTTCTCTGTGGTAATGATGAGCTTTGGAGAAGGCAGTGAGGCAAATGCATTGTTGATTTTGTCAATATCTTTTTGGGTGAATTGATGATGATCCATAAAGGTGATAGGCTCGATACTCTTACAAAGAGGAGTGAGGTCTTCTATCATCTGACGAGGTGAAGCGATGCCCGTGAGCAAGAGCACATTGGCAGGTTGGATAGCATCCAATGACAGTGTTTTCTCACTGAATATGCTTTTGAGATTGTCATAGTCGAGTGTTGTGAAGAACAGACTTTGATAGGGATACAGATTCATGGCTTTATCCAGTACTCTGAATTCCATCGGCTTCAAGTCTTTAGGGCATTTCGTGATAATCACCATATCGGCTCTATTCTTGCCACATAATGGCTCCCTAAGTCGTCCTGCAGGCAGAAGTTTGTCGTAAATAATCAGTCGGTGATAATCCACTAACAGAATATTTATTCCCGGTTTTACGTATCTGTGTTGGAAAGCATCATCCAGAAGAATGACATCCACATCCTTTGTTGCCTCGTCGGAAGTGAGATTTTCAATTCCTCTAGTACGTTTCGCATCTACAGCAACATAGATATGAGAAAACTTCTGCTTCATCTGATAAGGCTCATCACCTATCTCCCGCATGGTGGAATCCTTATCGGCAAGCTGATAACCTTTGGTCTTTCGCTTGTAGCCACGCGACAAAACAGCGACTTTCTCTTTGTCTTGAAGCAATCGGATGAGGTATTCCACATGAGGAGTTTTCCCTGCTCCACCCACTGTGATATTGCCAAGGGAGATGACAGGGATATCAAAAGATTTAGACTTTAATATCCCTATATCAAAGAGCCAGTTCCTCAACCTTACAGCAAAGCCATAAAGCCAACTGAGCGGAATTAGCCATTCGTTGACATGTATGTAATCACCCTCTGTGCGCATACCTTATTTGATGTTGAAATACACCGGTATTCTGGCCTGGATAGCGCTTTGCTGATTCATGCTCTTAAGGAGCATAAAGGGCTCATAATAATCTCCCAAGGCAATACGCATTTGGTCATCGAGATAGTTGCCGCCTTGTGTTACGGTCATCAACTGATCAAACATGCTTGTCAGTTCCGGATAATTCTCGGTGTAATAGGTCGTCAGTTTCGCCAGTTTTCCTGCTTTTGCGATAGCTTTATCGATACCTCCCAGTTCATCAACGAGCTTTATCTTAAGAGCATCTTGCCCTAAGAATACGTGTCCTTGAGCGATTTCCTGTACCTGTGCAACTGTCAATTTGCGACCATCAGCCACACGCTGGCGGAAAAGACTATAACCACGGTCGATATATTGTGTAAGATATGCTATCTCTTCAGCATTCATCGGACGGGCAGGAGTGCCGAATGTGGAATTCTTGTTGGTCTTTACCTCATCGAATTTGATGCATAGCTTTTGAGTGAGCAACTGACTGCGGTCAGGTATCATGCCGAAGATGCCAATGCTGCCCGTGAGTGTTGTCGGTTCTGCTACTATCCAATTAGCGTTGCAACTCATGTAGTAGCCACCCGAAGCAGCCATTCCTCCCATGGATACAACCACTGGTTTCTTGGTCTTGAGCATTGCTATCTGATGCCATATCTGCTCTGATGCATACGCACTACCGCCACCGGAATTGATGCGGACAACCACTGCTTTCACATCATCATCATTCATCAGCTTCTCCAAATCCTTGCAGACATCCTTGCCAACAATCATGTGCTCTGAACCAAAGATTCCTCCTTCAAGTGGTGAGTCGACAATGTTGCCATAAGCATAATATACAGCGATTTCATCGCCATCTTGTTTATCTTTCACATTCTGCATGTCTTCCACGCTCACTTGGTTGATAGTCTCGTCGTCATCAAGTTTCAAGAGCTTCTTCACCTCTTTCTTCACTTGGTCAGTATAGAGAAGACCATCGACGATATGTTTCTTTACGAGCACCTTAGGGTCGTTGAAGGTCATGAGGCTATCGGCATATTGATTGAGCAAAGCCACTGAAATCTTGCGGCTGTCAGAGACTCCTTTGCACATATTAGCCCATAATCCATTGATATATACCTGCGTTTGCAAACGGCTGGCATCACTCATCTTGTCTTCGGTGAACATCTCAGTGGCACTCTTATACTTACCCACTTTCACCACTTGCATCTTGATGCCGAACTTAGCCAGCAAGTCTTTGACGAACATAGGTTCAGCTCCAAGGCCGTGCCAATCGACCATGCCGCTCGGATTCAAATACACTTTGCTGGCTACTGACGAGAGATAGTAAGTTCCCTGCGTGTAAGCATCTGCATAAGCAATAATCCATTTGCCGCTTTTCTTGAAGTCATCAAGTGCATTGCGAAGCTCTTGTGCGGAGGCATAATCCGTGCTAAATGCTCCGGCTTCTATATAAATACCTTTTATGTCATCATTGTCTTTGGCTTTCTTCACGGCATTCAGCGTCTCTTCGAGGCCCGGACTGTCGAGCGCTCCTTTGGTAAACTGGCTTATCATATTGTCACCAGACCGCTCGTCCATTGTTCCCTCAAGGTTGAGAACTAACACTGAATTTTCCTTGACATTCTTAGTAGCCTGACCGGAAGAAATCATTCCAACGATACTCATTGCACCTACGGCAATCATGATGATGCCGAAGAGGAACAACCCGACGATTGTGGCCAATACATATTTTACAAATTCTTTCATCTTAAATTAATAATTAGTTTCAGATGCAAAAATAAGATAAATCACTTAAAAAAACAAATATTCCTTCTGATTTTATTTCTAATGTGATTATTTTTTCATATTTTTGTAGATATGAAACGAGCAATTGTAGTTGGTGCATCCTCAGGAATGGGGAGAGAAGTGGCAAAATTGCTTCTTCGGGATGAGTGGCAAGTCGGCATTATGGCACGCAGAGCAGAGCCATTGCTGGAGTTGAAGGCGGAATATCCTGCCTTGGTGGAGGTGGAAACCTGTGATGTCAATGCGGAGGAGGCGCCTCAGAAGCTGCTGAATTTGATTGACAGAATGGGTGGCGTTGAGCTTTATTTCCATGCTTCAGGTATAGGAAAGCAGAATGAAACGCTTGAACCCACCATAGAGAGCAATACCGTGCAAACCAATGTGCAAGGGTTTACGAGGATGATAGATACCATATTCCGCTATATGGCTGATAATCAAGGAGGTCATATTGCCGTAATTTCTTCGATTGCAGGGGTGAAAGGATTAGGCCCAGCTCCTTCCTACAGTGCCTCAAAAGCATTTCAAAACACCTATATACAAGCCCTAGAGCAATTGGCTAACAATCGCAGATTGAATATCAGATTTACGGACATTCGTCCTGGATTTGTTGATACTCCGCTCCTCAAAGGTTCTCGTTATCCTATGGAGATGGATAAGGTGAAGACCGCAAAGGCTATTGTGAAGGCTATTTATGCCAATAAGCACGTGAGAGTGATAGATTGGAAGTACCGTATCATGGTGTTTTTCTGGCGTTTATTGCCCCCTTGCTTATGGAGAAGACTGGTTTTGACTAAAAAACAATAACCAATTGTGACCATAGAAACAAATAATGACTAATACTAATAATATAATACTGATATGAAAAAGATTTTTTTGTCAATCGCTTTGACACTCATCACATTGACATCCATGGCGCAATCTACCGCCCGGAAATTCATTGTGAATGTCACTCCTGATGGTGCTTCCACGCTCATCAGTTTTCTTCCTGCCGCCGATAAGGCTACCGGGAAGGCTGTCGTGATTTGCCCTGGCGGAGGCTATGGAATGTTGTGTATGGATTATGAGGGCACAAATTGGTCGGAATTCTTTAATAGTCAGGGAATTGCATGCTTCGTTTTGAAGTATCGATTGCCTCATGGTGACCGCTCTTTACCTTTCTCTGATGCGGAGAATTCAATCAAGATATTGAGGGACAGTGCTGCTGTTTGGCATCTGAATCCTTATGATATAGGCATCATGGGCTCATCGGCAGGAGGGCATTTGGCTTCCACTATTTCCACGCATGCCGATTATGCGCATCGTCCTAATTTTTCAATACTCTTTTATCCAGTCATCTCTATGGACCCCAAAAAGGGTCATGCAGGTTCTACCCGCAATCTTTTCGGCAAGGACAAGATGTATGATAAGGATTTGATACAGGAATATTCCAATGATAAACAGGTTGTTTCTCATCTCACGCCTCCAGCTATTATCCTGATGACCAATGATGATGTGGCAGTGCCCCCGGTAACGAATGGCGTCGCATATTATTCTGCCATGCGCAACTGTGGCAATGATTGTGCCATGTATATCTATCCTACTGGTAATCATGGCTTTGGCTATCGTTCCGACTTCAAGTATCATGACCAGATGTTGGGAGACTTGACCAAGTGGCTCGAAGAACTTCCCAGCCCTAAGAGTGATGCAGTGAGAGTGGCCTGCATAGGCAACAGTATCACCGATGGAGCACGCATCGACATGAAGGATTTGAAAGGTTATCCTGCCCAATTACAGCAGATTTTGGGGGCAGGATATAATGTAAAGAACTTCGGAGTGAGTGGGTGTACGATGCTGAAGAAGGGTAATTTCCCCTATATGAACAGACTTGCATGGAGAGATGCACAGGCTTTCAATCCGAACATCGTCGTCATCAAATTGGGCACTAATGACTCTAAGGCCGTGAATTGGCAATATGGAGCTGAGTTTAAGCAGGATATGCAGTCGATGATAGACACGCTGAAGTTGCTTCCTTCGAAGCCGAAAATCTATCTTGCATTGCCTATCGTGGCCAATTGTGAGGTCAAAAACGAGGGCTCAATCAATAATGAAGTCATCGAAAAGGAGATTATACCTATCATATATAAGGTGGCCAAGAAGAACAAACTCAAAATCATCGATATGCGCGATGATATGAATCGAGAGGAACTTCTGAGCAATGACGGAATCCATCCGAATGTGAAAGGGGCCGGCGTAATGGCAAAAGACGTGGCTACGGCCATCACCCAATAACTCAGAAGGCAGTCCTCCAATAGGGCTGCCTTCGTTGTTTTTATTAAAGATTTTAAGTTAAAATCAGCCTTTCAAAATGGAGTTGAAAATCGCGCAGATACTTCTTGTTTGCACTGAAATATCTTTTTGAAATCACTAGAATGAGCCTTTGGAAAGTAAAAGACTACCTTTTACCTCGTAATCAATGGTCTTTTACCTTGCTGTTAATGGTCTTTTACGCGGCAAAAAGCCGTCTTTTAGGACTCTATAATCGGTCTTTTCCCCAAATCTTAAAGGGCTTTTGAACTGAAATTGTCCGTAGTTTCTAAGGAAATCTATGATTATCAACCATTTATGAAAATAGCCTAGAATTCACTTATTTGCAGTCACTTGTCTGCATGCTGATAAATATTCAATTCTCGTAAAGATGTTTTTAACATTTCACGAGAATTAGTCTGACAGGTTAGAATATAGCCCCTAAAGACAATCGCATCAATGGCTATCTTCGCTAAAACTTGCTGATTTTTATTTTCTTGTTACTTCGTAAGACTGCCTATGGAAGATGAAGATAGGTATCACGCACCCTGCCACCATACCAAACATTACTAATATTGTCAGCGTGGAGTTGTGGAAAAAGCGAGTGATATATTCCATCGTGAAATCATTGGGCAGTTGCACGATGTTGATAAGGTCGCGTATGGCCTTATAGGCAAACATTCCCGGCACCATCGGCAACAAGGCCGGAAAGGCAAAACCTTCAGCAGGGTAGTGGATGGTCATGGCTGCCGGAACGGCTAAGAGCCCTATGACAAGTCCTGCAAAGGTAGAAGCCGTCACTTGGTCGAGCATCAAGGAAGGGTCATGCATCAGGAAATATCTCACGGAATGACCGACACAAGCAAGACAAGCCGTGATAAACAGAGCCTTGCGCGGTGGGTTGGAAATGATGGCGAAGCCAGTTCCAGCCACGGCAGCAAAGAGTCCGTCGGCAATAGATGCTGTCATAATGTCAGGGCGGATAATCTTAGTGAAGTTGAGAGGACTCACTCCGCAAATTACGATTGTCAGCGTCAGACCTAAAGCAATGCATACAACGAGCATGCAGGCATTTGTCAAACGCGCGATGCCGCTGAGCACATGCTTGTCGATAATGTCCATCACACCATTTATAATAGGTACACCCGGCACCAGATAAAGCATGGAAGTACCCAGCGACATATCCTCGGTGCCCCCATGAAAGTAAAGATAATCAGTAGCTCCAATCATCGTCGAGACAAAAGAACAGAGGATGAATACGGCAAGGTCATTCCATTTATGCTTGAGCAACTGTTGTTTCAAGAAGAATCCAATGAAGGTGGCTATCCATACGATGGCCATGGATGTGTAGTTTCCATCAAAGAGACGACAGAAGCAAGCGTTGGCAAAACTCACTAAGATGAGGACAGTCCATGGGCTTTCACGAGGCTCATTGACAATTTCATTGAATCTTTTCCATAGGTCATCCAAAGAGAGATGCTCATCAAAAGCCCGCCAAGAAAGATGCGAGAGCTTCATGTTTATCTTGAAGTTCAGCCCCATAGCGGGTGTTTTCTTTACATAAGTATAAGAATGCTCACGACCCTCATCATGCAAGGTGACGTCAACCGTTTGAGGAAGAATGAGCAGATTGCACCATAATCCCCATGACTTTGCGATTCTGATAGTGTTATATTGGATGCGTGAAGACTGCACACCCACGGCTTCGAGCGTAGCTGCATATTCAGCGAGGAAGATAGCCTTCTTCTTTAAATCTTGATGGATAGCTGTTTCGTCCATAATGTTATTAAATGTTTGCGATGTCTTTATCAAGTGCAAAGGTATTACTTTAATCTTACAAAAAAGATGACATGCGACAAAAAAATAAATATTTAACTGACATTTTTGACATATATCAGACTGACAGAATTGTCATATAATGCTTTTGGCACACTTTTCGCAGTGGAAAGAGTAGTAATTTTAATAAGATAAACTAAAAATATAAGAATTATGAAAATTAAACCATTAGCAGACAGAGTGCTGGTACTTCCTGCACCAGCTGAAGAAAAAGTAGGAGGAATCATTATTCCTGACACAGCCAAAGAGAAACCACAGCGTGGCAAAATCGTTGCTGTCGGCAACGGCACTAAAGACGAGCAGATGGTCCTGAAAGAGGGCGATACTGTCCTTTATGGCAAATATGCAGGTACTGAGATTGAAAACGAAGGCGAGAAATATCTGATGATGCGCCAGAGCGATGTGCTTGCAGTGGTGACAGATTAATATTATCAAACTCATTAATTCACAAATTCATAAACATAAAATAAAATGGCAAAGGAAATAAAATTCGATACAGATGCCCGCAATCTGCTCAAACAAGGAGTGGATCAGTTGGCTAACGCAGTGAAAGTTACACTGGGTCCAAAGGGCCGTAACGTAGTGATTGAGAAGAAATTCGGTGCTCCTCAGATTACCAAGGATGGTGTCACAGTAGCAAAGGAAATAGAACTCGAAGACAAATTCGAGAACACGGGTGCTCAACTTGTCAAGAGTGTGGCTTCCAAGACAGGTGATGATGCCGGTGACGGAACCACAACCGCTACCATTCTTACACAGAGCCTCGTAAACGAAGGACTGAAGAATGTTGCCGCAGGTGCCAATCCTATGGATTTGAAACGTGGTATCGACAAGGCTGTAAGCAAAGTTGTTGACTATATCAAGGAGAATGCCGAGATTGTAGGTGACAACTATGACAAGATAGAACAAGTGGCCACTGTTTCAGCAAACAACGACCCTGAAATCGGTAAATTGCTGGCTGATGCCATGCGTAAGGTTTCTAAAGATGGTGTCATCACTATCGAGGAAAGCAAGAGCCGTGATACGAATATCGGCGTTGTAGAAGGCATGCAGTTCGACCGTGGTTATCTGTCACCTTACTTTATGACAGATGCTGACAAGATGGAGTGCGTGATGGACAATCCCTACATCCTCATTTATGACAAGAAAATCAGTAATCTGAAAGACTTTTTGCCTATCTTGCAGCCAGCTGCAGAGAGTGGCCGTCCATTGCTTGTGATAGCAGAAGACGTAGACTCAGAGGCTTTGACGACTTTGGTTGTCAACCGTCTGCGTGGCGGATTGAAGATTTGTGCAGTCAAAGCACCAGGCTTCGGCGACCGTCGTAAGGCTATGTTGGAGGATATCGCAGTGCTGACAGGTGGTGTGGTCATCAGTGAGGACAAGGGCTTGAAGCTCGAACAGGCAACGCTTGAGATGCTTGGTTCTGCCGACAAGGTTACTGTCACCAAGGATAACACTACCATTGTGAAGGGTCATGGAACAAAGGAGAACATCCAAGACCGTATTGCCCAGATTAAGAACGAGATTTCCAACATCAAGAGTTCTTATGATAAAGAGAAACTGCAGGAGCGTCTTGCTAAGCTTGCAGGTGGTGTTGCAGTCCTCTATGTAGGAGCAAATTCTGAGGTAGAGATGAAGGCTAAGAAGGACCGCGTTGATGATGCACTCTGTGCAACACGTGCTGCTATGGAGGAAGGTGTCGTCGTAGGTGGCGGTACTACTTACATCCGCGCTCAGGAATCACTGAAGGGACTCAAGGGCGAGAATGCTGATGAGCAGACCGGTATCAACATTGTCGTACGTGCTATTGAAGAGCCATTGCGCCAAATCATTATCAATGCAGGTGGCGAAGGTGCTGTCGTAGTAAATAAGGTACGTGAAGGCAAGGGCGATTTCGGTTATAATGCCCGTACGGAAGTTTATGAGGACCTGCGCAAAGCAGGTGTCATAGACCCGGCAAAGGTAGCTCGTGTGGCTTTGGAAAATGCTGCTTCAATTGCAGGTATGTTCCTGACAACTGAGTGCCTGATTGTTGACAAACCTGAGCAAAATGCTCCGGCAATGCCAGCTCAACCAGGAATGATGTAATAATCGATAAATTACAGATATATGGGGATAGGTTTTTCAATCTGTCCCCATTTTTGTATATTTTGCAAGAAAAATATATTTTTTCGTGAAAAAACTTTGAATATAATGAGAAAATAGTTATCTTTGCACCGATATTAAGTCGGAGTGATCCGAGAAGGATATTTTTTGATTTGTTTTAGTAGATTAGTTTTTAAGTAGTTTGTTTTTGAAAATCGGATGTCGTGATGATATCCGATTTTTTTTAATTAATTTTTAGAAACACGTGTGCTAAACTCAATCCTTTTTCTTATCTTTGCATCATGAAACTACTAAATTGGAAAAAAATACTGCTGATAGTCTTTGTTGTCATAGGGCTGTTATATATCACAAGGATGGTAGGGATGACTCCTTGGGGCTCATTCTTTATGTCATTTGGCATTCTGATATTGTTGCTCTTGGTCGATGCTCTGTTGGCTCAGTATGAGCGAAATCGTCGAAAGAATGGAAAAACTGATTGATCTTTATCGCCAATGGCGAGGAGAAGAGCCGGCAGAAGTAACAAAACTCCCTGGAGCAGGTAGCAATCGTGACTATTATCGCTTGAAAAGCCATGACGGTTCGACAGTGATTGGCGTCGTGGGAACAAGTAGGGATGAAGACCATGCCTTCGTTTATCTTGCTCAACATTTCACTCGCAGGCAATTGCCAGTGCCTAAAATCTTGGCTGTTAGTGATGATGAGCTCCGCTATTTGCAGACAGATTTGGGTTCCCTTTCCCTTTTTGATGCCCTTAAAGGCGGTCGTGAAGCTGGTGGAAGATATAACCAGAAAGAGAAAGAACTTCTCAAAAACACCATTCGGGAATTGCCTGATATCCAGATAAGAGGTGCTCATGAGCTTGAGTTTTCCAATTGTTATCCACAACCGGAGTTTGATATAGACAGTGTTTTGTTTGACTTGAATTACTTCAAATATTGTTTTTTGAAGCCAGCAGAACTTGATTTTCATGAGTTGAAGTTGGAAGCTAACTTCCGAATGTTGGCTAAAGACCTGACTTCAGAGTCAAGTGAAAGTTTTCTATATAGGGATTTTCAGGCTCGTAACGTCATGCTTGATGCTGCTGGAAATCCATATTTCATTGACTTCCAAGGAGGGAGAAAAGGACCTTTCTATTATGATTTGGCCTCTTTCTTATGGCAGGCTTCGGCAAAATATCCTAATAAACTTCGTAGGGAACTTGTTTATGAGTATTATAATTCCTTGAAGAATTATACAGAAGTACCTACTGAGCGCCATTTCGTTGACCGCTTATCCCTCTTCGTAATCTTCCGTACATTGCAAGTATTGGGTGCTTATGGCTTCCGTGGATACTTTGAAAGAAAAAAGCATTTCATAGATTCTATTCCTCCCGCAATGGATAATCTCCGTGATTTAATTGCCATGGGAGAGGATACTTTCCCATATCCTTACATGATGGATATGCTCAAGCGTCTTACAGAAATGCCTCAATTCGCGCATAAGGAAGAGCCTGTTGTCAAACGTGAAGATGGTTTTAAGACTACCGATAAAGATATTTATGCGACAAATCCACTGGATGGACCGGCTACATTCTCAAAATATGACGGTAAGGGACCGCTTGTTGTCAATGTCTATAGTTTCTCTTATCGTAAAGGAATGCCGGAAGATACGACAGGAAATGGAGGTGGTTACGTCTTTGATTGCCGCAGTACGCATAATCCCGGACGTTATGAGCCCTATAAAAAACTTACCGGTTTGGATGAGCCTGTTATCCGTTTTTTGGAGGATGACGGGGAAATCCTGACTTTCTTGGATGAAGTCTATAAGCTGGCTGACCATCATGTGGAACGATATATACAACGAGGTTTTACGAATCTGATGTTTTGCTTTGGTTGCACGGGTGGTCAGCATCGAAGTGTCTATTCAGCTCAACATCTCGGAGAACATATTCATGAGAAGTTCGGAATTGAGGTCCGCATCACTCATCGAGAGCAAAATATTTCCCAAGTTCTACCTGCAAAATGATATATTTTTAGTAACTTTGCACCATGAAGCAAGCGATGATCTTTGCAGCAGGTCTTGGTACTCGTCTTAAACCCTTGACCGACCACATGCCAAAAGCATTGGTCGAGGTGGGAGGAGAGCCTCTGCTCAAGCGTGTTATCTGTCTTCTGAAAGAGGCGGGATTCATTCATATCGTCGTGAATGTGCACCATTTTGCCAATCAAATCATAGATTTTCTTCAGCAAAATGATAATTTCGGTGCTGATATTCGTATCAGTGACGAATCTTCAGAACTGTTGAACACAGGCGGCGGATTGAAGAATGCCGCTCCTATGTTTGATTTGGAAAGCCCTATTTTGATACATAATGTTGACATCCTGAGCAATGTGCATTTGGAGAAACTTTATGAAATGAAGAGCCAAATGCCGGATGTGGATGCCTTGTTGCTGGTGAGTGAGCGAAAGACCAAGCGTTATCTGCTCTTTAATGAGTCGATGCGCCTCATGGGATGGACAAATATTGAGACGGGAGAAGTCAAGAGTCCTTATCCCAATCTTAATCCTCAGAACTGCAAAAAACTTGCTTTCAGTGGCATCCATCTTGTTTCACAAAAGGTCTTCAAAGCAATGGAGGCCTGGCCAGTCAAGTTCTCTATCACGGATTTTTATATACAAGAGTGCAATAAGTTGAATATCAGAGGGTATCAGAAAATAGGCCTTCGCTTGATGGATGTCGGCAAACAGGAGACTATCCATGATGCAGAAGCCTTTCTGAAAAGCCTTTGATAAAAGACAATAAATGAATTTTCTAATTTTAAAAATATATGCAACAGAAGATTATTATTCTCGATTTCGGTTCTCAGACCACTCAGCTCATAGGGCGGAGAGTGAGGGAACTCGACACCTTCTGTGAAATTCTTCCTTACAATAAGTTCCCTCAAGATGATCCCGATGTCATTGGTGTCATTTTGAGTGGCAGTCCTTATTCCGTGCATGACAAGGAAGCTTTCAAGGTAGACTTGTCTCAATTCGTGGGTAAGTATCCCGTTTTGGGCATCTGTTATGGAGCTCAGTTCATCAGTTTTGCTAATGGCGGGAAGGTAGAACAGACAGGTACACGTGAATATGGACGTGCAAATCTCGAGCAGATAGACCTTGAGAATCCTTTGTTTAAAGGCTTTGAGAAAGGTTCACAGGTATGGATGAGCCATGGTGATACCATTACGGCGATACCACAGGATTGTCATGTGATAGCCTCAACGGCAGATGTTGAGTTTGCTGCTTATGCTTCCAGCAAGAATCCCCTTTGGGCTGTACAGTTCCATCCGGAAGTTTTCCACACCTCGCAAGGTACTCTTCTGCTGAAGAATTTCGTGGTTGATATCTGTAAATCACGGCAAGAATGGAGTCCTGCATCCTTTGTAGAGAGCACCGTGAAGGACCTTAAGGCTCAGTTGGGCACTGATCGTGTTGTTCTGGGACTATCTGGTGGTGTGGATTCCAGTGTTTGTGCAACCCTTTTGAATAAAGCGATAGGCAAGAATCTGACGTGTATTTTTGTCGACCATGGCATGCTTCGTAAGAATGAATTTCAGAAAGTGATGGATGCTTATGCAGGTTTAGGGCTGAATGTGATTGGCGTGGATGCTTCTGAAAAGTTCTTCAAGGACCTTGAGGGAGTTTCTGACCCTGAGAAAAAACGCAAGATTATAGGCCGTGATTTCGTAGAAGTCTTCAATGCGGAGGCTAAGAAAATCACAGATGCCAAGTGGCTTGCTCAAGGTACAATCTATCCCGACCGCATCGAAAGTCTCAGCATTACGGGCATGACCATTAAGAGTCATCACAACGTGGGAGGACTTCCTAAAGAGATGAAACTCCAGTTGTGCGAGCCGTTAAAGTGGTTGTTTAAGGATGAAGTGCGGCGCGTTGGTTATCAACTCAACATGCCTGAGCGTCTTATCAAGCGTCATCCATTCCCAGGACCAGGTTTGGCAGTGCGTATTCTTGGTGATATCACGCGTGAGAAAGTCCGTATTTTGCAGGATGCAGATGATATTTATATTGAGAACATGCATGAATACACGATGCCCGATGGTTCTTCTCTGTATGACCATGTATGGCAGGCAGGCACGGTGTTGCTGTCAACTATCCGCTCTGTTGGTGTGATGGGAGATGAGCGCACCTATGAACATCCCGTGGCTTTGCGTGCCGTTACCTCTCAAGATGCTATGACTGCCGATTGGGCACATCTGCCTTACGACTTCATGGCAAAGGTCTCGAATGAGATAATCAACAAGGTGAAGGGGGTCAACAGAGTATGCTATGACATCTCCTCAAAGCCGCCTTCGACAATAGAGTGGGAGTAAGAAGGAGCATTTTGAATGCTTTTTTTGAAAGAAATATGAAGTCCACAGCTTTGAAATCAAGGTTGTGGACTTATTTTTGTGCTATTTTTAAGGAAGTTGATGAATTTTATTTACAGATTAGAAACTGGTATATTGCATAATTTTTGTATATCGTTCCTAAGCGCAAAGACCATTGGGCTTCATGTGATGAACCTTCAAAAAAGAAATTCCCCTACGAGCTTTAAAACCGCAATCTTGTTAATCTACAATTCTCAAAATTCTCAATTTCTGTATAAATGATGGTTCTTGCATTTGTAAAAGGTATCTTTTTGCATTGTAAACAACCATTGTTTACCTTGTAAAAGACTACTTTTCACAGGGTAATAAGCCGTTTCTTACAATTCAATAAACCATTTCTGCATAAATATACGTTTATCGCCGTTTTATGCAGAAATGATTTATTGTCATAATCTATGACAAATACTAGATTGATCAGAAAGGTTGCCTATCTGTTTACTTGTTTTTCAGCAAGTCTCGAATCTCAGTAAGGAGATTCTCTTCTTCTGTTGGAACGGGTGCTGGAGCTGACTCTGCAGGTTCTTTTTTCTTTCTGGCAAGTTTGTTGATAGCCTTTACTAACAGGAAAACGCAGAAGGCAATGATGATGAAATCCAAGAGATTTTGAATGAAGTTACCATAATTAATGGTAGCAGAAGCCATTTTTTCCACTCCTGGAATCTCCATCGGAGGCAGCGTGACCTTAAGTTCTGCAAAGTTGACACCCCCGATGAGCCATCCAATAGGAGGCATGATGATGTCGTTGACGATAGAAGAAACGATTTTGCCGAAGGCAGCTCCGATGATAACACCTACAGCCATGTCTACAGCGTTGCCTTTCACAGCAAACTCTTTGAATTCATTTAGTAATTTACCCATTTACTTATATTGTTATAATTAATAATGTTCTCATTTTGCCACCTCGAGTTATCACTCTCAGCAATAAAAGGGGCAAATCATAAAAATCCGCCCTTTTAGAACTACATTTTATATAATTTAATACTCAATTCGGGTGCAAATATAGATTTTTTTTTGTATCTTTGCGCTCGAAAAAGAGAAAAAGATAGGATAAATAAGTATTTTTATAATAAAAGTAAAAGTAAAATGATTAAAATTGGTATTAATGGTTTCGGTCGTATCGGCCGTTTCGTTTTCCGTTCAACTCTTGAAGAGGCTAACAAGAACGATGTTGTTGTAGTAGGTATCAATGACCTTCTGCCTGTTGATTACATGGCTTACATGCTGAAGTATGATACTATGCACGGTCAGTTCGAAGGAACTATCGAGGCTGATACAGAGAAGAACGAGCTGATTGTCAATGGCAATCACATCCGTATCACAGCAGAGAAGGATGCTGCTGATTTGAAGTGGAACGAAATTGGTGCTGAATATGTTGTTGAGTCTACTGGTTTCTATTTGACAATGGACCGTGCTGAGAAACACCTCCAGGCTGGTGCTAAGTATGTTGTTCTGTCTGCTCCTTCTAAGAAGGGTGACGATGGCCGTCAGGCTGATATGTTCGTTTGCGGTGTAAACACAGACAAATATGCTGGTCAGCAGATTGTTTCTAACGCATCTTGCACAACCAACTGCTTGGCTCCTATCGCTAAGGTTCTGAATGATAACTTCGGTATCGAGACTGGTTTGATGACAACTGTTCACTCTACAACTGCTACACAGCGTACAGTTGATGGTCCTTCTATGAAGGATTGGCGTGGTGGCCGTGCTGCTTCTGGCAACATTATCCCGTCTTCAACAGGTGCTGCAAAGGCTGTAGGTAAAGTTATTCCTGAGCTGAATGGCAAACTGACTGGTATCTCTATGCGTGTTCCTACTTTGGACGTTTCTGTAGTTGACCTGACCGTTAACTTGAAGAAAGCTGCAACAAAAGAGGACATCTGCGCTGCTATGAAGAAAGCTGCTGCTGGTGAACTGAAGGGTGTACTTGGCTATACAGAGGATAAAGTGGTTTCTTCAGACTTCCTGAATGACCCACGTACTTCTATCTTCGATGCTGAAGCTGGTGTTTACTTGACAGACAAGTTCGTAAAGGTTGTTTCTTGGTATGACAACGAATTCGGATATTCTCACAAGGTAGTAGACCTGATCAAGAAGATGTATGCTTACAACAACAAATAAATTGTTGCGTAAATTATAAAAAATAGCCGTCTTGCTTTGCAGGGCGGCTTTTTTTGTTTATATTTGCATTCGATGAAGATGATAACCATACTTGGACCTACAGCCAGTGGAAAGACAACGCTTGCTTCACATTTGGCTTTGCAACTCGATGCTGAGATTATCAGTGCCGACTCTCGACAGGTGTATCGAGGCATGGATATAGGGACAGGAAAGGACTTGGATGACTATGAAATCAATGGTCATAAGATACCGTATCATCTGATAGACATAGCAGAACCAGGCAGTAAATATAATCTTTATGAATATCAGAAAGACTTCCATGAGGCTTATTCTGATATCTGCTCGAGAGGAAAATTGCCTATCCTTTGTGGAGGGACAGGCTTGTATATAGAGGCTGTTTTGAAGGGTTACGCCCTTTCGCCAGTTCCTCAAAATCAGTCATTGCGCGAGTCTCTTGAAGGAAAATCGTTGCAAGAACTGACCTCTTTATTAGAAGAATTGAAGCATAAGACAGGCTCCAATATGCACAATAAGACTGATGTGGATTCTTGTCAACGTGCCATAAGAGCAATTGAAATAGAGAAATACAACCTTGACCATCCCACATCTTTACGCTCAATGCCCCCGATAGATTCCCTTATCATCGGAGTGAATATCGATAGAGAGTTGCGAAGAGAGAAGATAACTCACCGTCTGAAACAAAGGCTGGAAAGCGGAATGATAGAGGAAATCAGAGGACTATTAAATAAAGAAGTCCCTGCAGATGACCTTATCTATTATGGTCTTGAATATAAATATATTACAGAATACGTTATCGGGAAGACCAGTTATGAAGAAATGTTCCATGGGCTTGAGACAGCTATCCATCAGTTTGCCAAACGCCAGATGACTTGGTTTAGAGGAATGGAGCGTAGAGGCTTTACTATTCACTGGATAGAGGCTTCTCTTCCGATGGAAGAAAAGATAAAACAAATATTAGCATTATGGCAGTAAATGAAAATAAATGGGGCATCCTATTTTGCCCTAAAGGTTCTTTTCGTCCTCTCAAGAGATGGGAAAAGATAGAAAAATTGCTTCGCAGCGAGCATATAGATTTTGATTATGTGCAGAGTGAGAGCACTGGAAGCGTGGAGCGTCTTGTGAATATGCTCATCAATAATGGCTATCGTACGATAGTGATAGTTGGTGGCGACTCTGCATTGAATGATGCTGTGAATTGCTTGATGCAAGCAGAAAAGGAGACTAGAGACAAGATTGCTTTGGGAGTAATCCCTAATGGAGTGATGAATGACTTTGCTCATTTCTGGGGATTTAGAGAAGGAGAAGAAGAGCAGACGGTTTCTTGGCTGAAAGAACATCGCGTAAGGAAAATCGATGCGGGACGGATTAATTATCAAAATAAGAAAGGTGAATCCTGTCATCGCTATTTTCTCAATTGCGTGAATATAGGTTTGATAGCAGCCATCATGAATCTTCGTAGGCAAACCCGTCATGTATTGGGCTTCCGTACCATATCTTTTGTTATCTCCTTTATACTGATGATGTTCCAAAGATTGGAATATCGAATGCATATTAAGATAAATTCAGATGATTTAGACCGAAAGATAATGACCGTATGTGTAGGCAATGCACTTGGATATGGACAGACTCCCAATGCCGTTCCATATAATGGATTGCTCGATGTGAGCGTTGTTTATCACCCGGAGGTGATGCAAATGATAGAAGGTTGGTATCTTTTTCTGAGAGGAAAATTCTTGAATCATCGGAGTGTTCATCCTTATCGGACATCTGAAATACAATTCCTTAATACGCAAAAAGCAATGGTGGGCATAGATGGAAGGTTGCTGAGTACGCCATCAGGACCTTTTAATATTAAGGTAGAACAGGAGGTTATCAACTTCTTAATACCTGCTAGAGTTTAGATTTTTTTCAAATAAGAACATTATTTTAAAAAATTACATCCGATTTATTTTGCCGTAACCTATTTTTTTTGTAACTTTGAAAGCGAGAGGAATTCATTACTTTTGCATCCTCTATATAATAATTTGCTAACTATAAAATATAACCTTATATATAACCTTATGAGTTATCTAAAATTTGAAAAAGCCTTGATGACCAATCTGGAGGAGTCGTTACCCAAAGAGCTGCTTCGTACAAACCGCTCGGGTGCATACTCTTGCTCTACGATCGTTGACTGTAATACGAGGAAATATCATGGGTTACTCGTTGTGCCAGTGCCAAATCTGGACGATGAAAACCATGTGCTTCTTTCCTCATTGGACGTTACAGTTATCCAGCATGGAGCAGAATTTAACCTCGGCCTTCATAAGTATCAAGGTAACAACTTCAGTCCTAAGGGCCACAAGTATATCCGCGAGTTTGATTGCGACAGAGTCCCAACCACACTTTATAGGGTAGGTGGTGTCTTATTAAAGAAGGAAGTGGTCTTCCAGCATTATGAAGACCGTATCCTTATTCGTTACACATTGGTTGATGCGCATTCTGCTACGACACTTCGTTTCAAGCCTTTCCTAGCCTTCAGAAGCGTTCGCCAGTTTACGCATGAGAATTCTGCTGCCTCTAGAGATTATTCTCAGATTGACAACGGAATCAAAACTTGCATGTATGCCGGTTATCCTGACCTGAACATGCAGTTCTCAAAGAAGAACGAGTTTATCTTCCAACCTGATTGGTATCGTGGTGTTGAATATCCGAAAGAGCAGGAGAGAGGCTATGCTTCCAATGAAGATCTCTATGTGCCCGGCTATTTCGAGATGAACATCCGAAAGGGAGAAAGCATCGTTTTTGCGGCTTCCACGTCGGAAATCAAGACCACCGGTTTGAAGCATTTGTTTGAGAAAGAGGTTGATGAGCGTACTCCGCGTGACAACTTCTTCCATTGTTTGATTAATGCAGCCCATCAGTTCCGTATTCACGAAAAGAATGATGACCGCTATATTCTTGCCGGTTATCCATGGTTTAAGAGCCGTGCGCGCGACATGTTCATAGCGCTTCCGGGTCTTACCCTTTCCATAGAGGAGGAGGATTACTTTGAGTTGGTGATGAAAACGGCTTCCGTGGCTCTTCGTGAATTTATGGAAGGCAAGCCATTGACTAAGAAAATCTATGAAATAGAGCAGCCTGATGTATTGCTGTGGGCCGTTTGGTGCATCCAGCAATATGCTCGTGAGTGTGGTCGTGACAAGTGTTATGAAAAATACGGAAAGCTTCTCACGGCTATTGTCAAGTTCATCGAGAGTGATAAACATCCGAATCTGAAACTCGATGAGAATGGACTTCTCTCTGTTTCTGGTGGCAAGGAGAAGGCTATGACATGGATGAATTCCACAGCTAATGGGCGTCCGGTTATTCCTCGCTCTGGCTATATTGTGGAATTCAATGCGCTTTGGTATAATGCTTTGATGTTCACGGCATCCCTTATTAGGGAGCAGAAGGACGAAAAAAATGCAGCTCATTATGAAGAGTTAGCGGCTAAATGCAAGGAGTCTTTCTTGAGTACGTTCCTTAATGAATATGGTTATCTGTATGATTATGTGGATGGAAAGATGATAGACTGGAGTGTTCGACCGAACATGATATTTCCGGTTGCCTTCGATTATTCGCCACTTAATCAGGAACAGAAAAAGAGCGTGCTTGATATCTGCACGCGAGAATTGCTGACTCCAAAGGGTTTGCGCACCCTCTCTCCTAAGAGTGGAGGGTATAATCCAATGTATGTAGGCCCGCAATCACAGCGTGATTATGCTTATCACCAGGGCACAGCATGGCCTTGGCTTAGCGGTTTCTATATGGAAGCCTGCCTAAAACTATATAAGCGAACTCGCCTTAGTTTCGTTGAACGTCAGATGGTCGGTTATGAAGACGAGATGTTCAACCATTGCATAGGAACTATCCCAGAGCTCTTCGATGGCAATCCGCCTTTCAGAGGGCGTGGAGCCATTTCTTTTGCAATGAATGTAGCCGAAGTGCTTCGCACCCTTGAGCTGCTTGAAAAGTATACTTATTAAATAAGGAGGAGCAACAGATGAAAGTTTTAATGTTTGGATGGGAGTATCCTCCTCACGTATATGGTGGTCTTGCTACTGCCAACTATGGAATATCTCAAGGGCTTCATGCCATGGGGGATGTAGAGATTACGCTTTGTCTTCCTAAACCTTGGGGTGATGAAGACAAGAGCGCTGCCAACTTGGTGGCAATGAATTGCGTGCCAATCGCTTGGCGTGATGTTGATTACGACTATGTGAAAAATCGCATCGGAAACGTCATGGATCCCGATTTATACTATAAATTGCGCGAGCATATCTATGGCGATTTCAATTATATGAACGTGAATGACCTTGGTGCCATGGAGTTTGCGGGAGGCTATCCTGCCAATCTTCATGAGGAAATCAACAACTATTCGGTGATAGCTGGAGTAGTGGCACGCACCTTCGATTTTGATATCATTCATGCGCATGATTGGCTTACTTATCCTGCAGGCATACATGCTAAGCAGGTAAGTGGCAAGCCCCTCTGCATACACGTTCATGCTACGGATTTCGACCGGTCTCGCGGACATGTGAATCCTACCGTTTATTCGATAGAAAAAGACGGTATGGATAATGCTGATTGCATCATGTGCGTGTCGGAACTGACCCGTCAGACGGTAATCAATCAATATCATCAGGACCCTCGAAAGTGCTTCACCGTGCACAATGCAGTGTATCCACTCCGTCAGGAATTGCAGGATATTCCTCGTCCTGACCATACTGGAAAAGAAAAGGTCGTAACTTTCCTTGGGCGAATCACTATGCAAAAAGGACCTGAATACTTTGTGGAGGCTGCCAATATGGTGCTTCATCGCACGCGGAAAGTGCGCTTCTGCATGGCAGGCTCTGGCGATATGATGGATCAGATGATATATCTTGCTGCCGAAAGAGGCATTGCCGACAGGTTCCATTTTCCTGGTTTCATGCGCGGCAAGCAGGTGTATGAATGTCTGAAAGACTCCGATGTCTATGTGATGCCATCTGTGAGCGAGCCTTTCGGAATCTCTCCTTTAGAAGCCATGCAATGTGGAACTCCTACCATTATCTCAAAACAGAGCGGCTGCGCGGAGATTCTCAACAATTGCATCAAAGTCGATTATTGGGATATTCACGCAATGGCTGATGCCATATATTCCATCTGCCATAATGAGAGCCTTTTCCATTACCTCCAGCAGGAAGGGAAGAATGAGGTCGACCAAATCACTTGGGTGAAAGTGGGCGCATGGATAAGAGAACTCTATGAACGGACGCTTGGATGGAAGTAGATGACGGCACGATTTGTAGAAGACCATCTTTTACAGGGTAAACAACCGTTACTTACGGCGTAAAAGACCGTTAATAGGAGAGTAAAAAGCCATCTTTTAGAAACCAATAAATATCAAATAGAAAAATGAAAACAATTTGTTTATATTTCGAGATACATCAGATTATTCATCTGAAACGATATCGCTTCTTTGATATCGGCACCGATCATTATTATTATGATGATTATGAGAACGAGCGTTCGATAAGTGATATAGCCGAACGGTCATATATGCCAGCCCTGAACACCCTTTTGGAGATGATAAAGGATAACGGCAAGTCTTTCAAGGTAGCCTTCTCTCTCTCGGGAGTGGGCATTGAGCAGCTCGAAGTGCATGCTCCTCAGGTGCTTGAGAAGTTGCAGGAATTGAATGAGACTGGCTGTGTCGAATTCCTTGCAGAGCCTTATTCTCACGGCCTTTCCTCTTTGGTAAACGAGGAAAGTTTTGCTGCTGAGATTAAGAAACAAATGGAGAAAATCAATGAGTACTTCGGACAGAAGCCGAAGATACTTCGCAATTCCGGACTTATCTATAGTGATGACATCGGCTTGCAGGCATCCCAATTTGGTTTCAAGGGTATGCTTACGGAAGGAGCAAAGCATGTATTGGGTTGGAAATCACCGCATTATCTTTATAATTGTGCCCTTGCTCCTAACTTGAAACTTCTTCTTCGGGATGTCAATTTGAGTGATGATATCTCCTTGAGATTCAGCAATAGCGACTGGGACGGTTATCCACTCTTTGCCGATAACTATATTCAGAAGATAGCCAATTTCCCTGAGGAGGAGCAGTTCTATGGCATTTTCATGAATCTTTCAGCCATTGGCATCGCGCAACCATTATCCAGCAATATCCTTGACTTCCTTAAAGCACTCCCTGTATGTGCAAAGCAAAAGGGCATCACATTCTCTACTCCTACCGAAGTTTGCATGAAGATGAAGAGCGCAGGCAATCTGGATGTGCCAGATACGCTGTCTTGGATGGATGAAGAACGCGATGTTTCCACATGGTTGGGAAATCCAATGCAGAGAGAGGCATTCAATAAACTCTATAGCGTTGCTGACCGTGTGCGCATTGCCAACGACCCTCGTATCAATCAGGATTGGGATTATCTGCAGGCAACCGATAACTTCCGCTTTATGACAACCAAGCCTTCAGGCGTGGGAATAGATAGAGGTATCTATGCATCTCCTTTCGATGCTTTCACCAATTACACGAATATTCTTGGCGATTTTATCACTCGAGTGAATAATCTTTACCCTGAAGATATTGATAATGATGAGTTGGAAGGTCTCCTGACAACCATTAAGAACCAGGGTGATGAGATTGAAATGAAAGACAAGGAAATCACTCGTTTGCAGGCAAAAATAGAGAAAATTGAGGCTGCAAGTGATAAACTTCGTGCAAAAGTGGATAAGAAACCTGCGACTAAAGCGGCAGCAGCAAAGAAAACTGACAGCAAAAAGACAGCTGAAAAGCCCGTTGCACCGAAAAAAGAATAAGTTAACAGAGAAGTAAAAGAAACCTTTGAAATAAGTATAGAATAAGGCCTTATCTTGCAAAAGATGAGGCCTTTTTTAGTTCTATATACAGATTTTATGTTAAAAATTTGTTTTTTTCAAAATTATCATTTATATTTACGGCGTGTTTTAGATTTCGTGCTTTTTACGAAATCAGGCATTGAGGTTGGTAGCATCCTGCACCAACCTCTTATATTTTTCATTTTTATTGAAATTTTTATGTTAAAAATTTGGCTAAATCAATGAAATATCATAAATTTGCAAACAATATTAACAATTTAAATACAATAAAAAGAAAAAGCCTATTGATTATTACCTTTACTTAAAATTAAATATTTAAGGAAATGAAGAATCTGAATGAGATGACCGATGAAGAATTGGCGTTGTCTTATATTGATGGTAATAATAGGGCTTTCGATTTATTGTTAATGCACAATAAGACGAAACTTTTCTCGTATATCCTTTTCTTGGTAAGGGATAGAGAGGTAGCTAACGATGTTTTCCAAGAGACATTCGTGAAGGTTATCATGAAACTCCAGCAAGGCAAATATACAGACAGTGGCAAATTCTCAGCATGGGTTATGCGTATAGCGCATAATGTAATTATGGATTTATATCGTGGTCAAAAAGGAGAAAAGATCGTTGAGCCGACTGAGGATAACGACCTTTCCAACATCAGCAGCAATGACCTCTTGGACGGAAATATTGAGAATTGTTTTGTAAACGAGGAGGTTCTCCGTGATGTAAAAAAAATGATGAATCTGCTGCCAACGCCTCAGCGTGAAGTAGTATTCATGCGTTTTTATCAGGAGATGTCATTCAAAGAGATTGCAGAGCTTACCGAAGTGAGCATCAACACCGTTTTAGGGCGCATGAGATATGCCGTTCTTAATTTGAGAAGAATGGCAAAAGCGCATCATATTGCTTTGCAACTTGACTGATTACAGTTGTTTTAAGGAATGAATAGTGGCTTTCGGATCTGCTGATTTGAAGACATAATTGCCGCTTACCAGCACATCAGCTCCAGCTTCAACAAGTTTTGGAGCTGTTTCATTTTGTACTCCTCCGTCAACTTCTATTACAGCATGGCTCCCTGAAGATTTGATTAATTGCTTCAGTTGGGTGATTTTTTTATAGGTATTCTCTATAAACTTCTGTCCTGAGAATCCGGGATTTACGCTCATAATGAGTATCAAATCGGCATCCAGGATGATGTCTTCCAAGACGCTTACGGGCGTGGAAGGATTCAAGGCAACGCCTGCTTTCATGCCTGCAGCATGTATAGCATTGAGCGTACGGTTAAGATGAAGGCTTGCCTCATAGTGCACGGTCATCATCATTGCTCCCGCTTTAGCTGTCTGTTCAATATAGTTTTCAGGATGTACAATCATCAGATGCACATCGAGAGGCTTCTTGCAGGCTTTGGAAACGGCTTGTATAACAGGGAAACCAAAGGATATGTTAGGCACGAAGACTCCATCCATCACATCCATGTGAAGCCAGTCAGCCTCACTCTCGTTAATCATTTCCATCTCTCCTTTTAAGTCAAGGAAATTTGCGGAAAGCAAAGAAGGGGATACTAAGGTATTCATTTGAGTGTGATAATTAATTGATGCAATACGAGATTTCCTTTCCATTGACATGCACGACACGATAAGTGCGGGCAATCTGACGGATGATATTCAGAGTTTTCTCTGATGGTTCGATTTCTTCGGGTGTAAAAAACTTCATAGGCGATATAGTCTTTTTGTTTTCATATATTATTCAAACGATGATATCTTGTCTTTATTATATGAAACGAATAATTATTTTTATTCCCCCAAAAGATGGTTTCTTGCATTTGTTTTCCATAGAAAAACAGACTGTTTCGCATAGGAAAACAGACTGTTTTCGATAGAGAAACAAATACCAATGCTTACTTTCAGGAATAGAGAAGCTTATTATATAATAAGGTGTAAATGTTAAATTGATATTAAAACTCAAGTTTTTCATTCAAAAAGTTGGTAGAATGAAATAAATAATATAACTTTGCAATCGAAATAAAAGATATTAAAGAATATGATATTATCAGTTTCTACAGCATGGTGGTGGCGTTTCTCAAGATTAAAAAAGTCGTGAGTTACGAAGCCGTGTAGATATTTCTGATGATAATATATAGAATTGAGGCCTGTCGTTACTGCGACAGGCCTTTTTTCGTTTAGTGAGTTTTGGAACTTTTAAAAATAAAAAATATAGGAGATTTTAATTATGGCAATGAAAGACATTTTGAATCGTATGCTCAATCATGAGCAACTGACGCGTGAGGAAACCAAGCAAATTTTGATTGGTATTACTCAGAGTGAATATCCTGATGAGCAGATTACTGCTTTGCTTACGGCTCTTCAGATGCGTGGCGTAACGGTGGAAGAACTGCTCGGATTTCGTGATGGTATCTTGGAAACTGGCGTTCCTGCCATCCTCGATTGTGACCGCTATATCGATGTAGTGGGAACTGGTGGCGACCGCAAGAACACTTTCAACATCTCTACCACTTCTTGTTTTGTGATAGCGGGAGCAGGTTATAAGGTGGCTAAACACGGCAATTTTGCAGCTACATCTGTAAGTGGAGCATCGAATGTGATTGCTCAGCATGGAGTGAAGTTCACTTCTGACATTGACAAACTCAACCGTTCTCTCAATGAGGCAGGCATTGTGTATCTGCATGCTCAGCTCTTCGCTAAGGCTATGAAGTTTGTAGGGCCTATCCGAAAGGCTCTTCAATTCCCTACGGTATTCAACCTTCTCGGGCCTATCGTGAATCCTTCTCGCCCAAAGGCACAGCTTCTTGGTGTTGCCAATCTCAATCAGATGCGCCTCTATCATCAGGTTTATCAGAAGATAGGCATCGATTATGGCATCGTGAACAGCATTGATGGCTATGACGAGATTTCGCTTACGAGCGACTTCAAGGTTACCACAAATGCTTATGAGAAAGTGTTCAAGCCTTCAGATTTAGGCTTTCCTCTCGTCAAACCAGAGGAATTGGTGGCTGGAGCCAGCGAAGAAGAGGCCAAAGAAATATTTGATGCCGTGCTTGAAAACAGGGCTCTCCCTGGTCAGAAAAATGTGGTTATGGCAAATGCAGCCTTTGGTATTCAGGTGATGGAGAAGGGCAAGAAGAGCATAGAAGAATGCCTCGATATTGCCCGTGAGAGCATCGAGAGTGGTAAGGCAAAGGCTACCTTCAAGAAATTCGTTGAATATAACAGTTGATTTCATCCATGGACATCTTAGAAGAAATCGTTGCTTATAAGCGCAAAGAGATTGCCGAGTTTCGACAGATATTGCCTATCCGACAGCTTTATGCCATGGCAGAAAAGGCTCTGAATGTGCCCGTCCCTTCCATGCAAAAGGCTTTGATGGAGTCAAAAACGGGCATTATCGCTGAATTTAAGCGTAAATCGCCTTCTAAAGGGTGGATTCACAAAGATGCGAAGTCGGACATTGTGCCACTGGATTATCAGCGTCATGGGGCCACAGCATTGAGCATCCTTACCGATCAGAAGTACTTTGGCGGTTATGATGAATTCATTCAGGCTGCCCGTATCTCTGGAGTTACGATTCCAATCCTATACAAGAACTTCATCATCGATGAATATCAGTTGCTTCAAGCGCGATATAGTGGGGCTTCGGCAGTGCTTCTCATCGCTGCGTGTCTTTCTGAAGACGAGTGCAGTCAACTGATGGAAAAGGCGCATGAATTGGGCATGGAGGTGCTGTTGGAGATGCACAGTGAGCGTGATTTGGAGTATGCAGGTTTGGAGCCGGATATGTATGGCATCAACAACCGTAATCTTGGAACGTTCATAACGAATGTTCAGAATAGTTATCGGCTTGCTGATAAGCTTCCGAAGGGTGTTTGTAAAGTGAGCGAGAGTGGTATTGGAACGCCTCTTACAGTCAGCGATTTGCGTGCTGTAGGCTTCCGTGGATTTCTCATTGGAGAGACTTTTATGAAGGCAGAAAAGCCTGGTGAAGCTCTCCATGAATTTCTCTCTGGGATAAAATCATAGAATATATATGGGAATTTCGGAATTTTTCTGTAACTTTGAACTCTGTAAATGAAGAAAAGAATATGATTATCAAGGTTTGTGGCATGCGTGAAGCCGATAATATCCGCAAGGTATCTGAGTTGGAAATCGATATGATGGGATTCATTTTCTATCCTAAAAGTCCGCGTTATGTGCAGATGATTAGTGCCAGAGCGGGCATCATCCCTGATTACAGTGAGGAACGCCTGAAGCGGAATACGGGGAAAGAAATCCCTGTTGCAGATCCTGTGAAGCAGCCTCTTCGTGTGGGTGTCTTTGTCGATGATATGCCTCAAAACATCATTACGCGTGTCTTCAACTATCGTCTTGATTATATTCAGCTTCATGGAAAGGAGCCTCGGGAAACCTGTGAGAACCTTCGCCGTACGCTCGACCCTGATATTCGGAAGGGCATTAAAATCATCAAAGCCATCAGCATAGAGAAGTTGGATGATCTTGAGAAGTGTAATGACTATATTAGGGTAGTGGATATGTTTCTCTTCGACACCAAATGCAAGTCGGTAGGAGGCAGTGGACAGTCTTTCAACTGGGATATTCTTGAGCATTATACGCTTGACATTCCTTTTCTTCTCAGTGGCGGTATAGGTCCTGAAGATGCGACTTTAGTGAAGTCTTTTCATCATCCTCAGTTTGCAGGTATTGACCTTAACAGTTGCTTTGAAACAGAGCCGGGAGTGAAAGATGTAGAGAAACTCCGAACATTTATTCGTGAAATACGCGAAGAATAATCAGAAAATCATTATTAAAGATTAGTATTGTGAATAAGATAAATAAATTGTTTGCAGAAAGCAAAGATAAAAAGTTGCTTTCTCTTTACTTTTGTGCAGGATGCCCGGAACTGGAAATGACGGGCAAAGTCATCAAAACGCTTGAGCGCAAAGGTATTTCCATGATAGAAGTGGGCATTCCATTCAGTGACCCATTGGCTGACGGACCAGTCATACAGTCGGCTGGAACCATGGCTTTGAAGAATGGAATGACGCTGAAAAAGTTGTTCTCCCAACTCAAGGAGATAAAAAATGAGGTCAATATACCTCTCGTTATGATGGGTTATCTGAATGTAGTGATGCATTATGGCATGGAAGATTTCTTCAAGAGTTGCGTGGAGAGCGGCGTATCGGGATGTATCATTCCGGACCTTCCATTTGATGACTACATGAATGTAGTGAAGCCTATTGCCGACAAATATGATGTTCGTGTCATCATGATGATTACTCCCGAGACCTCAGAAGAGCGCATTCGCTTTATCGATGAGCATACGGACGGCTTCATCTATATGGTGTCGAGTGCAAGTATCACGGGCGCGCAGCAGAGCTTTGATGATGCTAAACAGCAGTATTTTCAGCGTATCAATGCGATGAATCTTCACAATCCTCGCATGATAGGGTTTGGCATCAGCAATAAACAGACGCTCGAAAGTGCCCAGCAGAATGCCGCCGGCGCCATTATAGGCAGTAAGTTTGTCACCTTACTCAATGAAACTCACGACCCTGACAAGGCCATCGATGAACTTTATGAAGCATTAAGAAAATGAAATATCAAGTAGATAACAATGGTTTTTTCGGACATTTTGGCGGTGCCTATGTGCCTGAAATCTTATATAAGTGTGTGCACGACCTTCAGGATGCTTATCGTCCGATTATTGAAAGTGAGGAGTTTAAGAAGGAATATCATCAATTGTTGAAAGACTATGTGGGGCGTCCTTCACCCTTATATTATGCTCAAAGGATGAGTGAGAAATATGGTTGCCAGCTTTATTTGAAGCGGGAAGACCTGAATCATACGGGTGCCCATAAGATAAACAATACCATTGGGCAGATTCTGATGGCCAAAAAGATGGGCAAGACACGCATCATTGCTGAGACGGGAGCTGGCCAACATGGTGTGGCAACGGCTACGGTGTGCGCGCTGATGAATATGCAATGCGAGATATTCATGGGCAAAACGGATGTGGAACGTCAGCATACGAATGTGGAAAGAATGCGTATGCTGGGGGCTACCGTTCATCCTGTCACCACTGGAAACATGACTTTGAGTGATGCATGCAGTGAAGCCATCCGTGACTGGTGCTGTCATCCGCGTGATACTTTCTATATTGTGGGGTCAACCATGGGCCCGCATCCTTATCCTGACATTGTTGCGAAGATGCAAAGCGTCATCTCTGAGGAAATCAAATGGCAGTTGCAAGAGAAGATAGGGCGTGATTATCCTGATTATCTGGTTGCTTGTGTAGGTGGAGGAAGTAACGCCGCAGGAACCATTTATCATTATATCGACGACGACCGAGTGAAGATTGTGCTTGCCGAAGCTGGTGGTCATGGCATCGATACGGATTATACGGCAGCCACTATCCATTGTGGTACGGAGGGCATCATCCATGGTGCACGCTCTCTTGTGATGCAGACAGAAGACGGACAAATCAAAGAGGCCTTCACCATTAGTGCAGGTTTGGACTATCCGGGCATTGGTCCTATGCACGCCGACCTTGCTGAAAAGGGCAGGGAACAGGTGCTTGCCATCAATGATAATGAGGCTATCTATGCCGGTTATGAGCTTACACGCATGGAGGGAATCATTCCTGCCATCGAGAGTGCTCATGCGGTGGCAGCCTTGAAGAAGATGACCTTCCGCCCTGAAGATGTGGTTGTCTTGACGGTTTCCGGTCGTGGAGACAAGGATGTGGAGACTTATCTGAAGAACAAGAAAATGGCAAAGGAATATGGCGACTTTTAAATATACAACACATACGAAGCAGTTGCTGGGCGACCTCTATACTCCCGTGGGGGTATATATGAGCCTTCGTGACCTATATCCGCAATCAGTGCTCATGGAGAGTTCCGATTATCATAGCCATGATACAGCCCGTTCTTTCATCGGTATTCATCCGATTGCCCAGGTGGCAGTAAGTCATGGCACGATTATCTGTACTTATCCGGATGGTTCTCAGGTACAGGAAGCGATAGATACTTCCGTAAAGGGGAAGGCAAAAATTCAGGTGGCTGATGCTCTTTCTGCCTTCATTGAGCGTTTCGATGTACAAGGCGAGGGCTGCAATTATTGTGGTCTCTATGGCTATACGTCTTTTAATGCGGTGCGTTATTTTGAAGATATAGAGGTCAAGGATAGCACCATGATAAAGAATGATGCCCCCGACATATTATATATAATGTATCAGGACTTGATAGTCTTTGACCATTTCAACAATACGATGATGTTGATTTCCTTGTCGGAAGACTTGGACACATTGGAAAAGCACTTGAATAAAGTGACTCAATGTTTTGATTTCCATCCCGTTGGAGAGTCGTTCAGCCCGATGACAGATGAGAAACATAAGGCGAATATCCGTCGTTGTGTGCAGCATTGTCTTCGTGGTGATGTCTTTCAGATTGTACCTTCCCGCAGGTTTTGCCATAAATACGAGGGTGATGATTTTAAACTCTATCGTGCGTTGAGGAGTATTAACCCGAGCCCTTATCTCTTTTATTTCGACTTTGGGGGCTTTCGCATCTTCGGCTCATCACCCGAAACGCATTGCAGGATAGAGGATGACAAGGCTTTCATCGACCCTATAGCAGGGACGACAAAGCGTACTGGCGACCCTGTGCAGGACAAGAAGAATGCGGAATTCTTGCGCAATGACCCTAAGGAGAATGCTGAACATGTGATGCTTGTAGATCTTGCGCGCAATGATCTTTCCCGTAATTGTCATGGAGTGAAGGTGGATTTCTATAAGGATATGCAGTTCTATAGTCATGTCATCCATTTGGTAAGCCGTGTTTCGGGAACGCTTTTCAAGACGGATGTCAACAGCAAGCTCCGTGCTTTCATCGATACATTCCCTGCTGGTACCCTTTCGGGTGCTCCAAAGGTGAGGGCTATGCAGATAATCTCAGAGCTTGAGCCTCACAATCGGGGGGCTTATGGAGGTTGCATCGGCTTCATCGGATTGAATGGAAATCTCAATCAGGCCATCGTCATCCGTACCTTTATCAGTCGCAATAATGAGTTGTGGTTTCAAGCGGGCAGTGGTGTTGTGGCTAAGAGCAATGATGAATATGAACTCCAAGAAAGCAACAATAAGCTTGGAGCCCTTGTGAAAGCAATTAAAATAGCAGAAACGTTATGAATATAGTACTCATTGATAATTACGATAGTTTCACTTATAACCTCGCGCATCTCGTCAGGGAATTGGGCGCGGAGGTCACTGTTTATCGCAACGACCAGTTTCAACTCTCGCAGTTGGAGGTCTTCGACAAGATATTGCTTTCTCCTGGTCCTGGCATCCCTGAAGAAGCGGGCTTGCTGTTGGACGTCATTCGCACCTATGCAGGCCAGAAATCAATTCTTGGAGTTTGCTTGGGACATCAGGCAATAGGGGAGGTGTTTGGTGCTAAGTTGACTAATCTTTCAGAAGTCTTTCATGGAGTGGCTACCGAAGGGACAATTCTTGGCAATGACCCGATATTAGAAGGTCTGCCTAGCAGGATGATGATGGGGCGCTATCATTCGTGGGTAGTCGATCGTGATACCCTTCCTGATTGTCTTGAAGTTACGGCGGAAAGTGATGAAGGATATATCATGGGCCTGAAGCACCGCAGCTATGACATTCATGGCATTCAGTTTCATCCTGAAAGTGTGCTGACCCCACAAGGCCGGAAAATCATTGAAAACTGGCTGAAGAGCGATTGAAAATGAGATGGAAACAGGAGATAATGCAAAGGAGGGCTAATTTATTGGTCCTCCAAATGTTAATTTTCTGGGATTCAACTTGGTTTTAATTGAATATATCAGATTATCTTTTTGCATATTATACATCCTGTTTGCATAAATATGCAAATGCAACATGCAGCTCTAAAAAGGGTGAGGCTTCATGCAGTGAACCTCTGAAAAGAAAGTCGCTTATATCGCACGAAAAAGGCCTTTTCGACGAGGACGGTTTTTCAAAAAATCTGATTGTATCCTAAAAGACGGTCTTTGACGATGTAAAAGATAGCCTTTTACCCTGTAAACAACGATTATTAGGCCTGTAAAAAGCTACTAATGAGTTTGCTATTTGGCTAAATGTCCTCCTCATTTGGCCAAATAGTCTATGCCATAGACTATTTTTGTATATTTCATGAGTAACTTGTATAAAGCTCATTAACCGTTTTAACTTAATTCATTAATGAGATTTATAGGCGAGTACAGCGATAAAAAGTAAGTGCCAGGAGTATCATTTTTCCACGAGTCTATGCTTATGGAAGAGAATGAGAACTATTAGAAATCTTTTAACCTATAGCTAAAGAGACAAATTATTTGGAAGTTTCAGATGTTTTTTGTAACTTTGCAAGGATGAAAACAAACATACTTAAACGGTTATATATTGTCTTGGGGCTGTTGATGCTCAGTGTTTTCACTGTGCAGGCTTCCGGGAAGAGAGAGTTTCGTGGCGCTTGGATGCAATGCGTCAATGGTATCTACGTGGGCAAATCGACTGCTGAGATTCAGCAGATGCTCACCCAACAGCTCGATGCCTTGCAAAGAGATGGCGTGAATGCCGTAATCTTTCAAGTTCGGGGAGAATGTGATGCCCTCTATCCAAGCAGTATAGAGCCTTGGAGTCGTTTTCTTACAGGCGTTCAAGGGCAAGCTCCGAATCCTTATTGGGACCCTTTGGCATGGATGATTACCGAATGTCATAAGCGGGGAATGGAACTTCACGCATGGATAAATCCTTATCGGGCACGCATGAAATCACCGACGGCTTTAGCCCCTAACCATATTCTCAACACCCATCCTGAGCGTGCTTTCGAGTATGGAGGGCTTTATGTGCTCAATCCCGGATTAAAGGAAAACCGTGACTATATCTTGAGCGTGGTGGATGATATCGTGAAGCGCTATGATATTGACGGCATGCATATCGATGATTATTTCTATCCTTATCCGGCAGCAGGGTTGACGATACCCGATGATAATCTGTTTGCCACCAACAGCAATGGCCTGCAAAACAAGGGAGATTGGCGTCGGTATAACGTTGATTTATTTGTCAAGGAGATGGGCGAACATATCCATCATCTCAAGCCATGGGTAAAATTTGGCGTGTCGCCTTTCGGTATTTATCGCAACAAGAAGAGTGACCCTTTGAATGGCTCTGATACCAATGGCTTGCAGAACTATGATGACTTGTACGCCGATGTGTTGAAATGGGTGAATAACGGGTGGCTTGACTACTGTGTTCCCCAACTTTATTGGCAGATAGGCAACAAGGCGGCTGACTATCAGACGTTGATTCGTTGGTGGAATCAGAAGGCTTCACATCGTCCTCTTTACATTGGTGAGGATGTGATGAGAACTGTGCAAACCGCTGACATTCAGAATCCTCAGACGAATCAGATGGTTGCAAAACACCAGTTGCATGAAGAATGTCAGAATGTGGAAGGCTCTGTTTTGTGGTATGCTCAAGCTGTAACTCAGAATCCGGGTAATTATGAGACGATACTTCGCAGCAATTATTGGAAAAATCCGGCATTGCCACCAGCGATGCCTTTCCTTGATGATAAAGCCCCGAAGAAGCCCCGCAAGGTGAAACCTGTGTGGACAGCCGATGGATATATGCTCTTTTGGAAAGCTCCAAAGGCGAAGAAATGGGGTGATGAAGTTTCCCGTTATGTGGTGTATTGCTTTCAGAAGGGAGAGAATGTCAATCTTGAGGATGCCTCTAAAATTATCAAGATTACTTCAGATACGCATTTCCAATTGCCTTATTCCAATGGAGAAAATCGCTACACTTATGTCGTGACGGCATTGGATAGAGTGGGAAATGAGTCAGCAGGTAAAGCTAAGAAGGTGAAACTCTGATGGTTCAGGTTTCACCTTCCTATTATTTTGCTGATTATTTCAGTTTTCTATAAAAGGGAATGTGATTATTCTTTGAGCAGATTATCGAGAAAACTGTCGAGGTCTTTGTCAAGGTTCTCCATGAGGTCACCCCCTATGATGACAGTGTCATCATCAGCAACATAGAGTTCGGCAATGTTTTCCTGGTCGTCATCCTCCAAAACAAAGCTGTAAGGCTTCAAAATACCTAAGTTGTCAACAATGTCATGAAGATTACGGAGTTCTTCACGGAGGGTAGAAGTGATTTCCGTGTAGAAGTTCTCATCCTTGTTGTCAATCCATTGTTCCACCACGCAACGGGTGATTTCCTCTTCATCATCATTAAAGGCAACCAGTTCTCCACTGTCTTGTGAAGCTCTCAGATGTATGTCTGTAATGATGGAGGTGTCTTCATCAGTTGGAAATTTCTGCGCAATCTTTTTGATTACACGTTCTATCTGTTGTGTGGTCTGTTCTGTCGGTTTCATATAGTTCCTTTTGAAAATCAAATGCAAATATAAGCCAAATTATGGAAACTCCCAATAATTTTGTGATTTTTTTGTTTGAAAAGTCAAAATATATTGTTATATTTGCAATTGTATCCTTGAAATCTAGAGGGAATGACAAATAGAATTAAGCACAGAGGCAGGATAGACTCTATTGAGAAAGGACATGTAAAGGTGCGTATTTTTCAGACTTCGGCCTGCTCATCTTGCAGAGCAAAAGGCTTTTGCAATGCTTCTGAAAGTAAAGAAAAGGTGATTGACGTTTATAATTTTGAGGGCGATTGTCATGTTGGTGACGACGTGACTGTTTCTGCTGATACCTCAGTGGGCTATTTCTCCGTGATGTTAGGTTTCGGAGTTCCCTTGTTGTTGATGATAGCTGTCGTCTTTTGTGTCTCCCTTATTTCTGAGAATGAGGCCTTTGGAGCTTTGATGGGGGTGGGGATATTGGTGCCTTATTACTTCATCCTTTGGCTTTTGCGTGACAAGATTGGAAAGAAAATATCATTTAAAATAGACAACGAATAGACAATATATGATGAATTATTTAGTAATTGCGGTCATAGTACTTGGACTTATAGCATTGGTATCATCAGTGATACTCTATGTGGCATCCAAGAAATTTGCCGTAAAAGAAGATGCTCGCATCGCGCAGGTGCAGGGCTTATTGCCTGGTGCTAATTGCGGAGGATGTGGCTTTGCCGGATGTTCTGGCATGGCGGATGCTCTCGTTAAGGGAGCGGATGCGGGTTCGATTGAAGGATTGCAATGCCCAGTAGGAGGCAGCACGGTAATGTCGAAGATTGCGGATATGCTCGGTATGTCGGTTGAACAGACGGAACCCATGATTGCTGTCGTAAGATGCAATGGTACTTGTGAACTTCGGCCACAGGTTTCAAAGTATGATGGCATGCATACATGTGCAGCCATGAATGTGGCAAGTATGGGCGAGAGCGGCTGTGGATATGGCTGCTTAGGCTGTGGAGACTGTGTGAAAGCCTGTAAGTTTGATGCTATTCATCTCAATCCGAAGACCAGTCTTCCAGAGGTAGATGAGGATAAATGCACTTCTTGTGGTGCATGTGTAAAGGCTTGCCCTCGTCATATTATAGAATTAAGAAAGAAAGGCCCGAAAGGTCGTCGTGTCTATGTAAGCTGTATAAATAAAGACAAGGGCGCTATAGCCCGTAAGGCTTGTGCTGTTGCTTGCATTGGATGCGGAAAATGTGAGAAGGTATGCAAGTTTGAAGCCATCACGGTTGCTGACAATTTGGCATACATTGATTATAATAAATGCAGAATGTGTACAAAGTGTGTGGATGAATGCCCGAGTGGTGCAATCGTCAAAGTGAATTTCCCAATCAAGAAAAAGGAGGCAGAAGTATGAAAATCCATACATTCAAAATAGGGGGAATACATCCCGAAGAACATAAAATCACTGCGGAAGTAGCTACAATAGAGGCTCCGATTCCTCAACAGGCGATTTTCCCATTGAGTCAGCATATCGGCGCACCTGCAAAACCCGTCGTGCAAAAGGGTGATAAGGTAAAGGTGGGTACGCTCCTTGCAGAAGCAGGAGGCTTCGTTTCTGCTCCTATTTATAGTTCTGCTTCCGGCACTGTTGCAAAGATAGACACGGTCATAGACGCAACGGGATATCGTAAACCAGCTATATATATTAATGTGGAAGGTGATGAATGGGAAGAGAGTATCGACCGCACTTCAACGCTTGAAACCCCTGACAATCATTCGGAATTAACTCCCGAAATCATTATTGAACGTATTAAGGAAGCTGGGGTTACAGGTATGGGAGGTGCTGGATTCCCCACTTTTATCAAGTTGACACCTCCTCCTACAGCAAAGGCCGAATGCATCATTCTCAATGGAGTAGAATGCGAGCCTTATATCACTTCTGATTATCGGTTGATGATGGAACATGCGGATGAGGTTCTTGTGGGATTAGAACTCCTGATGAAGGCTGCAAAGGTGGAGAAAGGCTATATTGGAATTGAAGAAAACAAGCCTAAAGCCATCGCTCTTTTTAAAGAAAAAACGGCAAAAGATGATAGAATACAGATTGTTCCACTTGCAAGGAAATATCCACAAGGAGGAGAAAAACAATTGGTAGATGCCATCACTCATCGTCAAGTGCCTGCTCCTCCTGCAATTCCTGTCAATGTAGGGGCTATTGTTCAGAATGTTGGTACGGCTTTTGCGGTATATGAGGCAGTGATGAAACACAAACCTCTCTTTGAAAGATATACAACAGTGACAGGAAAGAAAATAGCTCATCCTGGCAATTTCCATGTTCGTATGGGCACATCGTTTGCCGATATGATTAATCTTTGTGGTGGTCTCCCCGAGGGTGATAATAAGGTACTTGCTGGTGGTCCTATGATGGGAAAGGCGGTTGTTAGCCTTGAAGTCCCCGTTTGCAAAGGAACAAACAGCATTACGGTGCTTACCGATAAGGATGCTTGTCGCAAAGCAGTTCAACCTTGTATAAGGTGCGGAAAGTGTGTAGATGCTTGTCCTATGGGCTTAGAGCCTTATCTGCTTGCCACACTTTCGGCATTTGGTAAATACGAGAAGGCAGAAGCGGAGGACATCACCTCTTGCATATCCTGTGGTTCTTGCCAGTTTACTTGTCCTTCTCATCGCCCTATCCTTGATAATATTCTCTTAGGGAAAGCAAAGGTGATGAGTATCATAAAATCAAGAAATAAGAAATAAACGATGAATAAATTAATAGTTTCTTTATCCCCACATGCTCACGGAGACGACAGCATTGAGCGTAATATGCATGGTGTCATCATTGCCTTGATACCCGCTTTGCTAGTAAGTTTCTGTTATTTCGGTTTGGGTGCTGTGGTTGTATGCTTGTCAAGTGTTGCAGCATGTATGTTTTTTGAGTGGTCGATTAGTAAGTATCTTCTTCATCGCCAACCCACGTTGAGTGATGGAAGTGCCATTATCACAGGACTCCTTTTGGGCATGAACCTCCCTAGTAATCTGCCTGTTTGGATGGTGCTCATCGGGGCTTTGGTTGCCATTGGCATTGGTAAAATGACATTTGGAGGTTTAGGATGCAATCCATTCAATCCTGCTTTGGTGGGACGTTGTTTCCTTTTGGTGAGTTTTCCTGCGCCGATGACTTCTTGGCCAATAGAGGGGCAGTTGACTTCTTATCTTGATGCCACTACGGGAGCAACACCTTTGAGTTTGATGAAAACGGCCATTAAGACTGGCAATGTTCCTATTTTGAATAAGATACCGGATTCATTGGATATGCTATTCGGCAATTTTACGGGGAATTTCGGCGCTGGAACGATCGGTGAAGTCTGTGCTTTAGCCTTGATACTTGGCCTTGTTTATATGCTTTGGAAGCGTATCATTACGTGGCACATACCTCTTTCCATTATCTTTACAGTGCTTATTTTCAGTGGATTGCTACATTTAGCTAATCCTGTTTATGCCAATCCTATTCAAGTGATATTGAGTGGAGGCTTGATGTTGGGAGCTATTTTTATGGCAACCGATTATGTTACTTCTCCGATGAATCATCGTGGACAGTTGATTTATGGTATCTCCATAGGCATCCTAACGGTGGTCATCCGCAATTGGGGCAGTTATCCGGAAGGTATGTCGTTTGCTATTCTCATCATGAATGCGTTTACGCCACTCATCAATCATTATGTGAAACCTAAACGATATGGGGAGGTACTGAAGAAATGAAAAAGTTAGATTCTTCCTTAAAAAACATGGTACTAGTGTTAGTCTGTGTTGCATTCATTAGTGGAGGGCTTCTTGCAGAGGTAAATCATATTACGGAGAAGCCAATAGCCAATCAACAAGAGAAGGTCCTTGCTGATGGCATCAAAGCTGTGATGGGAACTGAAAAGGTCACTGTGACAGGGAATGATACGGTTTATAAGAATATAGACAACGGCAAACAAACGTTCATTTTGCATCTTATTGGAACGCAAGGAACGGCTGTTGAGAGTATTGTTAACGGCTTTGGAGGACCTCTGAGAGTTCTAGTAGGTTTTAGCCCTGAGGGTGAAATACTTGGATATACCATTCTCCAAACCTCAGAGACGCCAGGCTTAGGTGTCAAGGCGGAGATGTGGTTTCAGAAAGATGGTAAAGGAAACATCATCGGTAGGCAGGCTGGTAGTCTGAAGGTAACGAAAGATGGAGGAGATGTAGATGCGATTACAGCATCCACCATTACCTCACGAGCTTTCTTGAAAGCTGTTAATCAGGCTTATCAAGCCATTAAAAAATAGGAGGATTGCAAATGAAAAAATATTTAGATATAGTCAAAAACGGGTTTATCAAGGAGAATCCAACCTTTGTTTTGCTTCTTGGAATGTGCCCTACACTTGCCACAACTACCAGTGCTATCAATGGTATGTCGATGGGATTTGCCACAATGGTGGTGCTTATCTGCACCAACTTTGTCATCTCCTGTATCAAGAATATCACTCCAGATATGGTCCGCATTCCGGTCTTTGTGGTGGTAATCGCTACATTTGTGACGATTCTCCAATTGTTTATCAAGGCTTATGCGCCAGATATTGATAAGGCTTTGGGCATCTATATCCCGCTGATAGTCGTCAATTGCATCATTCTTGGACGTGCAGAGGCTTTTGCTTGTAAGAACTCTCCATTGGCAAGTGTCTTCGATGGAGTAGGCATTGGATTGGGTTTTGCGGTTGCTTTAACTCTTTTAGGCTCAATAAGAGAATTGCTTGGCGCTGGCAGTATATTCGGTATTCATCTTTTGCCAGAGTCACTCAACATTCTTCTTTTCGTGTTGCCTCCCGGAGCTTTTATCACTTTGGGGTATCTCATTTCGATATTTAATAAACTAAAGAAAGCATAACAGTTATGGAATATTTACTGATATTTATTTCTGCGATATTTGTCAACAATATCATTCTTTCGCAATTCCTTGGCATTTGTCCGTTTTTGGGAGTTTCAAAGAAGATAGATACCGCCCTTGGTATGGGTGCTGCAGTGGCTTTTGTGCTCACATTATCTACGATGGTTACCTATCTTTTGCAGATATATGTGCTCAATCCTTTCGGTCTCCAGTATTTGCAGACACTGGCTTTCATCCTCGTTATAGCTGCCCTTGTGCAGATGGTGGAGATTATTTTGAAAAAGGTTTCTCCGGCTCTTTATCAGGCGTTGGGCATCTTTCTCCCGTTGATTACTACCAATTGTGCTGTCTTGGGTGTCGCAATCCTTGTCATACAGAAAGATTTTTCTTTACTTGAAAGTGTTGTTTATGCCTTTTCTACCGCCTTAGGTTTCGCTCTTGCTCTGGTCGTATTTGCAGGAATCAGAGAGCAAATGGAATTGGTAAAGATACCGAAAGGCATGCAGGGCATGGCTATTATTTTGGTTACCGCAGGCTTGTTAAGTCTTGCATTTATGGGATTCTCTGGAGTTGACAGTGGATTAAGGGCACTTGTGGGACTCTAAAAAAATCATTTAGGATTACGCTATATTAAATAAAATGTGTACCTTTGTCAGGTGAAAGGAAATATAAAAATACAGAAAAAATGAAACAAACGATTTTAGTTACTGGTGGAGTCGGCTTTATAGGCTCTCACACAACGGTAGAACTTATCAATGCGGGGTATAAAGTAGTGATAGTAGACAACCTCTCTAATTCTAAGATAGAGGTTCTTGATGGTATTGAAAAGATTACGGGTATTCGTCCTGCTTTTGAAAACATCGACCTCCGTGATAAAGAAGCTACGGAGGGTGTATTCAAGAAATATCCTGATATTGAGGGTATTATACACTTTGCTGCCTCAAAAGCAGTGGGCGAAAGCGTGAAGATTCCATTGGTCTATTATCGTAACAATGTGGTTTCACTCATCAATCTGCTTGAACTAATGCCGAAATATAACGTGAAAGGCATCATCTTCTCGTCTTCTTGCACGGTATACGGGCAGCCGAAGCCAGAGAACTTGCCTGTTACCGAGGAGGCTCCTCATCAGAAAGCGACATCACCTTATGGCAATACAAAGGAAATCAACGAACAGATTATCTATGACTATATCCATAGCGGTGCACCAGTAAAGAGCATCGTGTTGCGTTATTTCAATCCTATTGGAGCACATCCATCTGCTTTCATTGGCGAACTTCCTAATGGAGTGCCAAATAACCTTATTCCTTACGTTACGCAGACAGCTATGGGCATACGCAAGCAATTGACCATTTTCGGCAATGATTACAACACCCCTGATGGTACTTGTATCCGCGATTATATCTATGTTGTAGACCTTGCAAAAGCTCATGTGGCAGCAATGTCTCGCGTACTTGACCAAGATACAGAACCAATCGAATACTTCAACATCGGAACAGGAAACGGCAATTCAACGCTTGAGATTGTGGAGACTTTTGAGAAAGCTACAGGCGTAAAGTTGAATTGGACGTATGGTCCTCGTCGTGAAGGTGACATCGAAAAGATTTGGGGCGATTGCACCAAAGCCAACAAAGTGCTTGGCTGGAAAGCAGAAACGCCACTTCAGGATGTGCTTGCCAGTGCATGGAAATGGCAGCAGAAACTCCGTGAAGACGGAATAATGTAAAGTTTAGAGGTTTTTTCTTGTTAAATACAAAAAAAAGTATTACTTTTGCACCCGCATTCACGAGCTGGATGCATAAAATTCAAACCTAATTAATAAAGTTTTTAAAAATGGCAACAAAAATCAGATTGCAGCGTGGCGGTCACAAAGGATATGCTTTCTATAGCATTGTGATTGCTGACGTTAGAGCACCACGAGATGGTAGATTTACTGAGAAGATTGGTACTTATAATCCAAACACCAATCCAGCTACTGTAGATTTGAATTTCGACCGTGCACTCTATTGGGTCGAGGCTGGAGCACAGCCTACTGACACAGTGCGCAACGTTCTTAAGGGCGAAGGCGTTTACATGATGAAACATCTCCGTGGAGGTGTTAAGAAGGGAGCTTTCGACGAAGCTGCTCTCCAGCAGAAGTTCGAGGCATGGAAGTCTGGCAAAGACCAGGCTAAGAATGCTGTTCGTGACAATGAAGCTAAGAGCAAGAAGGACGCTGCAGCTAAGCAATTAGAGGCAGAGAAGAAAGTTAATGAAGCAATTGCTAAACAGCTTGCTGACAAGAAGGCTGAAGAGGCTGCTGCTAAAGCTGCTGAAGAAGCTGCTAAGGCTGCAGAAGAGGCTGCTAAAGCTGCTCCTGCAGAGGCTGAAGCTGCTGCACCAGCAGAAGCAGAGACTCCAAAAGCTGAGGAGACTGCTACTGAAGCACCTGCAGAGGCTTAAACTTCTTGAAGGTAGAAAAAAGAGAGTTAGAAATAGGGGAGACCTTATTCCTAACTTTTTTTATGCCAGTTGCCAAGCTCTAAAGCGTGGCTGCACTTTTCTAAATATCCACAATTTCAGTCTTAAAACTCAGAGTTCTCTGAACCCTCTAAGTACTCCAAGTTTTCAGAGTATAATTTTCTCTAAAGTAAAAGACCATTGTTTACAAGCTAAACAATGGTCTTTTACACTCCTATTAATGGCCTTTTACAAGGTAAAAAGCCGTCTTTTACAATTGGGTTATTGATGAATCACCTCATTGATGGCATCTCCCACGCAGGCACTTGGCATTTGAATGTGGAGAAGTTCACAAATGGTTGGGGCAATATCAACGATTCGGGTAGGGGTGGAAGTCTGTCCTTTCTTGATATGCCATCCCATGAAAACCAATGGGATATGGGAATCGTAGGGGTTCCACACACTATGTCCTGTCCCAATGTATTTAGGATCAGGCGTAGCATCTACAGTTCCAGGGATTGTAATTACGTATAAATCGCCGCTTCGGTCAGGATTATAGCCGTTGATGATGCGCTCACGGATAGGCTCAGGAAGCGTTGTGTTCATGATATTCTCATAATCTACCACCCGATAAACCCTATTATTGTTTTGCTTTAAGAACTCAGCAACCTCCTTCTTAACGCTTTGCAGGTCAATGTGAGCACTGTCTATAGCCTGATGATTCAGGTAGATGCGGTCAGCATTCACCATCGTGACAGCCTTGAATCCATGCTCGGCTTTGAATTTCTCATTAAATTGGTCACACTCTGTCCATGCCGCATAAGCTCCTGCAGCTATGTTATGTTGGTTCATTAGATTATAGTTGTGCATGCCTCCATGGTCAGCCGACAGCCAAATGAGATAGTTTCCTTTGCCCACTTTTTGGTCGAGATAATTGAAGAAATGTGTCAAATCTTTATCCAGTTGCATATAGACATCGTGATTTTCCTGTCCCCGAGTGCCATAGGCATGCCCTATATAATCGGTAGAAGACACACTTACGGCAAGCAGGTCGGGAGTATCATCTTGTCCCAATTGTTCATTTTCCACGGCTGCCTCCGCCATTTTGAAGGTCATAGTGACACCTTCAACGCTGCCTTTCACATTCTTTCCGGGTGTCTGCTGATTCTCCTTATTGAATTTCTGCACCCATTGGGGCAGTTCTTTCATGTAATAAGTGCTTGAAACATAATGCCCTGCAGCCGTATCCCACCAATAGGCAGCATCAGCGCCATGGCCTGCAGGCAGGATTGCCGCACGGTCTTTCAGAGCTATTCCAATTACCTTTGCCTTATAATCTGTCGCAATTTTCATGACAGTCCCGATGCCGGAGGCTAATAGATAATGGGGAGACATCTGCCCGTCTTTGTTGTTGGACCCCACACTTTGCACCTCGTCATCTTGCGTGCAATAGGTTGATTTTCCATTAATCATGAAATCATTGCCTGCAATTCCTGTCAATGCGGGGACTGACCCTGTATAGATACTTGTATGACCGATAGCTGTCACCGTGGGAACATAATTAATCATGGTGTTCTCACAACTGAAACCTTCATCGACAAGCCGCTTCAGGCCTCCTTCTCCAAATTGATTATAGTAATAGTAGAGATAGTCCCAGCGCATCTGGTCAACCGTGATTCCCACTACTAATTTCGGCCTTTCAATCTGAGCAGTCATGCTCAATGCTGTGCCTATCAACATGATGCTTGTAATAATTTTGCGTATCATAGTCAGTCGTTGTTGTTTGAATGTTATCTTCTTATTAATTATTCGTGAATATCATGTCTACAAAGTTACTCATTTTTAATGAAATAGAAAATAATTTCTCGAAATTCTCCGTTCTTTCATCGATTCTTATTATATTTGCAATGTTTTGAAAACAGAATGCAATATGACAGAAGGTTATAAAGAAAAAGAGTATAAGCAACCCGTTAAACGGTATGTTCAAACAATGGAACTCAAGGATAATCCTGAGCTTATCCGTCGTTATCGTGCAGCCCATCAGCGTGAGAACTTTTGGCCTGAAATTAAGGCTGGAATTCGTGAGGTCGGCATATTGGAGATGGAAGTATATATGATAGGTACGCGTTTGGTGCTTATCGTAGAGGCTCCTCTTGATTTTGATTGGGATACAGCCATGGCTCGTTTGGCCACTCTTCCTCGTCAACAGGAATGGGAAGACTATGTTGCTCAATTCCAAAAATGTACTTCTGGCGAAACTTCTGATGAAAAGTGGAAGATGATGGAACGCACTTTCTATCTTTATGAAGATTAAGATAGCATTATCTGAAGTTGCTGACGAAGTCAATCTTAGTGAATCGCATTATTGAATTTTCTTATCATTGTAAGAATACAAGATAAGAAAAATGTGGCTTATATGCAAAATTTTGGAGAATCAAAAGATTTTATTTTTGCATGGCTCAATAAGAATCAAGCAGATGAGCCATTAAATTAAGCCCAGCTTGTCTTAGTTAGTTCAATATATCACACTAACTTTATGCAAAACTGATAGCCGTTTTTGCATAAATATACAAAACGGATATGAGCCTCTCTTAAAGGCAAAGCTTCGTATAGTGAATCTTTGAAAATAAAGTCGCTTATATCGCCCGAAAAGGGCCTTTTTGTCGAGGTCGTTTTTTGAAAAAGTCTGATTTTGCCCTTAAAAGCCACTTCCAAGGTGGTAAAAAGTGGTTAATGACCTTGTAAAAGGTGGTTATTCGCCCTCTAAACAACGATTAATAGACTCCACATTTGGCCAAATAAGCGCCTCGTTAGGCCAAACGTGCCTATACAAAAGGCCAAACGTCCAATGTCATAAAACGTTTTTGTATATTTCATGAATAATTTGCATAAAAGTTGCAAGCCGTTTTAAGTTAATTTGTTAACGAATCCTAAGGGCGCTTGTTGTTATTTTCAGCCTGAAAATCAATTATCCTATAGCCCTATGGATATGGGAGTTCAAGTTCATGAGAATTTGCGTATTTTGCGTCATAGCTGTTCTTTGGCTGCTCTGTTTATAGTTATGAGCACCAAAACGGGTAATGATTAGCTTTGAGAGGGGAGTGACTACATTCCTTTAAATAAAGGATTTTAGTAGTCTTTGTTTTAGTGATCCCGCTGGGATTCGAACCCAGGACCCACAGCTTAGAAGGCTGTTGCTCTAATCCAACTGAGCTACGAGACCATCAAATCGGGTGCAAAAGTAATGAATTTGCGTGATAATACCAAATTTTTACTTATATTTCTTCAAATATTCGTCGGCTCGCGCATCTCCTAATTCTTTTGCTTTAAGAAGAGCCTTCTCTCCCTCAACTTTATTCTTGTTAGTCATTTGTGCCACGCCTAGCAAAATATAGCCATCAGCATATTCTGGAGCTATTTGTGTACAGATGGTTGCACTCTTGATGGCATCATCCAACTGATTGAAGCGCAAGTGAATGGAAGCCTTTTCTGCCCAAAGGGTTGGTTGGTCACGAGAGAGCAAGATGGAACGGTTAATGTCATTCAGAGCTTGCTGATATTGGTGAATCTGCATCTCTGCCTTTTCACGAGTATAATAGAACTCACTAGAAATAGGCCGGCCATTCATCAACGAATCGTAGCGGTTAAAGTCTATCACGGAGTTTTTGTATTCACCTGCGTTGAAGTATTCAGTACCCCTTGCAAGAACATAAGGAGCTCCTATCTGATTAAGCGGTTGTGGAGAGGCAGCAATGGCACTGTCGAGCAACTCCATAATGTCTTTATGAGGAGCTTTCAATTGAGTCTTACACTGTGCAGCTTCATAAAAGAGCTCGCCGTTGCGCAGTGGTGTCTTGGTGAGCGACATAAACATATCGTAGGCTGTGTTATAATCAGCTTTTGCGAAGACTATCTGTGCCTGTTGGTGTTGATAGATAGGGAGAGGGTTGGCTTTATAGGCCTCTTTGGCCTCCTCTAAGGCTTTATCTAAGTTCCAGGATGCATAAGGCATCTGGCTTTTGTAGATTTCTTTCTGGAAAATCAAACGAGAATAGGCTGAGTGGGCTTCATCTTTTTTGGTTGCCTTGCTAATTGCCGTCTCCATTGTGGTCGCAGCACCAGCGAAGTCATTAGCATTTATCTGATTTTCAGCTTGTGCGTTATATCCTTCAATAGCAGTTGGATATTTCTTGAGGAAAGCATTGATGTATTTGACATATTTCAAGGAATCACCCTGGTCATGGGCCAATGTAAGCATTACAGAGGCTTGGTCATGGTCTTCAGGAAAGGCTACAGGAATTGCGGTTTGTTTAAGTGCGGGTTCATTGATATAAAGACCATTTTTCACTTTGAAGTCATTTATGTAACGGGCATCTGTCGCATAGATATCTTCATTGGTCTTGCTATGTTGCAGCAAGCCTAACACTTCTCCTTTGGAATTCACAAACGGGCAGCCTTCTGAATTATCTGGAATGTTTGAAGAAAAGATGTAATAGGTATATTTATCCATGAACGTTTCGGTGCGCTGTATATTTCGCTGGTCTACTTGAGGACTCTTATTGGAATAACCGATAATCCATATTTTCTCTCCTTTTGCAGCAGGAATGCTAGCAATAGGGGCTGGTTTCGTCTTACCACTGACTTGGAATTTGCAGACATCATAAAGTTCATTAGCTTGGATGATAGAAGTCACTTCCATCTCGTTACCTAATGCGTCAATGACTGTGGCATGGTCAGCTCCTATAAAGGGAGTCCAAATAGATATAGCTTCACCATCAGAACCTACAAAAACTCCATGGCTGGAAGCCAATATAGAACCGTCTTTCTTGAATGTAGTTAAAGAAAAGACGGATTTAGCGGAACGCTCGATTTGAGCATTGCAATTGCAAGCCATCATGAGTGCAATTGCTATATACATAATTCTTTTCATATTCTTAGTAATGATTTTGCGTTTTCTATTGCAGCATTGGAAATGTTATTGCCACTTAGCATTTGAGCTATTTCGTGGATGCGCTCTTCTTGTGACAATTCTTTCATTTCACTGAGTGTCCCTTGAGAAGTTTCTTCCTTCGTGACGCGATAATGTGTCGACCCCATAGCCGCTATTTGAGGCAAATGGGTGATACTGATGACCTGTCGGTCGTTTTCTCCCATCTCCTTCATAATCAGTGCCATCATCTCTGCAACTTTGCCACTGACCCCTGTGTCGATTTCATCGAAGATGATAGTAGGAAGTTTGACAGCACTGCTAATCATGGCTTTCAAAGACAGCATTACACGTGAAATCTCGCCACCTGATGCTATTTCAGATATTGGTTGCAAAGGCGTGCTCTTATTGGCACTGAACAAGAACTGTATTTTATCAGCTCCATCTTCAGATAAAGTCTTTGGAGAGAAGTCTACTTGAAAGCGTATGTTGGGAATTCCAAGAGGTATCAAGCGTTTTTTCAAATCCTCTTCGATTTGCTTAGAAGCCTTTTTGCGAAGTTCTGTAAGTTTTGAAGCTAGCTGTATACAATTCTTTAATTGTTTGTCCTTCTCGTTTTCAAGGGCAGCAATTTCTTCATCGTTGTATTCTATACTATGAAGTTGTTGCTTCAAATCAGCTAGAATGTCGAGTAAATCTCTTACGGAATCCACATGAAACTTTTGCTGTAATGAATAGATGGTGTCAAGTTGAGTATTGATATTCTCGAGACGTTGTGGGTCGAAATCAATGTCTTCAATGTCTTTGTTAATCTCTTCCGCAATATCTTTCAATTCGATATATGCAGAATCCAGCCGTTCATTGACGACTTTAGCAGAATGGTAAACGTTGCATACATTATTTAATGTCTGTATCGCAGATTTCAATTGTGCTACGATACCATTGTCTTCATTATTCAGAGCATTATCGGCCTCATAAAGAGCAGTCTTGATTTCTTCTGCATGTGTAAGCGTGCTACTTTCTTCTTCAAGTTGTTCTTGCTGACCTTCTGATAGATTGGCTTTTTCGAGTTCATCTACCTGAAAGCGGAAATACTCTTCGTTTTCCTTTATCTTAGCTATGTTTTCCTTTAGTTGGGACAGCCTTTTATCGATATCTCTGTATTCCTCTAATGCTTGTTTATAAATAGTTATCTGTTGCTTATCGTTAGCAAAGATATCGACAACATTAAGTTGGAAATTTTCCTTTTGGAGCAATAAGTTCTGATGTTGACTATGAATATCTATCAAATGTTCGCCAAGTTCACGGATTATAGTCAGTCCAACAGGTATGTCGTTGATGAAAGCCCGGCTCTTCCCATTACTGTTTATCTCACGGCGAAGAATGCAATCGGTGTCATCATAGTCAAGGTCGTTTTCTTCGAAGAATGACTGCATATTATATTTTGACAGGTCGAAATGAGCCTCAATAATGCATTTATCTTCCCCGACTTTGATTTGCTTAGCATCAGCACGGTTACCCAAAAGGAGTCCAATAGCACCGAGTATAATACTTTTTCCTGCCCCTGTTTCTCCAGTTATTACTGAAAAGCCAGGCTTAAAGTGAATATTCAGCTCATCAATGAGTGCAAAATGTTGGATATATAATTGTCGAAGCATAATTATTCTTTGATTTTTGACCAAGCCTCATTTTGACTGGCATTAATACTAAAGAGAATATCGTAAATAGTCTCCTTTTCTTTTTGAGTTCCTTTTCCTTTATAGATATTGGCAAGTTCATCGCGTTTGAAGTCTGTCCATATCTGTGGTAACATGCTCATTGGCTTGTCTTCATGGCACTTTTTGAGTTGCTCTAAAGCTGTGGATATGTTAGTCCTTCCTCTTTCTGCATTATTGGCCATTTCATCAAGACCATTGCGATAATAATCGTATTGCATTTGTCTGAATGGACGCATAGCTCCATCAAGATAATCGTTAATGATGGCATAGCGATTACGGTCGTTTTCAAAAGACTTCCATCCTGCGAAACTTAGATTCTGTGCATTATTTGTCAGGTTCATACATCTTTGCAGAATGTTTTCTCCTCCGAGTGGAGAAAAACTATCGAGGTCTATTCCTATGATGAGATAGGCATAGTATGCAAAGAGTGCCGTTAGTTGGTTGCTGATGCTTTCTTCATTGAAGTTCAGTTGGTCAAACTGTGCAAACTCAAAATTGAAATCGTTGTCTGTATTATTATATAAGGTGGAAGTATAAGCCGAGTTATATACCGGCCGATTTGCCTGAATGATAGTCTTACAAGTGAAGATATTTGAAGAATTATCGTATTTTGTGATAGTGATATTGAAGTTGCAGTTGATGCGCTCGTTCTTTTGAAATTGCAGATTTGTCCATTGACGTTCATTGACAAACTGTTCAAGAGTGGTCTTCAAGTTATCAAATACACTTTCATCTGTTCCTTGTATCTGAGAATGATTGATAGTAATCTTCGCATTCAATTCCTGGGCATTGCTGATAGTAGCAAAGCCTAAAAGGATGAATGCACTGATTATTGTCTTGAATCTTCTCATATTTCGCTTATAAGTTTATTTCTTTTTGTGACTAATTCCAGTCCATTCGCCATCAGTTCAATCAGTTTTGCCCGATAACCTATAATCTCATCAGTTTGACTGAATATCTGATTCATAGTTCCTTCGTCCGAAATTCCTTTAGTGAAGTGGGGAATCTTATCCAGGTTTTCACCAATAAGCATTGTTTCTTGTGCCATCAGATTTGCTTGATTTGTATTTTGATAGAGTCCGATGATGAGTGGAATATAGTCAAAGAAGAAACTGCGGTTGTATAGTTGAAAATTGATAAATGCTATGTCTGAATCTAATGTGCTATAGGAGGAATCGAGCATGTTCTCGTATTCTTTGTGCATTCCGCTTATATCATAACTGCTCTTGATATCCAATACATTGCAGAGAAACACGAAGTCAGAATCAGACTTCAGCTCCATGAGGTGAAGATTTTTGTTGGATTTAATCGTATTCGGATCTTTCTGAATGCGCATGGTTGTGACTCTGTCAGCGATATCCATATTCTTTGTGATGCCGGCTTTTGTGATAGCCTCGACAAGAATCATTCCGCAAGCAACGTATGACAGAGCCTTATAAGCTTTGGCAAGGTCTTTCCAGCAGTTGTCCTTGTCTAATTTCATGGATGAAGCCAATTCTTTGGCCTTTGCATAGTTATCCATTGCATTATCTGTTACGACAAAGTATTTCGGAGCTGCTTGAGCTAAATGGATAATGGAACTTTGCAATTTTGGCATGTTTGAAAATTTGCAATAGAGCCCATCATCCGTATTTTGCTGTGCAGCAGCTGAAACACTGGTCAGTATAGTAATGATGAAAAGGATGATTTTATATTTCATATCAATACCTTTTGATGGATAGCATATACGCTGAAGCCTTACTTTTGGTTGAATTCTCTCAGTCTAATTCGAGTAAGCACCTGTTTGGTGTCGTTGGTAAAATCAGATGACAGCATCCAAGAATAATAGCCTGGATCTCTATGAAGTACATCGGAGACAACCCAACCTTTGTATTTACCGAAGTTGAACACCTCTTGTTTGCGGGGATTTCCTTTGGCATCGGTGAGGATATTGTTATCTTTGTCTTTCATTTCCTGCCAAATGATGCGACCTGCAAAGTCGACGTTATCATTGGTTTTGGAAAATTCAGCCAAGGTATCCATATCGTTTGGAAGAGCACGCTCTGGCTCTTCAGCAGTTTCAGGATTATATTTATCCAGTTGACCTTGCAATACCCGATAGGTAGCTTCTGTGTCTTGGTCGGCACGATGGGCTTCAAAGTCTTCCTCCATCTTATGGCCGCAATAGAATTTATAAGCAGCAGCCAGGTTGCGACGTTCCATTTTGTGGTAAATGTTTTGCGCATCGATGAGGCGGGACTTAGAGAAATCGAAGTCAACACCCACTCGGAGGAACTCTTCTGCCAGCATAGGTATATCAAAGTGATTAGAGTTGAAACCAGCGAAATCACATCCTTTGAATTTTTCACTGAGTGAAGAGGATATTTCTTTGAAACTTGGAGCATTTTTTACATCCTCATCGCTGATGCCTGTGAGTTGGGTAACCACAGCAGGAATTGGCTTTCCTGGGTTTACAAAGATGTTTTCACGCTCTTCTTTGCCATCTGGATATACCTTAATATAAGATATTTGTATGATTTTGTCATTAACGATATCAAGCCCCGTTGTCTCCAAATCGAAGACAATCAAGGGCTTTGTAAGATTTAATTTCATAATTCAGTTTCTGATTATTAATCATTCAGCAACATTGGCATGATGAGCATCAGCACGTCTTCATTTTCCGGTTGCACGGCTGGAAGGATAATTCCTGCGCGACTTGGGTCTGCTAACTGAAGAACCACTTCATCACTTTCAAGGTTGGTTAGGATTTCTGTGAGGGAACTGCCTTTAAATCCGATGTTCATAGGCTGCCCAGTATAGTCGCAGGTAATGCTTTCTTTAGCACTTGTAGCAAAGTCGATATCCTCAGAAGAAAGCTCTAACTTGCCCATTTCGAGATGGAAGCGGATGAGCTGACTGCTCTCACTTGCAAATGGCAATACGCGTCTCAATGCGCCAAGCAATGAGCGGCGGTCAATCGTCACTTGATTAGGATTATTCTGTGGGATCACAGAATTGTAATTCGGATAACGGCCTTCGATGAGGCGACAGTTTAATGTGCCGTCGGCAAAACGAATCTCAGCACTGCGGTCATCAAATTTGATGACAACATCTCCACCGTCTTTTCCTAAGACATTCTTCAGCAGTTGAGCCGGTTTTTTAGGGAGAATGAAAGAAGCAGGAGTATCGCTCTTAATCGTGAAATTCTTGTTGCGCACCAACTTATGGCCGTCACTTGCAACGATAGCCAATGCATCAGCCGTCAAATCAAAGTAAATACCATTCATGACAGGACGAAGCTCATCTTGTGCAGTAGCAAAGAGAGAGCGGTTGATGTTGTCACTCAGCATGCCAGAATCAATGGTAATGACGGTTGCACCATCAGGGATAGCCTGAAGATGTGGGAAGTCCTCGGCATTTTGTGCCGTAAAATTATAAAGACCGTTCTGATAAACAATCTTGATAGTGAAGTTCTCCGTGTCAACATTGAATTGAAGAGGCTGCTCTGCAAGTTCTTTCATGGCATCGAGAATAGTGCGGTTAGATACTGCAAAACTTCCTTCACCGTCGCATTCATCCAATTTAATGACCGATTGCATAACGTTCTCACTATCGGATGCAGTTATGGTGAGCTGTTGATTATGAACATCAAATAAGAAGCAATCCAGGATTTGGAGGGCGTTCTTACTGCTTATTACTCTCGAAAGAGTTTGAAGACGACTGCTTAAGGCAGTGCTTGATAAGGTAAATCTCATGAGTATTTAATTTTTTAGTTCTTTCTGTCTTATTAGGTACAAAAATACAAAAAACGATTGGGTAAAGCAAAAAAATAGCGAGAAAAGTTTCGTATTTTAGAACTATTTTATTAATTTCGCAATCGAAATGGTTATTTAGTAGCTAATGAATAAACTTTAAATATATTATTTGAAATGGATTTACAAGGAAAAATTATTGCTGTGATGCCTGAAAGGGGTGGTGTATCTGCACGTTCGGGGCAAGAATGGAAGGCTCAGAGTTTCGTTCTTGAGACTCACGAAACTTATCCTCATAAGATGGTGTTTGATGTCTTTGGAAGTGACAGACTGACAAGGTTCAACATACAAGTAGGTCAGGAAGTGATGGTATCTTTTGATATTGATGCTCATGAATATCAGGGCCGTTGGTTTAACAGCATCCGCGCCTTTGATGTTCGCTTGGTTGACCCAGCTACATTGGGCGCTCCAGGCGTGCAGCCAACAGCTCAAACGGGTGTCATCGGCTCTGCTCCTGCTCAGCCAGGTGCAGCTCCAGCTGATCCTGTTCCATTCCCTCCACAGCAACCTGCTGAAGGTGGAACAAGCGATGACCTGCCTTTCTAAAGATAGAAGAAAATCTTTTGAAATAAGGAGAGAAGCTATGTCTTATCGAATGGCATAGCTTCTTTTTTATAGACAATGGTCTTTTACCTTGTAAACAATCGTTGTTTACGTTGTAAAAGACCGTTGTTTGCAGGGTAAAAGATAACTTTTTACAATTGCCCTGCTTAGTGATAGGAAATTGGACTCTTTTTATCCGTTATTTCTTACGCTCTCTTTCGGTGAGGAAACCATGACGATAAGCATAGAGAAGCTCCTCCAAGTCATCAATTTGCTGCTTCAATTCAGTACCCTTGTCGGTATCTGCCACCAGCATACGATGCGTGCTCATCTCCACGATTTGCGTAGTACTCTTGATGTCAGTGCCTTTCTGTATAGCCTCGGCAGTGCTCGTGAAGGGCTCATGCTGCACCAATTGGAAGCCACGGCTGTGATAAACCAAGGTGTAACCGGCAATTCCCGTTTCCTTATGGAATGCCTGCGAAAAGCCTCCATCTATAACCATCAGCTTGCCATTCGCCTTGATAGGGTTCTCTCCATTTGCCACATGAACAGGCACATGGCCATTGATGATGTGGCGATTAGGTCCTTCCACTTGGAAAGCATCTAAGATATAGTCGATGATTTTCTCATCATCGCGCAGTTTGAAGTAGTTTCCTTTCTCTTCCCGATGCGTCTCCTTTTCAGCAATGAAATAACGCTCAAAGGTGGCCATCTTCGACTTATCGAAGAGTGGACTGTCAGGACCACACCACAGATAGAGGAAATAGTCTTGAGCATATTGCCGTATTTCAGGGGTGGAATCGTTTTGGAAAGCCTGCCGAATCATCATTCCCGTATGGTGCATCAACTGCCTGCCGCTATATTTACGGCCGGGATAAATCTCCACCTCTTTCAGTGTTCCGTCAGCATTCAATGGCACAGAGGCATGGAACAGCAGATTGTTGTTATAGATGGCATACATGCATCCATGGCCAAGCATCAGATTAATATGCTTGTGCAACTTCTCGCTTACCTTGAAAGAATGATGCAGTTTGTCCATCAGATTTTGCTCTTCTTTCGTCAATGCAATTGGATTCTTCGGATTTATAGTAGGGAAGTGGTTGCTCAAGAGCTGATAAATCTTACCGTCAAGAGTAATGGTCCCATTCTTATAATCAATGTTTTTGAAGAGCTCTCGGTCTTGCATATTCCACTCGGGATGACGTTCATAGATTTGAGCTTCGGCTTTGAACTGTATGATGGATATCGCCTTGTGCATCAAAGCAGTAAGGCGTTTTGACTTTTTGTCGATTTCGGCGTTTCCTCCATTCAATAGGGGAGTAAACTCTTCACAAGGGTCATCCCCATAAGTCTCCATGGCGAAGGTGGCGAGAGGCACCAGATTGATGCCATAGCCATCCTCAAGAGTCGTGAGGTTGGCATATCTCAAAGAGAGTCGGATGACGTTGCAGATGCAGGCATCATTACCTGCGCAGGCACCCATCCACAGTATATCGTGATTGCCCCATTGAATGTCCCATTTGTGATAGTTAGCCATGGTGTCCATGATGATATGAGCCCCAGGACCTCTGTCATAAATATCTCCAAGGATATGAAGCTGATCGATGGCTAAACGCTGTATCACATTGGATATGGCAATGATAAAGTCATCGGCACGGCCAGTAGATATGATGGTGTCAATGATTACGTTCACGTAGGCTGTTTTATCAGCATCTTCTGTGCGCTCATGAAGCAGTTCTTGGATGATATAACTGAACTCTTCGGGTAAGGACTTACGAACTTTCGAGCGAGTATACTTGCTTGATACGTCTCGGCATACTGAAACCAATTGATGCAAAGTGATGTGATACCAGTCATCAAGGTATTCCTCCTGTGCTTTAACCAATTCCAACTTTTGCTCAGGGTAATAGATAAGCGTGCAAAGTTCCCGTTTCTCCTGCTCTCTTAAGGTGTTTCCAAACAGTTCATTCACCTTGCGCTTAATGTTTCCAGAAGCATTTTTCAGGACATGTATAAAGGCCTGATATTCTCCATGGATATCAGCAAGGAAATGCTCAGTGCCTTTTGGCAGATTGAGAATGGCTTGCAAGTTGATGATTTCAGTACTAGCATCTGCCACGGTGGGGAAAGTCTGCGATAGTAATTGAAGGTATCGCATATCCTTCTCTATATTATAGTTTTTCTTTGTCATAGCTTTCTTATTTTGGTTATGTCTCTTTTGATTTTATCTGTTTCCTTATCGTAGAGGGGAGAAATTGGCATAAAGCCTTCTGTAAGTCCAATGCATTCCTCCAAAACAGCAATGACTCGGGAGGCGAAATTCTGCATTCCAGACTTGTTAATCAGTTCTGCAAACTTGTCTTCATCATAAGAAGTAAAGCGCAAAAGCTCATAAAGGTCTGAAAGATGGCAGAGAGGCGCGGTCTTATGCTTCATTTCTTTGTATAATGTTTCAAAGGCTTTACAGAGAGAATGTTCCAAATCATTGGGGTCAATGGTGATTTTCTCGCTGATATAATGGTCACTTGTAGGGAATCGTTTTATCGTCTCCAAGTTGATGGAAGGCGCATGGAATTGCAGTCTGTTGAGGGCATTTTTGATTTTATCAATAATCTGTTCTTCAGAAGCATATAAGAAAATATTCCGCCAATCTTCCTCTTTCAGTTGTTGTAGTCGGTTCAGTAAGTCAGCCTTGACCTCTTTATTCCGATAGGAATCTTTGTCAACGCCCGCCTGAAGAAGGTTTCCTATGATTCTGAAGGTCTCTTTGTCTATTAAAGTATAGGTATTGGAATCGAGTACTTTCTGATAAAGAGACAGCATCTTTGATGCCATTTCTTCTTCGGAAATATCATTCGTAATGGCAGAATTCTCAATCATTTGCAGCCTTTTATTCCACTTTAACTTCACAAGGTTATCATACTCAAGCTTGTTCGTGGCATGTAGGGCGGAGGCCAGTGAGGTCATTCTTTTCTGATAAGCAAGCATTTTCATCTCCTTATCGCCTTTGTGCTTATCGAGAATCCATGGTTGAAGCCCTCCTAAAGGGGAGTAGACGGTAGGGATTCCAGCCTTGTTGGCCTTAAAGAGCATCATTGCGGCTGCATAATTCCAACATCCGAAGACGTGTATAAGGCTAGGATGAGCACCTTTGAAAGAAGCCGTATGGGTGACTTCTATCATGTCTCCGAGTTGTTGCTGCAGTGCAGTAACCAACTGAAGATGGCTATCTTCCTTATGGACATCTGTCGGTATGTATAGAATTACATTCATAATTTATGACTTGTAAAATCATATTTGTCAGCTCTCCAATACCTTATTATATTAAGAAGGTTATGCCAGACGATGCTGATTTCGTATGGAAAGACCTTCCAGGCTGACAGGTTTTCATCAAATTCACGTATGGCTTTTTTGCCAATGATAGTCCTCAATAGGATAGTTAGTATCAAAGCAAAGCCTGCAGAAGCAGTCAGTATCCATCGCTGAGTGATGATTGACAATGCCAATGTTGCCAAAATCAGCAACAGGTTCAGATGAATAGCCCATTGATCGAGATTATAGAGCAAGCGAAGAGATAAACTCCTTCTCAGATGCTTACGTGTGGCTTGGTAGAAAATGTGCTTATTTATCCAAGTTCTCTTTGTTGGCACGTCTTCTATAATCCTTGCATCAGGGGAGAGCTCAAGAGCAGTTGATGACTTGCGAGCATATTTGTTGACTAGGAAATCATATTCACCTCTTACCAAATCGAGGTCTCCACTAAACCCATTCTGTTGCATAAACTCACTTTTTCGGAACATTACAAGCGGACTATTGGTACGATATGCAATGCTTTTGACGGCTTTTCTCATCAGATAATAGGCTGTATGGATGTGCTCGAAACGGGGATATGGCTTCGTGTCTTCGGCATATTGACTGATGCCTAATATTAAATTCTTGTCATCAGAGCAATTTTCTGCCATTGCATTCAACCAGTTTTCAGAGACAGGTTGGCAACTTGCATCCGTGAGAATGACCCACTCATATTTAGCAGCCTTTACCCCTAAAGTGATAGCGAGTTTTTTCTTACTCATGTATCTCGAGCTGTTGGGGACGAAGGTATGGTAAAAATGGGCATTTCCTTCAAATCTTTTCAGGACATCCTCTGTATCGTTGTCTCCTTTTTCTGAAACTACAATGATTTGAAAATCTGCTTCATAGGCTTGATTTAAGTATATTGGCAGATGCTGTTCGAGTTCATATGCGTTGTCTTGTGCCGTAATGATAACTGATAGAGAAGGGCGGCTTTGCTCATTTTCAACAGCATCTTCGGCATCCTGTGAACGTTTGATTTTGCGCAGAAAGCCTATACGGAAAAAGGGATTCTGCAAAGATGAGAGTATGGCTACAATGATAATAATCACTGAACCATAAAGAGTTATTTCGTCTAATATCATAAATCTTCTGTTATATAGCCTTTCGGCAATTTCCTGCAGTTGTACTGACTGGCCATGATTTCACCATAAGCACCGGCACTGCGGATAGCTATTAAATCACCACGATGACTCTTATTCAAGTCTATAGCTTTAGCAAATACATCGCTGGATTCACAGATTGGCCCTACCACATCATACGTTTCTTCAGGCTCGTCACTGGAGATATTCTCTATTTTATGGTATGCCTGATAGAGTGCGGGACGTATTAAATCGGTCATACCGGCATCCACAATAGCGAATTGCTTATGTGTTCCTTGCTTGATATACAATGTTTTTGTAATGAGTGTACCACATTGCGCAACAATAGCTCTACCCAATTCGAAGTGTAACTTTTGATTTGGACGTAGTCGTAAATGATGAGCGTAGGTGTCAAAATAGGCTTTGAAATCGGGAAGAGGCATGCGATTAGGATGCACATAATCAATTCCAAGCCCACCACCAACATTGATGTGCTCGATATTGTAATGATGTTTCTCAAGCTTGTCCTGTATATCATTGATGCGATTGCAAAGAGCAGCAAAGTCACTCATGTCTAATATCTGTGAACCTATATGAAAGTGGAGCCCTATAAACTTGATGTTTTTCAAGTTCAAGGCCTCATTGATGACCATTTCCATATCACTTAAGGCTATGCCAAACTTGTTTTCAGCAAGTCCTGTTGTGATATTTGCATGCGTATGAGCACCCACATCAGGGTTGATACGAAGGCAGACTCTAGCAATTTTTCCTTTCTTTTCAGCAAGTTCATTTATCACTTCAAGCTCTGCTTTGCTCTCGACATTGAAGCAAAAAATGTCTTTGTCAAGCCCAAGATTTATCTCCCAATCACTCTTTCCGACACCTGCATATACGATTTTAGAGGCTGAAAAGCCGGCATTCAATGAAGCCTGAATCTCTCCACCACTAACGCAATCAGCACCCAAGCCAGCCTGACAGATGATATTCAGCACCTTAGCGTTGGCATTGGCCTTGATGGCATAATGCACGATAAAGTTCTCATGCTTGCCTGCCTCTTGGTTTACAGTCTGCAAAGTCTTGCGAAGAAGCTCCGTATCATAGTAATAAAAGGGAGTTTCTATCTGTTGGAATTTATCTATGGGGAATTTTCCTTTCATCATTTTTTATTTGAAAAGTACATCACTCAGATTTTGCAAGGCGCGCTTCTTGTCTTGTGTCTTTATCAAGAAAGAAATGTTGTAGTTGCTTCCTCCATACGATATCATGCGCACAGGGATATTCTTCATGGCATCGGTAGCCAGTGTTTCAAATCCCAGATTGCTCCAATCGAGGTCTCCAACAACGCAAACGATGCACATATCGGTATCAACTGTCACTGTTCCATACTTCTTCAACTCATCTACTATTTCGGTAAGATGGCTGTCGTTGTCTATACTCATGGAAACGCCGACCTCACTGGTTGCAATCATATCGATAGGCGTTTGATAACTTTCGAATATCTCAAAGACTTTGCGCAAGAAGCCTGTAGCAAGGAGCATTCTTGAAGATTTGATTTTAATGGCTGTGATATTATCCTTAGCAGCCACAGCTTTTATCTTGCCACGCACGATGACATTGTCGATGATAGTGCCTGGTGCAGCTGGGTCCATGGTGTTCTTCAACCTTACGGGAATACCTGCATATTTGGCAGGTTGCACGCAGGTAGGGTGTAATATCTTAGCACCAAAGTAAGCCAACTCGGCTGCTTCCTCGAAGTTGAGCTGTGGGATGGCATCGGTATGGTCAACGATACGAGGGTCGTTGTTGTGCATTCCGTCAATATCCGTCCATATCTGGATTTCCTCGGCGTTAATGGCTGTGCCAATAAGAGAGGCTGTATAGTCGCTTCCTCCACGCTGGAGATTATCCACTTCACCGTAAGCATTCCTGCAGACAAAGCCTTGCGTGATATAGATTTGATAGCCTTTATTGTCCTCCAAAACGGCTTTCAGCTTCTCTTTAATATACGGGAGGTCAGGCTCTGCGTTCTTATCTGTGCGCATGAAGTCGAGTGCATTGAGCAGAATAGCTTTCACTCCATTCTCCTGCAGATAGTTGGTTACCATGTTAGTACTCATGACTTCGCCTTGTGCAACAATCGATTTCTCCTCAAAGGAAGTGAATAAATCCTTGGTAAAAGAGTGCAGATACTCGAATTCTCCACGAAGGAAATTGCGGGTTTTCTCCTTATATTCATCAGTAGAGTAGAGTTCTTCCACATGCTGCATGTATTTTCTCTCAAGCTGATTGATTACCTCGTTGGCTCCTTCCGGATTCTTCTTATAGAGATAATCACTGATTTCCACAAGCGTGTTAGTAGTTCCACTCATGGCCGACAGCACCACGAAAGTGGGTTCTCCAGACTCTGTTATGAGTGAGGCAACGTTCTTCATGCGCTCTGGTGAGCCTACTGAAGTGCCTCCGAATTTCATTACTTTCATAATGTATGTTGTTTAAATTGTTTATGCGTCTTCGCCGTCTTCGGTCAAATCCATTTTGTTATATTCCTTAGTCACATCCGTCAAGGCTCCTTCCTTGCATCTATAGACGATGCCAGGATATTTGTCGAGCATGGGGATGTTGTGTGTTGACATTACTACACACGTGCCTTGTTTGGTGATATCCTTCAGTAATTTCACGATATTGCTGGCTGTTTCGGGGTCAAGATTGCCCGTTGGCTCATCAGCAATGATGATTTTAGGATGATTCAAGAGCGCTCTGGCTATGGCGACACGTTGTTGCTCGCCGCCTGAAAGCTCATGAGGCATACTGTATTTCTTATCCGTCATGCCTACAGCCTCCAGCACTACGTCGATGCGGTCGTCGATTTCTTTCTTGTCTTTCCACCCTGTTGCCTTCAAGACAAATTGGAAATTCTTATATACATTGCGGTCATGGAGCAACTGGAAGTCTTGAAAGATGATGCCCATCTCTTTCCTTAAGGCAGGCACTTCCTTGCGTTTCAGTTTCCTCAAATCCCTTCCGAGCACCTCGGCTTTTCCTTCTTCGTCAATGTCGAGGTCAAGTTCACAATAGGTAGTCTTCAACAGTGAGCTTTTCCCTGAACCTACTTTTCCAATGATATAGACAAACTCCCCTTCGTCAGCATGGAAGTTTACATCATGCAAAACGAGGTAGTCCTGCTGATAAATATCTACTTTCTGATAGTCTATTAACATTATAGTATATCTTAATTTTTAATTATTTCGTTTCCTTAGCCTTCTCACTTCTGCGCTTTTTATCCCATTCGGGGTCATGGCGTCTTTGCAGTTCTTTGGCTATATCTTCGATGCGGAGACCTTTGCTGGTAAGCAATACGATGAGATGATAGAACATATCTGAAGCCTCATAGACGAGTTGCTCATCGCTGCCATTGGTTGCCTCAATCACGGTTTCCAATGCTTCTTCTCCCACTTTTTGTGCCATTCTATTGACCCCTTTCTTGAAAAGGCTCGTCGTATAACTGCCTTCAGGCATCTCTTCATGCCGTTTCTCGATGAAATCCTGCAGTTCCGTGAGGAAAAGCAGCGGATTCATGTCGTTGTCTTCACCCCAACAGGTATCCGTACCTTTATGACATGTAGGGCCTTGCGGATGCACTTTGACGAGTAGGGTGTCGTCATCGCAGTCGTTCTGAATGCTCACGAGGTTGAGATAATTGCCTGATGTCTCGCCTTTTGTCCATAAGCACTGGCGGCTTCTACTCCAGAAAGTCACCTTTTGAGTGGCCACAGTTTTCTCATAAGCTTCCTTATTCATGAAGCCGAGCATGAGCACGTTCTTCGTCGTGGCATCTTGTATGATGGCGGGAACTAACCCCTCCATTTTATTAAAATCTATGTCCATATTCTCATTCATTTTTTATCGTTTTGTAAACAATAATCTTTTACCGTGTAAACAATAGTCTTTTACGTTCCTTCTAACGGTCTTTTACCATGTAAACAACGGTCTTTTACATTATAGTCTCACGTTGATACCTTCCTTACGCAGATATTGCTTGAGGGCAGGTATCGGTATTTCGCCGAAGTGGAATACGCTCGCAGCCAAGGCTGCATCAGCTTTTCCGAGCATGAAAGCATCTCTGAAATGCTCCATTTTACCTGCTCCGCCACTAGCAATCACAGGGATGGAGAGTTCCTCTGAAAGTTGTGCCAAAGCCTCGTAAGCAAAGCCCGTCTTCACACCATCATGGTCCATACTCGTGAAGAGTATTTCTCCAGCCCCTCTGTCTTGTGCTTCTTTTGCCCAATCGAAGAGCCCTAGAGGCGTTCTTTCCCTTCCGCCTTTCACGTAGCAGTGCCAACCGTCGGCATCCAAGCGTGCATCGATGGCGCAAACGCATATCTGAGAGCCGAACTTCTGTGTGATTTCATCGATGAGATGCGGCTTTCGGATGGCTGCGGAGTTGATGCTCACCTTGTCAGCACCTGCATAAAGGAGGCGCTCAACATCTTCAAGTTCATTGATTCCACCGCCCACAGTGAAGGGGATGTTTATCTCTTGGGCCACTCGGGTTACCATATCGGTAAAAGTCTTGCGACCTTCAAAACTGGCAGTGATGTCTAGGAAGACGAGTTCATCTGCTCCTGCATCACTGTAAGCCTTACCTAATTCCACCGGGTCACCGGCTTGTCGGAGGTTCACAAAGTTGGTTCCTTTCACCGTCATGCCGTTTTTCACATCCAAGCAAGGGATGATGCGCTTCGCCAACCCTTTGCTTTGAGCCTCTTTCGGGAGATTCAGTCTCTCGACATCTATCTTCCCTTCATAGAAGGCTTTTCCGAAAACGACGCCAGGAATGCCGGCTTTTTCAAGTTGCTCAATATCTTCGTTGCAGGCAACTCCTCCACTTGCAATGAGGTGAAGATGAGGGTATGCCCGCATAATCTTTTCATATAGTCCGATGGCAGGCCCTTGCAGAGTGCCGTCTTTGCTGATTTCCGTGCAAAGCACATACTTCACGCCCTTGTCAATATATTGCTTCAAGAAGGGCAGGAGGTCGTCTGGAGAGTCGTCTTTCCACCCATTGATAGAGACTTTCCCATTCCTTACGTCAGCCCCAAGAATAAGCTTGTCAGCCCCATATTTATCCAGCCATGACAGAAAGAGTGGGGGATTGGTGACGGCAATGCTGCCAACGGTCACCATCGAAGCCCCTGCATGAAAGGCTTTCTTGATGTCTTCCTCGGTCTTGATGCCACCTCCGAAATCTACTTTCAGGCTTGTATGCTCAGTGATAGACTTCAAAACGGCATCATTGACGATGTGTTTTGACTTCGCACCATCCAAATCCACGACGTGTAAGCGCTTGAAGCCCATCTTCTCGAAACGGCGGGCTACCTCAGTAGGGTTGGCATCGTAAACCTTCTTTTGGTCGTAGTCGCCTTTAGTAAGACGAACACACTGGCCGTCGATAATATCTATTGCAGGGATGAGCTCTATCATAATTCCAGGAAGTTTTTAAGGATTTGCTCTCCTACTTTTCCGCTTTTCTCAGGGTGGAACTGTGTAGAGTAGAAGTTATCTTTATGAAGAGCCGCGCTAAAGGGCAAGATGTATGACGCTTTGGCGATTGTCCAGTCACAAAGAGGCACGTAATAGCTGTGCACAAAGTAAACGTAAGGCTCTTCGCCAATGTCCTTCAACAGGGCATTTTCGCCTTGATGCTGATCTTTCGTCAGGTTGATTTCATTCCAACCCATAGCCGGAACTTTCTCTTCATGCCGTTGAGGCTGGAATCGCTTAACATCTACAGGAAATACACCGATGCACTCGGTATCGCCTTCCTCCGAATGTTGGCATAATAACTGTTGACCAATGCAGATGCCCAAAACCGGTTGCTTGAGGTTGCGAATTATCTCATCTAGGCGATGTTCATGGATGTAAGCCATGGTGGTGCTGGCTTCTCCTTGACCGGGAAACAGCACTTTATCAGCCGACATGAGGTCCTCAGCCTTATCGGTAAGGATAGGCTCAACACCTATCCGCCGTAGTGCATTCACTACTGAATAGATGTTTCCAGCGTTATATTTTACGATGGCTACTTTCAAAATACACTTGTTTTATAAAACAAGTGCAAAGATACTAAATTTATTTCAGATTTATTGATTTCTGAAACAACATTTTAGTGAATAAACAAAAATAATTGCAATTTGTTGATTTATGACAATCAATCGTCCTTACTGTCAGCAGTTTTCAAGATAATGCTCGTTGCTCCGATGGTGAAAAGCGACCCGTCTTCGATGACTCTTCGTTCTCTGTCTCCAAGAATCTCATTATCTACGAAAGTTCCAGTATTACTAGGACCATCACGCAAGATGTATTTCAGTTTTCCGTGCTTGTCATAAGAGACATTGATGATGCAATGCGTCATGTCGATACTTGGGTCTACGGTCTCGATAGGGCAGTTGATGCCAGAGCCTTTCATGTATCTTCCTATAACATTTTCTCCCAATTGGAGAGGGATGACCTGCTTGAAATGGAAGACATTTTCGATGACGACAATAGAGCCAAACCCTTTTTGATTGGCATTTTCTTCAGGTTTCTCATCCTTTTGACGGTTGCGCAGCTTTGAAACACCGATTCTAATGCCGAACTGTTTGCCGCATTCGGGGCATTCAAAGACTAATGATTGGCCTTGCTCATATTTGGTTTCATCGAATGTAATGAAGCTATCGCACTTCGGGCATCTTACTCTTTTCATTTAATCCTTTATCTTCATAACCCAACAACCCTTAAAGTCTTTGATATTGTTAAGTTTATTGACAATATTATACGCTTGATTTTCGGTAGCATATCTGCCATAGATGACTTTAGCATGTCTGCCTTTTGAAAAGACTTTAGCTTCACTGTATCCATCCTTATGGAGTTTATTGGCATAAGCCGATGCATTCTTCAGAGAGACTTTGCTGCATAATACGACACTGAAAAACGGCTCTTTTGGCTTTGCAATCGTGTCTTTCTTTGCAATGGCTTTAGGCGTTTCAGCCTTTTTAATCAGATTTATCTTACTGCCATTGGTATGGCTATTGACCATATCTTTTGGCATTAAGCGATAAAGCATGCCTGTGTCTATCTTGCTTTTAGTTATAGAAGAACCCTCTCCATTGCTGATTGGAGAAGGGATAAACATAAAAAGAAGCAGGGCAATGCATGCTACTGCGAGATTGCGGATTCGACTTATCTTTATATTGATAGTTCTGTCTTCATCGTCATCAATGAACAATTCGTTGCTTATATTCTGATTATCATCTGCCTTGACCTCACTTTCTTGAGCCTCTTCGACATTTTCAGCAGGCTTTTCAGCTATTTCTACGATGGGAGCAACTGTCTGTTTTTTTCGCTCATCGATTTCAAAAGAATTCAAGCCATATAGCTCTGGCGTAAGAATACCAGCCTCACAAGGTTCAAATTCATATTTCCCCTCTTCATTCAGAGTAATCACGCCGAGGTCATAAAGCTCATAAGTACCTTCGTTTTCAAGGTGTTGCTTCACCTCTCTGACCTCATCGTCAATGCGCTTGATTGCTTCCGGATAACTTATATCATAAGCTTCGATATAGGATTGCGCAAGCAGAGAGTCATTCAGAATAAGCTGAGGATTGAATCCAAGAGTACGCTGTGGCGGCAAAAAGATATGCTCTTTGTCGTCAAACCTTGCATCCACATGATGAGCCATGAAGCCTCCGAAATTAGGAACTATCACACAATCATTGCTCAAAAGAAGGATTTCGATATGTCTTTCTAATTCAATCACGAATGCAAAAGTAATGATTTCCCTTGAAAAAAACAAGTAATTGAAATGAAATTTTGAAAAAACAAAAAAATCTTTGATTTCCTTATCCTACTTCATTTTTATTTTTTATCTTTGTACCTAATTTAATAAGGTATTCATAGAAATGGAATATAGAAAGACAGATATTGATGGTGTATACGTCATAGAACCGAAAGTGTTTAATGATGCTCGTGGTTATTTCTTCGAAGCTTGGAAGAAAGAAGATTTTGAAAAGCATATCGGTAAGGTGGACTTCATTCAAGATAACGAATCTAAATCAAGTTATGGAGTGCTTCGAGGACTGCACTATCAAAAAGGAGAATACTCTCAAGCAAAGCTCGTACGCGTGATAAAAGGGAAGGTGCTGGATGTCGCAGTGGATATCCGGAAGAGTTCTCCGACCTTTGGAAAGCATGTCATGGTGGAGCTGAGTGATGAGAATAAGCGTCAGTTCTTTATTCCTCGTGGCTTTGCTCATGGATTTTTGGTTTTGAGTGAAGAGGCTATCTTTACTTATAAGGTTGACAATGTGTATGCTCCTCAAGCTGAGGCGGGCATCCGTTGGAATGATGAGAGCCTGGCTATCAAATGGCCGATAGACCCTAAGGATGTGCTCACCAGCGAGAAGGATTTGAAGGCCAAGTCGTTAAACGAAGCAGAATTATTTGAATAATGAATATAGCTATTGTAGGCACAGGGTATGTAGGACTTGTTTCCGGAACGTGTTTTGCTGACACGGGGGCAGTCGTTACGTGTGTGGATGTTGATGCCAAGAAGGTGGAACGTCTGCAAAAGGGGGATATACCCATCTATGAACCGGGTCTTGATGAATTGGTTATCAAGAACGTGAAAGCAGGTAGATTGAAGTTTACCACATCTCTTGCAGAGGTCTTGAATGAGCAGGAAATCGTCTTTTCGGCTGTTGGTACACCTCCAGATGAGGATGGAAGTGCCGATTTGAAGTATGTGCTTCAGGTAGCGAAGACCATTGGCGAGAATCTGAATAAATATCTTGTGGTTGTCACGAAGAGTACTGTTCCTGTGGGAACAGCACGCAAAGTGAAGGCTACCATTCAGGCTGAACTTGACAAACGCGGTGTGGATGTGAAGTTTGATATAGCCAGCAATCCTGAATTTTTGAAGGAAGGCAATGCCATTAAGGACTTTATGAGCCCTGACAGAGTGGTTGTCGGCGTGGAAAGTGATAATGCTAAAGAGCTGATTACGCGGCTTTACAAGCCCTTTATGATGAATAATTTCCGTGTCATTTTTATGGATATTCCAAGTGCGGAAATGACCAAATATGCGGCTAATTCTATGCTTGCGACCCGTATATCCTTTATGAATGACATTGCGAATCTATGTGAGAAGGTGGGTGCCAACGTCAATATGGTGCGTGCAGGCATAGGAAGTGATACGCGTATAGGCCGCAAGTTTCTTTATGCGGGTTGTGGATATGGTGGCAGTTGTTTTCCGAAAGATGTGAAAGCACTCATCAAGACGGCTGACGATAATGGTTATTCTATGGAAGTATTGAAGGCTGTCGAGCGTGTAAATGCCCATCAGAAGGCTCTTCTCTATGAAAAATTGAAGGCCGTTTATCAGGGTTCTTTGGAAGGAAAGACCGTTGCTTTATGGGGACTTTCTTTCAAACCGGAGACTGATGACATGCGAGAATCCACGGCATTGGTTATCATTGACTTACTCTCAAAGGCCGGCTGTACGATTCGGGCCTATGACCCTGTGGCAATGGAGGAGTGCAAACGAAGAGTGGGCGATAAGGTTGTCTATTGTAAAGACATGTATGATGCGGTCTTAGATGCCGATGCCATCCTGCTATTGACTGAATGGAAGGAATTCCGTTTGCCAAGTTGGAGCGTCATAGGAAAGGCTATGAAGAAGAAAATACTTATTGACGGCCGTAACATTTATGACCCGAAAGAATTGGCCGATGCCGGCTTTATCTATCATTGTATTGGCCGATGAAAAGACTTTTGTTTATATTGTTTATAGGTTCTTTCCTTCTTTCTGGATGCAGAAATAGAAAGGCTGAGTCGCTTGCGCCTAAAGAAGATAAGGCTGCAAAACAGATGTTGCAGGGCATTTGGGTAAATGAAGATGAGGAGGATGTTGCCTTTCGTGCAAAAGGTGATACCATTTTTTATCCTGATACGACAAGCCAGCCGGTTTATTTCCAAATCTTGCACGACACACTTGTTCTTCATGGGGTGAATGATGTGAAGTACCTTATCGTAAAGCAGGCACCTCATTTGTTTATATTTAAGAACCAAAACGGTGAACAAGTGCGTCTTACGAAGAGTGAGGACCCTAACGATGCTTACCTTTTCGATATTTCCCAAAGACATAGGCCACAGGCTTTAAATCAGAATAAACTGATTAAGCGCGATACGCTGATTACTCGCAATGCTGACCGTTATCATTGTTATGTGCAGATAAACCCTACAACCTATAAGGTAATCAAGCCTTCTTATAATGATGATGGCGTGGAAGTGGATAATGTCTACTATGATAATATCATCCATTTGAGTATTTACAAGGGTGCTCTGCGCCTTTTCTCACATGATTTCCGCAAGCAGGATTTCTCCAAACAAGTACCTGGTGACTATCTCTCCCAAAGCATTTTGGGTGATTTGATATTTGCTAAATGCGACTCAAAGGGTATTCACTATAGTGCTTCTCTTGCCATTCCTGATGGTCCAAGTTCTTATGTTGTTGACATAACGATATCTTATAGCGGAGCCATCAAGATGCAGGTACTATAAGGAATATTACTTATTTTCAGGCAATTAATAGGATATTGAAATGGGCGTTTCCATGAATGGAAGCGCCCATTTATATTGACAGAAGCAAGGTTTACAGCCTTCTGTCTGCCTATCAATTATCTTTCGTTTTCTTAGTAACGGTTAGTTGCTTTGTAAATCAGGCTGTTTTACTGAGTAAATCAGCCTGATTCATCGAGTAAAACAGCCTGATTTACAAAGTGACTAATAATAGATAGATTTGCACGGGATGACTTCCATGCAAATAGAAGGCTAACAGCGGGCAATGGAAAAGCCATAAACGATAAAATCGGAAACTGTTCCAAGAGGATTGGATGTCAGTTTCCGATTTTATGAAAATATAGTGTCTATTGACTTTTTCGCTTTCTTTGCTATCCTCCGCAACAGAATAAGACGATGAGTTGCGCCGTGAAAATCCTCAAGAACATACTCAATGGATATACTGTGGAATAGCCAATAGCAGGGGCTTCTTTGGTGCATACGGAGTTGGCATAAGCCAATGCAGGAGGGTCGGTGTAAGTTCCGGCTATCATACCCATGATGGTGAAATAGTTGAACTTATACTTAATGCGTGCCAATGGGCCGATAATCAGGATTGGAATAATCGTTATCAGGAATCCCGTATATACATATTTAAGTCCGTCGCCTTGAACAACTGTCTCCCAGAATCCTGCGCCAGCCTTGATACCAACGGCTGCAAGGAAGAGGACAAGTCCGATTTCGCGTAGCATCATATTGGCAGAGGTAGTCGTATAAGTCACCAAATGGATGCGATATCCGAATCTTCCAATGAGAATGGCGATAATCAGAGGACCGCCTGCAATACCTAATTTGAGAGGAACAGGCATTCCCGGAATAGCTATAGGAAGGCTTCCGAAGAGGATACCCACGATGATTCCGATGAAAATCGTTGCAATATTAGGAGCATCAAGACGTTTCACCGAGTTGCCCATGATTTCTGCAATACGGTTAACATTATCTTCCGGACCTACCACCATGATACGGTCACCGACATGGAAGTGGTGGCTACGGCTGGCAAATAAATCCATTCCCTGACGGGTAATACGAGTTACATTTACGCCATAAACACTTGAGAAGTGCATCTTTCCTAATGTCTTACCATTCATGGAAGGATTGGTTACCACGATGCGCTTTGATACAAGCGGCTGTTTCTCATTGTCTTCCGGGAACGGCTCTTCAACTATAGGGCCGATGAAAGCTCTGATTGCCTCAGCGTCAGACTCTGCACATACAATATGCACTTCATCTCCAATCTTGAAGATAGTATCTCTATTAGGAATATATATTTTCCCATCGTGTAGTATGCGAGAACATACTAAATCACGATTTAAGAATTGGTTAATTTGTATCAGTGTCTTTCCGTCCAGATAAGTGTTGTCCACTTTCAGGTGCAGAATATAGGGCTTCTCGTGAGGATTGGCTGCTTCTTCTTCTTGCAGTTGCTGGTCTTCCTTTTCCAATTTGACTCTGCAGATATAGCGAATGGCTATTGTGGCGCCGATGATACCTATTACACCGAGTGGATAAGCACAAGCATAACCGCTGGCAATCTCGGGAACATGGTCACGGAATACAGAATTGAGAGCCTCGTTGGCAGCTCCAAGACCTGGAGTATTGGTTACGGCTCCATAAAGAGTACCCACCATCATAGGCAGATTAACGTGGTTAGAAGTATCAAAAAACAGGAAATAGCACCCGAACATCACGGCTATATTCAGCAAGATGATGCCTACAGAAAGGAGATTGAGCCCAACTCCTCCCTTACGGAAACTCTCGAAGAAGCCCGGACCTACCTGTAAACCAATCATAAAGACGAAGAGTATAAGCCCGAAGTCTTGCAAAAAACTCAGTATTGGCAAAGGTGCCGTAAAGCCAATATGTCCTGCAAGGATACCTGCAAACAATACAAAAGTCACTCCCAAAGAGATTCCGCCGATTTTAATCTTGCCCAAAAGCACTCCCACTGCTATCACAATAGAGAATAGCAGAACGATGTGGGCAACAGAATCTGGAGTTGTAAATAATTTAATTAGCCAATCCATAACATATTAATATTTGTGATGCAAAGGTACTCAATAATTTATTAATAGAAAAGAAAAAATCATTTTAATTTGTAGAAAGTGGTCTTTTGCCACATTGATAATGACCTTTTGCTCCCCAATTAATGGCTTTTTACGTCCCTTTTAATGGTTGTTTATCTTTACAAAGAACCTCTCTTGATTTTGAAAAAGCCAAGCCGATGGACAATCCCGCGACTGTTAAGACTTCGGAGTTGATATATTCCATCTTCTATATGACTGATATCCAATGTCTTATCTTTCCATGGCAGCAAGGCTACTTGCTTGCCTTTTAGGTCTTCAATGACGAGAATGTCGGCATCAGATTGAGGGTCTCGTGAAGGCAACTTCAATCGATAACCATCGCAACTGAGCATTTTCAGATTCATGCCGGATACTGATGGGGAAGGTGCTGTTTGTTGTAAGGCGTCGCTTTCAATGCCATAACGGTTGATGGCCGTTACGGCATAGTATCTCGGCTCTTCTTCCATAGGTAGGGAGATGTCGTTTTTCCGCAGTTTGACGGCTATGAGATTGCGGCTATCCGATATGTCAACAGGATAGCTACGGCTGGAATACACATTATATAATATATCTTTGTCAGCACTGGAGGCTGGTTGCCAAATGAGCTGATTTTCATTCAGTTTGAGGCTCTGAGGCTCTGAAGGCTTCTGATTTGATTCCCATGTCATCGGTGGAACTAAGGCCAGCGTGTTGTCAAATTGATTTGCGGCATAGTCATAAATGTCTTTCTCGTTGTCAGTAAAGAACTTACTACGAAAATAAGCATGTCCGAGATGAAATTGGCGGGATATCTCCATTTCCCTTGTGATGACCTCTAAAGGCCAGTCTTTCTCGCCAGGCGACATAAAATAAATGCCTAATCCCGATGCGATTATCTTGCCATAGTTGTTCTCACTCCAATCTATTGCAAAAGGAAAGAACTGCTCTCCTTGGAAATACATCATAGGAATGAGCTCATCCATAAGGCCATCACGAAGCCATCCTTGCGCATCTTGGCAAACGCGGGAATAGGCATTCCATCCGTGACTCCAATAACGAGTGAGGTCGCTGAACTTTCCAATAGGGGAACAACTGAATTTCACGTAAGGCTTGAGAGGCTTTATCCGATTGTGAATGGTCTTCACAATATTCGTAATATTCTCTCTTCCCTTATCCTCAGAAACACGCATTTTCCACTCTTCAGGGTATCTGATATAGTCAAGATGAATGCCATCAACATCATAATTTCGCACGATTTCTTCGCAAATATCGGCTAAATAGGAGGCGGTTTGCGGTTTCTCCGGATTCATATACCCATCAGGGCCAATCTTGGTGATAAGTCCGGGAAAGCGCTTGCGCAGCTTCTTGCAAGGCATGGCATTCCATTTACCTACAGGCATAGTGACAACCCATGCGTGCAATTCCATTCCTCGCTTGTGGCATTCCTCAATGGCAAAAGCCAAAGCATCGTATCCAGGGCTCTTTCCAGGAAATCCACTAAGACAACCATCCCATGGCTCATAAGCTGAGGGGTAAATGGTAGTGGCGCGGATGCGTGTTTGCAGTAATACTTGATTGATGCCAGCCTGCTGCAAACGGTCGAGGATATTGCATAATTCCTGCTTTTGCTTTTCAGCAGAACGTTCACTTTGCGCATAAGAATGAGGCCAATCGAGCCCGCCAATAGTAGTCAGCCATACTGCCCGTACCTCATATTTAGGTGGCTTGGCGTTGAAATTCTGAATTTGTGCAGGTGCTTGAAAAGCCACCCATATATAAATAAGGAGAAGTAATAATCGTCTCATTTTTAAAAAATTTGCCACAAAGGTAGTGATATTTTTTTGTATTTCCAATTATTTGCAGTATCTTTGCAAGAAAGAAATAAAACATTTCGCTAAATGATATCTTTTGCTATTGCCTTAGTGGCATTGATACTCGGATATTTGTTATACGGCAAGTTTATCGAGCATGTTTTTGGTCCTGACGACCGTCCGACTCCAGCCGTTTCCATGGCTGATGGCGTGGATTATATAACCCTGCCCAACTGGAAGGTCTTTATGATTCAGTTTCTGAATATTGCAGGCACTGGTCCAATCTTCGGAGCCATTATGGGAGCATGGTATGGGCCGTCCTCTTATTTGTGGATCGTGTTTGGCTGCATCTTTGCAGGTGCTGTTCATGACTTCTTTTTGGGTATGTTGAGCGTGCGTCATGGAGGAGCTAATCTGCCGGAATTGGTCGGTATCTACCTTGGTAAGAATGCTCGTAAACTGATGTTGGTGTTTTCGGTATTGTTATTGATGATGGTAGGCGTGGTATTCGTTTATAGTCCTGCCTTGATTATGAAAGACTATTGCTGGACGACACTTATTTGGGTGCTCATTATCTTTACTTATTATGTCTTGGCAACGATACTTCCTATCGATAAAATTATTGGGAAAATCTATCCGGTTTTTGCTTTTGCCTTGCTCTTTATGGCAGTAGCTTTGCTGGTGGTTCTCTTTATCAAGATGCCGGACATCCCAGAATTATGGAGCGATTTGAAAGTAGCAAATCATAACACACCTGCCTCTTTGTTAGGCACTGATACTTTCTTTACGAAGAGTCCGCTTTTCCCATGCTTGTTCATCACGATTGCTTGCGGTGCTATTAGTGGTTTCCACGGTACGCAAAGTCCGTTGATGGCACGTTGTATTGGGAGTGAGAAGATGGGACGCTCTATCTTTTACGGCGCTATGATAACAGAAGGCGTGGTCGCTTTAATCTGGGCAACCGTTTCAGCTTATTTCTTCTATTATGGTGGATGGCGTGAAGTTGTCGATGCCAATGCGGTGAATGCCTTTCTTGCTCAAGTGAATACAGATGGCGGAAAATCGTTGATACAGTATTTCTCTGCTCCGAATGTAGTGGAAAATGTATGTAATGGATGGCTTGGTTTATTTGGTGGAATCCTTGCAGTATTTGGTGTTGTAGCAGCTCCAATAACGAGTGGTGATACAGCTTTCCGTAGTGCTCGACTTATTATTGCAGAGGCTCTGCATCTTGATCAGAAACCTATCCGCAAGCGGTTTTATATTGCCTTTCCAATGTTTGCTGTCGCTATAGCTCTGTTGATATGGCAAATGGAGAATCCGGATGGCTTTAATACCATTTGGCAATGGTTCGGTTGGTCAAATCAGACATTGGCAGTCTTCACACTATGGACGATAACAGTCTATCTTGTTCAACAGAAGAAGAATTTCTGGGTTACGTTGATACCTTCTTTATTTATGACTTGTGTAGTCTCCACTTATCTCTTTATAGGGAAAGAGGCCTTTGGGCTTGATCATACATTATCTTATATATTGGGTATCATCTGTTTACTCGTTTCTTGTGTATGGTTCTTTATGTGGTATAGAAAAACTATGAAATAAATATTATTCACAAAACTATTATTTTATGAAGAAAATTATTACGATTCTCGCACTGTTGTTGATGACAATTTCTGCCAGTGCACAATTTCAAGAAGGAAAAGGATATTTGGGAGCTTCTCTCACAGGCCTTAATATGTATTATAACAGTAAGAACGGCTTCAATATTGGTGTTGAGGCAAAGGCTGGATATTTGTTTATAGACAATTGGATGTTGTTAGGCGAGGCTTCTGTTAATCATAGTGGCAATGATGGGGTACCTGATTATCTGACAGCAGGTGCTGGCCTTCGTTATTATATTATTCAGAACGGCCTTTATTTGGGAGCTAATGCAAAGTTTATCCATGCTGATCACAACTATAATGACGTGATGCCAGGTGTGGAAATTGGTTATGCTTTTTACGTTAACCGTTCTGTAACAATAGAACCAGCCATTTACTATGACCACTCTTTCAATAATAGTGACTATTCAACGGTAGGATTGAAGGTCGGTCTTGGAATTTATCTTTTTGATGATTAAACCATAGTGGACCAGCAATATCCATCGCAGCTATTGGAAAAAGCAGTCTCTGAGTTTTCCAAATTACCAGGAATAGGGCGTAAGACAGCCTTGCGCCTTGTTCTTCATCTATTGAGACAGTCGGATGAAGATGTCAGCAATTTTGCTCAGGCAATTGATAAAATGAAAAAGGAAGTGAAATATTGCCGCATCTGTCATAACATCAGTGATACTGACATCTGTCCGATATGTGCTGATTCTCATCGAGACACATCTACAGTATGTGTTGTGGAGAACGTTCAAGATGTGATGGCGGTGGAAAATACACAACAATATCATGGCCTTTACCATGTGCTTGGAGGAATAATTTCTCCTATGGATGGGATAGGACCTAATGATATTGAAATAGATTCACTTGTTAAAAGGGTAGAACAAGGTGGCATTCATGAGGTGATTCTTGCGCTTAGTTCTACGATGGAAGGTGATACGACGAATTTCTATATCTCACGTAAATTAGAGCATACAGGTGTCCAACTCAGTGTGATAGCTCGTGGAATATCTGTAGGCGATGAATTGGAATACACGGATGAAGTGACTTTAGGAAGGTCGATATTGAATCGCACACTATTTACAAAATAAACATTCTCTTATGCAAAAGATACAATCTATATTGATGTGGGAATTTTGGATACCGGTAATCTTGTCTTTGATTCTGGTAGTTCTGTTTGAAACGGGTACTCTCGATAGTGGCTTATGGGCTACAGAGAAGAGTTCCGAGTTTGTTATCCTTTCCATTTTAGAGGTAGTTACCATTTGTGTTATTCCATTATCTTTACGACTCTTTAAATTTAAAGTGGTGCATAACCATCTCATTTCTGAGAATAAAGAACATCGGTTGCTTCAATGGGGGACTTATCGGTTGGGTCTGATTACCATTCCAATGTTTGTAAATACGGTTTTCTACTATCTTTATATGAATGTTGCCTTTGGATATATGGCCATCATTCTTTTTTTGAGTCTTTTCTTTGTCTATCCTTCTATGTCCCGTTGCCTTAGTGAAACTGACAGTAATAATCGTTAGTTATAACGTAAAGTATTATCTTGAGCAATGTTTGGATTCCCTTCATAAAGCTCTGGGAGATATAGATTCAGAAGTCTATGTTGTGGATAATCATTCTCATGACGGAACGGTAGAATATCTTTCTCCTAAATTCAAAGAAATACATTTCATATCATCTTCTCATAATCTTGGTTTTGCAAGAGCCAATAACCTTGCTATCCGTCAGTGTCATGGAGATTATATATTATTACTTAACCCAGACACGATAGTTGGAGAGCATACAATCAAAGAGTGCCTTTTGTTTATAGAAGAACATGTTAAGGTTGGTGGAATAGGAGTGAGAATGCTCAAAGACGATGGTTCTAATGCTATGGAAAGCAGGCGAGGTTTGCCGACTCCTATCGTAGCTTTTTACAAGATGATAGGTCTTTGCAAAAGATTTCCTTTGAGTCATCGTTTTGCACATTATTATATGAGCTATCTTTCATGGGATAAGCCCGAAAAGATAGAAGTGATTAGTGGGGCTTTTTTCATGATTCGCCATAAATTACTTGATGAAATAGGATTGCTTGATGAGGATTTCTTTATGTATGGGGAAGATATTGACCTTTCTTATCGTTTGCATAAGGCTGGGTGGGAGAGCTGGTATTTACCGAGTAAGATACTCCATTATAAAGGCGAAAGTACTCAGAAATCATCCTTTCGCTATGTCCATGTTTTTTATGAAGCGATGCTAATCTTTTTCCGGAAACACTATGGCTCAATGCGCATTTTGTATAGCATTCCTATAAAGTTAGCTATATATATTAAAGCTATGTCGGCTTTGATTTCTATGTCGTGTGGGAAATTACATAAGAATCTCGGCTTTCCTTCTAATAATAAAAAGATGGACCCTGTCTATTATTATATAGGCGAGGCCGTACGACAATTTTCTCTTTTGGCACAAAGCAAAGGCCTTACATTCAAAGTGTTTGAGGGCAGTGAGGAGACTTTGCCCAATGGACATCTGGAGCCAGTTCTGCGTGATGCTGTTTTTTCAGAAGACAGTCCTGCCTATGTGGTATATGATGTGAAGAAATACAGCTATGAGAAAATTCTTGATATATTTTCTCGTAGCAATAGAGATACTGTGCACTTGGGAACTTATAATCCAGATACAAATATTCTTATCACCTCAGAAGAAGTTATGTCATGAATTCCAAGATTATTAAAATAAGGGCAATGGAACCCGAAGATTTGGATCTTCTCTATGAAATAGAAAATGATACCGCCCTTTGGGATGTTGGTACTACAAATGTACCATATTCTCGTTATGCTTTGCATGATTATGTTGCTCATGCATCTAATGATATATACGCTGATAGACAAGTGCGTTTTATGATAGATAATGAGCAAGAGGAGACGATTGGAATTATGGATATGGTTAACTTTAATCCTAAGCATCAGCGGGCAGAGTTGGGTATTGTTATCATGAATAAATTCCGAGGATTAGGATATGGTCAAGCTGCCTTGAGAGAAGTGGTGAAGTATGCTCAAAGTGTTTTACATTTGCATCAGCTTTATGTGATAGTTGATGCAGAAAACAAGGCTTCCATACAGCTTTTTCAAGAACAAGGCTTCGAGCAAGGCGCAATCTTGAAGCAATGGCTTTATGATGGACAAAAATATCATGATGCTTTATTCCTTCAAACTTTTTTATAAAAAAACACACGTTACATTTGGTAAAATGAAAAAATATCGTTACCTTTGCACTCGCAATTGAAAACTACTAGATTTTGGTGCGTTAGTTCAGTTGGTTAGAATGCCTGCCTGTCACGCAGGAGGTCACGAGTCCGAGTCTCGTACGCACCGCAACCATTGAGTTAGAAATTGCTTTTTGGTGCGTTAGTTCAGTTGGTTAGAATGCCTGCCTGTCACGCAGGAGGTCACGAGTCCGAGTCTCGTACGCACCGCTTGAGAAGTTTTGACGAAGGTCAAAACTTTTTTTGTTTTCAAGAAATGTCTTTAGCATAATAAAAAAGGAGAGACTTGCTTAGCAAATCTCTCCTTTTGTGACTCCGCTGGGATTCAAACCCGGAACCTTCTGATCCGTAGTCAGATGCTCTATTCAGTTGAGCTACGGAGCCTTACCAATGTAACGCTTCTTGAGAAAGTGACTCCGCTGGGATTCAAACCCGGAACCTTCTGATCCGTAGTCAGATGCTCTATTCAGTTGAGCTACGGAGCCTTTACTCATTTAGCGTGTGCAAAGGTAGCCACTTTTTTTGGAATTACCAAATTTTTAGTGCATTTATTTTATCAGTTCTACAGAACGTTTGAGGAACGCATCGAGAGCAGCACCCTTCAACATGCCGTTTTGCAGCAAGGCAAGGTCTACTAGTTGATGCACCACTTTGTTGTCTTTGGCATAACCGGCAATCACCTCATTGCGCTTGTTTTTCTGCTCACTGACAGCCTTCTCTGTTTTTTCCAAGTCCTCATGTTCTTCCTTTGTCACTTCTTCAGGCTTCTTCTTACTCTGCTCCTGATGGAGTGCAGCCAAGCGGGCTTCCTGTCCTTTGAGTTCGCTTTCTATCGGTTTGAGGGCTTCAGCCGTTGCTTTGGTGGTGCTGTCCAATACCTCTTTAATAAGAGGATGATCGCTATTGAGTACCAAGGAATAAGTGTCAGGCATTTGCTGATAGAAACTCATGCCCTCTTGGAAACGACTGATATCTTTCATACGACGCATATATTCGCTTTGTGTCATCATCAGCGGCTGGCTATTTTCACCTAACGACTGTACCTCGACCATAAATTCCGCCTTGGCAATTTTTGGCAATTGTGAGCGGAACACTTCTGACAAATTGTCACGTTCTTCTTGTTTCAAATCGCTTTTTGGAGCATCATCTTTCACGATGAGTCTGTCTACGATGTCAGCATCCACACGACTGAAGTGGCTCTTCTCAAACTTTTGCTCAAGCATGGATATCACTGGAGTATCGAGTTGGCCATCGAGCAGCAGCACGCTGTAGCCCTTGTTCTTGGCAGCCTCTATGTAGGTATATTGCTCTTCCTTGTTGTTAGCATAGAGATAAACAATATCGCCATTTTTGTCAGTCTGATTATCTTTAATCAAAGTCTTATACTCCTCGAAGGTAAAGTACTTTCCGTCAACGTCTTTCATCAGTGCAAAGTCTTTTGCACGGTCATAGAAGTCCTCCTGAGAGAGCATTCCGTAGTTGATGAAAATCTTCAGATTGTCCCACTTCTCTTCGTAATCCTTGCGGTTTTCCTTAAAGATGCTCTGCAGGCGGTCGGCCACTTTCTTGGTAATATACGTGGAAATCTTCTTCACGTTGGCGTCACTTTGCAGATAACTGCGGCTTACGTTCAGCGGGATATCCGGTGAATCTATCACGCCATGCAGCAGTGTAAGGAACTCAGGCACAATGCCTTCCACCTGGTCAGTGACAAACACCTGGTTGCAATATAATTGTATCTTATTTCTTTGCAGTTCGATATTGTTCTTGATGCGTGGGAAATAGAGGATACCCGTCAAGTTGAAGGGGTAATCGACATTCAGATGTATCCAGAACAGAGGGTCATCATTCATTGGGAACAACGTGTGATAGAACTTCTTGTAATCATCGTCTTTCAGTGTGCTTGGTGCCTTCGTCCATAGCGGCTCTGTGTTGTTGATGATGTTGTCTTCGTCGGTATCCACCTGCTTTCCGTCTTTCCATTCGGTCTTTTTGCCAAAGGCGATAGGCACAGGAAGGAACTTGCAGTATTTGCCGAGCAGTGATTCGATGCGTGCTTTCTCGAGGAATTCCTTGCAGTCATCGTCGATATAGAGGATAATGTCAGAGCCTCTGTCGGTCTTTTCCACATCCTCAAGGGTGAACGAAGGACTTCCGTCACAAGTCCACTTTACGGCTTTGGCATCTTCCTGATAACTCTTCGTGACGATTTCAACCTTCTTGCTTACCATGAAAGCTGAGTAGAAGCCAAGTCCGAAGTGTCCGATGATGGCGTTTGCCTTATCTTTATATTTCTCCATGAAATCATTTACGCCGGAGAAAGCAATCTGATTGATGTATTTATCCACTTCTTCAGCTGTCATACCGATGCCTCGGTCGCTGATGGTGAGCGTTCCTTTGTCTTTGTCGAGGCTGATGCGGACGGTCAAATCGCCCAATTCTCCTTTGTATTCGCCTTGTGTTGACAGCGTTTTGAGCTTCTGTGTGGCATCTACGGCATTAGAAACCATCTCACGCAGGAATATCTCATGGTCTGAATAGAGAAACTTTTTGATGACGGGGAAAATATTCTCGGTCGTAACCCCGATATTACCTTGTTTCATATTTCATTATGTATTTTGATTCTAACACTCATATTGCAAAAAGTGTGCCAAAATTTTTTAAATCCCAAAAGTTTTCTCTATATTTGCTGAAAAATCAGAAAAATATGAGAAAATACCTGTTAAACACCTGTCTGATAGTCAGTTTTTTGTGCCCTCTTCCGCTTTTTGCACAATCGTCATTGCAAGGAAAGACCGTATGGACCATCTTTGATTCACTCGGTGATGGCACTTCTTGGCAGCCTCTGATGGCACAACTTACTGGCTCGACCTTCTATCCTCAGCTCAATTATCACAATATTTCTTATGGCGGGACGGCAACGGTTGCCGATGACATGAACGGCACGCAGAGTAGGGCGAAGCGCCTTGTGGCACTCAAAGGGAAGTATCCCATCGATGTGGTGCTATTGGAAAATGTGAACGACATCAATTATATTGATGCCGAAAAGGGAATGGCAGGTTCCATGAACGATCAACCTTGGATGCAAGGCGACAAACTGACAGTGCATGAGGGGGCATTGAGCAACCGACAGGAAGCGGAGACTTATTTCCAACAGCATCTCTCGGATTTCTTGCGGAAGACGCCTTTTGAACAACGGAAAGCAGGCAATATGCTGGTACTTCCTTATAATGACTCCACCGATTGGGGCACTTGCATCGCTATTCAATCAAAAGCCTTGAAGGAAGGAACGTTTTTCATCACTTCCGGACGCAATAAAAGTGGGGTCTATGTGACGCCCGACATGACCGAAAAGGACATTATCACGCGCATGATGCAATATAATTATGGAGGAGGATGGACGGCAGTAAACAATGGCGACGGCACGCTCACCCTACATTATTATTACAAGCAAGGGCGCAACGTAGCGTTTGATGACAATGGCACAGGCGTGAAAGCGACACTCACAAAGGTGCCTCGTTCCAGCGAGTGCATCCGTTATTTCATGGGGAAAGATGCCTCTGAGTGGGAGGATACCTTAAAGTGGGTTACCCAAGTGAGCCTCTATTCCACCTATAAAGCCCTCTTCAGTTATCTGCGGCAGCAACTCCCCAATGCCAAACTCTATTGGGTGCTCACCTCTTATTATAACTTCGACTTCGACACACCGGGGCTTCAGAATGCCGACAGCACGTTTAACAAGAAGGCTTTCAGCAAGTTGGAGGTAGAGCGGAAGTGGCAGCAACTGCGCCGATTTCAAAAGAAAATCTGCAAGGCAAATGGCATCAAGGTGATTGATATATCGTATAAATGTGGCATCAACTTGGATAATCTGCGGGATTATTACCATACCAAGAACAGTCATCCAAAAGAGGAAGGCTATGCTAAATGGGCTTATGCCTTGGCTCGATATTTCAAAAAATAAGGCAGTAACTTAAGGGATAGAATATAGAAAACATTTGACACTGAATTTAAAGATAGCCTTGCATACGGAGCGTGTTTGCCAGCAAAGTGGAAATAGGTGAGAATAAGCGAATTTTGAGCTGTTTTCCTAATTGATTGATAGTCAGTGGCTTCTATCTTTAGAACGATTTTTGAAAGCGAAAACGGAGGCAAAATATTCGTAAAAGATATATCTTTTACCCTATAGATAATGGTTTTTTGCAATGTAAACAACCATCTTTTAGCATGTAAACAACCGTTATTTACCTTGTAAACAATGGTCTTTTATATGATAGAAACTAAAAAAGAGCCGGAATCATGATAAATTCCGGCTCTTTTCTTATTTATTTCTCGGTTTTCAATTGTAAAACTTTCAGATGAAATATCTGATTCTTTTATTACAATTTAAACGATTATCTGATGGTCGTCAATATCTCTTAATGGCCAGCACATGTTGCAAGGCATGGTCAAAGTAGACGATATAAGTCTGCTTCTCGTTGTTCTGCTTAAACTTCACCTTTATATATAGGACGGTATCATCAAGAGCTTTCACCTTGTCATAAACGATTTTCGGCTTGAACGCCTTCATTGTGTCGGCTTGCTGGTGCATGACGCCAATGATGCTGTCGTTAATATAAATGGTGGAGTCGAGGTCGCTATAAGATATACTACCGATATCGGTATTTTTCAGATTATTATCCAAAAAGGCCGATACCAATAGCTTTGCATCCTGTTTTTTCCCGCAACCTATAAAGAGGAAAGACGCGAGAAGCATGAACAGAAATAACGATTTCTTCATTTAATCAGTGATATTCTTTAAGATTTCAAGCAGATGTTCCCACACCATCTGCACTGTCGGAATGAACAGACACTCATCAGGAGTGTGCACATTGCGCAGGGTTGGGCCGAAACTAACCATGTCAAGGTCAGGATAACGCTCAGAGAAAAGACCACACTCAAGGCCTGCATGGATGCCAAGCACCTTCGGGTCTTTATGGAAAAGCTTGCGATAAGCCTCCACGGAGATTTCCACCAACTTGGAATTTGGATTCATCTTCCATGCTGGATAACCATCGGTCTGGATGACCTTAGCGCCTGCAAGTTCATAAACAGCTTTCACTGTATTGCATTGATTCTCAAGGTTACTCATCACATTAGAACGCTGTGAAGACAGCACTTCTAACTCGTTGTCCTTTGTGGAGACAGCTGCCACATTGCTGGAAGTCTCTACCATCCATGCCAAAGCTTCATCTTGGCACATTGCAAAGACGCCATTATCAACGGCTTGCAATGCTGCGATGATGTTCTTGCCGGTTTCTTTAGGAAGCGTCTTCTGAGCGTCAGTACTCTCCATAGAGAATTCCATGGTGGTATCGGTTACGTGATACTCCTCTTCAGCATCCTTCACAAACAGATTGAAGTCGGCTTTCACTTGCTCTTTGTCTTTATTCGGAACAGCTATAACGACCTTTCCATCACGAGGAATGGCATTGTGTAGTTTGCCAGAGTTGAAGCTTGCCAAGCGTACATCAAACTTCTGTTGCTCCAAATAAACGAAGCGGGACAACAGTTTGATGGCATTTGCGCGTTTCTTGTTGATGTCATCACCAGAGTGACCGCCATTCAGTCCCTTCAAGGAAATCAGCAGGAAGAAGCTATCTTTTGGAGCCTCTTCACGCTCGAAATTGAAGGTAGCGATGGTAGAACGGCCACCAGCGCAGGAAACAAAGATTTCTCCTTCGTCTTCAGAGTCAAGGTTGATGAGGTATTTTCCACTCATAAAGCCTGCTTTCATGCCCATAGCACCTGTGAGTTGAGTTTCCTCATCACGTGTAAACACGCATTCGATAGGACCATGTTCAATATCATCAGAGTCGAGAATGGCCAATTCGATAGCGTCTCCTATACCATCGTCAGCGCCAAGTGTTGTGCCTTTGGCATGCATCCACTCACCGTCTACATAGGTCTGAATGGCATCTTTATAGAAATCAAAGTCAATGTCAACGAGCTTATCACATACCATATCCATGTGACTTTGCAGGATTACGGTAGGGCGATTCTCATATCCAGGAGTGGCAGGCTTGCGGATTAAGACGTTGCCTGTTTCATCGACTTTTGTTTCAAGATTATGACTTTTGCCAAACTCCTTAAGATATTCAATCATCTTCTCTTCATGCTTGGAAGGGCGAGGGATTTGGTTAATTTTAGCAAATTGCTCGAATACCCGAGCAGGTTTTAATTCTACGTTACTCATTTTTATGTTATTTTATTTTGTCCTTTAATCGAAAAGCATTATCTTTGTCATCGAAAATATAACATTACGACACTGCAAAGTTAAAAAAAATGCTGGAAACTCTGCTATTTAGCATGTTAATTATTGCTATTGCCATCGCTTTATTGAGCGTAAGGGTGATTGTGAAGAAGAACGGAAAGTTCTCATCGCAGCATATTCACGACAATGAGGCTTTGAGGAAAAAGGGTATTCATTGCGTCATTGACCAAGACAGAGAGGCTCGTAGCAATGACAAGGCATTTTAAAGAAACGACAGAAATAAATTAAAAAGATTATAGATAATGAAAAAAACTATTTTGAAAACTTCGGCTGTAGCTGTTTTAGCTATGCTGGCTTTGGCTTCTTGCAACAAGAGTAATCCACAAGTAGATGAGAAATCTGGTAATGATCAGAAGGCTCCTACAGAGTTAAAAATCGCCTATGTAGAGGTAGATTCCATTATGAGTCAATACAAGTTCTGTAAGGATTATTCACAGATTCTGCAGAAGAAAGGGCAGAACATCCAGAATACGCTTGGCTTTAAGCAACAACAGTTGCAGGCAGCAGCAGCTAATTTTCAGCAGAAAGTGCAGCAGAATGCTTACACCCGTGAGCAGGCTGAAGCTATTCAGGCAGGACTTCAGAGACAGAACAGTGACTTGCAGGCTTTGAATCAGCGTCTGAGCAGTGAGTTCCAGACAGAGACTGACAAATATAACAAGGCTTTGCGTGATTCTATTCAGAATTTCCTGGCTAAATATAATAAGGATAAAAAATATACTTTGATTCTCAGCAAGGCTGGTGATAACCTGTTGTATGCTGATAAGGCTTATGACATTACCAGTGAGGTGATTGCAGGTTTGAATAAGGCCTACAAGCCAGCTCCTGCTATGAAGGCAGCCACAGAGAAAAAGTAAACTAAGGAATTTTTATTAAACAAGAGAATCCCTGTCTTTCCTTTAGGAGGCAGGGATTCTGTTTCTCTACACCTAATTGATTTATGACCAGAAAAGAACGATATCAATTTATCCTCGACTATTTCCGTGCAAGGGAGCCGAAGGTTACTACAGAACTACAGTTTGCATCTGCATTTCAGTTGCTTTGTGCAACTCTTTTGAGTGCTCAATGCACGGATAAGCGTATTAATCAGGTCACTCCTGAACTTTTTAGACATTATCCTTCAGCTCAGGAAATGGCAAAGGCAGAACCTGAAGATGTGTTGGAATATGTGCATTCTGTGAGTTATCCGAATGCCAAGTCTCGGCATTTGGTGGAAATGGCTCGTATGATTGTCAAGGATTTTGCAGGCGAAGTGCCTGATAATATGCAGGATTTGATGAAGTTGCCGGGAGTAGGGCGCAAGACTGCGAATGTCCTGCAGGCTGTTTGGTTTGGAAGAGCTACCATGGCAGTAGATACGCATGTCTATCGGGTAAGTCATCGCATGGGATTAGTTACGACTACGGCAAATACGCCACGAAAGGTGGAGGAGGAGTTGCTCAAGAATATTCCGGAGGAAGATGTGCCGCGTGCACATCATTGGCTGTTGCTTCATGGTCGTTATATATGCAAGAGCACTCGTCCTTTATGTGAGCAGTGTCCTTTCAATGAGATATGCCCGAAGTTATTGGAAAATTCAAAACTATAGGATATGGATACAAAACGGATATTGAATTTTCTAAAGGATGTTGCAGCAAACAATAATCGTCCATGGTTTCAGGAACATAAGGAGGAGTATTTGGCCTGCAAGGCTGATTTCGAAGAAGGTATCAGCAAGGCGATTGCCGTTATTTCGGAGTTCGACCCGGAGATAGCTAATCTCAAAGTCAGTGATTGCTGCTACCGCTTTTATCGTGATATCCGCTTCTCCCAAGACAAGTCTCCTTATAAGCGTCATTTTGGGGCTTATATATGTTCACATGGAAAGAAAGCCTTACGAGGTGGTTACTATATCCATATTCAGCCTGACCAGTGTCTTATCTGCACAGGTTCTTATTGGTTGCCGACCAATATTCTGACTTCTTGTCGTAATGAAATTATGGGAAACATAGAAGAGTGGAGAACGGCTGTGGAGAACAAGGAGTTTATTGATTATTATGGTCTTCCCAATGATGGCTCATGGGTGGAAGATAAGCCTTCAGCTAAAGGGTTCGGTATAGAAAAACTGAAGACGGTGCCTAAAGGTTTCCCTCGTGACTATGCCTATATCAACTATCTGAGAATGAAGGACTATGCCTGTTGGCGAGTTGTACCCAATGACTTCTTTGATGGTGACGGCTGGATGAATGAAATTGTCAAATATTTTAAAGTCGCAAAGCCGATGATGGACATTGTTAATTCGGTTGTTGACGATTATGAGTAAAAAAAACATTAAAACATATACAATCTATTGTTTTTTTTTATATATTTGCGAATAGATTTAATTAACCGACAAATTTAAAAGCTTTCTAACATGAAAATCGGAATTCCAAAAGAAATCAAAAACAATGAGAATCGTGTGGGCATGACCCCCGCCGGTGTTGCAGAACTAATCAGACATGGTCATGAAGTATTTGTACAGCATACTGCTGGTGAAGGCAGTGGCTTCAGTGATGAGAAATATAAGGAAGTAGGAGCTAAGATCCTGCCAACTATTGAGGATGTCTATGCTATCGCAGAGATGATCCTTAAGGTGAAAGAGCCTATCGAATCTGAATATCCTTTGATTAAGAAAGGACAGTTAGTATTCACTTATTTTCATTTCGCAAGTGACAGACCTCTTACGGATGCAATGATTAAGAGCGGTGGTGTTTGCTTAGCTTACGAGACCGTACAGACTCCTGACCGCCGTTTGCCATTGCTGATTCCTATGAGCGAAGTGGCTGGTCGTATGGCTGTGATGAATGGTGCTTATTATCTTCAGAAGACGAAAGGTGGTAAAGGCAAGTTGATTAGCGGTGTTCCAGGCGTAAATAGAACGAAAGTACTTGTACTTGGAGGTGGAACCGTTGGTGAAGCTGCTGCACGTATGGCTGCTGGAATGGGTGCTGATGTTTATATCACGGACATTTCATTACCAAGGCTTCGCCAGTTGGAAATTGAATTGCCGAAGAATGTTCATACACTTTATTCTTCTCGTCATAATATTGTAAACGAACTTAGCAATGTTGACATTGTGATTGGTTCTGTACTTGTACCGGGTGACAAGACACCTTTCTTAATCACTCGCGATATGCTGAAGTTGATGGAACCCGGAACAGTATTAGTTGATGTGGCTATCGACCAAGGCGGATGCTTTGAAACATCTCATCCTACAACACATACAGACCCTGTTTACATGGTTGACGGTATTGTTCATTATGCTGTTGCTAACATTCCTGGAGCAGTGCCAAACACCTCTACAATTGCCCTCACTAATGCCACATTACGGTATGCTTTGGCTCTTGCAGATAAGGGTTGGCAAAAGGCTTGCAAGGAAGATACAGCTCTCTTCAAAGGACTGAATATCGTAGAAGGAAAGATTACATTCAAGGCTGTTGCTGATGTTTGGAACTTGCCATATCAGCCAATAGTATTGGAATAAATATCAATTTATAAAGTAAAGAGGTAAGTCTTCACGTGAAGATTTACCTCTTTTTTCATGTCAAAACACGAATAATTCCTGTTTGGCAAGTCTCTTATGCTTAATCATAATGAGTTATTTCTAACCACAAAATGAGGGATAAAGGGATTGAAAATGACTAATGAAAAACTTGAAAGTAGTTAATGAGGACCTTAAAAACGTCTGATGACCTACTCAAAAACGATTAATGACGACATTACACACGACTTGTAATGTGGTTACAAGCAACGTGTAATCACGTTACAAGCCGTGTGTAACCACGTTACAAACCCTGTTTGTAATCCTCATTAGTTGCTTTTAGATGTCTCATCAGCCGTTATCGTTTTGCCTAAAAGCCGTTTTTGAGCGCTTGATTGCTCATATTTGTTGTCGGTATTCTTGTGGTTTTCAGTTGAAATAAATCAATTATATGGCATAAGAAAGCGGCATTTTAGGATTTAAAATGCCGCTTTCTTTAAAGACTTTCATCGTCAGGCTTCTCTTTATTTCTTTTTGTTTTGGGGATGCCTTTTCTTTTTCTTAACCACTCTGCCTTCCTTGCTTCATAGTCTTCTCTATGTTTTTCAAGAAAGTTATCTGCCATTTTCCTATTTGAATTTAGAATAAATGACGCTTATCTTGATAGGTGCATTGGGGCTATTAGGCCCTCCTACGAGTCTGGTACTTGCCAATGACATGTCATGAACGACATTTGTCAATATCGAGGAAGAACTTATCGTGGTATAGGAAGCCGTTACCGGGATGATGACCACTTTGTTCCAATCAGCTGCATCTCTATGATTTTTCATATAGTTAATCATACCTGAAATGTTGCTGAAGGTGTAAGTATTCGTGCTAGTGGTGAATGTTGTGAGGAACGAAGACTTATAGTCAGGCAGCTTTCTGTTCTCAAAGAAAGAATAGAGTTGTGCTTTAGGTATCATCAACAACGTTTGCGGAACATCCAGCGCATAATCACTTGTTGTAGTGTTGTTGATGCGGGTTAGAGTTACCTTTGCCGTATTAATCGAATCATTCTCATGACCAGCAACAATATTGTCTATTGGAAGCGTCATTTCAGTGAATATTCCAGCTGGAGCTTTCAGATAAGTACAAGTGTTGTCTGCTGCCAATTGATTGATCGTATTATCATTCGTGATGGTCGTAGTCTGAAGAACTTCCTCCGTGCCAGGGAATGATGCGATACCTGTATATATGCTATCCTTGTAAGTATAGCGGAAGTATACATTCAATTGGCTAAGACTTACGTAGGCCATAGAGCCTAATCCACTTACGTTTTTGAAGAAGAAGCCAGGCACAAGATTATGGATGAATGAATAAGAATTCTTATAATATTCAGGATGCTCATAATATTTACGCATAAGATAAGTTCCGAAGTTATTATAGGTTACCCCGTCTTCTCCTTTATATTCCTTATCGAGATTTATGCGGATGTTCTTTCTATAAGAGCTGCTATACCGAGTATCTTTGTCCATATTGAGGTCGGTAAGGGAATATACTTTATCCATTGTGAGCCCGTTAGAGCGTACATAGCCTTCTTTGAGAGGACTGAAATTGGAATAATAGTTTACTCCTTCATCCATCGGTTTACTCATTTCGTAAGCCCTCAGTTTCATTGTCTGCAATGAATCTCCATAGAAGTCATCATAGTAAAGACGTATTTCAACAGAGTCGGCAATGACTTGGCCGTTAACCAAACTTCTGATACTGTCTTTAGTAGGGAAACTATAGTTCTCAAAAGTATTGAACTGGACCATGCAATCCCCTGTGATATACGAGCCTGTTTCAGGGTCGCGAATCTTCCCTAAATAAGCTGTTGTATTACGAGATATGACTGAATCGGCTTTAATAGAACGTGTGGTAACAGTGAACGTGTCTGTGCTGATAGTCAAGTTATCGGCAATATCGGTGATTGTAAAACCGAGCGTGTCCGTTGTGTTGTCGCACGAAGCGAGAGCGAGAGTAGCAAGTACAAGGCTTGCAAATAATTTTAGTTTCATCTAATAAATATATAAACTCTTACAACTTTCTGAATTATTCACTTAAAAGACTTTCAAAGTATGCCTTATAAGACTCGGCGAAGTTCTCTCCAGGATATTCAATCAGAGGCAACTTCTTGGCCTTTGCATATTTGAGAAGTTCATCATTAACTTTCTGACTGCCCTCAATGATGCCGTCGCTATAGTCGATTGCCAGTTTTCCTAGCTCCATAAAATCGAACTTGGCTTTATAAGGCTTGAGGAGTTCAGGCTTTGCTTCGCGAAATTCGAGACATTTCTTGAAGTTCTCACCAAGGTCGTTCTTCAGCTGACTTTCATAAAGAGTCGTCACAACTTTGCTTTCTGCAAAGGACGGTTCATCATGATAAGCCGTCTTGATGTAAAGAGGAATCACTGCTGCCATCCATCCTTGACATACTACAAGGTCAGGAGCCCAGCGAAGTTTCTTCACTGTTTCAAGAACGCCACGTGCGAAGAAGATGGCGCGTTCACCATTGTCAGGATATTCAATTCCACTCTCATCTGCGGTCATTTTCCGTTTGGTGAAGTAGTCATCATTATCGATAAAATAGACCTGAATTCTTGAGGTTGGGATAGAAGCGACCTTGATAATCAAAGGATGGTCGCTGTCATTGATAATAAGATTCATTCCGGAAAGACGAATCACCTCGTGCAACTGTCCACGGCGCTCATTGATAGTGCCCCATTTCGGCATGAAAGTGCGGATTTCATATCCAGCTTCCTGTACCTTGCGAGGGAGTTCGCGCCCCATAATAGACATCTCGGATTCTTCTACATAAGGGTTAATCTCTTGGTTAATGAATAGTATTTTCTTTGCCATAACTTTGTATGTTTGTATGCAAAGGTACGAAATTTATTTTAGAAAACGCCCACTTTTGTTAGAAAAGAAACAAAAGTGGGCGTTTAATTATAGAATTTTTAATTTTTGCTTTTTAATTTAAATATACTCTATCAGTAAATTCAAGCAAAAAGACAAGATTTATTCAATAACAACTAAAGGCTCTTCTTCCATGACACTCTGCCCTTGTTTAACGCAAATGGCAGTAACTTTTCCGCTTTTTTCAGCCTCAATGTTGTTGGCCATTTTCATAGCTTCGAGTACGACAACAGTATCACCAGCGTTCACTTCTTGGCCTACTTCCACCTCTATTGACCTGATTGTGCCAGGCAGTGGGGCTTTGATAGCATTAGCAGTATTCACGTTTGCCGAGGCAGTAGAGCCCTCTTCAGAAGGTTCTGCATGTACAGGCTTCCCGAGTTCCACCTTTTTCTTCTCAGGCTCAGCTGGCTTTTCCATCTGCACTTTGTAGCTTTCATCGTTTACAGTAACATCAGCTACGTTGTTTTCATCTATTTCTCCAATGGCTACTTTGTATTCTTTGCCATCGATGGTATATTTGAATTCTTTCATTTTCTGTTATGGTTTTTTTGTTACACTTAGGAACTTGGCATTCCATAAAGTATGTCGGGGTGTAATGGTGATTATGCCCGGCTCTTCGTCGTGAGCGTTGTTGCCTTGGTATTCAAAGATTGCCATCGCGATGGCAGCATATATGTTTTTATCCATTTTGCTCCTCCTTGAATTACATTGGCATACATCCGTGCTTCTTTGCAGGCAGACTTTGCTTTTTGGTTTGCAGTTGTGCAAGACCTCTGCAGATGCGGAAACGGGTGTTGCGAGGCTCTATCACGTCGTCGATATATCCGAAACTGGCAGCCTGATAAGGATTGGCGAAGAGCTCGGTGTATTCTTCCTCCTTCTCAGCGAGAAAGGCTTTCACGTCTTCACCAGCCTCTTTCTTGGCTTTAGCTTCCCTTGCGGAGAGCACAGCCACTGCTCCTGAAGCACCCATAACGGCAATTTCAGAGGTAGGCCAAGCGAAGTTAAGGTCGGCACGCAACTGCTTGCAACCCATCACGATATGGCTTCCACCATAGCTCTTTCTGAGTGTAATGGTAATCTTTGGCACGGTTGCCTCTCCGTAGGCATAAAGCAATTGAGCTCCATGAAGGATTACGGCATTGTATTCCTGTCCTGTTCCTGGCAAGAAACCGGGAACATCCACCAAGGAAACGATAGGAATGTTGAAGGCATCGCAGAACCTTACGAAGCGCGCACCCTTACGAGAAGCGTTCACATCGAGCACTCCTGCATAGGCAGAAGGTTGATTAGCGACGATGCCGACGCTCTGACCATTGAAGCGGGCAAAGCCTGTAATGATATTTTTTGCAAACTTTGGTTGTACCTCGAAGAAGTCACCATTGTCAGTAACAGCGGTGATTACCTTATACATATCATAAGCCTGATTAGGGTCATCAGGGATGATTTCATTCAATAAGTCCTCTTTGCGGTCGATAGGGTCTGAGTTTTCAGTGCGTGGGGCTTCCTCCATATTGTTGGAAGGAATGTAAGACAGCAAGGTCTTAATCATCTCCATGCATTCCTCTTCGGTCTTTGCCGTAAAGGTGGTGACGCCACTCTTCGTGGCATGCACTGTGGCTCCACCGAGGTGTTCGGCATCGATATCCTCGCCGGTAACGGTCTTCACCACTTTCGGACCTGTGAGGAACATATAGCTAGTCTGTTCTTTCATGAAGATAAAGTCCGTCAGAGCAGGGGAGTAAACAGCACCTCCAGCGCAAGGGCCAAGGATTGCTGAGATCTGAGGAATCACTCCGCTGGCAAGGATATTGCGTTCAAAAATCTCGCCATAACCGGCAAGAGCGCTGATACCCTCTTGTATACGGGCACCTCCGGAGTCATTCATGCAGATAACGGGAGCGCCCATCTTCATGGCCATATCCATCACTTTGCAAATCTTTTCAGCCATCGTTTCGGAGAGAGAACCGCCATTTACGGTGAAATCCTGTGCATAGACATAAACCAAACGACCGTCAATAGTAGCGGAGCCGGCTACGACTCCATCGCCAGGATATTGCTTTTTCTCCATGCCGAAGTTATGGCAACGATGCAGTTTGAACATATCATACTCCTCAAAACTACCTTTGTCAACGAGCATGTCGATACGTTCACGAGCGGTATATTTGCCTCTTTCGTGCTGTTTATCGATGGCTTTCTGTCCACCTCCAAGGCGAGCTTGCTCGCGTTTGGCGATTAGCTCCTTGATTTTTTCTACTTGTTTACTCATAATCGAATATGTCTTATTTTCTTTATTTCTTAAATTCACGTGCAAAGTTAGTAATAATTCTTGATATATGAAAATCCTTTGTGTTTTTTTATAGAATGTGTGGAGCTTAATTGTCATTTTCTCATTGCGATTTTATGGAAAAAACTTTATAGTTCAGGCGATTGTCTTTTGCATAATTATGCATTGCTCTATAGTGGATCGGAAAATAGAGGGTGGCATACGATGAAGATCAAAAAATAAAGTCGCTTATAAGCAGCCTTTGGGGCTTTAAATTGAAAGTCGAAATTCAAGGATTTTGGTTTTTATCGGAAAAGGCTGTTTTTGATGATGTAAACAACCGTTTTTTAGGTTGTAAAAGATGATAGTTTACCCTCTAAAAGACGGCCTTTTACAGGATGAAAGACTATCTTTTACAACCTCGAAGGTCGTTTCCGGCTATTCTAAGGACTGTTTCTGCATATTTATGCAATGATTTCCGTATATATGCATAGTGGTATTTCGAGAAAATCCCTTACAAATTTGGGAAAGTGAAGAAGCATGATGCAACTGAAGGCAGATTTTCGTTGAAGATAGGGACCACCTATTATATAATAGGAAAGGATAAAAAGGAGGAAAATGGTTTTTTGTTGCTGGAAATTGGAACGGTCATAAGTTGTTTTCTGTTAAAATATCGTTTCTAACTATTCTAAATTACCTATAAATTAAAATAAAATTCACTTTTCGCCCAAATTATTTAATTTTTTTGGCTAAAAATTTGGTTTTTAAAATATTTTTTAGTAATTTTGCAGTCAATAAAAGAAGATTGTCAGTATACGATGAAAAAGATAAATACCATATTACTCTTGATTCTTGTCCTCTTTTCAGCTTGTGAGTGGAAACTCAAACCTAATGAGGAAGACGATCAGAACGGTCGCATTGAGGTGCAGCGCTATGACCGATTGGAGAGTCGGTATCTGACTACCAGCGACTTTTCAGCCCTTCAGACGATGAACACTGAATATCCGGTGGAGACGCGTACTTTAGTGGAGAAGGTGCTGCAGATAGGTGAAGTGAACGACCCTGAAATCAGTGATAAGTTCTTGAAGTTCTATCAGGACTCCGTATTGTTGGTTCTTGTTGCCGACGTCGAGGCCGAATATGCCAACATAGATGATTTGAACAGTCAGTTTAATACCACTTTTGACAAGTTGAAAGAATGGATTCCCAACATCCCAGTGCCTCGTGTTTACGCGCAGATAGGTGCATTGGACCAGAGTGTCATCATCGGAGACAGGTCGATAGGCATCTGTTTGGATAAGTATATGGGCGACAAATACCCGCTTTATCAGAAGTATTATTCTTATCAACAGCGCATTTCGATGACGCGGTCGTTTATCGTTCCGGATTGCCTGAGCTTCTATTTGCTGAGCCTTTATCCAATGGACAATTACGACAACCGCACTCAAATCGAGAAAGACCTTCACATGGGCAAGGTGATGTGGGTAATCAATAAGGCAATGGAAACGGATTTCTTTGATACAGAATACGTTACGATAATAGACAGATTCATGCGGAAACACCCGAACCTCACTCCTGGTGAGCTGTTAGGGAACAATGATTATTCGGAGCTCATGCCTTGATGAATGCCGTTTTTGATGAGATAATTAACCAGAAGATTTGTAAATTCATAATTCTTGAGACCCCATTTCGGTGCTATCAGAAGGTCGGAAGGTGACTGACTGACAAACCTTTCCAACACAAGGTCTTTTCTCAGATGCTGGATATAGTGAGCAATGAGCTCGATATATTCCTCCACAGAATAGACGTGGAAAGGGCTTTTGGCATAATCAGAGGCAAGCGGCGTGCCTTTGATGATTTGCATCTGATGGATTTTGAGGATATCTAAGGGAAGGGCAGAGATGACAGATGCCTGTCGGATACTTTCTTCGGCATCCTCTCCGGGAAGGCCGAGGATGACATGACCGCCCGTTAGAAGCCCCATCTGATGAGTCGCTTCAATGGCATGGCGGCAACATTCGAAGGTATGGCCACGGTTGATTTTCCGTAAGGTTTCATCATTCGTGGACTCTATGCCATATTCAATAAGGACGAAAAATCTCGTCGAGAGTTCTTTGAAATAATTCAAGATTTCTTCGGAAATGCAATCAGGACGAGTTCCAACCACAATTCCCACAATATCAGACTGTTGCAGCGCTTCTTCATAGAGACGCTTTAACTGACTGATGGGAGCGTAAGTATTGGTGAAAGCCTGAAAGTAAGCAAGGTATTTCATGTCAGGATATTTCCTCGAGAAGAAGGCTTTCCCATCTTCAATCTGCTCTTTGATGCTCTTTTGAGGACTGCAATAAGAGGGGTTGAAAGTGCGGTTGTCGCAATAGATACAGCCTCCACGGGAGATTCGGCCATCCCTGTTAGGACAGGAAAAGCCCGCATCGATGGATATCTTCTGCACTCGGAAAGGAAACTGCTGACGTATCCAATGGCTGTAGTCATTATAATATTGCTCCATATTTTTCTGCAAAATTACAAAAAATCTGCCATCTTTAGTTTAAGTTCGGCAATCTTTTAGTACCTTTGCATAAAATAAACTATAAGGATATGAATAAAATCATTGCTATGTGTGCATCACTTTTGCTTACCTCTTCTATAGTCGCTAATGCCCAGAAAATGAACATCAAGGATATCACTTCAGGTGCTTTTTCTGCCCAAACCATCAGTGGCATCAACCCTATTGAGGGCACTGACCAGTATGCGAGCATCTCGCAGGATGGGAAGCAAATCATTGAATATTCCTTCAAGACTGGCAAACAGACAGCCGTTTTGTTTGATGTAAATAACACAATGGGGGAGAAAATCGACAAGTTTGATGGTTATATCCTCTCTCCAAAAGGAGATAAGATGCTCATCCGCACCAATACCGAGCGTGTCTATCGCCGTTCATATAAGGCTGATTTCTATATCTATACGATTAAAAGCACCAAATTGGAGAAGCTTTCTGATGGCGGAAAACAGCAAGTACCACAGTGGTCGCCCGATGGAAATCAGATTGCCTTCGTCAGAGACAACAATCTTTTCCTCGTAAAACTGCTTTATGATAATGCCGAAAGTCAGGTTACCAAGGATGGGAAATTCAATGAAATCATCAATGGAATACCGGATTGGGTCAACGAAGAGGAGTTCAGTTTCAACTGTGCTTATGCCTTCAATGCCGACGGAACAATGCTCTGTTGGGTGAAATATGACGAGAGCAAGGTGAAGACTTATTCCCTTCAGCTCTTCAAAGGAGAAAAGCCTGAGCGCGTGGAATATGAGGCCTATCCCGGTCTTTACTCTTATAAATACCCGAAAGCAGGGGAAGATAACTCGAAAGTAAGCGTTTGGAGCTACGATATCAAGAGCCATCAGACCTATAAACTGCAGGTTCCTTTGGCTGCTGACGGCTATATCCCTCGCATCAAAATGATGCAGGAAGACCCGCAGAAAATGATTGTCTATACGATGAATCGCCATCAAGATGAGTTCAATCTCTATACGGTAAACCCGAGAAGCACCGTTGCTCAACTGCTTATCAAGGAAAGTTCAAAGAAGTATGTGAAAGAAGAAGCCATGGAAGATGTGATTATCGGCCATAACAGTATCCTTCTTCCGAGCGATAGAGATGGTTATATGCACCTCTACCTCTATAATATGGCAGGCACGCAGATACGCAAGATTGGGGATGGAAACTATGATATAACTGCTGTTTATGGCTATGATGAGCCAACGGGAGACGTTTATTATCAGGCTGCAGCTCTCAATCCTCATGACCGTCAGGTGTTTGTTTCCCACAAGAATGGCAAAACGGAGCGCCTGAGTAATCAAGAAGGTTGGAATTCAGCAATATTCTCTGGTGACTATAAGTATTTCATCAACACGTGGAGTGACTATAATACACCTTATTTATATACGTTGCGTGATAACAATGGAAAGGTTCTCTCTACGCTTGAAGATAATGCGGAGCTAAAGCAAAAGATAGCTCAATATGGATGGACAAAGAAAGAAACGTTCACTTTTACTACTTCCGAAGGCGTGAAACTGGATGGGTGGATGGTGAAACCAGCAAACTTTGATGCTTCAAAGAAATATCCTGTCATCCTCTTTCAGTATAGTGGGCCAGGCAGCCAGCAGGTTGTAAACTCTTGGAATGTTGGCAGTATGGGTCAAGGAGGAGCATTCGATTACTACTTGGCAGAGCAAGGTTTCATCGTTGTTTGTGTGGATGGAAGAGGCACAGGAGGACGAGGTGCTGACTTTGAAAAGTCTATCTATCTCACTATGGGTGATTTGGAATCCAAAGACCAGGTAGAAACAGCATTGTGGCTGAGTAAGCAAGGCTATGTGGATAAAGACAGAATCGGTATTTGGGGATGGAGTTTCGGAGGTTTCAACACGTTGATGAGCATGAGTGAAGGTCGTGATGTTTTCAAGGCAGGTGTAGCTGTAGCCCCTCCAACAAATTGGAAATTCTATGACACCATTTACACGGAGCGTTATATGCGGACACCTAAAGAAAATCCGGAAGGCTATGCTATTAATCCTATTGAACGTGCCGGCAAGTTGCATGGAGCATTGCTGATTTGTCATGGAGTGGCTGATGATAACGTACATCCACAGAATACATTCGAATATGCGGAAGCTTTAGTGCAGGCAGATAAGGACTTTAAGGAGAATTATTATACCAACCGCAACCATAGTATCTATGGAGGAAACACGAGAAATCACCTCCTTCGCCAGATAGCAAATTTCTTTATCGAGGAATTGAAATAAACGATTGATGGATAAGTAATGATTGTTTGCCTTGTAAACAACTATTAAAAGGCAAGTAAAAAGCCGTTATCTGAACAATAGATAACGGCTTTTTACAAATAGGGAAGTATCTTATTCTTCAGCGATACCCGCTTTAATCCATTGCTGTGAGATAGTTTTGGCATCTTTCAGAGCCGTTTCATCATCTACTTCATATTCATCAGTAAGTAGTTTTTGAAGATCTTCAGGCGAAAATTCTTTGTTTTGAATGTTCTTCCAAAGATAAGCAGAACTTTCATTCATACTGATGATATTACTGAAGTCAATGTTTTCCTTGCCTTCAGCCACTATAATCTGTTCCCCACATACTTCACGGAGATTGAATCCTTTTTTTGCTTTCATATTTTATATCGGTTTGAAAAATTTTAGCCATATGTGTCTGTAAACACCCAGCAGATACCTGCGGATAGGGTAGAGATGCATCCAAACAAAAGAATAGATGCGCCATTTAGCTCCATTGGTCTTATCTATCTTCTCACGGCCTTTACGGTAGAAACCCAACACAAATCCTTTTACATCATTCAATTTGCAATGTTCAACTCCTAGATTACCATCTCCCCGTAAGGTAATATTATCTCCTTCGATTTTTATGATGCGATGGAGTACAAAGTGTTTTGGGGATATTTCTGCTAATACGGCATCTCCCTTATGGACATCTTTTGCCTTAACAAGTAAGGCTTTATCGCGATTATCCTCAAGGAAAGGGCGCATGGAGAATCCTCTTAAACGCAAAGTAACTGTATGCCCCTCATCCATAATCTTTACGATTTCGGGTAGAAGGGTCTCATTTGCGAATTGGACTTCTCTTATTTGGATATCATCTTCTGACATATTATTGCTGCTTCTTTGTTTGGCAGGCAGTGCAAAGTGTAGATGCCTGTTGTCTCAATCACTTTTGTTATGGTGTTACAGATGTTATTAAATATTTCAATATCCCATTTCATGGATGAGCATGAAGGGAGAAAAGAGGCAAAAGCTTCAATGGGAGGGAGCTTTTCAATACTGTTTTCTGTGGCTCTGTCGATGCGCGTGATAGCTCCAAGCTCAGCCTTGACATTACGATAACATGGCGTTTTTCCACTCCAAGGTCCACCATATATATAAGGTTTACCCTTGATAATGCGGATGATAGGATTGTCATCATTCATCAAATCGCATCCAGGAATATAACGAAGCCACATGCTCACCTGAGTACTCTTGCCAGTTCCGCTCTTTGCGATGAAAGCATAGCCATATCCGTTTTTTCTTACCAAGGAAGCATGTACGAGCAAAACCTGCTTCTGACTGCCAGCAAAGGCAAAGATAAGCATGAGGGCATTGTTAAGGCCAAAACAGCGCATGTCATAGTTTCCATTGAGAGCGCATTTGCAATTACTGAAGTCCTTGTTGGTTATTAGCAGACAACAGTCAGCCCCATTTAAGTCTTTTATGATAAATTGATAACCTCCATCATCGAGTTTGTCAACAATGGTATCACCGTTTCCCGTATCGAATTTGCGAATTCTCTCTCTTCTTTCTTTGGCTATAGGCTTCAAAGAGTCATCAATGGTCAGTTGAAAAAACAGTTCATCATGAGATTCACTAATCCTGAAAGGCTCAAATGAAGGAAGAAGGCGCATGTCATTATAGGCGCTATTCTTGAAAATGATCCTTACATGGAGTTCTGCAATACTGAATTCGTTGATGTTATCCATGAATGAATATCGTTGCAAAAAGATTATCTCATAGGAGGCATTCCACCATTTCCAGATGGCGGCATTCCCATTTTTCCTTTTGGTGGACGAGGGCCTTTGTTTTTCTTGCTCTCATCTTTCTTAGGGGTTGTTACCTCTTGAGTAGTCACTTCATCAGATGCCACATATTGAAACTGAAAATCATTTGCGGCGATATATTTTATATCATAATGTCCGCCTTTAATGTATCTTTTGCGGAAATTGACAAACTTCTTTTCAATATTTTTCCTACTTGATGCATAAGAGATAATGCAAGTACGATTGGGATATCCTTTACGTGCAAGATAATCCCTCAGTTGAGCTGTATATTCGTTACGTTTAGGAAGAAAATTAGTCTTCTTCTCAAGGGTTGCTTTATCAATCTTCTGAATATCAGTAAAATAAACAGTAGAGTCATTGAAAGATGCAGCAAAGCCAAATGCATATACCTCATTTAGTTTTGTAGCATTTTTCTGGGCGTTTGCATTCGTGGCAGTCATCATTCCAATAACTGCCAATGCTATCATAAAATACCTATTAAATTTATTCATCTTTATTATTTATTGTCCCAAATAAGACTTTAAGAACTTATTCTGAGTGTTATGTCTAAGTTTTCTAATGGCCTTTTCCTTTATTTGGCGTACACGTTCACGTGTCAATCCGAATTTATCCCCAATCTCTTCAAGTGTCATCTCGGGTTGTCCAATACCAAAGAAAGATTCAAGTATATTGCGTTCTCTTTCGTTATGCAGTTCACCTAATGCTCTGTTTATTTCTTGGCGCAAAGATTCCATAACTGATTCATTGTCAGCTTGTGGAGCATCATTATTAGGCAAAACATCAAGCAAGCTGTTATCTTCTCCGTCGATAAAAGGTGCATCCATGGATACATGGCGGCTGTTTACCTTCATGGCGTCTTCAATCTTATCCTCAGGAAGGTCCAACTTTTCTGCAATTTCGTCTATGCTAGGTCTGCGCTCATTCTCCTGCTCAAACTTATTAAGCACCCGATTGATTTTATTTACAGATCCCACTTGATTAAGTGGCAGTCTTACAATGCGGCTTTGCTCAGCAATGGCTTGCAGGATGCTTTGGCGAATCCACCAAACGGCATAAGAAATAAACTTAAACCCTCGAGTTTCATCAAACTTCTCCGCAGCTTTGATAAGGCCAAGATTCCCTTCGTTAATAAGGTCAGGAAGACTGAGCCCTTGATTTTGATATTGCTTCGCCACTGATACCACAAATCTCAAATTAGCCTTCGTCAGTTTTTCAAGTGCCTTTTGGTCACCTTTTCTAATGCGTTGTGCTAATTCAACTTCTTCTTCCACTGAGATAAGTTCTTCGTGACCTATTTCCTGCAGATATTTGTCGAGAGAAGCGCTCTCTCGATTAGTAATAGATTTTGTGATTTTCAACTGTCTCATCAGGTGTCCTTTTTTTAATGCTTGATTGCAAAAGTAAGAGTTTTGATTTACATGTGCAAATTTTTTACACTTTATTTAACGTAAAAAGGGTGCAATTTGTTGTTGCACCCTCAAAAATATGTTGAATTAGAATTATTCACTTACTTGTACAGCATAATAACTGCGCTTTCCTGTTGGCCAGATGCCCTTTATTGTAATCACAGGGTCTTTGCTGGTAGAGGCTTTCTTAACAATATCTTGCAAGTCATCGATAGTCTTGAGCGGAGTGTCATTTGCCGTTAGAATAATTAAGCCTTGGTTGATTCCAGCGTTTTTAAATGCGCCCTTACCAACTTTCAATACTTCCAAACCGTAGTTGAGGTTCAGTTGCTCTTTCTTTTCTGCACTTATAGGAGCAAAGCTTGCGCCGAGCACATCGAGGTCAGCTGTCTTTACGACATTTGTATTACCTTGAGTGTTCTTCAAGGTTACCGTCTTAGACTCTTTTTTCTTGTTATGCAGATAAGAAATGGTAATCTTATCACCAGGACGTTTTTTGGCAAGTATTTCCTGAAGTTCTGCCATCTTTGTCACGTTCTTTCCATCTACACCAGTGATAACGTCACCCTTCTGAATGCCAGCAGCAGAAGCAGCCCCATCGTCTTGCAAAGAGTCAACATAGATACCTTCATTGGTGCCGAGATCAACGTTCTTCCCATTTTCTTTCTGTGCATTGATGTAGTTGATAACATCACCACCTGTGATACCAAGGACAGCACGCTGTACGGTACCATATTTTTTAAGGTCTTCCACCACCTTATTCATAATTGAAGTAGGAATAGCAAACCCATAACCACTATAAGAACCAGTCTGAGAATAGAGCATGGCATTGATACCGACAAGTTCTCCCTGAGTATTAACGAGTGCACCGCCAGAGTTACCAGCATTGATAGCAGCATCTGTCTGGATAAAGCTTTCTACACCATTAGCATAGAGTGAGCGTGCTTTAGCACTGACAATACCAGCTGTAACCGTGGAATTCAAGTTGAAAGGATTACCCACAGCAATTACCCATTCTCCGACTTTCAGTTTGTCAGAATCTCCAATAGGAAGAGTGGGTAAATCCTTACCGTTTATCTTAATAAGAGCAAGGTCTGAAGTAGGGTCTGTACCTATGATACGAGCAGAAAATTCGCGGTTGTCATTTAGGGTGACTGTCAATTCGTCAGCTCCATTCACAACGTGATTGTTTGTGACAATATAGCCGTCAGAACTGATGATGACACCAGAGCCTGTAGCCTCTCTTTTAGGAGTCTGTACTTGTTGCTTACGAGAGCCACCTTGTCCTTGTCCTTGACCTTGTCCAAAGCCAAAGAAATCTCCAAAGAAATCATCGAAAGGACTGCTTTCAACATCTACTGTCTGAGTTTTTGAATTCTGTACAAATCTTATATGTACAACAGCAGGAACAGCTTTTTCTGCTGCATACGTTAAATCGACCGGCTGTCCAGGAGCCACTGCTGGGGCATTCGCTGCATCAGCCTTGATAAAAGAACCTGCAGATAATGCAAGAGTAAATATGCAAGTAACTGCAAGAAAATACTTAGAATACTTTTTCATACCTTAAAATATTTAATTGTTTTCTATATTTCAGTTGTTTATAAGACGTAAATAACGTCTCATCGTTTAAATTGCTTGCAAATATAGGCGCAAAGTTTGTTAAACTGACAAAATGTCCGCTATCTTTATTTCATTTTAACAATTCGATTTAACACATTAACGGCTCTTAATCTCCATCGCATTTCTTTTTACATTCATTTAAAACCTTGATAAATCTTAAAAATCAATCCAGATGAATTTTGCAAATAAATTTGGAGTTTATCGTGATTTCTACTATCTTTGCACATTGAAAGCAGATTCCCGGCTTTGTCGCTGGTCGAAAGACGAGAGGAAAGTCCGGGCAACATAGGACGCTCCACTTCCGAAAATAGAAGCTATTGGTGACAGTAGGAAACAGCAGAAGAAAATAACCGCCCGATACTCTCATACTTCTTCGGATGAATGAAAAGTCGGGTAAGGGTGAGAAGGCGGTGTAAAAGACCACCAGTCGACGGGTGATCGTCGGGCTGTGCTGCTGGAGGTTGCAAGTTCATGTATACCATCGCTAAGGGCTGTTCGTCCGAAGCTTCGGCTGCGATGGAGGGTAGAATGCTAGAGCCGCAGGGTGACTTGCGGAGTAGATAAATGACGAAGCTCCTCTTTTTAGAGGATACAGAACCCGGCTTATCAGGAGTCTGCTTTCATTTTTTTTGGAAAACAAGGATAATTATATGATTATAAGGCAAATAGTTCAGTTCTTTGCAAAAGATATATGGCAGGTGAGTCTTGAGGAGTTGTCGCCTACAAGAAGATTCTTCTATGTAATGATGAAGAAATTGTATCTTGCCATAAGATTTTTCATTGATAAAGGAGTAGTAAGTGCTGCTTCTGCGCTTACCTATTCCACAATGCTTGCTATTGTTCCTATCTTTGCCGTCGTTTTTGCCATTGCCCGTGGATTTGGATTTTCTAAATATATTGAAGTATGGTTTCGCGATATACTTTCAAGTCAACCTCAAGCAGCTGAGACTATCATCAAGTTTGTAAATTCTTATCTTGTGCATACGCATAGCGGTATATTCTTAGGTATAGGACTTCTCTTTATGTTATGGACGGTGTTGATGTTGATACGTAACATAGAGGTAACATTCAACAATATATGGCAAGTTAAGTCTGAACGTTCCCTTATCCATACTATTACCGATTATATGGCAATGTTTTTCCTGTTACCTATTATTATAGTAGTCACATCAGGTTTGTCAATCTTTCTTGCTACAATAGCCGATCAGGCGAAGGAAATAGTCTTGCTCGGTCCACTCATGCGGTGCGGACTTGATTTGATGCCTTATATCCTCATGTCAGCAGCCTTTATTGCTCTTTATGTGTTTATGCCAAATACTAAGGTGCGGATTCTTGCAGCTCTATTCCCTGGTATCCTAGCGGGCGTTGCCATGCAGTTATTGCAGTTTTTCTATATCCATTGTCAGATATTCCTTTCCAGTTATAATGCCATTTATGGTTCATTGGCAGCCTTGCCTTTGTTTATGTTATGGGTACAGATTTCATGGACTATCTGTCTTTTCGGCGCAGAGCTTTGTTATACAAATCAGAACTTAGAGGATTTTGCCTTTCTTGCTCGGACTGAAGATATCAGCCATCGATATAAGATGTTGTTGAGTGCCATGCTTTTAAGCAAGATTTGCAAGCGTTTTGCTGAAGGAAAGAAACCTTTCTCAGCCTTAGAACTGAAGTTGGAGACAGGCATTCCTATTCGTATAACCAATGACCTTCTTGATGATTTGCGCCGTGTGAACCTTGTAGCCATAAGTGGAATGGCTGATGCTGCGGCAGATACACCGCGATACCAGCCTGCAGAAGCTTTGCAGAATATTACGTTGGGCACAATGGTTGACCGTCTTGAGAGTATAGGCTCATGGTCTTTGAATATTGATTTACACGCACTGATTAGCAGTCCTGAATGGGCAAGCGTTTACAGCAAGCGTAAGGAGTATTTCGATAATTTGAGGCAAACTTATTTAAAAGATTTATAATATTTGAACAAAAAAAACGTTAGAGAAAATATGGAAGTGGATATATTGAATGATTACGAACATAGTGTGACTAATAAAATTACGGAATATGGAGGAAATGCTGATTTTCCTCAACCTGAAGATTATAAAGTCACCAAAGCTGATGTTGAAAGCTACCTTTTTGACAAACAGGCCATTCTCGACAGTCTTGGTTCCCAGAAGTCTCAGTATACCTTAGCTGGTGTGCTTATAGTACTGCCTGTATTGGTGGCATCTATCTTTCCTGAGGACGAACTTCCAGGTGGGGCAGCAGGTGGAGCTGTTTTGGCATTGCTTGCTGGCATATTGTTGGCATTGATTGTGGCTTTAGTCCAAAGGGCTGTGCGTAAGATGAGATTACGAAAACTGTATGAGTCGGATATTGAAGATTATATTGCAGCTGTGCTCCGCTATAACGAAAAGATTTAACTAAAAACATATGGAATTACCTGACTTTATGAAATACAAGGACAAATTCTCTCAGAAAGGATTTGTTGATAAGATTCAGAGAGTAGCCAAGCGTGCTGGTGCTAAGTTGGTGTATGCAGCCTTAATCCTTTTTTATACCTTGGAAAGTGACAAGGTGTCGATAAAGGATAAGGCTATTATCATCGGGGCTCTTGGTTATCTTATCTCACCTCTCGACATGGTACCGGATGCCATTCCATTAGCTGGATTGAGCGATGATATAGCTGTTCTTATTTATGTATTGCATAAGGTGTGGGCGGATGTCTCCGACGAAGTAAAGGCAAAGGCGAAGGCAAAGTTAAGTCTGTGGTTTGATGAAGATGAAATGAAGGCTGCAGATGATTTGTTTAATGATGATCCAAACGAAGATCCTGTATAAGATTTAGGACAAAAAGATAATCCCCTGTATTCTGAAATGAATACAGGGGATTTATTTTACTATATCCCTCCCTAAAAGGAGGGATAGGAAAAATCTTTATTTGCTGTTCAACAATAAGTCAGTCTGCACAGCAACAGCAACGGTAGCACCTACCATTGGGTTGTTACCCATGCCGAGGTAGCCCATCATCTCTACGTGTGCAGGAACAGAAGAACTGCCTGCAAACTGAGCGTCAGAGTGCATACGGCCCATAGTGTCGGTCATACCATAAGAAGCTGGACCTGCTGCCATGTTGTCTGGATGCAATGTACGACCTGTACCGCCACCTGAAGCTACAGAGAAGTAAGGCTTGCCAGCTGCAAGGCGTTCCTTCTTATAAGTGCCTGCTACTGGATGCTGGAAACGGGTAGGGTTGGTAGAGTTACCTGTAATGGAAACGTCTACGTTCTCTTTCCACAGGATAGCAACACCTTCGCGTACATCGTCAGCACCATAGCATTTTACTTTTGCACGAGGACCGTCGCTGTAAGCAATCTCACGAACGACCTTCAACTCACTTGTATAATAGTCAAACTTTGTCTGAACATAGGTGAATCCGTTTACACGGCTGATGATTTGAGCAGCATCTTTGCCCAGTCCATTCAAGATAACGCGCAGTGGCTTTTTGCGTACTTTATTTGCCATTTCGGCAATTTTGATAGCACCTTCTGCTGCTGCAAAACTCTCGTGACCAGCAAGGAATGCGAAGCATTCTGTTTCTTCACGAAGCAGACGTGCTGCAAGGTTTCCATGTCCGAGACCAACTTTACGGTCATCAGCTACTGAACCGGGGATGCAGAATGACTGCAAGCCGATACCGATAGCCTCAGCAGCCTCAGCGGCATTCTTTACACCTTTCTTTATAGCGATGGCTGCACCAGCAACGTAAGCCCACTTTGCATTCTCAAAGCAGATACGCTGTGTGTCCTCACATATCTGATAAGGATCTACTCCCAGCTTTTCGCAAATCTCATTAGCCTCTTCGAGGTTTTTGATGCCATTGGCGTTCAGGGCAGCGTTTACTTGCTTGTCGCGACGCTCTTGGCTCTCATAATTTACTTTTCTAATCATAGTCTGGTTCCTCCTTATTCTTTACGTGGGTCGATAGATTTAACAATACCCTGCTCAGCAGTGGTGCGGCCATAACGACCTGTGAATTTCTTCACAGCTTCATTAGCGTCCATACCAGCTTTGATGGCTTCCATCATCTTGCCGAGTTGTACATATTCATAACCGCAAACCTGAGAATCCTTATCAAGGAACATCTTGGTGATATATCCTTCAGTCAGTTCGAGGTAGCGTGTGCCTTTAGCAACAGTGCCATAGAGTGTACCTGTCTGAGAGCGGAGGCCCTTGCCGAGGTCTTCAAGTCCTGCACCGATAACAAGTCCGTTCTCAGAGAATGCGCTCTGTGAACGTCCGTAAACGATTTGGAGGAAGAGTTCGCGCATTGCGGTGTTGATTGCATCGCAAACGAGGTCAGTGTTCAGTGCTTCAAGAATGGTCTTTCCAGGGAGAATCTCAGAAGCCATAGCTGCTGAGTGTGTCATACCGGTACAGCCGATAGTCTCAACGAGGCACTCCTGAATGACGCCTTCCTTGATGTTCAGAGAGAGCTTGCAAGCTCCCTGTTGTGGAGCGCACCATCCCACACCGTGAGTGTAACCGGAGATATCTTTAATCTCCTTTGCTTGAATCCATTTTCCCTCTTCAGGAATTGGAGCTGGTCCATGGTTTGGACCTTTTGCGACAACGCACATGTTGTCAACTTCCTTTGAATAAATCATATTCGTTAAATATTAATATTTAATTATCAGTTCTATCGTCTGATTTGTTACTCGTCTTATATTTTTCAGTCTTTCAAATGGGTTATAACATGCCCCTTTTTCTTTTCGCACGCAAAGATACAAATTTCCGATGAAATATGGAAGAGTTAAAGGCTCTTTTTATACTTTCTCAAACATTTTTTATTCTTATCGGCAAGATGAATCTTCAATTTGCAATGTTGACTTGACAATTGTAGCGTAGGCAGCCTTTTTGCAATTAAATGAGGATGCTGAGAATTCTGAAAAACAGACTTTTCATCGTTGATTATCCGATATCTCTGAAGACTCTAAGTGCTCGAAGCACTCAGTTCGTTTTTTCTCGCATTGTAAAAGGTAGTCTTTTAGGCGGTAAACAATCGTTGTTTACACTCCTTCTAATGGTCTTTTACCTTGTAAAAAGCCATCTTTTACAAAAAGGGAGATAATCGTTTGCTTTTTACTTGAAAATCGAGACAGAAACTAGGGGTATCTATAGATAATATCCAATCTTATAGAGATTGAACAGAAATAGGGAAGGGTTGCTCCCACAGAGCTGCATCCGCCACCGTTGCTGACGTTTTTGGAAAAGGCGACGGACAAGTGATGAAAGCCTGATAGCTTCTAAATTATCAGCTAATCGGATGATGCGTGAGTAGTCTCGCAGTTCTTTCTGGTGAGTTTTCAGTGTCCGAATGCTTTCTTCGGTTTTATTTATAAAGTCTTCATTGTTCTCAAATTGATTGAAAACCACAGGGTTATCAATATGCGAAATGGTGATTCCGGTTTCTTGCAAGAACTTCCCATAAGCCACATCTTCATAGCCATAGCCACGATATTGCTTGTCGAGTGGATATTGAAGCATCAGTTCTTTATGGATAAGGAAGTTGGAGGTATGGAAGTCTTTGTTAGGGTGCTTCAAGCGATTGTTTAACGAATGCGCTTTTTCCGAATGTTTCTCATATTTATATCTGAGATTTTCCTTTGCGTTTCCGTTCACTTTATACCCTCCATAAACGACATTTTGCTCGTCATTTGTTTGCAGATAACTGCGTAGAAAATCATCGTTTTCAAGGCTCATATCCCCATCAATGAACAGAAGCCACTGCTGATGGGCTATCTGAGAAAGGTAGTTGCGGATGGCTGAGCGTCCTACATTCTCACCTCTTATAATATAGTGGCAGTCATCAATGCCGCTGATAGCTTTGTTTTCAGCAATCACCTCCTTATCTGTAGACCCGTCATCAGCCACAATAATCTCATATTGCAGGCCTTGAATCTTGTTTGCTTGCAGAGAAAGAGCCTTCACTAAGCGAAGGCACTTGTCGTTGCGCGTGGGGATGAGAATGGATAGGGAGGTTTTCATCGTTGTTTATTTCAATTTATCTTTAAGATATTTTGCCGTAAGACTGGTTTTGTTTTTGGCCACAGTTTCTGGCGTTCCGGCACTTACTAAATTACCTCCTTTGTCGCCACCTTCAGGGCCTAAGTCGATAATCCAATCCGCACTCTTTATCACTTCCATATTGTGTTCTATGACCAAGATGGTATGTCCGCGCTCAATCAGCGCATCGAAAGCCTTTAAGAGCCGTTTGATGTCATGGAAATGAAGGCCTGTCGTGGGCTCATCAAAGATGAAAAGCGAAGGCTCTGCTTGCTCTTGTCCGATGAAATAAGCCAGTTTCACGCGCTGGTTTTCACCTCCTGAAAGGGTAGACGAGTTTTGACCGAGTTTGATATAGCCTAATCCCACATCCTCAAGGGGCTTCAATCGGCTGACAATAAGTTTTTCCTTATGTTGTCCGAAGAACTCAATAGCCTCAGAAACAGTCATATCCAGCACGTCGTTAATGTTCTTTTCATGGAAGCGAACATCGAGAATGTCCTTCTTAAATCTTTGCCCATGACAGGCATCGCACTCAAGAACTAAGTCCGCCATAAACTGCATTTCCACCGTAATCACACCTGCTCCTTTGCATTCCTCACATCTTCCACCTTCGGCATTGAAAGAGAAATACTGGGCAGAAAAGCCTAATTGCTTAGCTAAAGGTTGTTCTGCATATAATTGGCGAATAGCATCATAGGCCTTGACATAGGTTGCGGGATTGGAGCGGGTGGACTTTCCTATTGGATTTTGGTCAACGAATTCCACATGCTTTATCTGTTCCCAATCTCCTTCCAATGAAAGATATTCCCCCGGACTATCGGCTACTTCGTCAAGATGGCGCTTTAAAGCAGGGTAGAGGATGCCTTTAACAAGAGAGCTTTTACCAGAGCCTGACACTCCGGTGACTACTGTCATCACGTTCAAAGGAAAGTCCACATCGATGCCTTTGAGGTTGTTCATCCTCGCACCTTTTAGTTTGATGCACATATTCCAAGGGCGTCTGGAGGAGGGAACAGGGATTGTTTCTTCGCCTGTAAGATATTTCACGGTATAAGAATCCGGGTATTCTTTCACCGTAGCTTTGGATAACTTGTCGGTATCTCCTTGAAAAACAATCTCTCCACCGAGTCTTCCGGCATCAGGCCCAACGTCTATCAGATAGTCAGCTGCTCGCATAATTTCCTCGTCATGCTCAACGACTATCACCGTATTACCCAGACTTTGCAGTTCTTTCAATACGTGTATAAGCCGCTCAGTATCACGGCTATGCAAGCCGATACTGGGTTCGTCGAGGATATAAAGCGAGCCAATGAGTGAACTTCCTAAAGAAGTTGTGAGGTTGATACGTTGACTTTCACCGCCGGAAAGCGAGTTTGACTGCCTGTTAAGGGTAAGATATCCAAGCCCGACATCAAGTAAAAACTGGAGTCGGCTTTTGATTTCAGTGAGTAATCGCTTAGCGATTTCCGCATCATGAGCGTCAAGTTCGAGATTATCAAACCATTCTTTGAGGTTTACAACAGGCATTTGCACAAGGTCAGTGATGCTTCTTCCGTTGATTTTCACCCATGTTGCCTCTTTCTTCAAACGAGTTCCATGACAGTCAGGACAAGTTGTCTTACCTCTGTAACGGCTCATCATCACCCGATATTGTATCTTGTATTGGTTCTCTTTCACCATTTGGAAGAAGGCATCAATGCTTACTTGCTCATGAATATCTTTGCCTTTTTCAGATGGAAGGCCATGCCAAAGCATGTCTTTCTCTTTTTGTGAGAGTTCCATGTATGGCTTGAAGATGGGGAAATTGTCTTTCTGAGCCCTTCTGCAGAATTCTGTATGCCACATGCCCATCTTGTCTCCATGCCAACATTGAACGCATCCATCGTATACACTAAGGGTTGAGTTGGGGATGACAAGTTTCTCATCTATACCTATAACATTGCCAAAACCTTCGCAAGTAGGGCATGCGCCGAGCGGAGAGTTGAAGGAAAACATATTATCGTTTGGCTCTTCAAATCTCATACCATCAGCTTCAAAGCGGTCGGAAAAGTCATAAGTGAGGTTAGATGGCAAGAAAAGCAACCTGCACATGCCGTCACCTTCATACATGGCAGTCTCTGCAGAGTCGATAAGCCGTGCTATTTGGTCTTTCTCATCAGAAACGCTCATGCGGTCAATCACAAGGAAAATGTCATCGGCAGTTTGCTCTTTATCCTTTGCATTCTTGCTTTCTTGAAAGTCATCAATGCGCATGATTTCCCCATTCACATAGATTCGGGAGTAGCCTTGCTGAAAGTCCATTTCCAATTGTTTGGCAAGTGTCCTTCCTTCTGCTATCTTCAGAGGGGATAAAACCATGAATTTCGTCCCTTCAGAGAACTGCTGAGTACATTGAAGAATATCTTCTGTAGAGTGTTTTTTGACCTCTTGTCCACTGATAGGAGAGTAGGTTTTCCCAATGCGGGCATAGAGCAAGCGCAGATATTCATAGATGTTTGTGGACGTACCAACTGTTGAGCGCGGATTGCGGGCAATCACTTTCTGTTCGATAGCAATAGCTGGAGGCAGGCCTTTGATGAAGTCACACTCAGGTTTACTCATGCGTCCAAGGAACTGACGTGCATAGCTTGACAGAGACTCAACGTATCTGCGCTGGCCTTCTGCATAGAGAGTATCAAATGCCAAAGAGCTTTTGCCGGAGCCGCTGACTCCTGCAATCACGATGAACTTATTGCGTGGAATCTTCAAACTTACGTTCTTCAGATTGTTGACGCGCGCACCTTTAATCTCTATATATTGTTCCATAGTTAATCCTTCAACGTTATGACTTTGCTTTCTTTTTACAGACAACCGTTTTTACAGGGGCTTTTTTCACCTGATTTGGCTTGGTTGCAGCGTTCTTTTTTACCGTTGTCGCACGCGGTTTCTTGATGATAGGCTTTGCTTTTACAGGCTCCGGCACTTCCACAAATGTGTCAATATCATCTGCAGGGTCATGAGGTATTACCAGGAAATTCTCCCATTGCCTGACTTTATGCTCAGAATGAGCTGACAACTTGCCAGTGAGATATTGCTCAATCATCAGTTGAGAGATGGGCGCAGCCATGTCTGCACCGAATCCACCGTTCTCTATAAAGGTGCAGATGGCTATCTTCGGTTTATCCATAGGTGCAAAACCGATGAATATGGAGTGGTCATCACCCGGGTTTTCAGCCGTTCCCGTCTTCCCGCATATTTGCCAATCAGGCTTGCAGATGCTATGCGCAGTGCCTGTCAACACTGCTTTTCTCATACCCTCTATGACGATTTCAAAGGCTTTTTCAGATGCTTTCGCCACATGCTTTTCCTTATATTCATCTCCTGCATCCTTGTGGATATGAGGGATGTAATAATAGCCTCGATTGGCTATGAGAGCAGCAAGATTGCATAATTGAATAGGGGTTACGGTGGCTTCACCTTGTCCCATGCCTACCCACATGATAGTAGTTTGATTCCATCTTCCGTTGAATTCTTGCTCCAAAAGCTTTGAATCGGGCATCACACCGCCTTTTTCTCCAGGCATATCGATGCCGAGTGGAGCGCCAAAACCATAGCTGCTCATATATTGTTTCCAGGTGTCGATGGCAACAAGTTTGGTCTCATACTTCTTTCGGTCTTTCATCATGGCCATGAAAGCTTTACAAAACCATGAGTTGCAGGAGTTCGCAAGCGCGCCAATCAAATCTTGCGGAGAGCGGTGCTCATGGCATCCGATGTGGATATTCTCGTTCCAAAAGCCCTCATGACATGTGTATTTGCTGTCCTTATTGACGATGAATTCGGAAAGCAAAGTAAGTGCTTGAGCAGGTTTGAAGGTCGAACCTGGTGAATATTCCATGCCGATTGCCCTATTAATAGAGTCACCTTCGAAGGAAGTGGACACCATACATTTTATCTCGCCTGTTTCCGGCTCTATCGCAACGATACAGCCTTGCTTGGATTGCATAAGTCTTTCTCCCAGTTTTTGCAGCTTCGTATTGATGGTGAGCTTGCCGTCAGTGGGGAGAACCTGCCCAAATAGATTGGTAAAAGACAAGAGGGCAGTGATGATTATCAATAGATATCTTTTCATATAGTTTGCAAAGATACAAAGAAAATTTGAAAAAACAAAAGAAGATAAGTCGGTTAATATCATTTGATGAGTAATTGACTATATATAATAAGGTGATAACCCCCAATGTAAACAATAGCTTTTTACCTTGTAAACAGTCGTTATAAGGAGGGTAAACAATGATTGTTTACCCTGTAAAAGATAGTCTTTTACAAAACGAAGTTTTTGAGTCTATAAAACGAAAAGAGGTAACCCTTTTCACAAAGAGTTACCTCAACTTTAACCTTAATAATCTAATACCATGAAAAACACGTTGCAAAGGTACAACTTTATTTTGATATACATCTGCTTTTTTCTGATATTTTTTTAGGTGGGGAGTGGATTTTTAACTTAATATGTCTTTTTTTCAGTCTTTACTTTGACCGATATTCTTGCGGAGATTCGCCCGTCAAACGCTTGAAATACTTGCAGAAGAAGCTGATATTGGCAAATCTGAGCTCATCAGATATCTGTGAAATCTGCAGGTTGCTATGCTTGAGCATCACTTTGGCAGTCGTGATGACCGCCCTGTCAATCCACTCTTTGGCAGTGACTCCGCTTGCCTGTCGAATCAAAGTGCCTAAATATCGCTCAGTAAGGCACATTTTCGAGGCATAGAAAGCCATTTTCCGCTCTTGCTTGCAGTGGTTGTTTACCAAATAAATGAACCTGTCGAAGATGTCTTGCGCATTGGAATTGGTGGCAACGGAGGCGGAAGGCTGATGCGAAAAGAGGTCATTATAATAATGTGTAATGACAGTTACCATGCTCAACTTTGTTTCCATACTTGTCGAAGGATTGTGCACAATCTGCCAAAGAAGGCGTATCAACGAGTCTGTCATCGCCATTTCTTCGGCAGAAACCTCAATATTGGCATCTTTAGTCTGCCCGTTAAAGAGAGCTGGCAACTGATTGTTATGTGCAAGATGGAAAAGTTCAGTCGACAACCCCATGCCCTCAACATCGAAATCTTCACTGATTTCAATAGGTTGGGCAATGCTTCCAGGGGTCAGAATGATGATGGTTCCTTTTGTAAAATGATGTTCTATCAGATTGAGAATGCAGTGTAAATCACCGTTTACGACAATTCCCATCCGATAATCTTGCAATAAAAAAGGAGTGTTTTCAGCCATAAGCACATGGAAGGCTTTATTCAATCCAAGCGCCATCGCTAACCCTTCTTTGCCAAAATAGAAATTTTTGGTTCCCACATTATTTGCTGAGAATGTATTAAACATTGACTCAAAGGTAAGTTTCTTAGGTTCTTTTTGCATATATATTGTCTTTAAATCCGATGTAAAGATAATGATTTTTTGCCAAATTGTACGCTTTTAATTCATAAATCAAACAAAAAGAACAAATCTTTATGACAAAGGATAATAAGTCGTTGAATTATATCGCTTACCTTTGCAGAAAAATTAAAAGGGTATGAAGAAAATCACATTAATATTATGTATGTTACCTCTGTTTGCGATGGGCCAAACCCTTACGCTGGAGGAATGCAAACAAATGGCGCATGACAACTATCCTGTTGTGAAGCAATATCGGCTTGTTCAGCAGACTCGCGATTACACTTTGCAGAATATAGTGAAGGGTTGGCTGCCGCAAGTGAGCGCAAATGCTGGCGGATATGCCTTTACCGACATGCTTGCTACTAGTAATCAGATGGCGGCAATGGGAATGGATATGAAGAATTATATGTTGAATGGCTCTGTTACGGTTAATCAAAATATCTATGATGGAGGACAGATGGCGGCAAATAAGCAGGTTGCTGAAGCTCAATCTGAAGTCCAAAGCAATCAGTTGAATGTATCAATGTATGAAATCAACGATAGGGTGGAACAGCTGTACTTTGGCATTTTGCTACTTGATGAGCAACTCGCTCAAGTGAAATTACTACAGGAAGACCTCACCATCAGCAATAATACGGTGTCGAGTATGATGAAGGGGGGAGTGGCCAATCAGAGCGATTTGGATGCCGTAAGAGTTGAACAGGTGAAGAGCCAGCAACAGCAAGGTTCGCTCGTGGCTTCCCGTAAGGCTTATTTGAGGATGTTGGGTGTCTTCATCAATAAGCAATTGAATGAGAATACACAGTTGGAAAGACCTTCAATGATTGCTGTTTCGGAGGCAAATAATCGTCCTGAACTCAACTATTATACAGCGCAAAGCAAGCTTCTCGATGCACAACGCAAGCAATTAGATACACGCTTGCGCCCTACTATTAGTGCTTTTGGGATGGGAATGTATCATACGAAGGTGATGGACATGATGAAAAGCGGGATGTTGCTTGGTGGCCTATCGGTCAGTTGGAACATCGGAGCACTCTATACACGCAAGAATGACATCAAGAAACTTGAATTGCAACGGGAACAAATCGAGAGTCAACGTGAGACTTTCCTATTTAATAACCGCTTACAAGCCGAAAACACCAATGGTCAGATTGAGAATCTGCGGAGTCAAATAACGCAAGATGAGGAGATTGTAAGCCTTCGCGAGAGTATCCGAAGCAAGAGTGAGAAGAAGGTAAAACTTGGTACTGAAAGCGTAAACGAAATGCTTCGGGACATTAATGCAGTGTCACAGGCAAGGCAACAGAAAGCTCTCCATGAGATACAGCTATTGAAAGAAATATATAATATGAAAAATATAAACAATGATTAAGATGAAAAAGTTGATATTACTTATACCTATTTCCCTGATGTTCTCATGTGGAAATAATGAAAAAGACTATGATGCTACGGGCACTTTCGAGGCTACCGAAGTGATTGTTTCTGCTGAACAGAATGGGGCTCTCATGCAATTTAGCGTGCGTGAAGGTGACAGCGTGTCGGCTAATCAACAAGTGGGATTGATAGATACCGTACAGCTTTATCTGAAAGCAAGACAAGTTGGAGCTACTAAATTCGTTTATCAAAGTCAGAAACCAGAGGTTCAAAAACAGATTGCAGCGACTCGACAGCAGCTTATCAAAGCTCGTCAGGATGTCAATAGATATTCAGGTCTTGTCAAAGACGGGGCTGCTAATCAGAAACTTTTGGATGATGCACGGAGTCAATTGCAAGTACTTGAACGTCAGTTAGAAGCACAGACTTCTTCATTGAATACTTCAACAAAGAGTCTGGATGCACAAATGGGTACTGCTGATGTTCAGAAACTCCAAGTGGCAGATGAGTTGCGGAAGTGTCATGTCATGTCTCCTATCACAGGAACCATTCTAGAAAAATATACCGAACAAGGTGAATTTGCAGCCATTGGGAAGCCTCTTTTCAAAGTTGCGGATATTCATAATATGTATCTTCGTGCCTATGTGACCTCTGCTCAATTGCAGAAAGTCAAGGTCGGATTGCCTGTGAAAGTGTATGCAGATTATGGCGATGGCGAGCGGAAAGAATATCAGGGGACTATCTCATGGATATCGTCTAAATCAGAATTCACACCTAAGACCATCCTTACTGATGATGAGCGAGCCGATTTAGTGTATGCAGTAAAAATATCGGTCAAAAATGATGGCTTTATAAAAATTGGTATGTATGGCGAGGTGAAACTATGAATGCAATAGAAGTTTCTCACATATCAAAGTCTTATGCCCATGTGGCGGCCTTAAAGGATGTTTCTTTTTCGGTCGGTAAAGGTGAACTGTTTGGCTTGATTGGGCCTGATGGTTCTGGCAAAACATCTTTGTTCCGCATTCTTGCTACCTTGATTTTGGCAGATAAAGGATGTGCATCGGTTGATGGATTTGATGTTGTGAAGGGAATGAAGGACATTCGAAAGAGAGTAGGGTATATGCCGGGTAGGTTTTCTCTGTATCAGGACCTTAGCGTACAGGAGAATCTTGAGTTCTTTGCAACGCTCTTTGGTACGACTATTGCGGAGGGTTATGATTTGATAAAAGGCATCTATTCGCAAATTGAGCCATTTAAAGACCGCAAGGCAGGTGCTCTCTCTGGAGGTATGAAACAGAAACTTGCATTAAGTTGCGCATTGGTACATCAGCCCAGCGTGTTGTTCTTGGATGAACCAACTACAGGTGTTGACCCTGTGAGCCGGAAAGAATTCTGGGAGATGCTGGTCAACTTGAGGGAACGGAATATCACGATTGTCGTTTCCACACCTTATTTAGATGAGATACGCCGATGTGACCGTGTGGCATTCTTGGATAAAGGGGAAATCAAAGGCATAGATGCACCTGAAGTAATACTGAATCGTTATAAGGAAATCTTCAATCCACCTAGCTTGGAGAAATCAACTTCTGAGGTGCAGGAGGACAATGTAATCGAGGTATCCCATCTCGTTAAGGCATTCGGTTCTTTCCATGCTGTTGATGACATTACTTTCAATGTGAAGCGTGGAGAAATCTTTGGTTTTCTTGGGGCAAATGGTGCAGGAAAGACTACAGCCATGCACATGCTTACTGGTCTTAACCAGCCAACAAGTGGAAATGGAAAGGTGGCTGGTTACGATATCTCTAAAGAATATGAGCAGATTAAGAAACATATTGGCTATATGAGCCAAAAGTTCTCTCTCTATGAAGACCTTACGGTAAAAGAAAACATCCGTTTGTTTGCGGGTATATATGGGATGAAAGATGAGGAAATAGCTCGCAAGACCGACCAATTGCTGTCACGCTTGCATTTTGAGGACCATAAAGATTCGATAGTGTCAAGTCTTCCTTTGGGATGGAAACAAAAGTTGGCTTTTTCGGTGAGTATTTTTCATGAGCCTGAGGTGGTGTTCTTGGATGAACCCACAGGGGGTGTAGATCCCGCTACTCGTCGACAATTCTGGGAACTTATCTATGATGCAGCCTCTCGTGGAATCACTGTTTTTGTAACTACTCATTATATGGATGAGGCTGAATATTGTGACCGCATCTCCATTATGGTGGATGGAAAGATAAAGGCGATGGGCTCACCAGATAATCTAAAGAAAGAATTCAATCAGCCGGATATGGACCATGTGTTTACTTATCTGGCACGTCAGGCAACCCGAAGTTCAGATTAATATGAAACAGTTTATATCATTTGTCATCAAAGAAGGCCGTCACATATTACGTGACAAGCGTACCATGCTGATACTCTTCGGAATGCCTGTCGTCATGATGCTGCTCTTTGGTTTTGCCATCAGCACCGATGTGAAGAACGTGCGCACAATAGTGGTCATCTCTTCTATCGACCATCAGACGCAGAGTATCATTGAGGCATTGGATGCCTCAGAGTATTTTGACATATTATATAATGTGAATACCCCACAAGAGGCAGAACGTCTTATCCGTAATCAGAAGGCAGATATGGCTATCGTATTTTCTCCTGATTTTGCTAGTAAACATGAAGGATTGCAGATAATCACTGATGGCGCTGACCCAAATATGGCTCAGTTGTATAGCAATTATGCAACTCAGATATTGTCTTCACATATTGGATTGTCGGGTATGGGCTCTTCGTCGATAGTCAACAGCAAGTTACTCTATAATCCTCAGATGAAGAGTGCCTATAATTTTGTACCTGGTATCATGGGTATGCTCTTGATGCTTATCTGTGCGATGATGACCTCGATAAGCATTGTCAGAGAGAAAGAGCGGGGTACAATGGAGGTGCTTTTGGTGAGTCCGATAAGGCCTTTATTAATTATCATTGCAAAGGCAGTACCTTATTTGGTACTGGCTTTCGGCATCCTGACCACCATTTTGCTGATGTCCAAATATATTTTGGGCGTTCCTTTGGCAGGAAGCTTGTTTTGGATAGTCTGCATATCAGGCATCTATATCCTTTTGGCTTTGTCGCTGGGATTGTTGATTAGCACGGTGGCTGATACTCAGTTGGTGGCTTTATTGGTATCGGCGATGGTGTTGCTCATGCCTTGCGTCATGCTGTCGGGCATGATGTTCCCGATAGAAAGCATGCCTAAAATCCTGCAATGGATTTCTGCTGTGATGCCTCCTCGTTACTATATCAGCGCCATGCGCAAGTTGATGATTATGGGAGTAGGCATTGGGAGCGTCTTGCAGGAACTTGCCGTACTTGTCGGTATGACATTGTTCTTCCTGTGTATGGCCTTGTTTAAGTTTAACAATCGATTGGAGTGATATGACATTAAAATATTTGATACATAAGGAGTTTCTGCAAATTCGGCGCAATGCGTTCTTGCCTAAGCTCATCATCCTTTTCCCGATTATCATCATGTGCGTAATGCCTTGGGTGATGAATATGGAAATCAAGAATATCATCGTGGATGTGGTGGATAACGACCATTCATCGCTCTCGCAACGATTGATTGACCGTATAAGTGCCTCTGATTACTTTCTCTTTCATGGTCAGCGGGATAGTTATGGGGAGGCATTGAAGGATGTGGAGGAGTCTAATGCGGATGTCATCCTCGAAATACCGCAACATTTTGAGCGGGATTACGTAAATGGCAAACTGCCTCAAGTGCTTATAGCTGCCAATGCGGTAAATGGAACGAAGGGAAATATGGGCTCTGCCTACCTTTCTAATATCGTTGTCCAACATGTTGCACCGGAGATTTCTGCCTTGACCTCAAAGGTTTCCACGCTTTACCTTTATAATAAGAATCTGGATTATAAACTTTTCATGATACCCTCATTGATGGCCATCCTCATCATGCTTATGTGCGGATTTCTGCCGGCATTGAATATCGTAGGCGAGAAGGAAAGCGGAACGATTGAAGCCATTAACGTGACACCCGTGAGCAAATGGTCGTTTATCTTGGCAAAACTCATTCCTTATTGGGCTATCGGACTGGTTGTCATGACCGTATGTTTCATTCTTGCATGGGCGGTTTATGGCATTACCTCAGCGGGAAGTTTGCCTCTTATCTATTTGCTTGCGGTCTTGCTGGCGTTTATTTTCAGTGGTTTCGGTTTGATAATATCCAATTATAATGAAACCTTGCAGCAAGCTATGTTCGTGATGTGGTTCTTTGTGGTATGCCTTTTGTTGCTGAGTGGTCTCTTTACTCCTGTCCGCTCGATGCCTTATTGGGCTTATCTGACCACTTATGTTAATCCGATGCACTATTTCATTGATGCCATCCGCACGGTGTTTGTCAGAGGTGGAGACTTCCAGAGCATAGCTCATCAAGTGCTTGCTTTGGCTGTTTTTGCAACGATTATGGATGTATGGGCAGTCGTAAGTTATAAGAAAAACTCATAGGAGGTTATCTATGCGAATGTAAAAGACCGTTACTTACAGACCAAAACAAATTGTTTTACCTACCAAAACAAGTTGTTTTACTCACCAAAACAAGTTGTTTTACATTGCATAGAACGTTTATTGATGTTGCAAGCAACTAAATTCGGGTGGGCGATGAGGCCTTATCCTCTTTGTCATGGATAAAATTCTATTTGACGATTTTCTTAAAAATGCTGTCAAACCACTTGCGAAGTTGCTTCTCATCGGCAATAATATCTTGGATTTGCTTGAGTTTTGCTTGGTTTGGCGAATTGGGAATCCATAAACGGATATAGCCAGTAGAGGAATATTTGGCAATCATGTGCTCATAAAATCTTTTCCATTGTCCCTCTGAATCAAGCTCCGGTTGCCTTTCAAGGCCATATTCTATGGCTCGGGTGAAGACCACTTCCGTATCAAGGTCACGGTCAGCCTCTGCCACAATCTTGCCATAAAGGGAACGAGGAGAATGTGATGCTGAGGCCCGATGGTCTTCCACAGCCTCTTTCATGATGTTGATTTGCTGAGGTGAAAACCACTTTTTAATCCGTACATCCGTAGCGAGAATCTTCCCCCCGGTGAGGTGATGGATGGCCCGAGGTCCACTCATGCCAAGGTCGTGATAAGCTGCAATGGTGTAGACCATATTGATGTCGGCACCCGTAATCCGTGCAAGTTCGAGGCTGTTTTTGATGACTCTCTGCACATGTCCGAGACCATGACTGGCACCGAATTGCACATAGCGTGGGAGTATCTGCTTTTCCACGAATTCCATTAAATCTAGGTTTACCTGTTGAATCATTTTTTTACATTAAAATTACGATTCCTAAGGCACAAAGAATGTCATATATGAACATATTGCGAGCTGTCAGACCGAGGATTTGATTCAGTTGTCTGCCCTGATTGATGGCCTTCATCTTCTTCTGGGCGTTCCTATGGAGAACAAGATAGATAAGCAGTAAGGCCATGGAAATAAAGGAGATGCCTTTATCGGGGGTAGTCAGAAAGTGGTAGAAATAAATCACCACCATGATGAGAAATGCTCCCATGCCAAGAGCCAAGTATAGTTTTTCGCTCTTTTTTGCTCCCAAGCGTACGACAAGGGTCATCTTATGGTCACGCAAATCATTATCACGGTCACGATAATTATTGACTATCAGGAGAGTATCGACAACCATTCCACACGCCAAAGAAGCAAAAAACACTTCCCAAGTGATGGCATGAATCATGGTAGGCAACTCAAGATAATACGTGAGACATACGGGGATGACACCAAAGAAAAGCAATACTAGCAAATCGCCTAATCCATAATAGGAGAGTGTTGTGGTATAGAGAAAACAAAAAACAACACATATCAGACCTATCAAAATCAGGTCTAAACCGCCCCATAGCACAAGTGGCAGGCCGACAATACAGGCTATCGTTGTCGTCAGAATGATTCCTGACAACATAGCCGATGGCTTTATCCATCCTTCAGCACAAGCTCGCTTAGGGCCAAGTCTTGTTGCACGGTCGTCATTACCGCGTTTAAAATCGAAATAATCGTTTATGAAGTTGGCGTCTATCTGCATGATGAAAGCAAAAAGAACACATAGTAAGGCCGGTATCCATTGGAATCCTTCCATGCCAGTATCTTTTATGGCAAAGGCTGTTCCTATGATTACAGGCACTGCAGCACCTGCAAGAGTCTTTGGGCGGGCTGCTAAAAGCCAAGCCCGCAACGAATTTGTTTTTATATTATCCGACATATTTATAACTTGAAGGATATTAATTGAAGAAGTTCCAACTTAGTCCGAATCTCAGAATGCGCTGATTGAGAGGGTAGTGAGGAGTGAGGAAGTAGTTGCTTGAACTCATCAGACCCTCATTCACATGACTCATCATAACGAAGAAACGGGTACGTTTCAGATGGAAGTTCGCATATACATTTACGATAGGATAGTTGCCTACTTCAGTACGGTTATCACCTTCTTGAACACAGTATTGGCCAAGTCCAGGAGCATAATAAGGAGCATAATATTTCGAGAAATATCTCACATCAAAACCGAAATCACATTTCAAGACCTTCGCAATCTTGAATTTCAAGTATAGGTTGGTGTAGATATTAAGATCTGGAACAGGGATGATGTCCGCCATACTTGACTTTTGATAAGTGATTACACTTTCCCAATTAAGAGGTCCGAATTTGAAGTCCTGCATGAGTTGGAGCGTAAGCAGACTGATGGCTTCACTGCTTTGACGGACGTTAATATCATTTTTGACCTGATTCTTACTATCATCAAGAGAATATTGAAGACCGAAATAAGTGTAGTTGGTGATTTCATCCACTGCCACACGGACACTTGTATGCGTCTTTTGCCAACTCAGAATGCCCTGCAAACGGGTGTGAGTGATGTTGTCGAGATTATTATCCCACTTATAATGGCGTGAAGCATAATGACGATAATAGAAAGTAGGTTCATTGCGATAGAAGAATCCACTTGCTGCCAGTGATACGGTATCACCGAAAAGTTTGAAATTCAAGTCCGCCGCTGCATCCACTTTAAGGCTTCCTGCATCTTCACCAGCTACCCCAAATTCAGCTAATACATTATAGTGGTATAGTCTTCCTTGAGTTTTTATCAGCTGGCCACCAACGGTGACAGTGTTCTCTTTCCATGACCTGGTGCCTACAGAGTCAGGTAAAACGAAGTCGCGCATCTCATGACTAACGAATGCTTTCAGACCAGCTTTGGCCCATTTGTTGAATCCTTCCAATAATGAAATGGCAAAAGTGTTCTTGATATTATAATATCGGGTCTTATCATAAATGGAGTCCGCAAGGAGCTTCTCATCCATATTATAGGTGTTGAGATAATAGTTTACCGGTGTTTGGTAAGCCTCATAAATACGTTGGGCATTGTTGAATTCTATGGTGTGAATGAAACTCGTGACAGGCACATATTCGTTCTTGAGCCACATTGTGTCTTCCTGTGCTTTCTTTTCAGCAGCCTTAATGCTGTCAGCACCTGCTTTTCCAACAACAACAATGCGGTTGGTGTCACGCTTTAGAGTATCAATAGGCTCATTACCGATGACCTTATCATTTTCATTTCGACCGGCAAATTTCTTGGTTTCTTTCTGATTTTTATCAAATTCCTTTTCATCAAACTTGTCGCCATTATTTTTGGCTTCCTGCTCAGCCTTTTCTTTAGCATCACGTTTCTCTTGGTCTTTCTTGGCTTCCATAGCAAATTTGCGGGCTTTAATTTCATCATCCGTCATCTTAACTTTACGGCTAAAGCCAAGACTATACCGCTGACTGAAGAATATATGCTGGTTGTCATTACGATTCCAGTTTCTGCTCAATACCGTAGGAATTTCCGTAGTCTCAAAAGTCTCATTGTATATCTCAGGATGAACAATGTAGTCATCATTGGTTATACCGCCGTTCTCAGTTACTTTCTGATGGTTGTCGGACATCAGGAGATGAGCTTGATAGTGGTCACCAAGATAGGAACCGTAAACTGTGAAATTGAGATGGGATGTACTTTGACTGGAATAATAACCACGGCCATATAAGTAGTTGAAATTGAATCCAAGTCCTAATCGCTTTCCTGCATTTACGCCAAACTTTATGGCTACACGATCTTCACCATCTGTACGGTCTCCACAAGTGTTATATGTGAGATTCGTAAAAGGAGAGAGTGTGTTAGTGAAATGAAACTTATCGATGGGAGTTATGAAAAAATCATAAGGCTGGGTAAAAATGAACTGTTCATCTTGAGGGCGGTCGATGAAGATACGATTGATACGAGGAGCTCCCAGGTTTCCTGTTGTATTGTATTCACCTCTTACTCCCGTTGTGAAGATAGAGTTCATAAACATGTGGGAAAGAGTGTCGGGCTCAGTAGATGTACGGTCCCCAAACCGCCTGTCTATCGTCCAAACCTTTATGCCGATAGGGATTTCTTTGTCGGTACCTAATGAGTCGCCCTTCTGATTTCTTTGTTTAGAATTGGTTATATTTCCACTCTCGTCAATTTGATTCATCCCATCATTATTGACTACCTGTGCTTTGCTGCCCAAAGTGATGGCCCAAAGTATTAAGAATATGGTAAAAAGTCTCTTCATTAATGAAAAAATCGGATGCAGCATTCAATAATCTTAAAGACTATAGCTGCCAATATTACGATTGTACCTATTGTTTGACTAACTAAAAAATAGAGTGCCACACCTGCAACAGCTCCAATCATGAAGATGATATTCAATAAGTTGCGCAGTTTTAAAGACCCATCATGAGCTTTTTCTTCTGGCTGGTGATGATGTCTGATATTTGAGTTGTCTAAATCCATGTTGTTACTTTAAAGATGCTTCGATTTCATTGAAAATCACGTTCTTGCGGTCTATAGTTGCCTTACGGAACTTACCATAGATATGGTTCAATTTGTCCTTTTTCTTCGTAAGACTGTATTTGTCAGTAATAGATTCCTCAGCTTTGGTCTTAAAACCAGTATTGCGGCCTTCCTCATAATTGTAATTGATACGGCCCATGGTCATGTGGAGATGGCCATCAGTACATTTTGCAATTAACGTATAATCCATTTCGGAACGGTCAAGAGAGAAAACATTATCAGTAAAAACAATCCACTCTGTCAGGCGTGCAGCCATTTCGTAGTCGTCTTTGTTGACCAATGCGATAGAGCTTTTAGAGCCATTGTCTTTCTGATTTTCATCTTGAGTGAGATCATTCATATAGTTATAGGTGATGTCATATATCTCTTGGGCTGTTTTTCCTGGAACATCATAATCGAGAGTGAAGACTACGTTCCCACTCTCTTCAGGCACTGCACCTTCAAGATAACCAGATTCGTCATCATCATTTTTCTTGTTTTTATTGAATGTTTTTCTTGGTTTTGCCACCGAAGACTTCTCAGGAGAACTCCATCCTTCCTTTGATGTGGTTACAGCTTTTTCTTTCTTTGGTGCGACTTCTGTATTAGTTGATGGAACTTTTACCGTGCTTACTGTCTTTTCTGGAATTACTGCGGGAGTTGTTGTCGCATTAGAATTACTCAATTTATTGGCTTCAGCATTCAGTCGTTCAGCTTCAGCATTCAGCCGAGCAGCTTCATCTTGTGCTTTCTTTATCTGTTCTTGTATAGCTGCTTGTTTTTCTGCAAGTTCTTTTGCTTTGGCAGCATTGGCTTTTGCCTCTGCGTCAGCCTTTGCTTTGGCTTCAGCCTCGGCCTTAGCCTTTGCTTCAGCGGCGGCTTTCTGTGCTTTCAGTGCATTTGCTTTGGCTTCTTCAACAGCTTTCTGGGCTTCTTCCAATTGCTTCTGAGCTTGCTCAAGTTTTTGCTCAGGAGTTAATGTTGTATTACTTTGTGCAAATCCCATTATAGGCATAAGGGCAAATATCGCAATCAGTATTTTCTTCATAATTTGAACAGTTTATATTTTGAACTTTACAAAATTAATAAAATCTCTTGGATAATCGAATCATTAAGCAATATTTAACGTAAATTATTTCATTTCCAGTTGATTTTGGAGGCGGATAATCTCGTCACGATATTGGGCTGCCTGAAGAAAATCCAAATCCTTTGCAGCCTGTTTCATCAGGGCTGTAGTATTATCAATACTTTTCTCCAACTCCTCTTTTGTCATTCTTGCAACTATCGGGTCAGCCGCAAATGCTCCACTTTCAGGTTCAATATAAATATGTGGATTTACCATGGATGTGATTTGTGCATCTGCTCCTTCTTTTGTTTTTGGCAGGGCATTCTTTATTTCCTTTACGATTTGCTTAGGTGTGATGTGGTGCTCTTCGTTATATTTTAGTTGGATAGTCCTTCTTCTGGTCGTTTCATCAATTGTCTTCTGCATGCTTTCAGTTATGGTATCGGCATACATGATAACTTTTCCGTTTACGTTTCTGGCTGCCCTTCCTGCTGTTTGGGTTAATGAACGATGGCTACGCAAAAAGCCTTCTTTATCTGCATCAAGGATGGCTACGAGTGAAACTTCCGGTAAGTCGAGTCCCTCTCGCAATAAATTGACACCCACCAACACATCAAACACCCCTGCACGAAGGTCATTCATGATTTTCACGCGGTCGAGTGTAGCGACATCACTATGGATATAATTTGCTTTAATATTGTGATTGAGTAGGTATTCTGTTAATTCCTCTGCCATTCGCTTGGTAAGTGTAGTGACCAAAACACGTTCTCCACGATGGCTTCGAGTGAGAATCTCGTCCATCAAATCATCAATTTGATTCTCACTTGGACGAACAACAATCTCCGGGTCAAGTAGTCCTGTTGGCCTTATCAGTTGTTCCACCACAACGCCTTCGGCTTCCTGCAACTCATAATCGGCAGGGGTTGCGGAAACATAGATGATTTGATGAATCATTTCATGGAATTCTTCAAATCTGAGAGGACGGTTGTCAAATGCGGCAGGAAGACGGAATCCATATTCTACGAGATTCTGTTTACGGGCCCTGTCTCCCCCGAACATCGCTCTAATCTGCGGTACACTGACATGGCTTTCATCGATGACCATGAGGTAATCTTTCGGAAAGAAGTCGAGTAAACAATATGGTTTTTCGCCAGGATTACGACCATCGAAATAGCGGGAGTAGTTTTCGATTCCAGAGCAGTGGCCTAATTCTTTAATCATCTCCATATCATATTCCACGCGCTCTTTAATGCGTTGAGCCTTAATGGTATCTCCGACTTCATTGAAGTAATCAACTTGCTTCGTTAAGTCGTCTTGAATCTCATGAATGGCAACATCTGTTTGCTCCTTTGTAGTAATAAAAAGATTGGCTGGATAAATCTGATATTCTTCGAAAGAAGCTAATTTATGGAATGTGATACTGTCAACTTCTTCAATGGAGTCAATCTCATCATCCCACCAAGTGACCCGTAAAACATCGTCGCTATAGGCCATAGCAATATCTACAGTGTCACCTTTTACCCGGAAATTACCTCGTTGCAAGTCAACATCATTGCGTACATACAAAGCTTCAACCAGTCTTCTGAGAAATTCATTTCTGTCAAGTTTTTGTCCTTTCTTTATAGAGATTACGCTGTTGGTCATGGCGGCAGGTCCGCCCATACCATAGATGCAGGAAACGGAAGAAACGACGATTACATCTTTCCTTCCTGATAATAAAGCACTGACAGCTCCTAATCTCAGTTTGTCGATGTCTTCATTGATGGCTAAGTCCTTTTCTATATAGGTGTCGGAAGAGGGCAGATAAGCTTCTGGCTGATAATAATCATAATAGGATACATAATATTCTACGGCATTATCAGGGAAGAATCCTTTCATCTCTTGGTATAATTGGGCAGCCAAGGTCTTGTTATGACTAAGCACTAATGTAGGCTTATTCACATTCGCAATTACATTGGCAATTGTAAAAGTCTTTCCTGACCCCGTTACACCCAGCAACATCTGGGATTTGTCGCCACGTTCCACTCCTTCAGTGAGCTGTTTAATGGCTCCTGTCTGGTCTCCTGTCGGTGAGTATTGAGATGTTAACTTGAAATTCATAATTCGCAAAATTAGTAAATTTATATTTAATATGCTCTTTTATTCGTGATTTTTTGCTAAAAAAATTACTTTTTACTTTGTGCATAGAAGAAATATATGTAACTTTGCACGTCAAAGAAATAAATATGAAAAGATCGACCATCATAATAATCTCAGTAGTACTGCTTTTTTCGAGTTGTGCGAAAGAATTCAATAATGTTTATAAAAGTAATGACTATATGTACAAGTATGAGTATGCCAAAGAGTGTTTCGCTACTGGCAAATATACGCGTGCAGCTACATTACTCAGTGAATTGATCAATCTTCTCAAAGGTACGGATTACGCAGAGGAAAGCCTCTATATGTTGGGTATGGCTCAATATAATGACCATGACTATGAAAGTGCCTCGGATACTTTCAAACGTTATTATTCCTCCTATCCAAAAGGAATTTACGCTGAATCAGCTGAATATTATGTAGGTCAGGCTCTCTATATGAGTACTCCGGAGCCACGTTTGGACCAAAGTCGTACCGTTGCAGCCATCTCAGCTTTTCAGGAATATCTTGATGTTTATCCAGATGCTTCCATGAAGGCAATAGCACAGCAGCGTCTGTTCTCTCTTCAGGATAATCTTGTGCAGAAAGAACTTTACAGTGCGCAGCTTTATTATGACCTCGGTTCTTATTTCGGCAATTGCACCAGTGGAGGAAATAATTATGAGGCATGTGTCATCACTTCACAGAATGCCCTTAAGGATTATCCATATAGTAAGTTCCGCGAGAACTTCTCGGTACTTATCATGAAGAGTAAATATGAGCTTGCTCAGATGAGTATTGAAGAAAAGAAACTCGACCGTTTCCAGGATGCTCAGGATGAATGCTATGGCTTTATCAATGAATTTCCTGATTCTAAGGAGAAAGCAACTGCTGAGAAGTATATAGAAAAATGTAAGGATTACATAACCAGTCATGAAAATGAAGCAGACAAAGTGGCTGCTGTGAATTAAACATAAAGATAAAGAATTTAATTATTTACGATATAAAATGGATTACAAAAAGTCGAAAGCACCGATAAACACAGTTACACGCAATATCATGGAACTGTGTAAAGATACCGGTAACATTTATGAGAGTGTGGCAATCATCGCAAAGCGTTCAAATCAGATTTCTGTAGAAATCAAGCAGGATTTGAACAAGAAACTTGTGGAGTTTGCTTCTTATAATGACTCTCTGGAAGAGGTTTTTGAAAATCGTGAACAGATTGAGATTTCACGCTATTATGAGAAACTTCCGAAGCCTACATTGTTGGCTACACAGGAGTTTATAGAGGGTAATGTTTATTGGCGTGACCCTTCTTTGGATAAAGAGGAAACTAACTGATGTTGCAGCGCATCCAATCCCTGTATTTGCTGTTTGCCATTATCGCAACAGTAGTGTGCCTTTGCCTACCTATAGGCTATATAGAGCCATTGGGAATGGGCGTAGGGACTGATGTATTCAATCTGTGGGTCAAAGGTGCCAATGGTGTCAACTTTTCCGTTTGGCCATTGTTTGCCTTTCTTTTGCTTTCTTGTCCGATTGAAATAGCGGCAATATTCCTTTTCAAAAAGCGTAAATTGCAGTCTCAGCTTTGCTTTTGGGGCGTGATTCTCAATATTGCATGGTATGTATATTATGCCTTTTGCTTTTTCAATGAATTTCAGACTTTAGGCTCATTTCATATAAAGTTTGCCGCGGGTCTTCCATTGATAGCGATTGTTTTTTATGCTCTTGCCCATAAGGGAATCATGCATGATGAGAAGTTGATTAAATCTGCGGATAGAATCAGATAACTGTTTAAGTTTCAATAAATAATAAGCCTCGGCAATGGAATTCATACCAATGCCGAGGCTATTTTATGAGTTGATTTGTAAATAACGGTCTTTTACCTTGTAAACAATAGTCTTTTACACTTCTTCTAACGGTTGTTTACCCGATAAAAAGCCGTCTTTTACATTTTCATTTAAAGACCTAAACCTTTGAGGGCTTTGTTTGTTGCCTTGTTGACAGCGTCATTAGTCTTTGTAGCAGCTTTGTTCACTGCATCGTTAGCCTTGTTCTGAGTCTCTGTAACCTTCTCATTTACCTTGTTCTCAGCTGCTGTTTTTGCTGTGGTTACAGCATTGTTGGCAGCGTCGCAAGCAGCATTCTTTACGGTTGTTGGAGCATTTTTAACGGCCTCAGCAGCAGCTTCAGCAGTAGCAACAGCGGTAGCACCCTTTGCGATTGTTGGGGAAGCGAGGCTCACAACATCAGATGCAACAGCACTTTTGGCAGCCTCTGCCGTCGTGGAAGCTGTAGTTGGTAAGTTCTTGATACCTTCTACAAGGCTCGTAATAGTCGTGTTTCCAGCAGCAACAGTTTTGATAGTCTCTGCATTCTTGTTAATAAATTCCTTGATGGCAGTACCATAACTCTTAGCTTCTTCCAGTTTTCCGGCTTCTACAAGATTCTTATAGATAGTCTCAAGGTTGGCGAGAGATGCGATAACACCCTTACCATCTTTTGCCTGTAAGGCTTTTGTCAGTTCTCCTGTGAGATTTGTTACTGTAGCTTGAGCATCAGCGTTGAGCTCAGTCTTAGTAGTGTCAGAATCTGTTGCAGCACCAGCGTTGGTCTTATTCCCACAACTTGCAAATGTAATTGCAATGGCAGCGATTGCCATCAAAATAATTTTCTTCATAATTTTTTTGCTTTTAAATTGTTGATATTAGTATGTAATTTTTGACAAATATAGTGATTAAAAGCTTTGATTGTTATTTCCGTTTAGATTTTTTAAAGAAAAAAGGAGACTCGCAAACAAATGCGAATCTCCTTATTATATATAAGAGTTGTCTTATTAGATTATCTCGCTCCAGTCTTCACTCTTCTTACGAAGATAGCTGCGATAGCGAATCTTAGCCATGCGCTCAGCTTCAGCAAAGAGCTCATCAGCCTCCTTCGGGAATGCCTTTTGAACACTCAGATAACGAACCTCACCAAGCAGGAACTCGCGGAACTTATCCCACTGTGGCTCCTTGGAGTCAAGTGTGAATGGGTTCTTTCCTTCTTCTGCAAGTTGTGGATTATAACGCCAGAGGTGCCAGTATCCACATTCTACAGCCAGTTCTTCCTCGTGTTGACTGCGTCCCATACCGCCTTTACGCTTCAAACCATGATTGATACATGGAGAGTAAGCGATGATGAGAGATGGGCCTGGATAGGCTTCAGCTTCACGGATGGCCTTCAAGGTCTGAGCATTGTCAGCACCCATAGCAACCTGAGCCACATAGATATAGCCATAAGTAGTCTCCATCAAACCAAGGTCCTTTTTACGGATACGCTTGCCTTGTGCTGCAAACTGAGCTATGGCGCCCAATGGAGTAGACTTTGATGCCTGTCCACCAGTGTTGGAGTAAACCTCAGTATCAAGAACGAGGATATTTACATCCTCACCTGATGCCAATACATGGTCGAGACCTCCGTAACCGATATCATAAGAAGCACCATCACCACCGATAATCCACTGACTGCGCTTAACGAGATAGTGGTCAAGAGTTTTCAGTTCAGCACAAATTGTGCATCCAGCCTCAGCTCCCTTTTCAATGAGAGGTTTAAGTTCTGCAGCAGCAGCTTTACTGCCTTCCGCGTCGTTCTTGTTGTCAATCCACTTCTGAGCAGCTGTCTTGAAGTCTTCAGGGGTGTCTTCTTTAGCAATAGCCTCATTAAGCAATACTGTGATGCGCTCTTTCATCTTCTTGTTACCAAGGGTCATGCCGAGGCCGAATTCACAGAAGTCTTCAAACAATGAGTTATCGAAAGTAGGACCCTGTCCCTTAGCATTCTTAGTATAAGGTGATGATGGGATAGAAGCACTATAGATAGAAGAACAACCAGTAGCGTTAGCAATCATCTCACGGTCACCATAAAGCTGAGAAATGAGTTTCACGTAAGGAGTCTCACCGCAACCAGCACATGCTCCAGAGAATTCAAACAGAGGAGTAGCAAACTGACTGTTCTTAGGACTTTGCATAATATCAACGAGGTCTTGCTTAGAAGCTACCTTATTTACAAGATATTCCCAATTCTTTGCTTCCTTCTGCATAGCAGGAGCGTCAACATTGAATGGAACCAACTTGAGGGCCTTCTTGACTTCACCTGTTTCCTTATCTTTCTTTCCAAGGCAGACATCTGTACAGTTGCCACAACCAAGACAGTCAAGAACTGAGGTCTCAATGCGGAACTTCATACCTTTGAGAGACTTAGGTGCAAGGATATCAATCGTAGGAGCATCGAATCCAGCCAATTCTTTTTCATCAAGAACAAATGGACGGATAGCTGCGTGAGGACATACAAATGCACATTTGTTACATTGTACACAATTCTCAGGATCCCATACAGGAACGAATGCCTCTACACCGCGTTTCTCATAAGCAGCTGTACCATTCTCCCATGTTCCATCAACAGTGTTATTCTTCACGAAGTCAGAAACCTTCAGAAGGTCACCTGCTTGCGCATTGATAGGACGTACAAGTTCCTTAACGAATGCTGGAGCGTCATCTTCTTTGTCAGAGCTATCTGTAAGATTTGCCCATGCTGGATTAACAGCCAGTTCCTTATATTCACCGCCACGTTCAACAGCTGCGAAGTTCAAATCTACAACATCTTGGCCTTTCTTAGAGTATGACTTTACAATGAAAGCCTTCATCTGATCAATGGCAAGATCAAGAGGAATAACCTTTGTAATACGGAAGAAAGCACTCTGCAGAATCGTGTTGGTACGATTTCCAAGTCCAATTTCTTGAGCTATCTTAGTTGCATTGATGTAATATACCTTAATATCATTCTTTGCCAAATAGCGCTTTACCTTATTTGGAATGAAGTTGACGAGTTCGTCGCCATCGAAAATGGTATTCAACAGGAATGTTCCATTCTTGCGCAAGCCACGTGTTACATCATACATTTGCAGATAAGCCTGTACATGGCAAGCCACGAAGTTAGGAGTATTTACTTGGTAAGCACTGTGTATAGGATCATCTCCAAAGCGAAGGTGAGAGCAGGTGAAACCGCCTGATTTCTTAGAATCATAAGAGAAGTAAGCCTGGCAGTATTTATTGGTGTTATTACCAATAATCTGGACAGAGTTCTTATTAGCACCAACGGTACCATCAGCACCCAAACCATAGAATTTAGCTTCAAACAAGCCTTCGCCTCCCATAGGAACTTCTTCCATCTCTGGAAGTGAGGTGAATGTTACATCATCAACGATACCAACAGTGAAGTGATTCTTTGGCTCTGGCAATTCGAGGTTGTTATATACAGCGATAATCTTTGCTGGAGTTGTATCTGAAGAACCAAGTCCATAACGTCCACCGACAATCAAAGGCTTGCGAGGATCATTATAAAGTGCTGATTTCACATCCAAATACAGAGGCTCGCCTTCTGCACCTGGTTCCTTTGTGCGGTCAAGTACGGCAATTCGCTTAACTGTAGCAGGAAGAACTTTCTTCAAATAGTCAACAGAGAATGGACGATAGAGGTGAACAGCTACCATACCGACTTTCTTGCCTTGCTTTGTAAGATAATCAATAGCCTCACGAGCTGGTTCTGTTGCTGAGCCCATCAAAACGATAACGTTCTCAGCATCTTTAGCACCATAATAGTTAAACAGATGATATTCACGGCCTGTGATTTCAGAGATCTTATTCAGATAATGTTCTACTACTTCAGGAACTTTATCATAATAAGCATTTGAAGCCTCACGATGAGTAAAGAATGTCTCAGGGTTCTCAGCAGTACCGCGAGTTACAGGACGCTCAGGAGAGAGTGCACGGTCACGGAACTTCTTAATATCTTCTGGATCAACGAGTGGACGGATATCTTCCATATTCATCTCCTCAATCTTGTGATATTCATGAGATGTACGGAAACCATCGAAGAAGTTGATGAAAGGAACGGATGTCTTAAGTGTTGCCAAATGAGGAACAGCTGTAAGGTCCATTACTTCCTGAACGCTACCAGAGCAGAACATAGCAAAACCAGTCTGGCGGCAAGCCATTACATCTTGATGGTCACCAAAGATACAAAGAGAATGAGAAGCCAGTGTACGAGCAGAAACATCAAATACACAAGGAAGCAACTCACCTGCTATTTTATACATGTTAGGAATCATCAGCAACAATCCCTGTGAAGCAGTGAATGTTGATGTCAGAGCACCTGCTTGGAGAGAGCCGTGTAAAGCACCGGCAGCACCACCTTCAGATTCCATTTCCTGGAGGGTAACCGTCTGACCGAAGAGATTCTTGCGACCTTTTGCAGCCCATTCATCAACATGCTCTGCCATTGGAGATGACGGAGTGATAGGATAAATGGCAGCAACTTCTGTAAACATGTAGCTTACATGAGCAGCTGCGGTGTTACCATCACAAGTGATAAACTTTTTTTCTTTTGCCATTTTGTTAAAATATTAATGTTATAGAATTGTATTATATAAGTTATATTAAAATCTTATGTTAGTCTAATAGAGAAATCCTAATAGCCACAGTGGTATTCTGTTGTCTTTACCTATTTCGGTGTTATACCTTGCATAGATAATGTCAGGATTATATCTCACTTTATGTTCGCTTTGTGCATCACAGATGCGGAATTTCTTTTCTCCATCGACAATGAAGTAGTGTTCTTGTCCTGCTTGATTTACCAAATGGTCTTTCCATAAGGAGTTTACAAAGAAAGTCTCCATCAAATCCTGCTCATTAGCCTGTATTGGATAAATGGCGTATAGAAGGTTAGAGTTGTGAAGCATCACTTTCGTCGGTTTTTTGGGGAATTCTTCTCCAACAGGATAAATGATATTGATAAGCCTTGCATCAGCAAGATATTTGATATAGTTCATCACGGTAGCACGACTTGTTTGAATCTCATGTGCTAAATTGCTGATATTCGGTGCCTTAGGACCATCAACAGCCAAAAGATAGAACAACTTCTTAATCTTTGTCAGGTATTTCAGTTCTATCTGTTTGATGAGCAGAATATCCACTTCCGTCATCATATTCATTGTCTTAAGCAAGTTCTCCGAGAAGTTCCGATGCTCTAAAAAGAAGGGATAGAAGCCATGGTGGATATAGTCATGGAAGTATTTCATGGGACTTACGGTGGGAAGTATCTGCTTGATGATATGCTCATGGTCATGAATAATCTCATCAAGAGTATAAGCTCTGAAGTCACATCCGGCTTGCAGGTTGATATATTCGCGGAAAGAGAACCCTCTGAGATTATAGCTTTTCACGATACCGTTAAGTTCCGGATTCTCTTCTTTCAATCTCATCACACTCGAACCTGTGAATACGATTTTCAATTCCGGATAATTATCATAACACTTTCTGAGTTCTTTGCTCCAATTAGGCTGCTTGAATACTTGGTCGATAAGCAAGACCCTTCCGCCATCTTTCACGAAGTCAGCGGCAAAGTCAGCGATGCCATGTCCCTGAAAGTAGAAGTTATTCATATTCACATAGAGGCATTCTCTATCTGTGGGACTGAAGTTCTCTTTAGCGTATTGCAGAAGAAAAGTAGTCTTTCCTACACCTCGTGTTCCTTTGATACCAATCAAACGGTCATTCCAGTCAATCTCATCCATGAGCGTGCGACGTACTGGTGCATTTGAATGCTCCACAAGATAGGCGTGAGTGCGAAAAAAAGCTTCCTCCATATTGTGATTGGGTTGATATAACAATTATATTATGTGCAAAGATAATATTAATTTTGCAATTTGCAAAGTCTATATTACAAAATCTTTGGTTTTTTAGTTTTTTTGTACATAGCTTGTGCGATGAGAAAGATTTCTTTGTATCTTTGCAATCAAAAGAAATATTGATGATGCATTTACATATCTTCAATCCTGAGCATGACATAGCCTTGGCTTCTGATCTAGCTAACTTCACAGCTCCGCATGCAGGACGCAAAATGAGGGAAGACCTTGGCTTTCTCCCTGCCTTTTGGGCAGAGGATGGTGATTTCGTGCTTGTGGATGATGTGGAAGCAGCCCTCAATAGTGTCCGTCATTTCAAGCAATACATTAAAGAGGTGGTGTTTGTCACCCTTGAAGACCTTCAACAACTGCCACCGATGGAGATTTCGCCATGGGGATGGGATAGGGCTTTGAAGGGCCAGCTTATCAGAGCAGGAGTGGAAAGTAATATGTTACCTTCTGACGCTCAATTAGCTACTTTTAGGACCTTAAGTAACCGTTGTTGGGCAACCAAACAACTGTTACCAGAAATCATGAAGGTCGATGACCGGTTAATTGGGGAGTCTTTCTATTTGCAAAGCCCTCAAGAAGTCAGTGGATTTGCCTATCCTTATGTGCTGAAAGCTCCTTGGAGCAGCAGTGGAAGAGGCATCAGGTATGTAGAGTCAATCACTACACATCTCAAAGGATGGATAGCAAATGTCATCCAAAAGCAGGGTGGTGTTATGCTGGAACCTTATTATCAGAAAGTAATGGATTTTGCGATGGAATTTGAAGCTACCGATGATGGGGTTCTATATTCAGGCCTTTCTCTTTTCCATACAGAGCATGGGGCATATTCAAGCAACATCTTGGCTTCAGAGAATGAGAAGCTTCGCATTATCAGTAAATATATTTCATCGCAATTGTTAGATGCGGTTTCTCAGAAGATAGCAAAGGTTTTATCACCGCTTTTTCATGAGACTTATCGAGGACCTTTCGGGGTTGACATGATGATAGTAAGTGATAAGGGGAAGTTGAAGCTGCATCCTTGCGTGGAACTCAACCTCCGTCGCACGATGGGACATGTGGCTCTTTCTTTCAAAATGCAAGATACGGATGCGCGAAAAGAGATGCAAATTGCCTTTGATGACAATTATCACCTGCATATAGTCTCAACGAATGAGAATGTAATCAATAATTCTTTGATTTAGCTTATGATGTGTCTGTCCTCGCAAAAATACAATATTTCCGACGCCGATGCGTTATCATAGAAGATGAAAATAAGTAAACTTCTATATCTGATGGCAACGGCTCTGTTGCTGGTCTCTTGTGAGGACGATGATTCTTTCTCCACTTCCAAGAGCAATCTGCTTTTGTTTTCAACGGATACGGTGAAAGTGGATACTGTGTTCAGTAATGTGCCTTCCAGTACTCGTTCCCTTTGGGTGTATAATCACACAAACGATGGTATTCGTTGCTCCAGCATTCAGTTGGAAAGAGGCAATCAGAGTGGCTTTCGCGTGAATGTGGATGGCACTTATCTGAGTTCCACTTTAGGTTATCAAGTGCAGAATGTGGAGATTCGGAAAGGTGATAGCATCCGCGTTTTTGTGGAAGTTACGACCCCTCAGCAGAATCAAGCCAATCCTCAAAAGATAGAGGATAATTTGATATTCAATCTTGAAAGTGGGGCTTCTCAGAAGGTAAACTTGAATGCATGGTCATGGGATGCCACTCGATTGAATAACCTTGTAATCAAAAATGATACAACGATAAGCTCTTCAAAGCCAATAGTCGTTTATGGCGGAATCAAGGTCAATGAGGGCGCAACGCTTACTCTTGCTGCCGGGACTACGCTATATTTCCACAATGATGCAGGCATAGCAGTTTCCGGAACGCTGAAGTCTATAGGAACAGCGCAAAGTCCTGTTGTCCTCAGAGGTGACCGACTTGACAACATGTTTGATTATTTGCCGTATGATTATGTGTCCGGTCAATGGCAAGGCATTCATTTAAATGCCACATCTTATAATAATATAGTCGAATACACCGACTTGCATAGCGCCTATAATGGTATTGTTGCAGACTCGTGTGATTTATCGCGCGAGAAGTTGACGCTCTCGAGTTCGACCATTCATAATTGTCAGGGAGCAGGCGTGAGTCTCACGCATTGCAAGGCAACTATCGAGAACACGCAAATAACCAATACCCTCAATGATTGTCTGCTCATTGCCGGAGGTGATGTGACCGTGAATAATTGCACGTTGGCACAATTCTATCCATTCGATTCAAAACGGGGTGCAGCAATCCATTTCAGTGCTCCTTTGCAGAATATGATTTGTCGCAATACGCTCATTACGGGTTATGCCGATGATGTAATGACGGCAGATAAGAGTGATGTTTTCAATTATCAGTTTGAGGATTGCATCATACGCACTCCCAAGATAACGACTGATGACAGCCTCCACTTTACGCGCGTGCTCTTTGAAAACCCTGAAGATACCGCCAAAACGGGAAAGAAGCACTTCCGAAAGATAGACATCGAAAACCTGCGTTACGACTTCCGCTTAGACAGCATTTCGCCTGCTATCGGAAGGGCAAACACTTCGACGGCCCTTCCTCTTGATAGAAATGGCTTGAAGAGAGATGATAAGCCCGATGTTGGGGCTTATGAATGGAAGAAATAAGGCGTTTTTATAGAACGTGATAACTAAAAATCTGAGATATGAAAGAAATTAATATTGAGATTAAAATCCAGTTCTTTCAACTGGAAGAATTAAGCAAAGAAGACCTGGAACTTGTAACTGTAGCCAAGAAGGCAACAGCAAATTCCTATGCTAAATACAGCCATTTTAATGTTGGAGCAGCCTTGCGTCTTGCCGATGGGCGCATTATCATGGGGGCAAATCAAGAGAATGCCGCTTTCCCGTCAGGACTTTGTGCCGAGCGTACGGCCATTTTTGCCGCGCAAGCAAATTATCCTGACCAAGCCATCGATACGTTGGCTATAGCCGCAAAGAATGTAAATGGATTCACAGGGGAACCCGTTACTCCTTGTGGAGCATGCCGACAAGTGATATTGGAGATAGAAGACCGCTATCAACATCCTGTTCGCATCCTTCTTTATGGCACCAATGGGGTTTATCAGATGCACAGTGTTAAGGACTTGATGCCTCTTTCTTTTGTGGATGAGAATATGCACAAGTGATTTTCACGACCATTATTTTCATCGCATAATATAATGTTATAAAAGCATTAATGTTTCTTTATATTGACTTGAAAATCATATTTTTATGATTGGATTATAAGTCTAAAGAAGGACATCTGTAGTTAACGGAATCAAATGGTATATTTGAATGGATTGTAAAAGATAGCTTTTTACAAGGTAAACAATCGTTGTTTACATCGTAAAAGGCTATTATTTACACGGTAAAAGACCGTTGTTTACATTCCAGGAATTATCTCACATCTGGATTGAGCCTGTTTCGGAGGAAGAAACGTCGTGTTACCAAGAAGAACAGGGCTACACCGACAGCATTGTCGATAGCTACGACCCAAAAGGCTGCCGTATATCCCATCCACTGGGAAATGACGCCACCAGCAAGGATTCCGATACCAAAACCGAGGTCCCACGATGTGAGAATAGAGGAATTGGCAGTGCCTCTTTCATTATGATGGGCAATGTTGATAAACATATTGAGAAAGCCCGGATACATGTGACCGTTGCCAAGTCCGATGAGAAGGGCCGATGCATAATATCCTATCATATTAGGACAGGCGACAAAGAGGATATATCCCATCAGCGAAAGTATCATTCCATAGGCGGCATTGCGCGTGATAAAACCTGCCCGCAGAGATCTTGCACCTTGCAGACGAGAACTAAAAAGGCCAATGGAAAGCAACATAAAGTAAGTGCCAGTGCCGCTTGTGATGCCCAACTCCTGCTTGCTATAGATGGCAAGATAATTGCTTAATACGCCGAAACAGAAGCCAAATAAGGCTATATTGATGGCGAGCATCCAAGCCCGGGTCAGGAAAAAGCGGTCGAGTGAGAGTTTTTCCTTGTTTTTAGCAATTTCCTTTTGTGGAAGTTGTATTGATGAGGCTGCGAAAAATCCGATGAAAGCAATGACAAGGGCAATCCAGAAAAGAGCAGTGAAATCATTGAGAATCTTGTAGATATAGATGCCGATTGAGGGCGCGATGGCCATTGCGAGATTGTTGCTGAGCCCATAATAGCCGATGCCTTCGTTTCTTCTGTTTGACGGAAGTACGTCGATAGCGCAGGTAGAATTGGCTACGGTGACAGCTCCAAATGGCGCTCCATGTAGTGTACGCACGATGCCGAACATGAGGAGAGTGCCTGCTGCGATATATCCGAAGAAGCAGATGGAGAAGAACAGAAAGCATATCATCAGCACTTTCTTGCGTGAAAAACTGTCAACAACATAACCGCTGAAAGGCCTGATTATCAGTGCTGCTAACGTATATCCTGAAAGAAGAATTCCAATTGTGTCATTAGTTGCCCCAAAACGTTCACTTAAATAAATAGGGAGCAAAGGGGTTAGCAGATAGAAGGCGAAATAAAGCATGAAGTTCGCCGTCATCAATCGGAGGTAATTCTTATTCCATAATCTTTCCATATATAGCTTTCTTAATTTAAAAGGCTCTATAAAGAGCCTTTTGTAGAGGGTAATTCAAAGTGATAGATGTCTCTTCGGACAGCCATTTTGAGGGCTCTCGCGAGTGCTTTGAATATCCCTTCAATCTTGTGATGTTCATTCGTTCCCTCAGCTTTGATGTTGAGATTCATCTTGGCAGCATCGCTTAGGCTTTTGAAGAAATGCAGAAACATCTCCGTAGGCATTTCTCCTATCTTCTCGCGATGGAACTCTGCGTCCCATACAAGCCATGGACGACCACCGAAGTCGAGAGCAACTTGGCAAAGGCAATCGTCCATCGGGAGGCAGAAACCATAGCGTTCAATGCCTCGCTTATCGCCAAGAGCCTTCAGAAGACAGTCTCCTAAAGCCAAAGCCGTATCTTCAATAGTATGATGTTCATCAACGTTCAGGTCGCCTTTGCAGTGGATAGTCAGGTCCATCATTCCATGTTTGCCAATTTGTTCCAGCATGTGGTCAAAGAAACCAAGCCCTGTTGAGATGTCACATTTGCCCGTTCCATCTATATTCAGACGAACATAGATATCCGTTTCCTTTGTTTTGCGCCAAACTTCCGCAATGCGTTCACCTGCAAAAAGAAGCTCTGCTATCTTATCCCAAGTCATACCGCCTTTACCTAAAATAAGGGCTTTACATCCTATATTTCGGGCCAGTTCTTCATCAGAATCACGGTCGCCTATAACGTAACTATTGGTTAAATCATATTGCGGATTATTCAGATAGTCCTTCACCATACCGACTCCCGGTTTACGCATTGGCGAGTTGTCTTCAGGCCAATGGCGGTCTATATGGATATCATCGAATGTAATTCCTTCACCTTCAAGAGTTTGCATAATGAAATTATGGACAGGCCAGAAGGTGTTTTCTGGATAAGAATCCGTGCCTAAGCCATCTTGATTGCTCACCATGACAAACTTAAAATCAAGATGTTCACGAATGAAACTCAGATTTTTAAACACACCCTTTACAAATTTCAACTTTGCAAAGGAATCTATCTGTTCGTCTTGTGGCTCTTCAATTAGCGTTCCGTCACGGTCGATGAAGAGGCAGCGAATGGGCTTTTCATTCATAATTTTCTTGTTTTTTGAGTTTGACCTTTTTGTTTTTCTCTTTAGTTTCAATGCTCCCATATATATAATAGGAGAGGAACAAGCACCATATAACTACATAAGTGATTACATACATGGTGAGAAGTGACGTTGCTGTAAGGAGCCAGAAGAAATATCCAGGTGCACCATTAGCATCCCCATCCAGCATTCCTAACTGATTGAAAGTCTGTGCCATGGAAATAACTAATAGGGGAATTAAGATGATAAACGTCACAACTATCAGCAACAATGTCGCGAGAAAATAGGTGGTAAACTGGTATCCCCAATGTCTTAACCCCATTTTATACCCATGACTAAATACCTCGGAGAGTTTGGTTTCATGGTCAATGATGTATCTTGTAGTTGAGAAAGCAAAAGGAAGAGAGAAAACAAACAGCAACAATAGGATGACAAGAGCGGTGACATACCCGCCAATGATGGCATGTGGCACCGTTGCCAGCTTTGAAGAAATCAAGAAACTCGTCACAAAAGAACTGCCAAAATTGATGATGAAAATATAGAGAATCATCAGTATGAGTTGTATGCCTGTAAGCATGACACTGCGGAATAGGTTGCCTTTAATAGTTTTCCCATTTAGCAAGGATGCTACTGTTGCCACTAGCCAAGTGCTTGCAGCAAAGTTAAGCAAATATACAAAGGCCATGAGGCTGCCGGTTATGTTGGAATGCGACATGCCAAGGTCATGGATGTTCTTATCGGGGATACTGAAAAGAAAGGCCGCCGTAAAGAATATAGCACATAGAAGCGCAGGGAGCCAAGTTCTCTTCAATATGGTCTTCATATTGGAACTGAAGAGCACGTAAGCAGCTTTGATGCAAGCTGAATAACTACGATTGATATATAAATCCTTTTCCATATTTATTTTTATTGTCTTCTTCTGAATTCATTACATGTGATTGCTGTGGCTATCGCCACATTGAGACTGTCGGCAGTTTCCCTGCCTTCGGGATAATTCGGGATGAGAAGCCTGTGGTTGATTTTACTTCTAATGCTTGGAGAAATCCCATTTCCTTCATTTCCCATAACGATTAATCCCTCTTTAGTGAGTGGTTCTTTGTAAATATTATTGCCATCAAGGAGTGTTCCATAGATGGGATAATCAGCAGGGTAGGTATCAATAAGCGTCTCAAGATCAGTATATTCTATGGTTACTCTTGCTAAACTGCCCATTGTTGCTTGCACAACTTTGGGGTTATATACGTCTGCAGTATCCATACTGCAATAGATATGTTTGATTCCAAACCAATCAGCAATGCGGATGATAGTACCTAAATTGCCAGGGTCTTGCACGCCATCAAGCGCTAATGATAGGCACTGAGAATCAGGCTTTTCCTTACTAATCTCGAACATAGGAAATACTGCGAGCATCTCTTGAGGGTGTTGAAGAAAACTTACTTTTCTGAGTTCATCATCGGTTACTTCTATTACTTCTGCCTCTCCAATGTTGTCAATCTTGGAATCAACAGTCTTCACAATCAGTTTTGCACGCATCACCTTGAGCAGATCGCCTACAACTTTAGGGCCTTCTGCTACAAACAATCTCTCTTGCATTCTTATCTTCTTTTGTTCGAGAGAATGGATGAATTTTATTTTTGCTTTGCTGATCATTCAATTAATTTCTTGCAAAGATAGCAATTATTCTTATCTTTTTTGTATCTTTGCCAAATAATTTAGAGTGTTTTGAAATTTATTAAACCATATATAGTTCTTGTCATAGTGCTCATCCTTGTTGGATGCAGCGCCTCTAAATTCGTACCTGAGGAGAAGTATATGCTTGATAAAGTCGAGATAAAAGCGGACAAGAAAGGCTTTGATGCGGCTCTTTTAGAGCCATATATACGACAAAAAGCCAATTCTAAATGGTTTTCCCTTTTCAAGATTCCATTAGGAACATATTCGCTTGCAGGTAAAGATACGACAAAGTGGATTAATCGAACACTGCAAAAAATAGGGGAAGAACCTGTCCTTTTCGATACTCTTCAGGCTAATCTTACGCTTGCCGACCTCCGTACATCCATGCAAAATATGGGCTATATGCATGCTGCCGTTACCCTTGACAAGAAGATAAAGGGCAAGAAACTCACTGCAATTTATACGCTTCATCCTGGAGAACCCTATTATATTAACTCTGTGCATTATGACATTCAGGATAAAAACATTGCGAAAATACTTGACCTTGACACCCCGCAAAATCAAAGACTATTAAAAGGAAGCCAATTTACCGTTGATAAGCTGGATAAAGAACGTGAACGAATCACTAATATATTGTTGGATAGCGGGTACTATAAATTCCACAAGGATTTTATCCAATATAGTGCTGATTCTGCGCGAAACAGCCAGGATATCAACATCACGATGCACCTCCTTAAATACCGCATGAATAGTGATGCACCAGAAACAGAGCATCCCCAATATACTATTCGCAAAATAAATTACCTGAATTCTGACAGTATTACAAATCATTTGCGTGAAAAGGTTCTTGAATATAACACGATAATTGAGCAGGGCATGCCATTCAATGCATCGGCTTTGCAGAAGACTTATAACAATTTTGGAAAGCTTGGCGCTATAAAATATACGAACATAACATTCACGGAACTGCCTGATACGAATAAACTTGATTGCAATATTCAGGTAAGTATGAATAAGCCTTCAACGCTCTCTTTCCAGCCTGAAGGTACGAATACTTCAGGAGATTTGGGCGCTGCAGCTTCACTTACTTATACCAATCGCAACCTTTTCCATGGTTCTGAACTCTTCAGTGTGGAGTTGAGAGGAGCTTTTGAGGCTATCACGGGCTTGGAAGGATATAAGGATCAGAATTATCAGGAATATAGTGTAGAAACCAAGTTGACCTTTCCTCGATTTGTAGCACCTTTCCTTTCAAGGGATTTTCGTAGAAGAAGTCAGGCTACATCAGAGATTTCTCTTAGTTGGGATTTACAGAATCGCCCGGAATTTCATCGTCGTGTCTTTTCTGCAGCATGGCGTTATCGATGGTCAGCGCCAAAGCATAATCTCAGTTATCGCTTTGATATGCTCGACCTTAACTATGTCTATATGCCTTGGATTAGCGAGACTTTCAAGCATGATTATCTGGATAGTGTCAGCAACCGAAATGCTATTCTCAGGTATAATTATGAGGACCTGTTTATCATGAAGATAGGTTTCGGATTGAGTTATAATAACAGCAAGAATGCGATAAGAGCTAATGTGGAGACTGCGGGAAATCTATTGAACGGCATTGCACATATCACAGGTTTCAAACGTAATGACAATGGGCAATTCACACTCTTCAATATTGCCTATGCACAATATGTAAAATTTGATTTTGACTATACCCATCTCCTTCGTTTCGATACGCGTAATATGCTGGCGATGCATGCTGGTTTTGGCATTGCGTGCCCTTATGGGAACAGTGATATCTTGCCTTTTGAAAAGCGGTATTTCTCTGGTGGAGCAAATTCCGTCAGAGGATGGAGTGTCCGGGAGTTAGGCCCTGGGAAGTTCAGAGGCACTGACGGGCGTATAGACTTTATTAATCAGACGGGTGATATGAAGCTTGACCTCAATCTCGAATACCGTACTTTCCTTTTCTGGAAGCTGAATGGAGCCGTATTTGTGGATGCCGGCAACATCTGGACTCTTCGCAATTATGCGGAGCAACCGGGAGGACAATTCAAGTTTGATGAGTTTTATAAGCAGATAGCTGTAGCTTATGGGTTGGGCTTACGTTTGAATTTTGACTACTTTATCCTTAGAATGGATGCAGGTATGAAGGCTATCAATCCTGCTTATGAAACAACAGAAGAGCATTATGCGATATTCCATCCTAAGTTCAGTCGTGACTTTGCTTTTCACTTCGCGGTAGGCCTTCCATTTTAATCTTCCATTTTTCACCTCTATATACCAGTGGGATAGAGAAGGTCGCTTTTTCTGTTAACCTTCCTGCTTTCCCGATTGTGTCCATGCAAAGATAGTTTTTTACATTGATGATGATGTTTGCCGTCGTGTCATCATCATGATAAGTAATATCTCCAAGTTCGTATCCGGCGCCTTCGCTCTTGGTGCGGAGAATATCTATATCAGGTTGATGTACTTGTGAAGCAGCATAACGAAGCCATTTTCCGGATTCTGCCGTGCAATAGGGGAGTGATTCTTTGAATTGCCAGTTGAAGTAATGAACAGCAAAAGAATCTACATTTTCTTTCATCTGACTTTCGCTTCCTTTATGCGTACAAGAAGCAAATAGGACGAATAAACATATAAATGAGAAAAGATTAAATTTCATATTTAAACATTAAATTTGGACAAAGGTAGTGATTTTATTTTGTAATGCCAGTGCTTTTTGCTAATTTTGTAAAAAATATTGGATACACATGCTTAAATTCATTTCGTTTGGGAGTGGAAGCAGTGGCAATTGTTATTATCTCTTCACAGAAAGTGGAGGTGTGCTTATTGACACTGGCATAGGCGTGAGAGCTTTGAAAAAGTATTTTCACAATTATGGGTTGCAACTGCCGGACATTAAAGATATCATTATAACTCATGACCATGCTGATCATGTAAAATCGGTTGGGAGTCTTAGCAGAGACTTGCATCTGCCTGTCTATGCGACGGCGAAAGTACACCAAGGCATCGAGCGCAACTATTGTGTGAGATGCAAGATAGTGCCTGAACGTAAAAAAATCATTGAGAAAAACGTGTCTTTCGAACTTGGTGGTTTGAAGATTACACCGTTCAATGTGCCGCATGACAGTCTTGATTGTGTGGGCTATAAGGTGGAATATGGCGACATCACATTCTGCCTTATGACGGATGTCGGCTATGTAACCGATGAGATGAAAGAGATTATCGGAGAAGCCAATTATTTGGTTTTGGAGGCTAATCATGATGACGAAATGCTCATGCAAGGGCCCTATCCGCAACATCTGAAAAGTCGCATTATGAGCAATACGGGACACCTGAGCAATTCGGATTGTGGAAAAGCATTAGCAGAAAATGCAACTCAGAAGTTGAAGCATGTCTGGCTTTGTCATTTAAGCGAAGAGAATAATCATCCTGAACTTGCCCGAAAGACGGTAGAACAGGTGCTTCGAGGCTATGGTATAGTGGCTGGTGCAGACTTTAAACTTGAGGTATTGAAGCGCAAAGTGCCTTCTGAAATTTATGAGTTGTAATGCTAAAATTCTGTTATTGAATTTTGGACAATTATTCCCTTCAAGGTAAACAACGGTCTTTTACGCTGTAAACAACCGTTGTTTACATTCCTTCTAATAACCTTTTACAAGGTAAAAAGCCGTCTTTTATATTGAAAAGAAAAAATCGCTGATTTCTGTCTCATGGACTTGTTATTTTTAATAATCTTCAGAATGATGGAAGATGGTCTATAGATAAATGCTTTCAGAGGCAGTAAAACCTCCGAAAGCATTTATTGTATATTTCTTGAATTATGATAAATAGTGATGTTTTCGGAATCAATGAGACTATCAATTCCTTACTAAATCATCCGATTTTTATGTTATGAAAATTCGTCAATTTTAGTGCGTTGCTTTCCACCAGTTGGTTTGTGAAACGTAATTTACTAAATACGTATTTTCTGTAGGGTCAGAGATGGTGATGCCTGAGAATGTATTAATAGGCACAGTAGAGAAACCTCCGTTGTAATTGACAAAGGCTGTGTAGATTTCAGAAGTATGTACACAATAAGGGACTAAGAGAGATAGCGTGGACGTGAATGCAGCTGGTTTCTGGCCACAAAGATTCTCCACATAACTGCCTAAATCAAAGAAGGTAGTCTGTCCAAGCCCATCAAGCTTCTGTACAGATTCCAGTTTGCTAGTATCAAAAGTATATTGGCTGTTGATGCTCTTCATCACATTTGCCATGTCAGCAATCTTATTGCAGTTGATTACCGAAAGTGTACCATAGGGATAAGTGGCTGAAGAATAGTAATTGAGAAACGCCTGACAGATGCCGTTGTAGTCTGGTGTTGCAGGGGTCATATACTGCCAAACCTTAGTATATGGCATCCCATCAGCCATAATCTCGCTTGTGGATGCTATGAGATAATCAGCTACATTGCGTAAATCATACGCTACTTCAACTCCTGCCATATAGCAGTCGTCGAAAGAGATAAACTGCATGTGCATGCCAGCAAGACTGATGCCGGAAGCAAGGTCGCTGATTTCAGTCTGATATTTGGCACTGCTGCCTCCGAATGACCGTGTGCGATAATAGTCTTCAAGTCCTTTGGGTATCCAGCCACTACCATGACAGCCGATAATCATGTCATATTGCGAGGCTTCAGCATTAGTTTTTACATCATTCAGAATGCCTGCAACCCCACTTGGAGTGGTATATTCGTAATTATTATATCGCTTCAGAGTATCCCGCGTACATTGATTTTTGCTGTATTTGATTTCCAATAGGGCAGAGTAAGTGCTCGATTTGGAGATAAATACTAAGACCCTATTGTTGCCTAATCCACCTTGTTGTTTGATGGCAGACTCAATGTCGGAAATATTCTGCGAAAAATAAGAATAGAGATTGCCATTTGTAGAGTTTTCACTAGCCGTCCATGGCATGTAGACAAAGATTGTTTTCTCTGCCTTTGATGACACTGGTGCCGGGTCATCGCCTTTGCATGAAGACAGCGACAACAGAAGGATAGATGACAGGAATAGACAAAGAAAATGTTTCATAATCTTATTTTTTTTGAAGTTCTGCAATAGATATTTTCAAGGAAGCTATCTTTTCTTCGGAGTCGCTCTGTTTCTTACGCTCACGGGCAACGACATCTTCGGGTGCATGCGCAACGAAATTGGCATTAGAGAGTTTCTTCTTGATACCTGCAAGAAAACCTTCGAGGTGTTCCAACTCCTTTTGCTGCTTTTGTAATTCAGCTTCTACATCTATCAGATTACCAACAGGGACGGCAAATTCAGAAGTTCCCACCATGAAGGCAGAAGCATCAGAAGTCTTTTCTTTCACTATTTCGATAGACTTCAGATTGGCCATTTTGGTGATAATGGAATTGTATTTAGCTGCATTATTGTCACCAATAACCTGAAGGGTGAGTTGCTCTTTGATTGCAATATTTTTCTGATTGCGTACCATTCGGATACCACTCACAATCTGTTTTACAGTTTCGATGTCAGCAATCAGTTTGCGATCAGAATCCTCAGGAGTAGGAATATTCAGTGTAGCACGCATAATACTCTCGCCTTCTTTGCGGTCATAGATGTGCTGCCATAGTTCTTCTGTGATGAAAGGCATGAATGGATGCAGCATCTTCAACAAACTGTCAAAGAAATGAAGGGTAGCTTCAAAAGTAGCTTTGTCAATTGGCTTGCCATATTCAGGCTTAATCATTTCAAGATACCAACTGGAAAATTCATCCCAGAAAAGGCGATAAACCGTCATCAAAGCTTCTGAAATGCGATATTGCTTGTATTGCTCTTCCATCACCTCATTGGTTTCTTTCAGTTTAGCTTCAAACCACTTGATGGCAATTTTGTTAGTTTCCGGTTGTTCTATATCTTCTGTTTGCCAGCCCTGAACAAGTCGGAAGGCATTCCAAATCTTATTATTGAAGTTACGTCCTTGTTCGCAAAGGCTTTCATCAAAGAGAATATCATTGCCTGCAGGTGCACTTAGCATCATTCCCATGCGTACGCCATCGGCACCATATTGCTCAATTAGCATGATGGGATCAGGAGAATTACCTAAACTCTTGCTCATCTTTCTCCCTAACTTATCTCTCACAATACCTGTAAAATAGACATGTTTGAATGGGAAAGTCTTGCGATATTCATATCCTGCCATTATCATGCGGGCAACCCAGAAGAAAATAATATCGGGGCCTGTAACGAGGTCTGAAGTTGGATAGTAATAGGCAATATCTTCATTGTTGGGCTTGTTGATGCCGTCGAATACGGATATTGGCCACAGCCAACTTGAGAACCAAGTATCCAAACAGTCACTTTCTTGCTCCAAATCTTCTGCTTTAAGCATTGGATTCTTTTGCTGTGCCTGTTTCAAAGCTTCTTCTGCATTTTCGGCGACCACGAAGTTGTTCTTGCCTTGTGCATCCTTAAAATAATAAGCAGGGATGCGATGGCCCCACCAAAGTTGTCGGCTTATACACCAATCTTTGATGTTTTCCAACCAATGGCGATAAGTATTTTTATATTTCTTAGGATAGAACTCAATCTCATCATTCATTACAGGGTCGAGTGCAAGGTCAGCAAAATGTTGCATTTTGAGAAACCATTGTGTGGAAAGTTTCGGTTCTATAGGTACATTGGTACGTTCAGAGAAGCCGACTTTATTATCATAATCTTCCACCTTTTCCATCAAAGCGGCGTTTATAAGGTCTGCTGAAATCTGCTTGCGTACATCCATTCTGTCCTTTCCAATATACATTCCAGCTGCTTCAGAGATAGTTCCGTTGTCATTGAATATGTCAATGGTCTCTAAACCATGCTTCAAGCCCAGTGCATGGTCGTTAACATCATGTGCAGGAGTGACTTTCAAACAGCCTGTACCGAATTCAATATCCACGTAATCATCTTCAATAACGGGAATTTCACGGCCTACAAGCGGAACGATTACATGCTTTCCTTTCAGCCATGTATTCTTTACATCTTTCGGGTTGATACACATTGCAGTATCTCCCATAATGGTTTCAGGACGAGTAGTAGCCACAACAGCATAATAGCCTTTCTCATCTTTGTGCATAACATTCCCTTCCTCTTTCTGCTTGCAGTCATTCTCTACTACTCGATATTTCAAGTAATAGAGCTTGGAATGTTCATCCTTATAGACAACTTCCTCATCAGATAAAGCGGTCTGAGCCTTTGGGTCCCAGTTCACCATGCGTACGCCACGATAGATGTAACCCTTGTTATAGAGGTCTACAAACACTTTTATCACACTTTTAGAACGTGTTTCATCCATTGTGAAAGAAGTGCGGTCCCAGTCGCAGGAAGCACCTAGCTTACGCAACTGTTTTAAAATAATGCCTCCGTGTTCACGAGTCCAATCCCAAGCATGCTCAAGAAATTGCTCACGTGTAAGGTCTGTTTTCTGAATACCTTGTTCAGCAAGTTTGTTTACGACCTTTGCTTCAGTGGCGATAGAAGCATGATCAGTACCAGGAACCCAACAAGCATTCTTACCTTCCATGCGGGCACGTCTGACAAGAATATCTTGAATTGTATTATTGAGCATGTGGCCCATGTGAAGTACACCAGTCACGTTAGGTGGCGGAATTACTATTGTATAAGGCTCTCTGCCATCAGGCTTGCTGCTGAAAAGCTTGTTGTCGAGCCAGTATTGATACCACTTCGATTCTACCTCTTTTGGGTCATACTTAGTTGCTAATTCCATATTGTGAATGATTTTTATTTCTTCTAATTGATTAAAAAACGATGCAAAGTTAATAAAATTCCACGGAAATTGATTACTTTTGCAAGAAATTATATGCAAATATGCACACAAGAGAGGAAAAAATGGAAGCTTTCGGGCGTCTACTTGATGTTCAGACACGCCTACGCAAGGAATGTCCATGGGATAAAAAGCAGACATTCGAGAGTCTTCGTCCTAATACTATTGAAGAAGTCTTTGAGTTGGCTGATGCCCTTATGAAGAGGAATCTCCATGATGTAATGAAAGAACTAGGCGATGTGATGGAGCATGTGATATTTTATTCTATTCTCGGAAAAGAGGAGGATGTTTATGATATTGCCGATGTTTGTAATCAGGAGACGAAGAAACTGATGTTCCGTCATCCCTTTATTGATTGGACGGGTTGGCCTTATGATCCAAAAGCAGATCTTGAGAAGAAGCCTGCTGATGCTGATGGAGTAGAGGAAACATGGGAACAAATCAAGCAAAAAGAGAAGGATGGGAATACATCTGTTCTTTCAGGAGTTCCCGATGCATTGCCCTCACTGATAAAAGCTTATCGCATTCAAGACAAGGCTCGTAACGTTGGCTTTGATTGGCAGAAGAAAGAAGATGTTTGGAAAAAGGTGTACGAAGAGCTTGGTGAATTGGAAGTAGAACTTAAAAAAGAGGATAAAGAAAACTCAACAAAAGAATTGGGCGATTTCCTCTTTAGCGTGATTAATGCCGCCCGATTGTATCATCTTAATCCTGATAATGCCTTGGAGCATACAAATCAGAAGTTTATCCATAGATTCAATTACATTGAGCAGAAGTCTAAAGAAATGAATAAATCATTGAAAGATATGACATTAACAGAAATGGATGATTTTTGGAATGAAGCTAAAAAGCAGGAAACTAAATAATCAAAAATATGAAAGGTATTAATTATTTATTTGTGTTGTTCCTAGTAGCAATCGCATTAGGAAGTTGTTCAGGCAACAAAACAGCAAACAAGGTAAAAGATTCTGACAGTTTAGAGGCGGGCAAGAATGCTATTCCTGACAGTACTGTCTATGGTGTTTGTGGAGATGGCACAGCAATGCATACTCTTCAACTTGTTACAGATGCTGGTGATACGCTCACATATCTCATGTTAGAGGAAGAGTCAAATGAAAATCCTGTAGTGGGAGGCTTGCTTGCTGGTGACAGACTTGCCGTTGTAGGCTATAAGAATGCTGATAAGGAATTGATAGTCAATAAGGTTGTCAATCTTACCACTTTGCTTGGTAAGTGGATGAGTATTGACAAGAATTTTGAAATTCAGGAAGGTGGAGTCGTCAAATCAAACGTTAAGGCAGAAACTAATCCTTGGACTTCTTGGAAGATTTATAATTGCCAATTGTTACTGAATAAGGACACTTTCAACATAGATGAACTTGGAGCTGACAGCCTTTACCTAGAAAACGAACAAGGGATTTTCACTTATAAGCGTCAAAAATAGAGTGAGATTTTCAGAAAATAATGGAGCCATTTAAGATACATATCCTTGGTTGTGGTAGTGCTCTTCCCACATTGAAGCATTTTGCTTCTTCCCAAATCGTAGAGATTCGCGAAAAACTCTTTATGGTTGATTGTGGGGAAGGCACTCAAATTCAGTTGCGTAAGTCGAAAATGAGATTCACGAAGATAGGATGTGTATTTATTTCTCATTTACATGGCGACCATTGTTTTGGCCTTATTGGTCTTATTTCCACTTTTGGCATGTTGGGGCGTACAGCTCCTTTGCATGTTTATGCACCAAAAGAATTGGAAAAAATACTCAATATGGGCATGGACTTGTTTTGCAGAGGACTTGAATTTGAAGTTGTTTTTCATGCGATTGATACAACATCAAAGACTGTAATTTATGAAGATAAGAGCCTGACAGTAGAGACGATTCCACTAGAACATCGCATTCCTTGTTGTGGCTTTCTCTTTAAAGAAAAGCCTACACGCAGGCATATTTTGAGGGATATGATAGATTTTTATCAAATACCAATCAGCCAAATAGATAATATCAAGAATGGTTCAAATTGGACAACTGCAGATGGGGAGGTTATTGAAAACAGTCGCCTTACATCCGATCCAGATCCTGTCAGAAGTTATGCTTATTGTAGTGATACTCGCTATATACCGTCATTGTATAAGCTGATAGAAGGGGTAAATTTGCTTTATCATGAGAGTACTTATGACAGTTCATGTTTGGAACGTGCCAAACTCTATTACCACAGTACATCTCAACAGGCTGCTGCAGTTGCTAAAAATGGGCATGTTGGCAAACTGTTGTTAGGCCATTTCAGCGCACGATATGATGATGAAGAATCTATTGTAAAGGAAGCACGGGAAATATTCCCAGAGAGTTACCTTTCGAATGAAGGTATGGTAGTTGATGTTAAATAAAATTAAATCTTCGACAAAAATATAATTTCGAGAGCTATATTTAAGATTTATTCCTTAAATTTGCTGCATATTATAATGTACGCGTATGAATAAAATTATACTTTCAACAATATTTTCAGTATTTCTCATGTTTGGCATGCCTTCTGTGGTGTGTGCAAATGAATCAATTGAGATTACTGATAACGACTTTGACAACATCTCAATTAATATTTCAGGCTCAGTGCTCACTATAACTGGAGCTAACGGTCAGATGCTTCAGATATATAATGTGGCTGGGGTGAGAGTGATGAACGTCAAGGTGGAAGGTGATGAAAGACGCTACGATTTATCACTTCCAAAGGGCTGTTATATCATTAAGGTGGGCAAGTATGTCCGCAAGATCTCTATCCGATAATTACTTTGAGGTCTTATTCTTCAATTTTTGCTTTTCTCTTTGTGACATTAATGCTTTGTTCATGCCACAATAAGGTGTATAATCCAAATTTGAATCTTACACTTGATAAATATGCAGACATGTCCGTTGGTGCCTATAAACTTAATTCTCATAGAATAAAGGAACAAATCGGCATGTTGATTAAGGAAGATACAGACTCTATGATGGCGGATTATCGCACACGAAGTTATTATCTGCGAAGAGGTGCTTTCTTATGGATTGACAGGCTCGGAATTGATGATAGGGCTGACACATTGCTGACCTATATTAGCCAAGTTGATAAGTTGGGATTCTCTAAGTCGAAATTTAGAGTTCAGCAGATTCAGAGCGATCTTAAGCGTATGCGCACCTTGGATTTTGACACTGCGCATAATAATATTAATAAAGTGATGGCCCGTTTGGAGTATAATCTCACGAAGGCTTATCTGAGATACGTTACAGGACAACGCTTTGGATATTTCAATCCAAGATATATTTTCAATAAACTTGATGTTCACGACAGTGACAGTGTTCGCGTTTCTTATCGGGGTTTGTATGATGTTTCGATGCAACGTGCAGGATCTTCATTCTATAAAAAGGCATTTCGAAAAATATCCAATGACAGCGTGAGCGAGTTTCTCAAGGAGATTCAGCCCCAAAGTCCTATGTATAAAGAGTTGCTTGCATTGCTCAATAACCCTCAAACTAAGTCTTCTGAGAAGCCTAAAATAATGGTGAATATGGAGCGGTGCAGATGGCGTTTGAGGGATTATCCACAACAGCATAGGAAATATGTATTGGTGAACATTCCTTCTTTTAAATTGATGGCTGTCGATGATGATGAAGTTTTGAAAATGAGAATAGGTTGTGGCTCTTTTGAAACTAAGACTCCTCTTCTTACCAGTAATATCACCCGTATGGATATTAATCCGCAATGGATTATCCCCAGAAGCATTATTGATAAAAGCATTATTCAGCATGTTGGAGATACAAATTATTTTTCCACTAATCATTATTTCGTCAGAGAGCGGAAAACAGGTAAGACAGTTGACATTTGGAGAGTCACTTGGTCAATGCTGAAATCGCCTGATTATCTGGTTATTCAAGAAGGTGGAGTAGGTAATTCATTGGGAAGAATCATCTTTCGGTTTGATAATAGTTTCTCAGTTTACCTGCATGATACTTCATCCAAAGGCGTTTTTGCAATGGAGGATCGTGGGGTTTCTCATGGCTGTGTAAGAGTGGAAAAGCCTTTTGATTTGGCTGTTTTTCTCTTAAAAGATAAGAACAAGGATATTATCCACAAGATAAACTATTCAATGAATGCTGATGTAAGCAGTCTGAAAGGCAAGCAGGATAAAGACGAGGAAATGCCTGATACTCTTGACCATAGCCTGATTATAGGCTCTGTTCCAGTAGATCCGCAAGTGCCTATTTTCATTACTTACTTCACCATTTATCCCGATGAGAAAGGTAAACTGCAGGAGTTTGATGATGTATATGGCTATGATAAGGTGATATACCAATATTTTGCAAATTATAAGTGAGCATAAGTGAAGATGACATATTGAAACTTTTGTCGAATCCGAAGACACAACGAAAGGGATTTGAGATGATAGTTCGCCAATATAGTGAGCCGCTATATTGGAAGATTCGTCATTTTGTGTTGTCTCATGAAGATGCAAATGATGTCTTGCAAGATACTTTTATTAAGGCTTGGACAAACCTTGATTCTTTTAAAGGTGAATCCAAAATCGTCACATGGCTTTATCGCATCGCCATCAATTTGTCGTTGGATTTCATCAGAAAACAGAAAAATGCGAGTAGCATAAGTGCCGATGAGGACGTTACGGTAGCCAGTCGCCTGTTGGCAGATGACTATTTTGATGGTGATGAGATGCAGGCCCAACTGCAAGAAGCCATTGCCACCTTGCCTGAAGTACAGCGTATGGTGTTCAATCTGAGGTATTTTGATGAAATGAAATATTCTGAAATGAGCAAGCTTTTGGATACAAGTGAAGGTGCGCTAAAGGCAAGCTATCACATTGCAGTTCAAAAAATTACTGAATATTTTAAGCATAAAGATTAAACCTTCACGGCGATTCATCGTCTAATAAGTAAAAATAAGGAGAATTGACATGGACAAAGAAGAACAGACATTAAAACAGAGATTTGGCAACAAGGCGCCTTTCAAGGTGCCAGAAGGCTATTTCGATGATTTTGCCGATAAGTTCATGGACAAATTGCCAGAACAAAAAGCACGCACTGTCAGCATGCGTCCAAGGTGGCATCGCTATCGTCCTGCCATGCTCGCAGCAGCTTGTATTTGTGGTGCAATCATGAGCTTGAGCATTTATCTGCATACATCGCGGCCTTCAAATGAGCCTATGGCGAAAACTCACATTGAGATTTCGGCTAATAATACGATTGACCAAATGGCCGATTATACCATGCTTGATAACGAGGATATCTATGCATCGCTTGTTGATAATCAATAAAAAAGGAGATAGAAATTGAAAAAAACAATTGCTATATTATTAATGTTGGTGCTTACATTAGGTCTAAATGCACAAAACAGAAGGCATCCGCACTTCGATCCCGAGAAGTTTGAGGCGGATATGGAACAGTTTATTACTCAACGCGCAGCCCTTACACCCATGGAAGCGAGCCGCTTTTTCCCACTCTTCAGAGAGATGCAGCGCAAGCAGCGCGATTGCTTTCATGAGATGAGAATTTATCGTCATCTGGATACATCAGATGATAATATGTGTGCAGAGGCTATTAAGAAAATGGATAAAATCGATATTCAGATTAAAAAAATACAGCAAGAGTATCATCTGAAGTTCATGAAAGTGCTGCCAGCAGGCAAAGTAATGGAGATAATCCGAGCAGAAGATAAGTTCCATCGACAGGCTTTCAAGAAGGCTGCAGAAGGTCCAGGACCGCTTTAAATGAAACTTGAAGAATTGTAGAAAACCGTTATTTACGATGTAAGTAACGGTTTTTTGTATACCTGAAGATAACCTTTTAGAGGCAAGAAAGTAGCTTCTTACAATCTAAAGGACAATCCTTCGCGAAACGCTTGATAATAAGGGGCTTTGTAAATCAGGCTGTTTTACTCTGTGAATCAGCCTGATTTAGGCAGTAAAACAGCCTGTTTTACAAGGTAAACAATCGTTAGTTGTTTTGAGAGGAGTAATCTTTCTAAAAGCAAACCGTTATTTGCAAGAAAAGAAACACTATTTTATGGGTGTATTATCTGCAAGATCTGCCATCGGAAATGTTCTTTGCAAGTACTTCCAACTATTCACGAATCTTGATTTCGCAATTATCCAAAGAGTCGATGATGGCAAGACTTTCGCATCTTATGCCTGAAGCTTCAATGACTTCGCGACCATGCTGGAAGGCCTTTTCGATGATGAAAGCCATGCCTACAAGTTCACATCCAGCCTGTTTGCACAAGTCGATGATGCCCTTGGCAGCATTGCCATAAGCAAGAAAGTCATCCACAAAGAGCACCTTATCCTTAGGCGTCAGATAGTCCTTAGATATCACAACATGATATTCCCGTTGTTTCGTAAAGGAAAAAACGCTGGTTTCCAGCATGTTATCCATGGTGGAAGGCTTCTTTTTCTTTGCAAAGACGACCGGTAAGTCCAGTAGAAATCCCATCATGATGGCAGGCGCAATGCCTGAAGCCTCTATCGTTATGATTTTATTAATTTCAGTGGAAGCATAGCGGCGAATGAACTCCACCGCTATTTGCTTCATCAGATTAGGGTCCATCTGATGATTGATGAACTTGTCAACCTTGAGGATTCCTCCCGGAAAACATTTGCCGTCTTTCTTGATTCTGTCAATCAGAGCCTTCATCTTAGCCGCAAATGAAGTTTATGACAAACAGGATGGATAAGATGACGAGTGTGGCATTGAGGGATTTGAATTGAGAAGTGCATAATTTCACGATGACATAGCTCAGAATGCCAAGGCATATACCATCGGCAATAGAGTAGCAAAGCACCATGGTAATCATCGTGATGAAAGATGGAAAAGCCTCGCTGACATCACTCAAATCGATTTTCTTCACGCTGTCAATCATCAATACTCCGACCATGACCAAAGCCCCGCTGGTGGCTGCACCAGGGATAAGGAGGAAGATAGGTGACAATAATAGGGAGATGATAAATAACAAGCCGACCACAAAAGAAGTCATTCCGCTGCGTCCACCTTCAGCTATACCTGACGCACTTTCTACATAAGTGGTAATCGTGGAAGAGCCCAGCAAGGCACCGCATGTCGTTCCGATGGCATCACTCATCATGGCTTCTTTCACATGAGGAATACTTCCGTCAGGTTGTACAATTCCCGTCTTATAGGCAAGGCCTACAAGTGTGCCCACTGTATCGAAGATGTTGACAATGAGAAGAGAGAAGATGACGAGGAGAGTTTTTATGTTGATGAAGCCAGCAAAGTCGAAATGACAAAATACGGGAGTGATGGATTGCGGTGCAGAAACTGGTAACCAGCCTGCAGGAATGGACGTTACGCCCAATGGTATGCCAATAATGGTGGCGAGAATGATGCCATAAAACAGAGAGCCTTTTACTTTTCTAGCCATCAGAATACCGCTCAAGAGGATGGCAATGATACCTAAGATGCATGTAGGAGTAAAGGCTCCAAGACCGACGAAAGTGCCTTCTTTCGCCACGATGATACCTGCGTTCTTCAAACCGATAAAGGCAATGAACATGCCGATACCAGCAGAAATGGCAAACCTGAGATTCTTCGGTATGCTGTTTAATATGAGTTCTCGAATATTGAAAAAGGTTATCAGAATGAAAACGATACCTTCTATCAGCATGATAGCTAAGGATTGTTGCCATGAATAACCCATTGCCTGACATAAGGTATAGGCAAAAAAGGCATTAAGACCCATGCTTGGAGCTTGTGCGAAAGGAAGTTTTGCCATGAAGGCAAGTAAAAGTGTCGCTATGGCAGCTGCCAGTGCAGTACCTGTAAAAAGAGCTCCTTTATCCATGCCTGTACTTGAAAGAATGGATGGATTTACCGCTAAGATGTAGCTCATGGTTAAAAAGGTGGTGGCTCCAGCAATCACCTCTGTCTTCAGTTTCATTTGCTTGGAGTCAAAGCCAAGCGCTTTCTCAAGAAATTTCATATTTATTTATTATTAAAGGTATTAAGCCAATTATCGATTAATCTTCTTGCTATTGACAGCTTTTCAGGCAGTTGTGGCAGATTATCATGGTGAAACCAAGCGCCTTTGCTAAGTTCTGAGCGTTGCAAATGAATCTCTCCACTGTCATATTCAGCATAAAATCCTACCATCAAACCGCATGGATAGGGCCATGGCTGTGATGCCCAATAAGTTATATTCTTAATGGATACCCCTGTTTCTTCGGTCACTTCTCTTCTGACTGCTTCCTCCAGAGTCTCTCCAGTCTCAACAAATCCAGCTACAAGACCATAGAAATCTGTCTTAAAGTTATTGGCATGTACGAGCAAAACCTCATCTCCACGATGGATTAGGACGATAATAGCCGTAGCTAATTCTGGCCATATCTCCTTGCCACAAGAAGTACATTTCTTGGAAATATCTGTCGACATCTTCATAGGAGAACCGCAGATGCCGCAATACTGGGTGTTATGGTCCCAATAAAGTAATTCTTGACACTTGCCGGCTTTGATATAAATTTCTCGTGGAAGCTTATAGAAAGAAGGCCTCAAACCACACATTTCATACCTCGGATTATCAGTGATTGGGAGGTCGATATTGAACGTTTTCACCTCATCATCACCCATTGGGGTAATGTTCAGAATATGAGTCCAAGGCTTGATGGCAATAGGAGGCTCTTCACAATAGGGTATACTATAAGTGCCATCCTCATTTTTTTGGAGCATCAAGTCACTCTTGCAGAAGATAAACCAATATTTATTTGCCATTTGTTTTGCCTTTATTCTGATTGAAGAGAAGGTCGTAATCTCTTTTGGCAGCAGTTTTTACCCATGCATCAGGTACGAATTTCCAATTATTATTGGGCTTCGGATTCATGCTTTTGGCTTTTTCAATCTCTTTCATCAGATAATATCTTTGGTCTTTGTCGCTTCTCCAAATGATGCGACCTTCAAGACTATCGTGTGGAATGCCAGCCCCTTTAGTAAGCAGTTCACCACCTCCGTTGGCCCTATAACTGTTGATGGCCACCTTATACCATTTGTGCTCATCAAAGGGTTGCCCATTGCTCATGCGCAAGATTTTGACTTTCTGACCATTTGGTTTTGTAACATCCACTTCGTAATCGATACCAGCGGCACTGTCAAAGTTAAAGGAGTAGTTTTTGAATCCAAGTCTTTGCTGGTCGTATTTGGTCTTCTCATTAAGCAAAAGAAGATGGTCTTCAGGGCTTTTCATCGTATTCACCCATAAATCATAGCTCATTTCAAGGTGCTTACGAATTTCTTCACCAGTAAGTCTCATCACATATAGTTGGTTTTCAAACTTATAGAGGTTGAACATATCGCTTACATATATTGGACCTTTTTTGATTTCGGAATCAAAGGAGAGTGGTGCATTGAAGGCAATATCAGCATCTGTTATCTTTAATTCAAGGTTTAAAATGAGGTCAGTGAATGCACTGGAGCCGAAATAACTGTCACGGGTAGAGATAGTCTTTCTAAAGTTTCCAATCTTCTTGTTTACATAGTTATCCACTTCTTCCATTTGAGAATTGAAGTGAGACATGTACGCTGCATCAGTAGGTTGTTTGGTTATATCTACGATTCTACCGTGAATTTTGGTCTTGACTTGCTTTTCGTCTACTGTAACAGCTACTTCAGCATCGGCTACAGACATGGCATTATTGGCTGGATCCAAGCAAACAACATCCTTTCCTTCTGTATTTTTTATCGTATCGGAACATCTAGTATGGTCATGACCAAAGAACACTATATCAAATCCAGGCACTTCTCTGGCAATTTTTTCAGAAGCGTTTTCTGCATATTTATCAGTTGTTATGCCACCATCTTTGCCGCTATGGAAAAGGCCAATTACGATGTCAGGTTGCTCATTTTTCTGCAGGAAGGCCATCCATTTACGTGCACTAGCCACCATTTCTTCAAACTGAAGTCCATTCCAAAGGTTCTCAGGGAGCCAATTAGGAATAGCGGGGGTAAGCATACCCAAAATGGCTATCTTCACCCCATCTCTATTTAATATGGTGTAAGGCTGAAAATAAGGCTGTTTGGTTTTAGTGTTTATGACGTTTGCGCCTAATATTGGGCATTTCACCTCTCCTTGCCACTTGTCATAAACAGCATGTCCTGTTTCAATATCATGGTTTCCAACGGTTTCTGCATCATAGTGCATGTAATTGACAATGTCTGCAGCGATATTGCTGGTATTCGTGTTGATATAGTTGTAATAGTAACAAGTAGGTTGTCCTTGAAGAATATCACCGTTATCAAGTAAAATTAACTTGTCGCCATATTGTGCTCTCAGAGAATCTACATAATAACTAACCCGAGCCATAGAGCCTTTTTGAGGCCTGCGATTAATGAAATCGTAGGGGAAGAATGAGCCGTGAACATCACTGGTTTCAATGATTCTGAGGTTTACGGTTTTTGCTTGCGCCAAGAGTGGAATACTATATGCAAGCGCCAAAAAGATAACAATAAAAAGTCTTTTCATAAATAATTTTTATAATATGATGCAAAAATACAAAATTCTAATGAATTTAGGCACACTTTTTGCTGGTTATTTTTAAAAGAAATGGAGGTTTTAGATTATGGCATTTATAGATTATTATAAAATTCTGGGCGTAGACAAGAACATACCGCAAAAGGATGTTCGAGAGGCCTATCGTAAGCGTGCAAAGCAGTTTCATCCTGATTTACACCCGAATGATCCTAAGGCAAAGGCGAAATTTCAGGCATTGAATGAAGCCTATGAGGTAATTGATGACCCTGAGAAAAGAAAGAAGTACGATCAGTATGGAGAGCATTGGAAAGATGCTGATGCCTTCAATCAAGCTGGTGAAGATAGTGGTGGAAGCGGTTTCCATTGGAGTACTGGTAGCGGAAGTTCACCTTTTGAAGGGTTTGATTTTGATAATTATGGCAGTGGAGGAGGCTTTTCAAGTTTCTTCCAAGATCTTTTTGGTAATGTCGGAAGTGGTCGTTCACAAAGGAAAACCACTCGATATAGCACAGGGGAAATGAATGCCAACGTGAATATCGACCTTTATACAGCTTTGCTTGGTGGTGAAATCATCATTCAGTTGAGCAATGGAACGAAGTTGAAACTTAAGATTAAACCAGAGACACAAAGTGGAACTAAAGTGCGTTTACGTGGTAAAGGCTATGATAGAGGGGATGGTACGTTTGGCGATTTGATAATAACTTACAATGTCAAGTTGCCTACGAATTTGAATGAACATCAGAAGCAACTTTTGCGGGAAATGCAGTTAGGATAGTAGAAAACTTCTCTTTGGTATAATAAAAAAGTTCTTGCATCACAATGTATTTATACGCATTGATGCAAGAACTTTACTTTTTAGACCGTAATTTATAAGATACAGCCGACTATTCAATGATTCTCACCATGTTGAAAGCACTGATTTTTCCATTAGAATCAACAGTGGCATTCACACGGAATTTATTGCTTTGTTTAGTGGCATCTGTATATTCTACCTGTTGTGTAGCAGAGAATTGGACGGTATATTCATATTCATCTTCACCGACTTCTTTCTTGTCTATTTTGTAGTCATTATTCAAATGCCAATTCATGTTACTTACATTAGATTTATAAATCTTATGCATGAAAGTAATCACATCACTCTTTGTGGCATCTGTTTTTCCCAAGAAAGAGGAAAGGAAGGTGGAAACAGTACTGGAAAGTCCGTCTTCATTCTTTGAATTTATGCTTTGGAAGAACTGGCGGAAGATAGTGGCAATAGCCGATTTCTCTTCTGGTTGCACAGTTTTTGTCATCAAATCTTTCATTGCATTGTTAGCCTCATCAATGTGTTCTCCGTTCAGATGCTCATCCAAATATTGTTGTAAGGCATCAGCAGTGTTGGCATTTTGTGCGACAACCCAATCGATTGAGTCTATCTTATGGGCAATTTCTGCTTTGTGAGGAGTGTTTGGATATTTGTCAAGATAAGCTTGCAAGGCTTCTTTTGAACCACTGATAACAGCATTTGTCCAACCTTGGGTTTCTTGTTGCAGTATGGTCAGATGTGCCTGAATGCTGTCGCGATGAGCTTCGTCAGCGTCTTTGTATTTATCGAGGTAATCCTGCAAAACTGTAGGGTCTTGGCTTTGCATGGCATATTCGTAAGCATCCTGCTCATTGGCATTCTGCCGGTCTTGATAGAAATAATAGACTCCACCACAGATGACGAGGGCTATGATGAAAGCCGCAATCCATATTCCCTTACCTTTTTTCTTTGGTTTTTGGGTTGGATTTACAGGCTCCGTTGCCTCTAATGGCGCTTTTGGTGGTACTGGAATGCCCGGCTCTACGGTTTCTTTTGCAGCCGTAAGGTGATGACATTTTGGGCATTCGCTCAAATTTTTAAAGTAAACTTCGCCACATTGTGGGCATCGTATTACATTACCTGCTATTTCCACGCCGCAGGAAGGGCAAACGGGTGCTTTGTCACTGATTTCATGACCGCACTCCGGACATTTAATGATTGCCATAATTTCTATGTTTTATCTATGTCTGAATCTTATTTCTCTCAATCTGTGTTTCCCTAAAAAGCGACTCTTATCCACATATCCGGTGATGCCATTGATATGACCTTTACCGGTATACTGCCATATAGTTATGTCGCGATTGTCGCTTAATACGGGCTCTCTTTGGGTATATTGCGCTACCATTATCTTGTAATCATTCAGCTTATTTTGAAGATTATTGTTGTAGAAGTTGGTTCCCACGTAGATGAGGGGCTTCTGTTTGTAGGCTTCTTCTATTAAATCAAGGAATTTGAAGAGTGAATCTGTAAAGGCTTCTTGTGATAATCCACTTCTCGTTTCGATATCTATCATCGGAATCAAGTCCTGGTCACCAGGGCGACATTGTGCCATAAAGTTGGCAAGTTGTGTTTCTTGTGCGATTCTTGGACGATAAAAGTGGTAAGACCCTACCTTTAATCCATAACGGTGAGCTATTTCTATATTTTCCTTATATTTGTCATCCACACGGTCGCCACCCTCTGTAGCCTTTAGATATACATACGCCATCTTTGAATTGTCACCAATGGCTTCCCAAAAGACATTGCCCTGATAGTGGCTTAAATCTATGCCATGGATATGCGAGCAAGTGTCTTCACATTCCACTTGTGCATTCATAGAAAGCATTGAAGATAAGCATATTATCAGAAATATAATTCTTTTCATACTTGCAAAGATAAACAAAAGATTAGAGATATCTGAATGCTTAGCTGTGTTTTTTACAAATATTATATTTTATTCTTCGATTTCCGACAGGGAACGGGCAAAATTATTGATAAAATTGCTGGTTGTTTCAATCGGTGCATAGTTTATATATCGGATACTTCTACGCAAATTTTTGCGTAATACGGCAGAATTGTTTTTGACAAATCCACTCTTGCTTTGGCGGAAATGCCAGTCTTTTGCGGTATCCATTGCAGTATGATTAAGGGAGCGGAGCGTGAGTTTTCCAGCTTCCGGCTCTAACTTTTGAACAAATGGGATTTCATCTTGCTCGAATTTAAAGACGGAAATCAGGATGTTCCCTTGCAGTTGTGCCATGTGCTGAAGATGAAGTTCTTCCAACCAACCATCCAGTTTTACGAAGTCCACTTTGTCGCCTTTTGTCCTCAGAAATCTACCCATTTCCAAGATGCCATTCAGAGAAATTCCTCTGTTGAGCATATAGCCAATATTCTTGACAATAATATTCAGAAGAGTCAAGGTGTCCATTGAGGCATCTATTGCATGTGGCTCATTCTCACGGATTTTCTTCAATCGCTTATTGAGAAACCGATTAGAGAGCCGTGATGAAATATTTTCCGTATCCATAGGGCTGTTTTGCAGTTCCTCAAATGAGGATGCGGGGATATTCATCTCTTCATCATATTGATGGTTTCGGATGCCTTTCAGGGCAATTTCCGACACCTTTTGGGCCTTCACCATTTGGATAAGTCGGTCCCATTTAAAGGCTGACATCGGCTCTATAGACTCAAATTCGTTAAGAGCACCAGAGCGAAGCAAGCGGAAAAAATTGCGTTTAATGATGTCCATTAGCTGTACTTTTTAGGGTATCTGAAAAGGATTGCCAGCAGGGCAGCTATGCCCATAGCCATTGGATAATAGAGGTAGGGCACGATTTCCACAGGGTTGATGTGTGCAAGTCCTGCCGCCAAGAGCATCTGCACGCCATAAGGGATGAGCCCTTGCACCGTGCATGAAAAAGTGTCGAGTATGCTTGCAGCTTTGCGGTTGTCAACTCCGAATCTGTCGCCAATCTTCTTTGCGATGCTTCCCACTGTGAGGATGGCCACCGTGTTGTTGGCAGTGCAGACATTGACAAGGCTTACGAGGCCTGCTATGGATAATTCTGCACCTCGCTTAGTGCGCACATGGGCAGTCAATTTATCTATCAGATAATCGATGCCCCCATTCTCTCTGATGATTTCGAGCAAGCCTCCTGCCATCATGGCAATGATGATGAGTTCGCCCATATCTACGATTCCTTTGCCCATAGCGCCAAACCATCCGAAGAGGTCATAGGTTCCTTCAATCATTCCGATGGCTCCACAAAGCACGATTCCGATAGTCAGTACTGCCATGACATTCATTCCGAATATGGCAGTGAGCAACACAACGAGGTAGGGGATGACCTTCATGAATTCCACTCCAGGCACATTTGCGGGGGCTTTCACATTCATTCCCATGAATGCATAGACAATGAGGATGAGGACGGCAGCGGGGATGACTATCATGAAATTTACCCGAAACTTATCGCTCATCTTGCATCCTTGCGTCTGTGTAGCCACAACTGTGGTGTCAGAAATAAAGGAGAGATTATCTCCAAAATAAGCTCCACCCACAATAATGGCTGTTGTGAGAGGCAAGTTTGCGCCCGTGCTTTGTGCAATTCCCACAGCGATAGGCACTAAGGCAACAACCGTTCCTACACTCGTCCCTATGGATATGGAGATGAAACAGGCAGCAATGAAGAGGCCGGGAAGGAGCATACTTGAGGGTAAAGCATTCACTGCAAGGTTTACCGTGGCGTCAATGCTCCCCATTTCTTTGGCTGATGCTGCAAAAGCCCCTGCCAATACGTAAATCCAAAGCATAAGCAACAGACTGCTTGCGCCTGCTCCTCGACTGAATATATTGATGCGTTTTGCCAGTGGATAGCCGCCTGATATGGCGACCGCATAGATGCTTGCTATCATGAAAGCTACCGTAATAGGCACCTTATAGAAGTCGCCCGCTATGAGGGATAACACCAGATAGAGGACGATGAACACCACTAAGGGCGAAAGCGCTAATATACCTTTTTTATTATTCAATTTTATCTTTTCCTTTCTTGCTAATTAACCTAATTGTAAACAATGGCCTTTTAGGTCGTAAACAACCGTTATTTACCCTGTAAAAGACCATTGTTTACAGGGTAAAAGGTTATCTTTTACAATGCCTTATATCTGCACCCTCTGATAGAAGTCCATATTTTCCTTAGACAGAAGCTCGATAGGCATGTAATTCACGGCGGTCACTTCCTTCTTTAATACGATGGCTCTGAAGAGCGCTTCGATGCACATATAGCCCTGCATATAGGCATGTTGGGCGATGAGGAACGAGATGCTGCCCTCACGGAGACAGGCCGCATTCTTGTGAACCATGTCATATCCCATAATCTGCACATCCCTTCGATTGGTCCGAAGGAGAAATTCCCCGACGATATGAGCTTTTGAATTGAAGGTAATGCAATGATGCACATTGGGATGCTGCGTGAAAAATTCCTCCAAACACTTTTCATAATGTTCCTTTGTACTCTTTATCGCGAGGTCAAGGTCAATGATAGTGATATTGGGGAAATGGTCGTGCATATAATGGCGGAAGCCTACTTCACGGTTGTCTTGTTGCTTGCTGACAAACTGTCCGCCGTTGCTTTGCTTCATCAGCATGATTTCCTTTTCCTTATTAGCTATCAACATGAGCATTTTGGCGGCATAATATCCGCTCGAAAATGAGTCCTGACCATAGAAAGCCAATGGTTTCAAGTCTGGCATATAAGAGTCGAGCAGGACAAAAGGAATTTTCTTTTCATGCAGAATATCCGTAAAACTGCGGGTTGTATCAAGATTCGTTGGGACGATGATAACCCCATCAGGGTCGGATTTCAAGCATTTATTATACTGCTCAAAGAAAGATTTGTCGTCAAATCTCTTGTAATAAATTATCTGAACATCTATGTGAAAGTCGCGTCTGACTTCACATGCTTTCTGCGCACCTTCCTCTATTTCCTCCCAATAAGCTTCAGATTCATGCTGAGGAATCAACAGATAGAAGGTGTAAGACTTGTTATACGCCAAAGCACTGGCATATACGTTAGGCTGATAATTCATCTCTTGGAGTGCCTTTTCGATTTTCTCACGTGCCGTTTTTGATACATTCGGCCGCTTGTGAAGCACTCTGTCAACTGTTCCAACTGATACCCCTGCTCTTTCAGCGATATCCTTTATCCTTATCTTCTCAATCATATTGAAGTTAGTTTGGTGGTGCAAAAGTAATAAATTTTTTATTATTGTGCGAAAGCACAGTCAATAATTTGCTAAAAAACTAATATTTTTCTTGTTTTATTTCCTATTTAGGAAAATAATGAGTATTTTTGCTTTGCAAACGAAAGATTAATCTATTCTTAAACGATTAAAATTAAAAATTTAAAATGGCGAGAATTATTACATTTGGCGAAATTATGCTCCGCCTCTCTTCTCCTGATAGAAAGAGGTTTGTACAGAGTGATTCCTTCGATGTCGTTTATGGCGGGGGCGAAGCTAATGTTGCTGTAAGCCTGGCTAACTATGGGCATGAAGCATATTTCGTAACGAAGTTACCAAAGCATGAAATCGGTCAATGTGCCTTGAATGCACTGCGCAGATATGGCGTGCATACTGACTTTATATGCCGTGGAGGCAATCGGTTGGGTATCTATTATTTGGAGAGTGGCTCTGCTATGCGCCCTTCCAAGGTGATTTACGACCGTGCGGGAAGTTCCATCGCGGAAGCCACGGCTGAGGATTTCGATTTTGACAAGATTATGGAAGGTGCCGATTGGTTCCACTGGAGTGGGATAACACCTGCCATCAGTGATACTGCGGCAGAGTTAACTAAACTTGCTTGCGAGGCTGCCAAACGGCATCATGTTACGGTAAGTTGTGACCTTAACTTCCGCAAAAAGCTGTGGACATCAGAAAAAGCACAGTCGATTATGAGGCCGCTGATGAAATATGTGGATGTTTGCATTGGTAACGAGGAGGATGCTAAGTTGTGTCTAGGTTTCTCTCCAAAGGCCGATGTGGAGGCTGGAAACACCGATGCTGAAGGCTATTATGATATTTTCAAGGGTATGAAACAAGAGTTTGGCTTCAAATATGTGGTCAGTACTCTTCGTGAGAGCATTTCTGCATCTCATAATGGATGGAAGGCCCTTATATATAATGGTAAGGAATTCTATCAAAGCAAACATTATGAGATACTCCCGATAGTAGATAGAGTGGGAGGTGGAGACTCTTTTTCGGGTGGATTGATACATGGTTTACTTACTTATAAAGACCAAGCGAAGGCGCTGGAGTTTGCTGTTGCAGCCTCTGCTTTGAAGCATACAATCCCCGGTGATTTTAATATGGTGAGCAAGGAGGAAGTTGAAAATTTGGCTGGTGGCGATGCTTCCGGTCGTGTACAAAGATAAAACAAGATTATGGCAAGATTTAATAAGGTACAAGTCATTGAAGCAATGCATGATACAGGCATGGTGCCGGTGTTCTTTAATAGTGATTTGGATATTTGTAAAAATGTGGTAAAGGCATGCTATGAAGGTGGTGTCAGAGTCTTTGAGTTTACCAATCGAGGGGATTATGCCCATGAGATTTTCGGAGAACTCAATAAGTGGGCAGTCAAAGAGTGCCCTGATTTGATTTTAGGTGCAGGCACTGTGATTGATACAGCGACAGCTTCTCTTTATATGCAACTAGGTGCTAACTTTATCGTTGGTCCTAATTTTGTTCCCGAAATAGCTACAGTTTGCAATCGGAGATTGGTTCCTTACAGCCCCGGTTGTGGCTCTGTGACTGAAATCAGCAATGCTCAGGCAGCCGGTTGTGATGTTACCAAGGTCTTTCCGGCAGGCAATGTGGGTGGGCCTTCATTTGTGAAGAGCGTGTTAGCACCGCTTCGTTGGAGCAATATCATGGTTACGGGTGCTGTAAGTCCTGATGAAGAGAACTTGACTGCATGGATAAAGAGCGGTGTTCTTTGTGTGGGTATGGGCAGTAAACTGTTTCCGAAAGAGGTGATTGCAGCGGGTAATTGGAAAGCTATAACTGATAAATGTGTTGAATCTTTAGGATATATTGCAAAGGCAAGGTTATAAATATGGATATCTGAAAGGCTTCATGGTTGTGATGTTTCTATGGAGTCTTTTGTTTTTTTCAAGTTGTTCTTCTACCGATAAAAAGAAGATTGACAATTTGAACAGTATATCTTATGCCTGGCATTATCGTAATCTTGACTCCACAAGAGTATATGCAAATAAGGCTTTAAGACTTTCTGATGATTATGACGAAGGCAAAGCAGAAGCCTTGAATAATCTTGCTTTTGTGAGTATGGCCCATATGGATTATGCTAAAGTTATCCGACTTATCAGCCATTTGGATGAAGTTACCGATAATCAAGTGGAGTTGCTCATTGCAGACATTCAGTTGATGCGACTTTGCCAACGTCAATCTCACAACAAGGAATTCTATGATTACAGGGAGAGAGCTTTGCGTCGGTTGCGCAGAATAGATGAGGAGAGGGGAGTGCTTTCTGATCATCAGAAGCAAAGAATGATATATGCTCATTCCGAAATTCAAATCATCACTTCCACCTATTTCTATTATGTAGGATTGACTAGTCAGTCTGTGGCTGCGCTTGATGCCATCGATCCTAATGGAGAAATCCTTCAAGATACCGCTCAAGTGCTCAATTATTATTATAATGTGGGTGCTGGTGGCATTATCACCAATGGAACTCCAGAAGAGATAAATCAAACGGAATTCGATTATCTAATGCGTTGTTATCTCTATGCACGACAATCTGGATACATTTTCTTTGAGGCTCAATCACTTCAAGGACTTAGTGAGCATCTGAACAATTTGCATTTTAGAGATAAGCTGATAGCAAACAATCTCCCTGCAATGAAGTTTATCAATATCGATAATATGCCTGATTCTTTGATAGCAGGCAACCTTGCTTTGCGAGCATCCAATATTTTTAAGCGATATGGAGATGTATATCAGATAGCAGGTTCTTATCGTACTTTGGCAGAATGTTATTGGACTTTAAAGGATTATCGTTCAGCGCTTGTCTGTCTTCAAAATGCTTTGTGTAAAGATACCGTTATTGAGCGGGCACCTGATTTGGTAGCTTCTATCCGCGAGCAGTTATCTTTGGCTTATTCTGCCATTGACGACAAGCCTAACAGTGATTATAATCGCAACATCTATTTGGATAAACAAGAGCAGACAAGACAGGACCGTCAGCTTGAAGCAAGAGCAGATCAATTAGACAAATCTTCCTCACAGTTGAGTCTGATGATTATCGCTGTCATTGTGATGATATTGCTTGTAGTGTTCCTTCTTGTTGTTTTTGGTTGGATGCGCAAGCGTAATGATAGTAAATATTCAATAGTTACTCTTCTGAAGCCATTGGAGAAATGGAAAGAGAAGAATGAAGTTGCTTTAGCTGAGGAGAAAGAAAGAAAAGAAGAAATAGATGAAGAAACGCAGCTTGCTCAATTGCATGTACTTCAGAATAAGAAACGGAATATTGAGCAAAGAGCCAAAATCTCGCTTGTAAACAGCATCACTCCATTTATTGATAGAATCATCCATGATGTGAAACTGTTGAAAGAGGAGAATGAACCAAAAACTCTTAAGGAGGAAAGGTTTGCCTATATAGCAGAACTTACCGATAAAATCAATGAATACAACACCGTTCTCACAAATTGGATTCAACTTCGTCAGGGGGAATTGAGCTTGCATATTGAAAGCTTTCCAATCAATGACCTTTTTGAAATCGTCAGAAAAGGAAAGATGAGTTTTCAACTCAAAGGTGTTGATTTGAAGGTTGAGAAGACTCCTGTTATTGTCAAAGCTGACAAGGCGCTCACGCTTTTCATGATAAACACGCTTGCTGATAATGCCCGTAAGTTTACTCCTAAGGGTGGTGAAGTGTTGATTTACGCCCAAGAAGAGGCTGGTTATATCGAAATAAATGTTTCAGATACAGGCATCGGCATGACGGAAGAACAGCTGGATCACTTATTTGACCATAAGCCGATTGTGGATGAGAATGGTGAATTGAAAGAAGAGAAGAGCCATGGTTTTGGATTGATGAACTGTAAGGGAATTATTGATAAATACAAGAAAATCAGTCAGATATTCTCTGTTTGTTCCATCGGTGCGGAAAGCAAAACAAAGGGAAGCCGCTTTTGGTTCCGTCTTCCAAAAGGTATTTCCAGACTCTTGTTTGTTCTATTCTTAATGACTGCCAGTGTGGTCAATGCTCAAGAGCCGGTTAAAATGAGTGCTCAGTTTGCCGATTCTGCCTATTTCAGTAATATTGCAGGTACTTATCAGCGGACATTGGATTATGCAGATAGTTGCGTGAAATACATGAATTTGTGTTATAAGCAACTACGTCCATCAGGCAGGGCATTCATGAAATTGTATGACCGTAAATCATTGATGCCTGCTGAATTACAATGGTTTCATGATAGTTTACATATAGATAATAAGGTAATTCTTGATTTCCGCAATGAAGCAGCAGTAGCAGCTTTGGCATTACATAAGTGGGATTTGTATAATTACAACAACAAAGTATACACCCAACTCTTCAGAGAGACCAGCTCAGATAACACTTTGGGCAATTATGTCTATGTGATGCAGAAGTCTGAAACGAATAAAAATGTGGCCATCATTCTGCTTGTTTTGCTTTTGATTTTTATCATTCCGGCTTATTATATGCTATATTATCGGCATCGTCTCAATTATCGTTTCAACATCGAACGTATCAATAATATTAATGAGGTGTTATTGAGTGATATGAACCCGGAAAAGAAATACCATAAGATAGAGCATATTTGGAATGACAAGAGAATGATTATCAGCTCTAAATTTGCACCTTTGGATGATTTGGTCAACCAGATTAAGAGCGCTTTGAAACAGAGCATGGATGCGAATAAGCAGCAACAGACGGATATAGAGATGGCTGCGGATGAACTTCGTCGCAGCCTATATGAGAATGCAAAGTTGCATATTAGCAATAATGTGCTTGATAATTGTCTTTCGACATTGAAGCATGAAACGATGTATTATCCATCACGTATTCACCAGCTTATCGATAATCCGCCTTGTAATTTGTCAGCTTTGGCTGAAGTGGTGGATTATTATAAGGCTCTTTACACGATTCTCAGTTCACAGGCAATGTTGCAAATTGAGGGTATGGCAAGAGTGGATAATGACATGATAAAATATCTTTTCGAGATTCTCCAAAAGCTAAATGGAGATGAAAAACTGGAGTGGAATGCTCAAAATCGTGATGATAAGCATGTCATTTTAACTACTTCCATGCGAAATATAGAGCTCTCAGAACTGCAATGTCAGCAACTTTTCTCTCCTCTTACAGTTAATGTGCAATTCTTATTGTGTCGTCAAATCGTTCGGGATATCGGTGAAGCCACTAATGCAAGGGCTTGCGGAATCTCCGCATCGAAAGCAGATAAGGGAATAATCATAAATATAATATTACCTAAAGATATATGGAAAAATTCAAAGTTATAATTGTTGAAGACGTGCCTTTGGAACTGAAAGGCACTGAAGGCATTTTCCGCAACGAGATTCCAGAGGCTGAAATCATCGGAACGGCGGATAGTGAGCGCTCTTATTTCAAGTTAATCAAGCAGCAAATGCCTGATCTTGTCTTGCTGGATTTGGGCTTAGGAGGCTCTACAACGGTAGGAGTAGAGATATGCCGATACACGAAAGAGAGCTATCCAAAGGTGAAAGTACTCATCTTTACAGGTGAGATATTGAACGAAAAGCTTTGGGTTGACGTGCTGGATGCTGGTTGTGATGGAATCATTTTGAAGAGCGGAGAACTGCTAACAAGGGGTGATGTGGCCAGTTGCATGGCTGGAAAGAAGCTCGTTTTCAATCAACCTATCCTTGAGAAAATCGTTGAGCGCTTCAAACAAAGTGTTGACAATCAGTTGTTGAGGCAAGAGGCTTTAATCAATTATGAGATTGATGAGTATGATGAGAGATTTCTTCGCCACCTTGCTCTTGGATATACAAAGGAGCAGATAACAACTCTCCGTGGGATGCCTTTTGGTGTTAAGAGCCTTGAAAAGCGGCAGAATGAACTTGCCCAGAAGCTTTTCCCTAATGGAAATGGCGGCATGGGAGTCAATGCAACACGACTTGTAGTCAGGGCACTGGAGTTGAGAATCATCGATATTGATAACTTGCAGCCTGATGAAGAATAGCCTTCCTTATATCGCTTTGGTGCTTGCTGTCGCTATGGTGGTGCTGACTTTGCTGTCGTGGATTATTACTGCGGCAATGCCGGACATTGCTATGCGTTCACTTTTGAGTGCTGAAGGTATAAGGTGGTTCTTTGGTCACTTTGCTGAAAATATGGCTACGCCTTTGCTGGTGTGGCTTCTATTGGGTACCTTAGCTTATGGTGCAGATGTGAATGGAGGACTTTTTTCTAAGTTGCAGCACATCAGAGGCCAGCATAGTTATCGTGAGCGGGTGGCTCTGAAAATTGTTGCTACTGAGGTCGCGATATTCGTTTTGGTGTTTGTTCTTCTCACTCTGATTCCTCAAGCCATATTATTGAGTGTCACGGGAAGCCTTTTCCCCAGCAGTTTCAGTCAAAGCATCGTTCCGTCGATATGTTTTATTCTCATGGTGGCAGGGGCTACTTATGGCATTGTGAGTGGCCGTCTTAATTCTGTAAAGGATGTCTTTCGCAGCCTTTCATCAGGTTTTCTTGAGGCTGGTTCATTGTTTTTGCTCTATGTATTGGCAGCTGAATTGTATTTTTCCATACGTTTTGTATTTCAAATTTGATAAATTTTCATTTAATTTTTCGTTTATCCATAAAGAATTGCTAACTTTGCATCAGAATATAAAAATATAAAGATATGACAGCGTTTATTGGTTTTTGCGTTTTGATAGTGGTAGCCCTCATCGGATGGGCAATCGCTGAAGTTAAATATAAAGGTCTTGGCTACAAGGTCAATGAAGAAGAGGCTGCAGGCGTAGCAAAGGAAGAAGCTCACCATGTAGTTCCCGATCACGAGCTTGGAATCAAAGATGTTATCAAGACAATAAGCAATAAAGGCTATAAAGCCGTTTAGTTTTTACCCGTCTCCCAATAGTCTTTCGTTATTGAAACAATGTGTCCCCATGTTTTAAAAAGTTATGGGGACAATTTGTCCGGACGGTTCGGACAGTTTGTCCGGATGGCTTGGACAATTTGTCCGGATGATTCGGACAAACGTGAAAAGTGGTCTTTTAGAAGATTTTAGGATTCTATTTCACCCAACTCGAGCCATCTCATGCTCTTCTCGTCGAGTTCTTCTTTGAGCTTGGAAAGGCGTTTGCTCTTTTCTGTAAGTGCTTCCACGGAGAGCGTTCCACTGCATAACTCTTCTTCTAAGTTGTTTTGTTCCTCCTCTAAAGCCGTTATGTCTTTCTCTAATTGTCCATATTCAAACCGCTCTTTGAAGCTCATGCGCCTGCGATTATCGTGGTGATAGTCTTTCTTTTGTTCTTTTTGTTGCTTCTCAGGCTCACTTTCTTTGCTTTGAAGGGCACTCCATTCCCGATATTGCGTATAGTTTCCAGGGAAATCTTTGATGACTCCATCCCCATGAAAAACGAGCAAATGGTCGACAACTTTATCCATAAAATAGCGGTCATGACTGACTACTATCACGCAACCAGGGAAGTCCTGCAAGTATTCTTCCAGCACTTGAAGGGTCTGAATGTCAAGGTCATTGGTGGGTTCATCCAATACAAGGAAGTTAGGATTACGCATTAAGACCGTGCAGAGGTAGAGTTTCCGGCGCTCACCACCACTCAGTTTATATACATAATTATATTGTTCTTCGGGTGAAAAGAGAAAATATTGCAGGAATTGAGAGGCTGTCATGTGCCTTCCTTTCCCCAAATCGATGTACTCGGCAATATCGGTTATTACGTCAATCACCTTTTGCTGCTCGTTGAATTGTAGTCCTTCCTGTGAGAAATAGCCGAATTTTACGGTTTCTCCAATATCAAACTTGCCACTGTCGAGAGGTTCCAAGCCCAGCAGGAGTTTGATGAAAGTAGATTTTCCTGTGCCGTTATTGCCCACGATGCCCATCTTTTCAAATCGTGAGAAATTATAATAGAAGTCTTTCAGAATGACCTTATTGTTGTCAAAAGTTTTGCTAACATATTGACATTCAAAGATTTTTGAGCCTATATAGATGTTGGATGATTTCAGGCGGAGCTGTCTTTCTTCGATTCTTTGCTTTGCTTTTGCCTGCAATTCATAAAAGGCATCCTCGCGATATTTGGCCTTATGTCCACGGGCTTGCGGCATTCTGCGCATCCATTCCAGTTCCGTTCGGTAAAGGTTATTAGCTCTTGCTATCTCAGCCCGTTGATTATCGACGCGTTGCTGATGTTTTTCGAGATAATAACTGTAGTTACCTCGATAAGTATAAATGGTTTTTCCGTCAAGTTCAAGTATCAGATTGCACACTCTGTCGAGAAAGAAACGGTCATGAGTGACCATCAGTAGGGTCTTGTTTCCTCGTTTCAGATAATCCTCCAACCATTCTATCATCTCCAAATCGAGGTGATTGGTGGGCTCATCCAATATCAGAAAGTCAGGTTCTAAAATAAGAACATTTGCTAAAGCAACACGCTTTTGCTGTCCTCCGCTGAGCTCATCCATCGGTTGTTGAAGGTCTTCTATATGCAATTGAGTGAGTATCTGCTTGGCTTTCAACACCTTGTCAGGGTCACCATGATGGTTGAAGCAGGCATCCAAGACAGATTCCTGTGGGTCAAACTTTGGTGCTTGCTCCAGATAACCGATTTTGATGTCGTTCTTATAAATGATTTCCCCTTCGTCTTTGCTTTCTTTTCCCGTCAGAATAGATAGGAGGGTAGACTTTCCGATGCCGTTTTGAGCAATGAGTCCTACCTTTTGTCCTTCGGCAATAGAGAAACTGATGTCTTGGAAAAGCAATTGGGAACCAAAGCTTTTCGTGAGATTTTGTACATCTAAATAGGGTATCTGTGCCATTGATAAATCGTAAAAAACAGTTATTTCAGTGATTTGTTGATTTGGTCAATATAGTCGAGAATTTCCTCGCGACCGGTCTTTTTCTCACTGCTGGACACGAAATAAGGAGGCAAAGTCTCCCATTTGTCCTTCAAAGTCTCCATCCATTTCTCCGCATTTTGTTTTCCTTTAACAGGTCCAAGCTTATCTGCTTTCGTGAAAATAATGGTGAAAGGAACGCTGCTTTCTCCTAACCAATCAATGAAATTACGGTCGATGGCCATCGCATCATGCCTTACATCGACAAGAACAAACACGTTTACGAGTTGCTCTCTTTGAAGAATATAGCCCCTAATCATCTTGTCAAGCTTGTCTTGAACTGTCTTCGACTGCTTAGCATAGCCATATCCCGGAAGGTCAACAAGATACCATTCGTTGTTGATGATAAAATGATTGATGAGCAAAGTCTTGCCAGGAGTTGAACTCGTTTTAGCCAATTTCTTATGATTACACAGCATATTGATAAGACTTGACTTACCCACATTACTCCTTCCGATGAATGCATATTCTGGCTTTACATCCTTCGGACATTTGCTTATGGTAGGAGAAGAGATTACAAATTCAGCTTTCTTGATATCCATAGTTCTTTATTTTTGTTTGCAAAGATACTTAAAAGTTGGCAGTTTTACGACTATAGTTGAGAGTTTTTTTGTAACTTTGCACCAAAAGACAATGCTTATGAAGTTAATAAGTTGGGGTTTTATCGGTTGCGGAGAGGTCACTGAGAAGAAATCGGGACCTGCTTTTGAGGAGGTGGAAGGCTCTCACATTGAGGCTGTAATGAGCAGAAATGAGGCTAAAGCACGGTCTTATGCCGAGCGACATCATATTCGCAAATGGTATACGGATGCTCAAGAACTGATTGATGATCCGGATATTAATGCCATATATATAGCCACTCCACCCTCTAGTCATGTCACGTTTGCCATTATGGCAATGCGTGCAGGAAAGCCGGTGTATGTGGAGAAGCCGTTGGCTTCTAACTATGAGGATTGCGTAAGAATCAATCGAATAAGCAAGGAGACAGGTGTTCCCTGCTTTGTGGCTTATTATCGGCGTTATCTGCCTTATTTCAAGAGGGTAAAGGAGATTATTAATAATGGGGTCTTAGGCACTATCACAAATGTTCAGATACGGTTTTCAGCTCCGCCAAGAGACCTCGATTATACCTCTGGGAAAGAACTTCCATGGCGCTTGCAACCTGATATTTCGGGCGGAGGTTACTTCTATGACCTTGCTCCTCATCAGTTGGATTTGCTTCAAGACATATTCGGTGTCATTGTAAAGGCTCATGGATATTGTGCCAATCGGGCGCATTTATATTCCGCAGAAGATACTATCAGCGCTTGTTTCAGATTTGATAACGGGCTTGTAGGCAGTGGTTCTTGGTGCTTTGTAGGGCATCAGAGCGCAAAGGAAGATTGTATCGAGGTAGTGGGAGAACGAGGGATGCTCTCTTTTTCAGTGTTCAATTATGACCCTATACGCCTTGTTACGAGTGATGGGACTACCAGTTTGGTGGTTTCAAATCCGCCTTATGTCCAGCTTCCTATCATTAAAAATATGATAGAAGACCTGCAAGGGACTAATATGTGCACTTGTACGAGCGTGAGCGCAACGCCTGTAAATTGGGTGATGGACCGTATATTGGGTAAAATGTAATTAATGTTTTGAAAGTAATCTACACCATATTGTTTTTATTGCTGCCCGTTTCTGCGTTTGCAACCGATAATGACAGCGTACCTAAAAAACAGGGATTATTTTGCACTCTCTATGAGTTTGTGAAAGATTTCACCCATGTGGATTCGGCATACATTGAGCCTCAGAAATACAATTTCACGGTGATGCTTCAGAATACGAATAATTTTGAGGCTTATTGGCTTAGTTCTAAAAGTGGGCAGAAGATATCTTTTGCGCCGAAGCCAAGTATCAAGATGGGGCCTTATGTAGGTTGGAGATGGGTGTTTTTGGGATATACCATCGACTTTTCGCACTTGAATGAAGGGTCAAAAAAACAGGATTTGACCCTAAGTCTATACAGTAATCAGGTGGGAGTAGATATCTTTTATCGGCAAACTGGCAACGATTATAAAATCAGATACATGGATTTAGGGCCCAATGTCAATACGAAACCGCTTGAAAATGCCAGTTTCGGAGGCCTTCAATCCAGTATAAAGGGTTTTAATTTGTATTATATTTTCAATCATCACAAGTTCTCTTATCCTGCTGCTTATAGTCAAAGTACACGGCAAAAACGAAGTGCAGGCTCTTTTTTGGCGGGCATTGGCTACACGCGCCATAGCCTTCAGGTGGATTGGAGCAAGTTGGATGATTTGGTAAAAGAGAAATTGGGCTCAGATATTGCTGAGACACAGCTCGACAGCAGTTTGCAATTTGGGCGCATCCATTACTCTGATTCCTCAGTATCAGGCGGTTATGCTTACAATTGGGTGTTTGCTCATAACTGGCTAATAGACCTTTCTCTTTCGATGGCATTGGCCTATAAGCGCACAACGGGTGATATGGACCATCGCCTTTTCTCGTTGCGTGACTTCACCTTGAAGAACTTCAATCTCGATGGAGTGGGCAGATTTGGGATTGTATGGAATAATTCCAGGTGGTATGCAGGCGCTAATGCCATCTTCCATTCTTATAATTATCGGAAAAGTCAGTTCTCAACAAACACCTATTTTGGGAGTGTAAACATCTATGTAGGCTTTAATTTTGGCAGACAATGAAACAGATTTTAAGTATATTTCTTTTGGTTTTCTCGCTTCATGTGAGTGCTTCTCAGCCTCAATATATGAAAAGCGACAGTATCAAAGTTGTGCGTCTCTTGAAAAAAGCACAGTCTTTGAAGCAAGACACAAACTTCATGCTTTTCTTTGGAAGACAATTGAAGGGCGTCCCTTATGTAGCAAAAACGCTGGAAAACAATGCAGATGAGCGTTTGGTAATTAATCTTCGGCAGCTCGACTGCACGACTTTTGTGGAGAATGTGCTGGCTTTGAGCTTATGCGCAAAGAACCATCTCACCCGTTTTGAGGATTTCTGTACGTTTCTCAGACTCATCAGATATAAGAACGGAGATGTTGGTTATCCTAATCGTCTGCATTATTTTTCAGCATGGATAGCTGATAACAGCCGTATGGGATATGTTGAAGAAGTGAATTCTCCTAATCCTCCTTTCACTGCTTTGCAGAAAGTCAACCTCAATTTCATGACTACTCACGTGCAATTTTATCCTATGTTAGAGAGACATACGGCATGGATAGCCATGATAAAAGAGATGGAAGAGGAGTTCAGTGGACGTGAATACCCCTATATACCCAAAGCTGAGATTGCCAATACGAGCATTTTCCGCGATGCCATTCATGACGGAGACATCCTTGCGCTTTTGACAAATAGGGCGGGATTAGACACCTCACATATCGGAATAGCCGTTTGGAAAAAGGACGGATTGCATCTGCTCAATGCCTCGGCAATACGCCATAAAGTGGTGGAAGAGAGCATGACGCTTTATCAATATATGCAACGTCATCCCTCGCAGATTGGCATCCGTGTTTTGAAGGTAAATCAATGGGAAAGTAAAAGATAGCTTTTTACCCTGTAAAAGACGGTTGTTTACAAGGTAAGTAATGACCTTTTACAGGGTAAACAACCGTTGTTTACATTTCACTTCAATATGGCCTTGATTTCATTGAGTTCTCCGTCGTTTGGCGAAGGTTGGATTCCCAAGAGCTTGCAGAGTAGGGGATAGACGTCAACATTCTTGAAATGAGGGATGGAAATGTGCTTGAAGTCAGGACCTATAGCACGGAAAAGAGCGTGCATGTCTTGCATGGTTGGGTCGAATCCATGGTTTCCGCCAGCCTTGATGGTGTCATCGATGACCACAAAACCTAAATCCGGGCTTGCCACAATATCGCCAACTCGAGCGTTTTCACCATAGTGAAGGTAGGCAGGAATGTCCTGTTTTTTCCATACTCTCAGATGGTCTACATTTCGTAAAGCCTCATAAATGGAGTCTGTGCAACCCTTTTCAGCATATATATTGGTAGGGCTGTTGCCACAGGCATTCTTCACCCATGTTGACTTCAGATATTTCATCAGACCAATTGTGTGGTCTTTAGCTATCCATGTCATGCCATGATCAGAGAGAACTATCAAGTTTATTTCATCTGCAAAAGGCAGTTTCTGTAGCTTTTGATATAGAATGGATATTAATTGGTCTACACTTTCAACGGCTTTTTTCGTCTGTTTGCCATGAGGGCCATAGTTGTGGCCACTATGGTCAGGCTCACTCAAATAAGCCATAATCAGTTGCGGACGCTCCTTTTCAGGTTTTTTTAACTGACTGATAATGCCCTCCATGCGCTCTGAAAAGCTAAGGCGAGGCTCTTTATCATAGGCATAATAGGTGTCAGGATATTGTCCGTTGATTTTCACATCAGAGCCTGGCCAATAGAAAACAGCCGTCTTGAGACCCTGTCTTTGTGCAGTCAGCCATATTGGTTCGCCGCCATAAAATCGGGGGTCAAGCTTCTGCTTTAGGGAAGAAAGCGAGAAACTCTCGTCTAATTGAGCATCGAAAAAATCATTGGCAATGAGCCCGTGATGGTCTGGATATAAGCCTGTTGCGAGCGTATAATGATTGGGAAAGGTCTTGGAGGGAAACGATGGGATTAAACCTGACTCCACTCCATGACTTGCCATATAATCAAAAAAGGGCGTGTTATACCATGATGGATAGTCCCAACGGAATCCATCTAACGAAATCACAACCGTATAATGTTTCCCTACAGCCATCATATTGAGGCTGAAGAAGCATATTATTAATAAGGTGTATATTTTTCTTTTCATAATGCAAAGATATTAATTTTTTTGGATATAGTTCTTGATAACACGGATAAATTCTTCCCCATATTTGTTTTTCTTGAATTCCCCAATACCCGGAATGTTGCCGAAAGCCTCGATATCAGTAGGCTTTTCTGAAGCTAAAGAATGCAAAACCTTATCGGTTAAAACAATATAGGCAGGGAAACCTTGTGCGTTTGCCAACGCCATACGCAGTTTTCGGAGTTCCTCAAAAAGGCTGTGGTCTTCCACTTTTGATAGATGTACTTCGGGAAATATATTCCCTGGAGCGAATGGCTCGACTTCTTTTCTTCGGCTTTCTGCTTTTGTTGCCTTTCTGGATTTTTGCATTTTGTCCTCATGTTCGATTTCTGAAAGCTCGGCTTTAGCCTTTCCATAGAGCACATTCTTTCCTAATGTGGTGATTTTTAAGATATTATTTTGATTGTAAGCAATCTCGATAAAGCCTAATTGCAACATCTGAAGAAGGTAGTCGTGCCAATCGTTGGAGTTGATATCTTTGCCCACTCCGAAGGTCTTCAACTGATTGTATTGATGTCGAAGGACTTGCGAAGAGGAGATGCCCCTTAAGATTTCAATCACTGTTCCTAGGTTGATGTGCTCTTCAGCCCTAAATATAGCACTCAAAGCCTTTTGCACAATCTCGGTTCCATCAAACTTTCTGGGTGGATGTTGGCAAATATCACAGTTGCCGCAATCCTTTCCACTCTCTTCTCCAAAGTAATTCAGGAGGATTCTTCTGCGGCAGATATTGCTCTCGGCATACTCTTGCATACGACTGAGTTTTTGCATATTGACCTCTACTTGGCCACTTTCAGTAGCAAAATTGCGAAGTTGAATATAGTCAGAAAGTGAATAAAAGAGCATCGTATCAGCATGAGAGCCATCTCGACCAGCTCGACCTATTTCCTGATAAAAGCTTTCTATGCTTTTCGGTAAATTGTAATGAAAAATCCATCTGATATTACTTTTGTCGATTCCCATTCCGAAAGCAATGGTCGCACAAACAACTTGTATCTGGTCATTTTTGAATAATTCCTGCACCTTTATTCGTTCTGCAGAAGGTAATCCCGCATGATAAACACCCACACTGATGCTGGCTTTCTTCAAATCTTTAGCTACTGACTCGGTAGTCTTTCGGCTTAAGCAATAGATAATGCCCGTATCACTCGGATGAGCATTGATATAATTGATGATATACCTCATTTTTTCAGGCTTTGAAACACCTCTTTTTACGGCAAGAGAGATGTTAGGTCGGTCGAAAGAAGAGAGATATGTCTTGCCATGAAGATGGAGTTGTTTTACGATATCATCACGGGTTATCTTGTCGGCAGTGGCTGTTAAGGCGATAATAGGTATGTTCGGGAAGCGTTCATGAAGAATATCAAGTTGGGAATATTCAGGTCGGAAGTCATGTCCCCATTGACTTATACAATGAGCTTCATCAATGGCAAACAGGCTAATCTTGATGTTATTTAGTAGATAAGGTATCTCAGATATTAGTTTTTCGGGAGAAACATAGATGAGTTTAAGGTCTCCCGACATGCATCTTCTTCGTATGATAGTGTCCTCATTGATGTCATTTCCACTGTTTAAAGCCTCTGCTGGAATGCCACTTGCTTTGAGAGATTCCACCTGATCGTGCATAAGGCTGATGAGAGGAGAGACCACTACGGCCGTTCCAGGCATCGTAAGGGCAGGAATTTGATAGCAAATGCTCTTGCCTCCACCTGTTGGCATCAAGACTAAGCAATCATTCCCATTTATCACATCTTCAATGATTTCCTGTTGGTTAGGGCGAAATTGATTATATCCGAAATATTTCTTTAAGATAGATAAAACGTTCATAAGCACAAAAATTTCAACAAAGATACAATTATTTTAGAAAAAAATGTTGAAAAACTTGATAATTTCAAATTAATTATTTATATTTGCACCTAGGTAAATGAATAACTATTTTTAAACATCTATATTTTATGACAAAGTATAATGTAACTGAAGTAAAAGAAAAGGAAGCTGCCTATCGCACCCTAGTAAGCCCGAAGTTGATGGATGAATTAAAAGAAAAGATTCTTGAAATCATTCTGTTTCAAAAGAAATATAAGGACAAGGATTATTCTGCAAAGAAATTAGCTGAAGATCTTGGAACCAACACGCGCTATATTTCTGCTGTGGTTAATGTGCGCTTCCACATGAATTATACTTCATTCGTAAATAAATATCGAATTGAAGAAGCCATGACACTTCTGGTTGATAAGCGTTATCAAGACTTGAATATGGAGGATATTTCGGATATGATAGGTTTCTCTAACCGTCAGTCTTTTTATGCTTCTTTCTTCAAAGTCAATGGTTGTACACCGCGTGATTATAAGCTCCGCCATCTGCTGCAGCATCCTTCTTTGATGGATAAGCCTAAGAAGAGAGGCCGAAAAGCTGGCTCAAAGAACAAAAGAAAGCCAATTGTCAAGTAAGGAAAATAGCAGTTATGCAAGATGATTTCAAATATTCAGACGAGTGCTTTGCTGATATTCAATTGCTTCGCTACCGTTTGAATGGTTTCGAAAATCTATCGGCACGCCAAAAAACTCTGATTTATTATTTGTCAAGAGCCACTCTGTGTGGCCGTGATATCACGACTGATCAGTTTGGAAAATACAACCTTCGGATTCGCAAAATGCTGGAGGTTGTGTTTTGTGAGTATAAGGGTGACCGTAATCAAGCGGATTTCAAGGCTTTGGAAGTATATCTGAAGAGGCTTTGGTTTTCGAATGGTATCTATCATCACTATGGTTGTGAGAAGTTTAAACCTGAGTTTTCTGAAGATTTTCTGAAAGCTACGATTCTGTCGATTGATGCTTCCAAGTTTCCTTTGAAAGAAGGAGAAACGAGGGAAAATCTATGCGATGAGTTGCTTCCTGTTATCTTTGACCCCACGATATTGCCGAAAAGAGTCAATAAAGCGGCTGATGAAGACATCGTCAAAACGTCAGCTTGCAATTTCTATGAAGGAGTTTCTCAAAAGGAAGTGGAGGATTATTATGCCGCCAAAAAGCAACTTCCCGATAATGGAATGCCACCTTCTTATGGTTTGAATTCTAAGTTGGTGAAGCATAATGGCATATTAAAAGAGGTGAAATATTCAGCTTCAGGTCTTTATTCTGAAGCTATCAAGCACATCGTTTTTTGGCTCCAAAAAGCAAAGGAAGTTGCCGAAAATGACCAGCAAAAGAAGGTTGTAGAACTCTTGATAACATATTATGAATCAGGAGATTTACATATTTTCGATGAATATTCTATTGAATGGCTGAAAGAACAGCAAGGTTTGGTAGATTTCATCAATGGATTTATCGAGGTCTATGGCGACCCTTTGGGCTTGAAAGGATCATGGGAAGGCATTGTGGAATATAAGGATTTGGATGCTACAAAGCGAACTCGCACCATCAGTGAGAATGCTCAGTGGTTTGAAGACCATTCGCCTGTTGACCCTGCTTTTCGTAAGAAAGAGGTGAAGGGTGTCACGGCGAATGTCATCTGTGCCACCATGCTCGGAGGCGATGAATATCCGTCTACTGCCATCGGAATCAATCTTCCGAATGCAGAATGGATTCGCGAGCAATATGGTTCCAAAAGTGTGACTATCGGAAATCTTACTGATGCCTATAATAAGGCGGCTCATGGCAATGGTTTCAGAGCAGAATTCGTCATCGATAAGGCTACAAATGACCTCATTGATAAGTATGGCGACGTATGTGATGACTTGCATACCGACCTGCATGAATGCCTTGGACATGGTAGTGGGCAACTATTGAAAGGTACGGATGCGGATGCTTTGAAGGCTTATGGAAATACCATTGAGGAGGCCCGTGCAGACCTTTTCGGACTCTATTATATCGCTGATAAGAAGCTTATAGAGCTTGGTTTGATTACCGATGAAAAGGCTTATCAATCACAATATTATACCTATATGATGAATGGTTTGTTGACGCAATTGGTGCGCATAAAGCCTGGAAATCAGATAGAGGAAGCTCACATGCGCAATCGGGCATTGATTGCTCATTGGGCGTTGGATATCAATCCGAAGGTGGTTGATATTGTAAAGCGTGATGGAAAGTCATTTGTCAGAATCAATGACTATAAAGCTTTGCGACAAATATTTGGCGAAGAACTGAAAGAAATTCAGCGGATAAAGAGCGAAGGGGATTTTGAAGCTGCCAAGAGTCTCGTTGAATTTTATGCTGTAAAGGTGGATTTGGAACTTCATCAGGAAATCTTAGGCCGCTATAAGGCTTTGAATATCGCTCCATATAAGGGTTTCATCAATCCTCGAATGACACCGATAATGGATGAAAAAGGCAATATCACGGACGTGAGCCTTGATTATACGGAAAGCTATGAGCATCAGATGCTTAGGTATTCTGATGAATATGGATTTTTGTAAAATAATAATCAGCTTTGTAAAAGATGGCTTTTTACCTCGTAAAAGACCGTTATTTACAAGGTAAACAATCGTTGTTTACACGGTAAAAGGCCGTTAATTAGAAAACAGATAATATGATAGATACAGAAACAACAAATAAGGTAAAGGAAATCAAGCGCTCTTTTCGCCTGATGATGAATGGTCCTACATCCCAATCGATGCGTGAAAAAGGCATCGATTATCATGTGAATTGGGGTGTCGCATTGCCTCTTTTGAAGGAGAAAGCCAAAGAATATGGGAAGGATTATGACCTTGCCATTGAGCTATGGAAAGAGAATGTGCGTGAATGCAAGATATTGGCCACGCTCATCATGCCTGCTGATAAGATGCTTCCAGAGATTGTTGACCTATGGATGGAGCAAACAGATACTCAAGAAATAGCCGAGCAAGCCGCCTTCAATCTCTATCAATATCTTGATTATGCGCCCGTTTTGGCCTATCAGTGGATGGCGTCAGACAAGCCTATCTATCAACTGACGGCCTATCAAATCTTATCTCGACTGTTCATGAATGGGCAAGAACCGAATGAAAGAGGTATCAATGAGTTCCTGGATCAAGTGGTCGTGGCATTGCAAGGAGGAAATGCAGGCGTCAAACATGCGGCTTTCAACTGCCTGATGCGCTTTTCTGATTTAGGTGAAAGCTATGAGATTATTGCGAAAAAGGCATTGAAATCTCAAGGACTTGATATTATTTAGTTTTTTTAGAGATTACAAAGATGAAGTCTGAAGAAAAATGATTATCTTTGTACGATTAAAAGATTTTGAAGAGAGATGACGAATAGCGGAGTCAAGGAAAAGGTAAGACAAATCCTGGATAATTATCTTGAGATGTACAAACATCGCAAGACTCCTGAGCGTTATGCCATTCTGGAGGCTGCTTACAGCATGAAAGGCCATTTCTCTTTGGAGGATTTGGGCAGTCGATTGGAAAGGCAACACTTCCTTGTGAGTAGGGCCACACTTTATAATACGATGAAGTTATTCATGGAATTGCGCTTGATTACGTGTCATCGCTTTAGGGAAGGAACGAAGTATGAGGCAAGCTATAACAATTCAAATCATGCTCATCAGATATGCACTGTATGCGGAAAGGTGACCGAAATAGAATCTCCTGATGCTGTTGAAGCCATTGATAATATCAAACTGAAACGCTTTCGAAAAGATGGCTTTTCCCTTTATATCTATGGGATATGCAGTTCTTGTCAGGCCAAGATAACCCGTCAGAAGAGATTGGAATTAAAAGAAAAATCTAAAAACAACAATAAACATGAACACAGGTAAAGTTGATGTCCTCTTGGGACTCCAATGGGGCGATGAAGGTAAAGGTAAAGTCGTGGACGTACTAACGCCTCATTACGATGTAGTAGCTCGTTTTCAGGGTGGCCCAAATGCAGGACATACCTTAGAGTTTGAAGGTCAAAAGTATGTACTTCGTTCCATTCCTTCGGGTATTTTTCAAGGAGGAAAGATAAATATAGTGGGCAATGGCGTGGTTTTAGCTCCCGATTTGTTCATGGAAGAAGCAAAAGAACTTGAGAAAAGTGGCCATGAATTGAAGTCTCGCCTTCACATTTCAAAGAAAGCACATCTGATAATGCCGACCCATAGAATCCTTGATAGGGCTTATGAAGCTGCTAAAGGAAAGAATAAGGTGGGAACAACAGGCAAGGGAATAGGCCCTGCTTATACGGATAAAGTTTCCCGTAATGGGCTTAGAGTGGGAGATATCCTCGATGGTTTTGAGGCAAAATATGAGGCTCACAAGAATCGTCATCTTCATATATTGAAAGCTCTTGGGTGGACGGATTTCAGTGATTTTGATGCAGTTGAGAAGAAATGGATGGAGGGAATAGCATACCTTCGCCAGTTTAAGATTGTCGATAGTGAGCATGAAATTAACAATATACTTCGTTCTGGAAAGAATATCTTGTGCGAAGGAGCCCAAGGTACCATGCTGGATGTTGACTTTGGAAGCTATCCGTTTGTAACTTCTTCCAACACAATCTGCGCTGGTGCTTGCACAGGATTGGGCGTTGGACCTAATAAAATAGGAGAAGTTTATGGCATCATGAAAGCCTATTGCACGCGCGTAGGTTCAGGTCCATTCCCTACGGAGTTATTCGATGAAACGGGCAATACTATTCGCAAAATAGGACATGAATATGGCGCAGTCACTGGTCGTGAGCGTCGATGCGGATGGATAGACCTTGTCCAACTGAAATATTCTATCATGATAGATGGCGTAACGCAATTGATTATGATGAAAAGTGATGTTCTGGATGGCTTCGAGACTATCAAAGCATGTGTGGCTTATAAGTTGAAAGACGGCTCTGAAACCACAGAATTGCCTTACGAAATTGACGATGTAACCCCTGTATATAAGGAATTGCCAGGATGGAAGGAAGATATGACCAAATTCACTTCCGAAAATCAGTTCCCTAAAACATTCAAAGACTATATTAAATTCTTAGAGGACTTCTTGGAAACACCTATAAAAGTTATTTCTATCGGTCCTGATCGAGAGCAGACAATAATCAGAAACAAGTAATAAATGGCACAGAAACCTTCAATTCCAAAAGGAACTCGAGACTTTGGTCCATTAGAGATGGCCAAGCGCAACTATATATTTAATACGATAAAAGAGGTCTATTCCCTTTATGGATTTCAGCAAATAGAGACCCCTGCAATGGAAACATTACCCACATTGATGGGCAAATATGGAGAGGAAGGAGATAAGTTGCTCTTCAAAGTGTTGAATTCAGGGGATTACATAAGTAGGCTTTCAGATGAAGAACTCACATCCCGCAATAGCTTACATTTAGCTACAAAGTTGTGTGAGAAAGGCCTTCGATATGACCTCACAGTTCCTTTTGCCAGATATGTGGTTATGCATCGTGATGAGTTGCAGTTGCCTTTTAAGCGCTATCAGATACAGCCTGTTTGGAGGGCTGACCGTCCTCAGAAAGGCCGTTATCGTGAGTTTTATCAGTGTGATGCCGATGTTGTCGGTTCTGATTCTCTCTTGAATGAAGTAGAACTGATGCAGATTATCGATACCGTCTTTACTCGCTTTGGGGTACGCGTACAGATTAAAATCAATGACAGAAAGATTCTTACGGGTATTGCAGAAGTGATAGGGCAGGCAGATAAGATTGTTGACATCACTATCGCTATTGATAAGTTAGATAAAATAGGGCTTGATAATGTCAATGAAGAGTTCCGCAACGATGGTATCGGCGAAGATGCAATCACAAAATTGCAGCCAATCCTCTTGTTATCAGGCAGCAATGAAGAGAAACTTAACACCATAGCAAAGGTGCTTGAGACATCAGATGTGGGTCTGAAGGGTGTAGAAGAGATGCGCTCTATTTTGAAAACGCTTGATAAAGTAGGACTAAAGAATGAGTTACAATTGGACCTCACGCTGGCAAGGGGCTTGAATTATTATACTGGAGCCATATTTGAAGTCAAAGCATTGGATACTCCAATGGGAAGCATCACTGGTGGCGGACGATATGACAATTTGACAGGTATCTTCGGAATGCCAGGCTTGAGTGGGGTAGGTATTTCTTTTGGAGCCGATCGTATTTATGATGTCTTGAATGCATTAGACTTATATCCGAAGGAAGCTGTTAATTCTACACAGGTGCTTTTCATAAATTTCGGAGAGACTGAAACGGCTTATTGCCTTCCAATTATTGCCAAATTACGTGAAGCGGGTATAAGAAGTGAGATGTATCCGGATGATGCAAAGATGAAGAAACAGATGGCTTATGCGAATGCAAAAGATATTCCATTCGTTGCGTTAGCTGGTGAAAATGAGATTAATGCAGGGAAGATTACGTTGAAGAATATGGCTTCCGGCGAACAGTCTTTGGTCCTTCCCGAAGAGATGATAACGTTGATTAAAGGGTAATAATAAGGATTTTAGACTTTATAAGATAATTTTAATGGGCCTTATACCAAATTAGATTGGCATTGTTTTATAGATAAATCTAAAGCAAACAATCTCTTTTAGTATAAAGCTTTTTAATTGTCTGCATTCGTCTTCATTACTTATGGCTTTGCATTTGATAACCTATTGCAATATAAAAGGTATTTATTTACATGGTAAAACAATTTGTTTTACCTACCAAAACAATTTGTTTTACTCACCAAAACAATTTGTTTTACTTTCAGAAAGGTTACCTTTTATAAAACCGAAGGCTATCAATTGTATTGCAATCGATGTTTAGAGTGGTAGAGAGAATTTGTTTTAAAGAGGGCAGGCTCTATAAACTAATATAGGCTTCCAAGAAATTCTCAGAAGCCTATACTGGATTGATTGTTTTGACAAATGTTCCTATTTCTTGAAATATCTGTTATATAAGCCAATAAAGCCAGCAGCATGACGAGCTTCGTCTTTTGCCATTTCATGGATTGTATCATGTAATGCATCAGAGCCTTCTTTCTTTGCTAACTTGGCAGCTTCAAACTTATCAGCAGATGCTCCCTTTTCAGCAGAGATGCGAGCCTCAAGGTTGCTCTTGGTATCTTTCAATACTTCGCCTAACAACTCAGCGTAACGGCTTGCGTGGTTAGCCTCTTCATAGGCATAATGTTCAAAAGCGCGTGCCACTTCAGGATAACCTTCACGGTCAGCTTGACGGGCCATTGCCAGATACATACCTACTTCGCAGCATTCGCCATTGAATGTGTTTTTGCAGTGCAGGATAAGTTCATCGCTTACTTTGTCGGTATATGCACGTCCGAGTTCATGCACTGTAGCGAATTCAGGCTCATCTTCAACGGTCATTTCCTTAAACTTGCTTGCTGGTGCTTTACAGATTGGACACTGTGCAGGAGCTTCTTCTCCTTCGTAAATGTAACCACATACGGTACAAATAAATTTCTTCTTCATAATTTGAATATTAAATATTAAAATGATTAATGTTTTTGTTTGTCACTCTTCTTTTTACAATCAGAGCAAATTCCTTTATAATATAATTGAACTTCATCTACAAAATTGCCATCAATGAGTCTGCTGTTTGGCATTGGAGCTTTCTCTCCGAAGAGATCAATTACTTTTCCGCACTGCTTGCAAAAGAAATGCACATGAGGTGATGTGTTGCCATCATAGCAAACGCGATGGTCATCTATGGTAATCATTTGTGCTGCTTGATGTTCCGAGAAAAGCCTCAGCGTGTTATAAACTGTGGTTCTACTCAATGTCGGAATTTTGTTACATAGTCCTTGATAAACATCTTCTACTGTTGGATGAGTAAAATGCGTCAGCAGATATTCCATTATAGCAAGTCGCTGTACGGAAGGTCTTACCCCATTATCTACCAATTTCTTGTATGCTTCTTGTTCTTTCATTTTCTGATGAATTCAATTTCGATATTTCTTATTAGCTTTTGCAAAGATACAATATTATTGTAATAATTCCAAATAAAAATGGAATTATTTTCATTCAATCTTGTAATTTATACAGGATTTTAATGATTATGAGGATGAATATAAGCGAAATTACTTGTCCAATGTGACTATTCCGACAAGTCTGTCCGTTCGTTCTCCTACACCTTTATAATATACAAGAGCCTGATATTTGTTTTCCGTTTGGAAGAAATTTCCCTCAGTTGTTACTGGCATAGTGACACCATCAGGTCCTAAAACAAGGTATTGATAATTGTAATATCCTTGTTTAAGTTGTACTGAGCATTCATAACATTCGTCTTGAGAATTCCATTCCATCTTATATTCTGGTATGAAAAGGTCATAAGTCCAATTGCCATTCAGATAGACATCACCGTCTTGTTTGGGTGCTTTCAATCGAAAATGGACGGTCATATATTGTGCGGTATAGTCAATTTCTGTGTTATCACTGTTGCGGATAAAGTAAGCACCATCGGCGTCTTCATCATATATATAGCTAGGGCGGGGCTCATCTGTCCATAGATAAGCATGATATTCCTTCCCATCCCAATTCACTCGCTCCACTCCCATTGTAGGATGATAAACATCAAGAAGCTCAAATTTGTGGTATTCATTGCCTCCATTAAAGATGAGAGCTTTATTATGTTCCCACTTCAAACCATCTGACATGATATATTGAGGCGTTGGATTAGTCACAGCATTATCCCATCTTCCATTTTGCAAGACGATTGTTTTTATCTCTTTCTTCCAGTCCGTAACGCTCAAATTCCCATAGTTCAATTGTATGGAAAGCTGTTGATGCAGGCCGTTGATGTCATAGTCTGTATTGGAAGTAGATGTCATGGAGATTCCTGCCAAGTTCTCATTCACCATGAAAAAGGCCTCGAACATTTTCTCTTTATCATTGTTTTCATCATAAACCGTCACCTTGTAATTGCCACTTAATTTCATTTTGCAACGTTCATTCGGCAATTCCAGTTTGTAATGAGTGTAGAGTTCATTGGTATTCAATGATTCTTGAGAGTCGTCAATCGTATTACCTTCCGCAAATCCATCAATATAGTCACTTTCAAACAACTCTTTAGAAGGTGCCCAGTCAGCTTCGCAATGTTCAATTTTATAGGTATATCGGTGGTATTCATGCGTCATATCATCGAAAGAGATGTTGATGACCTCATCGGAATTCAATGCTATAATGGGCATATCAAGCCATCTGATGCCGGCGACAACTTGTAAAGTCTTGATTCTGTTATTGAAAATCATGTTGCGTTGAGCCGCTGAATGGATATTCATCAGTATCAGAAATGCTATAATCAGAAGGCTTTTGCTGTACATAAAATCAGATGTTTAAACCTTTACAAAGATAGGATAAATATTTGATTTATGCAAGTATTTCATAGAAAAAGCCCCAACTTCACAGTCAGGGCTTCATAAAAATGTTAACTCAAGTTTCTTATAGAATTCTTAAAGGATGTCAAGCTGTTGGTCTCACGATGTAAGCTTGACTTATGAATTCAGTTGCAAATTTATAAAGAAGTTTTTATGTAGCCAAATAATTTACAGACATTTTTCAAAAAAAATGATATCTGCTTATAAATTGACGCCTATAAATGGGGAAATAATAAAACAAAATAACGAGCATACAGAATTGCATGCTCGTTATTAATATAAGGTGTTTAATATTGCTTATTAACCTTCGATGGCTGCTACTCCTGGAAGTACTTTGCCTTCGATAGCCTCCAACATGGCACCACCACCTGTTGAAACATAAGAAATCTTATCAGCAAGACCGAACTTGTTTACTGCTGCAACAGAGTCACCTCCTCCCACTAAGGAGAATGCACCGTTAGTTTGTGTAGCCTCAGCAACATACTTAGCAATCTCACCTGTTCCATGTGCGAAGTTCGGGAACTCAAATACTCCCACAGGACCATTCCACAGAATCGTCTTAGAACTTAAGATTATCTTCTTCCAATTAGCAAGAGAAGCCTCGCTGGCATCCATTCCTTCCCATCCATCAGGGATGTTATGGATGTCTACAGTCTGGCGGTTAGCATCGTTGTCAAATTTATCTCCAGCTACAGTAGCTACAGAAAGACTGAGGTTTACGCCCTTTTCTTTAGCAGCCTTGATGATGTTGAGTGCCTCTGGCATTAAGTCATCTTCATGCAGAGATTCACCTATATGTCCACCTTGAGCCTTAATAAAGGTATAACCCATACCTCCGCCGATAATCAGATTATCCACTTTGTCGAGCAGATTCTGAATTACACCGAGCTTAGAGCTAACTTTAGAACCGCCAATGATTGCAGTGAAAGGATGCTGAGCATTCTTCAAAACGTTATTGATAGCGGTTACTTCTTTCTCCATCAGGAAGCCGAGCATCTTGTGGTCAGCGTCAAAAGAATCAGCGATAACGGCTGTTGAAGCATGTTTGCGATGAGCGGTACCGAATGCATCATTTACATATACATCAGCATAAGAAGCCAGTTTCTTGGCAAATTCTTTCTGACTCTTCTTCATTGCGCTCTTAGCCTCGTCGTATTCAGGAGTTCCTTTCTCTACGCCTACAGGCTTTCCTTCCTCTTCAGGATAGAAACGGAGGTTCTCAAGCAAGAGAGCTTCGCCGCCTTTCAATGCTGCTGCAGCTTCATCAGCCTTAGCGCAATCAGGTGCAAACTTAACTTCTACGCCTAAAGCAGCACTTACATTCTTTACAATCTGACTGAGAGAAAGCTCTGGTTTTACCTTGCCTTTAGGCTTGCCCATGTGGCTCATCATGATAAGAGCACCGCCATCAGCGAGCACTTTCTTAAGAGTAGGAAGAGCGCCACGGATACGTGTGTCGTCTGTAACATTGCCATTTTCATCCAATGGCACATTAAAGTCTACGCGAACAATCGCCTTGTGACCAGCAAAGTTGAATTGATCAATTTTCATATTACCTTAAAATTTTAAGTTTCTAATATCTGAGTGCAAAGATAATGTTTTTTCTTGAGATTAATGATAAGCGGATTGAATATTTACAATTTTTATTCCTATATTTGCAGAAAATTTAGAAATAATGAAAGATTCAGTGATTATTGTCAGTGGGGGAATGGACTCTATAACCCTCCTTTATGAGTATCAGGACCGCATCGCCTTAGGCATTTCGTTTGACTATGGGAGCAATCATAATGCTAAAGAGATACCTTTTGCGGAATTGCATTGTAAGCGATTGGGAATCAAGCATATCACCATCAATCTCGGCTTCATGCACGAGTATTTCAAAAGTTCGTTATTGGAAGGCGCGGATGCCATTCCAGAGGGCAATTATGATGAAGAAAATATGAAGTCTACGGTCGTTCCTTTCCGTAACGGCATTATGCTATCCATCGCTGCAGGCGTGGCAGAATCGAATGGATTGAAGTATGTTATGATGGCAAATCATAGTGGCGACCATACCATTTATCCCGATTGCAGACCTGAATTTGTGAATTCCATGAGTGCTGCCACTAAGGCCGGGACCTTTGTGGGTGTAGAAGTCTGGGCGCCTTATACGAATATTAGCAAGGCTGATATTGCCCGTCATGGCAAGAAACTGGGCATTGATTATGCGGAAACATGGAGTTGCTATAAGGGTGGAGATGTGCATTGTGGCAAATGCGGAACTTGTCGTGAGCGTAAGGAGGCTCTTCGTGAAGCCGGCATCGATGACACTACTGTTTACGAGGAATAATATTTTACAAATCAGAAAATAGAGAAACGTATAATATACGTTTCTCTTGTGTCCTTATGGAAATGGCGGGGCTTCATACAATGAACCTCAAAAAATAAAATCGATTGTAACGCATCTGTGACACCTTTATGGCAAAGTCGATTTTTTGGAATTTTTGAATTAGCCTTAAAAAGTCATTTTTCCGTTTGTAAAAGACGATCTTTTGCCTTTTAGAAGATGGCTTTTTACCACGTAAAAGACTATCTTTTACCCTGTAAAAGGCCATTATCAAGAGATTGAAAGACCATTGTTTACTCAAAAGAAAGCCGTTTCTGCATAATTATTCAGTTATTCACTGTTTATGCAGAAAACGTTATATGGAATTTTTCTTGACGTTTTGAAGAGGATAAAATCTATCCGAAAAGGTCTCTCAAGGCTTCTTCCACCTTCTTCACAGGATGCAATTCGATTTTGAATTTATGAGGATTTACACCCTTGAGATTGTAGGTTGGGAGGATGATATGCTGAAATCCGAGTTTCTCGGCTTCAGCGATTCGCTGCTCAATGCGGCTTACGGGTCTCACTTCTCCACTCAATCCGACCTCTCCGCACATGCACCATCCCGTCTCAATAGCGGTATCCACGTTGCTGGAAAGCACCGCTGCAATCACACTGAGGTCCATGGCCATGTCGGTAACTCTCAGCCCTCCGGCGATATTCAGAAACACATCTTTCTGCATGAGTTTGAAGCCTACGCGCTTTTCAAGTACGGCGAGCAACATATTCAGTCGCCTTTGGTCAAATCCGGTGGCAGATCTTTGAGGCGTTCCATAAGCTGCACTCGACACTAAAGCCTGCGTTTCCAAGAGAAAAGGCCGTACTCCTTCGATTGCAGAACTGATGGCAACTCCCGAAAGACCTTCATGTTCTTCAGCTAAAAGCAGTTCCGAAGGGTTGGAAACCTGCCTTAATCCATTCTGCATCATCTCGTAAATGCCTAATTCTGAGGTGCTTCCGAAGCGATTCTTGATGCTTCTGAGGATGCGATACATATAATGTTGGTCGCCTTCAAATTGTATGACGGTGTCGACAATGTGCTCAAGAACCTTTGGACCCGCAAGCGTTCCCTCCTTATTTATATGTCCGATGAGGATGACAGGAATACCGCTTGACTTGGCAAAGCGGAGTAGGGCGGCAGCACACTCACGCACTTGAGTGATGCTTCCAGGGCTTGAATCCACATCTTCAGTGGCTATCGTCTGTATGGAATCTATCACAACCAGTTGCGGATGCACGTCTTTGATTTGCGCGAAAATGTTTTCCAAAGAGGTCTCACATAGCACTACAATGTTCTCCATGCCCTCTTTGGCATTGTTGATTCTTTCGGCGCGCATCTTGATTTGATGGGTGCTTTCCTCTCCGGAAACATAGAGAACTTTCACATCAGGCATGTTGAGGATGGTCTGAAGCGTGATAGTGGACTTTCCGATGCCAGGTTCACCACCAAGAAGAATGATGGAACCGGGCACTAAACCTCCTCCGAGCACCCTGTTCAGTTCTGCATCATGCATGTCCATGCGAGGTTCGTCCTTGGCGGAAATATCCTTCAGATGGATAGGAGCAGCCGAACCATTGAGTGCATTGCGGTGCGCATTCAGCGTCTGAGCGGCAGATTTGGCCGCCATAGAGCCCGTATCACTGGCAATACGAATCTCTTTGAACGTGTTCCATTGCCCACAATTAGGGCATTTCCCTATCCATTTTGTCGACTCCTGTCCACAGTTGGAGCAAACATAAGCTATTTTATCCTTTGCCATGCCATATTCCTATTTCAATTACACAAAAGTACAAATAATTTTCTTAGTATCAAAATTTATTGCTATTTTTGCAACTAATAAAAGAGTAAAGCAATGAAGAAACTGATCATCTATATATTTGCAGCCCTCTTGCTGATGTCTTGTGGGCAGAGTTATGAGGAAAAACAGCAGATGACAAGAGCCGAACGTGCCCGTTTGAAGACGGAAGATTCGCTCTCGTTGAAGGTCGCTGTACTTCCCACACTTGACTGTATGCCTCTCTATTTGGCAAAAATGCACAATCTGTTTGATACATTGGGAGTCAGTGTTCATTTAAAAATGCTGAATGCTCAGATAGATTGTGACACTGCATTGATGGGTGGCAGCTTTGAAGGAGCCGTTACTGATATCAAGAGAGTAGAGCACATGAGGGAGAAAGGCACTGAATTGGAGATACTCGGAAACACCAATCAATATTGGCAACTGATAACCAATCGCACCGCAAGATTGAAGGAAGTGAAGCAATTAGGCGACAAAATGGTGGCTATGACGCGCTATTCTGCCACGGATTATTTGACAGATAAGGCTTTGAAAGGCGTGAAGACATCAGCTTCAGTCTTTCGGATTCAAATCAATGATGTGAATGTACGTCTGCAAATGGTGCTCAATAATGAGATTGATGCCTTATGGCTTCCTGAGCCTCAAGCGACAACGGCAAAGCTATTCAAAAATCCAGTCTTGAAAGATAGCCGACAAATGGGAGGCCCATTGGGCGTTGTCGCCTTCCGTTCTCATGCTCTCGTAGACCCTTATCGGCAAAAGCAAATAGTCCTTTTTGTCAAAGGATATAATGCTGCTTGTGATTCTTTAAATAAGTATGGATTAGAGCATTACGCAGATTTGATAAAGCAATATTGCAATACGGATGACAAGACGATAAAGGCTTTGCCAAAGATAAAATTCATCCATATATCGGATGCAAGCGTAAGGAGACGTTAAATGGCCTGCAAAAGGCTATCTTCTCATGGATAAAGAACTGTTAATTACAAGGTAAAAAGCTGCAATTTATAAGATGAACAATATATTAATTCAAGAAATCAATCAAAGGTTGAGAGAGCCGTTGGCTACTCGCAAGCTTATTAATGCAATAAAGGCTTTGGCCGAAGAGGAAAACATCCCTGATCTTCTCGATAGAATCAACGATGTGGATTTTGACTATCAGCGCATGCTTTTCTATATGAAGGAGGGCTATTCAGATCCTACTAGGCAGGCTCTTTATATGAGTTTGTTTTATAAAGCGTCAAAATTAGCCTTGAACTTATTGTTGCGAATGAAGATAAAGACCATTTCTTCTTTCATGAATGCCAGCAGTAGGGTGAGCAATGCGAATTTAGGGCAAGACCAAATACAGAAAATCCTTGAAGATTATGTGGCTGATCAGGCGATGCTCAGTTTGGAATCTGAGGAAACAAGACAGCAGAAAGCGCAGGAAATATATGAAAAACATCAGAGACAAATCAGTCAAATCTTTGATTATCTGTTCATTTCTCCACAATGGAGTGATGATGATGTGATGTTCTACACTATTTTGTTGCTTTCCCCAACAATAGACATTACCGATGCACTTACGCTTGTCAGCGCGATAAGTCTCGCTGCTTCACAGACTTTCGACATATTAAAACAGAAGTTTCTTGCTGAATTATTCCTGAAAGCTAAAGATGAAAGACTTCGTCAAAGAGCACTTGTAGGATGGGCTTTTTCCCTTGATTCATCCTTGGAAGCTTTCAAAGAAACTGAGGTTGAGATAGCTAATGGCATGACATCTAATGAAGATAATTGCCGTGAAATGGTTGAGCTTCAGAAACAAATGATATATTGCAGCAACTCAAAGGCTGATAATGACAAGATACAAAATGAGATTATGAGTAATCTCATGAAGAATCCTAACTTGAAATTCACTAAATTCGGCATAGAGGAAAAGGAAGATAAGCTGAATGAAATTTTGCATCCTGATGCATCTGATAAGGCTATGGATGAGATGGAGAAGACCATGCAGCAACTCGCCGATATGCAAAATGCTGGCGCAGATATCTATTTCGGTGGATTCAGTCACATGAAGCGATATCCCTTCTTCTATGACTTGAGCAACTGGTTTGTCCCATTTTATCTTGAGCATCCTAGTCTTAATAGGGTTAATGAGAAGTTGAAGGGAATGTCGTTTTTGCAAAAGCTCATGGAGCATGGTCCTTTCTGTGACAGCGATAAATATTCCTTTGCTCTCGCAATGGCTACAACTGTGGACATGATGCCTGTTGAAATAAGGGAAATGATGAATAATGAAGATGCGCTATGGGGCCCTGCACCAGTTTCAGATACAAGTTCTCCAACTTATATAAGACGTATGTATTTGCAGGATTTTTATCGTTTTTTCAATTTGTACAATGATAAAAATGACTTCAGAAATTCGTTTTTGGATAATGGCAGAGATACGAAGATATTCTTTTGCTATGATATTTTGAAAGATACGAAACTACAGAAGTATACCTTGGAATTTATATCTTTCCTCCGTAAGAGAAACAAGGATTTTACGAAATCGATACAAACCTTGCTGGCAAATTATCAAGATAAGAATGATAAGAAATATCTTCTTGCAGAAGGAAACTTACTTTTGGAGAATGGAAACATGAATGCAAATATTCCATTTGAACAAGTTCTCGCTTCTGATCCTGAAAATACAGCTGCATTGAAGGCAATGGCAAAATATGAATTAATATACGGAAAAGCAAGTAAAGCTGTTGATATTTACGATAAATTAGTGGTTATATTTCCCGATAAGAAAATATATAAAATTAATAAAGCGATAGCTCAAATCAAGGCGGAAGACTATGAAGAGGCGGTGAATGAATTATATAGGCTTAATTTGGAGGACGCCACGGATCAGAATGTCATTCGTGCTTTGGCATGGGGATTACTGAATAAAGGAAATGCAGATCAGGCTTATGATGAATATAATAAGCTATTACTAAGTGGGCATTCGATATTAGAAGATTCTTTAAATGAAGGCTATGCTAGTTGGTTTAGAGGAGTGCCTAGGGAAGCATGTTTATTTTTTGGTAGATATTCTAATGTGGATTATGACCGTGAAAATGCACCAGGCCGCTTATGGAAAGCATTTAATGATGATAAAGCTCTACTTCTTAAACATGGTATTAGCGAAATAGATATGCAGTTAATGATTGACATGAGTATTGAATAATAAAATAAAAGGCTGTCCAATTGAGGACAGCCTTTTATTTATTTTATGCATTCATTGACAATAAAAACTCTTCATTGTTATGCGTATGTATCATTCGGTCGTGGATTGCATTCATTGCTTCGATTGGGTTCATATCGCTGATGTACTTGCGAAGTATCCACATACGATCCAATGTTGTCTTGTCTTGCAGCAAGTCATCACGGCGAGTACTTGAAGCAACAAGGTTGACAGATGGGAAGATTCGCTTGTTACTGAGTGAACGGTCGAGCTGAAGTTCCATGTTACCAGTACCCTTGAATTCCTCGAAGATAACCTCATCCATCTTGCTACCCGTATCAATCAGGGCTGTAGCAATGATTGTAAGCGAGCCTCCACCTTCTATATTACGTGCTGCACCAAAGAATCTCTTCGGCTTTTGTAATGCATTTGCATCCACACCACCTGTCAATACCTTTCCAGATGCTGGAGATACAGTGTTGTAAGCACGCGCAAGTCGGGTGATGGAGTCAAGGAATATTACCACATCATGACCACATTCCACCATACGTTTTGCCTTTTCCAGTACGATTCCAGCGATTTTGACGTGGCGCTCAGCAGGTTCATCAAAGGTAGAAGCGATAACTTCTGCATTCACAGTGCGAGCCATATCGGTTACTTCTTCTGGACGTTCATCTATCAAAAGCATCATCAGATAAGCTTCAGGATGGTTTGCGGCAATGGCATTGGCAATGTCTTTCATCAGAATTGTCTTACCAGTTTTTGGCTGTGCAACTATCAATGCACGCTGACCTTTACCTATAGGAGAGAATAAATCGACAACTCTTGTAGAGAGATTAGTTGTGGAAGGATCTCCACACAACGTAAATTTCTCATCTGGGAAAAGGGGAGTTAAATGCTCAAAAGGTATTCTATCTCTGACTTCTGATGGATTTCTTCCATTGATTTTATCAATATTAGTAAGAGGAAAATACTTTTCTCCATCATGTGGTGGACGAACATGGCATTGAATCACATCACCTGTTTTCAGTCCATAATGCTTGATTTGATTGGTCGATACGTAAACATCGTCTGGTGAAGAAAGATAATTGTAGTCACTTGAACGCAAGAAACCATAACCATCAGGCATAATCTCAAGAACTCCATTAGTCGTTATAATATCAGAGAAATCATAAATTGCATTGTTATTAACAGGAGGTTCTATTGGAGCCTGATATACTGGTTGAGGACTTGCAATAGGAGTTGTAGGGTTGTCAAACATATCAAAGTTTGGCACCGCACCTTGGTCTTCTATTGGAAGATCGACAGTAACGATAAAGTCAGTTCCATCTCCTGGGTCACCTTCCCATACTCCATTAGGAACAGGCTCAGCCTGTTGTTCCTCATTCGTCTCGTTATGTGCGTTTATCTTTGCTTGCAATTGGGCAAGTAAATCATCGTTTTTCTCTTCCTCATCATTAGCTGCTCCTTTTTGAACGAATTCAGCTTCTGGAACAAATGAATTATCAACAGTAGCTTCAGGCTCTGTTATAATTTCTTCTTCCTTTTTAGTTTTTCCTTCTTTTTTAGGCTCTTCTTCCTTTACAGGCTCTTCCTCTTTTGAGGTTTCAATCTGTTTGATGAGCTCTAGCTCTTTTTTGTTTTTGCGCCCTCTATGCTTTGGAAGCGATGCTAATTGTTCCTCTGGTGTCGGCTTTTCTTTTTGTTTATCTTCTGGTGTCTTTGCTATCTCTTTAAAAAGAGGTACTTCTTCATTAGTTGGTTTATTTTTCTTGACATCAAAGTTTTCACCATCTTTCCCCTTAACAGAATATACTCTGTCTGTGTCTTTCTTGACAATGCGTGTGCGACGGCGCTTTGTTGTTGTCAAAGGATTTTTATTTCCTTCGTCTTCAGCCTGTTTGTCAAGTATGGAATAGGCAAGATCTTCTTCGGAATCTCCCGTTTTGAAGTCTGCACCAAGTTCCTTTGCAATATCTTCAAGGTCGGAGATATTTTTAGATAATAATTGGTCTTTGCTATACATATTTTGTAAAATAACTTTTGATTGAAATAACAATGTTTCAGGAAAGAAACACTAGTTTCTGCATTAAATCGAATGCAAAGTTACAAAAAAGGAATGAAACTGCCAAAAAAAAGCCCGCTTTTTTCAAGCGAGCTTTTTAATTATTATAGTGTGAAATATTAATTATTCACCTTTTTCCATCTTTTCCTTCAATTCAGCAAGTACATCAAGGTCACCCAGAGAAGTTCCTGCAGTAACATTATTGATTGCTGGAGCCTCACTCTTCTTTGCTGTGTGTTTGCGAGCAGACTTAGCTTCATCTTTGGCATCCTCAAATGTACGAGAGTGAGAAAGGATGATGCGTCTTGTCTCTTTAGCAAATTCGATTACCTTGAATGGAAGTTCTTCACCAAGCTGAGCCTGTGTGCCGTCTTCCTTAACAAGATGTTTTGGAGTTGCAAAGCCTTCACTACCCTCATCAAGAGTGATAACTGCGCCCTTGTCCATCATCTCAGTAATCTTACCATTATGTATTGAACCTGGAGTGTAGATGGTCTCATAAGTATCCCAAGGATTGTCTTCCAGCTGCTTGTGGCCAAGGCTCAAACGGCGGTTCTCCTTGTCTATTTCGAGAACGACAACGTCGATATCAGCACCTACTGATGTGAATTCTGAAGGATGTTTCACCTTCTTTGTCCAAGAGAGGTCTGAGATATGGATAAGTCCATCAACGCCTTCTTCAAGTTCTACGAAGATACCGAAGTTAGTGAAGTTACGTACTTTTGCAGTATGCTTGCTGCCTACAGGATATTTCTCTTCGATCTTCTCCCATGGGTCTTCCTTCAGTTGCTTGATACCCAAGCTCATCTTGCGCTCTTCGCGGTCGAGTGTAAGGATGACAGCCTCTACCTCATCACCAACGTGCATGAAGTCTTGAGCTGAATGCAAGTGCTGGCTCCATGACATTTCTGATACGTGGATAAGTCCCTCAACACCAGGTTGAATCTCAACAAATGCACCATAATCAGCGATAACGACAACTTTGCCTTTCACGTGGTCACCAACTTTCAGGTCAGGATCAAGTGCATCCCATGGATGTGGAGTAAGTTGCTTCAAACCGAGAGCAATGCGCTTCTTCTCTTCATCGAAGTCGAGGATAACGACATTAATCTTCTGGTCGAGCTCTACAACCTCGTGAGGATCGCTAACGCGGCCCCAAGAAAGGTCTGTAATATGAATCAGTCCGTCAACACCGCCAAGGTCAACAAACACTCCGTAAGAAGTGATATTCTTGACAGTACCTTCGAGTACCTGACCCTTTTCGAGTTTAGAAATGATGACTTTCTTCTGTGCTTCCAACTCAGCCTCAATCAAAGCCTTGTGAGAAACAACAACATTGCGGAATTCCTGATTGATCTTTACGACCTTGAATTCCATTGTCTTGCCTACGAATACATCGTAGTCACGTATAGGATGAACGTCGATCTGGCTTCCAGGAAGGAATGCTTCAATACCAAACACATCAACAATCATACCACCCTTAGTGCGGCACTTAATGTAACCTTGTGTAACTTCATCAGCTTCCAAAGCTGCATTAACACGATCCCAGCTCTTTTCGAGACGAGCTTTCTTGTGAGAAAGAACCAACTGACCTTTCTTGTCTTCCTGGTTCTCAACATAAACCTCAACTTTGTCACCTACTTTGAGGTCTGGATTGTAACGGAATTCAGAGGCTGGAATGATACCATCGCTCTTGTAACCGATGTTTACGATGACTTCTTTCTTATCGATTGAAATCACAGTTCCCTCAACAGTTTGGTGTTCTGTTACCTTATTAAGGGTTTCATCATAGGCCTTTTCAAGGTCTTCTTTGCTGGTGTTTGCGCTTGTTCCATTTTCGAATTCGTTCCAATCGAACTCCTGTAATGGCTCAACGTTCTTTAAATCTGACATAAAATAATTAAATGTTTAATAATTAATAAAGTTTGACTTTATGTGAATTAACTCTGAAATGGCTCTTTTTGCCAAATCGGCTACAAAGGTACTACTTTTCAAATGAAATCTTTTCAATTATTTGAACTTAGTTTGGGATTTTTTAGTTATTTAACAATCAAAAATCTTATAAAACTTCCGATGTTATTGGCACAATTGTAAAAGACGGTCTTTTACGTGGTAAGTAATGGTCTTTTAGGCGGTAAAAGATAGCCTTTTACAATTTCATCAGTAATGTCCTGATAGATAGGCAATTGCTATTAGACAATCTTATTTGCTTTTCGTCTTTTTCTTCTTGCCAATACCAAAGAGCTCTCTCCAGCCGTTAAAGTCCTTTTTGAGTATCAAGCCAAGCCCTTGCGTATTCAAACTGTTGCGCGTGAAATACCTGTCATTCGTCTGATTATACACTCTTATGGCGAAATTTCCATTAGGGAAGATGAGGTATCTCAAATCGAAATCTCCGATGAAACTCGTTGTGGCATTGGCTTTATCTCGATAGCCGAACTGCCCATTGATAAGGAGACGGTTGTTAAACAGCCTTCCGCTCAGCATTCCTTCATATTCGGCATTATTGAAACCTTCATTTCCCGTTGAAATGTTTGCGCCTAAATTCCAGTTGGAATTATTGACCACAGTGTGCAAAACATTATTCAGTTGCTGGCTTAGCTGCCCACTTAAGATGCTTTGCATGGCCAGCGAGGTCTGACTTTGCTGAGCTGTCGTACTCCCAGTGGTGGCGTTGTTGTTTCCTTGAGAATAAAAACGCCCGATTGCAAGCAGATAGAGCACCTGCTGATTCATTCCTTCTTCGCTGTTAATCAGGCTTGTAATCATCTGTTTAGCCTCGCCATTGACAGTCGGAAGGTCAAATCCGAAGTCAACTTTAGGCGATGCCGGAGTGCCCGTAATGTTCATCAGACAATTCACCCTGATATTGTTGCTTGCAAATGATTTACCAATATTGAGGTCGGAAAGGCTGACTCCGTTCACTATATATTGGGCTTTCAGATTCAGTGCGGCATTATAAGCATCACCTCCGAAGACGATGGTTCCGCCTTGCTGGAACTGGAAATTACGCTTGATAATCTTTTGGATAGTGAGGTCGTAAGTGCCATGGTCAACTACATAAGTGCCGAACATGTCAAAGTTGCCTTTATTATAATAGGTGGCTCTGATGACTCCATCGCCATTTAGGGATATCATGTCTTTTGATTCTTGGTCGAGCAGTACCTTCAAAGTGGCATCTTGCGTGCAGTTGATGATGAAATTCAGGTGGATATCTGACGGTATATCTACATCCTCATCGGCTTTTACAGGCAGGGTAGTCATGCCCGAATAGTCAATAGGAATAGTGTCTCCACGATTTGACCAATGGATGAATTCCTGACTGCTCAGTGAGGTTGGACTGCCTGCATTATATTCAATGAAAGAGCCTTTTTGAGGAGTCATGTCGATATTGATGTCAACCGACCCGCTTTTCCCTTTGATACCGCAGTCGCCAGTGGCATAGACAGTCCCGAAATAAGTGTCTTTTCCGAAATCTTTAAAGTCATAAGCAAGCATATCATTGGCAGCAATATGGAAGTCATAGGTAAGTCTTGTGAGGTTCTTATGATGCAAAGCGCCTGTTACAATGCCGTTATGGCTGTATTTATCGAATATGGAATCGCCTTTGAACTGAATTTCGTCAGGTACCATCGTGATGGTATCATTCCTCAAAGTATAGGTTGTGTTGAGCGGTTTCATGCCTATAGAGCCATTTGCAATGACTTTGCCCGTAAGGTTGATGGCGCTCAAATCGCCGAATACTCTTAACGCTCCATCTGCATGAACATCAACGTTGCGCATGAAACTGCTACAGAAACCTTCCAAGAATTCTGCTCTTGTATGCTGGGCATCGATATTGAGGTCTATATAGTTTTTCTTTGGCGACACATATCCTTTTATAATAGTCTTGGCGTTTCCTTCATCATAAGCAATGGCATCAATGTCTATTTGCCCTTTGGCATTATTGAATTTGGCATTAGCTGAAAGGATGCCCATGCGTCCATTCTCAAAGGTAAAGTTCTTGACCATTAAATCTGCAGACGCCTCGGGCTCATTGAAAGCCCCTGCAATATATGCATGTCCGGTGGCATGACCTCCAAAATCGACAGAATGGAAATTGATGAGATTCATGATATAACTGACATCTACATCTTGCAAATCCATGGTTACGACATCTTCATGGTGATTTGTGGCCAAACCGCTTACAATGATGTGCTGCTTATTATGCTCTATTGCAAAATGGTCAATGGTAACGTGGTTTTTACTATAAACAATATCTGATGGGTTGACCGTCCAAATAGAGTCGCCTACATTAATCTCAGAACTGTGGATGTTGATATGTGCAGCGGATGTACCTTGTTGATTTTTAAAGAATTGAGTCTCAGCATTCAATTGTCCCTTGAATGACTTTTCACCGTTATTATTAAAGGATAAAATCGTACTAAGTTTATTATCCGCTGCATTGGCATTAACCTTCCAATATGTGCCCAAACCGTTATCAGCAAGTTGCCTTACATGGACATCCGCATTCAAAGAATCGTCAGGTGTCGACAACTTTACATATCCGCCTTCATAACGATTGCCATCATAGGTGAATTGAGGCATTTCAAGCGTGATATTCATTTGCTGATGACTGTCGTTGATATTACCTTCGATGTGAAGAGGTTTATTCAGCTCCAAAGGAATATCAAGCATTTGTTGCAACCAATCAGAGCGGTTGATGGTGGCATTGATGGCGAAATTATTGGCTTTTGATTTTGTGATTTTAGGCAATCCTGGAAGAGTAGGGAGTTTATTTCCGATTTGATTGGTAATACTTTCTATTATAGATGCATAGTCGTATTGACCGGAAATCTGAACATTGCCGAAATCACTCACCATCTCTAATTGATGTTCTTTGCCGAAATCAGAGGCTTTTATGCTCATGGAAGCCATGCTATATTCATTTTTATCCGATTTCATCGAGAAATTAGTGATGTTGAGTATACCATTGGCTGTATTGAAAGATTGCCCTTTTACATTGGCATCTACATCAAAATCGAATGTTTTTCCTGCATATTTGTTGGAGATTTTCAAGGCAGAAGGATTGAAATTGCGAACTTGAGCAGTAAGATTAGCCGTCTTCATGTTATTGCCTGTGCTGAAAGTACCTGACATGTTGATTTTCCCGTTAGGGTCATCCATGCCTAAAGAGCCTTTAAATACATTATTAGAATAGATGCCATCAACCAGCAAATTCTTGTAAGAATAAGACTTGTAATCGAATCTGGAAACGATACCTTTTGCCTTTAAATCTGGGATATCATGTCCGTTTAATTGGCCATCGACATTGATGCTCGTTGCAATCAATCCGAAATCATCATTCTTGAGGATGCGGTTTAAGTTCAAGCCTTCGGTTTCTAGCCTTCCTGTAAAGTTTTTGTCATGCTTTCCAAGAGCGATGTTTGCTTTGCCGGCATCTGTTCGTATGATGCCTTTTGTGGCTAAGTCTTTTCCAAAACCGCCCATTTCACCGCGAAATTGAATATCTCCCAATCGAGTGACAAATTCAGGGATATTGATTCTTTTGCCTAGATTTGCAGCTATAAATTTGGCATCATCTGAGCTGACCTTTAAATTTGTGATGTCTGCATACCATTTAGGGGTAGATTGCCAATCGCTGATTGACCCATTTCCGTGTAATTGGATATTGCCCTTATGAGAGTTGAGATTGATGTCTTTCAGCCTCAAAGAAGTGCTTGTTCCTGAAAAGGTGGTGGTGAGAAAAACAGGGTCTATAAAATTATTAAGTGAAACTTCGAAACACTTTAAATCTGAGAGAGTTATCTTCGAATTATCAATCTTTCCATCATATCTTAATGTCGGCATTTCCAATTTGCCGTTATCTTGCCTGTAAGAAGCCGTTATCTTGCCCATAGAAAGCGATGTATTGGGCAGTAAAAGGTGGCATTCTTCCAGCGAGGCGAAGGTCTTATTGGCAACCACTTTAAAAGAGAGCGACACTACATTGAGTCCTTTGCTTTCCTGAAAAGCCATTTTCTTGACATTCAAATTCAGTGAATCATCTGTCAAGGCATTTAAAATAAGGTGTGCACTGATATTTTTAGCATTGATATGTTTCGGCGAAAAATGATGTGGCACATTTGGAGCGTCGAGTTGGTCATATTTGATTTGCCCGTTTCTGATAATAAATGAATGGATGGCAAGGTCAAGAGGAGTACGTGAAGTGGTGTCCTTCGAGGCTAAAGAGTCCAAAACAAACTGATAATTGGGCTTGCTGTCAGCTGTTTCCTTATATAAATCAGCATGAAGACCGAATAATTGTGCCGATGAAATGGCGATTTTTCCTTTGGTAAGAGGGATATATTCGAACTTGGCGGAAACGCGCGATGCCATTAGCATCTTTTTGCCTTTTTGGTCAAATATGGTGACATCATCGATGATAATCCGATTAAAAAATCCCAAGTTTACTTTGCCGACATTAACTTCTGTGCCTAATTTATGCGACAGAGCACTGGCTACTTGAGAGCCGATAAAAGACTGCACTGGCGGAATATGCGTCAGCAATACGAGTGCCAAATACAGACCTGCAATTGTCCATACAACACCCGTTATTATGTGTTTCAGTCTTTTCATTTTCAATTAATCAGCTACAAATTTACATTAATTTTACGGCAAATAGAAATAAAACGGATATTTTTCTTTCTTTTATGGGTAATTTTTATTATATTTGCAGTCAATCTCGGAAGATATTAAAATCATTAATAATATATAATGTAATTATGGCAAATGTAATAAAGTTGCGTAAAGGCTTAGACATTAACCTTAAGGGTAAGGCTAAGGATACAAAAATGCGACTAAGGCCGAGCGAGGAATATGCGCTTATGCCTGATGATTTCGCAGGAGTGTCTCCTAAAGTCGTCGTCCATGAGTCAGATATTATTAAAGTGGGAGACCCCTTGTTCGTCAACAAGAATTATCCTGACGTAAAGTTTGCTTCACCGGTTAGCGGCAAAGTGAGTGCTGTTATCCGTGGTGACCGTCGCAAGGTGCTTTGCATTAAAGTGACGGCAGATGCTGAGCAGGTTTATGTGGATTTCGGGAAGAAGGACGTTTCCTCATTATCGGGCGAAGATGTCAAGAAGAGTCTATTGGATGCAGGCTTGTTCGGCTACATTAATCAGTTACCCTATGCAGTGTCAACTAATCCTGAAACTCAACCTAAAGCTATCTTTGTATCGGCATTGAGAGACATGCCGCTTGCAGGTGATTTCTCGTTTGAATTGAAAGGAAATGAGAAAGCGTTTCAAACTGGACTTACTGCTCTTTCCAAAATCGCTAAAGTCTATTTAGGTATAGGCGCAAGTCAAGCAAAAGGTGATTTGGCTAAAGCTAAGGACGTGGAAGTAAATGTTTTCAACGGACCTTGTCCAGCAGGCAACGTGGGAGTGCAGGTTAATCACTTGAATCCCGTTAACAAAGGTGAAGTCGTTTGGACAGTTGAACCTACAGCCGTCATCTTCTTTGGCCGTTTGTTTGATGAAGGAAAAGTCGACCTTACGCGTACAGTTGCTATTGCCGGAAGTGAAATCACAAGTCCTTCTTATGTTGATGCATTGGTGGGAACGCCACTGAAATCAATACTTGAAGGCAATCTTGTGCGTACAGACCATATACGTATTATTAATGGTAATCCACTTACAGGGCGAATCGCTTCTCCCTCTGATTATCTCGGTGCTCACACTTCTGAAGTCTGTGTGATACCTGAAGGTGATAAAGTTCACGAAGTATTGGGGTGGGCATTGCCTCGCATCAAGCAATTCTCCGTCAACAGAAGCTATTTCTCATGGCTTCAATATAAAAAGGAGTACGACCTTGATGCCCGTATCAAAGGTGGAGAACGTCACATGATAATGAGTGGAGAATATGATAAGGTACTGCCAATGGATATCTATGGTGAATATCTTATTAAAGCCTTGATAGCCGGAGATATAGATAAACAGGAGCAATTGGGGATTTATGAAGTATCTCCAGAAGACTTTGCACTTGCAGAGTTTGTGGACAGCTCGAAACTTCCACTGCAGGATATCGTGCGCAATGGATTGAATATATTAAGAAAAGAAAATGCTTAAGTCTTATGTGGTTAAATAATTATTTTGATAAAATAAGACCAAACTTTGAGCAGGGAGGAAAACTTCATGCTTTTAGGTCTCTTTATGAAGGATTCGAGAGTTTCCTTTTCGTACCGAATACAACATCTAAGAGTGGCGTATCCATTCATGATGCCATTGATTCCAAGCGCATTATGAGTATTGTGGTAATTGCTTTGATACCTGCAATGCTCTTTGGTATGTATAATATAGGATTTCAGAATTATATCGGAGCAGGTATTACTAAAGTTCCTTTCTGGAGTGCATTCTTCTATGGCTTTTTAGCATTATTGCCAAAAATATTGGTGAGCTATATTGTCGGCTTGGGCATTGAGTTTGCTTGGGCACAGTGGAAACATGAGGAAATACAAGAGGGATATTTGGTTACGGGTATCATCATACCTCTTATTATACCTATCAACACTCCAATATGGATGTTGGTTCTTGCAATCGCCTTTGCGGTAATATTTGCTAAAGAGATTTTCGGTGGCACGGGCATGAATATCTTCAATGTCGCTATTGCTGCCAGAATGTTCCTTTTCTTCTCTTATCCAAGTCAGATGACAGGAGATAAGGTATGGATATCTGGTGATACAATATGTGGTTTTGGAAATCAACTTGCTGATGGATTCACTTGTGCAACGCCACTTGGAATGCTTTCTCAGGGGCATGTCGTTCCATTTAATTGGAACATGGTAACTGGTTTGATGCCAGGTTCTGTAGGAGAGACCTCTGTTATTGCCATTGCCATTGGAGCCTTGATTCTTTTGTGGACAGGCGTTGCAAGCTGGAAGACCATGATAAGTGTTTTTGGCGGAGGTGTCTTGATGGCATTACTTTTCAATGCCTTAGGCATGTCAGAAATGCCTTGGTGGCAGCATATCGTTCTTGGTGGCTTCTGCTTTGGTGCTGTTTTTATGGCTACAGACCCTGTTACAAGCGCCCGAACAGAAACCGGCAAATATATCTATGGATTCCTTATTGGCGCTCTAGCTATTATAGTCAGAGTGTTGAACCCCGGATACCCAGAAGGAATGATGTTGGCAATATTCTTCGGAAATATGTTTGCTCCATTGATTGACTATTGTGTAGTACAAAGCAATATATCGAAGAGAATGAAACGTGTAACAACTAATAAATAACGGATATGGCAACAAAGAAATTCAAATGTAAAGTTTGCGGATATATCTATGAAGGCGACAAAGCCCCAGATAAATGTCCGATGTGCCAGGCTCCGTCTTCCGAATTTGAGGAAATCAAAGAGAGTGGTGAAACAAATGCATCACAGACTGGTAAAAAGTGGTTTAATACAAATGGCAATACCTATACTATTGTTTATTCTGCAATTATAGTGGTTATCGTTGCTTTTCTGATGGCCTTTGTATTTCAAGCTCTAAAGCCTGCTCAGGATGCAAATGTGGCTTTGGATAAAAAGAAGCAGATACTTGCTGCACTGAATATCAGAAACTTGTCTGATAAACAGGCAACCGATGAATATTCAAAGGATATCACTGCTGACGAAATCATTGATGCTACTGGAAAGACGGTATCAGCAGGTGCTCAAGGTGGTGAGAAAGATGGCTTCAAGCTGAATAGTGCTGATTATAAAGCTGGTAAGCTGGCATTATTTCTCTGCAAAGTCAAGGGTGAGACCAAGTATGTTATCCCTGTTTATGGCATGGGACTTTGGGGCTCTATCTGGGGTTACATTGCTGTGAATAGTGACAAAGAGACTGTGTTTGGCGCTTACTTTAATCATGACAGTGAAACTGCCGGACTTGGTGCAGAAATTAAAGACAATACTGCTTGGCAAGAGCAATTCAAGGGAAAGAAGATATTCAAGCAAGGTTCTCCTGATATTGCACTATCTGTATTGAAGAAAAGTGATGTGAAAGATCCAACCACTCAATGTGATGCCGTAACAGGTGCTACTTTGACATCAAATGGTGTGAGTGCAATGCTTAAGGATTGCCTTTCAAAGTATAAAACATTTCTAAATGATAAATAAGGGGGAATAGAGATATGAGTAAACTGTTTTCAAAGGAGAACAAAAAAGTCTTCACTAATCCGTTTAATGTTGACAACCCTGTCATGGTGCAGGTCCTTGGTATCTGTTCTTCTCTTGCCGTAACTTCACAATTGAAGCCGGCTATCGTTATGGGATTGGCTGTAGCTGTAATAACAGCATTTTCGAATGTAATTATTTCTTTGATACGCAAAACAATCCCTAACCGAATACGTATTATTGTTCAGTTGGTGGTTGTTGCTGCATTGGTGACAATAGTCAGTCAGATATTGAAGGCTTTCGCTTACGATGTGAGCGTTCAGTTGTCTGTATATGTTGGTCTTATCATTACTAACTGTATTCTGATGGGACGTCTTGAGGCCTTTGCCATGATGAACAAACCATGGCCTAGTTTTTTGGATGGACTCGGCAATGGATTAGGCTATGCCTTGATATTGGTCATTGTAGGCACTGTACGTGAGATCTTAGGTCGTGGTTCTTTGCTCGGTTTTACGATTATACCGCAGTCTGTCTATGATGGTGGCTATATGAATAATGGTATGATGACGATGCCTGCAATGGCATTGATACTGTTAGGATGTGTTATCTGGGTGCATAGAGCCTATTTTTATAAGGAAGAAGAGAAATAACAATACCTAAAAAGAAAAGATTATGGAACATTTTATAGCATTATTCTTCAGGTCCATCTTTGTGGACAACATGATTTTCGCATTCTTCTTGGGTATGTGTTCTTTCCTCGCTGTATCCAAGAATGTAAAGACTTCTTTAGGTCTGGGGCTTGCAGTTACATTCGTTTTGCTTGTCACAGTACCGGTTGACTATCTGCTTCAAGTTTATGTACTAGGTCCTGATTGTCTGGTGAAGGGAGTCGATTTATCATATCTTAGCTTTATATTGTTTATCGCTGTGATTGCAGGTATGACGCAATTGGTTGAGATGGCAGTTGAAAAATATTCGCCTTCGCTTTATTCAGCCCTTGGTATATTCCTTCCGCTTATTGCCGTAAACTGTGCTATCATGGGTGCCTCCCTGTTTATGCAGCAACGTATAAACTTAGACCCATCGAATACACAATATATAGGTAATGTGTGGGATTCCATTGCTTATGCTGTGGGAAGTGGACTAGGCTGGACGCTTGCGATAGTATCGATGGGCGCAATCAGAGAGAGAATGCAATACAGTGATGTGCCAAAACCATTGCAGGGTCTTGGTATAACATTCATAACAGTTGGACTAATGGCAATGGCCATGATGTGCTTCTCGGGTCTTAAATTTTAAAAAGGAGAATTAGAATATGGGACAATTTATATTAGTAAGTATAGGAGTTTTCCTCGCTACGATTCTCCTTTTGGTAATTATACTGCTTGTTGCTAAGAAATATCTTTCACCAAGTGGAAGTGTGGGCATCACTATCAATGGTGATAAGACCATATCCGTTACGCAGGGAAACAGTTTGATGACGACTCTTAATGAGAATGGCATCTATCTGCCTTCTGCCTGTGGTGGAAAGGCAAGTTGTGGACAATGCAAAGTGCAGGTTCTCGAAGGAGGAGGGGAGATTCTCGATTCAGAGCGGCCTCATTTCTCTCGTAAGCAGATAAAAGACCATTGGCGTCTTGGCTGCCAGTGCAAGGTGAAAGGTAATCTTGCCATTAAGATACCTGAGTCAATTCTCGGTGTAAAAGAGTGGGAGTGTACGGTTCTTTCCAATAAGAATGTGTCAAGTTTTATCAAGGAATTCAAGGTGGCTTTGCCTGCAGGAGAGCACATGGACTTCGTTCCTGGCTCTTATGCACAAATCAGAATTCCGGCTTATGACACTATTGATTACGATAAAGACTTTGATAAGAATGATATAGGGCCAGATTATATAGGTGCATGGGAAAGGTTCAACATTCTTTCTCTTAAGGCTCACAATCCTGAAGCGACAGTCAGAGCTTATTCTATGGCCAACTATCCTGCTGAAGGTGATATTATCACGCTTACTGTGAGAATTGCCTCTACGCCTTTCTTACCTCGTCCTCAAGTGGGATTTCAAGATGTTCCAACAGGTATTGGTTCATCTTATATCTTCTCGCTTAAGCCTGGTGATAAGGTGATGATGAGTGGTCCTTATGGTGAATTCCATCCTCATTTCGATTCAAAGAAGGAGATGATTTGGATTGGAGGTGGTGCTGGTATGGCTCCTTTGCGTTCTCAAATCATGCACATGTTGAAGACTTTGCATACACGTGACCGTGAGATGCACTTCTTCTATGGTGCACGTGCTCTTGGTGAGGCATTCTTCCTGGAGGATTTCTGGGAACTTGAAAAGGAATATCCTAACTTCCATTTCCATCTTTCATTAGACCGTCAGGATCCGAAAGCAGATGCTGCTGGAGTAAAATATTATACTGGATTTGCCGTAAATTGCATTCGTGACACCTATTTGAAGGATCATGAAGCTCCAGAAGATTGCGAATACTATCTGTGTGGGCCTCCAATGCTGATACAGACCGTCACCAGTTATCTCGACAGTCTTGGTGTTGACCAGGATTCCATCATGTTTGATAACTTCGGATAAAACATCAACTATAAAAATAGGAGTAGGTCTTAGGCTTACTCCTATTTTTATAAATGCAAATTTTAGTGAGATTTATATTTATTCAAAAAGCTCCAACACATTGCAATGCACTGTATTGGAGCTTTCCCGATGTAGTCGGTATGAGAATCGAACTCATATGCCAAGATTGAGAATCTTGTATCCTAACCGTTAGATGAACCGACCGTTAGTGCATTCTTTACCTATGCCTGCTTCTTGCGGAAGGAGGGGGATTCGAACCCCCGGTACGAAAACTCGTACGGCAGTTTAGCAAACTGCTGGTTTCAGCCACTCACCCATCCTTCCTCAGGGTTTCGTTTCCGATTTCCAAGCATAGTTTCCAAATGCGAATGCAAAGGTAATGGTTTTATTTTAATCTTGCAAATCTTTTCCCATATTTTTTTGACAAAGTTAGTCATTGATAGCTGCCTTGTTTGATATTTAGGGCCTTCTATTTGGTAAAAGACGATGCTTTACTTAGTAATCAGATACCTTTTGCGAAGTAAAACAGGCTGATTTACTTGATAAAACAGCCTGATTTATCTTGTAAAACAGCCTGATTCATGCAGCTCTTTGTGGCAAAGGGTTTGGGAGAGGGGTTGGCTAGACATTATAAAGTGTCATCGGATTCGGTTGGAGGAATGGATTTAACTGATTCTGTGAGTATGAAAAAGTTGGGGTATGTAAAAATAAAATGAAAATTATTTTTCATTTATAACACTTTTTACTATCTTTGCAAAGTATTTAAATACAATAATGTAATGAATCTGAAAGTGCGTTTAGCTTTGATGAACTTCCTTGAATTTGCTGTATGGGGAGCTTATCTTACATGTATGGGAAACTACCTTGGCTCTGCGGGTCTTGGTCTTCAAATCTCTTGGTTTTATGCTATCCAAGGCATTGTGTCCATTTTTATGCCTACGCTGATGGGCATTGTAGCCGACAAATATATTCAGCCGCAACGCTTGTTGGGCATCTGCCACTTGTTTGCGGGTGCTTTCATGATAGCTTGCTGGTATATGGGCATGTCAGCAGGGTTTGGAAACGAGCTACCTAATAAGTCATTGTTTATTGCATTATATACGTTGAGTGTGGCTTTCTATATGCCTACTTTGGCATTATCCAACACAACTGCATTTACCATTCTGAAGAATCATGGATATGATACTGTAAAGGATTTCCCACCCATTCGAGTGTTTGGAACTGTAGGTTTTATCGCTACAATGTGGTTTGTCAATTGTGCAACATTGGATAATGGCAGTTTTATGTTCACTTTAGCACAGGATGCTCATAAGTTCCAATACACTTATATGCAGTTCTTTGTGTCTGGTGCTATCAGCTTCTTGCTGTTCCTTTATTGTATGACATTGCCACAGTGCAAATTGGAAAAGAAGCCTTCTTCCACTTTATCAGAGACATTGGGATTGAATGCCTTTAAACTTTTCAAAAGCAAGAAGATGGCTTTGTTCTTCATCTTCTCGGCTTTATTAGGCATGTCTTTACAAGTTACTAATGGCTATGCAGGTCCATTTATTACGAGTTTTAAAGGCAGTGTAGACCCAATTATAGCGTCTTCTTTTGCCGCCAATAATGCTACTATGCTGACCTCTTTATCACAAATCAGTGAGGCATTATGCATTCTGCTTATACCTTTCTTCTTGAAACGATTTGGTATCAAAGGAGTGATGCTGATATCCATGTTTGCTTGGGTGTTCAGGTTTGGCTTCTTCGGAGTTGGCAATCCAGCCATGCCAGGCGTGCTGTTCTTCATTCTTTCTTGCATCGTTTATGGTGTTGCCTTTGATTTCTTCAATGTTTCCGGAGGAATATTTGTTGATAAAGAGTGCGACCCTTCCATAAAGGCATCAGCGCAAGGGCTGTTCATGTTGATGACGAATGGTCTTGGCGCAACGATAGGAACTTTGGCAGCAGGAGAGATTGTAAACCATTTCTGCTCTTGGCAGAATGGATTTCTGTTGGGAGACTGGAAGTCTTGCTGGTTTATCTTTGCAGGCTTTGCCTTGGTCGTAGGTGTGACTTTCGCATTAGTTTATCATCCTAAAAAGGAAAACGTGAAGGCATGAATAAAGTAAAACTGATATTCAAAAATGTTTCTGAGATAGTTGGGTCGAAGGAAGTAGGTTTGCTCATACTGTCTGATGAGGAAGGAAATCGTCAGATAGCCATCCCTTGCGACAAGAACATGATATATCAGTTTTCGCTTCGTTTGTCTGAGATTCCCATCAAAGAGACATTGCTCCCTGAAGTGCTGGCTCATTTTCTGGAACAAACAAACATGCAATATGAGATACTCATCAATGATATTGTTGATGGCAAATACCGCACCATGCTGATTAACATGACCACCTTAGAGTCAACACCTTTAAGGGCGAGTGATGCAATACTTTTGTCTTATATCAGCTCTATACCTATTTATATAGAGAAGGACCTGATGGAAAAACAGAGCGTAACTTATGAAAATTTCTCCAAAGGAATTTCCATACCAGTGAACTCTCTGAATTTGGAGATGCTTGAAGAGGCGATAAAGAATGCCGTAAAAGAAGAAAAATACGAGATTGCTTCCTTCTTGCGCGACGAAATCAACAGACGAAAAAATAATCAATAGATGAAAGAGGTCAGATTCTTTTATGTTCCTGATGCAGCGAAACAAAGCGAGCTTCCCATGGTTGAAGCTTTGCATGCATTGCGAGTGTTGCGACTGAAAAGTGGCGATGAGATGTTCCTGATGGATGGAGAAGGAACTTTTTATAGGGCTGAGGTCACCTTGGCGGCTACAAAGCGCTGCATGTATGAGATAAAAGAGACGCTTCCTCAAGAGAAGACTTGGCGCGGAAGGATTCATCTTGCCATTGCTCCAACGAAAGTGATGGACCGAATAGAGTGGATTTCAGAGAAGGCAACGGAAATAGGATTCGATGAATTGAGCTTTTTGAATTGCAAGTTTTCAGAAAGAAAGGTAATGCGCACGGTGCGTCTCGATAAAATCATCATTTCAGCTGTTAAGCAAAGCAGGAAGCCTTGGAAGCCTCAAGTAAATCAAATGATATCCTTCAAGGATTTCGTTACAAAGCCAAGGCAAGGACATAAGTATATTGCACATTGTTATGAAGAAGTTCCACGCAAAGATTTATTTGAGGAATTAAATACTCATCATGATGATGAAGATGTGACGATATTGGTAGGTCCGGAAGGAGATTTTTCATTAGATGAAGTTCGTTTGGCTGTTTCAAAAGGATATCAGTCCATTTCTTTAGGAAAGAGTCGGTTGCGAACAGAAACAGCTGGATTATATGCCATAGCTTTAGCACAGTTGGCAAGAAGAAAATAAAGATTAAGGTAAGGTTATGAAGAATGTTTTTAAGATAATAATTGCAGTATTTGCGATGCTGCTGACATCCTGTGCAGGTTCAGATTATTTTGATGCAATACCACAGGAAAGTTCGGCTATTATGTCGATAGACATCAATAAGTCGAAAATCAAAGATAATCAGGAAATGCTCAAGACGTTTCTGCATGTAAAGGATATCAATGATTGTGGAATAGACCTCACGCAGAAAGTGTATTTGTTTGAATCACCTGAAGGTTATTTTGGCTTATGTGCTAAGGTAAAAGATGAAGGTGATTTGAAGGATAAATTGAAAGATGCGGGAATGGAAACCAAGAAATTCCATGACTTCTATTTTGCAAATATAGGTGATTCATGGCTGGCTGGCTTTTCAGATGATGCATTACTTCTCATGGGTCCTATAACTTTAGAGGACCAATCGTCGCTAAAAATCAAAATGGCAAGATATTTGAATCAGGATGAAGACGAGGGCATTAAGCAAACCCCAATGTTTGAAAAATTGGATTCTATTGAATCTCCAATTGCCTTAGTAGCTCAAGCACAAGCATTTCCTGATAAGTTTGTTGCACCTTTGACGATTGGTGCTCCTCAAAATGCGGATGCTTCCCAAATATTGATAGCAGCAAAAATACAACCACAAAATAAGATTTTAAAGATAGAAGGTGAGACTTTTTCTTTCGATAAGAGAATTAATTCATCTTTGAAAGAAGCACAAAAAGTATATCGGCCTATTCATCAGAAATATCTGAATGCCTTATCCGACAATACTTTACTTGGATTATGTATGAATGTGGAAGGTCCGAAGTTTCTTAATCTATTGCATCAGAATCCATCCATACAAGCTCTTTTAGCAGGAATAAATGTGGCTATTGACATGGATAATATCATCAAGAGTGTAAGTGGAGACATGGCTATTTCTATCCATACCTATTCAAAAGACAACTTGAAAATGTCAATGGTTGCTGATATAGCAAACGATTCATGGAAGAAAGATATAGGTTATTGGAAGAAGAGTGTGCCTAAAGGGGCGAAGATTTCAGATGCCGGATTAAACAGATGGGCGTATACTAGCAGTAGCAATTCATTTTATTTCGGCACATCTCAGAATAAACAATTCTATTGTGAAACTGAGCAAGGCTATGCGTTGTCGCATATAGCAGGAAATAAAATAGCGGTTTCATCAGATGTTGTGAGTCTGGCTAAAGGGCAAAAAATGGTTATGGCGATTAATTTGAGAAGCATAAAAGATAAATCCTTGCAATCAGTAACAGCCTTTATGAAACCACTTTTTGGAAACGTAAATACGATTTTATATATATTAAAATAATGAATACAATTCAATTTCATTCTGTTATTCCGCAGGTCTTTTCAAAAGTTGAAGACTTGAATTCAGAAGTTTGGAATCAGGATGTGAAATTCGAAAAAGGGCATTTGTACCTTGTAGAAGCTGATTCCGGTAAAGGAAAAAGTACTTTTTGCAGTTATGTTATTGGTTATCGACATGACTATAGTGGAGAAATTAATTTCGATGATTTGAATGTCAGTTCTTTTAAGGTCAGAGATTGGGTTGATTTAAGGAAGAACCATATTAGTCATTTGTTCCAGGAACTTCGTCTATTTCCAGAACTTACGGCATTCGAGAATGTCGAAATAAAGAATCATCTTACGGGCTTTAAGACACGAGAGGAGATTCTTAAATGGTTTGAGATGTTGGGCATAGAGGATAAAGTGAACACTAAAATCGGTTTGATGTCATTCGGTCAGCAACAGCGTGTTGCTATGATAAGGGCATTGGTGCAGCCATTCGATTTTTTGTTGGCAGATGAGCCAATTAGCCATTTGGATGATACTAATTCTGAAATTATGAAAAAAATCATGATGGAAGAAGCCAATCGACAAGGTGCTGGTGTGATAGTCACCAGTATTGGTAAGCACATGGATTTAAATTATGAAAGGACTCTTCGTTTATGAAATTAGTTTGGAAATTACTTCGTCAACATATTAGTATTCCTCAATTTGTAGGTTTCTTTTTTGCTAACCTCTTTGGAATGCTTATTGTGCTGTTGGGCTATCAGTTTTATTGTGATGTGATGCCAGTCTTCACGGCGGAAGACAGTTTCATGAAATCTGACTTTATTATAGTAAATAAGCAGATAGGTGCTTCTAACGCTATCTCTGGAAGGACAAATACTTTTGATGGAGCAGAAATTAGTGATATTTCAGCACAGAAATTTACGCAGGCTGTTGGTTCTTTCACATCCAATGAATATCGGGCAGATGCCTCAATGGGCATTAATGGCGTCAATATATTGAATTCAGAAATCTTCTTAGAGAGTGTTCCTGATAACTTTGTGGAAGTCAGTAAGGATAACTGGAAATTCAATGAGAGTGATAAAGTGGTGCCAATTCTCTTGCCTCGCTCTTATATAACAATGTATAACTTCGGTTTTGCGCAAAGCCACTCTTTACCTAAAATATCAGACGGACTTGTTGGAATGATAGATTTCAAGATATTTATTCAAGGGAATGGTCATCATGATGAGTTCAAAGGAAAGGTTATCGGCTTTTCAAGTCGCCTAAATACAATTCTTGTTCCTCAGTCTTTTATTGATTGGAGTAATAATTATTATTCGCCAGGAAAGAAGAGCGACCCGACTCGGTTGATTATGAAAGTGGGAAATCCTGCTGATGAGCAAATAGCCAAGTATGTTGAGAAAAAAGGCTATGATATCGAAGATGACAAACTGAATGCAGAGAAAACTACTTATTTCTTGAAGATGATTATATCCATGGTCATGATTGTGGGGTTGTTTATCTCGATTCTGAGTTTCTACATTCTGATGCTCAGCATCTATTTACTGGTGCAGAAAAATTCCTCTAAATTGGAGAATCTTCTTTTGATAGGTTATTCTCCTGGTAATGTTGCACGACCTTATCAAATGTTGACAGCAGGACTGAATTTTGCAGTCTTCATTCTTGCTTGTGTCATATTGTTCTTTGTTCGAAATTACTATATGGGCATAATTGAAACATTGTTTACTGATTTAGATGAGACAACGATGCTTCCAGCTATTACATTGGGAATCATTTTGTTCTTGCTTGTTACGATATTGAATTTTACAGTTATACGGCGACGTATTGTGAAGATATGGAAACATAAAGAATAAAAAATATTTCAGAATTTAACACTATTGCAACAAATATATGGGAAATTTTAATTAAATTTGCACCATAAATAGAAAAGGGGACTTTTCCCGATAATATTAATTAAAAATTAATTAAGCTATGCAAAGACGATTGCATTTTCTGGTTGTCATGATGTTGTTCTTTACTACATCTATGATGGCCCAAATTACGACTTCTGGTATCAGTGGTAAGGTTACATCGCAAGGTGAAGATGTGATAGGTGCTACCATCACAGCTACACACCAACCTTCTGGTACGGTGTATCGTGCAGTAACTAACACGGATGGCCGTTACACAATCCAAGGTATGAGACCAGGCGGTCCTTACAAAGTTGAAATTACTTATATTGGCCATCAGGCTAAAGTTTTCAATGATGTAAGTCTTACATTGGGTGAATCCCAGAATCTTTCTTGTACATTACAGGAAGACGCTCAGCAACTGCAGGAAGTGGTTGTCGCAGGTAAGGCAGGATTGAATGCCACCAAGACAGGTGCTGCAACAAGCATGAATGCTCAGCAAATCAGTGATATGCCAAGTATTACTCACGGAATTGCCGATGTTGCACGCTTGAATCCACAATTGACAACGACTAATTCGGGTGCTATGTCTTTTGCGGGTACTAACAACCGTTATAATTCGTTTATGATTGATGGTGCTGCAAATAACGACGTGTTTGGTCTGACCAGCAATGGTAGTAATGGTGGTCAAGCTGGAGCTCAACCAGTTTCAATGGAAACAATTGAGCAGATTCAGGTGAATGTGGCTCCTTTCGATGTTCGTCAGGGCGGTTTCACTGGTGGTGCCATTAATGCTATCACGAAGAGTGGTACTAACCAATTCCATGGAAGTGCTTATTTCTTTGGCAACAATCAGAACATCATCGGTAAAAAATATCCTTTAGCTGATGGTACAGGATATGCTCCAAAGTATCAGAGTCAGAAAGAGTATAATATGGGCATTACCTTAGGTGGTCCTATTATTAAGAACAAGTTGTTCTTCTTTGTAAACTATGAAAAGACCGACCTGCAATATCCTGATGTGTATGGGGTGAATTCATCTTCATCAAAGGTGGATATAGATAAGGCTTCAGATATTCTTGCCAAGGTGAAAGAGATGGCAGCTAAGCAGGGTGTTACATACAATGGTGAGTTTACATCTCCTGATATTTACACGAAGAGTGATAAGGCGGGTGCAAAACTTGACTGGAATATCAATGAGTTTAACAAGTTCAGCCTTCGCTGGAGTTTGGTTAGCGCTAGTCAATTGAACAATACAGGTAGTATTTCTTCCTTGAATGCCAATACTTATAGCTATCCATTCAAGAGTGTTACCAATTCATTCATTGCAGAACTTCAGAGCCGTGTATCTCCATTCATCAGTAATGAGGGCCGTCTTTCTTATGTACGTGTGCGTGATAAGCGTGATGTGAGTGACCCATTCCCAATGATTTCAATTTCTGGTGTAGGCAGTGGTACAGTGAATATTGGTAATGAGCGTTCTTCAATGGCCAATTCTTTGGACCAGGACATTTATACATTTGAGGACAACTTGACATGGTATCATGGCAATCATACCTTTACTTTCGGAACCCATAATGAGTATTATAAGTTTGCAAATCTCTTCATTCAGGATTTGTACGGTACTTATTATTTCAAGACTTATGATTTGTTCAATCAGTACTATACTGATTATATGGCTGGAACTCTTGACCCTACTGTTGCTTATATCAATCAGTATCGTTATGGACATGCCAATACAGATGTAACGGGTGATGCTCGTTGGAAAGCTAATTTCAGTGCTTCTCAGTTGAGCTTCTATGCTCAGGATAAATGGGATGCTTCTAACAATTTCCAGTTGACTTATGGCCTGCGTATTGATATACCTGTATTCTTTGATACTCCTACAGAAAATGCGCCATTCAACGCTTATGCTGCAAAGCAGGGATGGGATGTAAAGACCAATCAAAAATTGTCTAGCACTCCTTTGTTTAGCCCGCGTGCAGGATTCCGTTGGGATATAAATAATGACCACAAATTCATTCTCCGTGGTGGAGCAGGTATCTTTACGGGTCGTATCCCGTTTGTATGGATAAGCAATAACTATTCCAATACCGGTATTCAGCTTTCTACATACAATACTTATTCAACAAAGAAGTTAGAGCTTATCCTTGATCCTAACGGTCAGGAAGCAAATGCTTCTAAATTGAGTGCCTCTGGTAGTCAGGTGATTAACGTCTATGACCACAACTTCAAGTTCGCTCAGAACCTTCGTTTGAACTTAGGTTTCGACTTCAATGTCCTTGGTATCAACTGGACTGCAGAAGCTATCTATTCAAAGACTTTGAACGATATTCTCTATAAGAACCTTGCTTATGATGAGACAGGTAAGACTTATGGTCAGGAGACAGGTTATTCTTGGGATAATCGTCCAATGTTCTCTCGTGTTACAACAGGTACAGCTTTCAACAATATATATGCTCTTTATAATACGTCGAAGGGTTATACAGTCAACCTCTCATTGAAAGCAGAGAAGAAGTTTGACTTCGGACTTGACTTGATGGCAAGTTATACTTGGACAAAGTCTAAAGCCGTTAACAATGGTACATCTTCTGTAGCACAGAGTAACTGGGCTTACAATTATACTTATCGTAATTCTAACGACCCTGAACTTGGTAATTCTGCATTCAATGTGCCTCACCGCATTCAGGCTTCTGCTTACTATCACGTAAGTTATGGTGCTAACAAGGCCTGGATGTCAACAATTGGTTTGATTTATCAGGCTAAGAGTGGTGCTCCATATACTATATATTATTATGGTGATGTCAATGGTGATGGCTCTAACGGCAATGACCTTCTCTTTATCCCAACCGATGAGCAGATTGACAAGATGGGCTTTGAAGCTACTTCTTATAACAAGAATGCCCTTACCAATGCGGTGTTCGGTAGCGACTATTCAGGTAAAACTCTTACACAGGACATGCAGCGTCAGCTGATGAAATATTGGATGGGAACGGATTCTTATTTGAAGAATCACCGTGGCGAATACTACAAACGCTATGCTGACAACCTTGCATTTGAGCATCATTTTGATGTTCACTTCGCTCAGAAGTATAGCTTCAAAGTTGCTGGTCAGATTAATGCTCTTGAACTCAGTTTCGATATCATCAACATTGGCAACCTCTTGAATAAGGATTGGGGCCATACTTATGGTGATGGATTTGGAATTTATCAAAGCCCGGTTAACTATCAGGGCGGTGGTGTTTACCAGTTTACTGGTGGTTATGCAACCCGCAACTATAGTGATTATTATAGCCGTTGGCGTGGACAGATTGGTTTGAAATATACATTCTAATCACTCAAGAATAAAAAATAAGCGGGTAACTGAATAAGTTATCCGCTTTTTTCGTATCTTTGCATAAAGGAAAATTCTAAATTAGAGATAATATGATCATAGATTTTGAAAAGATTCCGGAAGCCCATCTGATAGGCTTCAAGGGTGGAAAAGGTGCTCTTGACACCAGAAATTATGTGGATGACAAGGTGAAAATCATGTATTCCTCTTTGCGTCCGGGTGCTTCTTCAGGCCTCCATACTCATGATGAGAATTGTGAGATAATATTCATTGTCAGTGGAGAAGGCACATTCCATTATGATGGAAAAGTTGAAAAGGCAAGAGTAGGAGAGGTTCATTATTGCCCGAAAGGCCACTCTCATTACATGGAAAACCTCACCGACCACGACTTAATCTATCTTGCCATTGTTGCAGAGCATCATTAACAGATGCAAAAGACTGATTTTCATAGGGCTTTAGAACGATAAATCTTTTTGATGAAAGTGAGGAATGGTGTCTTTGAAAACGACTAATGGTATCCTCAAAGATATCTAATGACAGTCCCAAAAACGACTGATGAGGAGATTACACACCGTGTGTAATGACGTTACAAGTAGTGTGTAATCACATTACAAGCCGTGTGTAACGTGGTTACAAACCGTGTTTGTAATCTTCATAGGCCGTTTTCGTTCCCGTCATAAGCCGTTATTGACCTCCTTGGAAACCATTATTGAGAGGGCAAAATGTGTCTTATGGGAAAAGAGTTGTTGGTAAAAGTGAGAAAAAGGAGCTGATGTCATGCCCGCATATAGCTTTCGATGGCATTATAACAAATGATGGTTATGCAAATAAAGCACGAATTTATTTGCTGAGCTTTTTAAGTTTTCGTTTGGCTTCAGGTATGTCAGGGCATAGTTGGAGAGCCTTTTCATAGTTTTTAATGGCAGCTTCTTTGAACCCTGCCTTTTCACAATCGCGACCCATTTGCACATATTCCACAGCCAATTCCTTAAGAAAGTTTTCTTTCTTTTGTGCATCTTCTTTGAGCTGTTTAATTTCATTTTTCTGCTCATTGAAGAGGTTGAGCTTTCTTCGGAGGAGTCTTTTGGCAGCTGGTTTTTCAATATCGTAGCGGCTATGAATGGCAAGGAAAAAGTTGTCAAGAGCCTTTTGCATATCTCCGGCATCAAAAGCCTGCATGGCATCATGATATTCCTTATCTGCCTTACTTTGAATCAGTGCAGATGATATAATGTTCTTGTCGTTGTAGTTACGGGCAAAGTTGAGCACTTCCGGCTTTACGAAGATTTCATCTTTACGGATGGGTTCCTTGAGACTGATGCCTTCCAGAGAGGTACAACGTGACAAAGCCACATAAGTCTGGCCGCCTGCAAAGACACCTCCAGTGAAGTCTATCTTTACATTATTGAAGGTTAAGCCTTGGCTTTTGTGCACTGTTATGGCCCATGCAAGACGCAAAGGGAATTGGGTATAAGTGCCGATTTCCTGCTCTTCAATCTTCTGTTCTTTCTGATTGAATGTGTATTTGACGTTTTCCCAAATCTCTCGATGTACATCACAATCAACGCCATTCTCTGTCCTAACATAGATGATGCCGTCTTCATCATCACCAAATCCGATGACAGTTCCCAGTGTTCCGTTTACCCATTGTTTCTCTTTGTCGTTTCTGATGAATAGAATTTGAGCCCCCGTTTTCATTTCGAGTTCGATGGGAGTGGGGAGACTGCCCTCTGGAAATTCGCCTTCAATGTCTCCATAGAATATGGTAGGCTCTCCTGGAAGTTCTTTTAGGTGTTTCTCATTGATGTAATCCACCGTATCCCGACGCGTAGAGAGTGTGATGGCGAGTTGTGAATCCTCTTCAGCCAGTTCAGCCTTCACGCGCTTATTGAGCAGAGTGAGGTCAGAAAAATTTATTTGGGATGTTCGGATATGGTCAAGAATGTGAATAAAAGTGGGGTCTGTCTGACGATATACCTTTGTCAACTCAATGCTCACAAGTTGCATTTGCTGAAATACTTTTGCATCGAAAAAGAAAGAGGAAGGGTAGAATGGCTGTAATAATTGACGGTCTTCTTCCTTCAATACAGGTTCTAATTGATAGATATCTCCTACCAGCAGCAACTGTTTACCACCGAAAGGCTCACGCATATTGCGATTATAGATGCGCAAAACCTTATCTATAAAGTCGATAAAGTCTGCCCTGACCATGCTGATTTCATCAATGATGATGAGTTCAACTTCTCGCAACAGTTTTCGCTTTTCTCCATTATATTTGAGTGTATCACGAATGTTTCGAATGCTATATCTGCTGTCAGTAGGGAGTAGAGGATGGAATGGGAGTTTGAAGAAACTGTGCAAGGTGGAGCCTCCGGCATTGATGGCGGCTATCCCAGTGGGTGCAAGAATGATATGTTTCTTCTTTGTGGTGGCCGCAATATAACGCAGAAAAGTCGATTTACCCGTCCCTGCTTTTCCGGTAAGGAAGAGTGAGCGACGGGTAAACTGTATGATTTGGAGCGCATTCTGCAACTCCGGATTTTCTAAATCAATGTTTTCTACACTGATATGATCCACTTATTTCAATTTTCTTTTATAGATTATCGAAGTTGACAGCCTGTTCGGTAGGATGATTGTGCTTCTTTTCTTCAGGCTTTGTCTCCTTCTTTGGCTCTGTTGGAGTAGTACCCTCAGGCTTTTCGTCTTTGACTATTGGATTTCCATCTTCATCCAAAACGATTTCCTCTGATTGAACTTCAAGGCTGTCTCTGCGAGTTGTGTCGCGCTTGACAGGTTGATAATAGCTGGCACACTCATACATATCGCGTGTGATGTCATCATCTTTCGGTCGATTGAATTTGCCGTGATACCTCTGGAATGCAGGGTCTTTAAAGACAGCCTGAAGGAAATATCCACATATCGGGAGGGCCGTTCGACTTCCTTGTCCCAAAGCACCGGTTCGGAAGTGGATACATCGATATTCTCCGCCGACCCATGCGCCAACTACAAGTTTCGGACTTACACCAATGAACCAAGCATCAGAGTGGTTATTGGACGTTCCGGTCTTTCCTCCAAATTCTGTGTCTCTGTAGTCACCTACATAGCCCCAAAGGCTTTGAGATGTACCTCCAGGCTCTCTCATGCCTCCTTGAAGCATTTGTTGCATCAGGAAAGCACTCTTGTATGGGATTACCTGCTCATCAGAAGAAGGACCTACATATACCTCGTTGCCATCCTTATCGAGAATCTTTGTAACCAATACAGGCGCATGATGTTTTCCATCATCAGCAACTGTACAATAAGCATTGGTCATTTCCAAGAGATTTACATCACTTGAGCCTAAAGCCAAAGAGGGTTCTTCATCCAAAGGACTTATAATACCCATGGCATGCGCCGTCTCTATAATTCGCTTAATGCCCATTTCCTGGCCAAGACGTACGGCAACGGAATTGATACTTCTTGCGAATGCACTCTTCAATGCCATGGAGTCTCCCGTGAAGTAGCCATTTGCATTAGAAGGTGTCCACTTGACCATTTCATGCTTCTTCTTGTCATAAACATCCATGGAGATATATTCATCCCTGCGTTTGTCACAAGGTGTCAGTCCTTGGTTCATGGCTTCTGTATAAACGAAAAGCTTGAAGGTAGAACCAGGTTGACGCATAGCGGTTGCCTTGTCATATTTCCAATGAGAGAAGTCTATGTCACCCACCCATGCTTTAACTGCACCTGTTTGTGGTTCCATGGCAACCATAGCACAATGCATAAAGGTGGTCATGTATTTGATGGAATCTTCAGAAGTCATTACTTTCGTAATCTCTCCCTTGTCATAATCGAACAATTTTACAGGATGTTTCCATTCTTTGTAATAATAGTTCACAGAATCGGGGTTGTTAGGATATCTTGCTAAAAGGGCCTTATAGAAAGGTTGTTTCTGTGCGATTCCTAAGATGAAATTAGGAATAACCTGATGGTTTTCATCTTGCCATGGTTCTTGTCGAAGCCAATTAGAATCTTGCTTGCGATAAATATCCCAGTGGTTATTGAAGTTCTGTTGAACAACCTTCATCTGTTTGCGAGCTGCATCTTCTGCATATTTCTGCATACGAGTGTCTATGGTCGTATAGATTTTCAAACCACTGCTATATAAATCATAACCATTTTCCTTGCACCAATCTTTTAGATAATCAGCTACAGCCTCACGAAAATACTGGGCTTGACCACCATAGTTATTTTCGACACTGAAGTTTAATTTAATTGGTATTGCGCATAGAGAATCATATTCCTGGCGGGCAAGGTCGCCTCTCTCCACCATATTCTTCATCACAAGATTACGACGGCGAAGACTGTTTTGCGGATTTACCTTAGGATTATAATAATTGGTTGCTTTCAGCATACCTACCAACACAGCAGCTTGTTCTATGGTCAAATCCTTAGGTGCGCAGTTGAAATAGGTCTTTGCAGCCGTCTTGATGCCATAGGCATTTGAACCGAAGTCTACCGTATTGGCATACATCGTGATGATTTCTTTCTTTGAGTATACGGTTTCCAGTTTCGTTGCAATAATCCATTCCTTGCTCTTCATGATGAGGATTTTCAATCCTGGTATCAAGCCAAGCAAACCTGTAGAATATTGCGTACGAACACGAAACATATTTTTGGCCAGCTGCTGAGTGATAGTAGAAGCTCCACGGCCATCATGACGGAGTAGGGCGTCTTTAGCGGCAGCAAACAATCCGATTGGATCAATTCCCCAATGCTTGTAGAATCGTTCATCTTCAGTATCAACCAAAGCCTTGAAGAAGGCTGGATTTACTTCCTCATATTTCACAGGAGTACGGTTCTCATTGAAATATTTTCCTATAAGTTTCCCATCTGCACTGTATATTTCAGAGGCTTCACTCGTCTGTGGGTCCATGATGCCAGAGAAATATCCAGGTGATTTACCGAACATCCACAGGAAGTTGATGTCCACAGCACCAAGGTATAGGAAGAATAATACTATACAGGAAATGATTACGACGATGGTTTTCTTATACCATGTGGCATTTCTGTAAAGAGCTTTATACCATGCCCAGAATGTCTTCAGTTTTGTAAGACACCATCTGAGAAATCTTATTACCTTCTCTTTCATATTTATATGTATTACGATACAAAAGTACTAAAATACTTCTATATCTCTATCTTTTTATCTATATAATTTATAATTTCTTTAATATTATCCGGGTGAAACCATTGAATTTCTTCATCTTTTTTGAACCATGTGAGTTGTTTTCTCATATATCTTCGTGTATTCGACTGAATTTGTCTGACGGCTTCTTCAAGAGGAATATTGCCATCAAAGTAATCAAAGAGTTCTTTATATCCAACTGTATTTAGAGCGTTAAGCCCTTTAGAGGGATAAACATTTCGTGCTTCCTGTTCCAATCCTTGTTCCATCATGGCGAGCACTCTGTTGTTGATTCTTTGGTAGATTTCTTCCCGATTTCGGTTTAATCCTATCTTCAAGATGTGAAAAGGGCGTTCTTTCTTAGTGTTTGTTCTGAAAGAAGTGTATGTTTGTCCTGTCATGTGGCAGATTTCCAAGGCATGAACCACTCTTCTTGGATTGTTCTTATCCACCATTTCATAGTGCTCAGGGTCTATTCTTTTCAATTTTTCCACCAATGTAGGAAGTCCTTTTTCCTGTAATTGTTGCTTCATGAAGAGTCTGGTCTTGTCATCCACAGTTGGGATATCATCAATGCCGTCGCAGACAGCATCAATATACATCATGCTGCCGCCCGTCATAAGAGCTACAGAATTTTCCTTGAATAGTTTGTTTTCAAGCAATGACAACACATCACTTTCAAACATAGAAGCACTATAATAGTCTTCTATATGATGATTTCCCACAAAATAATGAGGCACTTGCTGTTGCTCTTCGAGAGTAGGAGCGGCAGTTCCTATTGGTAATTCAGCATATATTTGTCGAGAATCCGCGTTGACAATAGGTACATCCAAATGTTTTGCAATCTGCAGACACAACTCTGTTTTACCAACACCCGTTGGTCCGAGGATCACAACAAGTGTATTCATTTATCTGATAATACCTCTTTTAGAAGAACTTACGAAATCAATGATGTATTGAATTTCAGGTGTTATTTGTAGATTATTTTGAATTTCTTCAATGCCTTCCTTCAATACGCCTTTGGAATAAAGCAATCGATAAGCCTCGTGGATAAGTTCTATTTGATCATTGCTGTATCCATGTCTGCGCAGACCAACGATGTTGACACCTGCATATCTTGTAGGTTCTTTGCCTGCTATAATATAAGGAGGAATATCCTGTGAGAATCTGCAACCGCCTTGTATCATCACATATCCACCGATATGGCAGAATTGATGGGTGAGCACTGTGGCACTGATAATGGCATTATCGTCGATGGTCACTTCCCCAGCAAACTTTGTGGAGTTCCCTATAATACAGTTATTGCCGACAACACAATCATGCGCAACGTGCATATTTTCCATCAGAAGATTATTATTGCCTACTTTGGTCAAGCCTTTAGAGGCTGTTCCTCTGGATATTGTGACGTTTTCACGTATGCTGTTGTTGTTTCCAATCTCGCAAATGGTATCTTCTCCTTTAAACTTCAAGTCTTGAGGTTTCGTCGAAAGACTTGCCCCGGGAAAGATTTCATTGCCGTCTCCAATACGTGCACCATAGTTAATGGTTACGCTGTTCTGGAGAATATTACTGTTTCCCAATATCGTATTACGGTCGATGTAACAGAAAGGGCCGATGATATTGTTATCGCCCAATTTTGCTTCTGGATGCACAAAGGCTAACGGACTGATTTGATTCATATATAAACAATTATAATTTATTCCTTATTTTGGATAATTTGAGCAGTGAAGCCGGCTTCAGCCACTACATGATCACCTACAAATATATAACCTTTCATGGAGCTTATACCATGACGTAAGGGGTGAAGAAGCTCAACACGAAAGAGTAGGGTGTCACCTGGAACTACTTTCTGGCGGAATTTCACGTCATCCAATCCCAGAAAATAAGTTGAATATTTTTCCGGATTCTCTACCTGATTAAGTACCAAAAGGCCACCGCATTGTGACATGGCTTCCACCATTAAAACGCCTGGCATTACGGGTTCTTGTGGGAAATGTCCTTGAAAGAAAGGCTCATTACCCGTTACATTCTTTACGCCGATGATACTTGAAGGCCCGATAGCTATCACCTTATCCACCAATTGCATTGGATAGCGATGAGGAAGCAACTCTCTGATGCGGTTATTGTCCATTATGGGAGTGTCATTTGGGTCATAAATAGGAGCCTGGACCTCATGTTTGCGGATTTCCTTGCGCATCAAGCGGGCAAACTTATTGTTGACCGTATGACCAGGACGAGTAGCAATAATGCGGCCTTTGATTGGTTTCCCGATTAGTGCCATATCGCCTATGATATCAAGCAATTTATGGCGTGTACATTCATTTTCCCACATGAGAGGACGATGCTGAATGTAGCCTATCTTTTTAGCGTCCATGTGGGGTACTTTCAATACATCTGCCAATTGGTCAAGCTTTTCTTGAGAAACCTCGCGCTCATAGATGACAATGGCGTTATCAAGGTCTCCTCCTTTAATCAGATTTGCTTCGAGAAGAGGCACAATGTCACGCACAAAGACAAAGGTACGTGCTGGAGCAATCTCCTTTGCAAACTTGCTGGCAGTATCGAGCGTAGCAAACTGGCTATTGATGAACTTTGAATCAAAGGAACACATTGCCGTAATGCTGAACTGGTCATCAGGAAGAATAATGATAGAAGACTCGCTTTGCTCGTCTTTAATTTCTATCTTCTTGCGGATGATATAATAATCTTTTGGTGCATTCTGGTCTTCTACGCCCACTTCATTGATTTTGTCAACGTACATTGCTGCCGAACCGTCGAGGATAGGGAATTCAGGGCCATTCACTTGAATAAGACAATTGTCGATGCCCATTGCATAAAGTGCAGCCATTCCATGTTCAATAGTTCCTACGCGGACATCTCCGCTTGCCACGACGGTGCCACGCTGAGTGTCGACAACCTTATCTGCTATTGCGTTGATTACAGGCTGTCCTGCAAGGTCTATCCGTTGGATTTTATAACCGCTGTTCTCAGGTGCCGGATTGAAAGTTACTGTCAAATTCAGCCCTGTATGCAAGCCTTTCCCGAAGAGAGAGAAACTGCCTTTCAAGGTTTTTTGCTTTTCTGCTTCCATTATATTTCTTTTATATGATTTCGAATTATTAATTGATTTCTAAAAGATGGCCTTTTACCTTGTAATTAATGGTCTTTTAGCCACTAAAAGATGATTGTTTACCTCGTAAAAGGTTACTTATTACTTTGATGTATTATTCTCGTGTTGTTTTTTCAACTCATCTACTTCTTTCTGAAGGGCGTTCAACTGCTTGTAAATGTCTGGTAATCTGCGCAATACAGCTTGCACTTTGAAGAATTTCTTTGCATTCATTCCTATCTCACCCATAAGGACTTCGTTGTCTTTGGTGTTTCCTAATATGCCTGTTTTTCCTCCTGCATAAACCTTATTGCCAACTTTAATGTGTCCGGATAAACCTGCCTGCCCTCCAAACATACACCATTCACCAACCTTAGTAGAGCCCGCAATGCCCACCTGAGCACTCATGACGGTGTTTTGACCTATATCTGTGTTGTGTGCAATTTGAACAAGATTATCCAATTTCACGCCCTTGCGAAGATATGTACTTCCCATTGTAGAGCGGTCAATACAAGTGTTTGCTCCGATTTCGACGTCATCTTCAATCGTCACGATACCTATCTGAGGAATCTTATCATAGTTTTTTCCATTGGGAGCGAAGCCGAATCCGTCAGCTCCAATCACACTTCCGGAATGAAGAATAACGTTGTTGCCGATGATACAGTCATGATAGATGCTTGCATTTGGATAAACTATGCAATTCTCACCAACCTTGACATTGTCGCTAATGGTCACATTCGGATATATCTGAGTTCCGTCACCAATCACCGTTCCATCGCCAATGTAGGCAAAAGGACCGATATAGACATTATCTCCAATCGTTGCTTTTGGAGAGATAAAGGCAAGGGAATCAACGCCTTGTTTCTTCGGTTGCATGCTCGCATAGAGCTGCAACAACTTCGCAACACTGTCGCGTGAGTCTTTCACACGGATTAGTGTGGCTTTGACAGGTTGCTCCACATTGATAGATTCATCGAGAAGAACTATTGTAGATTCCGTATTATAAAGGTAATGTGCATATTTCGGATTAGCCAAAAACGAGATAGCGCCTGATTTTCCTTCTTCTATCTTGGCAAACGTATTTATACTCGCATTCTCATCACCTTCAATTCTTCCTTGTACGAATTGGGCGATTTGTTTTGCTGTAAACTCCATATATTAATTAGTCAATTGAATTTATATTTTGCAAATATAACAAAAATATTTCAGAAACGTTGATAACAAAGGTAATATTTACGGATTTTTTTAGATAATAGGGCTACATTTAATATTTCCGATGCATCCGTAATATCTTTTATAGTACCGTCTTTGTAAAGTATTGAGATGTGGTCATCATTGATGTCATACATGTCTTTTTGAATTGTATTGACGCTCATCAGGTAGGCGGCATCCTCAAATGACACCTCTGCTTGCTGGCTGAGTTTCTGCTGAAAATCGTTGATTTCTTCCGTTGAAAGTGGGTTTTCCATGACTTCCACTTTGAATATTCTTCGTTCAATAAGGTCACGCGAGAGCATGCTAAGTATTTTATCATCGCTGCTCATCCATACTTTCACACTGCTCCAAATATCGTTATCATCGAGTAATTCGTAATTCTTCAACGCTTCTTCATGCTGAAGGAAAGCCTCGGCATCCACATCATTATAAAGAAAATAGCGTAAAGCGGGCGTTGCGAAAAGCTCTTTCCCTTCTTGAGCAAGTTTTTTAGCCCTTAAGAGCACATTCACTAATATCTTTTCGTATGCGACTGTGGTCTTATGCAAATATACCTGCCAATACATAAGACGCCTTGTTGTAAGGTAATTTTCAATGGAATAGATGCCCTTGTATTCCACTACGAGGTTGTCATCCACCACATTCAGCATTTTGATAATACGTGCAGAACCTATGTTACCTTCAGTGACTCCAGTAAAAAAACTGTCTCTTCGGAGATAATCGAGGCGGTCCATGTCTAATTGAGAACTGATTAACTGATGCAAAAAACGCTTTGGATAGTCATCTTTGAATATCTTGATGGCGAGGCTGAGTTCTCCATTCATCTCCTTATTCATCTCTTCCATCATCATGATGGATATCTCCTCATGGGAAATACCATGAATAAGTGTGTTTTCAAGAACATGAGAGAACGGGCCATGCCCGATGTCATGCATGAGAATAGCTGCTTGAATGGCTTCTGCTTCACTGTCAAAAATAAAGATTCCCTTTTGTTGCAGGGAGGCTATCGCTTCACTCATCAGATAGAAAGCACCCAAAGAATGTTGAAAACGAGTGTGTTGAGCACCCGGATAAACAACGTTTGCAAGCCCCAATTGCCTAATGCGCGTGAGCCTTTGCATGAGGGGATGCTTGACAATATTGAGAAGCAGTCCCTTTGGAACCTTGATAAACCCGAAGACAGGGTCGCTTATAATCTTGCTATCGTTCAATTTTTGCTAATTCTTTAGCCATTTCTTGCTGTAGTTCTTTAGCTTTTTGGGCAGCAACTTCTGCAAAATCAGTACCATTGCTGGCATAGATGATGCCTCTTGAAGAGTTTACGAGCAAGCCACAATCTTGGGTAATACCATATTTACAGACATCTTGCAGACTTCCACCTTGTGCCCCCACACCTGGAACGAGCAGAAAATGATGGGGAGCAACCTTACGAATGTCCTCAAACATAGAGCCTTGCGTAGCTCCAACGACATACATCATGTTTTCCTCATTGCCCCATTCTTGGCTCTTCTTGATGACTTTTTCAAACAGACGAGTGCCGTTTTTATCCTCTAAAAGTTGAAAATCATGCGAACCTTTATTGGATGTAAGTGCCAAGAGTATTACCCATTTACCTTCATATTCAAGGAAAGGTTTCACACTGTCTTCGCCCATGTACGGGGCAACCGTGAGTGCATCAAGATTGTATTCCTCAAAGAATGTACGGGCATACATCATTGAAGTGTTTCCAATGTCTCCTCGTTTGGCATCTGCAATGACAAAGTGCAAGGGATAGAATTTCTTCAAATAGCTTACCGTTTGCTCAAAAGCCATCATTCCTTTGACGCCCATGCTCTCATAAAAAGCAAGATTCGGCTTGTAAGCCACACAATAAGGAGCCGTTGCGTCGATGATTTCTTTGTTGAACAAGAATATTGCATTCTCCTCATTTTGAAGATGTTGCGGGAGTTTTTTGCTGTCAGTATCCAATCCAACACATAGGAAACTCTTCTTTTGGAATATCTCTTTGATTAATTCTTGACGTGTCATTATTTTGGAATTTCAGTTTTTGGCAGTTCCTTTACTTCATCAGTCTTCAGCTGTGTGGAGGTGATACGGTTGATAAACTCTTCTGCCTGAGCAGTTTTTTCGTCTTTATCCTCCTTGTTTTTGATGGAAAATCTTAGTGCCATATTCGTTTATCTTAGGATGATTAAATGTTTAGAGCTCTGATTCTTTCAGTTTCTCAGCATTTTCCGCAATAGTCAATGCGTCAATCATGTCTTGTATATTGCCATTGAGAAAGCCCTGCAAATCATGCGTTGTATAACCGATACGATGGTCGGTAACGCGTCCTTGTGGGAAGTTATAGGTGCGTATCTTTGCCGAACGGTCACCAGTAGAGACGAGACTTTTGCGTCTTGAAGCTATATCATTCACATATTTGGAATGCTCTTTATCATATATAAAGGTGTAAAGGCGACTCAATGCACGCTCCTTATTCTTCGGTTGGTCTCGTGTTTCTGTACATTCAATGAGGATTTCCTCAGTTTCTCCCGTATTAGGATTCTTCCATGGATAGCGCAAACGAACACCAGAACTCACCTTATTCACATTCTGACCTCCAGCACCGGAACTGCGGAATGTGTCCCATTTGATGTCGCCTTCATTGATGTGGACCTCGAATTTGTCGGCTTCTGGCAACACTGCAACTGTTGCGGCACTAGTGTGCATGCGGCCTTGTGTCTCTGTGGCTGGAACTCGTTGCACTCGATGAACTCCTGATTCATATTTCAAGATGCCATAGACATTATCTCCAGTTACCGCAAAATCTATTTCCTTGAAACCACCTACAGCACCATCAGAAACACTGGTAATGCTGAGTTTCCATCCTTTAGATTCGCAAAACTTATTATACATATTGAAAAGGTCACCGGCAAAAAGACAAGCTTCATCGCCTCCAGTGCCTGCACGAATCTCCATCTGGACGTTCTTTGCATCTTCAGGGTCTTTGGGTACAAGAGCCATTTTGATTTCTTCTTCAAGTTTTGGAAGAAGTTCCTCGTTCTCCTGAAGTTCTTCTCTTGCCATCTCTTTCATGTCAGCATCAGCCTCATTGGCAAGCACGTCCTTTGCCTCCTTTATGGCATTCAGACATGCAATGTATCTTTTTCGGGCGTCCATAATGTCGCCTAAGTCCTTATATTCCTTGGTAAGCTTCACATATCGCTGCTGATCATTGATGACATCAGGGTCTGTAATCAGTGTGGAAACTTCCTCAAAGCGGCTCTCCAAGCCGTCTAATTTCTCAAGTATATTGTTGTTTTCTGCCATTTATTGATATTTTATCGTTTTCTAATCATGATTGATTGCTTTTCTGTTTATCTTTAGGGCTTTAACAAACTGGCCCAGATTGTCTGACAAATTGGACCAGATTGTCTCTTAAAACAGCCTGTTTTATTCGCCTATTAACGGTCTTTTACTCGTCAGATAATATCTTTTATCTTTGTTCTCTATCATTCTCTTTCTATGAAACAGCCTTTTTTCTTGAAGCTGCTCCTATAGAATGGCGCTATGCCTAATATTCAAATGTTCCGAATTCAGACTTGATTGTCAGACTCTTTGGTCCTTCTTCAATGTGTCCAACGACCTGAGCATCAATGTTAAAGCTCTTGCTGATAGCGATAACTTGCTGTGCAACTTCAGGGCGTACATAGATTTCCATGCGGTGTCCCATGTTGAATACCTGATACATCTCTTTCCAATCAGTACCGCTGCATTCATGGATGACCTTGAAGAGTGGGGGTACTGGGAACATATTGTCTTTGATTACCTTGCAATTATCACCAACAAAATGGAGGACTTTAGTTTGTGCTCCACCTGTGCAATGTACCATTCCGTGAATCTCAGAACGCATTTCATCAAGCAGTTTCTTGATTACCGGCGCATAAGTGCGGGTGGGAGAGAGCACTAACTGACCAGCATCTACAGGCACGCCATCAACTTTTTCGGTGAGATGATACTTGCCGCTATAAACCAAATCATCAGGTACGGCATGGTCATAACTTTCCGGGAATTTCTCCGCAAGATATTTCGCGAACACATCATGACGGGCAGAGGTCAGCCCATTGCTTCCCATCCCTCCATTATAACGTGTTTCGTAGGTCGCTTGTCCCGTTGAAGACAGTCCCACGATGACATCTCCAGGATGGATATTTGCATTGTTGATGACGTCTTTACGCTTCATTCGGCAAGTCACAGTAGAGTCAACAATGATGGTGCGCACTAAGTCGCCCACATCTGCTGTTTCTCCTCCAGTTGGGTAAATGCCGATGCCCATCTTGCGCATCTCGGCAAGCAGGTCATCCGTTCCATTGATAATGGCAGAGATAACATCGCCTGGCACGAGCATCTTGTTGCGCCCGATAGTGCTTGAAACAAGTATATTGTCCACTGCGCCTACACATAGCAGGTCGTCGGTGTTCATCACAATGGCATCTTGAGCTATTCCTTTCCACACGCTTAAGTCGCCCGTTTCCTTCCAATACATGTAGGCGAGTGAAGACTTTGTGCCCGCTCCGTCAGCATGCATGATGTTGCAGTATTCCTCATCACCGCCCAATATGTCGGGGATAATCTTGCAGAAAGCCTGTGGAAAAAGGCCTTTATCTATATTCTTGATGGCGTTGTGCACATCTTCTTTTGCGGCACTGACACCGCGCATCATATATCGGTTGTCCATAATTCTATTTTTGTTCTTTTCCATTCCAGAATTCCCATGAGGCAAAAGCCTGCAATAAGAGCATTTCCAAGCCGTTGATTACGGTGGCGCCATGCTCTTTGCCTTTCTTCATGAAGAGTGTCTCATCAGGATTATAAATGAGATCATATAATAAGGTGTGAGTGTCCATAGCCTCATAAGGTAGATTCGGGCACTCGTCAGCATGTGGATACATACCTACAGGGGTACAGTTGACGATGACTTTATAGTCGTGGATGATTTCCGGAGTTATCTTTTCATATTGAATAGTATTTGGCTTTTCAGACCTGCTGACAAACAGTGTCTCAAGCCCCAATGACTTTAAGCCATAGTTGATGGCTTTAGAAGCACCGCCAGTCCCCAATATCAAGGCTTTCTTATGTGCAGGTTCGAGCAAAGCTTCAATGCTCTTTGCAAAACCGATAACATCACTGTTAAAACCCTTGAGCATTATTTTGTTGCCCGAATGAGTGACTCTAATCACGTTTACAGCACCTATGGCACGGGCTTCAGGTGAGATGGAATCGAGATATTTCATGACCTGTTGCTTATAAGGAATCGTGACATTCAATCCTTTCAAATTCGGATTGGAGTCAAGGATCTCAGTGAGGTTACTGATGTCAGGAATCTCAAAATTCTCATAAGTTGCATCTATATTCTCGTTTTGGAACTTCTCATTGAAATAACTGATTGAGAATGAGTGTCCCAGTGGAAATCCTATAAGTCCGTATTTATCCATAATATCACTATTTAGTTGCCATGTATACAGTACATATTCCGAAAGTCAAGCGCTTAAAGGAGGCCTCTTTAAACCCTGCCTTCTTGAGAATCTCCATCATAAGTTCTCCTTGCGGGAAAGCTTCAATGGTAGAAGTGAGGTATTTATAAGCCCCTTTATCTCTGCTGATGATGTTGCCATAAAGCGGCAGGAACGTGTGACTATAGAGCCAAAAGAGTTGTTTCATAGGGAAACTTACTGGAGTTGTGAGTTCAGCAATACTCAGATGACCACCTGGTTTCAATACCCTGCACATCTCAGAAAGCCCTTTATCAAGGTCCTGAAAATTGCGGATGCCGAAGGCAGCAGTAACTGCATCGAAACTTTCTGAAGGCATTGAGAGCGCCATACAGTCTTCTTTCTGAAAACTGATGATATCCTCAAGGTGCTTTTGTTCCACTTTCTGACGGCCTATTTCCATCATGCCTTCAGAGATATCTGCACCTATAAGCTTTTGCGGATGTAGCATTTCAGCAGAGAGAATGGCGAAGTCGCCTGTTCCTGTGGCAATATCCAAGATGCTTTGTGGCGAATATGGAGCAAGTTGGCTGATGGCTTTTCGCCTCCAGCCCTTGTCTATATTCCAAGAAAGATGATGGTTGAGGGTGTCGTAAGTGGGAGCAATGTTATCAAACAATTCCTCTACTTGCTTACCTTTCTCTTCCTTGCCGCCATAAGGCAATATCTCTTCTTGCTTATACATCCTTGATTGCATTTGGATTATAGGCCTTTGGCTTTGAAGATTCTTATGAGTCATTCTCTACCAAGGGCCACAATATTACTTACTTATTGTGTGCAAGATATTCCTTCACATTCTTTTCAATGCGTGCTGCAATGTCGCCTTCTTCAGCAGCTTTATCAAAGGTCTCGCCAGTGATATGCTCATAAAGCTCAATGTATCGCTCACTTACGCTTTCTGCATATTCATCTGTAATTTCAGGCATTTTCTGTCCTGGCTCATTCATAAAGTTATGCTCGATAAGCCATTGACGTACAAACTCTTTGGAAAGTTGTTTCTGTGGCTCACCCTTTGCAAACTTCTCTTCATAGCCATCAGCATAGAAATAACGGCTTGAATCTGGTGTATGAATCTCATCAATAAGATAAACTTTGCCGTCATGCTTACCAAATTCATATTTAGTATCTACGAGTATTAAGCCTTGTTTAGTAGCAATCTCTTGGCCACGCTTGAAAAGTTGGCGAGTATATTGCTCCACAATGGCATAATCTTCAGCAGACATAATACCCTGTGCAATGATTTCTTCTTTAGAAATATTGAGGTCATGACCAGAGTCAGCCTTAGTGGTAGGAGTGACGATAGGCTCTGGAAAGCGCTGGTTTTCCTTCATTCCTTCAGGTAAAGTTACTCCGCAAAGCTCCCGACATCCATCCTTATAGGCTCTCCATGCAGACCCCGTCAAGATAGAACGAATAATCATCTCAACACGGAATCCATCACATTTCAATCCAACAGTGACCATTGGGTCTGGGCAAGCAAGTTTCCAATTTGGGCAAATATCATTGGTAGCATCCAAAAACTTGGCAGCTATCTGATTAAGCACTTGTCCTTTGAAAGGAATACCTTTTGGCAGAATTACGTCGAAGGCGGAAATTCTGTCAGTTGCGACCATTACGATAAGGTCATCATTGATGTTGTACACATCGCGGACTTTGCCGTGATAAACACTTTTCTGTCCATCAAAATGGAAATCGGTGTTTGTTAATGCTTTCATTGCTTTATGTTATTTTAATCCTTAAATTCAATATCTTTTTCGGAACTTATTTGCTTATCGTAGGCTTCATAGGCGTTTACAATGCGCGTAACGAGTTTATGTCTGACGATATCTTTCTTGTTGAATTCCACAACAGAAATTCCTTCAATACCACTGAGTATTCTCAAAGCTTCTCTTAATCCGCTTTTCTGCTCGTGTGGAAGGTCAATTTGGGTCATATCTCCCGTGATAATCATCTTAGTGTTCCATCCCATTCGAGTGAGAAACATACGAATCTGAGCGGGAGTAGTATTCTGCGCTTCATCGAGAATGACGACTGCATCGCTCAATGTGCGGCCTCGCATGAAGGCGAGAGGTGCAATTTGTATGGTATGCTTATCCATCATATCTTGCAATTTTACAGCTGGAATCATGTCTTCCAATGCGTCATAGAGCGGTTGGAGATAGGGATCTATCTTGTCCTTCATGTCTCCAGGGAGGAATCCCAATTTCTCTCCAGCTTCTACAGCAGGGCGAGAAAGAATAATCTTCTTTGCTGTCTTCTCCTTCAAAGCCTTTACAGCAAGCGCAATACTCAAATAGGTCTTTCCTGTTCCTGCTGGTCCTACAGCAAATATCATATCGTTTTTCACAAATTCATCGATAAGTTTCTGCTGGTTTTCAGAGCGGCTCTTCACAGGTCTACCCGAAATAGAATAAACAATAACACCCTTTATCGCCTCAGCCTTTGTTTGTTTGCCTTTCACAATGTCAAGGATGTCTTCTTCATTCAGAGAGTTGTATTTGAGGACATGGCGGCGCATGGCTTCCACATCTTTCTCCATTTTCGACATCTCGTCTTGGTCGCCTATAACACGGATTACGTTATCACGGGCAATGATTCTTAACTTTGGAAACAACGATTTAATCATCTGCAGATGATCATTGTTGACTCCATAGAAGACTACTGGGTCGATTTCTTCGAGTATTAAATGCTTCTCTATCAATTTTTACCATTTAATTTTGTGCAAAATTACAAAAAAGCAGCGACAATTTATAATAAACTCTCAACTTTTTATTACCTTTGCCTCAAAATTAAGTGAAACTATGGTGAGATGCTCATTCGAGGCACAGATTCTCAGATGCTGTTACCTTTCTATTGAAGAATTCGCTGTAGCTCTTATAAACAAGATGTGTAAGTATTTTATGATACTCATAATATTTAATGAATTGTAATGAAAATAACTAAGAAAAGATATTTACAGGGATTTGCTATTGTAGTGATTATTCTCGGAATGGTGCGTTGCGTCTTTCCACAAGTGGCATATACGAGTAAACAGAAATCGGAGAATGACAGCATCCAAAAGGCTTCATCTAAAGCAATTTCAAAAGACTCCGCACTTAGAGATACCATAGCTAAAACAAAGGAAGTGAAATTTTTGCCCATCGATACAATCATTCCTCTTAAGAATGGTGCATCGTCAAAATTTTTCAATTCTGATGGTACCCTTGTAAAGAATCGCATTTTTAGTGTTCCTAACTTTGAACGCACCTTTCCAGATCAAAATGATGTACAGTTGATAGCTGCCCAAAGAGAAGGCGTTCGGCCTGTTGAAGACCGCAATGATGCAGAGAGCCGCAAGTCTGAATTGGTTTATGTTGGGGCTAATCCTTATTATTATATCGATAGGTCTCGGTACTCAATACCCTATTTAGTGCCCAGTGCCTCCAATCTTCTGCAAGATATTGGCCGTAATTTTTATGACAGTCTTGCTATCAAGGGAGTTCCACTCCATAAAATCATTGTTACTAGTGTGATGCGCACCCAGTCGGATGTGAGCAAGTTGCGCAGCCATAACAGCAATGCAACTCAAAATAGTTGCCACATGTATGGTACCACGTTTGATGTTGCATATAATCGATATAAGACCGTAGAAGCCCCTGGCGAGAATCTCCATAAGGTTCGTAACGATACACTCAAATGGATTCTCAGCGAGGTTTTAAATGATATGCACAAGCAGAATCGCTGTTATGTGAAATATGAAGTACATCAGGGCTGTTTTCATATTACAGTCAGGTAAAGGCAATATGAGCCTGTATACCTTTTTATGTTGTTTTTTATAAAATAGTTGTTCGTTCAAGTTAGGAAAATCCATTTTCATGTGTATTATGAAGTGATATGATACAAAAAGAACGAATTGAGCAATTGTTTCGATGCTACTATCAAGAGATGTATCGTTTGGCAATGATATTTCTCCATGATGATGGTGAAAGCAAGGATGTGATAAGCGAGATCTTCGTCCAATTGATGGATCGGGAAAGCAATTTGGAGGCTGATAAGGAAAAGGCGTTTCTAATGGCGAGTGTGCGCAACCGCTGTCTGAATATCATCCGCAATAAAAGTCTACAACAGCGCATTCAACGGCTTTATCTTCTGGATATACAGACCGACATTAGTCCCATTGAAAGCATAGAGGCTGAATTGGAAAATATCAGTCATTGCATCGAAGCAGAAATACCTGAAAATGACCGACGAATCTTATTGTTTCATTACCATGAGCGTCTCACATATAAAGAGATTGCGCGGCGAGAAAAAATCAGTGAGGTTGCCGTTTATAAGCATTTGCACAAAGCTCTTGATGTATTACGCAATTACCTTAAAAAGCAAAATGAAAATGGATAAGATTGAACAGCTTATAAAGATGATGGAGCATCCCGAGCAATATTCGGAAACTCAGTGGGAGGAAATACTCAATGACGATGATTGCAGAGAATATTATCAGCTCATGTCAAAGACAGATAGTGCCTTGAATAATAAAGATATTTCACAAGAAACCATAGAAAAAGAATGGGCAAAAATTGAGAAAAAACATGCTGATAAAGGTCGCTTGAATAAAAATCGACACCTTCTTAAAAGGTTTAAGATTGCCGCAACCATCATAGGAGTTTTTCTTATATCCGGCATTGCCTATGCAGCTATCTTTTCTTTAATTAAAGATAGAAAGCCTGTCCAGCAGGAAATCAAAGCTGTTGCAACGATTGACAAAGGCGTAATTAAGAGTTCTTCAAAAGCTGATACAACAAAGGTTATTGCCAAAATTCCAGTTATCAAGCAATATGATGATACTCCCTTGGAGAGTATACTCAATGATATGGCCGCTTATTATAATATAAAGGTGAAGTATCAGCATCAGAATGTCTGCAAATTACGCTTGTTCTATAAGTGGGATCAGTCATTAGGTATAGCGACCGTAGTGGACCAATTGAATAATTTTGAGAAGTTTCATATTAATCTTGATGGCCAGATTATGACCGTAGAATAAATCTGCTTGCAAATGAGAAAGTTTTTTATAATCTTGTCTCTGTTAAGCATTAGTATGTTTATAAGTGCTCAGCAGATCAGCCATCAATTTGTGAATGTCTCCATGTCAGACGCTTTGCGCTATCTAAGTTCAGTGTCTTCTAAATACACTATCAACTTCATCTATGATGAATTGGAAGACTTTCATGTAACCACTAATGTGTATAATAAAAGCATTCCTGATGCTATCCGTCAAGTAATAGGCTTTTATCCTATCAGCATGAAGGTCAAGGAGCAGACAACAGATGAGCAGGGAGGAGTGTTGCCAGATGCAATTTACGTGGAATGCACTCAGAAAACAGCACATAAATATCAAGGTCGGATTGTTGATGGAGATGGAGAAGCCGTGGCTTACGCTAATATAAGGGTGTTGAATGTCAAAGACTCTTCTTATGTAAATGGTGGGGTGACGAATGAAAGTGGCTATTTTGCGATTCCTTGCGAACAGCATCCTGCTCTGTTGAAGATTTCTTATATTGGCTATCAGACCCTCTATTTACATCCTCAAAGTTATGATTTAGGTACATTGCGATTACATGCCTCGGCCAACAATTTAAAAGAAGTGACGGTAAAAGGCTCAACCTTTACCCGAAAATCCGACCGTATTGTGGTCATTCCCGATAAGCAACAAGTGAGGCATTCCTATACTGGCTATGACCTGCTTTCCCAAATGTTGATTCCTGGAGTGGAAGTGAATACGGAGACGGGCACTATTACGAGTGTCTTTGGCAATGTGTCTGTATATGTAGATAGTGTAAAAGCGGAATACAGGGATGTAAAGAATCTGAGGCCAAAAGATATAGCTAGGGTGGAATATATAGATATGCCTACGGGTAAATTTGCAAGAGAAAAGGCTGTCATCAACTTCATTACACGCCCGCAAACGACGGGAGGATATGTCTCAATGGACGCCATGGAGAATGTGGGCTATCGCAAAGGTGAAGGTAATGTAGCAGCTAAATGGAAGCATAAGAATACAGAATATACCTTTTATGGTGGTGCTTCGTATGCTGATGCAAAATCTCATGGAATCGATGAGGAACAATATGACATTTCCGATAAGACGGTAAGGAAACAGACAGATGTTCAGTTATCAAAGGAAAAGACAAATACGGAATATATGCAAGTCGGTATCCGCCATATTACCGATAAGCGTACGCTATTGGGGAAATGGGGATTGACAAGAGCGGGAACACCTGAAAATACTGACCGTTCATCAATTATTTATGATAACGGAATGCCCATCAATACCCTCAATCGTAAAAGTGAGCGAGGTCTGCAACCCTCTATGACTCTCTATGGGGACTTTGCGCTTACTCCAAAGCAACAGCTTGATGCTCAGCTTATTTCATCTTACAGCTACAATAAATATGACCGAAACTATCATGAGGGCAACTATCTTTATCAGACAAACGTAAAGGAAAACCTGCTGAGTCTTTCTTTGGAGAGCAATTATTACGTTCAACTCAATCATCATAATCAGATTGGAGCGTATTTGACGACCAGTTTTAATGCCACAAACGACCATTATGCAGGCACTAAAACCTATTGGAATCACTTTTGGACTTCCGAGAATATCATGGCTTTGCACTATGAGCAGAGTTGGACAGACAAGTTTATGCTTTTGGGAAAGATAGGTATTGACTATCAGACTTTCCGCAATTATGGGGAGAAAAGATGGCAATACGTCAAACCGTGGGGATTTTGCCAGATGAGTTACAAAGCCAATGAGAAGCATCATTTCGGAGTTTTCTTAAGCAAAGGCAATCTGACCATGAACATGCAATTAGTCAATAAGGTTGACCAAGTAATGGATTCGATGATGACACAACGAGGAAATCCTGAACTCAAAGAGAGTGATTTCATGTTGTCAGACTTCTCTTATACCTTTACAACGCCCAAATTTCAACTTAATGCAGGCATCGGCTGGGAGGGCATCCTCAATTTGGCGAAGTGCTATTTCTTCACGGAAGGCAATAAGGTCATTATGTCCTTTATTAATGATGGTATTTATCATGATTGGCAAGCGCAGCTCTCCGCTTCCTATAAGCCCACCAGCAACTTGCGTCTCAGGGCTTCTGCATCTTATGATTATTATCAGATAACAGGCGTTTATGCCCATAATCTTGGAGCATTAAGCCTTTCTGCAAGGGTTATTTACTATTTGGGTGATTTCGGTTTCAATCTTTCAGCTAAGACGGTCACGCAACAATTAGACATGGAAAATAACGACTCTTACTTGCGGACGCCAGCGTCATACTCTTTTTCAACAAATTGGAAGCATGGCAACTGGTATATTGAGGTGGGTGTCAAAAGTCCTTTCACAGGGAGGAAATGCACTTATAGCAATGCGGTGAATGGCATTTATCGGGATATAAGCAGAATGTATGAGAAGAGCAATCAGGCTTCGGCATGCATCAAAGTGGCTTATACCTTTGATTTCGGACGTAAGACCTCGCATGATAAGGAAGATATAGACACGAATATCCGCAATGCCATCATGAAATAAAATCAACAGAGAAAGACCTTCTTACCGCTTTTCAATCTTGATTTTGAATTCATCCCCTGCATAAATGACATCGCCCGTCAGGTCATAATAATGGTCTTGAGCCATCCATTGTTGCCTTGATGGGTCGGCGCTAGGGTTTAAGCAGCGGGATGCTTTCTTCACTGCAAAGCAATCTTCGCCTTTGATGGTTGTCTTCTCGATAGAATATCCTGACCCCACCTCTTTAATACTATGCTTCAAAGGATTAAGCGCATAGAGGCATTGGCCGTCGGTAGCATACGATTTACTTAATGTTCCACGATCGACAGCGATAAAGAGCATCTTGCCATTATTGACTACGAAATAGTCAAGAATTTTCAGATAATTACCTGGAATTTCAACTTCTGCATTCCTGTTTTTAAGGACATCAAAGCAAAAAAGACGATTATTCTGCACATAATAGAGGCTGTGACGCTCGTTGTCAGTATATTTTGCTACCACTTCAGCATCTTTTGGCAAATGCTTAATAGCCGCTTTAATGCGGTTGGCAACGGGTGTCTGCGCATTTGCAGAAGGCATTGACAATAAAGCGAATAGGATGATGAGTAATATATTCTTTATCTTCATGACTTCATTCTACTATGAGATTCATCTTAGGTGCAAAGATAATGAAAATCAGGAGAAATTCAAAATATATTCATTTGTTTTTGGTTTATTGGCTTAAATTCCGTTGAATAGATGGCTGAAAATGAGATTTCTAATCATGAAAAACAAACGGAAGAAAAGCTTTTGAATATTTTTACAACCCTAAAAAACGAATCGATATATCGTTCTGCTTTATCAAATAAAATTACCGAAATAGCCTTCATTTCTGCGATATTTTGCAATAGGGTAGGGTTTCAGCGGAAATATGCGAATTTTGAGCGATTTCTTTATTCTTTTGAGTATCAATTCGTTGCAGATATTCCTTAAGATTTCATCCTCTGCTTCTTAGCAAAATAGTTGTAAAAGGTATATCTTTTAGGATGTAAAAGACGACTGTTTAGCTTGTAGAAAGACGTTAAAAGGAACGTAAAAGGTTATCTTTTACAAGGTAAAGAACGACCTTTTACACTTTTAGGGCTATCTGAAAGCTCAATAAACTATGTTTCTATGGAAATCAAACGCTATTTTTCCGTTTCCCCATTGTAAAGATTTTGGAATACAAAACTATAATTTTTGCGACGGATATTTTAGGTATATCCTCCACAACATTTCAGTCTTTCTCAATGATTCAATAGATGCCGGATGGTTGCCAAAGGGTCATATAGCAGCATTCTTGGGCCTGCCCATCTCATGACGATGCGCATTTTCTCGCGCATTTCATGTTGATAACAATGCGTTTTGCAGTTCTTGCATGCTGGTTTTTCATTGCCATATTTGCAATGTTCAAGGCGTTGGCAGGCATAATCAATCAGTTGCTGGTATTCATCTGATGGTGACGCTTGATGCAATTTGCGTTTGCAATAGAGTTCCACCATGAATTTCAGAGTCTGTTTATCTTTTTCTTTCTTGCCGATTTTGTGCATGTCTATTTGCCTTGTTGAAGTTTGAGAGCACAAAAATAGTCATTATTTCTCAAAAGAAGAAAGATTTTTGAGATTATTCCCGAATTGATTTCTCGAGCTTCAAGGCTGCAGATGCCATTCTCATTGGTTATACAAGAACATGGCAACATTTTTCATCAATAAAAAGTCAGAATGACATTAAAAAAACGTTTAGAATTTGTTCAAGTCATAGAAATTCTGTATCTTTGCGCCTTAATAGAATAAGGTATAAAAAATAAGGATAAAGAAAATGGCAAAGAAATTCGCCGAACATAGTGGCTTGAACTTGGTGAAGACCAATGAGGAAGTATTGGCAGAGTGGGAGAAAAACGATGTCTTCCACAAGAGTATCGATGAACGTGAGGGCTGTCCGCAGTTCATATTCTTTGAAGGTCCTCCTTCTGCCAATGGTCATCCGGGCATTCATCATGTGCTGGCACGTAGTATCAAGGACACTTTCAACCGTTATAAGACGATGAAAGGCTACCAAGTACACCGCAAAGCCGGATGGGATACTCATGGACTTCCCGTTGAACTGGGTGTGGAAAAGGAACTGGGTATCACGAAGAAAGATATTGACAACAAGGCTTCTGACAAATATATCTCTACAGAAGAGTATAACGAGAAGTGCCGCGAGAACGTGATGATGTACACCAAAGAGTGGAGACAACTCACCGAAGAGATGGGTTACTTCGTGGATATGGACCATCCTTACATTACTTACGACAATAAATATATCGAAACCTTATGGTGGTTGCTTAAGCAACTTTACAATAAGGGCATGCTTTATAAAGGCTATACCATCCAGCCTTATTCACCTGCAGCAGGTACGGGGCTGTCGAGTCATGAGCTCAATCAACCGGGATGCTATCGTGATGTGAAAGATACTACCGTTACGGCACAGTTCCTTATCACGGATGCAAAGGAAGAATGGAAGAAATGGGGAAAGCCTTATTTCATCGCATGGACAACTACTCCATGGACATTACCTTCCAATGTGGCACTCTGCGTAGGACCTAAAATCGACTATGTGGCTATTGAAACCTATAATCCTTACAATGCTGAGAAGATGACAATCATCATGGCAGAGCCACGAATGAATGCCTATCTTGGTCCTGAAGGTCAAGTGACGGATGGCGGTGAACTGCCTGAATATCAGCATGGTGACAAATATGTGCCTTTCAAGGTTATCGACCACATGAAAGGAAGCGACCTTGTAGGTTTGCATTATCAGCAACTCATGCCATGGATAAAGCCTTGCGAGAAGATAGGCGACTATGCCAGCGACTATGTCAATGCGTATGCAACTGAGCATCCGGATAAAATTTTCGATGGAGAATCGGGTAGGGACCGCTTCGTGGAAATGGCAGAAGAAGCCTTCAGAGTGATTCCAGGCGACTATGTCACTACAGAAGATGGTACGGGTATTGTGCATATAGCTTCCACTTTCGGTGCTGATGATGCCAAGGTGGCTAAGGATGCAGGCGTTCCAGCACTATATTTGATTAATAAGAAAGGCGAGACCCGTCCAATGGTTGACCTTCAAGGAAAATATTATCTGTTGGAAGAACTTGGCCAGAACTTCATCGACCGCTGTGTGAATAAGGCTCTCTATGGTCATCATGCAGGTGATTATGTGAAGAATGCCTATGACCCTAAGTTCAATCCTGATGGTGTTTGGGACCGTAAAGGTTCTGAAAAGGCCGAAGATTTGAATGTTGTCATCTGCATGGAGATGAAGCAAGAGGGTACTGCTTATAAGATAGAGAAGCATGTACACAACTATCCTCATTGCTGGCGCACCGATAAGCCAATCCTATATTATCCTCTTGATTCTTGGTTTATCAAGGATACGGAGAAGAAACAACGCATGGTGGAACTCAACAAGACCATCAACTGGCAACCGGAATCAACGGGAACGGGTCGTTTTGGCAACTGGTTGGAGAATCTGAACGATTGGAATCTCTCACGTTCACGTTTTTGGGGAACCCCATTGCCTATCTGGCGTGATGAAAACCGTAACGAGAAGTGCATCGGTTCTGTAGAAGAACTTTACAATGAGATAGAAAAGAGCGTTGCTGCCGGTGTGATGAAGAGCAATCCATTGAAGGATAAAGGTTTCATTCCGGGCGATTACTCACAGGCAAACTATGACAAAATCGACCTCCATCGTCCATACATTGATTATATCACATTGGTGAATGATGAAGGCAAACCGATGAAGCGCGAGAGTGATTTGATCGATGTTTGGTTTGATTCCGGCTCTATGCCTTATGCACAACTGCATTATCCGTTTGAAGGAAAGATGTCAAGAGGCACCGAGGAAGACCGCAAAAAGCTGATAAACTCTACTTATGAGGGCACGCCGATAGCACCTGATTTCTTCCCGGCAGATTTTATCAATGAGGGAGTTGACCAGACACGTGGTTGGTTCTTTACATTGCATGCCATCGCCACAATGGTCTTTGACTCTGTGGCATTTAAGAATGTGATTTCTTCAGGACTTGTTCTTGATGCAAAAGGCAACAAGATGAGCAAGCATGTGGGCAATGTTACCGATCCTTTCGAGATGATTCATAAGTATGGGGCTGACCCAGTACGTTTCTATATGATGACCAATTCCGAGCCTTGGGATAACCTTAAGTTTGACCCTGAGGGAGTGGATGAGGTGCGCCGTAAGTTCTTTGGCACCTTATATAATACGTATAGCTTCTTTGCACTCTATGCCAATGTTGATGGTTATGAGCCTAAAGAGGGCGCTGTGAAGCCTACTGCGGAAATCGACAGATGGATAATCTCTAAGATGAATACCCTTATCAAAGGGGTTGACAGAGAGTTGCAGAACTATGACCCAACACGTGCAGGCAGACTGATAGATACATTCGTAAACGATGACCTCAGTAACTGGTATGTCCGTTTGAATCGTAAACGCTTCTGGGGAAAGGAAATGAGCGCAGATAAGTTTGATGCTTATCAGACACTCTATAGTTGCCTGATGACGGTAGCCAAGCTTCTTGCACCGATGGCGCCTTTCTATGCTGACCAACTTTATCATGATTTGGGTGGTAAACTTGAGAGCGTTCATCTCGATAAGTTCCCTGTTGCCGATGAAAATGCCATCGATTCAGAGCTTGAAGCTCGTATGGATATGGCACAAAAGATTACATCCATGGTGCTTGCTCTTCGTCGTAAGGTAAACATCAAGGTACGTCAGCCGTTACAGCAAATCATGATTCCTGCAATCGATGAGAATCAAAAGAGACACATCGAGGCTGTTAAGGACCTGATTATGAATGAAGTGAATGTCAAAGCGCTCAACTTCGTAGAAGACTCAGGATTCCTTGTGAAGAAGGTGAAATGCAACTTCCGCGTGATGGGTAAGAAATTCGGTAAGCTGATGAAAGGTGTTGCCGATAAGATGAACAACTTAAGCCAAGAGGATATCAGTTTATTGGAAACTTCAGGCTCTTTATCTTTCAATGTTGAAAATCAAGATGTTACAGTAGATGCAACGGATGTTGAAATCATCAGTGAAGACATTCCTGGATGGCTTGTTTCCAATGAAGACAACCTTACAGTAGCGTTGGAAGTGGAACTTACAGATGAACTTCGCAAAGAGGGTATGGCTCGTGAGCTAATCAATCGTATTCAGAACTTGCGTAAAGATGCAGGTTTTGAAATCACAGACCGTATTAAAGTCACGGTAGCTCCAAACGCAGAAACCGATGCAGCCATTGATTCTTACTGCGAATATATCAAGACACAGGTGCTCGCAGACAGCGTCATTGTGGCTGAGAATGAAGGAACAGAGACAGAATTCGATGAATTTAAATTAAATATTAATGTTGAGAAAGTTTAATTCCTCAATATATAACCTATTAAACTCTGATTATGGAGAAAAAAACACGATATAGTGATGAAGAACTCGAGGAGTTCCGCACTATCATTAATGAGAAACTTGCTGTTGCAAAAGAAAGCTATAGCAATATGATGAAGCAGTTGATGAATCAAGACACGAACGATGTTACTGATACGTCACCTACTTACAAAGCTTTGGAAGAGGGTAGTCTTACCCAAACAAAAGAGGAGCTTGTCAACATGGCATCTCGTCAACAGAAGTTTATTCAAGGGCTTGAGTCTGCTTTAGTGCGTATTGAGAACAAGACCTATGGCATCGACAGGATTACAGGAGAGCTGATTCCAAAGGAACGTCTGCGTGCTGTGCCTCATGCAACATTAAGCGTGGCATCTAAGAATGCCCGTAAACATTAAAGATGAAAAAGGTTAGGGAATTTTTCAACGATGGGCGACTATCCATATTGATAATAGTTGCTATTTTGGTAATTGACCAAATTATTAAGATAGCAGTAAGGACAAACATGTGTCTTGGCGAATCCATACGAGTCACAGATTGGTTTTTCATCGATTTCATCGAGAATAAAGGGATGGCATTCGGCATGACCTTTATTAATAAAATCTTTCTCAGTTTGCTTCGCTTAGGTGCTATTATTATAATTGGATATTACATTTGGAAACAAGTGAAAGTCCATGCAAGAACCCGTTATATCGTTTTTCTGTCGATGATTGTTGCTGGTGCAGCAGGCAATCTGTTTGACTCGATGTTCTATGGACTGATTTTCGATGAAGCTACACCTTTCACAGTATCCTCACTTGTGCCATTTGGTAATGGCTATGCAGGCTTCCTGATGGGTAAAGTGGTTGATATGTTTTATTTCCCGTTGATTGTCACGACATGGCCAAACTGGGTTCCCTTTGTTGGAGGGAATGAGTTTGTGTTCTTTTCACCAGTGTTCAACTTTGCGGATGCATGCGTTAGTGTAGGAGTAGTTTTGCTTTTGTTATTCAGCAGAAAGGATCTTGAGACACTCTCGTTTTTTAAGAAAAGCGAGACTAAAAAAGACAATATAGAAGGAGATAATAAATAAAGGAGGAACAGCAATGGCCAAGATGACGATGAAATGGAGCATTTTTCTGCTTTTTGTACTTAGTTTTGTGAGTTGTAAGCCTCAGTTACCTGATGGCATCTTATCACAAGGAGAAATGGAAGATATTCTTTATGATTATCATCTTGCTCAAACTATGACCGACAATTCCACGAATCGTTCTATTGACCAACGTACCTATGAGGATGCAGTCTTGAGGAAATATGACGTTAAACAAGAACAGTTTGATGCTTCTCTTGCTTATTATATGCGTTATACAGAACAATTACAGAAGATATATGAGCATGTTTCCGACCGGCTAAAAGACGAAGCTGAATCTCTTGGTGCCTCTGCTTCTGATTATAACAAGTATGGCTCTCTCACTTCTAAAGGTGATACAGCTGATATTTGGGCAGGAGCTAAATCTGTGATGCTGATGATGCAAGCTCCATTCAATCAAAGCAGTTTTTCTTTTAAAACGGATTCTACATTCCACACGGGAGACCAGATTATGCTAAACTTCGATAGCAATTTTATCTTCCAGGATGGCATGCGTGATGGATGTGTAGTACTTGCTGTTACCTTTAAAAATGACAGTGTTGTTACTAATATGAATCATCTTTCGGCTAGTAATCACTATAGTCTCAATATTTCTGATTATGGACATTTAGGTATTAAGGAAATAAAAGGATACTTTATATTGAATAAGCCTCAGAGTAATTTTGAATCATCTACCACTTTGCAGCTAATGTTTATCAATAACATCCAGCTTATACGTATGCATGAGAATAAGAAGCAAGCCCAAGAGCAAAGAAGAAATGACTCCATATCAGCAGCAAATGCAAAGAATGTTCCTGTTCCTAACCCATCGGCCAATCCTCCTGTTAACGTGCTGCCTCCTGCAAAACTTGGAGGACCGAATGGTGATGGAATACCTATGAAGCCAACTGGAAATTCAGCTAAAATGGTTAAGTAGTAATACATATTATGCTTTTCATTATTGTTTGTATATCTGTTCATTCCAAATAAAACACTAAAATTATGAAGAAACAACTCCTATTGGCCGCTTTGATGGCCGTTTCAGTAGCAGGAAATGCCTGCACCAACTTCATAGTAGGCAAAGGTGCGACTACCGATGGTTCGGTCATCTGCACGTATAATGCCGATGACTATGGCATGTTCCAATATCTTTGTCACTATCCAGCAGCTACTCATCAGAAAGGAGAGATGCGCAAAATCGTGGATTGGGATACCAATGAATATCATGGTGAGATACCTGAGGCACCTGTTACCTATAATGTAATAGGTAATATTAATGAATATCAGGTGACTATCGGTGAGACTACTTATGGTGGAAGAGAGGAAATGGTCGACCCTAAAGGACTGATTGATTACGGAAGTTTGATATACCTTGCCTTGCAACGCTCTAAATCTGCACGTGAAGCTATTAATGTAATGACAACCTTAGCAAACACTTATGGATATAATAGCGAAGGAGAAACCTTTTCGGTATGTGACCCTAATGAGGCGTGGATAATGGAAATGATGGGCAAAGGCCCAGGTTCTAAAGGTGTGGTTTGGGTAGCTGTCCGCATCCCTGATAATGCCATTTGTGCCCATGCAAATCAAAGCAGAATCGGCAAATTCAACATGAAGGACAAGAAAAATGTGCTTTATGCGAAAGATGTTGTGAAGTTTGCACGCTCTAAAGGTTGGTTTACTGGTAAGGATGAGGACTTCTCTTGGAAATTGGCTTATGCTGCTCCAGACTTCAGTGGACGTCGTTATTGTGACGCACGTGTATGGTCTTTCTTCCGCCACTTTGACAAAGGTTTCGACCGTTACTTGCCATGGGCACAGGGAAAGGACCCTAATGCCGAGGATATGCCTTTATGGATAATACCCGACCACAAGATAAGTGTTCAGGAAGTTCAGGCTTGCATGCGCGACCATTACGAAGGAACTGCACTGGCTACCGATACCCTCGATATGGGCGGTGGCATTTGGCAGATGCCTTATCGTCCGACGCCACTTTCTTTCAAGGTGGATGGTAAGGAATATTTCAATGAACGCCCTACAAGCACTCAGCAAACGGGTTTCAGCTACGTATCACAGATGCGCTCTTGGCTTCCTCGTGAAATCGGCGGGTGTTTTTGGTTTGGCAACGATGATGGAAACATGATTGCTTATACTCCAATATATTGTGGAAACACTGTTCAACCAGAGTGTTATAACACTCCAGGTGCTGATGCAGTGACATTCTCTAACAAAAATGCCTTTTGGGTATGTAATTGGGTGAGCAATATGGTATATCCTCGTTATTGTCAGATGTTCCCTTCTCTCAAAGAAGTGCGTGATTCTTTGGAACAAAGTTACTTTGCTCAGCAGGCTTCTGTTGAAGAGAAGGCAAAGGCACTCTATGCATCAGATAAGTCAGCAGCATTGAATTATCTCAATGGATACAGTAATGAGAAGGCTCAACAGATGCTTGCCCGCTGGAATCAACTTGCCATCTATCTTATCGTAAAATACAACGATATGGCTGTTAAACCTACGGAAAACGGACGATTCCTTCGTGATAAGAACGGACTTTGGGCTCGTGTACAGCGTACGGGGTATCCTACAGAATATGCGAGAAGATTAGTTAAAGAAACCGGAGATAAATTTGAAGCTCCTCATAAATAATCATTTAAGTTATAATTTAATATAGGATTATAATTAATTGATAATTATTTAATTAGCGATATTTATTATGAAGCATCATAATAGATATCGCTTTTTAAATTACAAGAATTTTCCTTTTAGGGAAATCAGCCAAAGTTGGGGGAATATAAAGATATTATTTTCACATGAATGAATAAGAATCAGGTAGATAAAACTTAAAATGGCGTCTTGACAGTTTTATTTAGTTCAATATATCAGATTAACTTTATGCAAAACTAAATGCCGTTTTTGCATAATTATGCAAAACGAATATGAGCCTCTCTGAAAGTCAAGGCTTTATATAGTGAACCTCTGAAAATAAAATCGCTTATATCGCCCGAAAAGGGCCTTTTTAGCAAAGTCGATTTTTCAAAATTATTGATTTTACCCTTAAAAGCCACTTTTGACCTTCTAAAAAGCGGTTAATGACCTTGTAAAAGGTAGCTTTTCGCCTTCTAAACAACGATTAATAGCCTCCACGTTAGGCCAAATAAGCGCCTCGTTTGGCCAAACGTGCCTATACAAAAGGCCTAACGTCCAATGTCATAAAACGTTTTTGTATATTTCATCAGTAACTTGCATAAAACTTGCAAGCTGTTTTAAGTTAATTTGTTAACAATTCCTAAGGTTGTCAGTGATGTTTTATAGCCTGAAAAACAAACGGCTTTATTACACTTAAAGTCCAAATTTATAAGGCACAATGTTTCCCCATGGGTTGCAGGTGAATTGTCTTTTGCGAAACTATAGATTTCAATGAAAAGAGCGCAAACCTATTTAAGGTCTGCGCTCAATATTTTTACGATGAAATGGTCTATTTTTGATTCTTTATCTTCTCTACATAAGCATCGATAACAGCTACTGCTGTGATATTGACAACCTCACGTACAGAGCATTCAAAATCAGTGAAATGAATAGGCTTATTCAATCCCATTTGGATAGGGCCAATGATTTCCGCATCTGGATCGAGTGCCTGCAGAAGTTTATAGCTGCCGTTTGCACTACTCATATTTGGGAATATCAGCGTGTTTACATCTTTTCCTTTCAGTCGTGTGAACGGATATTTAGTATCACGAAGTTCTTTATCCAAAGCGAAATTCACCTGCATTTCTCCGTCGATTGCCAAATCTGGAAATTCCCGTTGCATTTGCTCAACAGCATTGTGAACGCGTACTGGACTACCCGTATCATCAGTTCCAAAATTAGAATAACTAATCATTGCAATCACAGGCTGCTCATTAAAGAACTGTACTGAATGTGCACTTAATTTTGCAATATCGTAAAGTACATTCTCATCAGGATGCCTGTTGATTAGCGTATCTGCAATAAAGAACGTTCCCTTCTTGGTGTTGAGGATGTGCATAGTGCCGAATGTATTGTATTCGGGACGTATGCCTATCACTTCTTTAGCCACCTTAATGGTATTGGAGTATTTAGTGTAAAGTCCTGTAATGAAGGCATCAGCATCACCTTGCTCAACCATAGACATACCGAAATAGTTTCTTTCGTACATCTTATCATAAGCTTCTTCGAAGGTATATCCTTGTCGAGCGCGCATTTCTGCCAAATGCTTGGCATAAGTGGCACGTCTTCCTTGTTCCTTATCCGCACGCATATCTACGATTTCTATATCCGTAAGGTCGAGTTTCAATCGGGTTGCCATACGTTTGAGACGGTCTGGATTACCAAGCAAGATAGATCTGCAAATGCCTTCCTGCATTGCTTGGACGGCTGCCTTCATCATTGTCGGGTGGCCACCTTCAGCAAATACAACACGTTGTGGATGCATAGCGGCTGTTGCATGAATAGTGCGGGTGAGCTTGGTTTCCTGTCCTAAGAGTTGACGGAGACGGTCTTTGTAGGCATCCCAATCCTTTATTGGAGTACGGGCAACGCCACTGTCCATAGCTGCTTTTGCTACGGCGGCACTTACTTCAGTAATCAAGCGAGGGTCGACAGGCTTTGGAATGAAATATTTAGGCCCAAAAGTAAGATCATTTACATGATAAACTTCATTGACAATATCAGGTACCGGCTGTTTTGCAAGCTCTGCAATAGCATGAACGGCAGCCAATTTCATCTCTTCATTGATAGCCTTAGCGTGCACATCCAATGCTCCACGGAAAATGTAAGGGAATCCGATAACGTTGTTGATTTGGTTAGGATAGTCGCTTCTTCCTGTTGATATCAGAACATCAGGACGACTTGCCATCGCATCCTCATAGCTTATCTCTGGAACAGGGTTAGCTAAAGCGAATACGACAGGATTCTTTGCCATAGAGCGCACCATGTCTTGTGAGAGTACATTACCTTTCGACAGACCCACGAATACATCTGCCCCATTGATAGCTTCAGCCAATGTATGTACATCACGACGGTCTGTCGCAAAGAGTTTCTTCTGTTCAGTGAGGTTCTCTCTATCAGAAGTAATCACGCCTTTAGAGTCGAGCATGACGATGTTCTCCTTTTTAGCACCAAGCGCGCAATAGAGTTTAGTACAACTGATGGCAGCTGCACCAGCTCCATTAACGACAATCTTCACCTGAGAGATGTCTTTACCTGCAACTTCGAGCACATTCTTAAGGCCTGCAGCGCTGATAATGGCTGTACCATGCTGGTCATCATGCATCACTGGTATATCGAGACTTTTCTTCAGTCGCTCTTCTATATAAAAACATTCAGGTGCTTTGATGTCTTCCAGATTGATTCCACCGAAAGAAGGAGCAATCCTTTCAACTGCCTCACAGAACTTTACAGGGTCCTTTTCAGCTACCTCTATATCAAAAACATCGATTCCTCCATAGATTTTAAAGAGTAATCCTTTACCTTCCATGACAGGCTTTCCACTCATGGCACCAATATCTCCAAGCCCTAAGACAGCAGTTCCATTTGAAATAACGGCTACAAGATTACCTTTGTCAGTATATTTGTAGACATCATCAGGATTCTTCTGTATCTCCAAGCAAGGGTAGGCTACACCTGGAGAATAGGCTAAACTCAAATCGGTTTGAGTGTGATAAGGCTTTGTTGGCTTTACTTCAATTTTTCCAGGTCTGCCCATTTGATGGTATTCAAGAGCAGCTTCTTTTGTAATCTTGACCATTTCTATATTGAATTATATTTATATTTTATCGTTGAATTATTAAATTCGAAGGCAAAGATAATAAAAAACCTATAAAACAATGCGAGTTTTTTATTTTTTTTGTAACTTTGCATCATAAAGAAATATAAATACGAAAAAATGGATAAAGTTACGCAGTATCGACAAGAACTGAAAGGCCGAATCCTCAAAGCTTCAATCAAGGAGATTAAGCAGAAAGGTATTAAAAAAGTAAAGATGGATGACATTGCCAACCTGTTAGCCATCTCGAAGCGCACATTATATGAAATTTATCCAGATAAGGAATCGTTACTTTTCGAGGGAATCAAGGTTCAAAACAATGAATCCAGTGATGAAATAAGAGCATTTGCCATGGATCCTTCTCATAATGTAATCGATATCTTTATGGAATTCTATCATTTAGAGATGAAGAACCTGTCGAATGTTAACCCCATTTTTTTTATTGACCTTCACAAATATCCTACTATAATCACATATCTTCAGAAACATCGCGAAGAGAGACAAAGCAAGTCGGACCAGTTCTTTCAGCAAGGAGTAGAGGAAGGATATTTTAGAGATGATGTTGACTTTAACCTTATTACGCGCATCGGAGGGTCAACAATGGAGTTCTTTATGCAAAATAAGATGTATAAGGAATACTCGTTAGAACAACTTTTCAGAAGTTCTATCATCTTCTTCCTAAGGGGAATTTGTACGACAAAAGGTATTGAAAAGCTTGATAAAAAGCTACAATAACGGTTATAATCTACTCACGGATTTCACGCCTTTTACGGTTCTTAATTTCTTAATCAGTATTTCCAATTTCGATTTATCTTCGAGCATTACCACAAGATTGCCACTGAAAAGACCGTCGTTAGAGTCTATATTAATACTCCGCATGACGATTTTCTCTTCTTTCGAAATGATATTTGTGATATTGCTTACTATGCCAATATCATCATTGCCGATTACTCTAAGGGTGATACTATATTGAGATGTGCCTTTTCCGCTCCATTTTGCTTTCACGATTCTATAGCCAAAGCGCTTACGAAGCTCTGGAGCATTAGGGCAGTCTTGCCGGTGAATCTTAATACCTCCGCTTACTGTCACAAAGCCGAAGACGGGATCTCCGAAAATCGGATGACAACATTTTGCCAAAGAATAATCCACACCCTTTAGATTTCGGTCTATTACCAGCACATCGTCATTGTCTTTCATCAGTTCCTCTTCAGGACTTTCATAGCTGAAGTTTTCTGCTGATTGGGCCGCATGTGGCGCATTTTGCTCACGATCACGATCTCGAATGTCAATGTATTTCTCGATGATGTCATTAGGATCTAGTTTCCCATCGGATATTTGTTTATAAAATTCCGACATCTCTTTGAACCCCATCTTTTTTATCAGATGATTCATCACGCTTTCCTCGATGTCGACTTTCTTATTCTTAAAGCGACGGTCAAGCATCTCTTTTGCTAGCAGTCCATCCTTGGCTTGAGTCTCTTTTAGAGCCAAGCGGATTTTAGATTTAGCCTTGGAAGTGCTCACTATATTCAGCCAGTTGGCGTTTGGCTTCTGATTACTTTGCGTGAGAATCTCCACGGTATCTCCTGAATGAAGCACCTCTCGTATAGAAACATTCTTTCCGTTAACCTTTCCGCCTACGCAAGAATTACCAACACCAGTATGGATATGATAAGCAAAGTCCAGCAGCGTTGCACCCTTTGGGAACTTGAAAAGGTCACCTTTAGGTGTAAAGACATAGACTTCATCCTCATACAAATCCATCTTGAATTGGTCCATTACTTCAAGGTCGTCACCGGCTTCGAGTGCTGTTCGGATACTTGACAGCCATTCATCAAGGCCGCCTTCACTCTTTACACCTTTATAACGCCAATGTGCTGCGAGTCCATGTTCTGCAATTTCATCCATGCGTTCCGTGCGAATCTGCACTTCCACCCACTTGTTTTCAGGCCCTAAAACGGTGATATGCAAACTCTCATAGCCATTTGATTTCGGGACACTCAGCCAATCCCGTAAGCGTTTAGGGTTAGGCTGGTACATATCGGTGATGATGGAGTAGGCCTGCCAACATTGCATTTTCTCCTTTTCAAGCGGAGAATCTATGATGACTCGAATAGCAAAAAGGTCATAAATACCTTCAAATCCGCACTTCTGTTTCTTCATCTTTTGCCAGATGGAGTGAATGCTCTTGGTCCTGCCTTTCATGTGGAACTTCAGCCCGGATTCCTCTAATTTCTGTTGAATAGGACCTGTAAAGCGATTAATATAAGCATCACGTGAACGCTTTGTGGCATTCAGTTTCTCCTTAATCATATAGTAAGCGTCATGCTCAAGGTATTTCAAGCTGAGGTCCTCGAGTTCGCTTTTAAGCTGATAAAGTCCTAATTTATGGGCTAAAGGGGCATAGAGATAACTTGCCTCTTCGCTTACTTCTTTCTTGGCTTCAATCTTATCCGTATCCCGTATCTGTCGCATCAAGTTCACTCTGTCAGCAATCATGATGAGAATGACACGCATATCTTCAGCAAAAGATAGCAGAAGATTGCGGAAGTTTTCGCTTTCTATGACGGGATTTTTCTTATATAAATCGTGAATACGACATAATCCATTTAATATATGGGCAACATTCTCGCCGAACTTCAATTGTATCTGCTCTATTGCGGAAGAGTTATCCACCACAATGGCATATAGAAGAATTGCTATCACTCCATCTCTCTTCAGACCAATTTCATTAACAGCCAGTTCTGCCGTTTGAAAGGAATGAAGGATAGGGTTCAGCCCAAAAACATCGCGCTGAATCCGATTTTGGTTGATTGCATTGGTGAGTTGTTCTTTGAGTTTCAACTCATCATCTGGCTTTAAGGTGCCACCCATTGAAGCCTTCAATCTCTGCAAAATCTCCAAAGATTCTCTTCTTTCCTCGAGAGTAAAATTGAATTTATCGTCCATACATATTAATAATGTATTGCAAAGATACAAAAAATGGTAGAAATATTTCCATTTTTCAGAAAAAGTAACTATATTTGTATTCAATAATGACTAAAATCAATTAAATCTATATGATTATGCTATCAGACCAAGATCTCAAACAAATTCAAGCTAGAGGAATTAGTAAGCAACAAGTAGAGCATCAACTTGAGCAAATTAAGAGTGGATTCCCATTCTTGAAACTTGAAGCTGCTGCGGCTATAGGTAAAGGTATAATGTCACCCGATGATGAAGAGCGTGAACATTATATAGACAACTGGAACGAATATAAGGCACAAGGCCATAAAATCGTGAAGTTTGTGCCAGCTTCAGGAGCTGCAAGCCGTATGTTTAAGAATATGTTTGCTTTCCTTGATGCCAGCTATGACAAGCCTACGACCGATATAGAAAAGCAATTCTTCGATAACATCAAGAAGTTTGCTTTCCGCAAAGCCTTATGTGAACAATGCAAGAAAAACGAAGGAAAAAGTGTTTGCCAGCTAATAGAAGACGGTAATTATAAGGCCGTTGTGGCAAATATGCTTGAAGAAAAGGGACTTAATTATGGTCAGTTGCCAAAAGGATTGCTTCTTTTCCACGATTATGAAGACGGCCCAAGAACACCAATGGAGGAACATTTGGTGGAAGCTGCCCTCTATGCAAACAGCAATGGAGAGGCTAATGTGCATTTCACAGTCAGTCATGACCACCTTGAACTCTTCAAACAAAAGGTCGCAGAGAAGGCTGATAAGTATGCGAAAGCTTATGAAGTGCACTATAACATCGCTTTCTCAGAGCAAAAGCCAAGCACCGATACGATAGCAGCCAATCCTGACAATACGCCTTTCCGTAATGAAGACGGCACTTTATTATTCCGTCCGGGAGGTCATGGAGCACTCATTGAGAATTTGAACGAGATTGATGCAGATGTCATTTTTATCAAGAATATTGATAATGTTGTCCCCGATAGATTAAAGGGTGACACCGTATTATATAAGAATATCCTCGCAGGAATACTGGTTTCGTTGCAAAAGCAGGCCTTTGAGTACTTGGAACTCCTTGATACTGGGGAATATAACCATGCACAACTGGAAGAAATTATTCATTTCCTTCAGCGAGATTTATGTTGCCGCAAGGATGACATCAAGGAACTTGAGGATGCTGATTTGGTAAGCTATTTGCGCCAAAAACTTAATCGTCCTATGCGTGCTTGTGGTGTTGTCAGAAACGAAGGTGAAGCTGGCGGCGGTCCTTTCATCGTCTATAACCAAGATGGAACTAAGAGCCTACAGATTTTGGAATCAAGCCAAATCGACAAGAGCAATGCTGAATACATGGAAATGTTTACGCATGGAACTCATTTCAACCCAGTTGACCTCGTATGTGCAACCAAGAATTACAAGGGCGAGAAATTCGATTTGCCAAAATATGTTGACCCATTGACGGGATTCATCAGTAACAAAAGCAAGAACGGAAAAGACCTCAAGGCTCTTGAACTGCCAGGTCTTTGGAATGGCGCAATGAGTGATTGGAACACAGTCTTTGTAGAGGTTCCACTCGACACTTTCAACCCTGTGAAGATTGTAAATGATTTGCTTCGTCCACAGCATCAGTAAACATGGAAAATATTAAGAAAATTGTGCTTACGGGAGGACCGTGTGCAGGAAAAACTACGGCCTTAGTTAAGGTGATAGAACACTTTTCTTCACTGGGCTACAAAGTATTTACAATCCCCGAAGTACCAACGCTTTTCTCGCAATCAGGTATGGATTACCTGACGGATAACCATGACTTCTTCTATGAGGGAGAGAAGGCTACGCTCGAAATCCAGTTGGCTCTTGAGGATAAGTTTATGCGAATGGCCCAAACGCTGAAAAGTCCTTCTCTGATTATCTGTGATAGGGGAGTGATGGATATTTCAGCTTACATGGACCCGGCAATGTGGGAAAAGATTACCAAAGATGTGGGAACATCTACTGCAGAACTGCGAGACCAGCGTTATGATGCGGTCCTTCACTTGGTTTCAGCGGCTGATGGAGCTGAGAAATTCTATACGACATCCAACAACAAGGAGCGTAAAGAAGGATTGGAGTTGGCTCGTATTTTGGATAAGAAAGTGATAAATGCATGGCGGGAACATCCTCATCTTCGGGTTATCAACAACCATGAGAACTTTGAAAACAAGATAAATCGAGTCTTGAAAGAAATTTCTTTCGTGCTAGGATTACCTCAGCCTATTACAGAAGAGCGCAAATACATTGTTGAACTTACAGGTCCTGTTCCTGACCCAGTAGAAAGTGAGATAACACAAACTTACTTGACCTCAGAGCCGTCTGTAGAAGTGCGCTTGCGCAAACGTCTATGGGAAGGGAAGCGCGTGAATGTGCACACCACTATCAAGCGTCTTCCTAATCATGAACAGATAGAGGTGGAACGTCAGATAAGCAATAATCTTTATGATTCTTTGTTGCAACAGGCAGATCCATATCGGCATACTATCCGAAAGAAAAGGAATAGTTTTATTTGGAAAGGTCAATATTTCGAACTTGACAGCTATGAGTCGCCCATGCCTGGGCTTATGATATTGGAGACTAAGGGCGTTACCAACGATGAAACCGTCAATTTTCCGCCATTTATCCATGTAATTAAGAACATTACGGGCATCGCTGATTATTATAATTATAATCTTGCTTTGGTGGGCTCTAAATAATGTTTAGCGAACTTTCATAATGCATTGAAATACAATTAATTATACTTCAGAACAAGTGAAAGGTGGTCTTCTCAAATGTAGAAGACCACCTTTTACGATGTAAGTAACGGTTGTTTACCTTGTAAAAGATGATTGTTTACACCGTAAAAGGCTATCTTCTATAATTCAATAATTGGTTGAGGTATCAGATGCTTTTCGCTGATACTTTAAAAGAGAATCAAAGGAGACCTAGCAAACCTTCGAAATCATCAATGATAAAATCTGAACCTGCCTCCAGCAATTCATCTAAAGTGCCGTTTCCATAAGTAACGCCACAAGTGCACGACCCTGCATTCTTGCCCATCAATACGTCGTATTTAGTATCCCCAACAACCATTGATTCATTTGGAGCAAAACTATAAAAATCAAGGATTTTATCAACGGGCTCAGGATTTGGCTTTGCTTGTTCGACATCATCAGCGCCCACTATATAATCAACTAAACCTTTCAGGTTCAGGTCTTCAGCGTACCGCAATAGGGAAGAGCGATTTCTACTGCTGGCTATAGCGATTTTTATCTTACGTGCTTTGATTTCTTGCAAAGTCTCAATGACATGTGGAAACAGTTTTACAAGTCCCTTTTTATTCAGTTCTTCAAATAGTTCCCGATAGGTTTCTGCGCATTTTTCAGCTATTTCATCGGAAATATCTACCAGTTCCTTAAAGCATTGCTTTAACGGAAGACCTATCATTTTAGAGCATTGCTCAGCCGTTCGGGACTCGAGATTCAGGGTTGAAAGCGTCTTCATCATGGTTTTAGTGATAATCTCATAAGTGTTACCTAATGTTCCATCGAAGTCTAAGACGACTAATTTTATAATTTTCTGATTCATTGTCTTTTAACGTGAGTTCGGGATAAGCGGATACCCTTCCCTCTGTTCTTTCTGGAGTAATTTTCTATTACAAGTAACAATGACATAAGTCATTGAAAATTTGGATATTAGGGAAATTTTTGCTATCTTTGTA
>JALCDQ010000002.1 GCA_022641735.1 Prevotella sp. | reverse complement strand
TTCCCATTCCGAACAGAGAAGTTAAGCCCGCTTGCGCCGATGGTACTGCAATGCAATGCGGGAGAGTAGGCAGCCGCCTCCTTTAAAAAGAAAACCTCGGGAATAGCAATATTCCTGAGGTTTTTTCATTGTATTTATTTTCTATATAGGTCTTTTCAAAAATGAAACTACCTTTTGAACTCCAATTTTTTAGGGATTTTTATCCATTTTCGATTTCTGGCTATTTTAAGTGTACTACCTTCTTCTTGTGTGAGAACGATGCTGCTATCGTTTAGTATGGTTATGGTTCCTGTTAAATCTTCACTTCCATAATCATCGATAATGTCTATTTTAGCTTCTTTCTTATTAGTTATTTTTGCATTAGTAATCAACCATTTTCGGCCATCTCTGTTGTCTCCAAAGTATCCTGGCATTGCTCCGAATACTTCTTGGCCAGGTATGATGATGTCGTTCTTGTAGAAATTGAATTTTAGATAGACATCATATTCCTTATTAATGAAATATCCACTAAAGGGCTTGTCATTTTGTGCACTAGCTAAACTAGCTGTGCAGCAAAAAACGAATAGTATAAAAATCTTCTTCATACTCATATAATAAATTTGCGCAAAGATAATATTTTAAATCAATAAAAGGTGTTATTTTTCGAAAATATTGCATTTCAATATTGCTAATTTGTAATTTTTATAGTAACTTTGCATAGTTGTTATGAATAGTATATGGTAATAGATAAATTATTTCCTGACTATATTTTAGAATCCAGTTGGGAAGTATGTAATAAGGTTGGTGGTATTTACACGGTACTTTCAACCAGAGCCAAAACGTTACAGAATATAATTAATGATCACGTTATATTCATAGGCCCTGATTGTTGGGGCAGTGTTCCCTGTCCTTATTTTAAAGAGGATAACTGCCTCTTTGCCGATTGGCGGGTTGTAGCTAGTGATGAAGGAATTCATGTTAAGATAGGTCGTTGGGATATTCCAGGAATGCCAATAGCTGTATTGGTGGATTTTAAGCCTTATTATGCAATCAAAAATGACATCTATACACACCTTTGGGAGTTATATGGTGTTGATAGCTTGCATGCTTATGGTGATTATGATGAAGCATCAATGTTCTCGTATGCAGCAGCAAAAGTGGTAGAAAGTTTTTATCATCATGTGATAGGAGAAGGTAAGAAAGTCATTTATCATGGAAATGAATGGATGACAGGACTTGGTCTTCTTTACATTAATCATCATGTTCCTCAGATAGCAACGATATTTACGACTCATGCTACAAGTATTGGCCGAAGCATCGCTGGAAACAATAAACCTTTGTATGATTACCTTTTTGCTTATAATGGTGACCAAATGGCAGGGGAACTGAATATGCAAAGTAAGCATTCGATAGAAAAGCAGACGGCAATGTATGTAGACTGTTTTACTACGGTGAGTGATATTACTGCTCATGAATGTGAAGAGTTGCTTGATAAGAAAGTCGATTTTGTTCTTCCCAATGGATTTGATAATAATTTTGTTCCGAAAGGAGCAGAGTTTACCAAGAAAAGAAAGATTGCCAGAAAGCGTTTATTAGAAGTGGCAAATGCTCTGATAGGATGTAATCTTGACGATGACACGCTGATAATCTCCACGAGTGGAAGATATGAATTCCGCAATAAGGGTGTTGATGTCTATATAGAGGCGATGAATCGTTTGAAGAGGGATAAAGACCTCAAGAAACCTGTATTGGCCTTTATAGAAGTGCCTGGATGGGTGGGAGAACCACGCCAAGACCTCATCGAAAGACTGAACAGCGGTAAGCAATATGACACTCCATTGGAAGTACCAGAAATCACCCACTGGCTTAAAAATATGAGCCGTGATAGTGTTTTGGGTCAACTCAAGCATCTTGATATGCATAATGCTGAAGAAGATAAGGTGAAACTTGTTTTCTTACCTTGTTATCTGACTGGTAATGACGGCATTATCAATTTGAAATATTATGATGTTATCTTGGGAAATGACCTTTGCATCTATCCATCTTATTATGAACCTTGGGGTTATACGCCACTTGAATCAATTGCATTTAAAGTTCCCTGTGTTACTACTGATTTGGCTGGTTTCGGCCTATGGGCCAACAAGATGAAAGGTGGTACCAGCGAGATAAAAGATGGTGTGAAAGTCATTCATCGTACAGATTATAATTATTCAGAAGTTGCTGACCAGATAAAAGATACTGTTGCAGCATATTCAAATTTCACAGATGCGGAAATCAAAGCAGTTCGTAATAATGCTGAGAAGCTCTCAAAAAAGGCATTGTGGAGCAGTTTTATCAAGTATTATGAAGATGCATACGATTTTGCTTTACGAAAGGCAGAACAGAGATTAAGTAAAAAATAAATACATTAATAATAAGTTTATGAAGATCAAAGCTGATTATGTCAATGAACCTCAATGGAAGAATTTGACAATCAAATCCAGACTCCCAGAGGAGTTAAAATGTTTAGATGAGTTAGCTCATAATATGTGGTGGGTTTGGAATTATGAAGCCCGTAACATGTTTAAGAGTCTTGATGAGAAGCTTTATGAAGAAGTAGGCCACAATCCAGTAATGTTGTTAGAGCAATTGAGCTATGACCGCAATGAGGAAATTGTGAAGAACCGTACCATCATGAAGAAAATCAAGGATGTTTACACCAAGTTTCGCAAGTATATGGATGTAAAACCTGATACGAAGCGTCCTTCCGTTGCTTACTTCAGCATGGAATATGGCATCAATCAGGTCTTGAAGATATATTCAGGTGGTTTAGGCATGCTTGCCGGTGATTATCTGAAAGAGGCTTCCGACAGTAACGTTGACCTTTGCGCCGTTGGTTTTCTCTATCGTTATGGCTATTTCACTCAGAGCTTGAGCATGGATGGCCAGCAGATTGCCAAATATGAAGCACAAAACTTTAATTCGCTTCCCATCGAGCGTCAGTTGGATGAGAACGGAAACCCATTGGTTGTTGACGTTCCTTATATCAATTATCAGGTTCATGCATATGTATGGCGTGTAAATGTGGGCCGTATTAAGTTGTATCTGTTGGATACCGATAACGAGATGAATTCAGAGTTTGACAAGCCAATTACTCACTCTCTTTACGGTGGTGATTGGGAAAACCGCTTGAAGCAGGAGATACTCCTTGGCATCGGTGGAATCCTTACTCTCAAGAAGTTGGGTATCAAGAAGAATATCTATCATTGCAATGAAGGCCATGCCGCTCTTTGCAATTTGCAGCGTCTTTGTGATTATGTGTCTGACGGACTGACGTTCAATCAGGCCTTGGAACTTGTTCGCGCATCGTCACTTTATACAGTACATACGCCAGTTCCAGCAGGACATGACTACTTTGATGAGCAGCTTTTCGGCAAATATATGGGTGGTTATCCCGCAATGCTTGGCATCTCTTGGGATGAGTTTATCGGTATGGGAAGGTCCAATGCTGATGACCACAGCGAGAAGTTCTGTATGTCTATCTTCGCTTGTAACACTTGCCAGGAAATCAATGGTGTAAGTAAGCTCCATGGATGGGTAAGTCAGAAGATGTTCGCGCCTTTGTGGAAGGGCTATTATCCTGAAGAAAATCACGTGGGATATGTTACTAATGGTGTACATCTTCCTACTTGGACAGCTACTGAATGGCGTAAGGTTTACGACAAATATTTCGACCCTTCATTCATGAGCGACCAGAGCAATGAAGAAATTTGGCATGCTATTTATAATGTCCCAGATGATGAAATCTGGAACACCAGAATGGCTTTGAAGAAGAAACTTATTGATTATATCCGCGAGAAGTTCACGGAGAACTGGCTTCGCAATCAAGGTGACCCTGCCCGTGTGGTATCATTGCTCGAGCGCATCAATCCTAATGCCCTGATGATAGGCTTCTGTCGCCGTTTTGCAACCTATAAGCGTGCACACCTGTTGTTTACAGATCTTGACCGTCTTTCTAAGATTGTCAACGATCCTGAGCATCCGGTTTTGTTCTTCTTCTCAGGTAAAGCTCACCCTGCAGATGGTGCTGGACAAGGCTTGATACAGAAGATTTATCAGATAAGTCAGCGTCCTGAGTTCCTGGGCAAAATCATCTTCCTTGAAGACTATGATATGCAGCTCGCCCGCCGTTTGGTTTCTGGCGTTGATATTTGGATGAATACTCCTACACGTCCGCTTGAAGCATCCGGTACATCTGGTGAAAAGGCTGAGATGAATGGTGTTGTCAACCTCTCCGTGCTTGATGGATGGTGGGTTGAAGGTTATCGTAAGGGTGCCGGATGGGCTTTGAAACAGGAGCGCACTTATGAGAATCAGACCTATCAGGATCAGTTGGATGCAGCCACAATCTATGGTTTGCTGGAGAATGAGATTATACCTCTTTATTATAGTAAGAACAAGAAGAACTATAGCGAAAACTGGGTGAAGGTAATCAAGAACAGTATTGCCACTATCGCTCCTCATTACACGATGAAGCGCCAGTTGGATGACTATTATGAAAAGTTCTATACAAAGGAGGCTGCACGTTCAAAGAAGCTGCAGGAAAACGGAAATCGGCTGGCCAAGGATATTGCTCAGTGGAAAGAGACTGTTGCCGAGCGTTGGGATGCAATCAAAGTGGTTTCCAATCAATCAGACCTCATCAATAATGCTGGAGAAACGGGTATGAAGTATAAACTCAGATATGTGATTGATGAGCAAGGACTTGACAACGCCATCGGACTTGAACTCTTGGCTTTGAAACCTGAGCAAAGCGCTGGCGATAAGGAGGTTTATTTTGTGCAGCAGTTTAAGATGATAGGTCACGAAGGCAATAACTATACTTTCGAGACAACCGTTGAACCTGATGTGGCAGGCACCTTCCGCACATGCGTGCGCATGTATCCGAAGAACGCCAATTTGCCTCATCGTCAGGACTTCTGCTACGTGAGATGGCTGAATTTGTAAACGATTAAAATCGCATTTTATATCTTAAAGCATCGGATTGATTTCCGATGCTTTTTTTATGTCTATTCTTTTGCTTTGTGAAAGATAGCTTTTTACCTTGTAAAAGGTCGTTAGAAGGAAGGTAAAAGACCGTTGTTTACCTTGTAAAAGGTTACCTTTTACTTTTGCGAGAATAATCTTAGGAGTTCTCGGAGTACGCAGAATGCTCTGAAAGCTCTGATTATCAGAAAGAAAAAGGCTGACAGTCAAGGCTTTGGAAGGCCCTGACTGCCAGCCGTATTTGCTGTTTCTCAGCCCGTTTCAGTTAGACGAGATATTGAGAAGAGATGCTCTCATTATTCACTACCCGTCGTATCGTCTCGGCAAACATATCAGCCACAGAGAGCTGTTTCACCTTTGAACTGCGGTTAGTATAAGGGATAGAGTCAGTGAAAACGATTTCCTCAAGGCAGGAATTCTGCACTCTTTCGGAAGCAGGACCACTCATCACGCAGTGGGAAGCGCAAGCCCTAACGCTCAGCGCACCAGCCTCAATCATCACGTTTGCTGCCTTTGTGATAGTTCCGGCGGTATCTACCATGTCATCCACGATAATCACGTTCTTTCCTTTCACATCGCCAATAATCTGTATACTTTCAACTACATTGGCGCGGGCACGTTTCTTGTTGCACAGTACCAATGGACATCCCAGGTATTTGGCATAAGTGTTGGCACGCTTGGAGCCGCCCACATCAGGCGAAGCGACCACTAAATCTTTCAGTTTCAGACTCTGCAGATAAGGCAAAATCACGCCAGAAGCGTAAAGATGGTCTACTGGAACATCGAAGAAACCTTGAATCTGGTCGGCATGGAGGTCCATCGTAATCAGTCGGTCGATACCAGCCTTGCTCAACATATCAGCCACTAATTTAGCGCCAATGCTCACTCTTGGCTTGTCTTTGCGGTCTTGCCGGGCCCATCCGAAATATGGAATTACGGCAATAATGTTACGTGCTGATGCGCGTTTGGCTGCATCAATCATCAACAGAAGCTCCATCAGATTGTCGGAATTGGGGAAGGTGCTCTGTACGAGAAAAACATCCTTTCCGCGAATAGATTCCTCGTAGGATACGGCAAATTCACCATCGGAGAATTTCGTAACTACAAGATTCCCAAGAGGACAACCTAAACTTGCGCAGATTTTCTCTGCCAGGTATCTCGTGTTAGTACCCGAGAAAACTAAAAAAGAGTTTTGTTCACTCATGTTTATTAGCGTTTATGTTTTTATAAAAGTGTTCTTGTTTCATTCAACTTATGGCTTTGCGCAACCTTTCAAATTGAGCTATGAGCTCCTTGAAGTCTAGCTGATTGTGGATATCGAACTGATTCCACAGGTCTCCACATATCACTACGCCTCCAAAACCGAGACTTTTGGCAATGCGGATGTTCTCCAATCCCATTCCTCCCAAAGCGTAGACTTTCTTGTCTATCAGTCCTTGTTTAGCCGCTTCTTCAAGTTGTGGCATCGTGAAATTGGACTTTTCGTCCTGAAATTCAATGCAGTCGAAAATGTTTTTGAGGAATATATAGTTGGATTCTTTCTTCATTTCCTTCAACTTGCTCAGGTCATTACAAGTTCTTCCGATGTGGCCTTTGTATCCTTTAGGAGGCTCTTCGTCAGGATTATCGATATGGATTCCCGCCAGATTATACTCATTTTTAAGATAAAAATGGTCGTGCACAGTAATCTTCCGATAATATTCTTCAGGCAGGAGCGTAAGTAGGCGCTCCGAATAAAGTGGTGATGAGCCGGGCTTGTAAAGATGCAAGTTGTCCATCCCCTCATCGAAGAGCGTGGCAAGTATTTTGTCTTCTTCCACAAAGAATGTGGATTTCGTCATTATTACGAGCTTCATTCGTCCGTTTATATTTTCAATTGCAAAAGTATGAAATTTCCTTGAAACTTGCAATTATATACGAGATAAAAAGTTATCTTTGCAGAATATTTTTAATATTTATTGAACTTCAAGATGATGAAAGTGGATTCTGTGACATTTAAGGAAATAGATACACCTATTTATATATTAGAGGAAAAGAGGCTCAGAAATAACTTGAGCTTGATTAAAAAAGTGGCTTCCAAGGCGGATGTGGAAATCATTTTGGCCTTCAAAGCCTATGCTTTATGGAAGACATTCCCGATATTTCGGGAGTATATCGGGGCTACTACGGCCAGCTCGCTCTATGAAGCAAGGTTAGGTTTTGAGGAGTTTGGCTCTCCGACTCATACCTATTCCCCTGCTTATACGGAACGAGAAATCAGGCAAATAGCCCAATGTTCGAGCCATTTAACCTTCAATTCGCTGAGCCAATATGAGCGTTTTGGGGAGATCGTGAAGGCTTCCAATTCGAAGATAAGCCTTGGAATCAGAGTTAATCCTGAATATTCAGAAGTGGGTACAGCCCTTTATAATCCTTGCTCTCCTGGCACTCGATTCGGCATAACATCAGATAAATTGCCGCTCGAATTGCCTTCGGATATTGAGGGATTTCATTGTCATTGCCATTGTGAGAGTGGGGCAGATGTTTTCCAAAGGACCTTGGAGCATATAGAAGACCATTTTTCAAAGTGGTTTCCACAGTTGAAATGGATAAATTTTGGCGGTGGACATCTCATGACAAGGGAGGATTATGATGTTGATTTGTTGATTCATATCCTGCAGGATTTCCATCATCGCTATCCGAATCTTAAGGTCATACTCGAGCCTGGCAGTGCTTTTGGATGGCAGACAGGGCCTTTGGTCTCACAGGTTGTTGATATTGTGGAAGACCATCAGATACGAACGGCCATTCTCAATGTAAGTTTTACTTGTCACATGCCTGATTGTCTGGAGATGCCCTATCAGCCTGCAGTGAGAGGGGCTAAGTCTTTACCGCTGGAAGCAGCGGCTGATTGCACGCCTGAAGACCATATTTATCGGTTAGGAGGCAATAGTTGTCTTTCCGGAGACTTCATGGGCTCGTGGCAATTCAGTAAGGAATTGGAGGTTGGTGATAATGTTATATTTGAAGATATGCTTCATTATACCACCGTGAAAACCTGCATGTTTAATGGCATCTCTCACCCTTCAATCGGCTTGCTGCATGAGAGTGGAGAATTGGAGATTCTTAGGGACTTTCACTATGATGATTATAAAAACCGAATGGATTAATCAGAAGAATTCATCTTTTTTGAAAAAAAAAGCATGAAAAATTTGATAAATCAGAAAAAAGCATTACCTTTGCATTCGCATTTGGAGAAATGCGCCTTCTTAAAAGAAGGTAGAAGTGCGGCAATAGCTCAGTTGGTAGAGCGCGACCTTGCCAAGGTCGAGGTCGCGGGTCCGAGTCCCGTTTGCCGCTCGATATTCTGAATAAAGCCAATTGAAGATAGAGTTTCTTCATTTTGCCCAGGTGGCGGAATTGGTAGACGCGCACGTTTCAGGTGCGTGTGTTTCACGACGTGCAGGTTCGAGTCCTGTTCTGGGCACACTTTTTATTCAGAATTAATTTGTTGGAGAGGTGGCGGAATTGGTAGACGCGCTACTTTGAGGGGGTAGTGAAAATTGTTTCGTGGGAGTTCGAGTCTCCTCCTCTTCACAAAACGTTGCGGCAATAGCTCAGTTGGTAGAGCGCGACCTTGCCAAGGTCGAGGTCGCGGGTCCGAGTCCCGTTTGCCGCTCTTTTATTTTTAGGAGAAACATATTCATCAATGAATTTATATTTAAGATATTTTGATAAGGAGGCATTAGTCTATAGTGTCGATGAAGCCATAGAATTTCTGAGAGCAATTCCAGAAATTGGGATGAATGCTGCTCTTGAGGCAGACATTCGCGAGTATGCGGCTAGTGATGTGTTTTATCCTAAGCGATACAAAGTTCGCACAAGAGTTTATTTCATCATTATTAAGACAACAGCAGAGACTATGCTCGATTTTAAGCAGAAGAAAGCAATGCGCCCGATTCCTCCCGCTACTGCAGATCGTCGTGATTTGGCAGCTTCAGCAATGACTAAACTTACTGAAATTCATCCGGGTTGGCATGAAGGTGCCTTAGATTTCAAGCGCGTAGTGACTATTCCCTCTACGGGAAAACATGAATATCGTGATACTCATTTTGAGGTTCGTTGCAAGGCTAACTCAGGTCAGGATTGTTACAATCGTATGGTAGAATACCTTCGGGATAGGGTTGACAGCCGAAGCCAATTCCCTTCCGCGAAAGGCAAAAATTTCAGTTTCCGATATCTTGGAATGTGGAAATAAGGAGGACGTATGAATAAAGTAATGCTTATTGGTAATGTGGGAGCTGACCCTGACGTAAGATATTACGATGCAGATCAGGCTGTTGCACAGGTTCGTTTAGCAACAACTGAGCGTGGATATACGCTTCAGAATGGTACTAAAGTTCCTGATCATACCGATTGGCATAATCTTCTTTTCTATCGTGGATTGGCCAAAATCGTGGAAAAATATGTCCATAAAGGGGACAAACTGTATGTGGAAGGCCGCATACGTTATCGTTCTTACGATGACCAGAGAGGCGTTCGCAAGTTTGTTACTGAGATTTTAGTAGAAAATATGGAAATGCTTTCTCAGAAACCTGCGGTTACTCCAGCCACTAATCCTACGCTGGAAACACCTGTGCAGCAGACTCAAGACACCACTGAAGACGATGAAGATGACGATGGAATACTTCCGTTTTAATAGATATTAGTATTGGACCTTTCAAGCATCACAGAATCCCTGTCCGACATTTATCTTCAAATGCCGACCTCAGGTGTTATCATAGCAGCGCTTTTGGCTGCTATATTGCTTTTAGTGTCAGGATTTGCAAGCGGTTCTGAAATTGCTTTTTTCAGTCTATCTCCTACGGATGTGGCTGATATGAACCCAGAAAAAAGCATCCAAGACCATAATATTCAGAGGCTCAGAGACGACAGTGAGCGCACGTTGGCGACAATTTTGATTACCAATAATTTCGTAAATGTCACCATTATCATGCTTTGCAACTATGTCTTCGGGTCGCTTGTACACTTCGGCCCTAAGGCCTATTGGCTGCAATTCATTTGCATCACGGTCCTTTTAACCTTTCTTTTACTGCTCTTCGGAGAGATTATGCCGAAGGTCTATAGCCGTCAGAATCCGCTGAAATTCTGTCGTAAAAGTGTGGGTGGAGTGATGTTTCTTCGCAAACTTTTCTGGCCTTTAGGCTCTGTTTTGATACGAAGCGGGGTGATTGCAGAGAAAGTTGTGCAGAAGAAAAACCATGTATTGAGTGTTGATGATTTGGAACAAGCCCTCGAGCTGACCGATAAGGAGGAAATAAAAGACGAGAAGAGCATGCTTCAGGGCATCATCCGCTTTGGCGATGAGACCGCAAAAGAGGTGATGACAACCCGTCAGGACATTGTGGATATTGATATACAAAGCTCTTATTCTGATGTTCTCAAGTGTATCATTGACAATAATTACAGCCGTATTCCTGTTTATCAAGACAATGGCGACAATATTCGTGGTGTGCTGTATATCAAGGATTTACTCCCACATCTTTCCAAACCGTCCACTTTCAGATGGCAAAGTCTGATTCGTCCACCTTATTTTGTACCCGAAACCAAGAAGATTGATGACCTCTTGCGGGAGTTTCAAGAGAACAAAGTGCATATCGCCATCGTTGTCGATGAGTTCGGCGGAACGAGTGGATTAGTGACTTTGGAGGATATCTTAGAGGAAATTGTGGGCGAAATCAATGATGAATATGATGAAGAGGAAAAGCCTTATTCGAAAATCAACTATAACACCTATATCTTTGAAGGCAAGACTCTGCTGAGCGATTTCTGCAAGATATTGGAGCTGAATGACGATGAATTCTCTGAAATTGAAGGCGATGCAGACTCTTTGGCAGGACTTTTGCTCGAGATAAAAGGCGATTTTCCAGCTCTCCATGAACGCTTGGATTACAAGAACTATACGTTTGAGATTATGGAGATAGAGGAGCGCAGAATCAGCAAAGTTAAGGTTATCGTGCATAATCCTATAAATCAGTCGGAATAAGATGGCGTTGATGGCAATTGAAAATCTTGCTGAGGACGTCAGACTTGGCATGTGGAAAATCGAGGAAACACCCGAAGAAATGGTGCAATCCCATGCTTCCCTCCAGCCTGTTTATGAGAATTTGGAGCAATATCGGTCGGATGTCAGGAAAATGGAGAAGCTCTCCATCTATGCGCTCTTGTTTGAAATGACGGGCGATGAGTCACTCCGCATCACCTATAATCCTGTTTCCAAACCCCTTGTGGAGGGTTACCGCATCAGCATCAGCCATACGAAAGGCTACGTGGTGCTTATCTTGTCGCGACAGAGAAATGTGGCTGTTGACATCGAATACATGAGTGATAGGATTAATAAGATTGTAAAGAAATTTATAAGAGATGACGAGCATGCTCCCGATACGCTTTCGCGATTGATTCATTGGAGTGTGAAGGAGACCATCTATAAATTATTCTCAGCCGAAAACTTGGATTATTTTGAGATGAAAGTTTCACCTTTTACACTTGAAAATCAAGGATTTGTGGGCGTTGAAGATTTGAAAACGGAGAAGCGCCAACAGGCTTTCTATCGGGTCAATGATGCCTATGTTCTCACCTATGCTTATCAATGACATTCTAAAAGACGGCTTTTTACCCTGTAAAAGACCGTTGTTTACGAGGTAAACAGATACCTTTTACAAGGTAAAAAGTTACCTTTTACAAAGCAAGTAAATAGGAGAATTATGAAGAAGTATATTTGTTTATATTTTTTACTGATATCTTTCGCTGCGCAAACCTTTGCTCAGCAGAAAACGGTAACTTTAGTTTCTGAAAATGAACAGAAGTCTTTTGCGGAGTCAATACCTGCCGGCAACTATAGCGGTATTTGTCATTTAGACAGCAACCGATATGTCGTGGTGAGCGATAAGTCGCCTAAAGACGGCTTTTTCGTGTTTTCCATTGACATAGATTCTGTTTCCGGAGATATTCTGAACGTACAGAATCTGGGCTTCAGAAGTGCTGAAGCCGACAATCGTGATGGTGAGGGCATCGCCTATCTGCCTAATACGAAAACAATTGTGATGAGTGGTGAGGCCGATGGGAAAATCCTTGAATACGACTTGAGTGGGCATCGCACCATTCGAGAGGCTGCAATTCCTTCAATATACGGTAATTGCACGTCAAACGAAGGCTTTGAATCTCTTTCTTATTCGCTCGTAAATCATCGGCTTTGGACCTGCAATGAGAGTACTTTGAAAGGAGATGGCGAACAGGCAACTTCTATCAATGGCGTGGAAAATCGGCTTCGCATCCAGGCTTTTGATGATGCCCTTCAGCCCTTGCAACAATATGCCTACAAGATGGATGCCCCTGTGAGCAACAAACAGGCTGAGATTTATGCCATGGGAGTGCCTGAGTTGACCGCCTTGGCAGATGGCTCGTTGCTGGTTTTGGAACGTGAATTCTATGTACCTTCCACAAAATTAGGGGCTTATGTGAACTGCAAATTGTTTCAGGCTTGGCCTTCTGAGGAGGTTAACAAGACGCAGCCTTTGACGGAGAAAACGCCTTATATGAAGAAAAATCTTGTCTGTCAATGGCGTACTTCTTTAAGTCTTTTCAACCATGCGATTGCTAATTATGAAGGCATGTGCTTGGGTCCGAAACTCAAAGATGGCTCTCAGACCTTGATATTGGTATCTGATTCTCAAGACCAATATGCCGGTGTGCTGAAAGATTGGTTTAAAACATTGGTCATTAAACCGTAAAACGGATGTATGCGCGGTCATCAAAAGAGACATTCCCCTTCATGAGCCCTTTGGTGGCTTTGAACTGATGGATGCAGAGAGGGTCGTCATGGAGTTGCTGATGGAGTAGGTTCTCGCTTTCTTGCAGCGTGTTTTTCAGAATCGGATAACCGTCGCTTGCCAGGACATTCTCAGTGCCCGCCTTCAGAATCTTTACTTTTTCAAGTGGAATTTTGAAGCCATCTATGACTGCAAATGTTAAATTTTGCTGGCTACAACTGCTGATTAACTCGGGAAGAATAGCGTTTCTTCCTTCGTCAACAGTTTGAAAATCAGCCGTTTGTTTGCCTTCCATTAAAGCTTTTGTGATGTAGGCTGAACGCTTTGAAGCAATCTCTTCTTCCTGTGGTTTGGTGTTTGTATGCCACACGCTATCCGTCATGCATTGGCAATCTCCTATCATCCAAATTTTATTTTGACAGCGACTATAAATAATGGCGCTGGCTGTCAGGCGCTCTGTGGGATGTGTTTGCAGTCGCTCTATATCAGCCTTTTTCTCTGTATATACGTGCTGGATGAGAGCTGTCACCTGTTCACAGAATTCTGAACAGGTGATTTCAGCCTTCATTTTTTTAATAAAGTCAGAAATGAGAAGCATGCAGTAGCGGCCGTTCCGCATTCTCGGGCTCAGCTGGATAGGGCTTTTGCTTGTGCTTCCATCGATTACGGCGATGAAATCAGCGGTCGTTACGATTCCGTCTTCGCATGTTTCCTGACTTCGTTTCCCTATTATCTTTTGCTCTATGATTGGCATGATTGAAATTCGGATTGAATGATTTTGCCTTGTCTTTACCTTCTTTTCTGGGTCTTGCCACGATGTCCGGAGTGCTTCCTATGGCTTTCGGGTCATATTCTACACGGGTTTTCCCATGGCCATCATATAGTTTGCTGATCCATTCGGGATGCCCTATGCGCTTCAGTTCGCTTTCAATGTTCCTCCGTTCCTCGGGCTTATACCAGAAGAAAAACTGTCGTTGGGCAAGTTTTTCCCTTGGTGTTCTTGCGCTGAAAACAGGTTCCAAGGTGTATGGGTCATAGCCGGTATACCATGTTTCTGTGCTCACGGTCATGGGAGTAGGGGTAAAATCCTGCACTTGTTCCAAATGAAAATCAAGGCTTTTGGTGATGACCGCAAGTTCCGCCATGTCCTCTTCATGGCAACCGGGATGACTGCTTATGAAATAAGGAATGATTTGCTGCCTCAGATTTTCCTCTTGATTGATTTTGTCGAAGATACGTTTGAACTCATAAAACTGTGAAAATGAGGGCTTACGCATCAATTTCAATACCTTGTCGGAAGTGTGTTCGGGCGCCACTTTGAGCCTTCCGCTGACGTGTCGCGATATCAGTTCGCGGGTGTATTCTTTGGCGGCTTCGTTGCTCTTTTCGTCCTTGCTCTTGTGCAGGAGCAAATCATAGCGCACGCCACTGCCGATAAAGCTCTTTTTGATAGCGGGCAATGCGTCCACAGTATGATAAATATCCAATAACTTGCTATGGTCTGTATTCAAATTGGGACATATCTCGGGACTGATACAGGAGGGTCGTTTGCAGTGCTCGCAGGCCTTCTTGTTCTTGCCTCCCATGCCATACATATTGGCAGAAGGTCCGCCTAAATCTGACAGATAGCCCTTAAAATCAGGCATATCAATGACTTGCTTCACCTCTTTCAATATGCTTTCCTTCGACCTGCAGGTGATGAATTTGCCCTGATGAGCCGATATCGTGCAGAAAGCACACCCTCCAAAGCAACCCCGATGAATGTTGACGGAGTGCTTGACCATCTCATAAGCAGGGATAGTCTTTCCCTTATATTTGGGATGGGGCATGCGCGTGTAGGGCAAATCGAACGATGCGTCCAGCTCTTCGGTTGTCATCGGAGGGTAGGGAGGGTTGACAACTGCATAGACATTATCCACTGCCTGCAACAGTCGTTGCGCATGGATTTTGTTCGATTCCTCCTCAATATAACGGAAGTTCTCGGCTTCCGCCTTCTTGTTTCTCAAGCATTCCTCGTGACTGTGAAGAACGATATCATCAGCCGTAATGCCTCCCGGAATCTCTGATTCTTTGCTCAGATAGACCGTTTGAGGAATGTCACGGGTGTCCTTGATATTCTTTCCCTCTTCCAATTCTTTGCATAACTGGAGGGTAGGGCGTTCTCCCATGCCGTAAGTGATGATGTCGCCTCCCGAATCACACAAGATGCACTTCATCACTTTATCTTTCCAATAGTCGTAATGGGTGAGTCTTCTCATCGAAGCCTCTATACCTCCAAGAGCTACAGGAACATCCGGAAAGAGCCTTTTAAGTATCTGCGTATAGACGATGGATGGATATTCGGGCCGGCAATCATGTCTGCCATCCGGGCTGTAGGCATCCTCGCTTCTCAGTCTTCGATTGGCTGTGTATTTGTTTACCATAGAGTCCATGGCGCCAGGAGCAATCCCGAAGAAGAGTCGGGGCTTTCCCAGTTTCTTGAAATCACGGTAGTCGCCATGCCAGTCAGGCTGTGGCACGATGGCCACACGATACCCATGTGCTTCCAGAACACGGCCTATGACTGCCGCACCAAACGATGGATGGTCGACATAAGCATCTCCCGAGAACAGGATAACATCAAGTTGGTCCCATCCTCTGAGTTCACATTCCTTTTTAGTTGTAGGAAGAAAGTCGGTAAGTCTGTATTCTTTCAAGGGGCTTCAGCTTATTCTTTTACCTCTTCTTCTGTAGCGTTTTCCGTCTGTTTTGACTTCCAATCGATGTACAGGAGTACAAGTTGGTGGAGTCCGAAAGCCTTCATGTTAGCATTATAGATAACATCCAGACATAAATCGAGCAGATTTTTGTCTTTTCCAGCCTCAGATTCGAGCATGGATCTAACATTGAATTTCAACTTATCGAGCACGGTCTCATCGATGAAACCATTGCTGTCAACAAGATTCTTCAACAATACATACTTGTCAATTGTCTGAAGATGTTGTTCACTGACTTCAATACTTCTCGTACCGGTTGGGTTTGCTTGAATCTTATACATAGTCATTTGATTTAATATTATTTCATTAAAAAGTTCATTATTCCTTGCATTATAGAGTTTCGGATAGGTTCTGAAGTGATGCACTCAAAGGGAAATCCCATGGTGAAAGAGCGGCTGTTGCCATCCTTGTAAGCCACAGCGGCTGACGTACCATCAGCATATTGCATGGCGCAATATGAGGGTGCAATGGGATGGAGAACTTCGGGATGGGTAGCCGAATAGTGCTCTTTGTTCAGTTCCCGATAGATGGAGAAACTCAATCCAAGACCATTGATGTTGGCATCAGTGGTCAAACTGTCTGTAGGCGAATAACTCAATTTGAGTACATTGCTCAAGAAAGCCTGTTCCTCAGCGGTTTGCATGTCGGAACCTATATAGGAGCCACTCACCAGCAAACGGCCTTTATTGGCCGTATAAGCCATCAGCAGTTTCTGAATTTGTGGTGTGAAAGTCTTGTAATACTTAAGAGCTGAAGGGCTGTATTTCTCCAATCCTAATAGAAAATCAACGCAAGCATAAGGCTGGAGATTGACTTTTCCGCTCTCGAGGGCATAACTTGAGCAACTCACAAGATTATATTCGTGGCTGCTTGCGATAGCTTGAGCATGGGTCTTAACATAATTAAAATCGTTGCCGGAGATAAATTTTCCAGCGAGTTCATCCCCTCCAAAGCCAAGTCCATTTGGTCCTTCAATGCCCATTCTGTCCTTGTTGAAGTTGATTTGACGGCCATTCCAACCGGCATATAAACCATAAGGAACGCCCGGATCGGCATCAAGGTCGAAGCCTTGAGTAGTATCATTATCAACTACTGCTGGTGCTGAAAGCCGATGGAAGCCATTGACTATCAGGATAGTAGGCGCTGAAGGTGAGTGGAAAATGGCAGATAGCACTTCTGTTGGGAAGCTTTCTCCACCCTTGTTTACAGCCGTTACCTTGAAATTGTATAGGACGTCGGGCTCTAATTCCATGATATAGGATGTCGAGGAATTGCCTATATCCACGCCATTGTTGAAACCACTCTTCCCGGTTGATGTGTATATATTATAAGAGGTGGGGCTTGCAGTCCTTTCTTGAGGGTCTTCTTGCGCCGTCCAACTTAGCTTAACCTTGTTTCCACCAATAAATTCGACCTTGAAATTTTGCGGTTCTAAAGGCTCTACAGCATACGAACAGCCATGCTGAGAGGCCTCAAACTTCAAGATAGTCTTATAGATTGCCCTTGCCATCGTGAACTTAAAGTTCGGGTCTTGGGCCATTTTCATATCGTTGAAGTTCTGATGTGAGAGCGTTTCCAATATCGCTGAAGGCACTTCGGGATTCTTTGTTTCCGAGTAATTCCTGTCAAAGACGTATCTTTTAGACCAATTCTTATATTTAAACAGAATGTCGTCGTAGACATTGTTAAGCAGAGATGTGGCGAAGACTTTTGATGAATTTCTCGATATACCGGAGTTTAACTTGCCGTCATTGAAATTGGTTGTGCAGATAGACAATGTCCCGATAATCTCCTTCTCGTTTCTCGAAAATCCGGCATCGCTATGTACTGCCAATGAAAGGTCTAGTGGAACGCTCTTTCCATCAAGTGCAGGAACGTAAACAGAGCCTCCTGCAAGCCAGTTAGTCAGATAAGAGCGGACATTGATATCATCACCATAATCATCCGTTCCACCCTTGCTACTGTAGACACTATAGGGCGCTCCAGCCCATTGGGCATAATAGCGGGCACCCTCAATGGCTCTCGGATATCCGCTCGTTTTTCCTCCTCTTTGTATGTTTCCCATACCTCCGCCAAACCTCACAGCGTCAGATGTGACCATGCCTTTTGTGGAAGACTGGTTGGTAAGGACAACTCTGTTGTATTCATTGATGCCTTTGTCAAAATCAAAAGACCCCAGATAGACCCATGTATTGCCACCCATCTGCTGGTTAACTCTGAAGTGAGTTTCCTGTCCTTTGTGATAAACGATGTATTCGGCATCATCAATGCTCTTCGGCAAAGTCTGATAACTCACGTAAACGGCATATTTCCCATCTTCCGGAAAACAAGGCTTATAGGAAATAAAACTTATCTTTGAATTGCTCTTTGTGGTCTTCATCATGCGGGAAGTGCCGGTTTCAAAGGGATTCTCATTATCCAAATAGTCACCCTTATGATAAGCAAAGCCTTTCCCCTCAGTGGTTTCCCATTGGCCTTTATGGGCATATTCCTGATAAGCAGAACCATCAGAAGAGCCGTTATTATCGACGATTACCTCATTTGTCTGCCAATCCCTTTCCCTTGCAGAGAAGACACAAGCTCCCGCATTCTCCAACATTGGAATCAAGAAAGGCATTACAATGGTTTGCGTGAAAAGGTCTTCCGTGGTGCAAAAGATGTTCGGGCGCTGCCATTCCCATCGTTCCTTGTTCTGGTCAAAATATCTTCCATGGCTGGGGGTAATGGAGAGATGGCGGTCATAGAGCCCTTGCGTCACCTTATTTGGCTTGGAAACATTCTGCACCCAAGGCTTTCCCTGATAGTCAATATCTCCCCAAAGGCCCGAAACGTCTTGGTTCCCGGAGCCGCCTTTGATTATCAACTGGTCGATGGTAAGCCCATTTGTCACCACCTTGATTTTATAATTATCATAGGTGTCAGGCAGTTGTTTCCTTATCTTTTTATAGATTTTCTCTACTAAATCCTTATCGAAGTTCTGCAAGGAGAAATAATCATTGGTGTAAAGGGTGATGATTTTAGAATTGTTGTCGATGTTATAACCCGTCATACGGGCAAGTTGCGGATAGGCAAAATCATTTGTACGATAACTGACGAAATAGTTATCCAACTTCCTTTTCGTGCTTTCATTGAAGGAGGATTCCTGCGAATAGATGGCAAGGGAGCCAAACCAAAGGAGACTTATTATCGACAAAACAATCTTTCTGCGCATCTTTACTCAATATTTCCGATTGTAAACAACTCTGGATTTTTCCCTTTGAAATCCTTGAAATATAGCTTTATTTCCCTCATTTCCTTCTCGAAATCACCTGTTGGAATCATGCTTTTCGTGCATTGAATGAGACGCTTCTCATAGTCCACTCCATAGAGCAGAATGGGAATCTTCGCCTTCAAGGCGATGTAATAGAAGCCTTTCTTCCAGTCAGGGCTCAGCGAGCGAGTGCCTTCAGGGGTTATACAGAGGCGGAAAGCGGTGCTTTTCAGCGCTTCGTTGGCAAGATTGTCCGTCATGCTCGTGTGCTTGTCACGCCATACGGGAATACCTCCCAAAGCCTTGAAAATAGGGCCTAAGGGCCAGAAAAACCATTCCTTTTTCATGAGGAAATTGATTTTCATGCCTGCTGCACGCGTATATAATTCCCCGATAAGAAAGTCCCAGTTGCTGGTGTGAGGAGCAAGACAGATGATAAATTTATCGGGATGGTCGACGGTTATTTCCTTTTTCCATCCCATTTGCTTATACAAAATCCAGTTACAGAGCTTTTTGCACATAGTAATCTCTTTAGTTCATAGCGGTGATTTGGTCGATCAGCTCGCTTACTTGCTTGTTGAAGTTCTTGATCAAATCCTGATAATAATCTCTCTTTTTCATTCCTGGCTCCGGATGCGAGATGCGCTTTGTATACTCGGAGCGGATGGCGACGATAGATGCGAATAAAGCCTTCACATCCTCTTTATCAGGTTTTGCTGAATATAGGGATGCGGCAATACACTCAGCGAATAAGTCTTCGCAGATGTAGTTGATAGTTCGTTTTAAATCTCTTTTATTACTCATGACTTTAAAAATAGTAATTTTCCCCAAAGATAGAAAAAAAATAGGAAACGCAAAGCATATTTTGAAAAAAATGTTTTAAAACTATGTTTTCTTTCGCTTTTCTTTCCTTTTTTCACAGAAAATGAGTAACTTTGCGCTGGTATAATAGGGCCTATGGGAGAGCTTGTAAGAGAGCGTCTTGTAAAAAGCCATCTTTTACCGTGTAAACAATGGCCTTTTACAGCCTAAAAGGTTATCTTTTACAGGGTAAAAAGCTATCTTTTACAAATGGACTCTTCGCTATGGTCAGAAAAGGAATTTATAGATATTACTAAATTAAATAAGGTAAAATGGAAAAAAGTCTTTTGCAGAGAGAGAGGGCTGCTTATCAGCCTAAACTGCCAAAGGGTCTTCAGGGAGCCGTAAAGGTGAAGGAAGGCGAGCCTACTCAGAGTGTGGGCGACCAGCAGGAAATCAAGAAATTGTTCCCAAACACTTATGGAATGCCTCTCGTGGAGTTCGTTCCCGGCGATAAGGAGAATGTCCAGAAGATGAACGTGGGCGTTATCCTTTCAGGCGGTCAGGCTCCTGGCGGTCACAACGTAATCAGCGGTATCTTTGACGAAGTGAAGAAACTGAATCCTGAAAACAAAGTCTACGGATTCCTGATGGGACCTGGTGGCTTGGTTGACCATAATTATATAGAGCTCACAGCTGCTATCATCGATGAATACAGAAACACTGGTGGCTTCGATATGATTGGTTCCGGTCGTACGAAATTGGAAAAGACTGACCAGTTTGAGAAAGGTCTTGAGATTATCCGCGAGCTCAATATCAAGGCTATCGTGATTATCGGAGGCGATGATTCCAATACGAATGCCTGCGTGCTGGCTGAATATTATGCAGCTAAAAACTATGGCGTTCAGGTCATTGGAGCACCTAAGACCATCGACGGCGACTTGAAAAACAGTCAAATCGAGACTTCTTTCGGTTTCGATACTGCCACAAAGACCTATTCAGAGGTTATCGGCAACATCGAGCGTGACGCCAATTCAGCCCGTAAATACTGGCATTTCATCAAACTGATGGGACGCTCAGCTTCTCATATTGCACTCGAGTGCGCTCTTCAGGTACAGCCTAACATCTGCCTGATTTCTGAGGAAATCGAGAAGAACGACATGACATTGAATCAGATTGTGGAGCAGATTGCCACCGCTGTAGCCCATCGTGCTGCTGCCGGCAATAACTTCGGAGTGGTTCTAGTGCCAGAGGGACTGATTGAATTTATCCCTTCCATCGGCCGTCTTATTGATGAGTTGAACGACCTTTTGGCTGCTCATGGCGCTGAATATAAGAACTTGGAGCCTGACGAACAGAAGAAATACATCGTTGCTCATCTGTCAAAAGAGAATGCAGCAACCTTCGAGACGCTGCCTTCAGACGTTGCACGCCAGCTTTCTCTTGACCGTGACCCTCACGGAAACGTGCAGGTTTCGCTCATTGAGACCGAGAAACTTATCTCTGATATGGTGGCTGACAAGCTCGCTAAATGGAAAGAGGAAGGCAAATTCGTAGGTAAGTTTGCAGCTTTGCATCATTTCTTCGGATATGAGGGACGTTGCGCAGCTCCTTCAAACTTCGATGCTGACTATTGCTATGCACTTGGAGTGAGTGCCGCTCAACTGATTGCTAACGGCAAGACAGGCTATATGGCCATCGTGAAAAACCTCAGTGCACCTTCAGATGAATGGAAAGCAGGAGGCGTGCCAATCACTATGATGATGAACATGGAACGTCGTAATGGTGAGATGAAGCCGGTTATCCGCAAGGCATTGGTTGAATTGGATGGTGCTCCATTCAAGAAGTTTGCCGCAAAGAGAGACCAGTGGGCTAAAGAGACATGCTATGTTTATCCAGGTCCAATCCAGTATTGGGGCCCGGCTTCAGTAGCTGATCGCACTACTCGCACCCTCGCTCTTGAGCAAGGAAAGAAGTAATTCGTAATATTCGGAGTGAGTGTGACTAATCGTAAGACTACAAATCGAAGAAGGTCTTCGGCGAAGTCCGGAGGACGTCGTCGGACTAGTAGTCACGCTCATTCTCATCTTCCAGCATTCTTTACACGATATCCCCGTTGGGCTTATTGGGTAGGGGGTGCTGGAATTATTGTTCTTTACATCTGGGCGTTCTATTTCTTTTTCGTCGGACCAACGGGTTTTCGCTGGCGTGCTCTTTATGGTGACACCAAATATCCCGAAGGTTATGAGATTCACGGAATTGACATTTCCCATTATCAAGGTAATATCGACTGGGAAGAACTGCAGAATGCCATGATTGGAGGATGTCCTCTTCGCTTTATCATTATTAAGTCTACAGAAGGCTCTTCGAACTTGGATGAGAATTTCAATGATAATTTCTACCAAGCTCGTGAATATGGTTTTATCCGTGGGGCTTATCATTTTTGGAGCAATAAGTCATCGGCGCGTGAGCAGGCTTATTATTTTTTAAAGCAAGTACATTTGGAAGATGGCGACCTTCCGCCTATTTTGGATATCGAACATGCGCCTGCAGGTGTTGATATTGAGGACTTTCAGCAGGATGTATTATCATGGTTGCATATCGTGGAAGATAAGTATCACGTGAAGCCTATCCTCTATACCTATTATACTTTTAAAGAGAAATACTTGAGCGCAGCCGTTTTTGACGATTATCCTTACTGGATTGCACACTATTATGTGCCGAAAGTGGAGTATAAGGGAGCATGGAAATTCTGGCAGCATACTGATGCCGGACGCCTTCCGGGCATTGAAGGCTATGTGGATCTCAATATCTATAATGGCTCTTATTATGACCTTAAGAAGCTCACAATTGGCAGTGAGGAGGATGACGAATAGGTGATTTCTTTGGTAGGAATCCTATTCTCGATGGTCCGATTTTATTGAGTAAAACGTAAAGAAAGATTGGATTCCGAGATTATGGTTCCAATATCAGGCAAGCCCAATGGTCATCCGTGTTTCTGGATTTCTCGTGAAGACCGAGTGAAGTGGCCTTTTCAAGGAGCAGAGGAATGTCTTCTTCATAGAAACCACTCAATATGAGCGTAGCTTGAGCACCACTCATCACCTCTTTGAATTTGTCCATATCTTTCAGAAGGATGTTTCTGTTGATGTTTGCCATCACTATGTCAAACACGCCATTTATATGACTTAACACTCTACTGTCACCATGAAAGACTGACAAATTGTCAACTTGGTTGATTTCTGCATTGTGTTTAGCATTTTTAACGCTCCATTCATCAATATCATAGCCTATACATTCCTGCGCTCCCAACTTGGATGCAGCTATCGAAAGGATGCCAGTTCCACAACCACAATCCAGCACGCGCTTGTCTTTGAGTTCCTCTTGGAGCAGGGCGGAAATGACCATTTGGGTAGTCTGATGGGTGCCTGTGCCAAAGGCAAGTTTAGCATCAATGGCGATGGCAATGGTTGAAGGCAGTATTTGGAATGAAGAAAGCGGTTGTTTGGCATCAAAAACCAACACCTTGTCTTGAATATTGATAGGCTCAAATCCTTCTTCTTCCCAAGTTGAATTCCAGTCTTTATCTTCCATTTCCTGCAGAGTGTACGATATTTCCACATGTTCTATAGGGAAATCTGCAATACCGTTATCGAGGGCATTTTTATCCAGACATTCTTCCTGAACATATCCTTTCAGATGGTTGGTGTCGTTGTCCTCGAAAGACTCAAAACCTGCATTACCTGCCATATCTGCCAATAAGTCTTTGCAAGTTTGGAGTAATCCATCTTCACAGGTTATCGTAAAGTCTGCAACAATATATTTCATTTTTTAGTCTTAATTATTAAACGTAACGTTAAAAAACAGGTGCAAAGATACAAAAAATAGGGAAAAACCTATCATGGTTTAGGGTTTTTCCTTAAATTTGCACATCGAATGGTATTATATTTGCATTATAAAATAATGAAATAAATAAAAAGGATCATCAAAATGAAAAAGTTTATTTTTCTCTTAGTCCTCGTTGGAGCGATGCCATTATCAATGATGGCTCAGGACGACGACCTCTACTTTACACCAAAGAAGACGGCCGAGGCAAGTAACTCCAATGAAAATAAGGTTTCTGAGAAATCTGCTTACTATGCTGGAAGTAAACGCGATGTCGATGAATACAACCGTCATGGTAAGTTTTGGAGTCATTATCAGAAGATTGGAACCGATGAGAAGGGTAATGACATCATAGAGTTTCAGAAAGGGAATGGGGTCTATCCGGACTCTACATACATTGATACGACTTTCGTGGGCAAATATTATGACACGATGGTTGACAATGATGACTATGAGTATTCTCGTCGCATGAATCGCTGGGATGGATTCTACGACCCTGGTTTCTATAGTTATCGCTGGGGCTTTGGACCTTATTGGCGTTATTCGTGGTATGATCCATGGTTCAGTTCATGGGATTATGGCTACGGAGGCTGGTATGATCCTTGGTACTATGGTTATGGAGGCTGGTACGATCCATGGTATTATGGCTATGGATGGGGTGGCTATTATGGCTGGGGATACCCATATTATGGAGGCTATTATGGCTGGGGTTATCCTGGTTATGGTGGTGGTTACGTCTCTTATAACCGTCCTACAGGCAGAACCTATAATTCATGGGGAGGCAGTCATGCATATACGGCTGGCGCATTTGGTGGCAGAAGTTCAAGCAGTTATTCGAGAGGTGGCTCAAGAGGCTATTCTGATGGCAGGACTTATTCCAATGGCAGCAGGGTATTTGGTGGCAGAAGCAATAGCAATAATAGCAGTTATGGCACTCGCTCAGTATTCGGTGGTCGTTCAGAATCTTCCCCATCTTACAATAACTCACCATCTTATTCACCGAGTCGCTCAAGTGGAAGCTTTGGCGGAAGTAGTTCCGGTGGATATTCAGGCGGTGGAGGTTTCTCTGGAGGAGGCCATAGCGGCGGCTTCGGAGGTGGCGCTCACGGCGGTCACAGATAATGTACTTAACTAAAGAAAATTTATAATTATGAAGATAAAATATTTATTCTTAGCAGCTTTGGCATTCTCAGTAATGCCAATGTCTGCACAGGAAACTTACGAGAATGTCAAACTTGCTCATCAAGATTTGAATGGAACAGCCCGCTATGTGGGTATGGGTGGCGCTATGGATGCGTTAGGAGCAGACCTTTCAACCATCAGCAGCAACCCTGCAGGTTTGGGATTGTTCCGCCGTTCACAAGCAGCAATCTCCTTCGGACTTGTCAGTCAGCAGGATGGTAAGGACTTTGCTAATGGCAACAAGACGAATGCCAGTTTCGATCAGGTTGGTTTTGTGTATGCCACAAAGAATGAAGGAAAGTCGTTCTTGAACTTTGGCTTCAATTATCACAAGAGCCAGAACTTCGATTTCATCTTGTCAACAGCAGGCTCTTTGAATGATGCCTCTCAAAACAAACTTACCTATATCAAGGCTCGTGGAGGATATCTGTTTGACAATAATGGGGATGATTATGTTTCCAGTAGCCGTCTAGATGAGCTTTATGCTCATTCTTTGCTGCTTGAAAGTGATAATGTCTACAGATATAAATCTGCCACTGCCTTTAATATGGACCGTGCTAATACAGGCTATATAGGCAATTATGAGTTCAGTATGAGTGGTAATTTCAATGAGCGCGTATATCTTGGTATGACCTTCGGAGTCTATGATGTCCATTATAAAGGTTACAGCGAGTATTCTGAGCAGTTAGCCGCTAATGCGATGAACCTGTCTTCTATCACGGTGGCTGATAATCGTAAGATTACTGGAGATGGATATGAAGTAAAGTTCGGAGCTATTTTCCGTCCTATTGAAAATTCACCTTTCCGAATTGGTGTATCGATTGCTTCTCCTATATTCTATGACCTCACATCTGAAAGCAGAACATCTTTGAATGGTGCTTATGTCGATGGTTCTTATGATTTCAAAATCAGTACACCTTGGAAGTTTGGGCTGAGCCTTGGTCATACCGTAGGTGATTTCCTCGCTTTGGGTGCTGTTTATGAGTATGAAGACTATGGAAGCATTGACTCTAGAGTCAATGATGGCGAAGGCTGGGACTACTATGATGGCTATTATCAGACAAGTAGCAGCGACAAGGATATGAACGACCAGACGGAACAAGTCCTCAAAGGGGTGAGCACCTTGAAGTTAGGTCTTGAGTTCAAGCCTATTAAGGATTTCGCTATCCGTGTAGGTTACAACTATCAGAGTGCAATTTATGATAAGAACGGAGCTAAGGGATTCTATAGCAATGGCGACTTTGTTCAGTCTCCAGGTATGTATTATTCCTCAACGATGGATTACACGAATTGGAAGGATACTAACAGATTCACCTTTGGTTTAGGGTATCAAATTGACAGATTCAGCGTTGATTTGGCTTATCAGTATAGTGCAACGAATGGTGATTTTCATCCTTTTGCTGATGCTTATGGTGATTTCAAGAACACGGATGGTACCACTGAGAAGGTTGACAACTATGCTACCGTGACAAGCGTGAGCAACAAGCGTCATCAGTTACTTTTCACTCTTGGGTATCGTTTTTAGTCGATAATATTTCTATTAGATACTTTTAGCGGACTGGCCTTTTTGAAAGAAAGGGTCAGTCCGTTGCTTTTTTAAATGGATGAAATGGATGAGAACAATTTCCAAAAAAGCTCTTTTTTATTTGGAATGTATGAAAAAAGGTTGTAACTTTGCAATGTAAACCCATGAAAGGGTTGTAATTAGGAAGAAACAATAACTTTAAATAAGATTAGTTTTTTTAGTGGTTAATTTAGTTTTAGTAAGTATGTAAATGGGAAGTGTCGTGAGACAGTTCCCATTTTCTTTATCACCGAGAAGGCTATCTGATGATTATTTTCTTGTGGTTTTTGATGTATATTCCGCTGGGAAGTGGCTCCTTGCCGTCTGAAAGTTTCATTCCTTGCAAGTTATAAATAGAGGTGGAATCGGTCGGCTTTGAGTCTTTGATGTTGTCAATATTCAGAACATCCCCATCAATGATTAATGCCTTAATTTGATTTTTTGAACCATTGCTGACCGTGAGATACCATTTAAAGGGGTTTACAGTCATCGTCGTCAGATTCGTGCAACAGTAAAAAGCCTTCTGATAAAGGATGAAAGCCTGCGTTCCACCCACAAATTGCTTTCTGAAAACGCCATGCAAGGCCACTGGACCCATATCTATTTTTACGATGGAGTCTGATTTCTGATGGTCTATTTCCACCTTATTAATAATATAAGGTGGAGTTGTGAAGGTGCCGTTTATTAGATAAGGCGTATTGGCTTTCAATGTTTCGCTGGCTGACATCTTTCGGAAAGTGATGGTTGTATCGGTAGAAGCCGAGATTTCAAATGTGCTGGTCTGACTTCCGAAGACCGTTTGCGGATTGTCAACAGCGAAGGGCAAGACCAGCGTGTTATAATATCCATTCTCAAAAGTGCGGTTTAATTTCACGTTCCCGCTATACTTTACATCTCCAAGACCTTCTTTTTCGTTGAGTGTCAGAGTACTTGCAGGTGTTCCGTTTTTGATGCGATAGAGTTCCACTAAGGCTAAAGTGGTGTTTGATTTGCTCACAAGTCGGAAGCTGTTAGCTGTATCATGATACCTCATACACTTCCCTCCAATCATGATTTCATCGTTTTTTCCGTTCTTTTCAATGGTCAGATAGAACTTGCTATCGGGTTGATTACTATGGAGAAAGAAGTAGAAATAGAGTTGTTGTTTTATCACCGTGGCATCCACTTCACCGACAAATTTGTCGTTTTCGGTATTCAATAACAGCCAATGACCTTGCCGTTTGAGGATTCGAAAAAGGATGGTATGCTCCTTTAAATCTGCTAAAGTGGGGTAGGCTTTTTTGCCTTCAAACATCAGAATGCTGTCTACATCGCTGTTGGGATAGGTCTGATAGTTCATGTTCCAATAGCCTTGGCTGTCCTTGAAGGTGACAAGATAGAGGGCACTATCTACCAAGTCGGCTTCTGAACTGATTTTAGTGAAATCGTCGTTGTCTCCGAAAGCAAGAGTCGAGACAAGGAGAAAAGAGAGACTCAAAAGTATTTTCTTAGGCATTTTCCTATACTGTTTCTATCTACAAAGATACAATTAATTTCCGAGAAGTCATAAATGAATGGACTGAAATCATCGTTTTCTCAAATAAAATGGTTACATTTGCACGTGAAAAATCAAATTTTCGGGCTATAAGACTATGGATACAGAGCTGACGGATTTCACTCCAACCACTAATTGGGGTGGCAGAATAGAGGATGATGGCATGAATTGGTATGCCGCAAGGCTATTTACCACTCGGCAGAAAGAGATTGTTTCTGGCCTTCAAGAGCGAGGTGTCAGTTGCTTTGTGCCTATGGAATACCGCGATTTCGTCAAAGGGGAGAAGATGATAAAGCATGTACTCATGCCCGTAGTGAGAAACCTTATCTTCCTCAAAAAGGACCGTGACGAAAAGGAAATGCGGCGCATCATCATGGATTTGCCTTATAAAATGAGCATCATCAAGAAGTCAAAGGAGGGTGAGGAGTATTATGAAATCCCCAATAAGCAGATGTTGGAGTTCCAAATCATGTGTAATCCGGAGATTGAAATGCGGAAATATCTCTCTGAAGATGAGGCTCATCTGAAGGCCGGCACACCTGTTTTAGTGCAACATGGGCCTTTGAAAGGACTCACGGGAAAGCTCGTCCGCTCGAGCAAGAAATACTATTTACTCAAGGAAGTGCCAGGTATGGCGGTGATGATAAAGGTCTCCCGCTGGTGCTGTGCTCAGCTTCCAGAGAAGTAAATATTGATAGTTGCCTTGTAAAGGATAATCTCTTAGAAAGCAAAACAACTTGTTTTACTCACCAAAACAACTTGTTTTACCTACCAAAACAACTTGTTTTAGTCTGTAAAAAACTATCTTTTACAATCCTGTTGATGATTGATAGCCTTTCAGAAGGCAATCTTTTACCCTCTGAAAGGTCATTATCAGAACTCACTGGTGAAGTGGAACTTGATGTGCTTGAAGTCTTGTTGCGCCATGCTCAGCACGTAACTGCTGTCTGCAAGGAAGACATCACGACCCTCCAAGTCCGTTGCCATATATTGATATTTGCGCTTCTTGAAGTTGTCATATTCCTCTTTGTCGTCGCTTTCAATCCAGCATGCCTTGTAGAGATGTACCGGTTCCCAACGGCATTTGGCGTTGTATTCGTTCTCCAAGCGGTATTGGATGACCTCAAATTGCAGTTGTCCCACCGTTCCGATGATTCTCCGATTGTTGAATTGATTGATGAACAGCTGGGCTACACCTTCGTTCATCAACTGTTCGATGCCTTTATAGAACTGCTTCGACTTCATCGGGTCGTCGTTTTCGATATACTTGAAGAGCTCTGGAGAGAAACTCGGAAGACCCCGGAAATGGATTTCCTCGCCCTCGGTGAGCGTGTCGCCAATCTTGAAAATGCCGTTGTCAGGCAGTCCGACAATGTCTCCCGGATAAGCTTCTTCTATCGTTGACTTTCGTTGAGCCATAAATTGCGTGGGACTGCTGAACCTCACCGTCTTGCCCAATCGTATGTGCAGATAGGGCGCATTGCGCACGAATTTGCCCGAGCAGACCTTGCAGAAGGCAATACAAGACCGATGGTTAGGGTCGATATTGGCGGTAATTTTGAAGATAAAGCCTGTGAACTTCGGCTCTGTTGGCTCTATCAGGCGCTCTTCAGCCTTAGTGGGTTTGGGGCTTGGAGCTATCTCCACAAAGCAGTTGAGCAACTCCTGAACACCGAAATTATTGAGTGCACTACCGAAAAAGACAGGTGCAACCTCGGCAGAACGATAACTTTTCACGTCAAAATCAGGATAAACGCCATTCACAAGTTCAAGGTCTTCACGCAAACGCTGTGCTTCTCTTTCGCCTACATGTTGGTCGAGTTCCTTCGACTGAATGTCAACAGCCACCTTCTCAGTGACTCTTTGCTTGTTGGGCGTGAAGAGATTGAGTTGTTGCTCATAGATGTTATACACGCCTTTGAACCTCATACCCTGACCGATTGGCCATGATAGAGGGCGCACGTGAATCTGAAGTTCCTGCTCCAATTCATCCAATAGGTCGAAAGGGTCACGCCCTTCACGGTCCATTTTATTGATGAAGATGATGACAGGAGTGTTTCGCATGCGGCAGACTTCCATCAGTTTACGGGTCTGAGCCTCAACGCCTTTGGCGGAATCAACCACGATAATGGCTGAATCCACTGCTGTTAAGGTGCGATAAGTGTCTTCGGCAAAGTCCTGATGGCCTGGTGTATCGAGGATATTTACTTTGTATCCTTCGTAGTCGAACTCCATAACAGAAGTCGAAACAGAGATTCCGCGCTGCTTTTCAATGTCCATCCAGTCGGATGTTGCTGTCTTGCGTATCTTGTTGTTCTTAACGGCTCCTGCTACTTGAATCTGTCCTCCGAAGAGCAAAAACTTCTCTGTAAGGGTAGTTTTACCGGCATCAGGGTGAGAGATAATGGCAAAAGTTCTCCTGCGTTCTATTTCGTTCATCTGTTATCCTTTTATTTTTCTTCGCTTAGAAGTTTCTCGATGCAAGTCTCCAATGACTCTTCCCAATAGGGAATCTCAATTCCGTAAGTGTTCTTAATCTTTGTTTTGTCCAAAACACTGTAGTTCGGACGGTTGGCAGGAGTAGGGTATTCCTTGGTATGCAATGGCTTCACGTGGCAGTTTTTGATGCCTGCGATGCGATGAATGGCCTTGGTAAAGTCGTACCAACTGATGACTCCTTCATTGGAAAAATGATATACACCCGGCTGAACGCCCTTGTTGATGGCCGTCAGAATGGCTACTGCCAAATCGTGAGCATACGTTGGAGAGCCTATCTGGTCGAAGATGACGCCCAACTCAGCCTTTTCTCTTCCAAGACGAATCATCGTTTTGACGAAATTATTGCCAAAAGTAGAGTAGAGCCAAGCGGTTCGGATAATCATCGTTCGCTTGCAGAATCTCTGCACAGCAACCTCTCCAGCGAGCTTCGTAAACCCATATACGCTGTCAGGGCATGGCTTGTCGGTCTCCACATAAGGAGTGTGATGAGTTCCATCAAACACATAATCAGTGGAAATCTGCACCATAAAGCCTCCTCTTTCTTGAATGGCGGCGGCCAGATAAGCCGGTGCTTCAGAGTTCAAAGCAGTGCAAAGTTGCTTGCTGGATTCAGCTTTGTCAACGGCAGTAAATGCCGCACAATTCACGATACCATCAATTTTGTTCTCTTGAACAAATTGGTTGATAGCTTGCTGGTTGGTTATATCAAGTTCTTTAACATCAGTGTTGAAAAACGTATGTTGGGCATTTTCTGCCTCAAGTAACTGTATCTCGTTTCCGAGTTGGCCGTTACAGCCTGTAATTAAGATGTTCATAATTGATTGTCGTCCTCAAATTTTAAACCTTCTGTTCTATCTTTTATATAGTAGTCGGAGAGCATTCCGATGAATGTAGTGATTTCTTTGATGGCATGGGATGTCTCCGGTGTTATTTCTTTTTTCTGTAGTCTTAAGAGCATGACGCCATAAAGAGCGTCCAGACAAGTCTCTATCTCGTTCACTTCCTTGTCTCCGCGCTGGCGCAGTTCTACGATATAAGGAAGCACTTTATAGTATTCAGCATTGTAATAAGGGAACTTCGTGGACTCCAAGAGCTGTCCGTGAAGGTCGATAACATCTTTCAGTATCACCTCATTTATCTGCAAATGCCCTGATTCCCGTTTGCCTTCTTCGTTAATCATCCTAATCAAATTGCCATACCAATCCGTCATTTCGTCCTTCTGTTCATCGGTATAGTCAAACTTGTCAATATACTCGTGGCGGATTCTGGATATTGAACAGCCATAAGCACGAATGATGTCTTCTACTTGCCACATATAGAGTAGATATTCGGCAATGCTTTTTTTACGTAATTCCTGAGCGATATACATTAGTAAGAAATTGTATAAAGGTTGAATATAGTGCCAATGAGAAATATCAAAGAGAATATAATCACGACACTGCCTATCACCTTATTAATAATAGTGATGCCATTGTTGTCAAACTTGCCTCTAATCTTGTCTACTAGCCAAGTTAATCCAAACCACCATAGAATGGCACCTCCGACAATGCTCAAATAGCCAAATGACATCTCTACAGGTTGATTTGGTATCACGAAAGCGAATTGAGCAAACACGCCGATGAATACCAATATGATGAGTGGGTTTGAGAAAGTGAGCAGAAAAGCAGTGATTCCGTTGTGCCAATAGGTACCCTTATTCTTTCCGCTGATGTGCATTTTCTTCGTCGGATTATTGCGGAAACAGTAGATTCCGAATATCAGCAGCACCACGCTTCCTGATATTTTCAACCAGAAGAGATTGGTTGGGTTGGTGATAAGCTTCATCACGAAACTCATTCCAAGACCAGTGATGAGGGCGTAGATGATGTCACTTAAGGCTGCTCCTATACCTGTTACAAAGCCATACCAACGTCCTTTATTCAAAGTACGCTGTATGCAAAGCACGCCAACAGGTCCCATTGGTGCGGAGGCTATGATGCCAATAAGAATCCCTTTAAGTATGAGATCCAATATATCTATATGAAACGGAAATGGCATATCGAGTGCAAATTTACGAATTATAATTGAAAATAGGAAGAGGAAAGATGAAAAATCCGCATATTCTTCTCATTTTTTCTGAATATTCTTTGTTTCATTAGAGTTTTTTACTTACCTTTGTGTACTAGGAAATCAAATAACTAAAATAATAAGATTTATAAATTATGGAAGTACAGAATGAATTAAAACCGTATGTAATCGGTTTGGATCTGGGCGGAACAAACTCAGTGTTTGGCATTGTAGACAGCCGTGGTGACATCAAAGCTACTACTGCTATCAAGACGCAGGCTTATGAGAAAGTGGAAGACTATGTAGCTGCTTCTGTTGATGCTCTTAAGATTATCATCGACCAAGTGGGCGGTATTGACAAAATCAAGGCTATGGGCATCGGTGCTCCGGATGGTAATTACTATACGGGAACGATAGAGTTTGCCCCTAACTTGATATGGGGTCATAACGGCATTGTTCCTTTGGCTGACATGTTCTCAAAGGCTCTTGGCGTGCCTGTAGCATTGACCAACGACGCTAATGCTGCTGCTATCGGCGAGATGATTTATGGAGTTGCCCGCGGCATGAAGAACTTTATCATGCTGACTTTGGGCACTGGAGTAGGTTCAGGCATTGTTATCAACGGTCAGATGGTATATGGCTGCGATGGTTTTGCTGGTGAACTTGGCCACGTTATCATGCGCAGAGAGAACGGACGTCCATGCGGTTGTGGTCGCAATGGTTGCTTGGAGGCTTATTGCTCAGCAACAGGTGTTGCCCGCACAGCAAGAGAATTCCTCGCTACACGTGACACTCCATCTCTCTTGAGAGATCTGGATCCTGAGAAAATCACTTCTCTCGACGTGTCTATTGCTGCTGGTAAAGGTGACGCTTTGGCAAAGGAAGTCTATGATTTTACGGGTGAAATCCTCGGTGAAGCTTGTGCTGACTTTGCTGCTTTCTCATCTCCAGAGGCTTTCATCTTCTTTGGCGGTCTTACCAAAGCCGGTGATTTGATTATGAAACCAATAGAGCGCAGCTATAAGGAGCACGTTTTGGCTATCTTCAAGGATAAGCCTAAGTTCCTTGTGAGCGGATTGGAAGGCTCTTCTGCAGCAGTGCTTGGTGCTTCAGCTGTGGGTTGGGAAATAAATGAGGCTTAATTGAAAGTATTCCTATTCAATATTCAGAGCCCGATAGCCAATGCTGTCGGGCTCTTTCTTTTGTGATTATCAGCAAGTTAGAAGTGCGTTATAGGCATCCCTGAAAATGGTCTTTGACGAGCTTGAAAATGGCTGATGACGACCACAAAAACGGTTAATAGGGAAGTAAAAAGAGGTTGATGACGAGATTACACACGGCTTGTAATCACGTTACAAGTAACTTGTAATGACGTTACACACGGTGTGTAATCACGTTACAACCCCCATTTGTAATCTCCATTAGCCGCTTTTATCCCTCTCGGAAGCCGTTATCATGGCTCTCGAAAGTCATTTATGACCAGCCTGTTCATAAATGAGGATGTCAAGAAAAGTATTATTCAGTGGAATAATCAGCCACCATCTTGCGGTACATCGAATACATGTGCGTTCTGGAAATGTAGCCAATCAGGTGTCTGTTTACATCCGTTACAGGGAGGAAATTTGCATTTGTACTGTCAAATTTCTTCATTACTTCTTCCATAGGGTCGTTTACACCCAAGGTGGCAGGTACATTTGTAGTCAATTGGCCTACTGTAAAGCGGTTGTAAAGTTCAGTCCGGAAGACGATATGGCGTATTTTTGTAATATCAATTTCACCTAATAAGGTGCCGGCATTATCAACGACAGGGATGAAACTAGTATTGCTTCGGCTGATGGTTTGCACCAGTTTAGCCAACGGCATATCAGGCGTTACGGCGGAATATTCTTTCTCGATGACGCTGTCAAGACTCATCAAGGTGAGGATGGAGCGGTCGGTATGGTGGGTGAGAAGCTTTCCTTCACGCGCCAAACGCATGGCATAGATGCTGTGAGGCTCAAAGATGCTGATGGTCAAAACCGATACGATGCTGACGATAATCAGTGGCATGAAAAGCGCATAACCGCCTGTTATCTCGGCAATCAGGAAGATTCCGGTGAGCGGGGCATGCATTACGCCGGCCATCACGCCAGCCATGCCCAAAAGGGTGAAGTTCTTTTCGGGAATATAAGGTCCCACTTGATACATATTCCACAGTCTTGAAAAGAAGAAACCACCGAATCCTCCGATGAACAAAGAGGGTGCGAAGGTACCACCACAACCGCCTCCGCCATTGGTGGCCGATGTTGCGAATACCTTTGTCAATAAGACCAAACCGATGTAAACAATAAGAAGGTCGCCATGACCATAGAACAAAGAGTTGTTCATGATATTGTTCCATTCGGCCTCGGTGTTGCCGCTCAAAAGCACGTTGATGGCATTATAACCCTCACCATATAGCGAAGGGAAGAGGAAAATGAGTATGCTCAGGATGACTCCACCTATGATTATCTTGGCATAAGGACGATGATTTAGCTTGGAAAACATGTTCTCGCAGGAGTTCATCGTACGCATAAAATAGAGGCTAATGATGCCACAGAATAGGCCGAAGAGGATGCATGCCGGTACTCTTTCCAATAACCAGGCACTGTCGAGAGTGAAGGAAAAGAGGGAAGAGGTACCTACGAAGATATAGGAGAAGCATGTTGCCGTGACGCAGGAGGTCAGGATAGGAAGCAGAGAAGCCATTGACAGGTCTACCATCAGCACTTCCAACGTGAAAACAAGACCAGCGATAGGGGCTTTGAAGATGGCTGCAATGGCTGCTGAAGCACCGCATCCAACCAACAACATGAGGGATTTCTTGCTCAAATGAAACAATTGTCCGAGGTTGCTGCCTATGGCCGAGCCGGTGAGAACGATAGGAGCCTCAGCTCCGACAGAACCTCCGAAACCGATGGTAAGTGCTGAGGCTATCACCGAAGACCAGCAATTATGAGGCTTCAAATGACTGTTTTTCGTGGAAATGGCATACAACACGCGGGTGATACCATGCGAAATGTTGTCTTTGACGATATGGCGGACGAACAGAGAGGTCAGGAATATGCCGATGATAGGAAACAAAAGGTAGAGCTCATTATAGCTATAGACGGTGAATCCCGTTGTCAGCAATATCTGTATTTGCGTTATCAGCCAATGAAGGAAGAAAGCCGCTACCGATGCAAAAAAGCCCACAAAGAAGGATAATATCAAGGTCATCTGGCGGTCGGGAATATGCTTATTCCGCCAGAGAATGATTTTCTCCATTGTGAGCGATTTCGTTGTAACTGCTGCTTCCATGTTATTCTTATTTCCTGATGATAGTTATTTCACCATTCTCAGTGAGTCGGATGATGCTTGAAGGTGTGTGTGGCTTGTGCTCCTGACGACGAGTGAAGCAGACATAATCAACTGCATCGAGCAGTTCTTGTGAGATATCACAGTAGTTGGCGGCAGCAGGCTCTCCGCTGATGTTGGCGCTTGTGCTTACCAAAGCTTTCTGAAAACGATAACAAAGTTCCTTAGAAAAAGCCTCTTTCGTGATGCGCAAGGCGATGGAACCATCTTCCGCAATCAGATTGGGAGCAAGGTTTACAGCATTATCGAGAATCACCGTGGTCGGTTTTGTGGCTGCATCAAGCAGTTGCCAGGCCACTTCGGGCACATTCCTCACATACCTTTGGAGGCGTGCGTCTGAGTCAACAAGGCAGATAAGAGCCTTAGAGTCGTCACGATGTTTTATCTGATACACTTTCGCTACTGCTGCTTCATTGGTCGCATCACAACCTATGCCCCACACGGTATCCGTAGGGTAGAGGATGACGCCACCTTTTTTCAACACTTCTACAGCATTTTTGATATCTTCACTCTGATTCATTTGTACCTTTTAATTATATTCCTCGCAAAAATAACAAATAATTTTGCGACGACCAAAATTATTTAGCAGAATATTCTTCAATATTTCTCATTCCATTGATAAAATCGCGTGCTTGCATCCGTTTCTTGCCAGCAAGCTGGAGTTCCGTGATTTCAAGCCATTCATCAGAACAAGATATAAAGAGGTTGTTGTTGTGGGCCATAATCGTTCCCTCAGGTTCTTGACTGGCCACCTTTGACTTTTCTGCCTTGAAAATCTTCAAAACCACATTTGTTTTGCTCTCTGTTTTTGTCAATGAAATGGTCGTCCATGCGCCAGGGTAAGGACTGAGACCTCTGACGAAATCATAGACTTGCTTTGCGGGAAGCGACCAATTAATCTGACAAGTCTCCTTGAAAATCTTCGGAGCAGCCTTTAAGTCACTGCTTGTCTTTTGTGGAATGGAGGGCACATTGCCGTCTGTGGCAATCACTTTATCCACTGTTTCCAGGCAAATTTCTGCACCAAGATGCATCAGTCCATCATAAACGTATTCGACATCAGCCGTATCGGGGATGTCAAAAGTCTTCTGTGCAATGATTCTGCCCGTATCAATATCCTTGTCGAGAAAAAATGTGGTGACGCCCGTTTGTATCTCCCCATTGATGACAGCCCAGTTGATAGGCGCAGCACCTCTATATTGTGGGAGGAGGGCAGCATGTACATTGAAAGTTCCGAAACGAGGCATTGCCCAGACAATCTCTGGCAACATCCGGAAGGCGACTACCACCTGAAGGTCGGCATGATAACTCTTCAACTCTTCAACGAATCCTTCATCCTTCATTTTTACAGGTTGAAGGACTGGAATCTCCTTTGATAGAGCATATTCTTTAACAGCAGAAGGCTGCAGAACATCTTGATGTCTGCCTACAGGTTTATCGGGTTGAGTCACCACAGCCACAACATTGTATCCTCCTTCAACTAACTTTTGAAGAGAACCGACTGCAAACTCGGGAGTACCCATGAATATTATCCTAAGATCTTTTTTCTCCATCTTTTCAAATCTTTAATGCAAAGATACGAAAAAAATCTTAGTTATGGAAGAAATCGAAAGTAATTGCTTCTTAATTTTTAAAATACTTGTATTTTGTAACCGATGGTCAATGCAAAAGTCATTAATTTAGCATCACCCATGTTCTTCTTTGCAATATCATCATGAGCAAGCTTTCTGAAGGAATAGATATATCTTGCATCAACAGCGAAATGACCAAATTCATATCCGATGCCGACAGGAATTCCGATATCACCTTTATTCATATAGTCGAGCTTGTCCTGATTGTCGATTTTGCACCATACCATATCTCCACCGTGAATACCTGTGTAAAGGCTAAATCGGTTAAGTCCTTTAAATGGATAGACTCTTAACAGATAATCCATATTCAGATAATTCAATCGGGCATCATTAGGCTCTTTTGTGGCAGGATTGATATAGTTGTGAGAGCCTTGATGAGAGAAAGAAATTTCTGTATCAAAAGCCAACTGGGGATTAAAGAATACTTCCACTTGCAAGCCTCCAATAAATCCAAACTTAAATTCACCATTGTCTACACCCGTGAAGTTTGAATAGCACGAGCCCACCTTTGGCATAACAAAGATGTCCCAAGAGTCTCTCTCGTTAGATTGTGCCTTTATATTGGTGACAGCCATTAAAGCTAATAACGTAAAGAAAATAACTTTTTTCATATCAGTACTCTGTATTTCATTGCAAAGATACTAAAAAAATCTTAACCTTGCACAAATCATCGATTATTTTATAATGATTTTTTTATGGTTCCTAATATAGATGCCTCTTGGCAATGCGGATTCATCGGTACCTAAGTAAATGCCATTGATAGAATATATCCTTAAATCAGTTGTTTTCTTTTCTTCAATATTGATGTTGCTGATATCTGTTGTTGCTATCTTTTTCAGAAAATCAAAATAAATTGTTCCATCAGTGGTCTCATTGATATTATAGATAGGCTTCTTGATGATACAACTGTTCATAGTGACGGAATCTATATCTAACACATTCTTTGTGCCTGGATAGGGATCGCCATACATGCTGTTGAAATATCGTGTTGAGCTGTAGGGCGTCGTACTCGTAGAATCTGATTTAGAAGAGAATACACGATAAGAACTTATGAGCAGGCTGTCTGCTGGTACGATGGTAATTCCTGGTTTTCCAGAAGTTCCATTAGGAAAATCACCGAGATTGACAGTCGTGCTTTTATAGTCAATACGATATACCAGCATACCATGTCCCAGTAATTTGCCCCACCAACCATTGTTTTGAATGTTTTGCAATAGCAGATACTCATTGTTGCCACTTACACCGCTTGTTATCTTATAAGCCTTTCTTTCTTCATCAAATGGTTTCAAGGAATATTGCGCGGTATCAGTAAGTTCATCATAGTTCATCCATCCTATCTCCTCCAATTCCCATGGAGTGTATGGAGTAGGTCGGTATCCGTTGTCGGTATATTCACCTCCATCCATTAAGTCCCAATATTCTAATTCTTGATTATCCACAGCAAGTCTGGAGTATAAGTCAGGCAATCCTAGTGTATGAGAGAACTCATGGCAAAAGAGGCCAATACCATTTATTCTATGGTATGGAGCCGATGAAAATTTCTTTGTTGGCCAATAGTTGAGCTCATTATTAACACCAAAACGGCTAACCTTAACGTTGTCATAAGTACCTCCGCTTGTCGTTCCTGATTGTGGCCAAATATCGTTGTCATCCCCAGAGACACTGGAACCATAACCAGCATAGATGATATACACCAAATCTACATAGCCGTCATGATTTTCGTCATAATTAGAAAAGTCCACACTATCATTGACCGATGTGCAAGCATCTTGCACTAAAGCCTGTAGGTTATCATATCTGCCTGTGCCATAATAAATAGAAGGATGATTAAGCGTTACAGGACCTACAACATCAAATTGTGGTTGGTATGTACCTTGACTCATATCATTGAAATATTGCGCAACACTTCCATAATTTCTTGTTTGATAGATGTCGTTATTTGCAGGGATGGAATCTCCAGACTTACCATTCAGATAATAATTGAATGTTGCCTTTGGGTCGGAAGACTTGAAAACGGTATCAGTAAATTGGACAAGAATCACGAGGGCCTTTGGTGTTCCTGTATGTGGAAAGTAAGGAGGATTGCCAGTACCGATGCTTCTTGTTATTGCACCCATGCGGGTTGCGGTAGGGATTGCTTTATAAAAAGCATTTTTGTTTTGAACATTGACCAAAGCCTCTTCTATTGCAGAACGATTTCCTTTTTCGTGTGCAATCTGTGTAGAAGCTGTAAGATTTCCATTGGCGTCTATTGATGCAATGTAATAGTTAAAGCCTTCTTGCACCACTAACACACCATCGGATGTGTTATACCAGTGCAAGTTTTCATCTCCATGGCCGAAGATAGTGAGCGTTGTCCCATCTGTCTGTGTGATGACAATTGGTCCTGTATAGGCTTTTGCACCCCAGCTATTCACGGCAATAGCCATGAAAATCAGCATTATTATAAGTCTTTTGGCTCTTTTCATTTTTATGATTCCTCTAGTTTGTTAAATTGTCAGCAACGTTCTTCTACTTATGTTTACGATTGAAGAAGTATTGCCCTTTATGTTTTGTTCTCCCACCATATTCTATTGCATGGTGAGGACAATGGTGATAGCAGGTAAAACAACTCAGGCAGTCGCCTTCGTGTTTCCATTTCGGTTCTTCTCCGAGCCCTCCAATGATGTCGTTTACAGGACAGACATCAGCACATATACCACATTTTACGCATTTCTCACTTACAACGTGGAACGGTTTATCGGTTATGAGATGCTTTACGAAATAACCACCAACAGGTCCGCTAAAGAATGCTGGTAAAGGTCCTTTCAACGTCTTTATGACTCCCTTTCGGTTATTCTCTATATCTGTGGCAAATTCCTCTAAGTCTTTTTCTGCTTTTTGCTTCTTTTGGAGTTCCTTTTCTATTGGGTCAACATCGAAGAATGGCAGTCCCACATAGCTTTCAGGCATGATAAGAGAGAAAGCTGCATCAAGAGTTAATCCTTTCTTTTTCAGGTCTTTTGCAAATATCTCAGTAGCCCTTCCAATGCTGTCTCCGGCCGTACAAAGCATGTAGCAATAGTTGTCTTTGTGGTCTATTTCCAGCTTGTCAATGAATTTTCTTATGATGAGAGGCGGCCTCCATCCATGAATAGGAAACACAAAGCCTATGCGCTCGTCATCTTCCAGGTGGAAACGGCAATCTTCCCTGATCACTTCCGGTATGTAGATCAGTTGCTCGTTAAGTCTCTCTGCCAGTAGTGTAGCAGCCCATCGAGTGTTTCCTGTTCCTGAAAAATAGAATATCATGGTGCAAAGATACATATTAAAAAAAAGATATCAAAGAGTTTTTCAAAATTTCTTCTTTTATTGGGATGATTCTCAAGAAATTAGTTGTATCTTTGCAGATATGGAAGTAAATGGTAAAATCCAGCTTTATCCGATGTTGCGCATTGCACTGATGCTCATTTTGGGCATTGTCATTGGCGATTTGATAGGTGATAAGGTTCCAACGGTGATATGGGTAGCAGATATGATTATCTTGCTCATTATTGTGAACGTTGCCCGTAACAGGCCGATTCTTCAGAGCATTACCATTCTGCTTTCTTCATTTTTTTTCGGTGTTTGGATAGTTACGGAACATCAGTCATCTGTTCAAGTCACCCTTCCCGAGCATGAAATCGGTTATGAAGCGGTTGTCATCAGTGAGCCTCAGGTAAGAGGGAAAGTGTTGCTTTGCGATTTGCTCATCACTTCAGGTTCTCAGCCCATCAAAGTAAAAGCCTCTATATTGCGAGATACTTTGACAAATCAATGGAATTTATTGAAGATTGGAGATGGCATTATAGCCAAATCTCAGCTTGAATCTCCCCGCAATTTTTATGAGAATTCCAACTTCGATTATAAGCGTTGGCTGACTGTCCATGGCTTTCAAGCACAGACTTTCATCTATTATAATTCTTGGACACGCCGTCAGGTATCACTTGAAAATTTATCGATGTTTGAGCGTGTGAAGATTGCTGCTATGAAGTTGAGGCACAAGCTGATAGGTGATTTGCGGCAGACAGGACTTGAAAAAGATAATTTGGCTTTGATATCTGCAATGGCTCTTGGCGATAAATCTATGATTTCTAAAGAGATTAAGCAAGATTATTCAATCTCTGGTGGAAGTCATATCCTGGCTTTGAGCGGTCTTCATCTGGGCATAATTTATGCTGTGCTTGTAATGACAATCACTGTTTTGATGAGAGTCTTCCGCAGAGAGGATTATTTCTCTTCTCGGTGGGTGGATGCAGTCATACAGATAGTTTCCCTATCGGCTATTTGGAGTTATGTGGTTCTCGTGGGAATGTCGGGCAGCGTGGTACGTTCGGCCACCATGATAACCATTTATGGACTCGTGACTTTACTCAATCGACAACGTATGTCGCTGAACGCACTTGCCACTGCAGCCATTATCATGCTCATCATAAATCCTTACAATCTTTGGGATATTGGCTTTCAGATGTCCTTTATGGCTGTCTTAGGCATTCTGCTGATTTATCCTCATCGTCGTCTCAATTGGTTTGTGGGCATAACCGTGGTGTCAGTTGCTGCTCAGATAGGTGTTGCACCGCTCATTATGTATTATTTTGGACGTTTCTCTTGCTATTTCATTCTTACGAATTTCATCGTGATTCCTTGCGCTTTCGGCATACTTTATGGTACTATCGTGTTGCTCATCGTGTCGCCTATAGCCGCTTTGCAAGGTCTTGTAGTTCGGTTTCTTGCCCTTATTTCCAGTTGGATGAATGCTGGAGTGGGGTGGATAGCCTCCTTGCCAGGGGCTTCCATTGAGAATATTCACATCAACTGGGTGCAGACTTTGATGATTTATCTGCTGATGTTTTGTGCATATCGAATTATTTGTATAACTTTGCGGCCGAAATGAAGCAACGTTATTTCATCTATCTCAGTTATGACGGGACTTGCTATCATGGGTGGCAAATCCAGCCGAATGGCGTTTCCGTGCAAGATGTCTTACAGAGATGTCTGTCTGTTTTGCTGCGTCAACCTATCGAGATAACGGGTGCAGGGCGCACGGATGCTGGTGTTCATGCTCGCTTGATGGTGGCTCATTTCGATTTTGAAGGGACTTTGGATACGGCTCAACTTGCCTATAAGGTGAATCGGATGTTGCCTCGTGATATCGCAGTGAGCAAGATTGAGGCGGTGGACAATGAACTCCATGCCCGTTTTTCAGCCCTTTCTCGCACCTATCATTATTATATTCATGTGGATAAAAATCCGTTTTTGCGTCATTATTCCTTAGAAATGCCTTATAAATTAGACTTTCAGAAGATGAATGAGGCTGCGCGTTTGCTCCTCGATGTGAAAGATTTCGGAGCGTTCTGCAAGGTGGGTGCTGATGTGAAAACCACCCTTTGCGATGTCACAAGGGCAGAGTGGGTGAGGCTGGAAGATGAAGATACTGAGCGTTGGTGCTTTATAATCACTGCCAATCGTTTTCTCCGCAACATGGTGAGAGCCGTTGTGGGCACCCTGATAGATGTAGGCAGAGGCAGGATAACGATACAAGATTTTCAGGATATTGTGGCTTCAGGCTCTCGTTCCAATGCCGGAGAGAGCATGCCGGGCAATGCTTTATTCCTGTGGGATATAAAATATAACATATAAATAATGTGTGGCTGATATTAGCTTTTCTCTCGGCAGTGCTGCTGGGATTTTATGATTCATGTAAGAAAAAATCGTTGAAGGATAATGAGGTGATAGCTGTGCTTTTCCTCAATACCCTGTTTTCGTCTGTTATTTTCTTGCCTTTCATTCTCCTTTCAGCGAATACTCATCTGCTGGAAGGCAGTATATTCCAAGTAGGTATGGGTGGTTGGGAGATGCACAAATACATTATTTTGAAGAGTTGCATCGTCCTTTCATCGTGGACATTCGGGTATTTTGCTATGAAGCATCTGCCTCTCACCATCGTTGGACCTATCAATGCCACCCGTCCGGTGATGACTCTTATCGGGGCAATGTTGGTCTTTGGCGAGCGACTGAATGTCTGGCAGTGGATTGGTGTACTGCTTGCAGTCTTCTCATTCTTTCTTTTGAGCCGAAGCGGAAGGAAAGAAGGCATCGATTTCAAGCATGACCTTTGGATTTATTTTCTGCTTTTGGCAGCCTTGTTGGGCGCAATCAGCGGGCTTTATGACAAATATCTGATGGCTTCTCCACAAGATGGAGGCGTCGGATTGGATAGGATGGCGGTGCAAAGTTGGTATAATGTCTATCAAATGGGCATGATGGGCATAGTGCTTTTTATGAGTCATCTGAGGCTGAAAGACCATGGTAAACTTACTTTGATGAAGTTTTCTGCCTTTCATTGGGATTGGGCCATCATCTTCATTTCTATCTTTTTGTGTGCTGCCGACTTTGTTTATTTCTATGCATTGAGCCTTCCCGGAGCGATGATTTCCATCGTTTCGATGGTCAGAAGAGGGTCTGTGGTCGTGAGTTTCCTGTTTGGTGCCGTGGCTTTCCATGAGAAGAATCTCAAGGCGAAAGCGTTGGATTTAGCCTTGGTGATGCTTGGCATGGTGTTCTTATGGATTGGTTCACATTAGTATTAAATGTAATTAAAAACGTGGATTTTCTTTGCAATCTGAGAGAAAACTTGTAATTTTGCAAAAGAAATGAAATTAATAGCTTTCCCATTATAAATTATGAATATGGCACAGAATATCTTTAAAGGTCTCGGCATTGCCCTGATTACCCCGTTTACAGAAGCTGGAGAGGTGGATTACAAAGCCCTCAAGCGACTTGTTGAATATCAGATAGACAATGGAGCAGATTTCTTCTGCATCCTTGCAACTACTGGTGAGGTTCCTTGCCTTTCACGAGAAGAGAAAGACAAAATCACTGATTTGGTCAAGGAAGTCAATAAGGGGCGTCTGCCTATCTTGAAATATTGTGGCGGAAACAATACTGCCGCCGTAGTGGAAGAAATCAAATCTACCGATTGGAGTGGAATTGATGGCATCCTAAGCATCTGCCCTTACTATAACAAACCTTCGCAAGAGGGTCTTTATCAGCACTTTAAGGCCATCTCTAAGGTGAGCCCGCTGCCCTTGGTTCTCTATAATGTGCCGGGCAGAACGAGTGTAAATCTGAAGCCCGAAACGTTGCTTCGCTTGGTAAAAGACTGCGATAACATCGTCGGAGTGAAAGAAGCATCCGGCTCATTAGAGCAGGTTGATGAGATTATCAAAGGCAAACCGCAGCGCTTTGACGTAATCAGTGGCGATGACGCGCTCACTTTCCCGATGATAGCAAGTGGTGCCGCAGGCGTCATTTCAGTGATTGGCAATGCCCTACCAAAGGAATTTTCGCGCATGCTTCGCCTCGAATTCAAGGGTGAATATGAACCTGCACGCAAGATACACCATAAGTTTACGGAGCTCTACAAACTGCTTTTCGTGGATGGAAATCCGGCAGGAGTGAAGGCGCTGTTGAATGATATGGGCATGATAGAGAACGTTTTGCGCCTTCCGTTGGTGCCAACGCGCATAGAGACAAAGGATAAGATGGCAGAAATCCTTAAGGGTCTGCGCATCTAAGGACGATAAAATAATGAAGAAAACGAACAGTAATGCGACTTTAAAATTTGAGGACATCCCGGCAGGCTATAAGTATTGCTTCCAAACAGCGTGTCCTTTTCATGGTGATTGTATGAGGTTTAAGGCTTCAGAAGTGGTGCCTTCCGACAAGACATGGGGAACTTCTGTGTTCCCTACAGCCCTGAAGAACGGTCATTGCGACTTCTTTCAGGAGATTAAGACACTGCATCTGGCTTATGGATTTGATGCTCTCTTTGCCAATATCAAGGGCAAAGACGTGAAGGAATTGCGGGCAGAAGTACAGCAATATCTGGGTGCTCGCTCCAATTATTATCGTTACAACAGTGGTGAATATAAGTTGAAACTGGCGCAACAAGCTTATATCCTCGGTCTTTTCAGCAACTTCGGTTATACGGAAGGCATGCATTTTGATGCCTACGAAGATAGATTTGAGATGGAATAAAAAGTGTCCCCATGATTTAAAAAGTCATGGGGACATTTTGTCCGGACCGTTCGGACAAAGTGTCCGGATGATTGGGACAAACTGTCCGAGTAGTCCGGACAAATGTAGGGAACGGCTTTTTACAAGTTGAAAATTTAAGGATAGGGTCGGGAATCATCCTCTTTTTTGCCTCAGAAAGCCGATGGTAGGGATATCCCTATACGTTTTTAGGGATATTTGGCACGATATCCGAGGAAGAAATCGTAACTTTGCATCAATATAAAAAACAATGTATTATGAAAGAAATCATGAAAACAGGGATTCTCAGAGCTATGCTCGTCGTAATGTTATTGTCATTCGCAGGAATGGCGGAGGCTCAAAATTATCAATCAAACTATACCATCGAAAGGGATGGAGTATATTATAAAGGTGCGCTCATGGAGGTTGCTGATGTTGCCACTTTCCGTATTTTGGGGCATGGATATGCAAAGGACAGGTACAATGTGTATATGAATGGCCGGGTATTGGAATATGTGGAGCCCTCTTCTTTTCGGCTTATCGAGCGGCGCGACGATTATGATGACCAGGGCGACAACGAAAGACCTCATTATGGAAGCGGTTATTTCAAATCTAATTTTGATGTCTTCTTTGACGGCCGCAAGATAGAAGGAGCCACCGCAAGCTCGTTCCGAGAGTTGGAAGATGGCTATGCAAAGGATGCTTTCAATGTCTATTATGAGGGCCGCAAGGTTCAGGGAGCCACGCCAAGTTCATTCCAAAAAGTCGGTGGAGGTTATTTCAAGGATTCTTTCACAGTGTTTTATTATGGCCATAAAGTCGATGACGCCACGGCAAGCAGTTTCCAATATTCCGGTAATGGCTATGCCCGCGATAGCTTCAGTACCTTCTTTCATGGTAGGAAAGTTTCTGATTAGCAGGGAGATAAATCGTTTTATCTCATGCCAGGAGGCATGATGATAGGACCTCTGCTTCGTTTTCCGAAGATGGCTCTTTCAGCCACATCCTTCAATAACTCACCTACAGGCAGTTCCATCGTGAACTTTGTGGAGAAGTGAATCTTAGGAGTTACAATCGGGGAAATGACCCACATTTGTCTAAAGGCATCATAATAGCGTTGCACGCCCAAGTCTAATCCCACGCGTTTGCTGTCAATAGAGAAGAATCCTCCATATCTTGAAGCCTGTACGAAAGGATAGGAAGCCATGCTGAAATAAGGGTTTCGGTTGAAATATTGCCCGAACATCGTGGCACTCAGATTACTGTTGAACTGATAAGAAAGCTGTCCGCCGATGCCATATTGCGTGGTTATGGCATTCGTGAAATATCGGTTGGCCGAAAGATTGGCCGATAGCGTGAAAGCTCCGAATGTCTCGCTTGCACCCAAAGAGGCTCCTTGCGTCACCATCATATTGGTGTATTCGGTGTGATTACTCGACCCATAGAAGCGCAAATTGCCATATTCGGCTATCGTTCCAGCATTGGAATAGTCATACTGATGAGGCAAGTTGGGGTTGTAAACGGGCATCTGAAAGGGTGAAAGATGCATGTTCATACGGTCGTTATCACTCCATATTTGATGGAAAAAGTTTACAGAATCAGCAGTGTGGAGCGGATTATTGAGTGGCGGCAACTCCCTATCGAAAGGGGATAAAAGCGAAGGACTGGTAGTCGGACTTTCATTGGAAGAAACCGGAGTATTCACTTTCATCTCAGGATTTTGCTTTTCGAGATGCTTGTTTTCTTGAGCTGTCGCCACATTGGCAATGGCCAAAGAAACCAATAAAAATAGCAGTTTCTTCATGATAAAACGACTTTGGAAATCTATAAAAAGTAAATATGGAGACCTTTTTGATGAGGTCTCCATATATAAAGAGGTATCAAGAGTTTAGAAATTTTCGGCTTTGATTTCAAAGAAACTCTGTGGATGAGCGCAAACAGGGCAAACTTTAGGTGCATTAGGACCAATCACTACGTGGCCACAATTACGGCAAACCCAAATTCTGTCACCATCACGAGAGAAGACAACAGCATCTTCGATGTTCTTAACCATTTTGCGATAGCGCTCCTCATGAAGCTTCTCGATAGCCAAAACACCACGGAATTTAGCAGCAATCTCTGTAAACCCTTCAGCCTCAGCCTCTTTTGCCATGCGGTCATACATGTCGGTCCACTCATAGTTCTCACCATCAGCAGCAGCCTTCAAGTTGCTCAAAGTGTCCTTGATAGCGCCACCTTCGAGATACTTAAACCACAGTTTGGCATGCTCTTTCTCATTGTTAGCGGTCTCTTCAAATATTGCAGCAATCTGCTCATAACCGTCTTTCTTAGCCTTACTAGCAAAGTAAGTGTATTTGTTACGTGCCTGGCTTTCGCCTGCAAAAGCCTCCATGAGGTTCTTTTCTGTTTTTGTTCCTTTTAATTCCTTCATAATGTAATTTGTTTATAAGTTATTATCAATGGTGCAAAGATACAATGTTTTTGCGATATTTCCAAATAAATTATTGTAATAATTACAAATATTTTCAAACGGTTATCTCACCGGCAATCGAGCAAGACATATATTTTCGGATGATATGATAATCGCTATAGCGGGCCTGTAGACTCATTAATTTGGTGACCGCAGCCTCTACTGTGCTGTCAATACCAGATATTACGCCGGCATCTTTCAGTTGATAGCCTGCTTCATAACGGCTCATTTCCACCGTTCCAGATACGCATTGACTGATGTTGACTATCGTGACACCACGCGAGGAAGCCTCTTTCAGGATTTTCGTAATCCATCCATAGTGAGGTGCATTGCCACTTCCATAGCTCCGCATGATGATTCCACGAAGCTCAGAATCTTCCAATACATGCTTGACAATGTTCTCCTGAATGCCTGGAAACAAAGAGAATACGATGACATTGCAGTTCATTGTGGTGTGAGGAACCATCGGTTTGGAGTAGTCGGGCTTGAGAATAGCGTGGTCATTGAAGTTAAAATTGACCCCGGCATCACATAGATGAGGATAATTGAAAGAGTCGAAGGCATTGAAGCCATCGGCATTCTGCTTGGTGGAACGATTCCCACGGAGGAGATGTCCGTTAAAGTAGATGCACACTTCAGGCACCATCGGCGTGCCGTCATCATGACAAATAGAGGCCAACTCAATGCTCGTCAGCAGGTTTTCCTTACCATCCGTGCGCAATTGTCCTATCGGAAGTTGGCTTCCAGTGAGGATAACAGGCTTGGTCAAGTTCTCTAACATGAAGGAAAGCGCTGAGGCTGTATAGGCCATCGTGTCAGTTCCATGGAGGATGACAAAACCGTCATATTGGGTATAACGTTTCGTGATGATTCTCACAAGTTGAGCCCAAAGCTCAGGATTCATATCGCTGGAGTCGATAGGAGATGCAAACTGATATACGTCGATATCAGTTTTAATGTATTTAAACTCGGGAAGCAATTTAATGAGATGATTGAAGTCTAATGGCTCCAAAGCTCTTGTATTTGGGCTTTTACCCATTCCTATGGTTCCTCCTGTATAGATGAGGAGCACCTTGCCAGTTCTTTCCATTCTATAACGATTTAACAAAACACGAACTTTTGTACAATATTTGTGTGCAAATATAACTTAATTTTCTCGTAGTTCCAAAATTTTTAGTATATTTGCAGAATAAAAGACTTAAAAACTTAAATATATAATGAAACAGTTCATGGATAAGGACTTCCTGCTTGAGACTGATACCGCAAAACACCTTTATCATAATCATGCGGCCAAGATGCCTATTATAGATTATCATTGCCACCTTGATCCTCGCATGGTGGCTGAAGATCATCAGTTTAAAAACATAACGGAATTGTGGCTTGGAGGCGACCATTACAAGTGGAGAGCTGAGAGGGCAAATGGTGTGGAAGAGCGTTTTATCACTGGAGAAGCCTCTGATTGGGAGAAATTCGAGAAGTGGGCAGAAACCGTACCTTATACTTTCCGCAATCCATTGTACCATTGGACGCATCTGGAACTTCGCACTGCTTTTGGCATTGAAAAGCTGTTGAGCCCCAAGACTGCCCGTGAAATCTATGAGGAATGTAATGAGAAGTTGAAGTTGCCGGAGTTTTCGGCAAGAGGATTGATGAGGAAATACTATGTGGAATGTGTCTGCACGACGGATGACCCGATAGATAGTCTTCAGTGGCATAAGCTCACTCGAGAGAGTGACTTTGAAATCAAGATGTTGCCGGCATGGCGTCCTGACAAGGCAATGAATATCGAGAAGAAAGGCTTTAATGATTACATTCATAAATTAGGAGAAGCGGCTGATATTGAAATCATTACGTTTAAGGATATGATAGAGGCCTTGAAGGCGCGTCATCAGTATTTTACGGAGAATGGATGCAAGCTTTCTGACCATGGAATTGACCAATTTTATGATGATGCTTACACGGATTCTCAGATAGAAACTATCTTCTCGAAGGCCATGCGAGGCATGCAATTGTCGGATTTGGAGATACGACAATATAAGAATTGTTTCCTCACTTTGAATGCGGAAATGGATGCTGAGGCTGACTGGACACAGCAATATCACTATGGTCCTTTACGTGATAACAACACGATGATGTATGACAAGATAGGGCCGGATACAGGTTTTGACTCTATCGGAGAATGCAATACGGCGAGAGCAATGAGCCATTTCCTCAATCGACTCAATAGTGAAGGCAAACTCGCGCGTACCATAATATACACGCTCAACCCTTGTGCGAATGAGATGGTGGCGTCGATGATAGGCAATTTCCAGGATGGAAGCGTGCCTGGGAAAATGCAATTCGGTGCCGGATGGTGGTTTAATGACCAGCTTGACGGCATGACACGCCAGTTGAATGCCCTTTCCAATTTGGGCTTACTGTCACGCTTTGTCGGTATGTTGACCGATTCCCGCTCTTTTCTCAGTTATCCCCGACATGAATATTTCCGTCGTTTGCTTTGCAATCTGTTGGGCAACGATGTCGAGAAAGGCATGCTTCCGGATGACCGTGAGACCCTCTCGAGAATGGTGGAAGACATCAGTTACAACAATGCTCATCGCTATTTTAAATTCTATGGATAAATGGCAATATTTGTGGAAATAAGCAAGTATCAGATAGAAGATAACCTTTTGCATGCCAGATAGTTACCTTTTACACGATGAAAGACTATCTTTTACGCGGTAAAAGGTTACCTTTTACAAAGGTAGTGATAAAAGGCCATTCTAGCATCGGAAGATTGCATCTTGAAGAGAAATCTCATTTTTATCATCATTTAATTGCCCAAATCTTTGCCAAATTTAAAAATAAGTAGTATTTTTGCAATGTTTTAAACGATATTCGCATTTTAGTTATGAAGAAAATTCTAATTCCGTTTGTTATAATGATGGTCATCCTACTCGCAGGAAGCTGCTCGAGCGGGAAAGACGTGGCTTATTTTCAGAACATTGATTCCATAAGCCTGGCAGGTTCAAACGGCCTGTATGATGCTAAGATTATGCCGAAAGACATGCTTACAATCACTGTGAACACGCTTACTCCTGAGGCTGCACTGCCTTTCAATCTGGCAGTTTCAAGCAACGTCGGGTCTACGGGACAGCTAAATCAGGGTGGTGGAAACCTTCAGGGCTATCTTGTCAACAACGATGGCGACATCAACTTCCCGGTAATCGGTAAGATTCATGTGGCTGGAATGACGAAAGACCAGTGCCAGGATTTGATTGCAAGCAAGATTTCTCCTTATCTTGCCAAGACCGAGAGACCAATCGTCACCGTGCGCATGTCCAGTTATCATGTCACTGTAATTGGTGAGGTTTCGAGTCCTAAGGTAGTTCCTGTGACTACAGAGAAGATGAGCGTCCTTGAGGCCATTGCTGATGCAGGCGACCTTACGATATATGGTAAGCGTAACAACGTGATATTGATTCGTGAGTCTGCTACTGGGCAAAAGGAATATCATCGGTTGAACTTAAATGATGCGCGTCTCATTAATTCTCCTTATTATTATCTACAGCAGAATGACATTCTCTATGTAGAGCCAAACAAGGTAAAGGCTAAGAATGCCGGCCTTGGTCAATCCACGACGATTTGGTTCTCGTTCGTTGGCATTGTAACCTCGATAGCATCTCTGCTTGTTAACGTTTTAAGAGATTAAAAGAAACCGAAAAGAGAAATGAAGAATGAAAATGACACACAACATTACATTCTTCATTTTTCATTTAATTCAGGATGTACGAACTTAAAGAAAGATTATCTATATGTGTGGAATTGTAGGATATCTTGGTAAGCGTGAGGCTTACCCAATCCTTATTAAAGGACTTAAGCGTTTGGAGTATAGGGGATACGACAGTGCAGGCGTTGCGCTTGTCAACTCTGACTGTGGGCTTAATGTCTTTAAGACAAAAGGAAAGGTCGCAGATTTGGAAGCCTATTGTGCTGATAAGAATGTTTCGGGAACTGTAGGTATTGCACATACCCGTTGGGCTACTCATGGAGAGCCATCTTCTCAGAATGCCCATCCGCATTATTCTCAGTCGAAAAACCTGGCCATCATCCATAATGGCATCATTGAAAACTATGCGGATATCAAGAAGCGCTTGATGGATAAGGGGATCGAGTTCCGTTCCGATACGGATACGGAGGTGCTCATCCAGTTGATAGAATATATTCAGATTCGCAAGAATCTTGATTTGCTGACGGCCGTGCAATTGGCTCTGCATCAAGTGATTGGAGCTTATGCCATTGCCATTCTAGATAAGAACGAGCCTAATCAGATTATAGCAGCCAGAAAGCAGAGCCCACTGGTAGTGGGAATTGGTAAAGATGAGTTCTTCTTAGGCTCAGATGCCAGCCCATTGGTGGAATACACTGATAAGGTGGTTTACCTCAATGATGGCAACATTGCCGTGATGAGACTTGGCGAAGAACTGAAAGTCGTAGATATATATAATGAGGAGTTAAGCCCTGAGATTCAAACCGTTGACATCGATCTTGGGCAGATAGAGAAGGGCGGATATCCCCATTTCATGCTGAAAGAGATTTTTGAACAGCCGGATTGCCTCACCAATTGCATGAGAGGGCGTATCAATGTAGGTGCTGACCATGTCGTTTTGAGTGCCATTATAGACTATAAGAAGCAGTTAATCAATGCCAAACGCATCATCATCGTTGCCTGTGGAACATCCTGGCATGCAGGTCTTATCGGGAAACAAGTCATTGAAAATCTTTGCCGTATCCCTGTAGAAGTGGAGTATGCGTCAGAGTTCAGATATCGAAACCCGGTTGTGACAAAGGACGATGTGGTGATAGCAATCTCCCAAAGTGGAGAAACTGCCGACACATTAGCCGCCGTAGAGTTGGCAAAACAGCATGGTGCTTTCATCTATGGTATATGTAATGCCATCGGTTCAAGCATCCCGAGAGCCACCGATACAGGCAGTTATATCCATGTAGGGCCGGAGATAGGAGTCGCATCCACAAAGGCCTTTACAGGGCAAGTGACTGTTCTCACCATGTTTGCCCTTGCATTAGGTGAAGCAAAAGGAACGATTGAAAGGGAAGAATACCTGAAGATAGTGAAAGAACTGTCTCATATCCCAGCGAAGATGAAAGAGGTGTTGGAGATGAACGATAAAATCGCCAACCTGAGTAAAGTGTTTACTTATGCCAGCAACTTCATCTATTTGGGGAGAGGCTTCAGTTATCCGGTAGCCTTGGAAGGCGCTTTGAAGCTGAAGGAAATCAGTTATATCCACGCTGAAGGCTATCCTGCTGCTGAGATGAAGCATGGCCCGATTGCCCTTATCGATTCTGATATGCCGGTAGTGGTCATTGCTCCTCATAATGCAATGTATGAGAAAGTGCTCTCTAATATTCAGGAAGTAAAGGCAAGGAAAGGACGAGTGATAGCGCTTGTGACAAAAGGCGATACAACAATCAGTAAAATAGCGGATGCCGTGATAGAGTTGCCGGATACCATAGAGTGTCTTGAACCTCTCATCTTGACGATTCCGCTTCAATTATTGGCATATCATATAGCGGTCTGTAAAGGAAAGAATGTGGACCAACCAAGGAATTTAGCTAAATCAGTAACTGTAGAATAGGAAGGAAGTTAATGGAACCATTGAAGCATGAATGTGGTGTTGCGGTCATCAGACTGCTCAAACCATTGGATTATTATCAGCGCAAGTATGGGTCCTGGATGTATGGCTTAAACAAACTCTATCTGATGATGGAGAAGCAACACAACCGTGGACAAGAAGGCGCCGGGATGGCTTGTGTCAAATTGGGAGGAACTCCTGGGCATGAATATATGTTCCGTGAAAGAGCAGAAGGAAAAGATGCCATACAGGAGATATTTGCAAACGTTCATGCTAACTATAAAAATGTAACTCCGGAGTTGCTGTCAGATGCAGATTATGCAAAAAACAATCTGCCATTTGCCGGTGAACTTTATATGGGGCATCTGCGATATTCTACGACAGGAAAAAGAGGCTTATCGTATGTGCATCCTTTCTTGAGAAGAAACAACTGGCAGGCTAAAAATCTGTGCTTGTGTGGCAATTTCAATATGACTAATATCGATGAAATCTTTGCCAAATTGACTAAACAGGGGCAGTTCCCTCGTATTTACAGCGACAGTTACATCATGCTTGAATTGATGGGGCATCGTTTGGATAGAGAGGTAGAACGCAATTTCATTGAAGCACAGAAGAAAGGGCTGCAGGATACAGATATCACACACTATATAGAAGACAATGTTAAGATGAGCAATGTGCTCAAGACGACCATGGGAGATTTCGATGGTGGCTATGTGGTATGTGGTCTGACAGGTTCAGGCGAGATGTTCTCCATGAGAGATCCATGGGCAATACGCCCGGCTTATTATTATAAGAATGACGAGGTTGTGGTAGTGGCATCTGAGCGCCCGGTATTGCAAACGACCTTCGACCTTGAATGCAGCGATGTGAAGGAGTTGCAGGCTGGTTGCGCCTTGATAGTAAAGAGAAATGGCGAATGCAGTGTTGAGCGAATCCTTGAGCAACGTGGAGATTCAGCTTGTTCCTTTGAACGCATCTATTTCTCTCGCGGTTCTGATAGAGACATCTATAAAGAGCGCAAGCAATTGGGTGCCCAACTTACGGAGCCTATCTTGAATGCGGTCAATTATGATACTGAACATACGGTATTCTCCTTTATCCCGAATACGGCAGAGGTGGCCTTCTATGGCTTACTGCAAGGTTTCCGGCAATATGTTCATGAGAAAAAGATAAATGAGATTCTGAATTTCGATCATACTCCTACTCGTGCAGAACTGGATAAGATATTATCTCAATCCGTGAGAATGGAGAAGGTGGCATGGAAAGACATTAAACTTCGCACCTTCATTACGGAGGGTAATTCGAGAAATGACCTTGCCTCCCATGTTTACGATATTACTTACGAGAGCCTTGTCCCTTATGTGGACAATCTGGTGATTATTGATGACAGTATAGTAAGAGGAACGACTCTGAAAGAAAGCATTATCCGCATTTTGGACCGTTTACATCCAAAGAAGATTGTCGTAGTTAGCAGTGCTCCACAAATCAGATATCCTGATTATTATGGAATAGATATGGCTCGATTGGAGGAGTTCTGTGTCTTCCGGGCAACCATTGAGTTACTGAAAGAAAGAGGAATGTATCAGCTCATCGATGATACCTATCATCATTGTCAGGAAGAAGTGAAAAAGCCTGTTTCAGAAATACGAAATTGTGTGCGCGATATATATAAGCCTTTTACGACCGATGAGATAAATAACAAGATTGTAGAGATGCTTCGACCAGAAGGTGTCACGACTCCGATAGAATTGGTTTATCAGTCAATTGAGGGTTTGCGGACAGCCATTCCAAACCATAAAGGCGATTGGTATTTTACTGGAAAGTACCCTACGCCAGGAGGAACAAAGCTTTGTAATCAGGCATTTATCAACTTTATAGAGAAAGTTTATCAATACGAACAAAAATTCTAAATATATAAAATGAGAAACGTAACATTAGTCTTATCAGATGGCACTAAGTTCCACGGGAAGTCTTTTGGATATGATGCTCCTGTAGCGGGTGAAGTAGTGTTCAATACTGCTATGATGGGTTATCCTGAAAGCCTTACAGACCCGTCTTATGCAGGCCAGTTGATGACGTTGACTTATCCTCTTATCGGGAATTATGGTGTACCTCCTTTCACAATGGAATCCAATGGTATACCTACTTTTATGGAGAGCGACAAGATTTATGCTTCAGCAATTATCGTGGCTGACTATAGTGAGCAATATTCCCATTGGAATGCTAAGGAGAGTTTGGCTGAATGGCTGAAACGGGAGCATGTGCCTGGCATTACCGGAATTGACACGCGAGAGTTGACAAAGGTGTTACGTGAGCATGGTGTGATGATGGGTAAAATCATCTTCGATGATGAACTTGATAATATTCCTGAGGCTAATTATGAGGGTGTGAACTTTGTTGATAAGGTAAGTTGCAAGCAAATCATCCACTATAATGAAGGTGCTGGAAAGAAAGTGGTACTTGTAGATTGTGGCGTGAAAGCTAACATCATACGTTGCCTTATAAAAAGAGGTGTTGAAGTAATAAGAGTTCCTTGGAACTATGATTATACAGAAATGGATTTTGATGGTCTATTCCTTGCTAATGGTCCAGGTGACCCTGATACCTGTGAGGACGCTGTGAAGATTATTCAGAAGCAGATGAGCCTTTCAAGGAAACCAATCTGTGGTATTTGTATGGGTAATCAGTTGTTAGGAAAGGCAGCAGGAGCTACCATTTACAAGTTAAAATACGGTCATCGCTCTCACAATCAACCAGTCCGTCTAGTGGGAACGGATAAGTGTTATATTACCAGTCAGAATCATGGTTATGCTGTTGATGCAAAGACATTAGGCAAAGATTGGGAAGAACTCTTTGTGAACATGAATGATGACTCCAATGAGGGTATTCGTCATAAATCGAATCCTTGGTTTACAAGTCAGTTCCATCCGGAAGCTTGTTCTGGCCCTGTTGATACAGAGTTTATGTTTGACAAATTTGTAGAAACTTTAAAGTAAGACGACATGAAGGACGAAAATATTAAAAAGGTTTTATTACTGGGCTCTGGTGCTTTAAAGATAGGTGAGGCTGGAGAATTCGATTATTCGGGCTCGCAGGCATTGAAAGCCTTGCGTGAAGAGGGTATCTATACGGTTCTTATCAACCCGAATATTGCTACTGTGCAGACATCTGAGGGGGTAGCGGATCAGATTTACTTCCTTCCTGTACAGCCTTATTTCGTAGAGAGGGTTATTAAGAAGGAGCGTCCTGATGGCATTCTGCTGAGTTTCGGCGGTCAGACAGCGCTCAATTGTGGAGTTGAACTTTTCAAAAGTGGCATTCTTGAGAAATATAATGTCAAGGTATTAGGTACACCCGTTCAGGCTATTATAGATACAGAAGACCGTGAACTTTTTGTTGAAAAACTCGATGAAATCAAGGTAAAGACTATTAACAGCGAAGCTTGTGAGAATATAGAGCAAGCGCGTAAAGCTGCAGGTGACCTCGGATATCCTGTTATCATCCGTGCTGCTTATGCACTCGGAGGTTTAGGAAGTGGTTTTGCGGATAACGAGGAAGAATTGAATAAGTTGGCCGAGAAAGCATTTTCGTTCTCTCCACAGGTATTGGTGGAAAAGAGTTTGAAGGGCTGGAAGGAAATAGAATATGAGGTTGTACGCGATAGATACGATAATTGTATCACCGTCTGCAACATGGAGAACTTCGACCCGCTGGGTATTCATACTGGTGAGTCGGTGGTAATTGCTCCGTCGCAAACTTTAACAAACAGTGAGTATCACAAGCTGCGTGCGCTTTCCATTAAGATTATCCGTCACATTGGTATCGTTGGAGAGTGTAATGTGCAGTATGCTTTCGACCCCAAGAGCGAGGATTATCGGGTGATTGAAGTAAATGCCCGTTTGAGTCGTTCTTCAGCTTTAGCCTCTAAGGCAACGGGTTATCCGCTTGCCTTTGTGGCAGCCAAACTGGGTATGGGGTATGGTCTTTTCGAACTGAAGAACTCAGTGACTAAGACTACGAGTGCTTTCTTTGAGCCGGCTTTGGATTATGTGGTATGTAAGATACCACGTTGGGACCTTTCTAAATTCCGTGGAGTTGATAAGGAATTGGGGTCAAGTATGAAGTCAGTAGGTGAGGTAATGGCTATCGGCCGTAATTTTGAGGAGGCCATTCAGAAAGGTCTTCGTATGATTGGGCAGGGTATGCATGGCTTTGTGGAGAACAAAGAATTGGAGATTCCCGATATTGATGCGGCTTTGCAAGAGCCGACGGATAAGCGTGTCTTTGTTATTTCAAAGGCTATGCACAAAGGCTACACCGTTGACCAGATTCATGATTTGACCAAGATTGATAAGTGGTTCCTTCAGAAATTAAAGCATATCATCGATATAGATGAGGCTCTCAAGGAGTGTAATATTAATACTCTTGATAAGGAATTGCTCAAGACAGCTAAAGTCTATGGCTTTACTGATTTCCAGATAGCTCGTGCGGCAGGTTTGGAAAAAGAAATTGGCAATATGCACAAGGCTGCTATGGTGGTGCGTAATCTTCGCAAGAATTATGGCATTCTGCCAGTTGTGAAGCAGATAGATACCCTTGCGGCTGAATATCCTGCTCAAACGAATTATCTGTATGTGACTTATGCAGGTGTGGCTTCGGATATTGAATTCCAGAATGATAAGCGTTCCGTGATAGTCTTGGGTTCAGGTGCTTATCGCATCGGAAGTTCCGTAGAATTCGATTGGTGTGGCGTTCAGGCATTGAATACCATACGCAAGGAGGGCTACCGCTCTATCATGATTAATTATAATCCTGAAACGGTGTCTACTGATTATGATATGTGCGACCGTCTCTATTTTGATGAACTGACGTTTGAACGTGTCTTGGATATCATCGAATTGGAGAATCCTCATGGTGTGATAGTCTCTACCGGTGGACAAATTCCTAATAATTTGGCTATGTGGCTGGATGCCGTGAATGTTCCTATTCTTGGTACTTCAGCGAAGAATATAGATAATGCGGAAGATAGGGCAAAGTTCTCTGCCATGCTTACGGAACGTGGTATCAACCAACCTGAATGGAGTGCTCTCAAGAGCATTGATGATATCGATAAGTTTGTTGACCGTGTTGGTTTCCCTGTTTTGGTACGTCCGTCTTATGTATTATCAGGTGCGGCAATGAATGTTTGCTCTAATGAGGACGAGCTTCATCGCTTCCTTCAGTTGGCAGCGAATGTGAGCGAAGACCACCCGGTTGTTGTCTCCAAGTTTATTGAGAATGCAAAGGAAATAGAGATGGATGCCGTTGCTAAGGATGGAGAAATCCTCGCTTATGCTATCAGTGAGCATATCGAGTTTGCTGGCGTGCATTCGGGTGACGCGACCATCCAGTTCCCACCTCAGAAACTATATGTTGAGACGGTGAGAAGAATCAAGCGCGTGAGTCGTCAGATTGCTTCAGCTCTGCATATCAACGGACCTTTCAACATTCAGTATATGGCGCGTGAGAATGATATTCTCGTGATTGAGTGTAATCTGAGAGCATCCCGTTCCTTCCCGTTTGTAAGTAAAGTACTGAAACTAAACCTCATCGAATTGGCTACAAAGGTGATGTTGGGCATCCCTGTCGAGAAGCCTAATAAGAATCTTTTCGATTTGGATTACGTGGGCATCAAAGCCAGTCAGTTCTCTTTCAACCGTTTGCAAAAAGCCGACCCTGTATTGGGCGTGGATATGAGTTCTACCGGTGAGGTGGGCTGTTTGGGTGATGATACCAATCAGGCATTGCTTAAGTCAATGCTGAGCGTGGGTCAGCGCATCCCTAAACATACGGTTCTGCTCTCTACGGGTGGTGCTAAGCAGAAGGCAGAGATGCTCGATGCCGCAAGAATGCTCAAGCAGAACGGCTATGAACTCTATGCTACTGGCGGTACATCGAAGTATCTTTCGGAGAATGGCGTTGAAAACATCAAAGTCTATTGGCCATCTGATGAGGGAATGGAACCTCAAGCACTCACATTGATGCACAATCATAAGATTGATATGGTGGTGAATATTCCGAAGGACCTTACGCCTCATGAATTGACGAATGGCTATAAAATCCGTCGTACTGCAATAGACCTCAATATCCCTCTGATTACCAATAGCCGATTGGCTAGTGCTTTCATCACGTCGTTCTGCACGCTTAAACTGGATGATGTGGATATTAAGTCGTGGGCTGAATATTAGTTTTTCCTTTTGTTTCTCTATGGGAAACGGTCTGTTTTTCTATGGAAAACAGTGTGTTTTTTATAGGGAAACAAAATGCAATGACCGTTAGAAGCAAAGCAGGCAATCGTTACTTAGGGCGAAAGTAATTGTTATTTGGTGGGCAGACAATGATCTTTTAGATTATAGAAAACGGCTTCCAAGGTGATTGGAAGCCGTTTTCTTATGATGCAAGAGGGCACAAAAAAACCGCTCGGAACTGAGTTCCAAGCGGCGTTACTCTCATTTTTCAGTTCGAGTTTGCAATTACTTAGCAACTGTAGTATCAGCAGCAGCGCTATCAGTAGCAGCACTGTCAGTGTCTACCTGAGCAGTTGTGTCAGAATCAGCGTTTGCAGCTGGTTTAGCGGTTTTGTTACCACAAGATGCGAATGAGATAGCTGCAATAGCTACGAACATTAAAACTAATTTCTTCATTTTCTTTGCTTTTTTAAGTCTGTAAAACAATCATTTGTTTATTAAAACGTTGCAAAGGTAAGTATTTTTTTGATACGTTGTTCATTTTTTATCGTTTTTTTTTAGCCATTTTTGTAACCTTTTTGTATTTGCTTGATTATCAATAATTTGCAAACTGCTAACAAAAGTTAAAGTTTTTGTGTGCGCTAACCAATCGTGTTTTTTTACGAAAATTATGCTTCAAGACATGTCTTTCTCTAATCTTTTTACTACCTTTGCATCCATATTATAAATAAGGTATGATAGATACTTCCGCTTTTCAAGGCAAGAAAGCTGCCTATTACACGTTAGGGTGCAAGCTCAATTTCTCAGAGACATCGACTTTTGGGAAGATGCTTGAGGATATGGGCGTGACAACTGTAGCTGAAGGAGAAAGGGCAGATATATGTCTGATAAACACTTGCTCCGTCACTGAGGTGGCTGATCGCAAGTGTCGGCAAGCCATACATCGCATGGTTAGAGAGAATCTGGGTGCCTTCGTGATTGTTACGGGCTGCTACGCTCAGTTGGAAACTGACAAAGTAGCTCAGATGGATGGCGTCGATTTGGTGCTTGGCAGTAATGAAAAGGCGAGTTTGATACAATATTTGTCTGACGCTTGGGCAAATAGCAGGGAGCCTGATGGCCATCTGCATAAGTTTCATTCGGTGAAGACCAAGGAGATAAAGAGCTTCCAACCTTCCTGCTCAAGGGGAAATCGCACACGTTTCTTTTTGAAAGTTCAAGATGGTTGCAACTATTTCTGCACTTATTGCACGATACCTTATGCACGTGGTTTCTCCCGCAATCCGTCGATAGCCTCACTCGTTGAACAAGCCCGTCAGGCTGCCCTTGAGGGAGGAAAGGAAATCGTGCTTACGGGGGTGAACATTGGGGATTTCGGTGAAACAACGCATGAGCGCTTCATCGGCTTGGTGAAAGCTCTTGATGAGGTGGAGGATATCCATCGCTTTCGCATCTCCAGTTTGGAACCTGACCTTATTGATGATGAACTGATAGAATATTGTGCCCATAGCAGGGCATTTATGCCTCATTTCCATATACCCCTTCAGAGTGGTTCTGATCATGTGCTGCAATTGATGCACAGGCGATATGACAGTGCATTGTTTGCCCATAAGATACAGCTTATCAAGCAGCTCATGCCCGATGCTTTCATCGGAGTTGATGTGATGGTGGGTTGTAGAGGTGAGCATCCGGAACACTTTGAGGAATGCTATCAGTTTCTCAAGGGTCTCGATGTAACCCAGCTTCACGTCTTTCCTTACTCAGAGCGCCCGGGCACTTCGGCTTTGGCAATACCTTATGTGGTGAGTGAGCATGACAAGAAAGAGCGTAGCATGCGCTTATTGAAGCTGAGCGATGAGAAGACGGAGGCTTTCTATGCCCGTCATATCGGTCAGGAGGCAGAAGTGCTGTTTGAGAAAGCCTCGAGAGGAAAGGCCATGCATGGCTTTACAAAGAATTACATTCGCGTGGAACTCTCTGCAAGAGAGGCCAAAGAAGAATACGACAATCAACTAATCACCGTCCGTTTGGGGGACTTCAACCACGATAAGACGGCCTTAAAAGCAATAATACATTGAAACTTGCAATCGTTATACTCAATTGGAACGGTGAGGCGATGTTGAAGCAATATCTGCCTACGGTGCTGGATTATTCTCGAGATGATTCTACGGTGTTTGTAGCTGATAATGCCTCTGTGGATGGCTCAATGTCACTGCTGCAAAAGGAGTTTCCCATGGTGAAGACCATTCTCTTCGACAAGAATTACGGTTTTGCGGAAGGCTACAACAAGGCTTTGCAGCAAATTGACGCAGAATATTATCTGTTGCTGAACTCAGATGTTGAAGTCACTCATCATTGGCTGACTCCTTTGCTTGAGTTTATGGATAATCATCCTGAAGCTGCTGCTTGTCAACCGAAGTTGCTTTCCGAAGCAGACAAGGATTCTTTTGAGTATGCGGGTGCTTGTGGTGGATATATGGATCGTTTTGGTTATCCTTTCTGTAGAGGTCGCATTTTCGATACAGTGGAGAGCGATGACGGGCAGTATGATTATATGGAAGAGATTTTCTGGGCAACCGGAGCTTGCATGATGATACGTAGCAAGGACTATTGGGATGCCGGAGCGTTGGATGGGAGATTCTTTGCGCATAATGAGGAGATAGACCTTTGCTGGCGTTTGCGTCTCTTAGGTCGGAAGATATATTGCATTCCTGAAAGCGAAGTCTATCATGTCGGTGGCGGAACTCTTCCTAAAGGAAACCCGATGAAGACCTTCTTGAACTTCCGCAACAATCTTACCATGCTTTATAAGAATCTTCCTGAGGAAGAACTGAAATATGTGATGCGTTGGCGATGGTTTCTTGATTATCTTGCTGCCTTCGAAACGCTTCTTATCAATCATAATGTCGCTGATTTCAAGGCAATCTATCGTGCGCGAAAGGCTTTCCATAAATGGTTGCCTGACTTCAAAGCCGACCGCGAGCGCATACAGCAGAGTTGCGTTACGAAGCATATAAAAGAAAGAAGGCCCTACAGCCTCTTGTGGCAATATTATGCCAAAAGCCGTAAGACCTTCTCTGAATTACCTTTCTAAAGTAAATTGCTATACTATCAAGCCCACCAAATAGAGTGCTACTGGTATGGTGACGATTGCAATACCGATGAAGTCGATGTATACACCCGTCTTTATCATCTTGGTGATTGGTATATAACCACTCGCATAAACGATGGCATTCGGTGGTGTAGATACAGGAAGCATGAATCCGAGTGATGCTGAAAGGGCTACACCCACAGCTACAGGGATAGGACTGAAACCAGCGGCAACAGCAGCTCCAATAGCGAGAGGGCCTATCATGGTAGTGGCTGCTGTGTGAGAGGTGAGCTCTGAGAGCAGCAGTGCCATCACGCAGAATACGGATACGAAGAGCAGTTCTGATGGATGACCGCCTAACAAACTGATAATCTGGTCGCCAATCCATGCGGAAAGTCCGGTAGAATACATCATACCTCCCATGGCAAGACCGCCACCGAAGAGCAACAACGTACCCCATTCAACACCGGCAACGGCATCTTTCCATGCCAATGTCATCTTGTTTTTCTTGAGGTCAGTAGGCAAGAAGAAGAGCAACAAGGCTCCAATCATGGCTGCGATAGCTTCAGGGAAAAGTCGGTTGTAGACTTTCATCACGTCGCTGTCAGCGCCGTAAATCATACTCAAAACGCCAGGAGCCACCCAAAGCACAACGGCTACCAAGAAGGCTATCAGCGTGTTCTTTTGTGCGCGTGTCCAAATGCCCAGCTCTTTTACCTTCCCATTGATGAATTCTTCAGCACCTTCAATGTGCTTCACGTCAGATGGGAACATCTTTGTGAGGACGATATAGGCGATAATGAAGTAGGCTACCATGGCTACGAATCCCCAGACCATCCACTGGAAGAAACTCACGTGGATGCTGCTCATCTCACTCAAGAATCCCAGCATGATAAGGTTAGGAGGCGTTCCGATAGGGGTGAGCACACCACCGATAGAGCAGGCATAAGCTGTCATCAGCATTAAGCCAGTAGCATATTTATAATTTTTCAGATTTATTTTGGTTCCGTTAGCTGCCATCATTTCTTGTATAGCATCCAAAAGACCTAAGGCAATTGGAAACATCATGGCTGCTGTGGCGGTGTTGCTGATCCATCCTGAGCAGAGTGCACAGGCAAGACCGATTGCAAGGAATATCCTGCGCGGATTGTCGCCTACCCATTTCATGGACATGATGCCATAAGCAATACGCTTGTCAAGGCCGTTGACCATCATGGCTTTAGCGATGATAAATCCGCCCATAAACAGGAAAATCATTGGATTGGCAAAAGCAGCAAAGGCCTCTTTCATCTTTACAACGTCGAGCACGACACAGAGAGTAGGGCCAAGGAGAGAGGTGACAGGAATTGGTACAGGTTCTGTAATCCACCAGAGTGCTACAAGCGTCATAATTGCAAGCAATTTATGAGCTTCAGGAGCCAAGTCTGCTATAGGCGTAAACCATACGAGCAGGGCACAAATAGGACCGAAAATAGCGCCAATGATGCGACGTTTCCGGTCAAAAGAGGAATCTTGATTTTCTTCTAACTCCACTTCGGGAGCTTTCACATTTTTAATGTCATCCATAAATTTAGGTTTATGTTTATAATGTTTAGGTTCTTAGTTAATATTCTGCAAATATATAAAATTATTTTAATAATAACATAAAAAACAAAGAAATTTTTTCTTTTTCTTCATTTTTAGGCAAAATAGCATACTCTATAAGATTTTTGAACTATTTGCATAAGAATATTGGAAGACAGATTTACACTGTCTTCCAAAGAAATAGTTTTACGTTTTTCAGATTGAATCAGTGCTTTTGCTTAGCGATATTGCTGTTTTCTTTGGGCAGTATCTCTTGGATGGCCTTCTCTAATTCGGGGCGCATCATGGCTCCAACTGACATTCTCGGTTGTCCTTCTTTAGGGATGAACATGAGGGCAGGGATTGATTGGATGCCGAAAGTAGATGCCAATTCGGGCTGTTTGTCCACATCTACCTTATAGAAATCCACGCGTCCCGCATATTCGATGGCTAGTGAATCCAATACGGGCGCCGTCATCTTGCATGGACCGCACCAAGTAGCATAGAAATCCACGATGGCAGGCCGCTCTCCTTTGAATTTCCATTCATTGGGATTTGCCTCATAGTCCATGATTTTTTGCTTGAAAAGCGCAGCGGTAAGTTCTGTTGGCTTGACGGTGGTAGACTCCTGCTTAACAGCTTTTGAATTGTCGGCAGGTTTGGGTTGATGACTACAGCTGGATGTAATAATCGACAGCAAAACGGTTGTCAGAAATAAAAGTTGTCTCATATATTTATCTATTTGTGGACAAAGATAGCAAAAGTTTTTGTATATTTGCCGTTGGAAATAAAAAAAGATGATGAAAAATAGAATTTGTTTTTTGCTGTTTCTGATGGTCGTAGGAGTTCAGATGACTTCGGCGGCTATCCCTTTGGATTCTGTAGCGTATAGGAAGGCATTGCTTGACTCGGTTGCGAAGTGGAATCCTAAGCAGGCAGCTGACTATTATCAGCATCATCTGGCTGACCAAAATCTGCTTAGAGTACCGCTTGTCAGCCGTTTTATGGCTCATTTGGAGGGGCTGGATTATTGGCAACTGCGTGCTTTGAGGCGCACATTTTGGTTTACCGATTTGCAAGACTCTGTGAACCCCATCTATCTTCAGCGGCGTGCCGAATTATTGCCGAAGATAAAGGCGGATGCAGAGGCTCATTGCAAAGCGGAGCTCGACAGCGTGGAGAGGTGTCGCGTGTTATGCAAGACCTTGCTTTCGGGCAGCATCGGCAACAGCATCGAAGGAGCGCTGAAGGGACTGACAAGCGGTTTTCTGCCAGATGGCAAGGAGGATATCGAGAAACTCTATGCAAGTCATTGCGCAGCCAACATCTTTGTGGGGGTGCTCAAGGATACCCTCAACCGCCATATCACGTTGCTTGTCAGGAAACTCAATGCCTCTCGCAAGAATTATGTTAACGGTCTTGCCGGTTACTATGCGGCAGCTGGCAACTATCAGGTGGGAGGCTTCAGCTATGTGGTAAAGCGTCATGCCGTGGCTTGTCCTATCGATGATTTGATGGCTTTTCAGCAAATGCAGGGGCAGATTGATTGGTTTAGAGTGGGCCTTGACCCCGCTTCTCTCCTTCATAATGGAGTAGGGCAACAGCTTTTGTCGGGCCAACCACTCATCTCTCCGCAGCAAGCCGGCAAGAATGGAGATGCAAGGAAATTGAGCCCTGTGGTCAACAGCATTGCCTCGGCAACGGCGCAAAACATCCAGTCTTCTGTTTTTCAGACAGTAGATGACGTGTTTGATTTCCTTGTCCTGAAGGTTAAGGATAGCCAAACAGCCTTTCAGAATCTTGTTTTTGCCAAATATTAGAAGCTGAAATATCATACATTCCGCCTTTAACATTGGCTGATGAATTAACTTAAAATAGTTAATGGCGGTCATACATATTATTCATGAGATATACAAAAATAGCTTATGGCATGTCACGTTTGGCCTAATAAATAGGCACGTTAGGCCTAATGAGGAGGACATTAGGCCAAACAGCAAGCTTGTTAGTAGTCTTTTACAGGCCTATTAATCGTTGTTTACAGGGTGAAAAGCCATCTTTTACACCCTCAAAGATGGCTTTTTAGGCGGCTATTTGCCTTTTTGAAAAATCGACTTCGCCGAGAAGGCCTCTCTCGTGCGATATAAGCCACTTTATTTTTTGACCTTCATATTATAAGTCCCACTATTTTTAGCCTCTCATATTGATGATGCATAATTATGCAAAAACGTTCTTGAGAATATGCAAAAGATAATCTGATATATTTGATTAAAATGGATGAGATGTTAATCTTCCTGAGTGATTCGGAGACCATAAAAAAAGCCCGTCTTCTCTGAAAGTAGAGAAAACGAGCTTCCTGTTATGGATATGGTGAAGTGTTCTATTTGAAGAACTTATGCGACTTCAGCATTTCTTTCGGGTCGAGAGCTTCGTCAAGTTTCTCTTTGGTCATCAAACCTTGCTCTATCACGATGTCGTAAACGGAACGATTAGTTTCCAGAGCCTCCTTGGCTACTTTGGTACTGTTTTTGTAACCGATGTAAGGATTGAGGGCTGTAACGATACCGATGCTATTCTTGACCATCTCGTAGCAACGCTCCTTGTTGACGGTGATGCCCAGCACGCACTCTTCTGTCAGAGTGTCGATGGCATTGCTCAGCCACCAAAGGCTTTCGAAGAGACATTCGGTGATGACTGGCTCCATCACGTTGAGTTCAAGCTGACCTGCCTCAGCAGCAAAGCTGATAGCCGCATCGTTTCCGATGACTTTGAAACAAGTCTGATTGGTTACCTCAGGGATGACAGGATTCACCTTGCCCGGCATAATGCTTGAACCTGGTGCTTTTGGAGGCAGGTTGATTTCATTCAAGCCACAACGAGGGCCAGATGACATCAGACGGAAGTCGTTGCAGATTTTTGACAACTTGATAGCCATGCGCTTCAAGGCAGAAGAGTAGCTCACGTAAGCACCAGTATCAGGAGTAGCCTCCACGAGGTCGATAGCTGACTCGAAAGCCTCACCAGTAAGTTTACTCAGATTGGCTGCGCAGAGCTTAGAAAAACCTGGTACAGCATTCAATCCAGTACCGATGGCAGTACCGCCCATATTGATTTCGTGCAGCAGTTTCACGTTGCGCTCCAAGTTTAGGATTTCCTCTTCGAGGTTGTTTGCATAAGCATTGAATTCCTGTCCGAAAGTCATAGGCACAGCGTCTTGCAACTGTGTGCGTCCCATCTTGATGGAATCCTTGAATTCGTCAGCCTTATAGCGCAAAGCGCTGATAAGTCCTGTAAGACTTGCCACGAGCGTTTTGTTCATGCGGATGATGGCAAGGCGGATGGTCGTAGGATAAACATCATTGGTTGACTGACCGCAATTCACGTGGTCGTTAGGGTAGCAATACTGATACTCACCTTTCTTATGTCCCATGATTTCAAGAGCACGATTGGCTATTACCTCGTTGGCATTCATGTTAACAGAGGTACCTGCACCACCTTGCATCATGTCGATAGGGAAGTTCTCATGCAGTTTGCCGTCGATGATTTCCTGACAAGCCTGAGAGATAGCACCCGCAATCTCGTCACTGATGACGCCAAGGGCATGATTTGTCTGCACGGCAGCCAACTTCACATAAGCGATTGAGATGACGTAGTCAGGATAATCGCGCATCTTCTTGCGTGAGATATGATAATTGTTGATGCCACGTTGTGTTTGAACACCATAATAAGCCTCTGCCGGAACTTTGAGTTCACCTAAGAGGTCGGACTCTACTCTGAATTTTTTCTCTTCCATTGTTTTTTGTTTTTTATGATTAGTAATGTTTAAAATCTGAAATAAGCTTGCAGGTCAATCGTGTTATAATGTTGGCCTACGGTAGCTGAGCGGTCATCTGTATAATAATAGTTTGCCTGAAGTTTCAGGTTCTTCATTATATAATATTCGCCGCTTAGGCAGTATTGTGATTTCTGGCTGTCATAGCTCTTTTGGTCGCGATAGACATCCCATTTACCATAGATTTTGCACTTGGGAGTTACGGGCACTCCTACGGCAGCATACCATCCATCAGCATGGTTGGTGCCTGCATTATCATTCAGCAGGCCAGTCTCTTTCGAATAATCACTGATTTTATAGCCTTCGCTCGTGATATATTCAGCTCTGAACACCCAGTCACTCTCATAGTCGACACCACATCCCCATCTGTTGCGGTCAACGGTAATATTCTCCTCTGTGTAATTACCTGCCCAACCATAGAGACCTATTGATAGGTCTTTCAGTGGTTTCAAGCAGACCATTCCCATGAGGTCTTTCTTTTTGTTAGCATCAGCATGGTTGATGCCTTGTCCATTGTAAACGGCTGCCTGATAGTGAATAAACTCATGATGGTCTTTTCCAATCGGCAGGAAGTCTCCTTGTACTTGAACACCGATATCACGACCATTGCTCTTATGTTCTCCAGTACGGTCTGTCATACCGCCAAGCATATTGATGACTTGTGCATTGTCAAAGAACCCAATCTTCCAAGGATTGAAAGGAACTTCAAAAGTGAAAGCCCTGTCGAATTGTCCGAACTTCACTCTTGCGAATTTGTATTTTTGCCATTCCACAAAAGCATCCAAAAGGTGAGCTCCATTTTCTCCGGATTCTTTGGGAGAACCAGAGATTTGCATCTGTCCACGAATATAGAAGTCATCCAATATCCTGCTATCCACATAGACTCTGAATCTTCTGATGTCGAATCCACCGTTTTTTGTTTGTCCTTCGCGGTCGTAGTAATTGTATTTAGCAATCACATATCCGCCAAAGGTCGTATTCTGTTTGATGTCATCGACAAGTTTCTTCCCAACATTGGTTTGAGCCTGGCATCCTAAAGGAATCATCATGAGAATGAAAAGTAGCTTTTTCATGAATGATAGCATTTAATAAAGGAACGTAATAATCAGATAACCAACACTAATTGAGACAATCGTTGTGATAAATCCTGACAACTGGAAGGAATGGTTGAGCACATATTTGCCGATGCGGGTAGTACCCGTGCGGTCGAAGTTGATGGCAGCCACCTCTGTTGGATAATTCGGAATGAAGAAATAACCATTCACTGCAGGGAACATTGCCACCAATGCCAATGGACTTAATCCTAATCCGATGCCCAGTGGATAGAGCGTGCGAACGGTTGCAGCTTGCGAGAAGAGCATGATGGACATGATGAACAAAGCGATAGCAAAGAGGAATGGATATTGTGTAACGATGCCTGAGATATGCTCTTTGAAGAAGTCTAGGTTGCCATTGAAGAACGTGTCGCCCATCCAAGCAATACCGAATATGGAAACCATAGCGTTCATGCCAGCTTCAAAAACGTTTCCTTTAACGGCTTTCTTCACGTCTGCCTTGCCGACAATTAAGATTAAGGCGGCTACTGACATCATGATGATTTCAATCGTTTCAGGCATTTTCAAGGTCGTCATCTCACCATCTATCATGAATGATGGACGAAGAGAAGAAACAGAACCGAACAGTACTACGAGGAATACGCCTAACAAGAAGGCAATTACCGAATATTTAGCACGTTTGCTCGGATGAGTTTCCATTTGCTCCATGGCCTTTGCATCAGCTTCAGGATTAATGATTCCTTCCTTCACACGACGTTGATATTCAGGGTCATCCACCAACTTCTTGCCAACATGATTCTGTACGAAAGCAGCCACGAGAATGGCAATCAGCGAAGCTGGGATACAAATCAGCATGATATCCTTCAGTTCGATGCCTTTTCCACCCAGCAGGTCTGTGCTTATCATAGCTGCTGTGGCAGCAGATACAGGTGAGCCTGTGATACCCAATGAAGCAGCAATTGTAGCCACACTCATAGGACGTTCAGGGCGAATCTTTGAGTTTGTGGCAATCTCTGATATAATAGGTAACAATGAATAAGAAGTATGGGCAGTTCCGGCAACGAGGCAGAAGAGCCATGTTGTCAAAGGTCCATAATAAGTAATGTGATCAGGATGTTTTCTAAGAAATTTAGCTGCCAATCCTACAAGATAGTCGAGACCGCCTGCTGCTTGTAATGCAGATGCGGCTGTGATAACTGATACGATAATCAACATCACGTCGATAGGAACATTTCCTGGCTTCAATCCGAAGATGAAGACAAGGATGAACACACCCACCATACCATAGATACCAAGTCCGATGCTTCCGACGCGGGCTCCAATGAAGATGAGTGCCAGCACAATGAATAGCTGTAATAGAACAATTGCTGTAACCATAGGTTTTTGTTTTATATATTAAAAGATTGTTTAAATTCGGTTGCAAATTTACGTCGATATTCGTTCAAGATGTTTACAAATATCGATTTATTTTTTGTAAATTACGAAACTCTTTATATATTTGCAACAGATATGACAATACTATGACAGGTCATGGAAATTTAAGTTTGCCTGAATTAGCTGCACGATATAATATCTCAGATATATATGGAGCCAGCGTCGCCTATTTCTCTTCGGATGAGGGAGGCGAAAAGGATTTGCGTGCGGTCACCGACCGCATCAGTTGCTATGAATTGCATTTGATTCGACAGGGCAATGCGACAATAGTGATTGGCGGAAAGACCATTGAACTCACGCCGGGCGACCTTCTTGTATTGATGCCTTTCCAGTCGGTAGAGTGCCATTTCCCCGATGATGTGGTCACTGAAGGCCTGCTTATCGAAAGCAGTTTCTATGAGAGTCTTTCTTTGATAAGCACTCAGACGGATGTGAGAATGCCTAATATCTCGCAACATAAGGATTTCGTCTATCATCTTGATGCCGAAAAAATGGTAGAACAGAGCGGCATTTTCCAACAGATACGCAAGGCTATTCAGTTCTCACATATTTATAAAATGGAGATGATACGCTCGCTGGTGCACGTATGTCTGCTGTTTATCAGTGAACTGCCTTACGGTCATGACATCTTGGGGAATGATTTCCGTCATAAGCAGGACATCTTTAAAATCTTCCTTCATCTTGCTAACAACAACTTCCGACATGACCGCAGCATTCAGTTTTATGCAGACAAGCTCAATATGACGACCACTTATCTTTCGCGCATTGTGCGTGAGATATCAGGCAATACGGTAGTGGAACATCTGCATCTTCTTACTTATAATGAGGCTTGCCGTTTGATAAAGTCCACCGATATGACAATGGGTGAAATCTCCGATGCCCTCAATTTCCACGACCAAAGCGCTTTCACCAACTTCTTCAGATTACATTCAGGTTGCTCTCCATTGCAATATCGCAGTAATAAAACTGAATCGAAGTAACGCTGTCATTATTCTTTCAGGAGATAAAAAACGATTATCCGCAAAGTAAAACAACTTGTTTTGGTGAGTAAAACAACTTGTTTTGGTAGGTAAAACAATTTGTTTTGGTCTGTAAACAATAGCCTTTTACATGGCAAGTAATCATCTTCTATCGGTCGAATGATGATTCATGATGATGTCATCGTTTGCTGAAGCAGTCTGAAAGGGTCGATGAAAGCAGGGTAGGAAACTATTTTGCACAAAAAAACTTCTTGATGATTATCGTCAAGAAGCTTTCTGCGGAAGATGAGGGATTCAAACCCCCGATACCCAAAAAGGGTATACCGGATTTCGAGTCCAGCGCATTCGGTCACTCTGCCAATCTTCCTTATTGCATTGCAAAATTACTATTATTTTCTTAACTGACAAAGATTTGGCTCACTTTTTTGAATTTTGGAAGTGGCAAAGTTGGATATATGGGCAGGTAGCGCATCGCTGGCGGTCATCCGTAGGGCTGAAATCTTTGGTCGTATCCATGATGTCTGCGAGAGTTTGTTGCAGATGTTGCATGAAGTCGTCACGATAAGTTGCCACATCGGTGATTTTATCTTTGCCCAATGATAACGTGGGATCGTAATCATCACCTTGAGTGCGCTGGATGTAAAGAAGGGCAGGACTTACGGGCAGATGTGCCTGATTGAGCTGCTTGTCTTTGCTCACAATGAGCGAATAGAGCATCGCTTGCAGATGATAATTGCTGTGTTTCTTGGCTAGGTCGACACCAGAGAACACCTCATCCATATTGTAGGTCAGCATTAAAGGTGCTTTACCAGTCTTATAATCAACCACTCGGATATAGTCGTTTCCATCTTTATGAATGATGTCCATGCGGTCGATGGTGCCTCCAACATTAATTTTACGTTCCCCCGATGATGTTTCAAAGGCAACCTCAGAACCCACTTTGCACTCCAAACCAACTATTGAGAACGGCGTAAGCTGCTTGTCAATCTCCAGTAAACGGATGAGATAACTGATAATGACTTCTCGGTTAATGAGTTGTAAACCATTGTATTCAGGCCGATAGGAATTGTTTTCTACCTTAAAGAGGACCTCTTTGAAGGCTTGATCCACCATCATTTCAATCTGCTCCGGATGTTTGAGCACGTTGTCTAAATCGCCTTTTTGCACGCAAGAACACTGGCTTTTCAGGCGTGTATAGATAAGTTCTGCACTCCGATGAAAGATGTTTCCGAACAACCGATTATCTATTTGGTCGTCATCATTGTCGTCAGGTTGCTTGATAAGCTCGATGTAACCATAGTAGAAACTCAGTTGACATCGGATGAAACTATTGATGGCAGTAGGGGAGAGATAGTCGATTTTCTCGAGTATCTCCTTGATTTTCGGGTCTTGCTTGCTGATGGCTTGGGGTTGATTGACCTTAATCGATTGGGCTGGCAGCAAAGCTTCAATGCTTATTTTTTGGTTGCTCTCCACAAGAAATTGCTTCATAAACCGACTCATCTCACCTGTATGTCCGTCTTCAGTGGAGTCGTTGTAAAGGATGGTCACGTCGGATGCCCTTTGCAAAAGCCGCAAGAAGTAATAAGCATAGATAGCCACCTTATTATCAATGGTCGTCAACTCATAAGCCTTCCTTATACTATAAGGTATAAAAGAGGCATCGTTGACCCCTTTAGGCATGTTACCCTCATTGCAGGAAAGCAGCAAAATATGATCGAAATCAAGGTTTCGGGTCTCCAAAACGCCCATCACCTGAATGCCTTCAGCTGGCTCTCCATGGAATGGAATCGTGGTACTTCGGATGAGCTGAGTGATGAGTCGCTTGAAAGTAATCAAGTCCACTTCGAGGTCTCTCGACTCTATAAGACCCGAAAGACGGTTGATGAGGGTGTACATGCGGAAAAGCGACTCCTGAAAGAGTGGCTCTTCCTCATTTTTGGCATTGTTTCCTATCAGTTTTAAGACCTCTATCAGCCATTTGGAAATGGCCAGATTCATAGAACCATCACCGCTTTCTATATCAGCGAAAAGGAGCTTTGCGCCTTCATCCACTGACAATTCGCTGCGTGATGGATAATATCTTTTGCACTCTTGCAAAGATTGAAGGAGGTCGGAACATCTCTCAGTGATGAAGTGGGCATAAGGGTGATGAAGCACCGCGTTCACTGCATGCAGGCGATATTTTCCCGTATCTCTTTGATGTCCGTTGGTTTGAAGTTCAATAAGCAAGCTGATGAGTGAGGTGAAAGGTGTCTGCGAAAGGGGATAACCCGTAGTGATATTTGCCCCGTCAGCTTCTTTCGGTAGGGAGAAAATGATGGTTGGTAACAGCGATTCATCACACATGACGATGGCAGTATTCCTTCCCGATTTGCTGCGTTCCTTTTCTTTAAGCCATGTGGAGACATAATGCGCCTGAACGTTTTCCGTAGAAGCCGAGATAAAGGAAATCTCTTTAGGAGAGTTGAGATTGTCGTAAATCTCAGTTTCCTCATTATCAAGTTCATTGGGAAACAACGTGAGATACTGCTTGATGTAATGCCCCGCCTCATTATTATTAATGTAATACTTGTCGAAATCCCAATAGAAATGCGCTTTGTGCATTCCTTTCAAACGGGAAAACAACTGTTGTTCCACTTTTTGAAGTACATTGAAGCCTATGAAAAGATAAGTATCATATTGGAAATCAATCTCTTTGTTCATAATCACTTGCCGATATAGAGCTCCTTCGTAAGCGATTCCCTCCTCTTTGAGGCTGGCATTAAAGTCGGTGTAAATATCCTTCAGATGACTCCAAAGACTCAAGAAACGTTGTTTCAGTTCTGTGTTTTGGTCGTCCTTGAAGTTGCTGAAAAACTTTTTAAGAGCCTCTTTCTGCTCCTCATTCAGATAGGAGATGTCATCCAATTCATGGATGTCTTTCATATTGCTGAAAACCTTTTCGGCATCAGCCATATTCTTATCGATGTCGTCAAAGTCGGCAAGAAGCAACTGTCCCCACCCATAGAAGTGGTCAAGAGTCTCATCAATCCCCGTGCAAAGGGTGAATGACTTGTGAAGTTCGCATATCAGTTTGATAGGGTCACCCACAATCAGTTCGGAGTGATTGCGGAAGAGTTCGCTGATAGTAATATAGGTAGGACTCCAAATAGGTTTATCAGCAATTCGGACAAGGGATTCATTTAAGAAAAGGGCTGCCCGCTTATTAGGGAACACAATGGCAATGCGTGACAAATCGCTCCCAAACTTATTGATGATATCTTGCGCTACATATTCAAGAAAAGTCTTGTTCATTTCACCGCCTCTATTTTATTACTGTATACAAACCAAAGGTAACCTTTGATATTACGATACCCCATATCTCTCAAAAGAATCATGTAGTCATGCACCTGTTTTTGATATTCTGGCCTTGAATGCCCGAATTTAAAGTCGACGACAATTATCTGTTTGCCATCGGTCATGACGCGGTCAGGCCTTTGTTTTGTAACCTTATTGGTGCTTGAATCTATATAACAGATGTTACATTCATTGAATAGTTGCCAACGTGGAGAGAACCAATCACGCACACGAGGGTCTTCCAATCTCTTGCGAAGCATATTTTCCAACTTGTCGTGATTTAAGTCTTTATCATACAAAATACCGTCAACCTCCAATTGCTTCAGCGCTTTTTCAATGTCATCTGTTGTGCGTATGGTTGAAAGAAGCTTGTGAAGAATGTTGCCAGTTTTGATGTAGTTATCCTGTTTCTCATCATCTTCGTCAGCCTTAATGAAGTCTTTACTTTCATTACTCTGCTTGAACTCGACATTCGCCAGATAGTTTTCTATCTTGTCGACAGTATGCTCTTTGGGTCTTCGGAGGAAAATATTCTCTTTATCTTCCTCATCTTTTTCCACATATTCAGAAAGAGTACCATAAGTGAAAGTTATTTTTTCAGACTTTTTACTGATATCGCCTTCAAGGGTACTGCCATCTAATTTTTTAGCAACATCTTGAATAATGTTCTCTATGATGGCAGAGCGAGTCCTCACATCACCTCTTTTCCCGAAAACAAAAAGATTCTTGCTTGCCCTCGTGAAAGCAACATACAGCAAATTCAGATTATCCACAACATTTTGTAAATGTTCATGCAGATAGTCCTTTTCATAAATAGTTCCCATCATGCCATTCTCACTGTAATCAATAGGAACAAGTGGCAGTTCATCTAAAGGCTTTTCTTCAGGTGTGCACCAAATCGTATTTTGCTTTTCCAATTGCCAATCGCAGAAAGGCATTAGGACATTGTCAAACTCAAGTCCTTTGCTCTTGTGGATGGTGATAAGCCTTATTCCTTCTATTTCTCCACTTTGTATAGTCTTTTGATGCAGGTTCTCGTCCCATTCATTAAGAAACGAATCGATGTCAGGCATGTTGTCTTGCAGAAAAGAGTTTAACTGGTCAAAGAAAGCACAAATATAGGCACTTTGATCAGTCAATTCATTTAATCCGAAGATATTATATAAGTTTTCGGCTAAGTCATAAAGAGGTTTAGCACGAAAATCTTCAATATGGGCAATTAAGATATCTAATTTTTCAGATTTCTTCAAAAAAGCTTCTTCCAATTCATTGTCAGGATGCGATATATATCTTAAGGCACTGATTATCGTGTTTACAGATGTAGAAGCATCCAATTGGAAGGCTTCATCAGAGACAAGAGGTATATTTGGCCAATTCTCCATAAAGTAATTGGCTATCAATTGAATAGTCTTGTTCGAACGTACAAGAATAGCTATCTTTTTGTAAGGAATGCCTTTTGAGGTTAAATCGTTGACCGAATCAGCCAGTTGCAGCAAGGTATTGTTTTGATAATCCTCCTTTGGAAAGAGTTCTATGTGTACGAAGCCTTTATCCTCTTTTTTGGGGGGAATTGTTTGTTTAACATCATTATAGGCGTTTTTCATCTGTTGAGCCTCTGTCGAATTGCTATCTTCGAGAGCCTTATATTCAGCTTCAGCCGCTTTTATAAAGAAGGCATTATTGAATTCTATGATGTTCTTATCTGAACGATAATTGATTTTCAACGTTTCTGTGTCGATATTCAGACTTCCAGGATGAAATTCTTCATTTATATTGTTAAGTAACCTCCAGTCGCCAGAGCGCCATCGATAGATGCTTTGCTTGACATCACCGACTATCAAATTAGCTGCATTCTCATGACTCATACATTCATCCAGAAGGACTTTGAAGTTCTTCCATTGGATACAACTCGTGTCTTGGAATTCATCAATCATGATATGTTCAAGTTGAGTTCCAATCTTTTCAAAGATAAATGGAGAGTCTGAATTTTGAATAAGTGAATTAAGGAGATTCTGCGTATCACTCAGAAGAAAACGATTCGCATCCGTATTCATTTCCCGCACCTTCTTTTCGATACTGCCTAACAGTCGCAATTGGTCAAGGTGACGGAGTGTAAGGTCGGCTGAGTAATAGAGTTTTCTTAAGGCAGGACGTCGGCGTTCGGTATCGTTAATCAATGGAAGAAGAGAACCGACTGCAAATTCCAACTTGTTATTCCCTGGTGTCTGCTCCTTCTTAGTTACCCATTTATTGGCATCTTCCATAGCGTCTACAACGGTTTTTGTCAATAAGTCCTTATCCGTGTATTTGCCATCTCTTATCTTAATAAAATATCCACAAGGTCCACTTTTCCCTCTTGAGAAATCTTCGACAGTGAAGCCGTTTTCATTCAAAAGGTCGAAGAACGTCTCTGCATATTGCTTTAATGAATCGTCAGCCTCTTTTCTTATCTTTCGAAGCTTATCAGAGTAGTCTTTAAAGAAGTTCTCGTCTTTGAGTACCTTATATAATTTGGCACTATGTTCCTTATAGAAATCTTTGAAGATGTTTTCTCCAAACTTTTTGATGAGACCAATAACATTCCAGTTCTTATCTTCAGAGATATTGTTTTTGATATAATTGATAATCCAGGAGAGAATGATGTCGTTCGATTCCAGACTTTCAATCAGTTCATCTACAGCTAGTTGCTCAACTTGATAGTCGTTTAATTCTATTTTCAAATTTGCTGTTAAGTCAAGTTCTCGAGCAATGTTTCTCAATACACTTTGAAAGAATGTATCAATGGTTTCGACTCTGAAATAGTTATAGTTGTGTAGTAAGTTTTTCAGTGCTATCCCCGCATTCATAGATACAGTTTCAGGAGAAAGAGCAAGATCGGAAGTTATTTTGTCTTTGTAAATTTTAGAATTTGGAAGGTCTTTCCATATTCCATACAACTGGCTTAATATTCGAGTCTTCATTTCTTCTGTTGCCTTATTAGTAAAAGTCACAGCTAAAATCGTGCGATAACATTGTGGATCATGTATCACCAGTTTCATGTATTCCTTTGCAAGAGTGAAAGTTTTTCCAGATCCTGCACTTGCTTTATAAACAGTAAGCGGATTATTCATATTTATCTTTACCAATGTCTGAATAGTTCTAATTCAACCTTTACACCCATACCATCATATTTTCCATTTTTGTTTGCCATAAAGAAACCAAGAGATACCCAACGCGTGGTGAAGCCATAACCAACCTCTATATATGGGTGAAGATGCGTGACAAATAAAGAACTAGCATAAATGCGCTCTTTCTCGATAAAGTGTCCTATCAATGGTGCCCAGCTCAAGAAAAGCAAAGGCGTTTCATAAGTAATGTTAGAGCGTACGTAATATTTAGAGAGGTTATACCATTCACTTGGAAGAAGCTCAAATTCTCCGCTCCATTCATCATTCCATCCTCCAGGAATGTGATTATCACGGAAATTTGTGTAATCGAGAAAATAATTTGAGCCATCAATCAATGTATATGTACCTGCACCACCTCTGAATGATATAGCTCTGACCCTATCAAGTGTCTTTATATATTGTAAATCAGCTTCCCATCGCTCATAGGCAATGTCTGACTTCATGAAACCACGGATGCTTCTTTCATAAGAAACATTGAGGATTGGACCTTTCCATCCCATTGGTCGGTAACTGAGTTCAATAGTTGGAGCAACCGTTCGATATGATTCTGGCATTCCTGCTTTTTTATATGTTTCATGTTCCACTGCTTCACGGTGGTGGAGAATGAAACCAGTCTTAAAGCTCAGTTTTTCGGATAAGTCATAGTTATTCAAGATGGAGAGATTAAAGTCTTTGAAATACTCCATCTTTTTGAAATTATAATGTGCAGTATCAGGCAGGTTTTCAATAGCTTTGTCTCTGGCTGTAGCGTTGGGAATCCAGTTCCCATTGCCTAATTGCAGCTCTAAATATCCATGTTTGCGTTTGTTGTAGTGATATTCAATTGGCACTTTAAAATAGAACTGCTTTTGCTTAAAAGAATAGCCTGCTCTTATAGCCGCATAAATAAAACTGTTATTGGAGAAGTTATAGGCATTCTTAATATCGAATTTATAATAGAACCCTTTTCTCACGCTATACCCCATATATAGAGGGTTGAGCAATGGATTGATTTTCACATATCCCTGATTATTGCTGCCATAATTAGAAGTAATATCGTTCAACAGGTTGTCACCAATGATATCCCATAATATGCGTTTTGCCCAACTGCGCTCTTTTTTAGTTGAAGAGGGAATCGTATATTTGTCGGTGTTTCCATAGAAGTCCTTATAAAGGGAGTCTTCATGTTCGTCAAGGTCTTCTTGGCGGACCTCTGCCATCAAGTTAGCATCTTCTTTATTTTGAATGCTGTCATTCAGGAGTTTTGGCAAACCAAAATAGATAGTATATTTTCCTAAAGCCTTGCTTCCAAGGAAGGAAAACTTTGAGTTCAATTCACATTTCTTTGGAACGAGCGTTTCTAATCCCTTTTCTCCCATTGTAAAAAAGAGGTGAAAGGTTATCATATCGTATTCACCATTCAAGCTACCACTGATGATTCTTCCTGTTCTTTTGTCCATCAATACCGAGCCATAAACCAATTGAGTGTTATTGGCCTTTGGTCGAAAGCGGACTTCTACTTGTTCTGCTGAAATGGGGTTGATAGAATATTTGTAACAGATTTTGTTTCCTCTATAGAAAGGTGATAGGAGATAGTTATCAATAATGGTTTCATCATATAGCTCAGGTGTCAGATATTTCAGCATTGTGGGCATTGTCTTTTGATGATGGGGTATGGTTGAAAGCCTGACAATCACTTTGGAATTAAAAGGCTTAAAATGATTGAAGTTCAGTTTATTATATAATTCTCCTAAATATTCTCTTCTTGGGCCATGCGCGATACGATACATTGTGGGAACAGGCAGCAATAGGGCGTTTCTACGCTTCACTTGGATATTGTATTTCAAATAAGAATAGCTGCAAGAATCCATTATCACTGTTGTGTCGACAGTCGTCGGATAGTTGAACATACGATTAAGAATCAGTGTGTCAGGACCGATTGCTGCAACCGCATGAGAGATGGACGCTGCCATCAAAAGCGCTATTGATATGACTGCCTTTCGTATTTTCATTTATATACAAAGATAACTAAAAAATCCCCATTTCCGTGTAAGAAATGGGGATTTTTTTTATGAAATCTCTTATTTATCCTAAATATTTCATCAATATCTTAGCATTTCCACTATCGCGAAGTTTTGCGATGCTTTTTTCTCGAATCTGACGGACACGCTCCCGAGTAAGTCCTAATTGGTCCCCAATCTCTTCAAGACCTTTCTCGTGACATCCAATGCCATAGCATTCGCGGATAATGGTTCTCTCTCTTTCTTTCAGTTCTTTTTCAAGTACTTGATTCAGTTCTTGTGCCATACTGTCATGGTCGACTTTCCTGTCAGCCCTGCTGTCATCACCAGAAGGCATCACATCGAGCATACAGTTATCCTCTCCGTCTTGGAAAGGGGCATCGATACTCACATGATGACCATCGGCCATAAGGCTTTGGCCAATCTTATCCTCATCAATCTTAGTTGCGTCAGACAATTCTGATACTGAAGGGTGGCGCTGATTTTCCTGTTCGAACTTGTTGATTTCGTGGTTAATCTTATTGAGAGACCCTACCTGATTGAGCGGCAAACGCACAATCCGGCTTTGCTCAGCGATAGATTGCAGAATACTCTGACGAATCCACCATACGGCATAAGAGATGAATTTGAAACCACGGGTCTCATCAAACTTCTGTGCAGCTTTGATTAAACCGATGTTTCCTTCATCTATAAGGTCTGTCAAGGTCAAGCCTTGATGTTGATATTGTTTAGCAACCGACACTACGAAACGTAGATTAGCGGTAACTAGTTTGTCTTTTGCTCTTTCTCCTTCCGGTCCTCCTTTTCTTATCTGTTGAGCAAGTTTGATTTCCTCGTCAATTGAAATTAGTGGTGCACGTCCAATCTCCACCAGATACTTATCCAGTGCTTCGCTTGAACGATTAGTAATACTTTTCTGAATCTTTAATTGTCTCATTTTAATGCCTTATTCGTTCTAATCGTTTGATTATCAAGTCGTCAATTATTTTATTCTCCTAAAACGCTGCAAAATTACAAAAAATACTGATACGTTGTTCGCGTAGACCTTATTATTTTATCGTAAAAAACGTTAAAAGAGAAGTCGTTATCCTTCCTAAATATTACAGCAAAAACTATGCCAAAAATGCTTTATTCCTGAAAAATATGTTTTATCCGGGTACCATGTTTCAATTATTGTATATGCTATAAGTGCTTAGAAGAAAGGAAATTCCCATCTTTGTTTTTGATGGGAAGGCCTTATTATGGTGTTTTTTACCCTAAATATTTCATCAATATCTTTGTTTTCCCATTTTTGCGAAGTTTCATAATGCTTTTTTCGCGAATCTGACGGACACGCTCGCGAGTAAGTCCTAACTGATTACTAATCTCATCAAGGTCCTTTTCGTCACATCCTATTCCATAAAATTCACAGATTATGGTTCTTTCTTTATCTGTCAATTCTTTTTTAAGCACATGCGTAAGTTCTTGTGACATACTGTCATAGTCTATCTTTTTGTCAGCCCAGCTGTCATCGCCTGAAGGCATCACGTCGAGCATGCTGTTGCTTTCTCCATCTTGGAAAGGGGCGTCAATACTAACGTGGTGGCTATCAGCCTTAAGGATTTGTTGAATTTTATCCTCGTCAATGTTGGTCGCGTCTGCCAATTCTGATATCGAAGGATGGCGCTGGTTTTCTTGTTCGAATTTATCGATTATGTGTTTAATCTTATTTTCAGCCCCTACCAGATTGAGCGGCAAACGCACGATTCTGCCTTGGTCAGTGATAGATTGCATAATGCTCTGACGAATCCACCATACGGCATAAGAGATGAATTTGAAGCCGCGGGTCTCATCAAACTTCTGTGCAGCTTTGATTAAACCGATGTTTCCTTCATCTATTAGGTCTGTCAAACTGATTTCTTGATGTTGATATTGTTTGGCAACTGATACTACGAAACGTAGATTGGCGGTAATGAGTTTGTTTTTTGCTTTTTCTCCTTCCGGTCCTCCTTTCCTTATCTGTTGAGCCAGTTGGGTCTCCTCATCAATTGAAATCATGGGTAAACGTCCAATCTCCACCAGATATTTATCCAGTGCTTCGCTTGAACGATTAGTAATACTTTTCTGAATTTTTAGTTGTCTCATAATGAATATTTTAATTTTTCTAATCGTATAGTTATTAAGTCATCTATTATTTTTATTCTCCTAAAACGCCGCTAGATTACAAGAAATATAGACACGTTGTTCATTTAAACGTAATTTTTTAATTGTATAGGCGTCAAAAACTTAGTGTTAACCTTTCTATATGTGAGCAAAAACTGTGCCAAAAATGCCTTACTTCTGAAAAAAAAGCAAGGCATTTGTTTTATCTTCGTATTTTTATATTTTGTAAAAGGCCATCTTTTACAGGGTAAACAATGGTCTTTTACGTGCCTTTTAATAACCTTTTACCTGGTTATTAATAGCCTTTTACAACATCAATAGCTACGGGCGATGATGACGCGAGCCTTACTTGGCTTTCCGGTCACCATGTCGACGCCAGGTGTCTGCTCAAAAGCGAAGGGGACGCAACGGATTGTTGCCTGTGTTTCCTCTTTGATTTTGGCTTCAGTTTCAGGAGTCCCATCCCAGTGACAAAGGAAGAATCCGCCATCTTTGATACGCTCTTTGAATTCGTCATAGTTGTCACATTCATAGATGTGAGCGTCGCGGAATTTGCGTGCTTTTTCGAAAATATTCTTCTGAATGTCGTCGAGCAGGTCTTTCACGCGCTCTACGATGCCTTCAAAACTTACGGATTCTTTCTCCAAAGTGTCACGCCGCATGATTTCGATAGTGCCGTTTTCAAGGTCACGACCTCCCATAACAAGGCGTACAGGCACACCCTTTAACTCATAATCTGAGAATTTGAAGCCCGGGCGTTTATTGTCAGCATCGTCATATTTGACACTGATGCCCATTTCTTTAAATTGATTGATGACAGGTGACAATTTGTCAGTTATTGCTTTCAACTGCTCTTCATTCTTATAAATAGGTATGATAACCACCTGAATAGGAGCAAGACGAGGAGGCAAAACAAGACCGTTATCATCAGAATGGGTCATGATGAGGCCGCCTATCATACGTGTTGACATACCCCAAGAGGTTGCCCAAACATATTCAGGTTTATTCTCTTTATTGAGGAAAGTCACGTCGAAAGACTTTGCAAAGTTCTGTCCAAGGAAGTGGGAAGTACCGCTCTGAAGGGCTTTTCCGTCTTGCATCATAGCCTCAATGGTATAAGTATCGAGAGCTCCGGCAAATCTTTCAGTCTCACTCTTCACGCCTTGAATGACTGGAATGGCAGCCCATTCCTCAGCAAATTGCGCATAGACGTGCAGCATTTTCTGAGCTTCAGCTTCAGCTTCAGCATGGGTAGCATGTGCTGTATGGCCTTCCTGCCACAGAAACTCTGATGTGCGGAGGAACGGACGAGTACGCATTTCCCAGCGCATCACGTTGCACCACTGGTTGCACATCAGTGGAAGGTCACGATAAGAATGAATCCAATTCTTGTAAGTGTTCCAAATGATGGTCTCAGAAGTTGGTCTTATAATAAGCTCCTCATCAAGCTTTGCTTCCGGGTCTACAACCACATTTTTGCCATCCTCACTTGTTTTCAAGCGATAATGAGTAACGACAGCGCACTCTTTGGCAAATCCTTTCACATGTTCAGCTTCTCTTGAGAGGAATGATTTAGGAATGAGAAGCGGGAAATAGGCGTTTTGCGCACCTGTTTCTTTAAACATTTTATCAAGCTGTGCCTGCATCTTTTCCCAGATGGCATAGCCATAAGGCTTGATAACCATACATCCCCTAACGGCAGACTGTTCAGCAAGGTCTGCCTTTACGACCAAATCGTTGTACCATTGGCTGTAATTATCAGCGCGTTTGGTAAGTTCTTTCAATTCTTTTGCCATAATATATTTACTTTTTATTTTTGTCTTTTTAGGGAAACACCTATTAACTTTTAGGCTTTTTCCCATTGCCATTTTTATATTGTTTTCTACTTTTGTGGCAAAATTACTAAAAAAAGTTGGGAAATAGTCCAATATGCAGAAAAAAGAATTATCTTTGCACTAGGATTAATTGAAATAACGATATTTTAAATATAGTGAGATTATGAAAAAGATTAAGTTAATGACATTAGGTCTTTGTTTTTTGACATTGACCAGTGGTATGACAAGTTGCGCAACAAAGCAGGGTACTGGTACCTTGGCTGGTGCTGGTGGTGGTGCTGTACTTGGCGGTATTATCGGTAATATTATCGGTAAAAACACGAAAGGTACAGCTATTGGTGCAGCTATTGGAGCAGCTATTGGAGGTGGCGCAGGTACGTTGATTGGCCGTCACATGGATAAGGTTGCACAAGAGGCAGCAGCACAAGTTCAGAACGCAAAGGTTGAGGAAGTTACCGATGCCAATGGTCTGAAGGCTGTCAAAGTGACATTTGATAGTGGCATTCTTTTTGCTACTAACAAGGCAGTGCTCAATCAAACATCTAAAGATGAGCTTGCAAAGTTCTCTACAGTATTAAAGAACAATCAAGACTGCTATGTTGACATCTATGGACATACAGACTCTACAGGTAATGACGGAATCAATATTCCTCTGTCTAACAACCGTGCTCAAAGCGTTCAGAGCTATCTTCAGCAGTGTGGAGTTCCGGCTTCTCAGTTCAAGAATGTTACCGGAAAGGGCAGTGCAGAGCCTGTAGCAGACAACACTACAAAAGAAGGTCGCCAGCAGAACCGTCGTGTGGAGGTTTATCTCTATGCTTCTCAGTCCATGGTGGATGCAGCAAATGCTGGTACTTTGAAGTAAATATTTGCACCTAGTGCACTATTATTAATAAGGTATATTGGGGATGCATGCGTGATGAGTGTGCGTCCCCCTTTACATGAATAATGAAAAAGGTCTATAAGATTATTCGTTGGGCGTTAGCCATCTTTTTCGCTTCTACCATCTTGACGGTGGTAGCTTATCGTTTTATACCAGTTTACGTCACGCCTTTGATGGTCATCCGTTGTTTTCAGAATACAAGTTTTACGATGCATCATCATTGGGTTTCCTTAGATAAAATATCACCTCACATGCCTGTGGCAGTCATGGCCAGCGAGGACCAGAGATTTCTCAAGCATCATGGATTTGATTATAATGCCATAGAAAAAGCTGCCGTTCATAATATCAATAACAAGAATGGCAAGAAACGTGGAGCAAGTACCATCTCCCAACAAACGGCTAAGAATGTCTTTTTATGGCCTGGCAGGAGCTGGTCACGCAAAGGTTTTGAGGTCTATTTCACGGCTTTGATAGAACTTTTGTGGAGCAAACAACGCATCATGGAGGTCTATTTGAACTCCATAGAGATGGGGGATTGCATCTATGGAGCGGATGCCTGTGCGGAATATAATTTCGGGAAGACAGCCTCAGAGTTGTCGCGTGCTGATTGTGCGCTGATTGCCGCCACGCTTCCTAATCCCCGTAAGTTCAGCTCCAAATATCCAAGTGCCTATATGCGGCAGCGCCAACGTCGCATAGAACACGAAATGAAGTTCATTCCTGCCTTTCCTCAAGAGGGAAGGGACTATAATCCAAATACGGCTTCAGGTGGCATCTATTCTAAGAAAAAATAAATGGAATCTAAGGAAAATATACTCAGTCAGTTGAATGAAAGCCAGCGTGAGGCGGTGGAATATTGTGAGGGTCCTGAACTTGTGATTGCAGGTGCAGGGTCAGGCAAGACCCGTGTGCTCACTTACAAGATAGCTTATCTGTTGGAAAGTGGCATGAAACCTTGGGAGATACTGGCCCTTACGTTTACCAATAAGGCAGCTGAAGAGATGAAATTGAGGATTGGCAAACTCGTTGGGAGCGACCTTTCCCGTTATCTCTATATGGGTACTTTCCATTCCATCTTTGCCAGAATCCTGCGAATTGAGGCTGAGCAGATAGGCTACAAGCCGAATTTTACCATTTATGATGAAGCCGATTCCCGTTCATTGATTAAAACAATCATCAAGGAAAAGCAGTTGGACGACAAGATATACAAGCCCGCAACGGTCCATAATTGCATTTCGATGGCAAAAAATCATCTGATTTTTGCTGCTCAATATGCCAATGATGGGGCTTTAATAGAACGTGACCGACAGGCAAAAATGCCGTCGATTTCTGAGATATATGTAACTTATCAGCAGCGTTTACAACAGGCCAACGCGATGGATTTTGATGATTTATTGACGCTGACATTCAGCCTTTTCCGTGACCATCCAGATATTCTACAGAAGTATGCACAAAAGTTTCGGTATGTTTTGGTGGATGAGTATCAGGATACAAACTCCACTCAGCAACAGATAGTCTTGCAACTTACCAAGGAACACAGGCACGTTTGTGTGGTAGGAGATGATTATCAGAGCATCTATGGCTTTCGGGGTGCCAACATCGACAATATTCTTGACTTCCAGAAAATCTATGAGGAGTCGAAACTCTTCAAGCTCGAGCAGAACTATCGTTCAACCCAACGCATCGTGCAGGCAGCAAATAGTCTGATGAAACATAATGTTCGCCAGATTGATAAGGATGTTTTCAGCAAGAACGAGGAGGGTGAGAAACTCCTCTTGAAGCCCGTTTACAGTGATAGGGAAGAGGCTGCAGTCGTGTGTAAGGACATCAAACGCATCAAGCGTGAGGACCATTGCGAGTATAATGATTTTGCTGTTCTCTATCGTACGAATGCCCAAAGCCGTTCTTTCGAGGAAGAAATGCGCAAGCAGAGCATACCTTATCGGATATACGGAGGCTTGAGTTTCTATCAACGCAAGGAAATCAAGGACATCATTGCTTATTTCCGCATCGTCACAAACCCTGATGACGAGGAGGCTATCAAGCGTATTATCAATTATCCGACACGAGGAATCGGTGATACTACAGTGAAGAAAATCAGTGCTTGCGCACAGCAATATGGAGTGAGTTTTTGGGAAGTTATCAGCAATCCTGCCCATTATCAGTTGTCTGTAAACAAAGGCGCATTGGATAAATTGACTGCTTTCAGAAACCTAATCTCAACATTTATCGAACCATCCGCTGATATGGATGCCTATCAGTTAGGGCAGAAAATCATCAAGGAGAGCGGTATCAGCGTTGACCTTTATTCCAACAAAGACCCCGAAGGCTTGTCGCGACAACAGAACTTAGAGGAGTTATTGAGTGGAATGAACGACTTTGTGGAGAGTAGGAAGGAAGAGGACCGAGGCAACGAGATATATCTGCACGACTATTTGCAGGAAGTTTCGCTGTTGACCGACCTTGATAGCGAGGATGACGAGACGAGCAAAGTGGTGCTGATGACCATTCATGCTGCTAAAGGTCTTGAGTTCAGTACCGTCTTTATCGTAGGAATGGAGGAGAATATTTTCCCTAGTCCCATGTCTGCAAATTCTCCTCGGGAGTTGGAAGAAGAGCGTCGGTTGCTCTATGTGGCCATTACGCGCGCCGAGCATCATTGCATCCTGACTTGCGCAAAAAATCGTTTTCGTTATGGGCATGTGGAGTTTGGCACTCCTAGTCGTTTCCTTCAGGACATTGATCCGAAATATATGAAGGTGGAAAACGAGGATGTTTCGGGTGAGGAAAGACAAAATCGGTGGCAGAAACGTCCATGGGAAGACGATTACGAAATTGATAAACCTTATACTGGTTCTCATCCTTGGGGCTCTGAATATCCACAGAAAAGCAGCAGATGGCAGAATTCCCGTCCCGTTGCGGGCCAGTTTATGGCAGATGCAAAACCGAAAATCACATCGCCACATAAGGCTGAACAGGCAGTGGACCCATTTTCTGAGTCCTTCAAACGACAACTTGCAGCGAGCGGAGGAAACCTCAAAAGGGTAAAGGATGCAGTCACAAATGGAGGCAGGAAAATGCAAGAGGGTACTTCTGCAACGGAGCAACACACGATAGCGGAAGGTGATGTGGTGGAGCATCAGCGTTTCGGTATCGGCACAGTCATTAAGGTGGAGGGTGTAGGAGAGAACGAGCGTGCCACCATTGAATTCCGAAATACTGACCAAAAGACCCTTCTTTTGAAGTTTGCACGCATCAAAGTCATCTCGAAAAAATAGTAACTAAGAAGCGAGAAATAGTAGTTTTTTTTCTTAACAATAAATGCTTCTTAGTGCTTACCAATAACTTCTAAAAGATAGGAGGCTTATTTGCCACTTTGTAAAAGGTAGTCTTTTACAATGTAAACAATCGTTGTTTACATTCCTTCTAATAGCCTTTTACAAGGTAAAAAGCCATCTTTTACAAAATGATAGATTTATCTTTCGTTTATTTCTGGCTACAAAGCGAAGTTCAAAATCTGTTTTGAGGACTATAATTGATTGATAATCAATGTCGTATGTAGCCATTTCATGCCTATAGGAATGGGGCTAATAAATGGGCAAACCATCCTCTGAATCTCTGCCAAGGAGTACGCCAAGTATCCCATTTTTGTTCTGTAAGCAGGAAACTTTGTTTCTTATCTTTCTCGAAAAGATTGTCAAGTTCTTTCGTAGTGTTCTTATCAAGGATGACAGCATTTTCTTCATAGTCCCAACTGAGGCTACGAGAATTGAGGTTTGCACTACCTACTGTGCAGATTCTTCCATCCACCATGATAATCTTAGTGTGATGAAATCCAGCAGTATACATCCATATTTGGCATCCGGCTTTCATCAGTTTATGGGCGTTATAGAAACCGCAATCAGGTGTCAGAGGGATGTCGCTCCGTGTGGAAAGCATGATTTCCACCTTCACACCTCGTTTAGCAGCTTTCTTCAAAGCTCTTTTGAGGGTGTGATTTAATGTGAAGTAGGGGTTTATGATTTTGATACTATCCTGCGCATCGTTGATGGCATCGGTGTAAAAAGCTCTTATAATCTCATTGCTCGTATGTGGTTCACGGTTGATGATACCTATCATTTTGTGGCCTTTTGTGGTCGTGGTGTCGGGTTTCAGTTCTCTGATATAATCAGAATTGGGGTATTCTGAGCTGTAATATTTTGCTCCATGGACGTTTTCCCCTGATACTTTGTTCCATATTTTCAGGAATATCCGCTGCAGAGTGTTTACTTCAGAGCCTTCAATTCGGCAGTGCATGTCGTTCCAAGAGCCCACTTGGGGCGTGCCTTTGATGTAATAATCAGCCACATTCATGCCTCCTGTATAGGCTATTCGCCCATCAATGACGACGATTTTGCGGTGATCTCGGGTGAAAACATGATTAATCCAAGGGAACGTAATAGGGTCGAATTTATAGATTTCGATACCTTTTGACCGAATAGAATCTAGGTGGTGGTTCTTTAATGGACGGTTGTTTGATGAGTTGCCAAAGGCATCAAACAAGGCTCTAACTTCCACTCCTTCCTGCGATTTCTCTTCAAGTATCTTGAAAAGGAGGTTTGCGATGGAGTCATTTCGAAAGTTGAAGTATTCCAAATGAATGGAACTCTTAGCCTGACGGATAGCCTTGAACATATCGTCAAACTTCTCTTGACCCGTCATCAGAAGGGTTACAGAGTTGTCATGTGAGAAAGTTATGCCTTTTTCACGAAGTTGATTTGTCAGTATTGAGTCTGATGTCTGTGCACCCACAGATAGACAGACAAGCAATAAAAAGTATGTGAGAATTCTCCTTAAATTCATTTTTCTGTTTAAAGCATGCAACTGTAGTGGTCAACGACACCTAGCAGATGACGGTCATTATCCACCACAAGAACGGTGTGAATCTTATATTTGTGCATGATATGCTGTATTTCGGTGACTTTAGTAGACGGCAACACGGTCTTCGGATTTTCAGTCATAATGTCGCTGACAGTCTTATCGAAGAACTGAGCTTGCCATTTTTCCATAGCTCGACGGATATCTCCGTCCGTGATAATACCGATGACTTTGTTGTCTTCCAACGATACACCCAATCCGAGTTTGCCTTTGCTGACGTGGATAATTGCTTCTCCAAGGTGCATATCCTTCGGTATGATAGGCAGTTCTTCGGTGCGCATCACATCCTCTGCAGTCGTCAGAAGCCGCTTACCCAACTCTCCTCCAGGGTGGAATTGAGCAAAGTCTTTTGGCTTGAAATCCCTTATTTCCATCAAGGCTATTGACAGCGCATCACCCATAGCAAGGGCTGCAGTGGTACTGCTTGTAGGTGCAAGGTTGAGCGGGCATGCCTCTTTCTTCACCCATACCTTAATATGGATAGTGGAATATTTGGCCAGCAGCGAGTTTTCATTTCCGCTCATGGCGATGATAGGCACGTTCATGTGGAGCAACATAGGGATAAATCTCAGCAGTTCATCTGTCTGTCCGGAGTTGCTTAAGGCCAAAACAATGTCTTCAGAGGTCATTACTCCCAAGTCTCCATGAAACACATCAAGGGGATTAACGAAGAAAGACGGGGTGCCGGTAGACGCCAGCGTTCCTGCTATCTTTGCTCCTATATTGCCGCTTTTTCCAACTCCAGTAACGATAATCTTGCCTTTACACTCATACATCATCTTCACAGCTTTGTCGAAATTGTCGTCCAATTGGGGAATCAAATCCAACAATGCCTCAGCTTCATCTTTCAAACACTGTATTGCGTAATCACGTAAATGACTCATTCTTTCTGTTTCCAATGTATTCATAGTAACTCCTTTATTAAACTTTCCAACTTGTTGAGCTCCAGCATATTTGGTCCATCACTGAGCCCATGGTCAGGATTTGGGTGGACTTCAAGGAAATATCCCGTAGCTCCGAATGCTTTTGCAGCCAGTGCCATGGATGGAACAAAGCGGCGATCACCTGCTGTTGTCCCGTTTCCTGCTCCCGGTCTTTGTACGCTGTGAGTGCAATCCATGATGACAGTAGGGACAATATCCTTCATGTCGGGTATGTTTCGGAAATCCACAACGAGGTTATTGTAACCGAAACAGTTGCCTCTTTCGGTAAGCCAAACTTCCTCCGCACCTGCATCAAGAGCCTTCTCTACGGGATAGCGCATATCCTTTCCACTGAGGAACTGTGCTTTCTTGATATTCAAAGTCTTACCCGTTTTTGCTGCAGCAATGAGTAAATCAGTTTGCCGACATAAGAAAGCCGGTATTTGAATAACGTCGACGACCTTGCCGACAGCCTCTGCTTGATAGCTTTCATGAATGTCTGTAAGTACGCGCAAGCCATATTTCTCTTTGATATCATTCAGCATTTGAAGTCCTTTTTCTAGCCCTGGACCTCTGAAAGAATGAATGGATGTGCGGTTTGCCTTATCAAACGACGACTTAAAGATAATGTCTATGCCCAATCGGTGATTGATTTCCACAAGCTTTTCAGCTACTGTGTCGAGCAGTTCTTGTGACTCTATCACACATGGTCCTGCAATGAATACTGGTTGCATATTATTTCTCATTTTGAATCTCCTGTATTGTCTCACCCTCACTTTCTTCATGTTTTACAGAAGTACTGTTGATGATATGTAAGTCTCTTTGTGGGAATGGGATTTCTATATTGTTCTCCATCAGGATGCTGTAGATGGTTTCCATGATTTCACTCACTGCATAAGTATGGGTAAGAACAGGCACCCATACGAGGACTTTCAGATTGATACTGTTGTCTCCGAATTCAGTGAATACGACCTTAACTTCACGTTTTTTCTCCCGACAAGATAATCTTGTAACGGTTGTGATGATAAGCTCTTTCACCATATTGATGTTTGAGCCATAAGCGACTCCTACAGGAATGATTGCCAATTCATAGCCATGATTCTTGGTAAGGTTCTTATAGTTCTTGCTGAAGAGCTGTGCATTTTGGAATGTGATGATGCATCCGTCGATGGTATCCATTTGTGTTGAGGTGTAAGAAATGTAGCTTACTTTGCCTCTGATACCGTCACATTCTATCAAGTCACCCACCTTAATTCTGCCCATCATCAGTGATATGCCGTAGTAAATGTTCTCTAAGATGTCCTTCATGGCAAATCCGATACCAGTGGAAAGTCCTCCTGACACGACGATGAGCCATGTATTGTTGACATGGAAAATAGCTAATACCATGATTAACCATATACCCCACACGATGACTTGCAGTACATTTTTCGACATAACAATCTTGCTGGCAGCCGAAGAGGGGTCTTTTTTCTCGAAATGCAGTTTCATAAAGGCCTTTAGGGTCTTATTAATATAGGAGAACAAAAAATAAAGCACGATGGCTTGGCATATTCCGAAGATACTGATGCGGATGTTCTTTGAATCCAAGAAAGGCATTGTATAGACGCGCCAAGTCGTGTCGCTTAGGTTGAAAACATCTGCTGCCCAATAGATGGAGAGGATGATTGACGCAACGCCCATCATTGGCAAGGCGACACTATGGATTAAACGATAGAGCCATGTGCGGGTGATGAGGGCGTCTTTATAGTTATGTTGGTCGGCATAAGCTTGTAACAGGCCGGATATACAGGTAATGGTGAGGATGCAAGTGAGCTGCATAATCCACCAGATAAGTATCTGCACGCTAAGCAACGTGTATCCTATCCACGAAGAGATAACCGAAACGATGAAGACAAGGAGAGTAATATTGGTATAGAAAGCATCGGATTTCGGAACGCTCTTTCCTCGTCTTCTGATGACGCTCAACTGCCATAAGGTACAGAAAAGAAGGACCGGTGGAAAGATGAAATTCACTAAATCGTTAGGTATCAGTATGATACGGAAACTGATGACGATGAATCCCACAATCATCAAAGGTGAATAAATGCGGAATCCGCTTTTGATTTGATTGCCATTCAAGCGTATGAGCAGGGAGACCAAAATCACTCCTAACAGCCATGCGTATTCAACGAGCAACTGGCAAGCCATGATGACGAAGTCCTGATTAAACAGCAGTCTTACTGCTCCCAAAATAGCGGCAAAGGTGACCACCGTGGCTGTCCATATAATGCAAGTGCGCTTTTCCAAGAAGGATTCACGAAGAGCTGCCGCATTGTTTTTCTTGAAGATGCGGCAATAATACATCTCCATCTTCTTGTTTTTGATGAGTTGCGTAAAGAAAATCCTGATAAGCACGACCATGAGGAAAGTGGAGATGATGCCCCAAAAGATAATCATAATGAGCAGGCCGAACATGAGCCGGCTGTCCCATTGTGAGTGAACTTTATCCAAAGGCTTGTATTTCTCCTCCGCCGAATTATAGGCTTCCCTTATCGACCTTGACAAATGGCCGAGTATACTGAAGTAGTTGTCGCCGCCATTGCTGAATATACTCGTCTGAATATCATTGTATCTCTTGATGGCATAGTCGTTCATCGACTTCAGATGTTGCTCTGTCAACTTGTAATATTGTATGTAATCCTTCTGCTGGTCGATGTTTTCCTGCAAGGTGCGGCGGATGTTTACGGCTAAGGTCAGACACACATTGCGGTCGATTTTGCCTCTTTCCGTCAGTGATTCCGTTGACATTGAGCTCAAGACATTCACCAAACTGTCATATCGGGAGATTTCCACTTGCGCCCTGTCAACAAAAGAACGGAAGGGGGTAACGGTATGTTGGAAGGCACGATATTGCTCTGTTGCCTCATGACAAGCATAAGTGAGGTCGAAAATGTATCCGTCCTTTTGGGAATAGAGCATCAGCGAGTTCTGATTACTGCGGTTGAAGATGGATACCATCTCCGTGCGTATGCGCTGCTGCTCATCTTTCATAAACCCCGTTTGGTGTTCCAATTCCGTGTGGTAAGTGGTCAGCTCCTGCCTTAATATCGACAAAGTACTGCTGATATTCTCCTCTTTGAGAACGGCATTTGATGGCAAAACGAAGGCCAAAAGGGATAATATAAATAGTATTTTCTTCATCTTTGCTCAATATTTGATGCAAATTTACGGAAAAGAATTGATAGTAAGAAATAATTTATTAAATTTACAATTAAAATCTGTAATTTTATGTTTCTTAAGGCCTTTATTGAGGGTGCGGATGCAATTTTGCGGGTTATTTCGGAATGAATAAATAGAGCCGTTTCTATTTGTTGCGGTCTTTCAAAATAGTAATGCTTTTTTCGATTGATTCTAAACATCAATTTTCGGACCTATGATAATATTTAATCCTTTGATAATAAGTGTTTAAATAGAATTCTTTCATTTATCTATTTAATACCTGAAAATAGTCTTTTTCCTCATGAAACATAGTTGAAAGCTCTCCATTTGATGGCAGATGGATTTCTCAAAGACGGTTGTTTACGTTTGTCCGAGTAGTCCGGACAGTTTGTCCCAATCATCCGGACAATTTGTCCGAACGGTCCGGACAAATTGTCCCTGTAATTTTTAAAATCATGGGGACATATTTTCCAGAGCTTAATAAAACAGATTTTAGGGGCAAATATTCCATGGTATGACCGATAATTATCCATCAAAAGGCGAATATTCAAAGAATATCAGACATGTTTGTGTTTATCATAGCGAAAGCAATGCTTTATCAAAAGCTGATTAATCATTCGCAAATGCATTACCTTTAATTTTCGATTCTGATGATGCGAGGTGTTTGATTTGTTATCTATAAATCAATTTTGCGCAACCTTAAACTTCCTCTCAAACCCCTCTGTGCAGGCAAGCTGAAGTGACAACTATCTATCACACAAAAAATGTTAATTCACTATTGGCGCAAGAATAATTCTAAACAAAAATCTGTTTTCTCAATTAAATATATTATCTTTGTCACTGCATTTTTACGAAAACTTATGGTACTGCGAGGCTCAGCCTCATAAGCGGCTGCTGTATCTTTTAACTGAAGCATCTTGAAAGCCTATTTATAAACTTGCTGTAATTGCTATTGCAGCAAGAAGAGATAGATGTAAAGTTACGAATAAGCAGACACCGATAACCATAATGTTGTCTTATCAAATACCACGAAGATTGTCTGAATCTTTTGATTCCAAACGAATAGCAAAGAATTCGATATATTTATATATCCGAATGCTTTTTACTATGTGGTTCAATTTATGGGCAACAAGACTTGTGCTGACCAATTTGGGGGTAGAAGATATGGGTGTCTATGGGGTTGTTGGAAGTATTGTTGGTATTTTTTCAGTGTTCTCTGTGGGAGTGACTACAGCCGTTCAGCGTTTTATTACTTATGAACTTGGAAAGCCGGATGGTAATATTAATAAAGTATTTTCTTCTTCTCTGAATGTCATTTTATTATTGTGTCTGTTGGTCCTTTTAGTTTTGGAATCTATTGGAGTTGTGTTTTTAAATAATGGTATTAATATACCTGAAGCCAGTCATAACGCTGCATGTTGGGTTTATCAGTTTTCTATCCTTACCACTATTGTAACACTATTTAGTGTCCCATATAATGCTTTGATAATAGCACATGAAAGGATGGGCATCTTCGCGGTTATAACTACTATTCAAGTATTGCTTAATTGGGGTGCAGCATTCTGTCTTTCTTGCATTTCAAAGAATGAGCGGCTGGTAATATATGCCATGTTTTTGGCAATTGCAAGTATTCTAATTCAGATGTTATATTTGTTTTATTGCCACTCTCAGTTCAAAGAGTCAAAGTATAAGAAAGGGATTGACAAAACATTGATGAAGCAGATAGGAACGTTTATGGGAATATCGACTACATCTAACATATTGCAAACCCTCTCCAGCCAAGGCATTATATTGGTTATCAACTGGACTTTTGGCGTAGGGCTTAATGCTGTATATCAGATAGCTTTGCAATTGAAGAATGCCATTTTATCATTTGGATTGAATATTTTTAAAGCTATTTCTCCGCAAATAACAAAAACTTATGCTGACGGAAACCTTGAATTGCATAAGAGTCTTGTTTATACAGGGAGTAAAATAGAGGTATATATGACATTGTTTATTATGATACCTTTTTTATTCAGGGCTAATTACATTATACATCTATGGTTAGGAAATGTCCCCCGTTATACTATTGAGTTTGCTATAGCTACTGTTTTTTTGAGTCTTACTTATGCGGCTTTTGAACCCATCCGAGCATCTGTGCTTGCAACCAATCGTATCAGTAAGTTTATGATTTATCCGGAAGTATTTTATCTTTTGATAATTCCGGTAGGCTTTATTGTAAGCAAGATTAGCAATAGTCCTATTATGTTGATTGTCACCGTTGTAGGCTTGGATATAGTTACCTGTTTTATTCGAGCTATATACGCATTGCAGGTAAGCCCCATAAAGTGTACAGAGATTTTGAAAAAGTCGCTTTTCCCATCTATAGTTGTGGCTATTACATCAAGTTGTCTTTGCTATCTATTATCCATATTGACTTCATCAAATTTAGTAGGGTTGCTTATTCTTTTGGTAATAAACAGCATAGGTTTGGTAGTGATTATATATATATTAGGCTTAAATATGCAGGAAAGAAACACCTGTAAATCATTTATTCGACATATTCTTCATTCATAATCAGATGCCTGTAAAGATCAATATATTGTCTCCAAGTCGATTCCATGTTTGCGATTTAGCAAGAGAGTTGTATAGAAATGGGTTCGATGTAAAGTTTTATTCTTATGTGCCTACTTCAAGATCTTTTGCTTATGGACTTCCAAAAAGGTGTAGTTGCTCTTTATTTTATGTAATGTTGCCATTCTTGATATTGCAGAAATTTTTGCCTTTTCAATGGGCAAAAAACATAAGAATGGAATTCCAAGATTTTTGTACAGGCATTATTATGCGTAAGGCTGACATTGTAATTGCGATGAGTGGAGAATTTGTTTATGCTTTGAAAAAGGCTAAACAAAAGGGAGAAATAGTCATATTGGAACGTGGATCTAAGCATATTATCGAGCAACAGAAAATTTTGGAAAACATTCCTTCACTTAAAAGCAAGAAGCCTGTACCGAATATAAATATAAAGAGAGAGTTGGAAGGTTATAATATTGCTGATTATCTTTCTGTTGCTACTTTACATGTTAAACGAAGTTTTATGCTTCATAATTATCCAGTAGATAAACTTTTTGTTAATCCATATGGAGTTGATTTGAAGATGTTTGCACCAATGCCAGATGTCGTAAAAAAATATGATTTCATTATGGTAGGTGGGTGGAGCTTTCAGAAAGGATGTGATCTTCTGGTAGAAGCTATCAAACAAACCGATTATACGTTATTGCATGTTGGCTGTTTAGTTGATTTGAAATTTCCAGAAAGCAAGCAGTTTACCCATGTAGATGCAGTGGATCAGACACTTTTGGTGAATTATTATAATCAGGCCAAAGTTTTTGTCCTGCCTTCAAGGCAAGAAGGACTTGCTATGGTACAGGCTCAGGCAATAGCATGTAATATGCCGATAATAGGAAGTAAAGATTCTGGTGCAGAAGATCTAAAGTCTATAATGAATAATACGGAATATATTATGATTCTTCAGGAATATTCATCAGAATCATTGTTAAAGGCTTTATACCATTCAATGAAAATCTATAAAGATAAAAGTAGTATGATATATCCAACTAATTTTCTGAAAGAACTTTCATGGGAGAGTTATGGAAAACGCTATACACATTTCATTAATCTCATTATTAGATAGTTATGAGAATTCTTTCTGTAGGAACTTTCAATGGACTTAGCAATACTTGCCTTCATCGCCATTGGGCATTAACAAAGGTCGCTGATGAAATAGATGCTGTTGATACTGCTATCAATCCATATTCTCTTAAGAGTCGCATCATATATCATCTGTTTCTCTATCACATAAGAATACGGATGCCAGAAAATAATGATGAAAACAATAAAATAAAGAATTTGATCGACAAGAAAAGGTATGATATTTTATGGATAGATAAAGGGGTAACTATTTTTCCAGAGACATTAATATATGTAAAAAAGAAATCTCCAAATACAATAATTATCAGTTATTCTCCCGACAATATGGCATTGCGGCACAATCAATCGCAGCAATACATAGAATGCATACCATGGTATGATTATATTGTGACGAATAAGTCATATATTATAAATGACTTGAAACATCTTGGATCTCAAAATGTGATTTTTGTTAACAATGCTTATGAGCCTACGTTTCATTATCCAAGGAAATTGAGTGATGCAGATAAAAGCAAATTTGGAAGTGATGTCGGATTTGTTGGAGCTTTTGAAAAAGAGAGATTGGAGAGTATTCTGTATTTAGCCGATCATGGCATTCATGTAAAAGTATTTGGTGATAGACTGTGGCAAAAATATAAAAAATATAATAGGTATCTCACTATAGAGGATTTTGAACTCAAGACAGAAGATTATTGTAAAGCTCTGAGTGCTTTTAAAATATCACTCTGTTTTTTGCGGAAGAAAAATTATGATACACAAACAACAAGAACCGTGGAGATTCCTGCATGTAGGGGATTCCTGTTAGCGGAAAGAACAGAGGAGCACAAGAGAATGTTTAGAGAAGATGAAGAAGCTGTTTATTTTTCATCAAATAGAGAATTGTTAAACAAATGTATATATTATTTAGAGCATGAGGCAGAAAGGAAAAAAATAGCAGAAGAAGGATATAAACGATGTATAACATCAGGCTATTCTAATATTGAAATGATTAGAAAAGTATTGGAAAAGGTAGGCGTAATCAGCAATGAGTGAAACAAAGAAGCTCAAAGGAATAGGGACGATATTAGTAATTGTTGCTATTTTGCTGGAAATTGTTATCTTTCCTTCTGGAGAAAATCTTGCAGGTTGTGCTATGACTTTTCTTACATGGTATGTTTTTGCAAAGATTGGATTGAACAAAAAACTGATAAAAGAACATTTATTTTCGTGGTTGATTTTTTTATCTATGAGTATGTATAGAATATTACCATTATTTGCCACATTGCTTGAATTTAAACCAATAACATATAAATTTGAACTTCCATATGAAACGTTTACTGGGGAAACTTTTTTGTATATAATTTCAGCACTTGCTTTCTTTTTAGCAACAAAAAAAACAACGAACAATATCATTCAAAGAGTCCTTGATAGATTCGATTTTTATGATATGATTCCAGTAGCTCAAATATGGTTATTAGGGATTTTTGGATTTATTCTAAGATTATATTTCTATAAAAATGGGGATGCTAAAATTGGCGATACAATGGGTAAATTCTTAACTGGTTTTTTATCTTTGCAATATGCTCCAATTATTTTATTTTTTCCTTCATTGTATGGGAAGGGACAAAAAATAATAACATTTAATTTTTTTGCTCTTGTTTCTCAAGTGTTCTTATTTGCGCTAAGTTTATCATCAAATAGTCGACTTGAATTGATTGAGCCTTTTGGGATTTTTATATTATTGTTGATGGTTGCATTATTGAATTCATCAAAGCCCTTCTTTAAAATAGCAAAACCAAAATATTTTATTTTATTATTGATAACTGTTTTTGTACTTTCTCCAATTATTTCAAATTTTTCTTCAGCTATGTTAGCTACAAGAAAAATTCGTGAGGATGTTTCAAAAAAAGAACTTTTACAGAAAACATGGGAAGCTTATGGGAATGATGACGAGCAAAAATCTTATGTTAGAAGTAATAATGACATAATAAGAAATTCAGACGGATGGTCAGAGGAGTACCTTAGTAATTTTGCTTTAAATAGATATGCAAATATTCGTATTACCGATTTGACACTATTTCATGCAAAAAGAATAGGGTATAATAATGAGATAATGCAGATGTTTTTCTATTCCAATATTTTGCGATTATTTCCAACACCAATTTTGATGTGCTTCCATTTGAATATTGACAAAAAAGAAATTATTTCAAACGGTGATTTTTTATATAATTTATCTACAGGATATTCGTATGCGGCATCAAGAGTTACCAGTCATTTAGCTGATGGTTTAGCAACATTTGGTAATAAATATTTTATTCTTCAATTTATACTCTTTTTTATTCAATTTAAATTAGTTGATTGCTTCTTAATCTGGAGGAGAGGACGGGTGATATATTCATTTTTTGGTCTATTGTTGATATTTTCTATTTTCGGAATGTTTCGGAATGCAAATGGTTGTTTCGGTGAAGTTAGTTTTATTTTAAGAGGTTTTTGGCAAGATCTTCTTTTGTTTATACTAGTATTAAAATTATCGGGGATTTTATTTCATACAAGATATTTAGCAAAAAGATGAAAGTTTTATATGTCTATAGGAATCAACAGATGGGCTATTCCATAAGAAGGGTCTTTTCTGTCATTGAAACCGAGATGGCAAAATATTGCGAAGTTTCGCATCTCTTTTTGCCTTGTACTAATTATAGTTTTGTGAGCATGTATAGGAATATTCGATATGCTTTGCATGAAATAAAAGTAGAAAGGTATGATATTATTCATATTACAGGTACAGAGCATTATTTACTTCCCTTTATAAGAAGATATAATACCATTATTACTGTTCACGATTTGGGCTTCTATACTCAGCAGAAGTCCTTTCTGAAAAGATTAAAAAAATATTTTCTATGGATAAAAACTCTTAAATTTGCAAAAAGAGTTTCATTTGTGAGTGAGAAAAGTGAGGCAGAAGCACTACGATTCGTAAGATTTAAAAAAAGACAGATTCTTACTATCTATAATCCTTATGCCCCAACATATAAAGGAATTTCCCCAAAGTTTTTTAATATAGAATGTCCAATTATTTTGCATATAGGCACATCTGAAAACAAAAACCTCAAGAATGTAATTGCTGCGATTCGAGGTGTTCCTTGTGAACTTCGAATTATAGGCAGGTTGACAAAAGAAATTTGTATGCAATTAGAATCATCTTTCATTAAATATAGTAATTCTTACGATTTGTCTGATGAGGAGATTAGGGAAGAATATGTCAATTGCGATATAGTTAGTTTTCCGTCTCTTTATGAAGGATTTGGAATGCCAATTATTGAAGGACAGGCAATAGGAAGAGTTGTTCTGACAAGTAATTTGTCTCCAATGAAAGAAATAGCTGGAGGGGCATCTGTTCTTGTAGATCCTGAGAGTGTTCCGTCAATTCGTAATGGTTTTATAAGAGCAATAGAAAACAGTCAACAATATATAAAACTTGGTTTCAATAATATTAAACGATTTTCCGTTGAAGAAATTACTTCCCAATATTATCAAGTATATAAGGAAATGTTAGAAATAAAGAATCATTAAAAATGCGAATACTCCAATATATTCCAAATATAGATAAATCTTCAGGTGGAACAACTTCATATATTCAGTTGTTGGCTTCTAAATTAGGGAAATTAGTGGATTTGCATATTGTAACTCATCTTTCAAGCAATGTAGTTGAAATAAAGAATTGTACGATTCATTATATCCCAACTATTGCTCATTTTATTGCAATGAAAAGAGAGTGGCTAAAAATTCTCATGGAAATACAACCAGATGTCATTCATGTTAATTGTTGTTGGATGCCCGGATGTGCTTATGTGCAGAAATGGGCTCAGTCATTAGGATATAAGGTGGTACTTACTCCACATGGGATGCTTGAGCCATGGATTATAAAACGGCATTATTGGAACAAAAAGATTCCAGCTTTATTACTGTATCAAAAAAAAACTGTTGCAAAAGCTGATATCATTAATGCCACTGCAGAAACAGAAAAAGCAAATATTTTAAAGTTGGGCTATAATGACAAAGTGGTGGTCATTCCAAATGGAATAGATGTTGATAATATAGTAATGAAGAATAAGTGGACAAAGCAGAAAAAAATTTTGTTTCTGTCTCGGATACATGAGAAAAAGGGATTGGAGATATTGATAGAATCAGTTGAAAGGCTTAAAAATCAAATGAAAGATTATAAGATAATTGTTGCAGGAGAAGGTAGCAGATCTTATATTCAATTACTTAAGGAATACACTAAAAAGTGCTTAGTAGATAGTATGTTTGATTTTGTCGGCGGTGTATATGGTATTCAGAAGTGGAAGTTATATCGTTGTGCAGATGTTTTCATATTACCAACCTATAGTGAAAATTTTGGCATTGTTGTGGCTGAGGCTTTAGCAAGTGGGACACCCGTAATAACAACAAAAGGAGCTCCATGGCAGGATTTGGAAACTTGTCATTGTGGCTTTTGGACAGAAATCGGAATAGACGGGACTGTTGATGCTTTGCGTAAGTTTTTGACCTTATCTGCATCTGATTTGGAAGTGATGGGCAAGAATGGCAGAAAATTGATAGAAGACAAATATTCTTCCAAAATAATGGCAGAAAAAATGTTTGAGTTATACAAAAGCTTATGAATGAACGAATAGCAATTGGGCATGTTTCCAATAAAATTAAATTCAAGAGAGCTATCTGGAATATAGTTTATGTTCTGTTTTTTCGGCCTTTCCCCACTAAACTGTTCAGGCAATGGAGACTATTTCTGTTGAGATTGATGGGTGCAGAAGCAGACAAAAAGGCTGAAGTTTATGCTTCTGCAAAGATTTGGGCACCATGGAACTTAAAGTTAGGCAAGAATTCGTGCTTGGGACCTCATGTGATTTGTTACAATCAGGCAATGGTTGAATTAAAAGAAAATGTTGTAGTTTCACAATATGCTTATTTGTGCACTGCTGGTCATGATGCTTCCGTTATTAATAATTCACAGCAAGGATTGATTATAGCACCAATTACGATTCATAAAGATGCATGGGTAGGCACCCGTGCTTATATAGGAATGGGTGTAGAGATTGGAGAAAAATCTATAGTAGGTGCAACATCGTCAGTATATAAAGATGTGGAAAGTAATACGATAGTTGGTGGAAATCCTGCCATTGTTATAAGAAAGAGATGAAAAGAAAACCTAAGATTTGCTTAGCTTGTTCTGCTGGTGGTCATCTGAGAGAATTACAATTAGCAATAGGAACAATTCCTGATGACTATTATTGCTATTGGTTGACACTTAAGACAACGTCAACAATTGCTTTTATGAAAGGAAAGGAACATGTTTTTCTTACCAATTTTCAACCATCAAAGATATGGACTCTTTTGCAGAACAGTATTCAGGCTTTATTTTGGGTATTGATTAAGCGCCCGAATGTGATTATAACTACAGGTGCAGGAGTTACAGTTCCCACAGTTTTCTTTTCAAAAAAAATTTTAGGAACCAAGATTATATTCATCAATTCTGCAGCTGATGTTACTACACCTTCTCGTACACCTGTTTGGATAGAAAAATATGCTGATTTGTTTTTAGTGCAATGGGAAGAATTGTTAAAAGTCTTTCCCAATGCAACATGTTGTGGAGTCCTATGATTTTTGCAAGTATTGGAACAATGAATATGCCTTTCATTCGTATGGCCAAAGCCGTGGATGAATTTGCAAAGCAGACAGATGAAGTGGTTATTGTGCAAACTGGATATACCGAATATCCATATCAATATGCCAAAGCCTTTAGATTCTGTACAAAAGAAGAAATGCATGATTATATAGAACATGCAAGTATTCTTATCCTTCAAGGCGGTTGGGGAGCAATTTCAGAAGCCATGGAGATGAATAAACGTATAGTAGTGCTTCCAAGGCATGATAAAACAGAACATATTCATGATCAGTTCCAACTTGTTAGGAAATTGGATGCTATGGGTTGTGTTATAGGTGTTTATGATGAAAATAATCTAAGTGAGGCCATTGAAAAGTCTAAGACCTTTCATTTCCAACACTTTTGCAAAGGAAATGCAGAAACTTTAATTAGAGAAAAATTAAGATTATGGTTTCGCTGAAAGTAACTATCATTACGGTATGCTATAATAGGGTTAAAACAATTAGAGGTGCGGTAGAAAGTGTTCTGTCGCAAGATTATCCTAATATAGAATATTTGATTATAGATGGACATTCTACAGATGGCACTATGGACGTAATCAATGAATATCTGGATAGAATTGCAAAGGTTATTTCCGAGCCTGACCATGGTATGTATGAAGCCATTAATAAAGGAATACGGATGGCAACTGGAGATGTTATAGGACTTGTACATTCTGATGATATATTGTATGATAGTCATGTTATTTCAGATGTTGTTGCTCAATTTGAGAAAACTAATGCAGACCTTTGCTATGGGAATGGTATTTTTGTAAAAGATAGGAAAGTCGTCAGGAATTGGTTAAGTGGAGGATTCCATCGATGGAAAGTAAAGATGGGATGGCTACCTTTGCATCCAACATGTTATTTTAGGAAGGAAGTTTTACTTAAAGGAGGGTTATATGATGAGCATTATAAGATTGCTGCAGATACAGACCTGCTTGTCAAATATCTTTATGAGTATCATTTGAAGATTTCTTATTTGAATAGATATATTGTCCGTGATAGAATAGGGGGGCTTTCTACAAATTCAGATAATTGGAAATTAATGTGGAAAGAGGATATCAAAGTCTATCGTTCACATGGATTTATGCCAATTCCAACAAAGATTATGAAGATGATGTGGAAAGTTCCACAATTTATTACTGCTAAATGGCAGAGATTATAATCACAGACGAATTCTTCAGGCTCCTTTGCAATGCATTGTGGCACGAAGGTGAGGTCGTTAGGTATTTGGATGTTGATGAGTTTAATGCTTTGTTTGCATTAGCAAAGCAACAAACTGTTCCTGCATTGTTGGCAGATTCTTTGGTAAGAAATAATGTGAGAATCAATGATGATTGCACGATGCTTGCAATGTCTGCCATTCTTAAAAATCAACGGAAAGTAAGAAAAATCAATAAGAATTTAGCGAAGGTTGCATCTATACTTAATGAAGCTGAAATTCACTATGTGGTATTTAAAGGACAAATTTCAGCAAGCCACTATTTAAATCCAGAATTGAGAACTACTGGTGATGTTGACTTCTATGTGATACCGCCAGACTTTAGTCGAGCAGAGCAACTTTTGGAAGAAAAGTTGGGTGTAAAGATAAACGAGGATAAAGTTGACAAGCATTTCGATTTTAATTATGAAGGCATCCGATATGAGATGCACTATAAAATTGAGACTTTTGGCTTTAGCCGACATCAAAAATGCTTTAATCAGCTGATTGATAAGGAAATATTCGAAAATCCATGTTCAGTTTGTATTAATCAAATAGATGTCAAAACATTAAGTCCGATTGCCGAAATTATAAGTACATTTAAGCACTTGTTTAATCATTTACTTGTCGAAGGGGTTGGATTGAGGCAGTTGTGCGATTTAGCAATATTGTTACATACCTATTATAATAAATATGATAGGAATTACCTGAAGAATCTTTTAATCAGAATTGGCTATTATCGGGCTTTTCTTGCAGTCGGTGCATTTTTAATTGAAGACTTGGGTTTGCCTAAAGATGAGTATCCTTTTGCTATATCATATAAATATTATTCTTGGAGTAATAAATTGAAGGAAGATGTTTTGAAAGGTGGAAATTTTGGAAAGAATGTAAGAAAAGCAGGTAAAGAGGGTAAAGCTAAAAGTATGCAGACAGCCTCAATAGCTATGAAACATTGTTTACGCTATTTTCCTTTGGCGCCTATTGATATTGCCTTTTTGATACCTAAAAGAATGGGAATCTCCTTAAGTAAATACTTTTAAATTAAGTTGCTGATTCTATGAATTAGTTATAAAAAGGAGGCTTGCGATTTTGCGAGCCTCCTTTTTTTTATTCTGCTGTATACATCCACACCACTGCTATAATAATAATTAGTGCAATGATGCAAAGTGCAGTAAACGTTACATTTGATATGATTTTCCTGCGCTTCTGTGCACTTAAACTTTTTCTTTTAAAAACTTCAGAATCATCAACGTGATGGTGGTGATGGTGGTGGTGATGTTCTATGTATTCATCCATTTCTTTTACCCCTTGCTTTTTATGTTTTTGCAAAGATAAATAATATATTTTAAATTACCAAATTAATTATCACATAAATGCGACAGTGAGTCCAGCCATTACGATGCTGACCATTGACATAAGCTTAATGAGGATGTTTAGACTTGGCCCTGATGTGTCTTTGAATGGGTCTCCCACCGTATCTCCAACAATAGTGGCTTTGTGAGTGAAACTTCCTTTGCCTCCAAAGTTGCCTTCTTCGACCATCTTCTTAGCATTATCCCAAGCTCCTCCGGCATTAGCCATGAAAACAGCTAAGGTAAAACCTGCCGCCAAACCTCCTACCAGAAGTCCCAAAACACCTGCTACACCAAGAATGATACCTACGATAATAGGGATGATGATGGCAAGAAGTGCAGGGAATACCATTTCGTGCTGAGCGGCTTTAGTGGAAATCTCCACGCAGCGGCCATAATCAGGAGTTGCTTTACCTTCAAGAATCCCCGCAATGGTTCTAAATTGTCTACGAACTTCTAACACCATCTTCGACGCGGCACGTCCGACAGCTTCCATTGTTAGTCCACAGAAAAGGAATGCTGCCATGGCACCGATGAAAGCTCCGATTAACACTTTCGGATTCATTAGATTCACCTGGAAGAAATTCATGACATCAGGAATTGTTGCATTTGTTGCCGTTATCAAATCGCCTTTTAAGTCCTCTATCATGACACCTGAACGGGCCATAGCAATTTTAATCTCTTCAATGTATGAGGCTAGTAAAGCTAATGCTGTGAGAGCAGCTGAGCCAATGGCAAAACCTTTACCTGTGGCTGCTGTGGTATTGCCAAGTGCATCAAGGGCGTCTGTACGCTGACGGATTTCTTCACCCAACTCACTCATTTCGGCATTGCCACCTGCATTATCAGCAATAGGGCCGTAAGCATCAGTAGCCAAAGTGATGCCTAAAGTAGAAAGCATACCTACAGCTGCTATACCGATTCCATAAAGTCCGTGAGAAATGGATGTTGCACTCATGGAGAGGTCGAATCCATTGGCACAAAGGTAACTAAGCATGATGGCGACAGAAATCGTGATGACTGGGATGCAGGTGGAAATCATACCTGTTCCGATACCTTTGATAATAACTGTTGCAGAGCCTGTTTGTCCGGCTTCAGCAATCTTCTGAGTGGGCTTATAGCTGTGAGATGTGTAATATTCCGTTGCTTGTCCGATGATTACTCCGGCACCTAATCCACTGATGACAGAGAATGAAACACCGAGCCAGTTCTCTATACCTAATAAATATAGGATTGCAAAGGTTGCGAAAGCAATAAGAATGGCGCTGGAATTCGTCCCGATAGCCAGCGAGTGCAGTAAATCCTTCATTGATGCACCTTCTTTTGTGCGAACAAGGAATATGCCAATCAACGAAAGGAAGATACCAACTGCGGCAATAATCATTGGGGCAATGACGGCTTTCAGCTGCATGTCACCATCAAGCGCAAAAGCTGTAGCTCCTAGAGCTGCTGTGGAAAGTATACTTCCGCAATAACTTTCATAAAGGTCGGCACCCATACCGGCAACATCTCCAACATTATCTCCGACATTATCAGCTATCGTTGCAGGATTGCGTGGGTCATCCTCTGGGATGTCGGCTTCCACTTTGCCTACAATGTCAGCACCCACGTCGGCTGCTTTCGTGTAGATACCTCCACCGACACGGGCAAACAGAGCCTGTGTGGAAGCACCCATACCAAAGGTTAACATGGTGGTAGTGATGGTTATCAGTGCTGCTTGTCCTTCATGATAGAATGCACTCAGAATTAAGAACCATAAGGCAATGTCAAGCAAGCCAAGGCCTACAACGACTAGACCCATGACGGCACCTGAGCGGAAGGCGATTTTAAGGCCTGCATCGAGTCCTTTACGGGTAGCATTTGTAGTGCGACTGCTTGCATAAGTGGCTGTTTTCATGCCAAAGAAACCAGCCAAGCCTGAGAAGAATCCACCCGTAAGGAATGCAAATGGTACCCATGGATTCTGCACTTTGAGCACATAAGCCATAAAGGCAAAAATGAGTGCGAGGATAATGAAAACAATCAGTACTACTTTGTACTGCTGTTTCAAGTAGGCCATAGCGCCTTTGCGCACATACTCTGCAATTTCTTTCATTCTCGGTGTGCCTTCATCTGCGACCATCATTTTCTTAAAGAAAACCCAAGCCATAGTCAAGGCTGCAACGCTGGCAATAGGAACCAGCCAAAAAACGAGTGGAATGTTCATAGTTGTTCGATTTCTAGTTAATTATTAATGATTTTAGATTTATTTTGAGACAAATATACAATTTTTTTAGATTACTTGTTCAAATTTTACAAGAAATTTTTGTGTTTATACAAAAATAGCGCCCAATTTGCGGGCGCTATCCTTGTTATCAGCTATTCAGACCTAAAATCTGAATGAAACCTGCACATCTATCATATTATAATTATGTTTGGCAAGACTGTGGTCATTGACGAACGCATAGATGCCGCTAATCTCGAAATTATGGTGGAATTCATAATCCAAACCTGCTTCATAGACTGTCTTTTGCTTGCTGGCATCACCAGAAGGCTGAAACATGTCATAACGGGCTTTTGCATGGAATTTGTTCTTAATGATAGGAGCAATGACAAGTGCATAAACACCTTGTGCCTGATCACCATTGGTGCTGAGATTGCAATTTGTGGAAGTTGCATCATCCGTGTTATTCAGCGCTTTTGCGAATGCCAAACCTGTGGAATGAGCGTATTCTGAGCGGAATGTCCAGTCATCGGCTACATATTCTGCTGAAAAGGCATAACGGCGTTGCTGAAGTTTTCGAATACCCGTATGAGTTGCTCCATCTGCTTCATCCGACCAAGTTCCTTTGCGTGCATAAGAGCCGGTCCATCCAAAAGCACCTAAGCGCATGCCTGCAACAGGCATTACCCAAACACCTCCGATGATGTTTTTCTGCTCGTCAACATCTTTCACGTTGATGCCTTGGCCATTGAAAACTCCAATCTGATAATGAAGGAGGTTGCGTCCTTTGGCATTCTTGAGGAAATCGCCTTGGAACTGCAAACCGATGTCACGGCCATTGGAACTGTGTCCACCGGCACGGTCGGAAAATCCTGCCAGCTTCTGTACTACCTGTCCATAGCCGATAAATCCCTGGTCGATAGGGTGCATTGGGTTTTCAAAAGTGAATGGATTCTTGAATTGACCTATTTTAATACGGAAGAAATCAAACTTTTGCCACTCTGAAAACAAATCGACTACCTTAGGTGAACTTCCTAAAGTCGAGGTATTTCCGTTGAACTGAATCTGCGCTTTCCAATAGAAATCCTGCAAGATACGGCCATCGAGTGATATACGAGCCAAGCGTAGATTGAACGAGTTGGACTTTGCGCCGTCTTGTCCGCTATACTGATATTCGGTTATACCATAGCCAGACAGTTTGACATTGTTTATCCAGGATACCTTTTTCTCTTGTGCATTGGCAGAAAATACGATTAGAGCCAATAACGCTGTAATAAAATATTTTTTCATTAACTCAGATTGTTTAGATGTTTCGTCTTGGTTATTTCAAAATTGTTACTAAATGCAAAGATACAAAAAAAATCTGAAAGTTGTATAACATTTTGCAATTTTTTTACAGAAAGATTTTTTCCAAAAGGATTTACACCTATTTTTATAGTGCCTTTTGATGACTCTATTGCCTTGCTTTTATCCTTTTCAAAAGAATGAATCTTATGGCCATCTCTGCGCTTCATAAATCTTTGATTATCAGATGATTATTAGCAAGTCTGTAAAAGACCGTCTTTTACTCTCTAAAAGGTTATCTTTTAGGGGGTAAAAGGTATCTGTTTAGGCCGTAAAAGATAACCTTTTACAATCTTAATTGCAGTCAACTTGTTAGACCTGCCTATTTTCTGATAAGCAGGACGACATTCTCAACATGCGGAGTATGCGGAAACATATCAACGGGTTGCACTTCTGCTACCTTATACATAGGGTCGAGAAGAGCAAGGTCGCGCGCCTGAGTCGCTGGATTGCAACTGACATAAACAAGCCTTTCCGGTGCTGCATTCATGATGACGCGCACCACATCGGGGTGCATACCTGCGCGTGGAGGGTCGGTGATGATGACGTCGGGCTTTCCATGTTTTTGGATGAATTCATCCGTCAGCAGGTCTTTCATGTCACCCGCAAAGAAAAGCGTATTGTCAATTCCGTTGATTTCGCTGTTTACTTTGGCGTCTTCGATAGCTTCAGGAACATATTCGATGCCGATGACCTTCTTTGCCTTGTCAGCAATGAAGTTAGCGATAGTACCCGTTCCTGTATAGAGGTCATAAACGAGTTCTTTGCCTGTCAATGCCGCAAACTTGCGAGCTACACAATAAAGATGATAAGCCTGCTCGGTATTGGTTTGATAAAAGCTCTTCGGACCTACTTTGAATTTCAGGTTTTCCATCTTTTCATAGATGAAGTCTGTTCCTTTGAAAGTTATCAAATCCAAATCTCCGATGGTGTCGTTTCCTTTTTGATTGTCCACATAGATTAATGAACTGATTTGAGGAAATTTATCGGCTATGTGCTGAAGTAATCCTTTAGCCTTTTCTTCATCACCTTCTTCATCAAAATGAAACTGAATGAGCAGCATCCATTCGCCCGTATTGGAGGTGCGGAACATCAGATTGCGCAGTAATCCATGTTGCTCTCTGAGGTCATAAAAACTCATGCCCGTCTCTTTGGCATACGTGGAAATTTCATTGCGGATTTCATTGTGAAGGTCGTCCATCAGCCAGCATTTCCGGATAGGATAAATCTTATCGAAAGCACCAGTGATATGAAATCCGATGCCACCTTCCGTTAAGCCAGCATCAGAAGGCAATTTCTGGAGTTCTTCGCGGGTATACCATCGTTTATTGCAACATCCGAATTCAAGTTTATTGCGATATTCCTTGGTCTTCACAGAGCCCATAATAGGGTGGAACTCAGGAAGTTCTATCTTTCCAATACGCGTTAATTGGTCAAACACCTGTTGTTGTTTGGCTTTGAGTTGCTCGTCATAAGGCAGGTTTTGCCACTTGCATCCGCCGCATATTCCAAAATGCTTGCACATAGGTTGCTGGCGAATAGTGCTGTATTGAATGAATTTGATGACTTCAGCTTCACAATAGCGATGCCGCTTTTTCCTTACTTGAAGGTCCACAACATCACCCGGTACTACAAAAGGAACAAATACCACCATGTCGTCCACATGCGCTAAGCATTTGCCTTCAGCAGCTACACTTTCTATAGTTACACCTTCTAATATAGGTAAAGGTTTGCGATTTCTTGTCATCTTATGAATTTTTAATTTGAGTGCAAAGTTACAAATAATTTGCGAATATAGCCTTCTGGTGTCTCTTTTTAGTTTATAATTATTTAAATAATCAAAAATGCAAAGTCGAGATAGCAATTTTCTACTTAAATATTTGCATATTCTATAAAAATAAGGTATCTTTGCACAGAAATAGAGAAAACATAAAAATATATCCAAATTATGAGCGAAAAAAGAGTCTACCTTTTCGGAAATGGTAAGGCCGAAGGTAATGCACAAATGCGTGAAGAGCTTGGCGGCAAAGGTGCCAACCTTGCTGAGATGAACTTGATAGGGGTTCCTGTACCTCCAGGATTTACTATCACGACAGCCTGCTGCAATGAATATTATAAAGTAGGCCAAGAGAAAATCATGGAAATCCTTAATACTGATGTAACAGCCGCAGTCAAACACATTGAAGACCTGATGAAATCTAAGTTTGGAGATGCCAAAAATCCATTGCTTGTCAGTGTGCGTTCAGGTGCTCGTGCATCAATGCCAGGTATGATGGATACCATTCTTAACCTTGGATTGAATGATGAAGTGGCTGAAGGAATGGTTGCAAAGACCCAAAATCCACATTTCGTTTACGATTCTTATCGTCGTTTCGTACAGATGTATGGCGATGTAGTGCTTGAAATGAAGCCTGAAAATAAAGAGGATATTGACCCGTTTGAGGAAATCATTGAGCAAGTGAAAGCTGAGCGCGACATCAAGCTTGATAAGGATTTGAACGTTGATGAGCTGAAAAAACTGGTGAAACTGTTCAAGGAAGCAATCAAGAAACGTACTGGCAAAGACTTCCCAACAGACCCTATCGAACAGCTTTGGGGTGCCATTTGTGCCGTTTTCCGCAGTTGGATGAACGAGCGTGCAATCCTTTATCGTAAGATGGAAGGCATTCCTGACGAGTGGGGTACAGCTGTTTCCGTGATGGCTATGGTCTTCGGAAACATGGGTGACACCTCTGCAACAGGTGTTTGCTTCAGCCGTGATGCTGGTAATGGCGAGAATATCTTCAGTGGTGAGTATCTTGTAAATGCACAAGGTGAGGATGTTGTGGCAGGTATTCGTACTCCTCAGCAGATTACTATAGAAGGCTCTCGGCGTTGGGCAAATCGTATTGGAATTTCTGAAGAGGAGCGCGCAAGCAAATATCCTTCCATGGAAGAGGCAATGCCTGAGATTTACAATCAGCTGAATGAGCTTCAAGATAAACTTGAACATCATTATCATGATATGCAGGATATGGAGTTCACAGTGCAGGAAAACAAGCTGTGGTTCCTCCAGACTCGTAATGGAAAGCGTACGGGTTCAGCAATGGTGAAGATTGCCATGGACTTGCTTCATGAAGGAATGATTGATGAAAAAACAGCTATAGAGCGTTGCGAGCCTCAGAAACTCGATGAATTGCTCCATCCTGTATTTGACAAAATAGCATTGCAGAAAGCAAAGGTAATCACACAAGGCCTTCCAGCTTCTCCGGGTGCAGCTTGCGGACAGATAGTCTTCCATGCTGACGATGCAGAGGCTTGGCATAAAGATGGTCATAAAGTGGTGATGGTGCGTATAGAAACATCACCGGAAGACCTTGCTGGTATGTCAGCTGCCGAAGGCATTCTGACTGCTCGTGGTGGAATGACTTCTCACGCTGCAGTGGTTGCACGTGGTATGGGTAAATGCTGTGTTTCTGGTGCTGGTTCTATTAATGTAGATTATAGGACAAAGACCGTTGAAATCGACGGTGTAGTATATAAAGAAGGTGACTATCTGTCACTCAATGGTTCAACAGGTCAGGTGTATGCTGGCGAAGTTCCTACAAAGGCTGCTGAATTGAGTGGAGACTTCAAGGAATTGATGGACCTTTGCGACAAATATACCAAATTGCAGGTTCGCACCAATGCAGATACTCCTCATGATGCTGAAGTTGCCCGTGCTTTTGGCGCCAAAGGTATTGGTCTTACACGTACAGAGCACATGTTCTTTGACGATAAGAAGATTATCGCCATGCGTGAAATGATTCTTGCCGACACACCGGAAGGTCGTGAGTTAGCACTCAATAAACTGTTGCCTTATCAGAAAGCTGACTTCAAGGGAATCCTCTTGGCTATGGACGGACTACCAGTAAATATCCGTTTGCTTGACCCTCCATTGCATGAATTCGTACCTCATGATAAAGAGGGACAACAAGTTATGGCAGATGAGATGGGCGTTTCTCTAGAAGTAATCCATCGTCGTGTGGCTTCTTTGGCAGAAAACAACCCTATGCTCGGTCATCGTGGTTGCCGTTTGGGCATTACATTCCCTGAGATTACAGCCATGCAGACACGTGCTATCATCAGTGCTGCTTGTGAATTGAAGCAAGAAGGACATGATCCAAGACCTGAGATTATGGTTCCTCTGATTGGTACTGTTGCTGAGTTCCGTCAGCAGAAAGCCGTGATTTTGAAGAGCTCAAGGCGTACATTTGATGAATATGGCATCCGTATTCCGTTTGAGATTGGTACGATGATAGAGATTCCTCGTGCTGCTCTTACTGCTGATTTGATTGCTTCAGAGGCAGAGTATTTCTCCTTTGGAACCAATGACTTGACGCAGATGACGTTCGGTTATAGCCGTGATGACATCGCTTCATTCCTCCCAGTATATCTTGACAAGAAGATATTGAAGGTCGATCCATTCCAGGTTCTTGACCAGGAGGGTGTTGGACAGCTTATCAAGATGGCAGTAGTGAAGGGCCGTAGCGTTCGTCCAAACCTGCGTACAGGTATCTGTGGTGAGCATGGAGGCGAGCCAAGTTCCGTTAAATTCTGCGCTAAGTTGGGTCTTAATTATGCTAGTTGCTCACCTTTCAGAGTGCCAATAGCAAGATTAGCGGCCGCTCAGGCAGCAATTGAGGAATAAGATATTCCATAAATAGAAAGCAAAGGGGTGAAATTCTTTTAGGGGTTTCACCTCTTTTACAGTAAATAATATTGTTAATGAGGAAATTTTTATTTATAGCTGTTCTTGCATTTTCTCTATTCGCAAACGCCAAAGAGAATAATTTTGTCAACCTGAAGTTCGGTACTTCTCGGAGTGAAGCCTTGCAGATTATCAAGGCTCAATTCGGAGAACCGGACACAATAGATGGTGATAATCTTATTTATCGAGAGAAGTCTTTGAATGGATATCAATTTAATAAAATCGTTTTCGGCTTTGAATCAGAGGGTAAAGGTGGATATTTCAACCAGGCCCGTTTCTTTATTACGAAGCCTACTCGCAAGTTAGCTGTACAGCAAAGAGATTCTTTAGCAAAATATATGGAGACTGATTATGGCGTTTCCTGTGATTATGAGGAGAATGGGAACAAATTCTATAAGGGTGGAATAGCGCCCACTGGGATTGGATTTCTATTCACTATATGCACTCAACGACGAGAAGGTCACTGGACAACAGAGCTTCGATATGGCGCATTTCATCAATTAAAACATTGTAAATAATGAAAAAAGCAACCGCCCTTTTCCTCTTTCTTTTATTGGCTTCGTCGTTATCGGCCAAGTCTGTAAGGCAGATGTGGACATCAATGCCTGATTCTCTTACACCTTATTTGAATAAAAGTCTTCGCATAGAGTTGATTGATTTTTATGATATGAAAGTGAAAGCAGAGGTTAAAAATCAGCTCGAAGACAGTACATCGGTTGATACTTTGACGGCTGATTATATCCATGTAAAGTTGAGTAAATCATCTGAGATGGAGCTGAAGATGCTTCCTTTCACGGGCGGTGACTCTATCTTGTGTCTTGTGAGTACTTATTACGGTGATGCAGCGGAAAGTACCGTGAGTTTCTTTGACCAAAACTGGAAGTCTTTGAACTTGAATTCAGCATTTGATGGACAAAGCATTGCCTCTCTGAAAAATGGTCTTACGCATAAACCGGATTCGATTTCTCAGGACAAATATCAGACGATGTTGCTGGCTTTAGACCCAATGTTGGTGAAAGCATCGTTGTCTCCAAATACTGATGAGATAACCTTTTCGCTGTCAACTCCATTGATGACGAAGGAAGAAAAAGAGCAGATTCGCCCAATTTTATTGTCGAAGAAGCTCAAATGGAATGGCAGTCAGTTCAAAGAAATATAAGAGTCAAAGAGGCTGAAATTATTGTTTTAAACCATGGGAACTTAGGTATAAGTTCCCTTTTTTTTATTCATAGATTTACTCTTTGTGGTCTATTGTTTAGTCATAAATCATCTTTCCCAATGTAAAAGATAACCTTTTAGGAAGTAAAACAAGTTGTTTTACCCACCAAAACAATTTGTTTTACATACCAAAACAATTTGTTTTACATACCAAAACAATTTGTTTTACATACCAAAACAATTTGTTTTACATACCAAAACAAGTTGTTTTACTCTGCAGATAACGGTCTTTTGCTATCGCTTTAATAATCAGTTGATTTACAATCTGTATTTTTAAGGATGCTGATAAATCTTAGATAATCAGAATTCCAACAATACTCTGGCGTTGATTTGGCGGCCTGTCAGATAGTTAGGTACGGCATATTGCTGATTGGTTACATCGGTTATCCAATAGTAAGAATTGACGTTGCTGATGCCAAAGAGGTTCAGGCAGTCAACTCCTAACCAAAGATTTTTCAAGGCAATGAGGCTGTGGTGGTCTTCGTTGTTTATCAATCGGTAGCTCATTCCGATGTCTGCACGCTTGTAAGCAGGGGCTCTGAAGGAGTTGCGCTGCAGTTCCCGATGAGGTGCAGAGAAAGGAAGACCGTCAGCATAAGCTAGTTTCAGACTCATCTTCCATCTTGTCGTACCTGGAAAATAGTCAGTGAAGAAGAGGTTGGCAGCCCATCTCTGGTCGGTCGGTAGAGGCAGACTGCGCCCGTTGAGATTCATTTTGGTGTCCATCAGAGAGAGCGTAATCCATGAATCTGTTCCCGGAACAAACTCTCCATAGAGTTTGAAATCGATGCCTGCAGCGTGTCCATCGCACACATTATCTCCATAATAAACGACCTTTACATTATTAATAGAGTAAGGAACGAGGTTTTGCAGAATCTTATAGTATGCCTCCGTGGTAAAGCGGAACGGCCTATCCATCATCTTGAAACGATAGTCATACCCAAAAATGAAATGGATGGAGCGCTGACTCTTTATCTTGTTATTGAGCGTAGCGACAGTGATTCCGTTCACCGTTGACGTGTCACGCAGCTCTTTATAGAATGGTGCTTGATAATAAAGACCGGTTGCAAGACGGAAAGTGATGTTTTCATTGAAGGCAGGAATGATGCCTAAGGACAGGCGAGGGGAAACTATCGTCTCGCTGTTGAAGTTCCAGTGGCTCATTCTCACTCCATAATTCAAGGTGTAAAGAGTTTGAATGGAATCGTTGCCAGTGGCAAATCGCCATGTATCTTGTAGATAAGCCTCTATTCGATTGGCGTTCAGTCTGTTATTAGCCTTCAATGAATAAATCATATTGAGGTCTTTTCCAGTATGCGGAACACTGTATCCGGCAGAGTCGCGCATCTCATATTCCACCGAATTTTCCTTTATCCGCTCACGTTTTAACGTTGCTGCACCCTCTATGTCATGATGTTTTGCCTTGTGATTGAACATCATTTTGATGCTTTCCACATTTGCATCAAGGTAGTTGCGGGCATGTTCAAAGTAGGTGCCAACGCCTAAGTTCTCGCTGGTTTCTGTTTGTGTAAGCCAGTATTGACCTTGTATATCATACTTTTCCTGCTCTTTTGTATAGAAAGCAGATGCAAGAAGTTTGATGGAAGTCTTATCGGAAAACTTGTAAGTAAGGCCGAATGAGCCGAAATAAGTACGGAATAAGTCCTTCTCCTGACCATCAAAATACACGGTAAAGTTCTTTACATTCTCCATTGTTCCGAACGTTGTGGTGCGGTTAGTGGGGTAGAAGTTGTAGTGGTTATCCGATATGTTCCCGATGAAATCTATCTCCCAGCGCTTGTTGGGACGATAATTCAGATAGGTCTGATAGTCTAGGAAGTTAGGCTTATATTCACCTTTCTCATCCAAAGAACCTAATAAATAGCGTGTAGTTTTATATCGGATGCCATTCAACCAGGAGAATTTCTTGTTGGCAATGGCTACATAGGCACTTGCTCCAAGCAATGAAGCCTGCAAGGAAGCTTCAAATTTCTGCGGCCGTTTATAGGTTATGTCGAGGGCTGAAGACATCTTATCACCATATCGGGCTTCAAAACCACCCGTTGAAAAACCGATTTTCTCCACCATATCAGGATTGATAATGGAGAGTCCTTCTTGTTGTCCGGAACGCACTAAGAATGGGCGATAGACCTCAATGTTATTTATATAGACGCTGTTTTCATTGAAAGAGCCACCCCGAACATTATATTGTGAACTCAATTCGCTATGTGTGCTTACTCCTGCTTGACTTTGCACCATGCTCTCAACGGCATTTCCGCTGGCTGTAGGAGCCATCTTCATGTCCTTAGTCTTCAATTCCTGAGTCTGTCCGCTTTGTATTTTCTGCCCTTGAACTTGGACATCTTTGAGCGTAACATTATCATCATAGAGCACTATCTGCAGCATCTGTTTCCCTTTAGGACGGCGGAGTACGCGGCTCTTGGTCTTATATCCAATCATGGAAAACCGCACCACAACGGAATCGGCTGAATGTAATTGGAGTGAAAACTCACCTTTCAGCGAGGTCATGGTTACTTTTCCTTGGGCTGCACAATAGACTGTAGCCAATTCGATGGGGTTGTTTTTCTCATCGGAAACACGCCCTTGAAGAGTAAAAGATTGTGCATTTGCTGTCAAAAAGAAAGCAAATGCAAATATCTGGAGTATAAATAATTTCTTCATCATTAGCAATATAACGCTGAAATTACGTTCTTATTGTATATGAAATATGTATTGGCGATAGATAGTTTTAAAGGTTGTCTGTCCTCAAAAGAGGCAGAGGCGGCTGTTGAGAAGGGCATCAAGCTTGCCAATCCCAAAGCAGAGGTGGTGAGCATCCCTGTTTCTGATGGAGGAGAAGGCATGCTGGAGGCTTTCTCTGATGCATTGGGTGCGGAGATGAAGACCCTTCGTTGCCACGACCCTTTGATGCGTTGGATAGATGCAAAATATGCCATTTCGGGAAATACGGCTATCATCGAGTCGGCTCAAACTTGTGGGCTTTCCCTGATTGAACCCTTGCAACGCAACCCTTTGATTACCACTACTTATGGCTTAGGTGATATGCTGTGGGATGCTTTACAGCAGGGAGCTACCGACTTCATCATTGGTCTTGGTGGAAGTTGCACCAGTGATTGTGGCATAGGGATGCTTAAAAGCCTGACAGATAAAGTGAAAAGCCTGCTTCAAAAGCCTACTGCAAACTGGAAAGACGTGAGAAATTGGCTCTCGTTGCAGTCGTTGGAGTTGCATTTTACGCTTGCGAGTGATGTCCGAAACCCACTTTATGGGCCTCAAGGGGCTGCTCAAGTGTTCGCAAAGCAAAAAGGAGCAGATGATAATATGGTGAAATTACTTGACAGGAGAGCTCTTGCATTTGCTAAAGCGTCATCTCGTCACTTCGGTTTTGACGTTTCTGGAAAGGAAGGAGCTGGTGCTGCAGGTGGCTTAGGATATGCTTTTATGCAGTTTCTGAATGCCGAAATGAAGTCGGGAGCGGGTCTTCTTTTGGATATCCTGCAATTTGAAGAACTCTCAAAAGACGCTGATTACGTGATAACTGGTGAGGGGAAGGCCGATAAACAGACACTAATGGGAAAACTTCCGAGCGTGATTCTTCAGCGCAGTAAATGCCCCGTGATTCTGTTGGCAGGGCAAATAGAAGACCAGCAAACGTTATTGGATGCTGGTTTCAGTAATGTTTTCAATATCAATCCGTTGAATATTAGTATTGAAGAAGCCATTAAACCAGAAATAGCGAAGGATAATCTCATTCGCTGTACCACCAAGATAGCAGGTCGTTAATCCATGGAATGGAGAATCGGAACCAACGATATTTGGCTACAGGTTTACCTCCAAAGCTCAAGATGAAGTCTCTGAAGGGGTTGCGTTTAAAGGGTAAGCCTACATCCAAGAAATAGATATGGGCGTAATTATGTGCATAAGCGTATTTGATAGCTTGCCATATAGTCATTAATTGAGGGTGTAAGGTCGGATGCGATTTCCTCTTTGATGCCAGATACCATAAAAATGCATTGCCTTCAGAATAAACGCAAGCACAGCCTCCAATCACTTTCTTGTGATAAATAGTAATGAAAATTTTTGCGTTTTCACTTTTATCTAACTCGCTAATTTGGTCTTCTGGAGGGATTAAACGCCTCATTTTCATCCGATAAAAGCCATTGAGCATCTTGAAAAAAGCGTGTACCTCTTCTTCATTTTCTGTCTCCCGAGTCTCCACACCTGCATGATAGCACTTGTCAATGGTTTGTAGCATCTTGCTGGAAAGCCGTTCTTCAGGGGCCATAGAGTGCAGGGAATTGTGTATTTCCTGCCAGTGTACGGGGAAATATTTGTTTTGTCGGAAGCTATGATATCCAAACATCTTCTTGGATACATCACTGAATTCCGCATAAAGACATAGCTTTCGCTTGAATTTCTGCGTGATTTTCTTGAGCAATATGCCGAAAATCTCCTCTTTATTAACATCATCAGCGTATTCTCCTTCCCCGAAAATACGCCCTTGACCTAAAAAGTAAGAAGGCCACAAAAAGCCTCTTCGGCGGATAATCGCTAACATGTGACCGACAATATTGCCGTTGTCATCCGTTGCAATGGCCATATAAGGACTTTGGCCAGGAGTTTTCTCTATGATTTGAAAGAGCTCCAAGCTATGGAAAAAGTTGTTGCAGGTCATCTGTGGCAACTCTTCACTGCGTGAAATAATCCTTACATTCATATATTATGATACAAAAATAATAAAAGTTTTAATGATAGCGATGAAGTTTCGGAAATATTTATTATTTTTGCATATAAAATTGTTGATTATGGAATTTAAGGACTTAGTGCAGGCTCGACGTAGCCATCGAAAGTTTACTGAACAAGAGGTAGCTCCCGAAGAATTGCAACTTATTCTTCGCGCAGCTCTCATGTCGCCTACCTCTAAAGGGCAACGTGCCTGGCAATTTGTGGTTGTCGATGACAAACGGGCTATCGAGAAGCTCGCTGATGCCAAAAATATGGGCTCTCAATTCCTGAAAGGAGCGCCTTTGGCCATCGTCGTTTTGGGCAATCCCGACAGCAATGACTGTTGGATAGAAGATGGTTCTATCGCTGCCATCAGCATGCAATATCAGGCACAAGACTTGGGTCTTGGAAGCTGTTGGATAGAAATGAGGGGCAGAGGTTTGAGTGATGGCACTCCGGCAGATGAGGTGATGCGTGGCATTTTGGGTTATCCCGAAGACCAGCAAGCCCTTTGCATTCTTGCTATCGGTCATTATGCCGATGAGCGGAAGCCGCAAAACGAAGAGCGGCTGAAATGGGAAAACGTGGCAGTATTTGAGGATAAGGCGAAGGATTAATCCGCAAAAAGAGGGAAACGACTATGATTAATTACGATTTGAAAAAGATAAAGGCGGTCATCTTTGATGTGGATGGGGTGCTCTCTTGCGCCACTATCAACATGGATGAAGAAGGAATGCCCTTGCGCACGCTCAATATCAAGGATGGCTATGCCATTCAGTTGGCGCAAAAGATGGGACTTCGTATTGCCATCATGACGGGTGGTTACTCCGAGGCTATCGAAAAACGCTATCGTTATTTGGGCGTGGAAGACATCTTCATGCGTTGCTCTGTCAAGGTGAAAAGTTATGACGAATTCCTCAAAAAACTGGACTTGAAAGACGAAGAGGTCATCTATGTTGGGGATGATATTCCCGATTATGAGATTATGCGACGTTGCGGATGCCCCTGTTGTCCTAAAGATGCCTGTGCGGAAATCAAAGAAATATCGACCTATATCAGTGATTTTGAAGGCGGAAAAGGCTGTGGTCGTGATGTCGTTGAGCAGGTTTTGAAGGCTCAAGGAAAATGGTTGAGTGATGCCAAGGCATTCGGTTGGTAGGTCTTTAAACGTATATCAGCAAATCGCTGATAATCAATGACTTAAGAAAAAATGATTTTTGAGATTGTAAAAGGTAGTCTTTTACCGTGTAAACAACGGCTTTTTACAAGGTAAACAACGGTCTTTTACAGCATAAAAGACTACCTTTTACAAAGTCGGAAATGAATGATGACGAAAATGAAACAAAAATATCAACTTATACTTGCTTCTAATTCCCCTCGGAGAAGGGAGTTGTTGGCAGGTCTGGATATGCCTTTCGAGGTGAAGGTCATTCCGGGAATTGAGGAGAATTATCCATCAGAACTGGCTATGGAAGATATTCCCCAATATATAGCACGCGAAAAAGCATCGGCCTATCAGGTAGAAGAAGGGCAGTTGGTCATCACTGCCGACACCATTGTAGTGCTTGATAATCAGGTGTTTGGGAAGCCTAAAGACGATTCGGATGCCGTCGCCATGCTCAGAAAACTCAGTGGAAAGACTCATCAAGTGATTACGGGTGTATGCCTTACTACGCACGATGGCCAGCGCAGTTTTCATGTATCCACGGAAGTAACATTCAAATCTTTCACCGAAGAGGAGATTCTTTACTATGTCGGGCATTATCATCCACTCGATAAAGCCGGTGCTTACGGCATTCAGGAGTGGATAGGCTATATCGGCGTTACAGGCTTGAAAGGCAGCTTTTTCAATGTGATGGGATTCCCCGTGCAACGCATCTATGAAGAGATAAATAAACTATAGCGTATTGAAAACTTTCTTAAAATATAGGATTTTGGAAACTTTTTTAATATAATTTAGGTCGTATTATTCGCTTCTGTCCTTTAAATATAGTACTTTTGCACAAATATATAACAGAAAACATATAAAGATTATGGCAGAAGCTATTGATATCCGCGAATTGAATATCCGGATTGAACAACAAAGCGCATTCGTTACAAACCTGACAACAGGTATGAATCGCGTGATTGTAGGACAAAAACACCTTGTCGACTCATTGCTCATTTCCTTATTGAGCGACGGACATATATTGCTTGAAGGTGTTCCTGGTTTGGCTAAGACATTAGCAATCAAGACGCTGGCACAGCTTATTGATGCTGATTACAGCCGTATTCAGTTTACCCCCGACTTGTTGCCTGCCGATGTGGTGGGTACGATGATTTACAGTCAGAAAGACGAGAAGTTCCATGTAAAGAATGGTCCTGTGTTTGCAAACTTCGTCTTGGCAGATGAAATCAACCGTGCTCCGGCAAAGGTTCAGAGTGCTTTGCTCGAGGCTATGCAGGAACATCAGGTTACAATCGGTGAGCAAACCTTCAAGCTTCCGAATCCTTTCTTGGTGATGGCAACGCAGAATCCTATTGAACAGGAAGGCACTTATGAGTTGCCGGAGGCTCAAGTGGACCGCTTTATGCTGAAAGTTGTCATTGATTATCCTACTATCGACGAGGAAAAGCTCATTATCCGAGAGAACATTCAGGGTGGTCTGCCTGTCGTAACACCAGTGACGAACGCAGAGGAGATACTGAATGCCCGTCAGGTAGTCAATCAAGTATATATCGATGAGAAGATAGAACAATATATTGCAGACATTGTTTTCGCAAGCCGTTACCCTGAACGTTATGACTTACCAGAGTTGAAGAACTTCATCACATTCGGTGGTAGCCCTCGTGCAAGTATCAATCTTGCCAAGGCAGCACGTGCTTATGCGTTCATCAAGCACCGTGGCTATGTGGTCCCTGAGGATGTCAGAGCCGTCGCACATGATGTGATGCGCCATCGTATCGGCCTTTCTTATGAGGCAGAGGCAAGCAATGTGACCTCCGAAGAAATAGTAAGTAAGATCATTAATAAAGTTGAGGTGCCTTAATGGAAACTTCAGAGATTTTAAAGAAGGTTCGTAAAATCGAGATAAAGACTCGCGGATTGAGCCAGAATATCTTTGCAGGGCAGTACCATTCAGCGTTCAAAGGCCGTGGTATGGCTTTCTCAGAGGTTCGGGAATATCAGTTCGGCGACGATATCCGAGATATTGACTGGAACGTCACGGCTCGCTTCCATCGCCCTTATGTAAAGGTGTATGAGGAAGAGAGAGAGCTCACGGTGATGCTTCTCATTGATGTCTCGGGCTCTCTTGATTTTGGAACGACGCATCAGATGAAGCGTGATATGGCTACAGAAATTGCGGCCACACTTGCTTTTTCGGCCATTCAAAACAATGACAAGATAGGCGTCATCTTCTTCTCTGACCGTATCGAAAAGTATATTCCGCCAAAGAAAGGCCGCAAGCATATCCTCTATATCATCCGAGAAATGCTCGATTTCCACCCTGAAAGCAATAAAACTGATGTGGCGATGGCTATTGAGTATCTGACAAAAGTCATGAAACGGCGTTGTACGGCATTCGTGTTGAGTGACTTTTATGCCCACGAAGACTTTAAAAACCAGATAGAAATAGCCAATCACAAACATGATGTTGTGGCTATTCAAGTCTATGATCCAAGGGCTAAAATGCTGCCGGATGTAGGACTGATGAAGGTAAGGGATGCCGAAACCGGCCACGAGATGTTCATTGATACATCGAGCCGGAAACTTCGGAGGGCTCATACTCAATATTGGATTGATAGGGAAGAGATGCTGAAACAGACCTTCGCTAAGAGCAAGGTCGACTGGATTTCTATAGCGACCAATGAAGATTACGTCAAGTCAATGCTGCTTTTATTCGCTCAACGTGGTGCCTAAGAATATTTAAGATGAAACATATAAGGATTATAATCTGTATAGCATGTGCCGTTTTTGGATATTCGAAAACTGCCGCACAAGTGTCTGTAGAGGCGAAAATCGACTCTATCGGCATTATGATTGGCCAGCAGGCACACCTTACAGTAGGGGTTACTGCTCCGAAGGGAGCGGCTATTCAATGGCCTCACTATAAGCGCTCGCAGTATATTACGCCAGGCGTTGAGGTGTTGGAAGCCTCCGATGCCGATACTTCTAATGTTGATAATGGTCAGGTAAAAGTGACAAAGACCTTTACGCTCACATCCTTTGACGAGAAGCTCTATGCGATTCCGGGGATGAAAGTGAAGGTGAATGGCAAGCCATATACGGGCAATCAGTTGGCTCTTAAGGTGGTTACGATGGATGTTGACACATTGCATCCTAATCAATTCTTCCCTCCAAAGGACGTACAGAATAATCCTTTCCAATGGAGTGAATGGAGTCCCATCTTCTGGTTGTCTATCTTAATGCTGCTGTTGGGTGTTCTCAGCTATTATCTCTTTATACGGTTGAGAGAGAACAAGCCTATCATCACGAAGATTCGTATCGTCAAGAAGATGCTTCCGCATCAAAAGGCACTCAGTGCAATCGATAAGATTAAGGCGGAACATCTCCAACGCTCGGAAGACCAAAAGACTTATTATACGCAATTAACGGAGACTATCCGTCAATATATCAATGAACGTTTCGGCTTTAATGCTATGGAAATGACCTCCTCAGAAATTATCGACCGATTGCAACATAATGGTGATCAGAAGATGGTGGATGAACTTCGAGAACTCTTCCAGACGGCCGATTTGGTGAAATTCGCTAAGTATTCTACATTGATAAATGAGAATGATTTGAATCTTGTGAACGCCATCAACTTCATTGATCAGACAAAACTTGAAGGGCAACCAACTGAAGAGCGCATCGTTCCTAAACTCACTGAGGAGGACAAACGTTCAAAGCAAGCCCGTTTAATGATAAAAGGTGCTATCTATGTTATCCTCGTTGCTGTTGTGGCTTTGGTGGTGTATGTAGTGTTCAGAACCTATCAATTGCTAATGTAAAATGGAATTTGCTGATAAAGAATATTTTCTGTTACTTCTCTTACTGATACCCTATATATTGTGGTATTTCCTTTATAGGAAGAAGAGCGAGCCTACGATGCGGATGAGCGATACGTTTGCTTATCAGTATGCGCCTAAGAGTTGGCGTATGCGCATCATGGATTTGCCTATGATACTGCGTTGTGTCATTTTCGGGCTCATCGTTATTATCCTTGCAAGGCCTCAAACACATAACGCTTGGGATCAGAAATCAGTAGAAGGAATAGATATCATGCTTGCCATGGATGTTTCCACTTCCATGCTTGCAGAAGACTTGCATCCGAATCGAATGGAGGCTGCCAAGGATGTGGCTGCTGAGTTCATATCGGGTAGACCCAATGATAATATCGGTTTGACGATATTTGCCGGCGAGGCTTTCACTCAGTGTCCAATGACCACTGACCATGCTTCTCTCTTGAGTTTGCTACAGAATGTGCGGACAGACATTGCTTCCCGAGGGCTCATTCAAGATGGAACGGCTGTGGGAATGGGGCTTGCCAATGCGGTTTCAAGACTTAAAGGGTCTAAAGCAAAGAGTAAAGTTGTCATCCTGTTAACGGATGGTTCCAATAATATGGGTGATATTTCGCCAATGACGGCAGCACAAATAGCCAGGAGTTTAGGTATCAGAGTTTACACTATTGGTGTGGGAACCAATAAAGTAGCACGATATCCCATGCCTGTAGCAGGGGGTGTTCAGTATGTAAACATCCCTGTTGAGATTGATACAAAGACGCTTAGCGACATAGCGGCAACGACGGAAGGCAACTTCTATCGTGCTACTAATAACGCTGAGTTGAAACAAATTTACAAGGACATAGATAAGTTGGAGAAGACAAGAATGGACGTGAAGAAGTTCTCTAAGCGATATGAGGCCTATCAGCCTTTCGCTATTGCAGCCATACTTTGCCTTTTGCTTGAGATTCTATTGCGTACAACTGTATTAAGGAGAATACCATAATGTTCAGATTTGAAGATCCTATATATCTCTGGTTGCTACTGATTATTCCAGTATTGGTTTGTATCAGATTCATTGCTTGGAAGCAAAGAAGGGCGAAACTGAAGAAGTTTGGCGACACTGACCTTCTCAAACAGCTGATGCCCGATGTATCAAAATATCGGCCAGCAGTGAAGTATTGGCTTCTTATCGGTGCTTTGGCACTCCTGATAATGATGTTGGCACGCCCGCAGATGGGCAGCAAAATTTCTCACGAGAAACGTAATGGAATCGAGACAATTATAGCTCTTGACATCTCAAACTCGATGATGGCTGAGGATGTAGTTCCTTCGCGCTTGGAGAAAAGCAAGATGCTTGTAGAGAATTTAGTGGATAATTTCACGAATGACAAGATTGGTTTAGTCGTCTTTGCGGGCGATGCATTCGTGCAATTGCCAATAACGAGCGACTATGTTTCTGCTAAGATGTTCCTTCAAGATGTAAATCCATCCCTCATCGGAACTCAAGGCACTGACCTTGCGCGTGCTATTGACCTATCCATGAAGAGTTTCACGCAAGATGATAAGATTGGGAAAGCCATCATCGTCATCACTGATGGTGAGGACCATGAAGGTGGGGCAGTGGAAGCAGCGCAGGCTGCCAAGAAGCGCGGCATCAATGTTTTCATCATTGGAGTGGGGAATCCCAAGGGCGCGCCGATACCTGATGGCCATGGCGGATATATGAAAGACCAAAGCGGACAGACGGTTATGTCGGCTCTAAACGAGCAGATGTGCCAGGAAGTAGCTAAGGCTGGAAGCGGCACTTACATACATGAAGATAATACAAGTAGTGCTCAGGAAAAGCTGAACAATGAACTTACCAAACTCCAAACAGGTGAGACCAACAGTGTTATCTATAGCGAATATGATGAACAATTTCAGGCTTTTGGCATTCTGATTCTTCTGCTTTTGATAGCTGAAATATGTATATCCGAGGCCAAGAATCCATTATTAAAAAATGTAAGATTATTCAAGAAGAAATGAAGATTTTGAAATATATAATATTATCATTTATCTGTATCTTCGCTGTAAATACGGCTGATGCGCAGAACGACAGACAGTTTATCCGTCAGGGAAACCGCCTGTATCATCAGCAGAAATTCGATAAGGCTGAAGTGGAATATCGGAAGGCTCTTTCAAAGAACGCTCAGAATTCGCAGGCTTACTATAATCTCGGATGTGCTTTGATGCAGCAACAGAAAGACTCTGCCGCCATTCTTCAGTATCAGAATGCTGGAAAGCTGGAGAAAAGCAAGATTCGCAAGGCTAAAGTCTATCATAATATTGGTGTAATCTGTCAGGGTCATCAGATGTATGGAGAGGCTATTCAGGCCTACGAAGAGAGTCTTCGCAACAATCCGAATGATAATGAGACCCGCTATAACTTAGCTCTTTGCAAGCGTCTGCAAAAGAAACAGAAGCAGCAGGGTGGCGGAAAGAATAACAAGAACAATAAGAATAAAAACCAAAAAAATAAGGACAAGAAACAACAAGACAAGCAACAGCAGAAAAAACAGGAGCAAAAGCAGCAACAGCAGCCTCAGGAAAAGATGAGCAAAGAGAATGCTGAACAGCTCTTAAACGCCGCTGTGCAGGAGGAAAAAGCCACGCAGGACCGCTTGAAAAAAGCCATGCAGCAACCTCAGCGCCGACAGCTCCAAAAGAACTGGTAACTGGCGGCTTTGTAAAAGACCGTTGTTTACAAGGTAAATAACCATTGTTTACGAGGTAAAAGGTCGTTGTTTAGGCGGTAAAAGACGGTCTTTTAGAAATTAGAGAAATAACGAAACAGGAATGGATATGAAACGATATATTATTTATAGTATACTGATGTTGTTAGCATTGAATGTCAATGCTCAGCAAATCTCGGTTTCCGCACCATCGCAAGTGTCGGTTGGTGAGAACTTCCGAATAGCCTATACTGTCAATACTCGTGAGGTTGAAGACTTCCGTTCAGGCATGCATTCAACCGATGAAGTGGAGGTAATTGCAGGTCCTTACACTTCTGAGCAATCCAGTTATCAGATGGTGAATGGGCATACGAGCAGTTCTTCCTCCATCACTTATACCTATACGCTCTATGCAAACAAAAATGGAGTCTTCAATATCCCTGTTGCTCATGCCAAGATAGGCGGTCGCACGATTTCTTCACATGCATTGAGAATCTCGATTTCAGGCCATGCGCGCAACACGAGTCATACTCCTCAGATGCATAATGACTATGATGACCAGCCTCAAATGAGGACTGCCGGCTCACATATTTCTGCTCGGGATTTATTCATAAAGGTAAGTGCTAATAAGCGAAAAGTGCATGAGCAAGAGCCTGTATTGCTGACTTATAAGGTGTACACACTGCTCGATTTGACCCAATTGGAAGGCAAAATGCCTGATTTAACGGGATTTCATACCCAGGAAGTGAAGCTTCCTCAGCAGAAGAGTTTCCATGTGGAATCAGTGAACGGAAGGCCTTATCGATGTGTAACTTGGAGTCAATATGTGATGTATCCACAAATGACAGGCAAGCTCGAGATACCGAGTATCACCTTCCATGGCATCGTTGTGCAGGAAAACCGTTCAGTAGACCCATTCGAAGCATTCTTTAATGGAGGGTCAGGCTATGTGGAAGTGAAGCGCGATATTCAGGCTCCAGGGCTCTCTATACAGGTTGAACCGTTGCCAACTCGCCCTGCCGGATTCTCTGGAGGTGTAGGAAAATTCAATATATCAGCCCAATTAACCAAGACAGATGTTAAGGCGGGCGACCCTGTAACTTTGCGTGTAGTGATAGGAGGAATAGGCAATCTGAAGTTGATTAAACAACCTATAGTGCAGTTCCCTAAAGACTTTGACACCTATGATGCGAAGGTTACCGATAAGACTAAACTGACTTCAAATGGTGTTGAAGGAAATATGGTTTACGATTTCTTGGCTGTACCTCGCAATCAAGGCAAGTTTACCATCCCAGCGGTGATGCTAATATACTACGATACGGATGCAAATACTTATAAAACCATTCATACTCAGCCGTTTACGATAAATGTAAGTAAGGGTGATGGAACCACAAGTAATGTCTCTGATTACTCCGATGAAAAGGACCAAGACATACATGGCATCATGCAAGGTGAGGCTAATCAGCATGGTGTGGAGGACTTCTTCTTTGGTAGTTCCACTTATTGGATAAGTCTTCTTATCCCCTTGTTTGCCTTTATAGCTCTTTTGGTCATCTTCCGCAAGCGTGCTATCGAGAACTCAGATATCGTGAAGATGCGTGGAAAGAAGGCTAACAAGGTGGCTACCAAGCGTCTGAAGAAAGCCAGTTCACTGATGTTTGAGAATAAGCAGAACGAATTTTATGATGAAGTTTTGCGTGCTCTATGGGGTTATGTAGGGGATAAGATGAACATGCCAGTAGAGAAACTTTCTCGTGAGAATATCTCTGAAAACCTGAAAGAACATGGTGTTGATGAAAAGACTATCGATAAGTTCATCCAAGCTCTTGATGAATGTGAGTTTGAAAGATATGCTCCTGGTGACCCATCAGGCAATATGAGCAGGACGTTTGATTCAGCTATGACGGCAATTATGGAGATAGAAAATGTAATGAAATCCAATAAGAAAAAGGCTAAGGGCAACAAGTCACTACTTATCTTGTTGTTGCTTATGTTGTTGCCAATGTCCATGTCTGCCGTTACTAAGCAGAATGCGGATAATGAATATAAGAAAGGCAACTATCAGCAAGCTATCAAAGACTATCAGGAACTGCTGAAAACAGGAGTCTCTCCAGAGATTTATTACAATCTTGGAAATGCTTATTATCGTTCTGATAATATTACTCAAGCCGTGCTTGCCTATGAGAGAGCACACCTGCTTTCACCTGGAAATGACGACATAAACTTTAATTTGCAGTTTGCCCGCAGTAAGACTATTGATAAGATAACACCTGAAAGTGAGATGTTTTTCATCACATGGTATCATGCTTTAGTTAATTTTACGAGTGTGGATAACTGGGCTTTCTTCGGGCTTTTGAGCATTGCGCTTGCCCTGATATTGATTCTTTTGTATCTCTTTGCACCAAAGATGATTTTGCGAAAAGTCGGTTTCTTTGGGGCTATCACTTTCTTTTTGCTCTTCCTTTTCAGTAATCTCTTCGCCTATCAGCAGAAGAATGCCCTCGAAAATCGCAAGGGTGCCATCGTGATTGCGCCATCTGTAAATGTGAAGAAGACCCCTGCGAAGAATGGAACTGACGATTTTGTGATACATGAGGGAACACGAGTGGATATCACCGATAAGAGCATGAAGACTTGGAGAGGTATCCGTTTGGCAGATGGAAGAGAAGGGTGGATACTCACAACGCAAATAGAAGAGATTTAAAGATACGAAGATATGGATTTGAGCTCATTGATAGAGGCTGACAGAACGCTTTTCAGTTGTTTCAACGGAAGTGATTCTTTGTTCTTGGATGGATTGACGACAACCCTTACAAGTGGCTTTACATGGATACCTCTTTATATGGCTCTTCTGTATCTTATCATAAAGAACAATGAGACAGTAGCCCAAATCTTTCTGATTGTGGCTTGTTCCGCTCTTTGCATTTTACTTGCTGACGGCATGGCAGACATTATTGTCAAGCCTTTAGTAGGCAGATGGCGACCGGGCAATGACCCTGTTTTCAAATACACAGTGGATGTGGTCAATAACCTTCGTGGTGATGACTATGGCTTCTTTTCAGCCCATGCAGCCAACACAATGTCGCTTGCTGTCTTCTTCTGCTTGTTAGTTAGGAATCGTGTCTTTCAGTTTTTTATGATATTATGGTCTTTAATCAATTGCTGGACACGCCTTTATTTGGGGCTACACTATCCTGGAGATGTCCTTGTGGGACTGCTTTGGGGCATTATTGCAGGCTTCATTGCTTACCTTGTTTGGCACAAAGTGTACTTCAAAATCAGTCCAAAACTGAATTATATTTCATCTCAATATACTTCCACAGGATATAGTTTGACCGATATTGATGTAGTGATTGCGGTCATGGTCTTTACTTTTGCCTATGCTATCATCCGAAGTATTATCATATAGAAAATGGACACAAAACATATAAGAATCAGTGATTTCAGTTATCAGCTACCTGATGAAAGGATAGCAAAGTTCCCTATTGCTCAGCGCGACCATTCCAAATTGTTGCTTTATAAACATGGAGAAGTAGGAGAGGATGTCTTTTATAATCTGCCGAAATATCTTCCTCAAGGTGCGCTTATGGTATTCAACAACACGAAGGTGATACAGGCGCGCATTCATTTTCGCAAGGAAACAGGGGCTCTGATAGAGGTTTTCCTCATGGAACCAGCCGCTCCAACGGATTATGAACTGATGTTTCAGACTCGTGGACATTGTTCTTGGCTCTGCATGGTAGGCAATCTGAAGAAATGGAAAGAGGGCCCATTGCATCGGGAGTTTGAAATTAATGGGCATCAATTTACGTTCACCGCAACGATGGAACGTAATCGTGGGGCTCATAGCGCCACAGGAACGAACTATTGGATTGACTTTGATTGGGATTCTGAAGACGTGAGTTTTGCCGAAATATTGGAAACAGTAGGCGAGCTTCCAATCCCACCTTATTTAAATAGAGACACGCAAGAGAGTGATAAAACCACTTATCAGACCGTATATAGCAAGATTAAAGGCTCGGTTGCAGCTCCCACTGCAGGCCTTCATTTCACGGATTCTGTGCTCGAGGCTATTGATGCGCGGGGCATTGAACGTGATGAACTCACGTTGCATGTGGGTGCGGGTACCTTCAAACCGGTAAAGTCTATGGAGATGGAAGGCCATGAGATGCACTCTGAATATATAGTGGTGCATCGGCATACATTCGAGCATCTGCTGAAGCATGCTTGTCAGGCCATCGCTGTGGGGACAACAAGTGTGCGCACTTTAGAGAGTTTATATTATATAGGTGTTAAACTTGCAACCAATCCGGAGGCATCCGAAGAGGACCTGCATGTCAATCAGTGGGAGCCTTACGACCTTGAGCACGATGCCGAAGGGCAGGTTCTTGTGGATGGAAAGGCCGTTACTCCCATACAAGCCATTCAGAATATCCTCGATTATCTGGATAGAAACGAGCTTGAAGCATTGCATACAAGCACGCAAATCATCATTGCGCCGGGATATGTTTATAAGATAGTCAAGATGCTTATCACTAATTTTCACCAGCCTCAAAGCACGTTGTTGTTGCTCGTGAGCGCCTTTGTGAAGGGCGATTGGCATCGTATCTATGACTATGCGCTTGCTCACGACTTCCGTTTTCTCAGTTATGGGGACAGTTCTTTGTTGATACCTTGATTTCCGAAGTTATCTTCTGATATTGCTGGAGATGATAAAAGGTGAGAGTAAAGAATACTTCTCATCGGATAATCAGTTATCTATCGGATTTAAAAAGATGGTTACTTGCAAACCAAAACAATTTGTTTTGGTGAGTAAAACAACTTGTTTTGGTAGGTAAAACAACTTGTTTTGGTCTGTAAAAGACCGTTATTTACAAAAAGGGAGATAATTCGTCAGTCTCGTAGGTATCATTTTCCACTTATTTTATGAAAAACAATGAGAAAACAATTTGCTTTTTCAAAAAAATAATATACTTTTGTATTTTGTTATAGAAAGTAAAAATTACGAAGATGAAGATAGGTGATAAGGTGAGCTTCCTCTCAGAAAAAGGAGGAGGAACTGTCGCAGGATTTCAAGGCAAAAGCATCGTGCTTGTCGAAGATGAGGATGGTTTTCAGATACCAACCCCTATCAATGATGTGGTGGTTATTGGTGGAGAAGACTATGATATAGGGAAGATGGTGACCGCAAAGCGGAAAGCTGAATCGGCTCCTGAAGGCAAAATCTCTCATCTGCAAGCACCCCAACATGTGGAGAAAGCCTTTGAGCGTGAAGAGAAGGATGAAGAAACACCTGTAGAAACAGTGGTTGAAGAGATAGCCGGACATGATGTCTTGAATTGTTGTTTGGCGTTTGTTCCCATTGATATAAAGGAAGTTACGAGCACGAGGTTTGAGGTTTACTTTGTCAATGACAGTAATTATTTCGTGCATTATGCCTATCTCACGGCTGAAAACAACAGTTGGAGCCTTCGCTCTGAAGCAGAGGTAGAGCCGAATACAAAGGAATATATTGAGGAAATAGGGCGTGAAGACTTGAACGATATGTTACATATTGCCATACAGATGATGGCTTATAAACGCGGAAAAGCCTTCCAAATGAAGCCTGTAGTGGAAATGCAGACGCGCTTGGAACCTGTGAAGTTCTATAAATTGCATACCTTCCAGGACTCTCCCTTCTTTGATACGCCCGCTTTGCTTTATCCAATTGTTGAAAACGACACGACTGTCCGTCCGCTCGTCATCGACCCTCAGGCTTTGAAAGCGCAAATGTATAAAGGTGCGGACGTCGAAGTCCAGCCTAAAAAAGACAACAACAAGGATGGCGATGTGATAGTCGTAGATTTGCATGCAGACAGTCTTTTGGATAATCAGGACAATCTTTCGCATGCGGATATATTGAATTATCAGTTGGATAAATTTAGAGAGACCCTTGAGCAATATAAGGATAAGAAAGGTCAGAAGATAGTTTTCATCCATGGAAAGGGTGAGGGCGTGCTTCGACATGCTATCATAAACGACTTGAATTATCGTTATAAGAAATATCAATATCAAGATGCTTCCTTCCAAGAATACGGATATGGGGCAACACAGGTAACCATCAGATAGTATGAAATACGGATTCATTAAGGTAGCATCAGCCGTTCCACAGGTGAAGGTTGCTGATTGCGAGTTCAATGTAGAGCAGATGGAAGGCCTCATTAAAGAGGCTGAAGAGAAGCATGTTGAAATCATCGTGTTTCCCGAACTCTGCATTACCAGCTATACTTGTCAGGACCTCTTCCGACAGAAATTGCTGCTGCTTGCATCTGAAAAGGCAGTGCTTCATCTGCTGGATTTTAGCCGCAAGATGGACATTATCTCCATCGTTGGCTTGCCCATCGTGGTGGGCGACCTACTGCTCAATTGCGGTGTGGTCATCCAAAAGGGTAAAATATTGGGTATCGTACCTAAGGAATACCTGCCCAATTATGATGAATTCTATGAAAAACGATGGTTTGCCTCCTCGCAGGATTTGAAGGCTCAGGAGATTCTTTATGCTGGGAATAAAGTCTTGGTAACGCCTGACCCACAGATATTTATCACTTCAGATGGGGTAAAATTTGGTGTTGAGATTTGTGAGGATGTGTGGGCACCAACGCCACCAAGCAACCATTTGGCATTGGCGGGTGCTGACTTGATTTTCAATCTGTCAGCCAGTGATGAGCTTATCGGCAAACATGACTATCTGAAAGGTCTTCTTTCACAGCAAAGCGCACGTACGATTACGGGTTATGTGTATGCAAGTGCGGGGTTTGGAGAGAGCACTCAAGACCTCGTTTATGGAGGAAATGCGCTCATATATGAGAATGGTCATTTGCTTGCAGAAGGTGAAAGATTCTCTATGGAGAGTCAGTTGAAAATAGCGCAAATAGATGTAGAGCGACTTAGGACTGAACGGGTAAACAATACAACCTATGTGAATGCTCAGCGAAGAATGATTCATGTGAATGTGAGTCTTATTGAAGCGCAACCGATAAAAACAGCTGATTTCAGGCTAGAACGAGAGATAGACCCTCATCCTTTCATGCCTTTTGGAAGTGATGAAAAGAAGAATTGCGAGGAAATTTTCCATATTCAGGTCATGGGTTTGGCAAAGCGATTGGTGCATACGCATAGTAAAAAGGTCGTTGTGGGCATTAGTGGAGGACTCGATTCAACATTGGCATTGTTGGTATGTGTAAAGACTTTCGATACACTTAACATGGATCATAAAGGTATTATAGGGGTTACGATGCCTGGATTTGGCACTACTGACCGTACCTACCATAATGCTATAAGCCTCATGCAAAGCCTTGGTGTCACCATAAAGGAAATCAATATCGCTAAGAGCGTTATCCAACACTTTGAGGATATAGGGCATGATATGGCCGTACATGATATTACTTATGAGAATGGTCAGGCTCGTGAACGTACTCAAATATTGATGGATTTGAGCAATCAATTGGGTGGAATGGTCATAGGAACAGGTGATTTGTCGGAATTGGCATTAGGTTGGTGTACCTATAATGGCGACCACATGAGCATGTATGGTGTCAATGTGAGCATTCCGAAGACATTGATTCAACACCTTGTAAGATACGCCGCGACCACTGTGGATGACGGTTCAGCTAAGACATTGCTGGATATTGTCGATACTCCTATAAGCCCGGAACTCATTCCTGCTGATGAAAAGGGACATATCAAGCAAAAGACTGAAGACCTTGTAGGCCCTTATGAGCTCCATGATTTCTTCCTCTATTACTTCCTTCGACATGGTTTTTGCCCGTCAAAGATATATCTTTTGGCAAGAAAAGCTTTCGATAGCTATGATGATGAAACCATAAAGCACTGGCTTAGAGAGTTCTGCAGGCGATTCTTCACTCAGCAATTCAAGCGTTCTTGCTTGCCTGATGGCCCCAAAGTGGGTAGCGTAAGTTTAAGTCCAAGAGGCGATTGGAGGATGCCGAGTGATGCAGTGAGTGCCCTATGGTTAAAGGAATGTGACTCACTTTGAGGCTAGAAACTCCTCTGCGTGCTTCAAATCATCGGGTGTATCGATGCCAACGGTTTCCACATCAGTGATTCCCACCTTGATGCGATACCCGTTTTGCAGCCATCGGAGTTGTTCCAAGCTCTCGGCTTTCTCAAGTGATGACTGAGGCAAACGTGTGATTTCATGGAGGACTTCTTTGCGATAAGCATAGATGCCGAGATGCTTTAAGAAAGGATATTCTTGCAGCCAGTTAGCCTTATCGACACCTCTTACAAAAGGAATGACGCTTCTTGAGAAGTACATTGCATATCCTTTATTGTCTACAACAATCTTAGGAGAGTTCTGATTTTCAACGGCTTCCATGGATGTAAACGGTTTCCCGAGCGTAGCAATTTGAGTGTCGGCATTGTCAAAACAAGCACATACGGTCTCAATCTGTGATTTCTCGATGAAAGGCTCATCACCTTGTATGTTCACAATCACATCAAAATTGCCTCCAATCTTCTCGATTGCTTCCTCTATTCGGTCAGTCCCGCTCTTGTGGTCAGTGCGTGTCATCACGGCTTTTCCTCCAAAACCGACTACTGCATTATAGATTCTTTCATCATCTGTAGCCACATAGACTTCATGAAGCACTGATGACACTTTTTCATAAACATGTTGAATGACCGGCTTACCAGCCAACATTGCGAGTGGTTTACCTGGAAAGCGCGTCGATGCATAGCGTGCAGGAATGATTCCGATATAATTTATCATCATTTGAAAAGTTTTATTTGTGCAAAGATAATAAAAAATACTAATACATTTTGAAATATCATAGTTTTTTACTAATTTTGGACTTTGAAAGATAATAATATGACTTGTGAAAATTAAGATAATTACTTTACTTCTATTACTTTTGCCCTTGACAGCTTCTGCACAGAAGATTTCTCTAGGCTCATGTATCACTCACGACGGTGGGTCTTACAAAGGGGAGATGATGGGCGGAAAGCCTCATGGAAAGGGGAGTACCGTCTTCAAGAATGGCGATACTTATGAGGGCGAATACGAGAAAGGAAAGCGACAGGGATATGGAGTCTACACTTTCTCGGATGGAGAGAAGTATGAGGGGGAATGGTTTCAAGATCAACAGCATGGAAGAGGCACTTATTACTTCTCCAATAATAATAAATATGTAGGACTTTGGTATCGCGATTATCAGCAGGACCATGGTGTTATGTATTATTATAATGGTGATAAGTACGAAGGCAATTGGTTCCAAGACAAGCGGCAAGGCAAAGGCAAGTACACTTATGCCAATGGGGCTTATTATAATGGTAATTGGCAAGACGATAAGAAGTCAGGGAAAGGCTTCTTCTATTGGAGTGACGGCACTACTTATGATGGCAATTGGCTTGATAATCAACGCTCTGGGAGGGGAACATTCAAGTATTCTGACGGGGATGTTTATATTGGAGACTGGAAAGATGACATACAGAATGGTCGCGGAATCTATAAGTTTCAGAATGGAGACTATTATGAAGGCGACTATGTGCAAGGAGAACGTACGGGCGAAGGAATCTTCCGCTATGCCAATGGAGATAAGTATTCCGGTCACTTCCTTGAAGGAGAAAAAAGCGGCGAAGGCACTTATATCTGGTCAAATGGTGATACTTACGTCGGTTCTTGGATGAATGACGAGCAAGACGGACATGGAAAACTGACCAAAAAGAATGGCGATTCCTATGAAGGGAACTTCAAAAAAGGGAAGATAGACGGAGAAATAGTCGTCTATATGGCTGATGGCAGCAAATATAAAGTTGGTTACAAGGATGGTATGCGCAATGGTCCTGCCATAGAAGTAGATAAGGACGGTAAGACCTTTGAAGGCACTTATGTGAACGACCAACGTGAAGGAAAGTTCGTGGAGAAAGACCGAAACGGGCAGATAATTGCTCGCGGAAGATATGAGAATGGAAAGCGTTTCAATGAATGATTAAGTCCTGAAAAGTAAAAGGTTATCTTTTACACGCTAAAAGACCGTTATTTACACGATAAACAACGGTTGTTTACAAGGTAAAAAGCTATCTTTTACAAAACGGACAAATAACTAATATAATAAGGTATGATAATAGACACATTGGACAACCTTGAGAAATATGCATTTCTCAATCCTCTTCTGAAAGAAGTTATCAGCTTCTTAAAGGCAAATGAAGTCAGTAGTTTGCCGGAAGGACATCACCCGATAAAGGGCGAGGATGTGTTTGTGAACATTCAAGCTCGTGCTGGAAAGACCCGAAAAGAGGCTGTTTTGGAGTATCATCGGCAGATGATAGACATTCAGATACCTTTCAACACGACGGAAGCTTACGGCTATCGCCCTACGGCAGAACTGCCCCAGCAAGGCTTTGATGCAAAGAAAGACATCGGATTTGCAGAGGGAGTTGAGCCACAGCAATATGTGTCTTGCCAGCCCGGCATGTTTGTCATGTTCTTTCCTCAAGACGGACACGCCCCTTTGATATCAGATGCTAAAGAAGTAAAGAAAGCAATTTTTAAAATAAAAGCTTAGATTATGACTGAAAATAAGAAAACGACGGGCAAGAAGACCACGTCAAAAAGCAATAACAATAAAAAAACAGAAGTTTCAGAACCTCAGCATATTGGAATCGTAAGAGATGATGCTTATCTCGAACCTTTCGAAGATGCTATCCGTGGAAGACATGAGCATGCACTATGGAAGTTGAATCAACTTACGCAAAACGGCAAGCAGACGCTCTCCGATTTTGCAAGCGGATACGACTATTACGGGCTTCATCGCACCTCTAGAGGTTGGATTTTCAGAGAGTGGGCACCAAACGCTACCGATATATATTTAGTTGGCGACTTCAATAATTGGACCGAAAACGAGCAATATCGTTGTAGTCGGATTGAAGGAACGGGGAATTGGGAACTGAAATTGGCGTCTAAAGCCATGAATCATGGTGACCTTTTCAAGATGCATGTGCATTGGAATGGAGGTGAAGGAGAGCGCATTCCAGCATGGGCTCAACATGTTGTGCAGGATGAACAGACAAAGATTTTCTCAGCGCAAGTGTGGAATCCGGTGAAACCTTACATTTGGAAGAAAGAGACTTTCAAGCCTAAGAAGAACCCATTGCTCATTTATGAGTGCCATATCGGTATGGCGCAAGATGCTGAAAAGGTAGGAACATATCGGGAATTCAAGGATAATGTGCTCCCGCGCATCATCAAAGATGGATATAATTGCATACAGATTATGGCCATTCAAGAGCACCCTTATTATGGTAGTTTCGGTTATCATGTGAGCTCTTTCTTTGCAGCCTCATCACGATTTGGCAGTCCTGAAGACCTGAAGGAACTCATTGATACTGCCCATTCGCGTGGTATTGCAGTCATCATGGATATCGTTCATTCTCATGCAGTTAAGAATGAGGTCGAAGGTTTGGGAAATCTTGCAGGAGACCCAAATCAGTATTTCTATCCGGGAGAACGTCATGAGCATCCGGCATGGGATTCTCTTTGCTTCGATTATGGCAAGGATGAAGTGATACATTTCCTTTTGAGTAACTGCAAATATTGGGTGAAAGAGTTCCATTTTGATGGTTTCCGCTTTGATGGAGTTACCTCCATGCTTTACTATAGTCATGGTTTAGGCGAGGCCTTTACGAATTATGGCGATTATTTCAATGGTCATGAGGACGATAATGCCATTTGTTATCTGACCTTGGCTAACAAGCTTATCCATGAAGTCAATCCTTATGCGATGACCATTGCAGAAGAAGTCAGCGGTATGCCAGGCCTTGCTGCTAAGTTTGAAGATGGCGGTTATGGTTTCGATTACCGTATGGCTATGAATATCCCGGACTTTTGGATAAAGACGATTAAGGAGCAGAAGGATGAGAATTGGAAGCCAAGCAGCATCTTCTGGGAGGTGAAAAACCGCCGTGCTGACGAGAAGACAATCTCCTATTGTGAAAGTCATGACCAAGCATTAGTAGGCGATAAGACCATTATCTTCCGTCTGATTGATGCCGATATGTATTGGCATTTCAAACAAGGTGATGAGAATGAGATGGTGCATCGTGGCATAGCCCTTCATAAGATGATACGTTTGGTTACGGCAGCAGCCATTAATGGTGGGTATCTCAACTTCATGGGCAATGAATTCGGGCATCCTGAATGGATTGATTTCCCAAGAGAAGGCAATGGATGGAGCTATAAATATGCACGTCGTCAATGGAATCTCGTTGATAATAAGGAACTTGACTATCATTATCTTGGTGATTTCGACCGTGAGATGTTGAAGGCTTTGAAGAGCGAAAGGAACTTCAATAACACCCCTGTGCAGGAGATTTGGCATAATGATGGAGACCAGATATTGGCCTTTATGCGGGGTAATTTGATATTTGTTCTTAACTTTTCACCTACCCGTTCTTATACGGATTATGGGTTCCTTGTACCTACAGGCTCCTATGATGTGCTACTGAATACAGATGCAAAAGCATTTGGTGGCAATGGATTGGCCGATGATACGGTCACCCATTTTACAAATTATGACCCTCTATATGTAGATGAGCACAAGGAATGGCTTAAGCTTTATATCCCTGCGCGCTCAGCTGTAGTTTTGAAAAAGAATTAAGTTAGAAATGGCAAACAAGATAAATAATAGCACATCACTTATGAAAATAGTGTGTGCTATTTTATTCATAGTATTCACTTTTTGCTACTTATATTATTATCAAGCAGACATTTTGGCTGTTGGTCAGCATGTGCTTTCCAATGGGCAGACTCATTATGGCCGTACGATAGGAGCCATATTGATAACCATAGTGTTGTTCCTTTTGCAATTAGGAATCTATGCCCTTACCCGTTTGGAGAAACGTTCTCATGCGGTAACATATTTTCCATCTTTGCTGATTCTTGCTGTTATCACGGATATAAGTCCTGATATCGACCTCCATTTTTCATTTGGAGCATGGTTGTGGGTGATTCCCCTTCTGCTGATTTTCTATGTGTTTATAGTGTGGGGTTCACGTCTTTTGCAGCCATATGAGCCTGAAACAAAATCAGTAGGTCTCTTTTCTAAAGTCATGTGGATAAATGTACTCACGATGTCAATCATGTTTGTCATGGTGGCTCTTATTAGTAATCATAATGATGTGTTTCATTATAGAATGCGCGCAGAGAACTGTCTTGTCGAGAAAGACTATGCCGGGGCTTTGAAAGCAGGTGAAAATTCCTTGGCAACAGATTCGAGTTTGACGATGATACGTGCTTATGCATTGGCTAAAGAAGGAAAAATCGGCGATAAATTATTCCAATATCCCGTAGTAGGAAGCTCGAAAGTGTTGTTGCCCGACGGGCTTACAACCAAACTGATGATTTACCCTGAAAGTGATGTTTATAAGGATTTGGGAATCTGGTTGAAGCAGAAGATGCCGCCACTTGGTTATCTTCAGTATATTGAAAGGCATCATTTTGCCACTAAAATGGGCATTGATTACCTTCTTACGGCATACCTTTTAGACCGTAATTTGGATACTTTCGTCCATACTGTGCGTAAATATTACAAATTGGGAAGTAGTCTTCCTACACATTACAGAGAGGCTTTGATATTGTATACTCATTTGCGTTCAAACCCTGTTGTTGTGTATCATAGTAACGTTATGGATGCTGATTATCAGGATTATCAACAACTATATCACTCGGAAAGCAATGAGGCTATCCGAATGACAAAGCTTAGAGATACTTATGGTAATACGTATTGGTACTATTACCAATTTGGGAAGTAATTACCAGTTATTGGTTCTTACTTCCTCAAGTGCCTTTACCCAATCAGTGTCAAGAGAGAACTGAGTGATGAAATTCTCATTATCCACATATCCATAGATGATGTCTTTGTCCATATCATGGAACAGTGAATTGTGTGTTGTGGCGTTTTTGTAGTGGTCCATGATAATGTCTCTCTGTGCTTTCTTCTTCTCTTCAGAGAGGCGTTTCACATATAGATTGACGAAATCAATCATTGCACTTGTTTGACTTCCAAGTTCATAGGTAGTAAAGTCCTTCTCGTCGCCCGATTTCATAATCATGTAATAAATGGCATCCCATTTGAATGTAGCGATTTTACGTTCATCCATGTTTTTAGTCTTGTCATTCTTGATGGCCTCTTCATTTTGCATGATACGCTTTACTTCTTTATAGATTTCTTGTGAAGATGCTGTTAGCGTAAATGCAAACATAAGCATCAATGATAAAATAACTTTCTTCATATTCTTATAATTTGATATTTTCTATATGATCATTTATTCTTTTACTCTTTCGTGATTCTTGATGGCAAAGTCCTTCCAACTGCCATAATGGTGTTCAGATTGTGGCGCATTGCCTTGCATAAAATGGCAGTAAGCAGCACCAAGAGCATCTGTGGCATCCATAAACTTTGGCATATCTTGTTCTTCCAGTTTCAAAAGCCGCTTTAACATGCCAGCAACTTGTTCCTTACTTGCCTGTCCTTGTCCTGTGATAGCCATTTTTATCTTTAACGGTGCATATTCGTGGATAGGTACATCATGATGAATGGCTGCCGCAATAGCTACACCTTGAGCTCTTCCGAGTTTCAGCATAGATTGCACATTCTTGCCAAAGAAGGGGGCTTCAATGGCCATTTCGTCTGGCAGATATTCATCAATGATACCCGTGACACGTTCGAATATTTTGCCTAGACGCAAATATGGATCTCGCATTTTACGCATATCTATTACCCCCATGGCAACCATAGAGGCTTTATTTCCAGCTGTTTTCAGAACTCCATATCCCATTACGTTGGTTCCAGGGTCAATTCCTAATATGATTTTCTCAGTCTTTTTCATCGGTCCATATAAGGATTTCCCGCCAATTCATCACCTATGGTGGTGGATTCTCCATGCCCTGTATAGATGATTGTTTCATCAGGTAGTTGGCTGACGACTCTCAAACTCTGTATGATTTGAAACATTGAGCCACCCATGAAATCAGTTCTTCCAATCGAAAAATGGAATAATGTATCCCCAGAAAAGGCTATATTCTCATCCTTGCAATAAAAGAAGACACTTCCTTTAGAATGTCCGGGAGTCTCTATAATAGATAAGGTGTGAGTGCCAAATGAGATTTTGTCATCTGCTTTCAAGTATTTCCCCACAGAGGGCATGTCATAATCAAGGGTAATACCTGCTATTGCTTCTGCCTGTTCACGAAGGTTTTCCATCAGATATTCATCATTTTCATGCACTTCTGGCATCAATCCAAACTCCTCATAGATAGTATTATCTCCAAAATGATGGTCGATGTGCCCATGAGTTGCTATCAGATGTTTGGGTATAAGCTGATTGTTACGGATGTAATCTGTAATTGCCTTTCTTTCTTCAGGATAGAAAGCCCCACAATCAATGACAACGCATTCTTTGGTGTCATCACTTACCACATAACAATTTTCTTGTAGCATATTGCATACAAAGCGTTCAACTTTCAGCATGGGATGTATATTATGTTCTTTTCTTGAAACCATTCTTCTTGAAACCATTCAGAGATAGGGTAGACCTCTGCAATCTTTTTGAAAGGCTTGAGTTCTTCTTCTAAGTTGCCACCTTTTAGACATATAATGCCGTTAGGCATTGCATTTTGCTGGGTTTTGCAGATGTTCTTCTTGCAGATTTTCATCAAGTCTGGAATCGGCATTACCGCTCTACTCACGATAAAATCGTATTTTCCTTTCTCATCCTCACCTCTCAAATGCTCTGCAACTACATTCTTCAGACCTATGGCTTTAGCAACCTCATTGGCCACAAGTATTTTCTTGCCTGTTCCATCTATCAGTTTGAATTGGCATTGTGGAAAGAGTATGGCCAAAGGAATGCCTGGGAAGCCACCTCCTGTACCAAAATCGAGGATTTTAGAGCCATCTTTGAAGCGCATGGCCATGGCTATCGCCAAGGAATGGAGCACATGATGCTCGTATAGATTATCGATGTCTTTGCGCGAAATCACGTTTATCTTGGCGTTCCAGTCATGATACAAAGCATCCAATTGGTCAAATTGTGCCTTTTGGGTTGCCGTCAGATGTGGGAAATATTTTTCTATTATTTGCATAATTTTTCGATTTCAGATTTATCAATATCTATGCGTATCTCACCTAAAGCATGAGGGGCTATCTCGTCTTCACAATATATAAAGGTGATAGAATCTTCTTTTAAGATGAAGTTTTCCGAAATATATACATTGTTATCAGCAAAGATAAACTTCTTCTTCAATCCTTCCAAGTCCTTCACATTGAATTTTTTAGCCATCTTTTTGATGATGATGTCTTTCAATTCCTGTTCGTATCCATTGATAAAAATATCAGAAAGGGTAATGAGATGACCTGTTTTTATATTGAAATTTTTTACCAAAGTCTGGTCTATTCCATGTGCTCCACCGCCATAAGTAGATATGGATGCGATATAATTAAGTATGTCATCGCCACCGTCTTCCGTGTGAGTTTTCACTTTATAAATGCAGTTGTAAGAGGCTCCATGCTCATGGTCTTCACGGTAAAGTTGCCCATAATCGCGCTTATAGTCAGAGATATATTTGTTGACAAACGAGTCCACAGCCTCTTTCATGGCTATATTTCGACTAGGAAGTGACAGATAATCAGGAGTCAGAATGCCGCATCTCAAAAGCGTATCATTGATTTTCTGTGCATTATTCCCCTTTGCATATTGGATGGAAAGACTGATTTTGCAAGTCGGCGCAGCCTTTGCCTCTGTAAGTGAACATGTGGAATCCACTACTACAGAGTCAAATTCAATGCCATTCATTTTGGCCGTTTCATTGCCTTTATGACCGCATCCGAAAAATAAGAGGACTGCTAATGCAGTGTATATCATTTTCCTCATTAACTCAATTTTTCCATTTTGCTTGCAAAGTTACGATAAAAAATTGTAACTTTGCACTCTGTTTGTAATAAATAAGGTGAAAATGTTAAAAGCTGCCCTTTTCGATCTTGATGGTGTGATATTTGATACAGAGCCTCAATATACTGATTTTTGGGGTGTTGAACTCAGCTCTTATTTTGCTGATGGACCAGCTATGGCCCAACAAATAAAGGGAAAGACGCTTGTGCAGATTTTCGATGAATATCTCCCGAAAGACCCTAAAGAGCAAGCGGAAATCGTTGCGCGTCTGGATGATTTTGAAGTCAAGATGCACTTTGATTATATACCTGGCTTTCTGGAATTCGTGGAAGACCTCCGAAAGAAAGGCATCAAGACGGGTGTAGTGACAAGCAGTAACAGGCCGAAAATGGAGAATGTCCATCGGAATCATCCCGAATTTAAGGGCTTGTTTGATGTGATTTTGACAGCGGAAGCCTTTACCAAAAGCAAGCCCGACCCTGAATGTTATCTGAAAGGGGCACATTTTTTCGGATTGAAACCTGAAGAATGCGTTGGCTTTGAGGATAGCTTTAACGGCTTGAAGGCAGTGAAAGCTGCGGGAATGACCGTTGTGGGACTCGCCACTACCAATTCAGAAGAGGCCATCAGACCTTATTGTGATATTGTAATAAAAGATTATATAAATTGGATACACAAAACACACCTATTCACATAAAGCTTTGGCATCGCCAGTTTTGGCTTCTCGCCTTGGCTAATTTGCTACTTTCAGTGAGCGTCTATATGATGATTCCTGAGATGATGCGACTTCTCCAATTGGGTTATTTTTCCCCTTTGCAGAAGGCTATTGTTATGGGTTCCTATGGCATCGGATTGTTTTTATTTGGTCCATTTGTAAACTATTTTGTACAACGCTATCGTCGCAGACAAGTCTGTTTATGGTCAGTTGCAACGATGATTCTCACCAATATCGCCCTGATTTTTCTTCTTCCGCGTCCTTATGGATTAAATGTGGAGTTCTTGACAATCTTGAGAGTCATTTATGGAGCTATGTTCGGTCTTGCGCAAATGGTGTTTGTGAGCACGCTGATAGTAGATGCTGTCGAGTCTTTTCAACGCACTGAAGCCAACCATCACGCTTCTTGGTTTAGTCGTTTTGCACTTTCCATTGGTCCGCTTATAGCTGTAGTTGCCGGCAAATATCTGAATGTGGGCAATGTGTTGTGGATTTCCATCGCTCTCTCGGTCGTTTCCATGCTTCTGGTAAATGCCGTGAAATTCCCCTTTAAAGCGCCTGAAGACGATGTGAAGGTATGGAGTTTTGACCGTTTCTTTCTTCCTGAAGGCGGATGGTTGTTTCTCAATTTCTTCCTCATCACCACCATTGTGGGCATGGTGCTCACCCTTCCATTGTCGGCACGCTTCTATTCTTGCATCATGTTAGGATTTCTGATAGCCATCATTTCTGAGAAATATGCCTTTGCAAATGCAGATTTGAAGAGTGAAACGGTGACGGGTTTGATAGCCATTATCTTTGCTTTGGCCATCATGTTGACGCGCCAACATTCAATAGGGTTCCTCATTGCGGCCACACTGATTGGTTTCGGAGTGGGCATCATAGGTTCTCGGTTCTTGCTGTTTTTCATTAAATTGAGCCGACATTGCCAACGTGGAACCTCTCAAAGCAGTTATTTTCTGGCATGGGAGAGCGGCATTGCTTTCGGACTTTTCATCGGTTTGTCAGTCTTTCATTGCGCATCCGACAAGCTTTTGATGTGTGGCATCGCCCTTGCTTTTGTGGCTTTGCTGTTCTATAACTTCTTCGTACATTCGTGGTATTTGAAGCATCGCAACCGATAAACGAATAAAGGCCGGCATTCTTGAGAACACCGGCCTTTATTATCGTGATTTGTTGATTTCTGAATTATTGCTTTGCTTCTTCCATATTGCCCTCGATATAGAGGCGTGTCATTTCCGTTACACCATTGGTATATACGGTGATAGACTTCTTGAAATGACCAGGGAATTTGCCTTTGCCATTATAAGTGGCCTTGATTTGTCCTTTTTCTCCAGGTTTCACAGGAGTCTTTGTATAACCGACAACCGTGCATCCACAACTGGCAACTGCCTGATTGACAATCAGAGGAGTCTGTCCTACATTGGTGAAAGTGAACACTGTAGTCTGCATTGGGTCTTTCTCGCTGAATGTACCGAAGTTGTAAGTGATTTTATCAAACTTAATCTCGGCTTGTTTTTGCTGTGCCTGTATTGAAAGACAAGCAACCAGCATCATAGTTATGATTACTAATTTTTTCATTTTTTCAAATTTTGAATCCGGTGCAAAGATAGTAAAAGTTTTAGAGGATGTTCCAATAAAGGACATATTTTATAAAATATTAAAACTTCGGGTTTCGCCGATGCAACCTTGATTTAGGGCGAAAAACAGGCTGATAGATACCAATTGTCGATATATTTTGTAAATTCCTTATTATCAGAGAATTATGAGCCTGTTAGTAAAAGGTAGTCTTTTAGGGGGTAAACAACCGCTATTTACACTCCTTTTAATGGTTGTTTACAGGGTAAAAAGCCATCTTTTACAATGCTAGTGGTTATAGGGCTTTCAGCAATGGTGAAAATCCTGTAGAAGAGAATCTTATAAATGCGGCTTTCAAAGTTACGGATAGTATATCTCTGAAAACGGCCTTTTGAGGGTTGTTTGTCAACAGTAGGACGACAGTCTTAAATCTTCTAAAAAATAATTAATTATTTTTTACATTTTTCTTGCATAATAGAAAAAAAATGTTTATCTTTGCATTACCTAATTACTAAGGACTATTCTTGAAGCAATTTTTGAGTTCTTCCCAAAGAAAAGGGCACTATGTCGGTATAATAATCTTATAATCCATCAATTAATGACTTACGAAATGAAACCATTTAGCAGATTATTCAAAATTCAGAAATTCTCGTTTCTCTTTGTAATTCTTATGCTTTGTTCGGCTGTGAAAGCCCAAACGTTGCAACCAAATCTTAAGTTCGGTAAGCCTTCAGATGAAGAGCTCAACTTGAAGGAATATGCTCCTGATAAAGAGGCAGATGCCGTGGTGCTCTATAGCAGTACGGATGTATGGTATACTTTTTCTTCCTATATTCAGCAAGTGAAGGACATTAAGGTGCGTTTGAAGATTTTGAAGTCAGAAGGAAAACGTTTTGCCAATCAGTCGATTGTCTATGTGAGGCATTCTTCCAGCACCGGCGAGGAGAAAATTCAAGGACTGAAAGCCTTTGCATATAACATGGAAGGCGGAAAGATGATAAAGACCAAGATGGAAAGCAACATGATAAATGATGAGAAAATCGACGATTATCATTATATCGAAAAGTTTACGATTCCGCAGGTGAAAGTAGGCACGGTGATTGAATATTCTTATTCCATCTATAGTGATTTCATCACGAGCATCGACCCATGGTATGCTCAACAGGATATACCAGTGGTCTATTCACTCTATTCGCTCAGTATTCCTGAATGGTTTAAATTCCATTTTCAGGAGACTGGCTTTGAGCATACCAATCATAAAACCGAATCAATCAACGTGAATTGGACCATCGGAAACTGCCCCGGCGAGAAAAATATATGGGAAGCAACCAATATGCCAGCCGTTAAAGATGACGATTACATATTCTGCTCGCGTGATTATTTGACGAAGGTATGTGTGGAACTTTATGGTTTACAGATTCCTGGAGAAATCTATAAGAATTATACGAGTACATGGGAGGATGTAGCCGACCAACTGAATGATTATGAGAACTTTGGAGGCCTTTTGAAGAAAAGTGACCCGATGAAAGACGTCTTGGCCTCTTCGGGAGCTGATAAAGTGAGTGACATTAAGCAAAAAGTCAGCCTCATCTATCAGGCTATGAAAAAGCATTTGCGTTGGAATGGCCACTATGGACTGTTGGGTTATGGCGCTCATAAAGTGATGAAGGAGGGTACAGGCAATAACGCCGACCTCAATTTTATCCTTATCAGTATGCTCAAAGATGCCGGTTTGAAGGCCTATCCGGTCGTTATGAGCCGCCGAAAGGCAGGCAGATTGCCGTTGCATCCATCATTGGATGGATTGAACACCTTCATCGTGGGAGTAGCTGAGAATGATTCCACCTTATTATATATAGACTCATCTGTGGAAGACGGATGCGTGGATATCCTTCCTCCTGACCTTATGCCAGATAGGGCAAGAGTGATTTTCTCACCGAAATCAGGGGCTTGGGTTAACCTGCAAAACTTGTCGGGAACTCGTAAGAACTCATTGGTTTCAGTGGAGGTGGATGCCGATGGCAACATGAAAGGCACGATGATATCGAATATGATGGGGAATGCAGCATCCGATTTGCGGCATTCTTTCCGCATAGCAAAAGACAGTACGACCTTTGTAAATAATCTTGCTGCCGAGAAAGGCATTGAAATCACTAACTATAAGATTGAAGGCCGGCAAGCTTTTTCTCCTAAAGCGAAAGAGGTGTACTCATTCACCAAGAAATGTAATGTTTCTGCTGACCATCTCTATATCAATCCCGTGGTGATTTCTCTATTGAATGAATCTCCTTTCAAAGCCCAGACACGCGTGCTTCCTGTTGAATTCCCTTATAAAGAAATGATAAATCAGTCGGTTTCCATCACGATTCCGAAAGGCTATGTCGTTGAGGAAAAGCCGAAGGGAGTGAAGATGTTTACGCAAGATGGAGCGCTCCGCTTCATATTTACTTGTGGAGAACAAGATGGAAAACTGCTTTTCAACTATCGGCTGAACGTGAATAAAACGCTGTTTGTGTCTACTGAATATGAGTATTTGCGCAAGATATTTGAGGCTATTGTGCAAAGGAATGATGATATGGTGGTATTAAAGAAAGCAGCACAATGATGTTGAGAAAATCTCTTTTCATCCTATTTTTGAGCCTTCTCTCTATAGGAATGAAAGCCCAAGATGTGAATGTAGTGGTGCTGGAATCCACTACGGAGGTTACGTGTGATAATGCTAAGAAGGCTACTTGCCATGAAAAGCGCATCTATAAGATATTGAATGAGAAGGGTGCGGATGCCGCTTCTATCTCTATGTCTTATGATAGTTCCATGAAAATGTCGAGTTTTTCAGGGTTTGTAACCGATGAGAACGGACGTACTTTGAAGAAAATCAAGCGCAGTGATTTGCAGAAAACAGAGTTATCTCTTACGAATTTCGCAACGGATATTTATACTCTTTATTATCAATATGTGCCTCCCGTATATCCGATTATCATCACTTATGAATGGGAAGATGAATATACAGATGGTTACATGCACTTCCCGATATTTCAGCCACAAGACGATTATGCTATGGAAGTGAAGCATTCCAGCTATAAATTGACGTTGCCTCAAGGAGCTACTTATCATTATAAAGCTCTTCAAACGAGTGCCAAAGTCTTGGAAAGTACGGATGCTAAAGGTCGGAAAGTCCTTTCAGCAACCATGGATAATCTGCCCGCTATTTCTCAAGAACCCAAAGGAAAGTCACTCAGAGAACTTATTCCTGTTATCTTTTTCTCACCGGTTGATTTTGAATATTTAGGTACGAAGGGGAGTCTGAAGAGTTGGAAAGACTTCGGTCAATGGTATTGGAGTCTTTTGGAAGGAAGACAAGAGTTGCCTGTTGATTTCAAGGCAATACTTCATCAGATGACAGATACGTGCAAGTCAGCACGCTCCAAATTGGCTGTCATTTATAATTTTTTGGAGAAAACCACACGATATGTCAGTATTCAGTTAGGAATTGGCGGTCAACAACCTATTCCTGCTTCCGATGTTTGCCGTTCCGGATTTGGTGATTGCAAAGGCTTGAGCAACTATATGCGTGCCATGTTAAAAGAGGTTGGCATCCCTTCAAGCAGTATTATAATTGGTACTAAGTATAAAAAAATCATGAAGGAGCTTCCGGGACCTATACAGTTTAATCATGCCATATTGATGGTTCCAATGCAGAAAGACACTGTTTGGGTGGAATGCACTGCGCCTTCTTTGCCCTTAGGGTATATTCATAAGGAGATAGCAGGGCATGACTGTATTGAAATAACACAACAAGGAGGTCAGATTCTTACTGTTCCAGAATATGCAGATAGTGAGAATCTGCAGAAGTCGATATTGAATGTTGACTTGAAAACAGATGGCTCTGCAGAGATAGATTTTAATCAGAAATCTTATCTTTTACAATATGAAAACACGATACCTCTAAAGAAAGAGGAGGATAAGAAACAACGCGATGATTTGCTTTCCGACCTATCTATTCCTCAGGCTTCCATAAAATCGATGTCTATCGATGAGCATAAGGAAAGTTTTATGAAGCCACACATGCACATAAAAGCGCAATTCTCTGTGCCCAATTATGCTTCAGGGAGAGGGCAAAGGCTCTTTGTTCCTATATGCCCAGTGCATCGTCATATAGCTACTTTCCCTGCAATGGAAAACAGAAAGCAAGATATTGAAAATGAGTTTGGCTTCCAAGATGAAGACGAGATAACTTTCAATATTCCTGAAGGCTATGAAATAGAGGCTGTTCCTAAAGATATTTCGGTGGATTATCCATTCGGCTCTTTTACTTCAACGATTAAAGTGGCAGGCAGAAAATTGATTATCACTAACCTGAGACTTGAAAGAAGAGGGTCTTTTAGCAAAGATTTATATAAATCATTGTGGGACTTTCATAAGCTGATGTTTGATCAATACAATCAAAACGTAATATTGGTAAGGCAAACGAAATAACCATAGAAAATAAGGATAAACGATATAATTATTTTTATGTTTGTTTGTTTATGTTGGAAATATTTGCTAAATTTGCAGTTTGAAAAGATTTCAAGTGTGATAAAGAGCTTTTTTATGAGTTTTTTTCCCCTTGATATGATGGAATAATGAGTTAAATACAAAATATTTATATGTATAGAACTAATACATGTGGAGAGCTTCGTCTCTCTGATACCGGTAAGCAAGTGACTCTTGCAGGATGGGTGCAAAGAGTAAGGAAAATGGGTGGCATGACCTTCATTGACCTTCGTGACCGTTATGGAATAACCCAATTGGTTTTCAATGAATCTGATGATCAGAGTCTTTGTGATGCAGCCAATAAACTTGGACGCGAATATTGCATTCAGGCTAAGGGTGTTGTCAGCGAGCGTCAAAGTAAGAATCCAAAGGTGGAAACAGGTGATATTGAGATAATCGTAAAGGAATTGAATGTCTTAAGTCCTAGTCTTACGCCTCCTTTCACGATAGAAGACAATACTGATGGAGGTGATGATTTACGGATGAAATATCGCTATCTCGACCTTCGCCGTAATGCTGTAAGGAAGAATCTGGAACTTCGTCATCGCATGACAATACTCATTAGAAACTTCCTCGATAGCAAACAGTTTATCGAAGTGGAAACACCTATCTTGATAGGCTCTACTCCTGAGGGTGCTCGTGACTTCGTCGTACCTTCCCGAATGAATCCAGGTCAGTTCTATGCATTGCCTCAGAGCCCTCAGACATTAAAGCAGTTGCTGATGATTGCAGGCTTTGATCGCTATTTTCAAATTGCTAAGTGTTTCCGTGATGAAGACCTTCGCGCAGATAGACAACCGGAGTTTACGCAGGTAGATTGCGAGATGAGTTATGTTGAGCAAGATGATGTACTCAATATATTTGAAGATATGTGCCGAATGCTCTTTAAGGAGATAAGAGGCGTTGAGTTACCTGCCAAACTACAACAGATGACATGGCAGGAAGCTATGAGCCGTTTCGGTTCTGATAAACCGGACCTTCGCTTCGGCATGGAATTCGTAGAACTGAAGGATGCTTTTGCGGGTAAAGGAGATTTCTCGGTATTTAATCAGGCAAAGTACATTGGCGGTATCTGTGTTCCTGGTTGTGCCGATTACAGCAGGAAACAACTTGATGAGTTGACGGAGTTTGTAAAGAAACCTCAGGTTGGTGCTAAAGGACTCGTATATATCAAGTATAATGCAGATGGAACAGTGAAAAGTTCTGTCGATAAATTCTATTCACCAGAAGTGCTGCAGGAGATTAAACAGGTCATGAAAGCCAAAGATGGAGACCTCGTACTTATCTTAAGTGGTGACAATGCTAACAAGACTCGTATCCAATTATGTTCACTTCGTTTGGAGATGGGCGATAGGTTAGGACTTCGTGATAAGAATGTCTTTAAGTGCTTGTGGATTATTGACTTCCCTCTCTTTGAATGGAGTGATGAAGAACAACGTCTGATGGCAACTCATCATCCATTTACCATGCCTAATCCTGACGATATTCCTCTTCTTACGGAACATCCGGAACAAGTACGTGCAAAAGCTTATGACTTTGTTTGCAATGGTATTGAAGTTGGCGGAGGCTCTATTCGTATACATGATACAAACTTGCAAGAGCGAATGTTTAAAATACTCGGATTTACCAAAGAACGTGCTGAAGCACAATTCGGATTCTTGATGAATGCCTTTAAATATGGTGCACCACCTCATGCAGGTCTTGCTTTCGGTCTTGACAGATTTGTCTCTATTCTCGCAGGATTGGATTCTATTCGTGACTGCATAGCATTCCCAAAAAATAATTCAGGCCGTGATGTCATGCTCGATGCTCCATCAGAGTTGGAACCAAAACAACTCCAAGAATTACAAATTAAGATTGATTTGCATCAAGAAAATTGAAATTCACTGACAAAGTGCATGCAAAAAGACGTTTTTTACGCCATAAATTTGCAAGTTTAATAAATTATTTTTTAACTTTGCATCGTGTTAGAAATATAACTGTTAATAATAGAGAGACAGATTAAATTTAAATTAAACTAAATTATGGCAGAAAAGAAAGCAACAAAGGCAGTTGCCGCTACAAAGAGTGCAGCCGCTGCAAATAAAGCAACAAAAGCTCCTGCAAAAAAGGCAGTAGCAAAGAAAGCTGTAGTTGCATTGAATGCTGAGAACGCAGGTTTCAAGGCTGGTGATGTTTATCAAGCTCTGGCAACAGCTGGCAAGGCTCTTTCAGTAGCAGAGATTGCTAAAGCAGCAAAGATTAGTGAAGAAGAGACTCTTCTCGGAATGGGATGGCTCTTTAAAGAAGGCAAAATTAAAGATGAGGCAGCAAAAGTTGCACTCGCTTAAATAAGACTGTTTCAAAGAAGGCCGTGCTTCATTAATAAAAGCGCGGCCTTTTTTAATTTATAAGGATTTGAATTACGATAAAGAAATAATCAATATACTTGGAGAAGCTAATGACAAAGGAATCTCTGCCATGAAGATTGCATGTCATATATATAATGATTATAATTCTTTTTTTGATCTTGTTGATTTTGATACCATATATCATTATGTATCACAGTTTCTAATGCGAAATTCAAAGAATCCTGATTCAATCATTGAGAAGGCAGACTCAAGAGGGAGATATTGTTTAAATCTAAATTCAAATGAAACACAACAACTGATGTTTGAATTTGAAAATGGAACGGGTGATAATAATAGTGAAGAGGAACAAAAGCCTTCACAGGATTTATCATTATTGCTGTTCGATGAATAAAATATAGATAATATTTCCTTGTTTTAATTTTTTTTACTATATTTGCGTTTGAAATTCATAGATAACATGGCTGATATTAATAATCACTTGGTAATAATGGCTGGAGGAGTAGGGAGCAGATTCTGGCCAATGAGTACAAAAGATAAACCAAAGCAGTTTATCGATGTATTAGGTGTGGGTAGCTCTTTGTTGCAACTTACTTACAAACGCTTTGAAGGAATATGCAGTCCACAAAATGTATGGGTTGTAACAAATGCTAAATATGCCGACTTGGTCAAAGAGCAACTTCCACAAGTGCCTGTAGAGAACATTCTGTTAGAGCCTTGCCGAAGAAATACAGCTCCATGTATTGCTTATGTAAGTTGGCGTATTAAGTCTAAAGACCCTAAGGCAAACATTGTTGTTACACCAAGTGACCACATGGTAACGGATGTAAATGAGTTCCGTAGAGTCATCAATATGTGTCTTAAATTCACATCAGAGACAGATGCTGTTTTGACTTTAGGTATGAAGCCTAATCGTCCTGAAACTGGTTATGGATACATAAAAGCGGACATGTCGATGAGCTCACCTCGTCAGAAAGAAATCTTTAGAGTTGATAGTTTTAGAGAAAAGCCTGATTTGCAGACGGCTATTCAATATATTAGGGAGAATGATTATTATTGGAATGCAGGGATTTTCATTTGGAATGTAAGTACTATTGTGAATGCTTTCCGTGTTTACCAGCCTTCTATCTCTAAGGTTTTTGAAGGGATGAAGGATATATATGGAACGCCTAAAGAACAAGAAGAAATCAACCTGAGATATCCGGAATGTGAAAATATCTCAGTCGATTATGCCATTATGGAGAAGGCTGAGGAAATCTTTGTATGCCCAGCTGATTTTGGTTGGAGTGACTTGGGTACATGGGGCAGTTTGCTCATGCAGACTAAGAGAGATTTATATGGTAATAGTCTTATTGGTCAGAATATAGAGGTATATGACAGCCATAATTGTATAGTGCATACAACTCAAGAAAATCATGTGGTTATTCAGGGGCTTGACAATTATATTGTAGCCGAGAAAGATGGCACCTTATTAATTTGTAATTTATCAGAAGAGCAGAAAATCAAACAGTTTAGTGGAGAAGATAAATAACTCAATAACTATAAGATAATGGAACGAAAGATTGCTTTAATTACAGGTATTACGGGCCAGGATGGCTCATATTTGGCTGAATTTCTGATTGATAAGGGCTATGAGGTTCATGGATTACTTCGCCGTTCATCATCATTTAACACGGGCCGTATAGAACATCTCTATCTTGATGAATGGGTGAGGGATATGAAGAAACAGCGACTTGTGAACCTTCATTGGGCTGACATGACGGATTCTTCATCGCTTATACGCATCATTCGTGAAGTCCAGCCAACTGAAATTTATAATCTTGCAGCACAGAGCCATGTGAAGGTTTCTTTTGATGTTCCCGAATACACGGCTGATACCGATGCCGTTGGGGTGTTGCGCTTGCTTGAGGCGGTACGTATTTGCGGCTTCGAGAAGACATGCCGCATCTATCAGGCTTCAACATCTGAGCTTTTCGGCAAGGTCCAAGAAGTCCCACAGCGTGAGACAACGCCGTTCTATCCGCGTTCTCCTTATTCCGTAGCTAAGCTTTATGGCTTTTGGATAATGAAGAATTATCGTGAAAGTTATGGAATGTTTTGTTGCAATGGTATTCTTTTTAATCATGAGAGTGAGCGTCGTGGTGAGAATTTTGTCACGCGAAAGATTACTCTTGCAGCTTGCCGTATAGCGCAAGGCTACCAAGATAAGCTCTATTTGGGCAATTTGGATGCACGTCGTGATTGGGGCTATGCACGTGATTATGTGGAGTGTATGTGGCTAATATTGCAACAGCCGAAACCGGATGATTTCGTTATAGCTACTGGAGAGATGCACACAGTACGCGAGTTTTGCACGCTTGCCTTTAAGGAAGCTGGAATCGAAATTCGTTGGGAAGGTGAAGGTGTCAATGAGAAAGGTATTGATTGCAAGACTGGTCAAGTGATAGTAGAGGTTGACCCTAAGTATTTCCGCCCATGTGAGGTGGAGCAGTTACTTGGTGACCCTACAAAAGCAAAGAATACATTAGGCTGGAATCCGACAAAGACTTCTTTCCCAGAACTTGTCAAAATCATGGTGAAACATGATATGAAATTCGTTAAGAAGCTATATCTTAAGGCTCAAATGCCAGAATGATTTATCTAAAAAATGCTGAATAAGACTTCTAAAATATATGTTGCAGGGCATCATGGATTAGTGGGTTCTGCAATATGGAACAACCTGAAAGCAAGAGGATACAATAATCTTGTTGGCCGTTCACATAACGAACTGGATCTTACTGACCAATTAGCTGTGCGCCGTTTCTTTGATGAAGAGCAGCCAGATGCCGTAGTGTTGGCTGCTGCTTTCGTGGGGGGGATTATGGCTAATTCTCTTTATCGTGCTGATTTCATCATGCAAAACATGAAGATTCAGTGCAATGTCATCAGTGAAAGCTTCGCGCACCATGTACAGAAATTGCTTTTTCTGGGTTCTACATGCATTTATCCCAAGAATGCTCCACAACCAATGAAAGAGGAAGCATTGCTCACATCACCGCTTGAATATACGAATGAGGAATATGCCTTGGCTAAGATTTCAGGCTTGAAGATGTGTGAAAGTTACAATCTTCAATATGGAACCAATTATATAGCCGTAATGCCCACGAATCTTTATGGACCTAATGATAACTTCCATTTGGAAAATAGCCATGTGATGCCTGCTATGATGCGCAAGATATATCTCGCAAAACTCATTCATGATGGTAATTGGGAGGCAATACATGTGGATATGAATAAGCGTCCTGTTGAGGGTGTGACAGGCCTTTGTGAAGATAAAGCGATTCTGGATATACTTGCAAAATATGGTATCTTTGACAATAAGGTAGTGCTGTGGGGAACAGGAAGACCTTTGCGTGAATTCCTTTGGAGTGAGGACATGGCTGATGCAAGTGTCCATGTTTTGCTCAATGTCAATTTTAGTGATATCATCGGCATTGAGAAATATTCATCCGTATTTTATGGAAATACGACCAATGGCCATGTTGACCGCAACTCTTCTGAGGGCCGTGGCGGTGCTATTCCTTCATTGGGAGAAATTCGCAATTGCCACATCAATGTGGGAACGGGTAAGGAACTGACGATTAGAGAATTATCGGAGTTGGTTGCTAAAACCGTTGGGTTCTGTGGTAAAATTGAATTTGATGCTACAAAACCAGATGGAACACCCCGTAAATTGATAGATGTCAGTAAGTTACACCGTTTAGGATGGACGCATAAAGTTGAAATAGAAGAAGGTGTTGGAAAACTATTTGAATGGTATCATAATAGTTTGATGGCATAAATAGCAAGACCTCCTCTAAAGCAATAAGAAATCTTTTAAATTCTAAAAGACTGTCTTTACGGCTTTTCGGCAATACTATAGTTATACCTAGATTTCATAAAATTGAACTCTAGGTATAATTATAGTCATTTTCGGGAGAAAGAAAATTATAAAATGCCAGTCTTATAAATCGTTAACAAATTAACTTAAAACGGCTTGCAACATTTATGCAAGTTACTGATGAAATATACAAAAGCGTTTTATGACATTGGACGTTTGGCCTTTTGTATAGGCACGTTTGGCCTAACGAGGCGCTCATTAGGCCAAACGAGGAGGCTATTAGTCATTGTTTAGAGGGTCAAAAGCTACCTTTTACAAGGTCATTAACCGCTTTTTACAAGGTCAAAAGTGGCTTTTGAGGGTGAAATCAGACTTTTTAAAAAACCGACCTCGCTGAAAAGGCCCTTCTCGTGCGATATAAGCGACTTTATTTTTAAGGGTTCATAGTATGAAGCCCTGCCATTAGCAGTGCCTCATATTCGTTTTGTATATTTATGCAAAAACGGCATTCAGTTTTGCATAAAGTTAATCTGATATATTGAACTAAGTGTGTGCCTTATTGTGATAAATAAGGCACAATTTTATGGGATAAGGCTTATTTCTCATCTCTAATTCGTTTCTCCCTTTTGATATACCATTTAACAAGGAAATAGACAAAGGCAATGGCAACAAGAGCCATAATGACTACCTTTATATATTCACTATATTCCATAATCTTGTCGTTGAGCTGTTGCTCCGGTACTATTGAATGAAGATACCATCCAAGAAGTGCCAAAATGCAATTCCATACACCTGCTCCCAATGTTGTATATAGTATAAACTGCCAGTATTTCATTTTGGAGAGTCCGGCAGGGATGGAAATCAGATGGCGAATACCTGGTATGAGTCTTCCTGTAATGGTTGCGACCATGCCATGATTGTAGAAATATCTTTCGCTTTTCTCTACCTTTTCTTGATTTAAAAGGCATATATGTCCCCATCTGCTGTTTGCAAATTTGTAGATGATAGGCCGCCCTAAATAATATCCGGCAAGATAATTGATGGTGGCGCCACAGTCAGCTCCCAGCGTGGCAAACAATATTACCAAGAACACATTGAGGTTACCTCCTGCAGCATGATAGGCGGCTGGTGATACCACAAACTCTGAAGGGACTGGAATAACAGTACTTTCCAAGAGCATCAGAAAGTAGATTGTTCCATAATTCAGATTCCCCAAAAGGGTTGATAGCCAATTCATTCGTCGTCTTTTAAATAATTATAATATTCTGTTGTCTTAATGTTTATAGAGAGTTCCTCGGCAAATACGGTTGCAACTTCTGCTGGGTTCTTCCTGCAAGCCATTCTCAAATACTTAAGATATTCCTTTCTGTATTTAAGGATTTTACAGCATTTGGCCATGTAGGCATATTCAGTTTTCCACTTTCTAGGTGCAACCTTGAACAGTTGCAGAAAGTATTGATAGCTTAGCTCATAGCAATCATAATCATAGCAAATCAACCCAATGCTTTGAAGAACTTCAGGTTTTTCATTTGAATCTTTAATTGCTATAGAGAAACACTTTATTGCCTCATCGTCTTTTTCGCCCATCAGATATTGGCTGCCTTTGATAATCAAAACATCATTCGGACTTAAATTCTCTATCTTTGCAATTTTATCGACACAATCAAGAGACTTTTCCATATCCCCTAATCTTGCATAAGCAAAGGCTAATTGATGATAGATTTGCGCGCAACTATTAGAATTGTTGCCAGCAAGTTGTAGCCCTTTAGAGAAGTGGGCGACAGCTTCTTCTGCCTTACCATAGTGCAGATAGATAGCCCCTTGTACCACTTGACATGAGATATTGTCAGGCTGGAGCTCGGAAGCCCTCTTATAATACTCTAGTGCATCTTCATAATTGCTAAGTGTGAAAAGGCCGTTTGCCTTGTTGATATAAGCCTCCGCATCATTGGGATTTATGGCTATGGCGAATTCACTGCTTTGAATAGACTCGTGGATTCTATTATTTGTGAATTGCAAAGTTGCCAATTGGTTCCAGTAATTCAAACAATAAGGGTCTCTTTCAACTAATTCTCTATAGATTCCCTCGCTTTTTCGGAACTTACTCTTTAATTGAGCAATCCGTCCTTCAAGTTCTAAAGTGTCGGAAGAGGTCTTGTCTCCCAAGAGCTTATACCAATTTTCTGCATCTTTCGCATAACCATAATCGAGGTAGAGATTACTTACATCTATGACATAGTCTTCTACATCATCTTCCTCGATTTTATTATATTTGTCTTCAAGATACTTCCCTGCTTCCTTTTTCTTTCCTTCAACAAGCATTATCTCAGCGATGAGATAATAATAATCAAGGTCTGTTTTGTCCTCTATCTGCTCTGCATACTCCTTTGCTTTGTTGATGTTTTCTTCACTAAGGAGGGCAATTCTCGACCTAAGCAACAAGGGATTGATAGAACCGGGAAACATTTGAATGGCATATTCGACCGCTTTGATAGCTTTATCTGTTAAGCCTTGAGCCTGATAATACTCACCGATTGAGGTGAAATCATCAGGTTCCAGATAAATGGAATCACCGGTTTTCATCGATAATTCATATTTATCCAATAGCTCTTTGAATTCTAAGCTATCGAAATAGTCGTCGTCTATCATTTACTTGTTATTCTGCTTTGCCCAAGTATCCTTCAATCCTACTGTCTTATTGAATACCGGATGTTCTTCAGTACTATCATTATCAGCCATGAAATAACCGATTCTCTGGAATTGGAGATAATCTCCAGGCTTCTTATTGGCTGCATATTCTTCGACATAACAGTCATTTTTCACTTGCAGAGAGTCAGGATTGAGCAGCTCATGGAAGTCTCTTCCATCGGCTGATGGATTCTCTACATAGAAAAGACGGTCATATTCACGCACTTCAGCTTTGACGCAATGGTCAGCGCTTACCCAATGCAACGTGCCTTTCACCTTTCGATTGGCTCCCTCCATACCGCTCTTGCTCAGTGGGTCATAGGTTGCCTGAATCTCTGTAATATTGCCATCAGCATCTTTCGTGCAGCCTTCACACATTATTATATAGGCATTCTTCAGGCGTACTTCTTTGCCAGGAGTCATGCGGAAGAACTTCTTTGGCGCGTCTTCCATGAAGTCACTACGCTCAATCCACAAGTTTTTGGTGAAGGTGATGGCGTGATTTCCATCGGCTTCATTTTCCGGATTATTGATAGCAAGCATCTCTTCTTCCTGTCCTTCAGGGTAGTTTGTGATGACCAATTTCACTGGGTCGAGCACTGCAGATACACGACAAGCCCGTTTGTTGAGGTCATCTCTTACGGCTGCTTCCAACAAAGCGACATCGTTGAGGGCATCAAATTTGGTGTAACCGATGCTGTCGATGAACTCCCGAATTGATTCTGGAGAGTATCCACGACGGCGCATACCACAGAGAGTCGGCATTCTAGGGTCGTCCCAACCCTTCACTAAGTGCTCGTCAACCAATGTATGGAGCTTGCGTTTAGACATAACCGTATAGGTAAGGTTCAGTCGGTTGAACTCTATCTGTCGAGGGCGGTTGTCATGCAAATTGGTTGCAGTGCCGTCCATTTCCTTCAGAAAATCGATGAATTTATCATAGAGTGGGCGGTGAGGCACAAACTCCAAGGTGCAGATGGAGTGGGTGACACCCTCGAAATAATCGCTCTGTCCATGGGCAAAATCATACATTGGGTAGCAATGCCACGTAGTTCCGGTGCGATGATGAGGTGTTTGGATGATGCGATACATTATCGGGTCACGAAAGTGCATATTAGGATTTGCCATGTCAAGTTTGGCTCTCAGCACCATACTGCCTTCAACAGCTTCGGGTGTATTCATCTTATTGAATAGCTCTAAGTTCTCTTCAACAGACCTATTCCGATAAGGAGAAGCAGTGCCGGGAGTCGTTGGTGTGCCCTTCTGCTCAGCTATTTGCTCAGAAGTCTGCTCGTCAACATAGGCATTTCCTTGTTTTATCATCCAGATGGCAAAGTCCCATAGCTTCTGAAAATAATCAGATGCATAGTAGATATTGCCCCATTTGAAGCCCAGCCACTTGATGTCGTTGAGGATATTCTCCACGTATTCAGTGTTTTCCTTACTAGGATTGGTATCGTCGAAACGAAGGTTACAAACGCCATGATATTTCTCTGCAACTCCAAAATCCATGCAAATTGCCTTGGCATGACCGATATGAAGATAGCCATTTGGCTCTGGCGGAAATCGCGTTTGAATGCGTCCGCCGTTCTTTCCTTCTGCTAAATCTTCCTCTACGAATTGCTCTACGAAGCTCAAACTTTTCTTTTCCTCGTTAGCGTTTTCATCTTTCATCACCATACTGCGTAATTTTTTATATTATATGGATGCAAAGATACAAAAAAAACAAATTATATTATCAGAGTTTTGTGTTTTTATTTTGATTGTGTTTCAATATTATTGATATATCGCAATCATAAGCATCGATGAATTGGCAATTATTGGGATTCAAGTAGGAAAATACGAGATTTTAGGGATAAGATAAGCCCTTGTTATTCAAAGAATAAAATATCATAAGCCAAAAGATAACCTTTTGGCTTGTAATAAATGGCCTTTTACAGACTAAAACAACTTGTTTTACAATGCACCTAGTGACAAACTGATTGCCAAGGTGCATTTTTTCAGAAAATCATGAATGGCTTTTCGGGTGATGAGATGTTATTCGATGCCTCTGTTGTTGAGGGCTTTGGAATATTTCTCCGCATTTTTCAAGTGCTCGTCATACGTGCGTGCAAAGTTGTGAGTACCACTGAAATCCTCTTTTGCGCACATATACAGATAGTCGTGATGCACCATGTTGAGCACTGCATCAATGCCGGCAACGGTCGGAATGCGGATAGGCCCTGGAGGCAAACCTACGTTTGTATAGGTGTTGTAAGGGCTGTTGATGTGGAGCATATTATTGTAAATACGCTTCAATTCAAAGTCTTTCAGGGCAAATTTGATGGTCGGGTCTGCCTGTAGAGGCATGCCTGCAGGATACTTGGCATCGCGGTAATTGAGGCGATTGTAATACATTCCCGCAATCATCGGTTTCTCTTTGTCGTTAGCGGTCTCTTCATCTACGATGCTCGCAAGCGTAATCACTTGCACAGGAGTCAGATGCAGCTGCTCTGCTTTGGTCATTCTACCTTGATTCCAGAAGATTTTACTCTCCTTTTGCATCCTTTCGAGGAATTTATCCAACGATATATTCCAATATATATCATAAGTATTCGGGATGAACATGCAGGCAATCGTCTTCGTGTTATACCCGTATTTCTGGCATGTAGCCTCATCTGTGAGGGCACTGAGAAGGATGGTTCTGTTAATAATCAGCTTTTGGGAAACCTCTGATGCCAAATCATCCATCGTTCTGACGGACGGTATCGTCAGGCTGACAGGCTTTTGCAAACCATTCTTCATGTGGCGGAACAACTGAAGAGCGCCTATGCTGGTGGAAACTTCATACCTTCCCGTGCGTATTTTCTTAGCATAAGAACTGTGGCGGACAAGCGTTCTGAAGGCAGCCATTCCTGACTTAGTGCCTATTGGAGCGAGCTTTGCAAGCACAGAGTCGACATTGTCATCCGTGTCGATATACACATATTGTGTCTCAGTTCTTTTGGAAAAAGCTGAGAAAAAATTGAAGTAGACAACCCCAATAATGACCAGCAGGCAGACGCCCGCAGCTATGAGGTATTTCTTTTTTTGTCCTTTATCCATGATGATATAAATCAAAATCGGTGCAAAGATACAAAAACTTTGGTGGATAAGATTGAAATATTGAATTATTTTTTCTAACTTTGCAATTAATAAAGGAGGCAGATATGAAATTAAAGTTCAGTATTCATTATAACACCTTGTGGGGACAATCGCTCCACGTTCTGATTTCTTACCAAAGCGGAGACGGTCATAAGCGGAATTATGACATGTTGATGCTTACGCAAGACGGTGAATTCTGGACCTTGGAGACTTCGGTTATGGAGTCCCGTCAACACCCGATTAGGGCGATAGAATACCATTATCAAGTGGAAGACAATGAGGGAAGGCTACTCAGGAAAGAGTGGGAGCAGATGCCGAGAATCTATAGTTTCGACAGCACGAAAGACTATCTGTTTCCTGACCAATGGCATGATATTCCGCTTCAAGCGCATCTCTATACCGATGCTTATGCTACCTATAGAGGGCTCAAGCCACATGAAGAAAAGAAGATAGCGCAAATTCCGCTCTTCCGCAGAACCCTTGTATTCAGAGTTTCAGCACCTCAGTTGCAGGAAAAAGAGTCGTTGGGTGTTTGTGGAAATCATCCTGCATTGGGCAATTGGAATCCTTCGCAATATCAGAAGATGACCTATTTGGGCAATGCAGAGTGGATGCTCTCAGTGAATGCCTATATGATGATGTTCCCGATAGAGTATAAATTCGTGATTATTGACGATGAAACCAATCAGCTGAAGGCTTGGGAGGAAGGTGAAAACCGAACAACAGGCGAAGACAAAATTGAAGATGGCCAGGTATTAGTGCTCTATGGTGAGAATCTAAGGGTAAAAGAGACTACATGGAGAATGGCTGGTGTGTCAGTTCCTTTATTCTCCTTGAAGTCTGAAAAGTCTTATGGAGTAGGGGATCTCGGCGATTTGAAGCTCTTGATTGACTGGGCTTCAGAAGTGGGAATGCACGCCATACAGTTGCTTCCCTTGAATGATACCACGCATAGCCATGATTGGGGAGACAGCAATCCTTATAATATCATCTCCGCATTTGCCCTTCATCCTCACTATCTCGACCTCGAATCGATAGGAGAATTGAAAGACAAGAAGAAGGTACTGAATTATCAACGTCAACGTCGGGAACTCAATGCGTATGACTATAGTGATTATCCTGCTGTTGACAGAGTAAAGAAAGCCTATGTGGATGATTTATTCCTACAGGAAGGAAAGACAATTTTAGCGTCAGAGGGCTTTAAGAATTACTTTAATGCAAATCGCTTTTGGCTTGAAGACTATGCTTCTTTTATCTCCCATGAAAATTATCCTAAAGAGGAAGTTTATTATGTCCAGTATTGCCTTTATCGGCAATTGGTGGCCGCAAAAGAATATGCCGGTAAGAAAGGTGTTATTTTAATAGGTGACTTTCCAATAGGAATATCGCGCAATAGTGTGGAAGTCAAGCTGCATCCTGATTATTTCAATCTCGACCAACAGATGGGAACGCCTCCCGATAAAGAAAATCCTTATGGGCAAAACTGGCAATTTCCGACCTTGAGATGGGAAAATCCTGAGGTCGTAACGTGGATGAATAGCCGCATGAAATATATGGAACAATTCTTCGATGCTGTGCGTATTGACCATATTGTAGGCTATTTTCGCATTTGGGAAATCCCTGAGAATGCCGTCTTCTCTGTACTTGGACATTTCTCTCCAGCATTACCGATGAATGCAGAAGAAATCAATCAGTTTGGTCTTTCATTCCGCGAAGAGCTTTATACAAAGCCGTTTCTCAATGAGAAAATCATTGAAAACCTCTTCGGATTGCATGCCAATTATGTGAAAGGGCATTTTCTGGAAAAGCAGTCTTATGGCATTTACCGTTTGAAAAGCGAGTTTGATACCCAGCAAAAAGTACAGGCCTATTTCAAGGGGAAAGGTGATGAGAACAGCCAATGGATAAGAGATGGACTCTATCGAGCATTAGAAAATGTCCTGTTTTTGGAAGATTCCTATCAGAAAGGGATGTATCATCCGCGATTTGAGGCCTTTAAGGCTCCTGTATATGATGTTCTCAGTAGTGAGGAAAAGAATGGATTTATGAGCATATACAATAATTACTATAGTCAAAGACATGACAACTATTGGGCTCATATAGCAAAGACGAGGTTCTCTCAAATGATGGAGAATACACGATTACTCGTTGTTGGAGAAGACCTCGGATTGTTGCCATCCTGCGTTTCCAATGTAATGGATGAATTGAGAATGCTGCCTTTGGAGATACAATCCTTACCAAAATCGAGTCAATTAGAGTTTGCCCATCTGGAGGCAAATCCCTATCGCTCTGTCTGTATGTTGTCAACTCATGACCTTCCAAGTTTGAGACTCTGGTGGGAAGAGAATTCAGGACGTACCCAAAGATATTATGTGTCCATGCTTCAGAAGGAAGGTAGGGCTCCCCAACACTTGTCTCCACAACTTGCAGAAGAGATAGTTGCAAGGACTTTATATAGTCCTTCCTTATTGTGCTTATTGTCCATTCAGGATTGGCTTTCCATAGATTTGGAATTAAGAAGCAAGGATATCTATAGCGAGCGGATAAATACGCCTTATGATGCGATGAATCGTTGGCAGTATAGGATGAATATCAGGATAGAAGAACTGATGAAATCAAGTCAGTATAATCATAAGATCAAATTGATGATCAATAGAAGCAGAAGATGAATTACGATACATATATTTTTGATTTAGACGGTACATTACTCGACACATTACAGGATTTAGCCGCAAGCACTAACTATGCTTTACGGAGTTCAGAAATGCCGGAAAGAAGCATCGAAGAGGTAAGAAGATTTGTTGGAAATGGGGTAAAGAAGTTGATGGAGAGAGCAATTCCAGACGGATTGGAAAATCCGAAGTTTGAAGAGACTTATGAAACGTTTCGCCAACATTATCTTATCCATAATCTTGACACGACTCAGCCCTATCCGGGCATAATGGAAATGCTTCAGGAATTGAAATCGAGAGGTAAGAATCTTGCCGTTGTCAGCAATAAGTTTTATGCTGCTACACAAGAATTATGTCAGCACTTCTTTGGCGCTTATGTTAGTGTTGCCATTGGCGAAAAAGAGACTATTCGCAAGAAACCCGCACCCGATACCGTAATGGAAGCCCTGAGACAATTAGGCGCGACCAAAAACAACGCGGTTTATATAGGCGACAGTGATGTCGATATACAAACCGCGATGAATAGTGGTATGCCCTGCATCAGTGTTTTGTGGGGATTTCGTGATAAAAAATTCCTTTTAGAACATGGTGCAACAACATTCATAGCTTCTCCAAAGGAGTTGCTATGATATTGTATGATTCCCCAGGAAATTTCGTACTACTTCCTTGTAGCTTTCAGAGATAGGGATAAATTCTTTTCCAAAAACTATTCTGGAGCGGTCAATATACTCTATCTTGCTCATGTGGGCTATGTAGGAACGGTGTATGCGTTGAAATTCTGGAGACGGAAGGCATTTCTCTAACTTTTTCATGTTCATCAAACTCAATATGGGCTCTTTGCCCTCCATCACGATTTTGATGTAATCCTTGACTCCTTCTATATAGATAATGTCATCTAAGTTAATTTTCACCAACTTATAATCACTCTTCACAAAGATGAATCTATCATTGAAGTATGTGTTTTTGTTGCCTATGTTGTTAAACCATTCCAAAGCTTTGCTTGCAGCTTGGAAAAAGTCTTCATAACTTATAGGTTTTAGCAGATAGTCAAGGGCATTCACTTTGTAACCTTCAATTGCATATTCAGCATGTGCTGTAGTGAAGATTACCTTAGTGTCTTTTGGCAGAATCTTTGCAAATTCCAATCCACTCAGTTCTGGCATCTTTATGCCTAAAAAGACTAAATTGATATTATTTTCCCTAACATCCTTTATAGCCTCTATAGCACTTTGATAAGCACCGATAAGATTCAAGAAGCCAGTCTTGTTCACATAGTCTGATAATAGGCTGGTTGCCTGGATATCATCATCAATAATTGCGCAATTTATTACCATATTTCCTGATTTATTTAGTGTTTAAAAATTTATTCATATCTTATAGCTTCGATAGGATCCAACTGAGCGGCTTTCTTTGCCGGATACCAACCAAAGAATACACCCGTGAAAGTACAAACGGCAAAGCTCATGATGATACTCCATAATTGAATGGAGATAGGCCAATGAGCTATCAAGTTGACCGCATAAGAAGCACCTACGCCTAACAGAACTCCTATGATGCCACCAGTGACGCTAAGTAAGATGGCTTCTATGAGGAATTGGTTAAGGATATCAATCCCTCTGGCACCGACACTCATTCGGAGTCCTATTTCTCGTGTACGTTCAGTCACGCTGACATACATAATATTCATAATTCCGATACCTCCTACAATAAGCGATATACCAGCTACACATCCCAACAGAATAGTCATCATATCGGTAGTGGAATTCATCATGCTCGACAACTCTTCCTGAGAGCGAATATTGAAGTCGTCATCATCAGCCTTCGCGGTATCCGTTGCATCTTTCAACTTGTGGTCTCTGCGCAGTATCTGTGTAATTTGCTCAGTTGCTTTATCGGTTAAGTCTTCAGTGATGGCAGAACATGTAATTCCTCCAAGATAAGTTTGTGCGAGAATTCTTTTCATAACAGAAGTATAGGGAGCTAAGACAAGGTCGTCTTGGTCCATACCCATAGAGTTATAGCCTTTCTTTTTCAAGACTCCGATTACACGGAATGGAATGGTTCCGAAACGCACTACTTTTCCTATTGGGTCACTCCCATCAGGGAAAAGATTATCCACAACGGTTTGTCCTAGTATACAGACTTTTGAAGCTGCTTTGATGTCGGTATCTGTAAACATCTCTCCATCTTCAACCGTAAGTTGACGAATGGTGAGATAGTCCTGGTTTACGCCATAGATAGAAGAAGGTGTATTATTGTTTCCATATATCCACTGGCCACTGCTTGTAACCGTTGGACTTATAGCTGAAATGTAGTCGCAGTCATTCTTTATGGCATTGTAGTCATCCATCTTCAAAGTCTCCATGGAAGAAGCATCTTGTCTGACGCCTCCACGCATATCGGCTCCAGGAGAAATCATAATCATATTGGACCCCATTTCAGCAATGTTTGCCTGAATGCTTTTCTTTGAACCTTGTCCAATGGCAAGCATGGTGATGACAGAAGCCACACCAATGATGATGCCAAGGGCTGTGAGGAAAGAACGCATCTTGTTGGCAAAGATAGCTCTTATGGCTATTTTAAATAGATTCCCGTAATTCATTATTCATCTGAATTTGTCGGCAAGGCTGCTAGACCTTCTTTAGCCGATTTTATATTATTATTGTATTCATCACTGATGACATGCCCATCTCGGAGTTGAATATTTCGACTTGAATAGTTGGCAATGTCAGGATTATGAGTGACAAAGATAATTGTCCTTCCCTCTGCATGGAGTTTTTGGAAGAGAACAAGAATCTCAAAAGATGTACGGGTATCAAGATTACCTGTTGCCTCGTCTGCAAGGATTACGGCAGGGTTGTTCACCAATGCCCGAGCAATGGCTACACGTTGCATCTGACCTCCTGACATCTGATTGGATTTATGATAGAGTCTATCGCCTAACCCCACTGATTGTAAAGCATCTACAGCACGGTCAAAACGTTCTTTGGAGCTTACTTCTGCATTGTACATTAAGGGAAGTTCCACATTTTCTATACTAGTTGTCTTCGGAAGCAAATTATAGCTTTGGAAGATAAAACCGATTTTTCGATTTCTAAGTATGGCCCTTTGGGCTTTTGACATGGTGCGTACACTCACTCCGTCAAGATAATATTCACCACTTGTTGGCGTGTCGAGACACCCAAGTTGATTCAGAAGGGTAGATTTGCCAGAGCCGGATTTTCCCATGATAGTGACAAATTCCCCCTCATAGATTTTAAAAGAGACATCGCGGAGTGCATGCACGGTCTCATCTCCTACGATGAAATCGCGCTTTACATTCTGTAATTCGATGACTACTTTTTTATTATCGTTGCTATTTGTCAATTGTGGCTTATCCATTATAATTGTTATTTGCTCTTGTTCTTATCTTTACCTGGATGTTGTGGGCCAAATGGACTACTCTCCTCACTGCTACTGGATGTCTCATCCTCGGCTTTTTTAGCCTCAATACCTGTCACTATCATTTGACCTTCATCTAGTCCGGAGAGTATCTGAGTGTTAGTCCCATCCGTCATGCCAACATTTACTCTTATAGCCTTTATGGTTTTTCCATCAATGACCCAAACCTTATTTTTTGCATTAGGAAGATCTGATATCTTTAGTCCTCCGACGGTTTCTTTGGTTGGTGTATAACGTAAGGCTTTGCTTGGGACGCACATCACATCTTTCTTTTCTGCGGTGTAGATGGTTACATTGGCAGTAAGTCCAGGCTTCAGTTTAAGATCTGCATTAGGCGCAGTGATAACAACTTCATAGGTCACAACGTTATTGGTAGTTGTAGCTTCTTGACGTACTTGTTTTACAGAGCCTTCAAAAGTATCATCAGGATAGGCATCAACGGTAAAAGTGACCCTTTCACCCACTTTTACATCACCAATGTCAGCCTCATCTACATCAGCCACTACTTGCATGTTCGTAAGGTCTTGCGCAATTTTGAAAAGTTCCGGAGTACTGAAACTGGCAGCAACCGTTTGACCTTCTTCAACGGATTTCGATAGGATCACTCCATCTATAGGAGATGTAATGGTTGCATATCCAAGATTAGTTTGCGCGCGGTTTACTTCTTCTTGCGCAGAAGCGACTTGTTGTCTAGTCGATGCGACAGTTTGACTTGCTTCTTGATAACTTAAACGTGCAGTCTCATAATCGTTTGCCGAAACAAGGCCTTTTTTATAAAGAGTTTTATAGCGGGAGAAATTAGTCGTCTGATAATTCAAGGTGCTCTGCGCACTAAGTAAACTGGCCTTCATCTGTTGTAAGGTCGCTTTGGCAGAATTCAATTGGGAAGTCAAATTAGACTTGTCGAGTTCTGCTATAACCTGTCCTTTCTTCACAACACTGTTATAGTCAACATAGAGTTTGCTAACTATACCTGATACTTGAGTACCTACAGTTACCGAAGTCACAGGTTCGATGGTGCCTGTAGCAGTAATGCTATTCTGAAGATTGGTCTTAGTCACTTTAGCTGTTACAAAGTTCACTTCTTCGGCTTTCTTGGTACTTGTAAGCAGCCATGTAACTATAGCAAGGATTATCAGTCCAGCTACAATATACCATATTTTACTGATTTTTTTAAGTTTCTGAAAATTAGCCATATCTTTGTTATTTTATTTATTTCAATTCTCCATTTTTATAAAAGTTGAGCATCTCTATATTGAGTATGGTCAAATATTTGCTTTGAAGTTCGCTTTGTTGAGCTTGAAGAAGTTTGTCTCTGCCAGTCATCAGTTCTACAATGTTCTTCATCTCAAGACGAAATTGTTCACTAAGCAAGTCATAGCTCAGTTGAGCACTTTCTGTACTTGCCTTTGCAGCCTTAAACATGTTTTGATTTGTTACAGCTTGGAGCCAATAATTCTCGATGGTGGAGTAAAGTGTAGTCTGCTTATCTCGGAGGTCGAGTATATAACTCTGTTTTTGTATCATTGCTTTGTTGATGGCAGTCTTTGTTTTTCGTTGGTCAAATATAGGAATGCTCACGGTGAATCCTGCCCCTACAGAGAAGTTGTTCTTCATTTGATTTCCCCATGCATAGTCACTCATAGAGTTAGTGCTGGTAGATAATCCTGTGTTGAAGCTAATCGTTGGATAGCGATAAGCTTTGGCAATTTTCATCTGAATATCGCTTGATGCAATGCTAATTTGGGCATTTTTGATTTCGGGACGAATATCGAGTGCTGAATTATAAACGTTCTGCATGCCAGGAATTTCTTCAAGTGCCATGGCATCGGTAGTTTCAGGTGTTACCACATCAAATTCCTCATTATCAGTAATCTGCAACAACTGTTTGAGCTGCCGTTTATAATTGCGTAAATTGCTTTCTGCCTGGACGATATTATATTCATCCTGTGCCCGTTGTGCGGTAAGTGGTGCAAGGTCAGCTTTACTCATTTTGCCAACTTGCAAGAATTCTTTACCTCTTTCTTCGTTCTTTTTACTTGTTTCCAATGCACTCTTGCTCACTTTGATAGCATCATTGGAGTATAGTATCTGCACATAGAGCTGTGCAATTTCCTCTTGTATACTATTGGCAGATACTGCAGAATCGAGTTCGGCTTGTTGTGATGTCAGCTTGTTCAGTTTTACTTGATTGCGGTTTTGATTACCATTCCATACTGTCCAGTTCGCAGCAATGTTGTACGAACCATTGTAATAGAACTTGTCAACACTTGACTGTACCTGGTCATTCGTTACTACAGTTCTTCCACTGGATGGCCAAGGATTATAAGTGAGATTTTGACCGGTATTGAAACTCAAGGAAGGCAATAAGGCAGCCTGACTTTGCTTCACATCTTCATCGGCACTAAGCTTCTGTAAATGAGTCTTTTGAAGCGAAATGTTGTTTTGCAGTGCATAATCGATACACTGTTTCAAAGTCCATTGTCGCGCATCTATAGTTTGAGAGAGTGACAGGAGTATGAATCCTATCATAGTGAATTTCCAAATTTTCTGCATAAATACCTATTCTTAATCGTTATCTTCTGATTAATTTGACTATTCTCTCCTTAGAAAGTTTAGTCAATCCTTCGGTATTTAACAAAAAATTGCAATCATTTGCATTAAAATTGTAACAGATTCCTCTTAAATATCCTTGAAATCTTGTAATCTTGCTATATATTTACCAAGAATATCAAATTCGATATTTACGATGCTGCCTATTTCAATATTACAAAAATTTGTATTTTGCAATGTGTAAGGGATGATAGCTACTTTAAAAGTGTTGGCTGTTGGCTCACAAACCGTTAGCGATACGCCATTAACTGTCACAGAGCCCTTGTCAACGGTAAAATATCCCTTGCGCGCCATCTCCTTATTATAAATATATTCAAAAGTAAAATAAGTGCTGCCATCCGCATCTTCTTTGGCAATACAACGTGCAGTTTCGTCTACATGACCTTGCACGATATGCCCATCAAGTCGGCCATTCATCATCATTGAACGTTCCACGTTTACGAGGTCACCTTCTTTCAATAGGCCTAAATTTGACCGTTGAAGCGTTTCCTTCATAGCTGTAACGGAGTAAGTGCCATTTTCAATCTTCACAACCGTAAGGCACACACCATTATGGCAAATGCTTTGGTCTATCTTGAGTTCATCGACAAATGAACATTTTAGAGTGAAGTCAATATTTTCCTGATATTTTCTCACTGCTACAAGTGTAGCCGTTTCTTCTACTATCCCGCTGAACATATTCTTTCTTTGATTGTGATGAAATGATGATTAAAGAAAAAGGGGTGTATGATGATGTGATGATAAGTCCGAGTATTAATGATTTGAGAGCTCTCCACCTTTGTAATCCACCGACCTTTATGGCTTAGGCCCCAAAGGGCTTTATATGGCCCGCCATTGGCAAAAGAAGTCTTCTCGGTCTTAATTTTTTATTTGATGACTATCCCGATCGAATCAATACACCCCTCGGTTTCGTCTCCTTTTCCTTTTGCAAAGATAATAAATATTATGTAGATTGTTTCAAGAAAAGCTGATTTTTTTATTTTTTTAGTGTATTAAAAATAAAGATATCCAGTTATGCTTTAAAGTGTAGTCTTAATATAAATAAGGTGTCATCCTATATAAAAGAAATTGAGCCCACGTTGGGGCTCAATTAATAACTATTTTGATAAATATTCTACTCTCATGAGTTTTATATGATGCCCTGCGCCATCATAGCCTTAGCTACTTTCAAGAAGCCCGCAATATTCGCACCTTTCACATAATTGATGTATCCATCTGGTTGAGTACCATATTTTACACAATTGCGATGGATATCATTCATGATGTCATGGAGTTTAGCATCTACTTCCTCTCTGCTCCAACGAAGGCGCTCAGAATTTTGAGTCATCTCTAATCCTGATACTGCAACGCCACCCGCATTACTTGCTTTGCCTGGACAATAAAGAATCTTAGCATCCTGGAATACTTTGATAGCTTCAGGAGTGGTAGGCATATTGGCGCCTTCGGAAACCGCAATAACACCATTTTTCACCAATGTCTTCGCAGCGTCTTCATTGATTTCATTTTGGGTTGCACATGGTGTAGCTATATCAGCCTTCTCTGACCATGGTTTTTCGCCTTCCACATATTTAACTCCATACTTCTCAGCATACTCGCGAATACGACCACGCTCTATGTTCTTCAATTCCATGATGTAAGCGAGTTTTTCCTCATCAATTCCATCTGGGTCATAAATATAACCATCAGAATCTGAGCAGGTTACAGGTTTTGCGCCTAATTGGATGAGTTTCTCCAACGTATATTGTGCCACATTACCAGCACCAGAGACAAGAACGGTTTTTCCCTTCAGGTCAATGTCGCGGGTTTTCAGCATGTTTTCAAGGAAGTAAATGTTGCCATAACCAGTAGCCTCCGGGCGTATGCGAGAACCTCCGAACTCTTGGCCTTTACCAGTAAGGATGCCCGAAAACTCATGAGTGAGTTTCTTATACATTCCAAACATATAGCCAACTTCACGGCCACCAACACCGATGTCGCCAGCAGGAACATCTTCGTCAGGACCAATATGACGATATAATTCAAGCATAAAAGCCTGACAGAAACGCATCACTTCGGCATTCGATTTGCCACGAGGAGAGAAATCAGAGCCGCCTTTAGCACCTCCCATTGGCAGGGTAGTGAGTGAATTCTTAAATGTCTGTTCAAAAGCAAGGAACTTCAAAATGGATGCATTGACAGATGCATGGAAGCGAATACCTCCTTTATAAGGGCCAATGGCATTATTATGCTGAATGCGATATCCCATATTTGTCTGTATATTGCCTTTGTCGTCAATCCAATTTACGCGAAACTGAATGATGCGATCAGGTATACAAAGCCGTTCTATCAAGTTGGAACGTTCAAATTCGGGATGCTTGTTATATTCATCCTCAATTGTTGCCAACACTTGACTAACTGCCTGAATATATTCAGGTTCATTTGGAAATCTCCTCTTGAGAGTTTCCACAACTTCTGTTGCTTTCATATGCAATCTTTTCTTTAATTAATTATTTAAGTTTCAATTCTTTCATCTAGATACTGTTGCAAAGTTAAACTTTTTATCCGAGATATGCAACAAAATGATATTTTTTTTATGAATAAAAGAGAAAATTGATACTTTTTGAATATTAATTCAAATATTTCTAATGGTATTCTGATAGATTAAAGTTGTGTATTGATAACAAGAGATATAAGTTATGGCAAAGTAATTAGCTATTAAATGGAGTTGTTTCAACCGTTGGAACAGTCTGTTTCAGTTACTGAAACAAAGAGTACTAACGGTTTGTACTCTCTGTCCCAGATATTGAAACAAAAGTGGGGACTATTTTCTCTTTAGCCACTTGAAAGCCTTTTTTACAAGACCTTTCAGTCCTTTCTGCGGCTGAGGATTGTTTTCTGGCTTCTGGATTTTCACCTTTGGCTGTGCATTAACAGGCTTTTGCTGGTTGTTTCTAGCCTCTGGATTATTGTTTTTCTTTTTGTAATTGCGTGGATTACGAGGATTGTTCGTACCTTGAGCATTAACCATCGGTTGGGCAGATTGAGAGTTTGGTCTTTGATGACGATTTCCTTGTGATGGTCTCCTTTCATCAGTCTTCCTGCCTTGCTCACCTTGGCGATTAGGCACCATGGTAGCCTGACGGTCATTTCTTGTATTCGGTTTATGCTTATGGGCATTTTGATTGCGGTCGTTTCTGCGGATAGCTTTAGCCTTTTGTCTGCCTCCCTGATAGTCAGGCTGGTCGCCTAAATCTTTTGGAAGTTCGTTTTTCTTTACCTCTTTACCTAAAAATCGCTCGATTTCCTTGAAATAGCCTATATCCTCCTTATTAACTAAGGTGATAGCCATTCCATCTTTGTCGGCTCTTGCCGTACGTCCGATGCGATGCACATAATCCTCAGAATCATGAGGTACATCATAGTTGATGACCATTGCAATATCATCAATATCAATGCCACGAGATAGGATGTCGGTAGCAACCAATACGTCTATCTGCCCACTTTTGAAGCGGAACATCATCTCATCGCGCTCTGCTTGCGTTAGGTCGGAATGCATTTCACCTGCATTAATCTTCATTTTTACAAGCGCACGATTAACATCCTTCACTTTAGTCTTCTTTCCGCAGAAAATGATAACCCGTTTGAGGTCATTGTTTTTGAATAGGTCTCGGATAATACCAAGTTTCTGTGGCTCATAGCATAAATAAGCGCTTTGCTGGATTTTTTCCGCTGGTTTGCTCACTGCCAACTTCACTTCTACAGGATTTTTGAGTAAAGTCTTCGCCAATTGTTCTATCTTTTCAGGCATTGTAGCAGAAAACATGACTGTCTGGCAAGTCTTAGGCATAAGCTTGAAAATCGTCATGATATCCTCTGAAAAACCCATATCCAACATTCTGTCGGCTTCATCAAGTACAAAGAAAGAGGTCTTGCTGAAGTCCACATTTCCAAGATTAATGTGGCTGATAAGGCGTCCTGGAGTGGCGATAATGACATCGGCTCCTAATTTCATACTCTTCAACTCCTGGTCATAACGGTTTCCATCATTACCTCCATATACCGCAACGCTACTCACATTCTTCAGATAATACCCAAAACCTTGCATGGCTTGGTCTATCTGCTGGGCTAATTCACGGGTGGGAGACATGATAACGCAATTGATGGAATCTTTCGGATATCCGCCATCATCCAATTTTGAAAGTATTGGCAAGAGATAGGCTGCCGTTTTTCCAGTGCCAGTCTGCGCCACTCCCAATACATCGTTACCCTTTAAAATCTCTGGTATACATTTCTCTTGAACTGGTGTACACTCATCGAAATGCATATCATAGAGTGCATCCAGCAAGTTATCATTTAAATTTAATTCTTCAAATTTCATAATTGTTTTTTAATTTGGTGCTTGTCGATAGCAGAAGTAAGCCACTACGGCAAAAATTAAGTTTGGCACCCATGCCGCCAGCATAGGTGGGAATCCTGAATTGATGGCAAAAGTGGAAGAGACGGTTTGCAACATGATATAAGTGAAGCTTAATGCCAATCCAATGCCAAGGTAAAGGCCCATACCACCTTTTCGTTTTCTTGAAGATAGTGACAGACCTATTATCGTAAGAATAAAAGAAGCAAAAGAGGATGCAATTCGCTTATGATACTCAACTTGATACTGTACCACATTACTGCTGCCTCGATTGATTTGCTTGGAAATATAATCCTTCAGTTCCGGACTTGTAAAGGTCTCTTGTTGTCCTTTAGAATAGACCAAATCCGTTGGTTCCATCTGTATAAGCGTGTCAAGTTTAGCCCCACTCGTAATATGTTCCCTCAAGCCTTTCAGTTGACGAATCTTCCAGTTGCTGACGCTCCAATGGTACTTTGAGTCTGATATCGTGTCGTATTGTATTTCCATTCCCGTCATGTGACTGACAAGCTTCTTCTCCTCAAATTTATCGAGAGAGAATCCATAACCTTTCTTCAGGTTGTTGTCATAGTGCTGAATATAGGCAATTACTCCTTGTCCAACTTGCAGCTGTACATTTTCTGCAGAAGTGTTCTTCTTCTTGTTCTTGTAAAGCATCTCGAAATTCTGACGGATAATGTTTCCGTGGGGAATCACATAAGCACTCAGATAAAAAGAGAGTAGGGAGATAAGGACACAGGAGAACATATAAGGACGGAGCAGTCTCTTGAATGATATGCCTGTGGCCAGCATGGAGATGATTTCAGAATTGCCTGCCAACTTGGAAGTAAAGAAGATTACTGCAATGAAGACAAACAAAGGACTGAAAAGGTTAGAAAAATAAGGAATGAAGTTAAGGTAATAGTCAAAGATGACCGCATGCACTGGCGCATGGTTCTGAGTGAATCTTGCCAAGTTATCATTCACGTCGAAGACGATAGAAATAGAAATAATCAGAGCAATCGAATAGATGTAAGTCCCGATAAATTTCTTAATGATGTACCAGTCTAATATCTTGAGATATTTGAAAGGATTAAGCATCTTCATCCAACTGAGCTTTGCAGCCAGCCATTTCAGAATTTTACGAAGACGACCCGTATGGTTGTATAACCAAGTGAACACATGATGCAACCATGCCGGATGTTTGCTCATCCAGCGAAGTATCTCGTATCGCTTATAATGCCTTCTAAGTTCCTTGTATTCCATATATTTCTATATTCTCCTTCCTAATTGGTCAATGATACCTGCCTTCCACTTCACAAAATCTCCTTGTTCTATATGGCTTCTCGCATCAGAAACGAGTCTCAGATAGAATGCGAGATTGTGGATGCTGCCTATTTGCATGGCAAGCAGTTCCTGTGCTTTGAAGAGATGATGAAGATAAGCCTTGGTATAAACCTTGTCGGTCTCACAGCCTTCAGGGTCAATAGGTGTAAAATCCATTTCCCATTTCTTATTGCGCATATTCATTGTGCCGTTATATGTGAAGAGCATGGCATTGCGGCCATTGCGTGTAGGCATCACACAGTCGAACATATCGACACCTCTTTCGATGGCCTCAAGGATGTTTTGTGGAGTTCCGACACCCATCAGATAACGAGGTTTATCCTTTGGAAGGATGTCATTCACCACTTCTATCATGTCATACATTACTTCGGTGGGCTCTCCAACAGCCAATCCGCCGATGGCATTGCCGTCTGCTCCCTTGTCAGCGACAAATTTTGCCGCTTCTTGCCGTAGGTCTTTATAAGTACAACCCTGAACAATAGGGAAGAGACTTTGATGATATCCATACAAAGGCTCTGTTTCCTCAAACCTCGTAATACAGCGGTCAAGCCACCTTTGAGTCATCGCAAGGCTCTTTTTAGCATACTGATAGTCGCTCTTTCCGGGAGGGCATTCATCAAGCGCCATCATGATGTCTGCTCCGATAACACGTTCCGTATCCATCACATTTTCAGGAGTGAAGATGTGTTTAGAGCCATCTATATGAGAGCGAAATTCGCATCCTTCTTCCGTCAGTTTACGGATACCCGTCAAAGAAAAGACTTGGAAGCCGCCACTGTCAGTAAGTATCGGACGTTCCCATCCATTAAAGCCATGAAGTCCACCTGCTGCTTTCAGTATTTCAAGTCCTGGTCGAAGATAGAGATGATAAGTATTGCCAAGGATAATCTGGGCTTTCACTTGCTCTCTTAGTTCGCTGAAATGCACAGCTTTCACAGAGCCACATGTCCCGACTGGCATAAAGATAGGAGTCTTTATTTGTCCATGGTCTGTGGTTATGAGACCAGTACGTGCATCACTGGCATTATCGGTATGTTGAACTTCAAATGTCATCTATTTCTCTTCTTTTTTATCGTCCTCAATATCGAATATGACTGGATTATCCACCATTTCATCAGTAAGGGCAAAATCCCATACATCCTGTACATTCTCCACGTAGTGGAAGTTCACACCTTTAAGATATATGGCAGGTATTTCTTCAATATCCTTCTGATTATCATGACATAGCACGATATCAGTAATTCCTGCACGCTTGGCTGCGAGAATCTTCTCTTTGATTCCACCGACAGGAAGCACCTTGCCTCTAAGGGTAATTTCACCCGTCATAGCTGTGTTTTTGCGCACTTTGCGTTGAGTAATGGCCGAGGCAATAGAAGTCGCAATAGTGATACCTGCAGATGGTCCATCCTTCGGTGTTGCACCTTCGGGCACATGGATATGAATATTATATTGGTCGAATATGCGATAATCGATATTCAACTTTTCAATATGTGCTTTCACATATTCCAATGCGATAATGGCACTTTCCTTCATCACATCACCCAAATTACCAGTAAGTGTAAGTTTTCCGGGCTTTCCCTTGCTGAGAGAGGTCTCTATAAAGAGTATCTCTCCGCCAACACTTGTCCATGCCAAACCTGTTACGACTCCGGCATAAGCATTTCCCTGATAGATATCGCGATAGAAAGGTGGTTTGCCAAGAAGTTCTTCTATCTCGTTAGGAGTTATCTTTTCATAGTGCAAATAACCATCTTTTGCCCGGTTAAAAGCCATCTTTCGCAAGGCTTTATTTATCTGTTTCTCGAGCTGACGAACGCCACTTTCCCGAGTGTAAGATTCGATAATCTTCTCAAGGGCAGCCTTTGTGAAGGTTGGCTTCTGGTCATGATGAGTAAAGCCATTGTTTTCCAGTTCTTTAGGAACAAGATGCCGCTTGGCTATCTCTATTTTCTCTTCCGTGATATAACCACTTACTTCAATCACTTCCATTCGGTCGAGCAACGGTCTTGGTATGGTATTCAAGTCGTTAGCTGTAGCGATGAAGAGCACTTTGGAAAGGTCGTAATCCACATCGAGATAATTATCATGAAAAGCACTGTTTTGCTCTGGGTCTAAAACCTCAAGTAATGCGGATGAAGGGTCTCCATTGATGGTGTTTTGAGTGACTTTATCGATTTCGTCAAGAATAAATACAGGATTAGAAGAACCTGCTTTTTGAATGCTCTTGATGATACGTCCGGGCATGGCACCAACATAGGTACGGCGATGACCGCGTATCTCACTCTCGTCATGCAAACCGCCTAAGGAGATTCTCACGTATTTTCGCTTCATGGCGGTAGCAATGCTTTTGCCAAGACTGGTCTTACCAACACCTGGAGGGCCATATAGACAAAGGATAGGAGACTTTAAGTCTCCACGCAATTGAAGAACAGAAATATACTCCAAAATGCGTTCTTTTACCTTTTCCATTCCATAATGGTCATGGTCAAGAATGCGCTGAGCACGCTTGATATCAAGGTCGTCTTTGGTATATTCACCCCATGGTAGCCCTACAAAATTCTGAAGATAATTCAGTTGAATGCCATATTCAGGGCTCTGTGGATTATATAAATCCAACTTGTCAAGTTCTTTATTGAAAACCTCGGCAACCTCTTCTGACCATTTCTTATTTTTTGCTTTTTCCTCAAGTCCTTTGGTTTCGGGTGAGCCTTCGCCATTGCCCAGTTCCTCTTTGATATTCTTGATTTGCTGTTGCAGGAAGTATTCGCGCTGCTGCTCATCAATGTCCTGTCGGGTCTTCGAGCGGATATTGGCTTTCAGTTGCAGAAGTTCAATTTCTTGATTGATGACTTTCAGCGCCAAATAAGTACGTTCAAGGGTAGAGGTGGTTTTGATGAGATTGACCTTATCGCGCACCTTGAAGGGTATATTCGTGCAGATATAGCTGAGGCAGATTTCATCGTTATTGATATCTGTCACTACCATTTTCATTTCCGAAGGCATCTCCTCGTTAAGGTCGATGTATTCGAGCACCTTGCTACGAAGGTCAGCTACTGCCATGGAAAACTCCTGGTTATTCTTTTCGGGAAAAGTTTCAGCCTCTTTGCTTACCTTTGCTTTGAGGTAAGGAGCTAACCGTGTAATCTCGTCAAGATGGCATCTGCCATAAGCTTGAATAATGATTGTGGCATTATCATTCTTGTTAGGCATCTCCATAACCTTGAGGAGTTTGGCGTAAACACCAGTATCATATAGGTCATCTTGATTAGGAGCATCAACGTTTTGGTCCTTTTGTGAGAAGATGGCGAAATATTCATCCGGGTGCTTTTTCAGCCAATCCAGCAGTTTCAAGCTGGCATAACGACCAATCAGGATTGGCGTCACTACACCTGGAAAGACAACCAGATTTCGTGTCGCAAGGACTGGTATCTCTTCGCCAACCTTTATATTGAGCAGATCAGCAACATCGCCATTAAAGTCGGAGATTGCCTGAAAAACTGTATTTGAATTTTGTTTCATTTTTAACTCTAAACTAATTTAGCGACTGCAAAGGTAGTGATTTTAATTCAGATATGAAAATTACGGAATAAGAATTTATATTTTATAGTCATAAATAAGTAAAAAGTATAAAATAAAAAGTAAATACGTACGTTTTGAAAGCATGGGAAACGAGTTTAGATTCAAGAATTTCAGCATCCGACAAGACCATTGCGCCATGAAGGTGGGCACTGATGGAGTGTTGCTTGGAGCATGGGCTCAAGGTGGCAACAAAATTCTTGATATTGGGACAGGAACGGGATTGATAGCTTTGATGATGGCGCAACGCTATCCAAAAGCTGTCATCGATGCCATCGAAATAGACTCTGATGCCTGCTCGCAAGCTAAGGAAAATGTGGTGATGAGCCCTTATCAAGATAGGGTGCAGGTGATTTCCAGTAGTTTGCAATTCTTTAAATCCGAAGGGACTTACGATGCTATCGTTTGCAATCCGCCTTTCTTCTTGAATTCATTGAAAAACCCTGACAACAAGCGGACTATTGCCCGCCATGCTGAAACGTTGTCTTATGCCGACCTTTTCCATCATGTCAAACGTCTGTTAAATGAGAGTGGGGTGTTCAGTGCTATAATCCCCCAAGAAAGCCTTGAATCTTTTCTTGCAGAAAGTTATATTTCAGGACTTTTCATTCATCGGAAGTGTTGGATATCAACGGTTGATGGAAAGTCTGAAAAACGTCTTCTTCTTTCTTTCGGAAAGCATCGGAATGCAGCAATAGAAGAGACTCATGTCAGGTTACTTGATAAAGATGGAAATAAGTCGGAATGGTATAAGAAATTAACGGACGATTTCTATTTGGACTCTATAGCTCGTTGACTGTCTTCCTAAATGGGATTATAGTCATTATTCAGCCTATTTATTATTTCAATGCAGATGACTTTTGAATTTCTAATTGATAAGTGCCGGCATTACTTTTAATGACTATATGCTTAACAAACTGGCCCAGATTGTCTGACAAACTGGGCCAAGTTGTCTCGCAAAACAAATTGTTTTGCAACGTAAACAGTCATTGATTGTCTTGTAAGTGATATTCTTTGAGCTTATAAAAGGTCATCCAAAACGATAAAAGAGCCTCATTAATATGAGGCTCTTAATAAATTTAGGTACATTAAAAAATAATTCTCTGACGTCTTGTCAGATATTCAGTTTCTTTTGTAACACCTTGCTTAATGCCAAGACATGTCGTCTTTGCTTCGTAAGGTCATCCCTCACCACATTGATTTCATTAAATAAATCGGCGGCTGCACTTTGCAAAGCATTCGGCTTGCGGAGGCTCTTGTCGGCGTTTGGATTGACTAACATCTTTACTCCTTTTTCTTGCAGAACAACCTCCACGTCAGCATCTGCCATGAAAGGGTCGCCATCATAGTGGATAACTCCAGGTTTACTGCGGTGGATATGCAGTTTTTTGGTACGGAAAGTCTTGATTTTAGAGCTCTTGTCAAGCGTCTTGTTGAACATATCGATGCTTATCTGAGGAGCTTCAAGGAAGTCGAAAGGCTCCATGATAATCACGTCCATCAGTCCATCGCTCATAGAGGCTTGCGGTGCTATATAAGCATTATTGCCATATTGCGACGCATTGGCGCAGGAGATAAGGAATGCCTTATACTTTATGGAGCCGTTTTCATCCTGAATCTCATAAGTTTCAGGCTGATATTTGACGCCTTCCTCCAACACTTTCTGCACATAGGTGATAGGTCCACGCTTGCCCGCTTCAGCAAACTTCATGCTCACGAAAGCATCAAAGCCCATGCCGCAAGTACAGAAAAAAGGATGATCGTTGATGATGCCATAGTCAAGGTCGTGAATCTCACATATATTAATAATGTCTATAGCCTTACGGATGTTGAGGGGAATCATCAAGTGTCGGGCCAGTCCATTGCCAGAACCGCAAGGTATAATACCTAAGGCTGTCTGGGTATGAACTATTGAACGCGCCACCTCATTAACCGTTCCGTCACCTCCAACAGCAACGACAACATCAACATTTTCTGCTACTGCCTGCTTGGCAAGCTCAGCTGCATGATTGGCATATTCTGTCACCTTAATGTCATAATCGAACCTCTCTTTGTCAAGATGGTCTTCTATGATTTCCGGAATGCCGGCTTTACTTCCAGTTCCGGAAATTGGATTCATAATGAACAGTACATGTCTTTTCATATCGTAAATATTTAATGCAAAGATAAACAATTTACATGAAAATTTCATTTTTTTGCAAAAATATTTCGATAAAACAAAGATTTCTTGTAAAAAATAAGTTTCATAACAGTTTTTTTTGTAACTTTGCAGTCTGAATAAAATAAAAGTAGTTTTCTACACCTATTTATAATGGGACAATTACAAGAAAGATACAAGAATTATCGTGAGCCACAGAAGTATATGGAGGCGGGAGTTTATCCATATTTCAGGGCTATCACTAGCAAACAAGGGCCCGAAGTTACAATGGAAGGGCATAAGGTATTAATGTTTGGCTCTAACGCCTACACTGGACTTACGGGTGACGAAAGAGTTATTCAAGCTGCCCATAAGGCCCTTGATAAATATGGCTCTGGCTGTGCTGGAAGTCGATTCCTTAACGGAACGCTTGACCTCCATATCCAGTTGGAAAAAGAGTTGGCTGAATTCGAGCATAAGGATGAAGCACTCTGTTTCTCAACAGGATTTTCTGTCAACGCAGGTGTTCTTGCCATGGTAGTAGGGCGCAATGATTTTATCATTTGTGACGATAGAGACCATGCTTCCATTGTGGATGGAAGACGATTGTCTTTTGCTACACAACTGCATTATAAGCACAACGATATGGAAGACTTGGAGCGTGTGCTTCAAAAACTTCCTCAAGAGGCTATCAAGCTCATCGTTGTTGATGGTGTGTTCTCCATGGAAGGCGATTTGGCAAAACTGCCTGAAATCGTTGAGCTCAAACATAAGTATAATTGCTCTATCATGGTGGATGAAGCGCATGGTATTGGTGTATTTGGTAAACAAGGTCGTGGCGTTTGTGACCATTTCGGACTTGCTGACGAGATAGACCTCATCATGGGAACTTTCTCTAAGAGTCTTGCTTCTATCGGCGGATTTATCGCTTCAGATAAAGATACGATTAACTTCCTTCGCCATACTTGCCGTACTTATATATTCAGTGCCAGTGATACGCCGGCAGCTACTGCGGCAGCACTTGAGGCTTTGCATATCATTCAAAATGAGCCTGCACGCATCGAACATCTTTGGAGCGTTACTAGATACGCTTTGAGCAGATTCCGTGAAGAAGGTTTTGAGATTGGAGAAACGCAAAGTCCTATCATCCCTCTTTATGTGCGTGATATTGACAAGACTTTCCTTGTTACCAAGTTGGCTTTCGATGCAGGAGTGTTCATCAATCCGGTTATCCCTCCAGCATGTGCCCCACAAGATACGCTCGTGCGTTTTGCTCTTATGGCTACTCATAGCGAAGAGCAGGTGGAACGTGGTGTGAAGATTTTGACCAAGATCTTTAAAGAGCAGGGCATCATAAAATAATAAGAAAAAACTTCTATAAAAATTTGCAAGGTTCAAAAAAAGGTTGTACTTTTGCACTCGCAAAATAAAAAAGCATCCGTGTTTTGAATCTTTTGCAACGGGGTGTAGCGCAGTCCGGTAGCGCTCCTGGTTTGGGACCAGGTGGTCGCAGGTTCGAATCCTGTCGCCCCGACAAAATCGAGAGACTCACAAGTTATACTTGTGAGTTTTTTTATTTGCAATTGATGGAGATTTTATGTTAATTATCCAATTCTTAAAAATAAATCAAAATAAGTTTGCAAAAATAGCGTTTGGAGAGGACTAAAATTTGGAATTGGCAATTTATTTTATTATCTTTGCAATCGAGATAAGCAACATCAGGTATGAAAGAAGTTAAAATAAAGGACTCTGCTTTGCAGCAAGCCGCTAAAGAGGGGATGGATGAGTTTGTGGCAGTCTTCACGAATGCAATTCAAGAAGCCATAGGCGGCGAACTCTCAAGTGAGAATATGTCGGAACTTAATAACGACCAAATCACTTTGTTAGGGTGGAATGCCTTACATGAGGAAGTGATGGATGGCGGATTTGTGCAACTCATCCACAATGGCTGGGGTGGCTTCATCTTCCGAAATCCTTTTGATAAGGCAATGCGTGCATGGGGATTACCAGAGTTGTGCAGCATCGTGCGGCGTGGGCATAATCTCTACTTTAAATATCGTGAAGAGCTTGAGCGTGACTGTAGTGACGAAGAGTTTATGGCACTTTTTGAGAAATGTCCTGAGTTTGACGACCTCGATGATGCCTTTGTGGAACATGAGGAAGAGTTTACATCTGCAGTAGCACACTATATTGATGAGCATATCTCTAATTTTGCAACGATAGAAAATGAATAAGCAGGAACAGGACATCAGAAAGAAAAGTCCGGTACAGATAAGAAACAAAAAGGCATCCTTCGAATATTATTTCGTAGATACTTATACAGCAGGCATGGTACTCACAGGCACTGAAATAAAATCAATACGTGCTGGAAAGGCTTCGCTTGTAGATGCCTATTGTGCGATAGAGAAAGGTGAGATGTGGGTGAAAGGTATGAACATCAGTCCTTACTTTTATGGCTCTTTTACTAATCATCAGGCCAAAGGTGACCGTAAGTTGCTTTTGAAAAAACGAGAAATCAACCACTTGGCAACAGAATCAAAAGACCCTGGCTTTACAATCGTGCCTACGCTTATCTTCATTGATGAGCATGGACGCGCGAAAATGGACATAGCTCTTGCTCGTGGTAAGAAAGAATATGACAAGCGGCAAACCTTGAAAGAAAAAGAAGACCGTCGAGAAATGGACAGGGCTATAAAGCATTATTAAATGGGAATCAAAGATATTATCAAACAACGCATATTAATCCTTGATGGTGCTATGGGCACGATGATACAAGGCTACAATCTCACGGAGGATGACTTTCGCGGGAAGTTGAAGCTATATCGTGAACCTCATGGACATATTACTACCTATAAAGGCAATAATGATATGCTCAATCTCACGAAGCCTGAACTGATAGCTGACATCCATCGATTGTACTTAGAGGCAGGTGCTGACTTGATAGAAACCAATACTTTCTCAGCGCAGCGCATCTCTCAGGCTGACTATCATTTGGAAGATTATGCTTATGAAATAAATTTCCAAGGAGCTCTCATTGCCCGAAAAGAGGCTGATGAGTATTCATCACAAGATAAACTTCGTTTTGTATTGGGTTCTATAGGTCCTACCAACAAGACCTGTTCGATGTCACCTGATGTAAGTGACCCCGCAATGAGAGCGCTCACTTATGATGAACTTTTTGAAGCCTATACAGAGCAAGTGTGTGGATTGCTCGATGGAGGAGTAGATGGTTTTCTCATTGAAACTATTTTTGATACGCTGAATGCCAAAGTAGCTATTGATGCGGTGAAGACAGAGATGGACAAGCGCTCACTTGATTTGCCGATTATGCTCAGTGTTACCATCAGCGATTTGGCGGGGCGTACGCTCAGTGGACAGACACTTGAGGCTTTTCTTGCAAGCATTGAGCCATATGATGTCTTTTCAGTTGGCTTGAATTGTTCTTTCGGTCCTCGTCAGATGCGGCCTTATCTTGAAGAATTGGCGCGCAAGGTACCTTATTATATATCAGCTTATCCAAATGCGGGGATGCCTAATTCCATGGGGCTCTATGATGAGACCGCAGAGAGTATGGCTCCTTTGATGGAAGAGTTTATGGCTGATGGATTGGTGAATATTATCGGTGGATGTTGTGGCACAACAGATGATTTTATCCGTCGTTATGCAGAAATTGCACCGAAATATAAGCCTCGTGAACGTGTGAAAGAGTCTCCTTATCTCTGTCTTTCAGGATTGGAACGATTAGAAGTGTCACCCGAAGTTCGATTTGTGAATGTGGGAGAACGTTGCAATGTGGCAGGTTCACGGAAGTTCCTCCGTTTGATAAAAGAGAAAAGCTATGATGAAGCTCTGTCGATAGCCCGCAAACAAGTGGCTGATGGTGCACTCGTATTGGATATCAACATGGATGACGGTTTGCTTGATGCAAAGTATGAAATGGCACATTTCCTCAATATGGTTGCTTCGGAACCCGATATTGCAAAAGTTCCTGTGATGATAGACTCTTCAAACTGGGAGGTCATCAAAGCTGGATTAAAATGCTGTCAAGGAAAGTCGATAGTGAATTCTATCTCTCTGAAAGAAGGGGAAGAGGAGTTTATAAATCATGCCCGCGATGTAAAGCGATATGGAGCAGCTGTTGTGGTGATGTGTTTTGATGAGAAAGGACAGGCCACCACTTATGAGCGAAAGATAGAGATAGCAGCTCGGGCATATCATCTTTTGACTGAAAAAGTAGGTATAAATCCGCTGAATATCATTTTTGACCCGAATATTCTTTCCATCGCAACTGGTATGGAGGAACATGATAATTATGCAGTAGATTATATTCAGGCTTGTGGATGGATAAGAAAGAATCTTCCGGGAGCGCATGTTAGTGGGGGAGTCAGTAATCTTTCTTTTAGTTTCAGAGGAAATAATTATATCCGAGAGGCTATGCATGCTGTATTTCTTTATCATGCAATTCAGAAGGGTATGGATTTCGGAATTGTAAATCCATCCTCAAAAGTAACTTATGCAGATATTCCGCAACAGCAATTGGAAATAATTGAAGATGTAGTCCTCAATCGAAAGAAAGAGGCTGCGGAGAGTTTGATAGAGTTAGCTAACGAACTCAAAAAACAAGCAGATTCATCTAAATCAGACCCTTCTGTGCAGGTTGTAAACACTGATGAAGTATGGCGTAAAGAGCCATTAGAAAATCGGTTAAAGTATGCTTTACGCAAAGGTATTAGTGATTATTTGGAAGAGGACTTGCTGGAGGCTCTGAAGAAATATCCTAAGGCGGTGAATGTTATCGAAGGTCCGCTAATGGCTGGAATGAATGGGGTAGGCGAACTTTTTGGTGCGGGAAAGATGTTTCTGCCTCAGGTGGTGAAAACAGCACGTACGATGAAAAAGGCAGTCTCTATCCTTCAACCTGCCATTGAGGCAGAGAAAACAGAAGGCTCAACCAAGGCCGGAAAGGTCATTCTTGCCACAGTGAAAGGCGATGTGCATGATATTGGTAAAAATATTGTGGGCGTTGTGATGGCTTGCAATAATTATGAAGTCATCGATATGGGGGTTATGGTACCCGCTGACCAGATAGTAAAAAAGGCGATTGAAGAAAATGTGGACGCTGTGGGACTTTCTGGTCTTATTACACCGTCGTTGGAAGAAATGGTGAATGTTGCTAAGGAGATGAATAAAGAGGGACTGAATATCCCAATTATGATAGGTGGAGCTACAACCAGTGAATTACACGTTGCTCTGAAAATAGCGCCTGTTTATAGAGGTCCTGTTGCATGGATGAAAGATGCTGCTCAGAATGTGGTGACTACTTCACGGATGCTCAATAAGGAAGATGGAGCTAAATATGCAAAAGAACTCGATGAACGATATGAGCGTTTGCGTGAAGGATATCAGCAAGAACAACAGAAGTTGCTAGGAATAGAAGAGGCTAGGAAAAACAAATTGAATTTGTTCGATGATAATGTCTGATGCTTCTAGTGATGATATTAGCTTTGATAGAAGTATTAAATTCAAAAAAGAGTTCTCAACTTTTGGCGTTCTCTATAATTTGAAGTAATTTTGCAAAGAATTTAAAGCATTAATATAGATGTTTAATAAAAAGAAAATATGGCATTGTCTGCCTGGCCAGGAACCTACAGAACTCGACAAGAAAGTAATGTTCTGGGAAGAAAAGGGTAAGGAAGTCCCTTCTCGCGAAATGATTAAGACACCTGAGCAGATTGAAGGCATTCGCCGTGCTGGAGCAGTCAATACGGGTTGTTTGGATGCTGTAGCGGCAGAGATTCATGTAGGCATGAACACGCAGGAGATTGATGATATTTGCATGCAATATTGTAAAGACAATCATGCAGTGCCAGCCTGCTTGAATTATGAAGGCTTCCCAAAATGTGTCTGTACTAGTATCAATGAGGTGGTTTGTCATGGAATCCCCAAGAAAGAGGATGTTTTGCAAGAAGGTGATATCGTGAATGTGGATATGACGTTGAGTGTAGACGGATACTTTGGAGATGCTTCTCGCATGTTCATTATTGGAGGAAAAACTACTCCCGAAAAAGAACAATTGGTTAAGGTTACTAAAGAATGCCTTGATATCGGTGCAGAAGCAGCCAAACCTTTCTGTTTCGTTGGAGACATTGGACATGCCATTCAGAAGCATGCTGAGAAATATGGCTATGGAGTAGTGCGTGATCTCTGTGGTCATGGAGTAGGGCTAGCTATGCATGAAGAACCTGAAATTCTGCATTATGGACATAAGGGGACAGGCATGCTGCTTGTTCCTGGTGTGGTGTTTACCATTGAGCCTATGATTAATATGGGCACATGGAAAGTCTACATTGATGCTGATGATCCTTATGGATGGGAAGTTATCAGTGGTGATGAGTTGCCTTCGGCACAGTGGGAGCATACCTTCTTGATGACAGAGACAGGAGTAGAAATCTTATCGTATTAATAGAATATGAGTGATATATATATATTAGGTATAGAGTCATCGTGTGATGACACCTCTGCAGCTGTGCTGAAGAATGGTGTTATATTAAGTAATGTGACAGCTTCTCAGGATGTACACCGTGCTTATGGAGGCGTAGTGCCTGAATTGGCTTCCCGTGCTCATCAGCAGAATGTGGTCCCCGTAGTGGACCAAGCTATCAAAAGAGCAGGTATTACAAAGGAAAAGTTAAGCGCAGTGGCTTTTACACGAGGTCCAGGGCTGATGGGCTCTTTGCTTGTAGGCGTTAACTTTGCAAAAGGTTTTGCGCGCTCATTGGGCATTCCATTGATAGACGTTAATCATCTGCAAGGTCATGTTATGGCGCATTTCATCAAAGAGAGTGATGATGATAACCACATGCCTCCGTTTCCTTTTATATGCCTTCTCGTTTCTGGTGGTAATTCTCAGATTGTGAAGGTGAATGCCTATAATGATATGGAGGTGCTTGGACAGACAATTGACGATGCTGCAGGAGAAGCAATAGATAAATGTTCGAAGGTGATGGGATTGGGTTATCCAGGAGGTCCTATCATTGACAAACTTGCACGACAGGGTAATCCGCAGGCTTATGTTTTCTCTGAGCCTCATATTCCTAATCTCGATTATAGTTTTTCAGGGCTTAAAACCTCTTTCCTTTATAGTCTTCGCAAATGGGTTGCTGAAGATCCTGATTTTGTAGAGCATCATAAAGAGGACCTTGCTGCAAGTCTTGAGCATACCATCGTGGACATACTCATGAAGAAACTGCGTCTTGCCGTGAAGCAGACAGGTATCAGTCACGTGGCCGTGGCGGGTGGAGTGTCTGCCAATAATGGCTTGAGAAACGCTTTCCGAGAGCATGCAGCCAAATATGGCTGGACCATTTATATTCCGAAATTTAGCTTTACAACAGACAATGCAGCGATGATTGCCTGTGTAGGGACTTTTAAATATTATGACAAGGATTTTGCCTCAATCGATATCCCTGCCTTCACTAAAGTAATGTTTAAGTAATGGAATTTGAAAGTAAAGTAATAAGTAAGGAAATTCAGCAGTATTTCTATGACAATGGTAAGACCCTTGCCACTGCTGAAAGTTGTACAGGCGGTCGTATAGCAGAAGCTATTATCGCTGTTCCAGGTGCTTCAAATTATTTCAAAGGAGGAATTGTTTCTTACACGAATGATGTTAAAGAAAAATTACTCCATGTTTCTCACGAAGTGCTCGAAGAGCAAACTGCCGTGTGCGAGGAAGTGGCCATCGAAATGGTTAAAGGCGCTTGCGATGCTCTTGGAAGTGATTATGCCATTGCAGCAACAGGAGTTGCTGGACCTGCAGGTGGTACACCAGAGATACCAGTGGGAACTATTTGGTTGGGATATGGTACAAAGGAGGATATCAAAACTTTTAAACTCACGGAAGATTTCGGGCGAGATATCAATTTGGCGATAGCCACCAATACCGCTCTTAAACTCTTTCTTGCATACTATAAAGAGCAGAATCTGGACTCAGATAAATTGGAAAAGTAAAAAAAATCCTTAATTTGGAACATTCTTTGAGAAAATATTTTGTTTTTTCAATAAATATTCGTAATTTTGCACCCTGTTTGGAATAAGTATCAAAGTAGAAATTAAAAATTAAAGATAGCAATGTCTAAAATCTGTCAGATTACAGGAAAGAAGGCACAACTTGGTTGCAATGTGTCTCACTCAAAGCACCACACAAAGAGAAGCTTTGATGTAAACCTCTTCAGCAAGAAATTCTATTATGTAGAAGAGCAGTGCTGGATTAGCCTTAAGATCAGTGCAGCTGGTCTTCGTCTTATTAATAAAGTCGGCCTGGATGCAGCCTTGAAGCAAGCTGTTGCTAATGGTTATGTTGATTGGAAAGACATTAAAGTTATAGGAGAATAATCGTATGGCAAAGAAAGCTAAAGGTAATAGAGTTCAGGTCATCCTTGAATGCACAGAGATGAAGAACAGTGGACTGCCAGGAACAAGTCGTTATATTACGACAAAGAATCGTAAGAACACTCCTGAGCGTCTGGAAATGAAAAAGTATAATCCGATCCTTAAGAAAATGACTGTTCATAAGGAAATCAAGTAATATAGGAGATTAAACAATGGCAAAGAAAGCGGTCGCTACATTGCACGAAGGTTCAACAGAAGGACGTGCATATACAAAGGTAATCAAGATGGTTAAGAGCCCTAAGACGGGTGCTTATGTCTTTGATGAGCAGATGGTTCCTAACGAGGCTGTTCAGGACTTTTTCAAGAACTAATTATTAGTTTATATATAATGAAAAGGGTCACAAGAATTACTTGTGACCCTTTTCTTTTATGCCTATATCTTATTTTTTAGTTGCTTTGGAATATCACGTTTTGTACAAATGGGCATCTATCGGCTTGTTTAATTGAGGCATTTTATGCTTTTAAGAATGGTTTTCAGAGAGGACGATAACGGCTGATAGGGTGGTCGCAAGCTACTAATGAGGATTACAAACGTGGTTTGTAACCACGTTACAAACGGCTTGTAATGTGATTACACACCGTGTGTAATCAGGTTACACACGACTTGTAATGTCGTCATTAGCCGTTATCACCATATTCATTAGCCGTTTTTATCCTTGTCTTTAGCCGTTATTCACTTTGTCATTAGTCGTTTATAGGTTTACAATAAACCATTTTTATGTTTGGCAGTCCTTGTTTTCAAGTCCGATATGGCTAACCATGAAGTTGCTGATGGGACATTATTTGCTGGTATTCATTCTCAAAATTAGGGGTGAAAATGCCCTTTCCAATGTTATCTAGGATGTCTTTTTGAGTCCAAAAACGGCCTTCGGAAAGTTCTTCCTTATTAGGTTTTATGGGGCCATCATAAATGCATTTATTCACATAAACCAGTTCCTTCTCCTTCTTACTCTCAAAAACATAATGACCAAAAGTCGTTGGCGTGAATTCTTTGATTCCCAGTTCTTCACGCACTTCCCGATGTAAGGCCACCTTGATAGATTCCCCTAACTCTACATGTCCACCTACTGCAGTATCCCATTTATCGGGTTGAATGTCTTTCCAAGACGGTCGTTTTTGGAGATAAAGCTCTCCTTTACTATTGAAAACATGAAGATGCACCACCGGATGCAATATCTTGCAACCGTCATGAGCATGCCCGCGAGAGATTGTTCCCAGAAAATTTCCTTCGTTATCAGTAATTGGAAAGAGCTCGTTCTTATTATCTCTCATAGGGCTGCATTAAATGTGAAGCAGTCAGGAAACGCATTGCTGATGCCTTCAGGATTCTTTTTGAAAATGCCATATAGGGCACTTCCGCTACCACTCATTTGCGCATAAGCGGCTCCAAGACTATATAATTTATCTTTGATGGCTTTTAGCTCCGGGTGCGCCTTGAATGCCGGCGCTTCAAAGTCATTGCTCAAATTGTCTTTCCAAGTATCAATGGGTTGGCGGACAATCTCTTTGCAGCTTTTCATCGGTGTCTTAGGGATGATTTGCTGATAAGCCTCTTTTGTGGAAACGGCTATATCAGGCTTGACAACAGCGATATAATAGCCGTCAAGATTTCCCTTCGGGCCATCAGCAGGAGAGAGTTCATTGCCGATGCCAGTAGCAAAAGCAGGCTCTGCCATGATGAAAAAGGCACAATCCGCACCGAGTTTGGAGGCATAGCGTTCCATCTCTGCATTGCCGATATTCAGTCGATAGCGCTCATCGAGCAGCCTTATCATGAAAGCCCCATCGCTGGAACCGCCTCCAAGACCAGCCTGTGAAGGTATCCTTTTATATAGATGTGCATGCACGCGAGGTATCTCATAATCGTGAGCAAGCAAATTATAGGCTTTCACTACGAGGTTTTGTTCCTCATTGCAATCCACCTTATTTCCCGTGACTTTCAAGTCGCAAGGGGCATCAGAAGGGAATTCTTCAGACATTTTTTTAATCTCCAATGCATCCGTGAGCGGTATTGGATAGAATACAGTTTCAAGATTGTGATAGCCATCATTTCTTTCAGAGATGATGTTCAACCCCAAATTAATTTTAGCGCAAGGGAATGTAATCATATCGCGAATAATATTTTTATTTTATGCAAAAATACAAAATTATTCCTTCTAATGTCATTTAACTCTAAACTTTTTATTATTTTTGCGCTCAAAACATATATAAATGCCAGAAAATAAATCAAACAATCCACGTTCCAAGAGGCAACCTGTGCCCATTGATACCAGCTACGGACATCTTCAGCCACAAGCTTTAGACGTAGAGAAACTTGTGCTTGGCGCATTGATGATAGACAATGATGCTTTTTCAATGATATCCGAGATTATCCGTCCGGAAACATTCTATGAGCCTCGCAACCAAAAGGTCTATCAAGCCATTCAGACTTTGAACCTTGAAGAGCACCCAGTGGATATCACAACGGTGACTGAGGAACTGAAGCACGAAGGTACATTGGAAGATGTAGGAGGACCTGTCTATATCCTTGAATTGAGTCATAATGTGGCATCTTCCGCCCATATAGAGTATCATGCGAAGATTCTTGCACAGAAATTTCTTGCCCGCCAGTTGATTTCTTATGCCAGTCGTATCGAGACCTCAGCGTTTGATGACACGATAGATGTAGAGGATTTGATGCAGACAGCAGAAGGCGAGCTTTTCGAATTGTCGCAGAAAAACATGCGGCAAGACTATACTCAGATAGACCCCGTTATCAAAGAGGCTATGACAATCTTGCAGAATGCCTCTGCAAATTCAGATGGTTTGACGGGTATAGCTTCCGGTTTCACCAAGTTAGATGATATTACATCAGGTTGGCAGAACTCAGATTTGGTCATCATAGCTGGTCGTCCAGCTATGGGAAAGACTTCTTTTGCCTTGAGCATCGCTAAGAATATCGCCATAAACGACCGTATTCCGACAGCCTTCTTCTCACTTGAAATGAACAACGTGCAACTTGTCAATCGATTGATTTCCAACACTTGCGAGATACCAGGCAATAAGATATTGAACGGTCAGTTGACTCCAGACGAGTGGGAGCGCCTTGACAAGAATTTGAGCAAACTTACCGGAGCACCTATTTATATAGATGACACGCCAGCTTTGTCCGTCTTTGAATTGCGTACCAAAGCCCGCCGACTGGTCAGAGAAAAAGGGGTGAAGATTATCATGATAGACTATTTGCAGTTGATGAACGCCTCCGGTACCCATTTTGGAAACCGACAAGAGGAAGTATCAACGATTTCCCGTTCACTGAAAGGTCTTGCCAAGGAATTGAATATTCCAATCCTTGCCCTGTCACAGTTGAATAGAACGGTGGAAAATCGAGAAGGTCCTGAAGGTAAACGGCCACAATTAAGTGACCTTCGAGAGTCTGGAGCCATTGAACAGGATGCCGATATGGTCATTTTGGTGCATCGGCCGGAATACTACAAGATATATGATGACGGGAATGGCCATGATGTCCGAGGCATGGCTCAAATCATTATTGCCAAGCACAGAAAGGGTGCCACAGGTGATGTTCTGCTAAGTTTCAAAGGAGAGTTTACCCGTTTTGCCAATCCTGAAGAGGGTCAGTTTACTTCTTTACCATCGTCAGGAGGTGAGATCATTGAAAGTAGAATGAATGGAGGCAACGATACTTCAGAACCACCCATACCACCATTACAAGACATGCCGTTTTGATTAAAAGTTGCAAATTGTTACTTTTTATGGCAAAAAAGATTAGATTTTCTTGCAAATGTGAGTTAAAATGATTAACTTTGCAACATCTAAAAGAGTAAATATGTGAGCATAATACTAGGAAAGCCTTTTTCACTTTAACGGTGTGAGAGGCTTTTCTTATAAAAATTTGAATAAATAATTAGTATGTTATGAGTGATAGACTTTACATTTTTGACACGACTTTGAGGGATGGCGAACAAGTTCCTGGATGCCAATTGAATACAGTTGAGAAGATTCAAGTTGCCAAACAACTTGAGCAATTAGGTGTGGATGTGATTGAAGCGGGATTTCCTATCTCGTCACCAGGTGATTTCAATTCAGTCATTGAAATCAGTAAGGCCGTTACATGGCCAACTATCTGCGCCTTGACGCGTGCCGTTGAGAAGGATATAGACGTTGCTGCCGAATCTCTGAAGTATGCCAAGCATAAGCGTATCCATACAGGAATCGGCACCAGTGATTCTCATATAAAGTATAAATTCAACTCTACACCCGAGAAAATCCTTGAAACTGCCGTTTCTGCAGTTAAGTATGCGAAGAAGTATGTGGAAGATGTGGAGTTCTATGCAGAGGATGCAGGGCGAACAGACAATGAATATCTTGCCCGTGTGATAGAAGCTGTTATCAAGGCAGGAGCTACCGTTGTCAATATTCCTGATACCACCGGATATTGTCTTCCTGATGAATATGGGTCTAAGATAAAGTATCTGATGGAGCATGTGGACGGCATCGAGAAGGCTCAGATATCAACGCATTGCCATAATGATTTAGGCATGGCTACCGCCAACACCCTTCAGGGAGTGCTCAATGGAGCGCGACAAGTTGAGGTTACCATCAATGGCATCGGAGAGAGAGCTGGCAATACGTCGCTTGAAGAGATAGCCATGATACTCAAATGCCATAAGAGTATAGGCATTGAAACCAATATCAATACGACCAAAATATATCCTACATCAAGGATGGTGTCAAGTTTGATGAATATGCCAGTGCAGCCTAATAAGGCCATCGTTGGCCGTAATGCCTTTGCCCATTCGTCAGGTATCCACCAAGATGGCGTTTTGAAGAATGCCCAGACTTATGAAATCATGAATCCGAAGGATGTGGGATTGGACGACAATGCCATTGTTTTGACCGCCCGTTCTGGTCGTGCAGCCTTGAAGTACAGGCTTCATGTTAATGGAGTAGATGTAACTGACGAAGAGAAACTTGACCGTATTTATCAGGCTTTCTTGAAGTTAGCTGACAAGAAGAAGGATATTACGGATGATGATGTCCTCATGTTGGCAGGTGCGGACACAGCAGATATGCACGCCGTGAAGCTTGATTACTTGCAGGTTACTACCGGTAAGGGTGTCAAGAGCGTTGCAAGCATCGGCTTGGATATCAGCGGGCAGAAGTTTGAAGAGGCATCTTCAGGCAATGGACCAGTAGATGCTGCCATCAAGGCATTGAAGCGTATTATCCGCAAACAGATGACTTTGAAGGAATTTACGATACAAGCTATCAGCAAAGGCTCTGATGATGTGGGCAAGGTTCACATGCAGGTGGAATATGACGGCAATGTATATTATGGATTCGGAGCCAACACTGACATAGTAACAGCTTCCGTGGAGGCTTATATTGACTGTATAAATAAATTCAGAAAATGAACACATTATTCGATAAAATTTGGGATAAACACGTAGTGCAGATAGTGGATGATGGACCTTCTCAGCTCTATATAGACCGCCTTTATTGTCATGAAGTTACTTCTCCACAGGCTTTCGAGGGCCTCAGAGAACGTGGATTGGAGTGCTTCCGACCTTCTCAGATTGTCTGCATGCCCGACCATAACACGCCTACTCATGACCAAGATAAACCTATTGAAGACCCGATTGGCAGAAAACAAATCGAGACTTTGGACAGAAATTGCGAGGAGTTTGGCTTGAAAGAGTTTAAGATGAACACCAAGGATAATGGCATTATCCATGTGATAGGTCCTGAAAAGGGACTCTCACTGCCGGGCATGACCATCGTTTGCGGTGATTCTCACACTTCTACGCATGGTGCTGTAGGTGCTGTTGCATTTGGAATTGGCACCAGTGAAGTAGAGATGGTGATGGCTTCTCAGTGTATTCTTCAGCAGAAACCGAAGTCGATGCGCATCAATATCAATGGCAAATTGCCGAAAGGAGTTGTCGCTAAGGATGTGGCATTGTATCTGATGGCAAAGCTTACAACGTCTGGTGCAACCGGTTATTTTGTTGAATATAGCGGAGATGTAGTGCGCAATATGTCTATGGAAGGCCGTCTGACGCTTTGCAACCTGTCGATTGAGATGGGAGCAAGAGGTGGCTTTGTAGCTCCCGATGAGACAACATTCGCTTATCTGAAAGATAGAGAATATGCGCCTAAAGGCGAAGATTGGGAGAAAGCAGTGGCTTATTGGAAGACCTTGAAAAGTGGTGATGATGCCGTTTTTGACAAGGAAATCAACTTCGAAGGAGCCGATATTGAGCCCCGCATCACTTATGGAACGAATCCTGGAATGGGCATCGGCATCACTGAAAAGATACCTTCTTTGGAGGAAATCCCTGCATCCGGCCGTGCTTCTTTTGAAAAATCACTCAACTATATGGGACTGAAACCTGATGAAAGTTTATTGGGTCATCCCATCGATTATGTGTTTCTCGGTGCCTGTACTAATGGAAGAATCGAAGACTTCCGTGCCTTTGCGCAGATAGTTAAAGGAAAACATAAGGCAGATAACGTAACTGCTTGGTTAGTACCGGGTTCATGGCTCGTGGATAAGCAGATTCGTGAGGAGAAAATAGATAAGATTTTGGTGGATGCAGGATTTGAAATCAGGCAGCCGGGATGCTCTGCTTGCCTGGCCATGAATGATGACAAGATACCTGCAGGGAAATATAGTGTCTCTACATCCAACAGAAATTTCGAGGGTCGTCAAGGTCCTGGAGCCCGCACGATATTGGCCTCTCCATTAGTGGCAGCCGCAAGTGCTATCACGGGAGTTGTCAGTGACCCGAGAGCGTTCCTATAAGCAGGATTGTAAACAACGGTCTTTTACCGTGTAAACAACGGTTACTTAGGCTGTAAACAACGGCTTTTTACCGTGTAAACAACGGTCTTTTACAAAAGAAGTAATATTACTAAGAAAATGAAACAGAAATTTGATATAATCACATCCACATGTGTTCCTCTTCCATTAGAGAATGTGGACACCGACCAGATAATACCTGCACGCTTCTTGAAGGCTACAGATAAAAAGGGATTTGGTGATAATCTCTTTCGGGATTGGCGGTACAATAAGGACGGTTCGTTGAAGCCTGACTTCGTGCTAAATGACCCTTCCTATAGCGGTTGCATCCTGGTTGCAGGGAAAAACTTCGGTTCCGGTTCCAGCCGTGAGCATGCCGCATGGGCTATAGCTGGCTATGGTTTCAGAGTTGTGATAAGCTCCTTCTTTGCAGACATTCACAAGAACAATGAGCTCAACAACTTCGTGTTGCCTGTAGTGGTGTCAGAAGCTTTTCTGCAAGAGCTTTTCAAGAGTATTGCCGAAAATCATCAGACCCAAGTGAAGGTGGATTTGCCCCGTCAGACAGTGACCAATCTGGCAACGGGACACAGCGAGCACTTTGAAATCAATGGATATAAAAAGCATTGCCTGATGAATGGCCTTGACGACATTGATTTTCTTGTGCAGAATAAGGATAAGATTGAAACATGGGAAAAGAACAACAAATAGGCAAGTCATATAGTCATATCGCTCCTTATATAGAGATTATGGACTCTACCCTTCGGGATGGAGAGCAGACGAGTGGCGTCTCTTTTATGCCTCATGAGAAGCTGATTATTGCCCGAATGTTGCTTCAAGACATCAAAGTCGACCGCATCGAGGTGGCTTCAGCGCGTGTTTCTGAGGGCGAAAAGGAGGCAGTCAAGATGATTTGCCGATATGCTCAACGCACTGGAGATATTGATAAAATCGAGGTGTTGGGCTTTGTGGATGGTCATCTTTCTATCGATTGGATACGTGATTGTGGAGGGCATGTCATCAATTTGTTGGCTAAAGGCTCCCTCAAACATTGTCAGCAACAACTCCATAAGACCCCAAAAGAGCATTTGGACGACATCTTGGCCGTGCTCGATTATGCTGAAAAGACAGGCATGCAGGTAAATCTTTACCTTGAGGATTGGAGCAGTGGCATGAGAGATAACCCCGAATATGTGTATCAGTTGATGGATAGACTCAAGGACACGAACATCAAACGTTTCCTTCTTCCTGATACTTTGGGTATTCTGAATCCACTTCAGTGCGTGGAATATATGCGCAAGATGATTAAGCGTTATCCCGATAAACATTTCGATTTCCATGCACATAATGACTACGATTTGGCTGTTTCCAACTCTTTGGCTGCTGTTTTAAGCGGATGCAAAGGGCTTCATGTCACGGTAAATGGGCTTGGCGAGCGTAGTGGAAATGCTCCGATAGCCAGTGTTCAGGTGATTCTGAAAGACCAGTTTCATGCAAAAACGAGCATTGATGAGAGCCGTTTGAATGATATCAGCAGTCTTGTGGAAGGCTATAGCGGCATTGCAGTACCCGTCAATCAACCCATTGTGGGTGAGAATGTGTTTACCCAAGTGGCTGGAGTGCATGCAGATGGCGACAAGAAAGATAATCTTTATTGTAATGATTTAGTGCCCGAACGCTTCGGAAGAAAGCGTGAATATGCCCTCGGAAAGAATAGCGGAAAGGCCAATATCGTAAAGAATTTGGAGGAATTAGGCCTCGAATTAGATGCCGAACAGACGCGTCGGGTAACCGCAAGAATCACGGAGTTAGGCGACCAGAAAGAACTTGTGACACAAGATGATTTACCTTATATCGTCAGCGATGTGCTCAAACACAATGTAGTAGAGGATAAGGTAAAACTTTTGAGTTATTTGGTCAGCTCCAGTTATGGTCTGAAACCTATAGCAAGTATTAAGGTTGAGATTAACGGAAAGATATATACGGCTGACAGTACAGGTGATGGTCAGTATGATGCTTTCGTCAAAGCACTCCGTAAAGTATATAAGGAGAACCTCGGAAGAACGTTTCCTTTGCTGGCCAACTATAAGGTTTCTATCCCTCCTGGCGGTAGAACAGATGCCTTGGTGCAGACAGTTGTCACATGGCACAATGGCGATAAGCTATTGAGAACCAATGGACTCGATGCCGACCAGACAGAAGCAGCCATCAAGGCGACGTTTAAAATGTTGAATATAATCGAAGAACAGAAGATATGAAATTAAAGATTGCAGTCTTATCAGGTGACGGTATTGGACCTGAGATAATGAAACAAGGTGTAGCTGTGATGGATGCCATAGCAGCTAAGTTCGGTCATGAGTTTACTTACAAGGAAGCTATTTGTGGAGCGCATGCCATTGATGAGGTGGGAGATCCTTTCCCTGAAACGACCTTCCAGACATGTATGGATGCCGATGCAGTGCTTTTTGCAGCAGTAGGAGACCCTAAATTTGACAATAATCCGACGGCTAAAGTGCGCCCAGAACAAGGCCTTTTGGCTATGAGAAAGAAGCTTGGATTGTTTGCGAACATCCGTCCTGTAGCCACTTTCGACTGCCTGATTCACAAGTCTCCACTGAAAGATGAGCTCCTGAGAGGTGCTGATTTTGTGGTCATCCGTGAGTTAACAGGTGGCATGTATTTTGGAGAGAAGTATCAAGACAATGATAAAGCCTATGATACCGACATCTATACACGCCCTGAAATAGAGCGTATCTTGAAGATTGGATTTGAATATGCACAAAAAAGACGCCATCATCTCACCGTTGTAGATAAGGCAAATGTGCTGGCATCTTCTCGCTTATGGAGGCAGATAGCTAAGGAAATGGAGCCTCAATATCCTGATGTCACGACCGATTATATGTTTATCGACAATGCTTCTATGCGTGTCTTGACCGAACCGAGATTCTTTGATGTCATCGTAACAGAGAACACATTTGGTGATATTCTTACCGATGAGACCAGTTGTATAACGGGAAGTATGGGCCTGCAACCTTCTGCTTCATTGGGTGTTCATACACCTTTGTTTGAGCCGGTACATGGTTCTTGGCCACAGGCAGCAGGTAAGAATTTGGCAAATCCATTGGCCCAAATCCTTTCGGGAGCCATGTTATTAGAGCATTTCGGCTTGAATAAGGAGGGCGCTATGATTCGGAAGGCTGTTGATGAGAGTCTTCTTGCCAACGTGAGAACACCTGAAATTCAAGTAGAAGGCGGTGATTCTTATGGGACAAAAGAAGTTGGAGCGTGGATAGTAAACTATATTCAGAACGCATAAATTGAGCAAATGAAGAAGGCTTTCTTATTTTCATTACTACTGGTCAGCATGTCTGTTCATGCACAGAACTACAATGCTTTGAAGGATAGTTTGCTCAAAGCGGCAGATGTGCTGGCTTATCATCCCGATTCTATTGACCTCCGCCTTAAAAAGGCATCATGGAATATAGAATTGCAACAATGGAATTATGCAAAAGATGAATATGATGTAGTTTTGAAATTGAATCCAAAAAATATAGCAGGATTATATTATCGTGCGTTTGTCAATGAGAAATTGAAACGCTATAACTTTGCACGTTTGGATTATGAGAACCTCTTAACGTTAGTTCCCGGCAACTTTGAAGTGCAGTTGGGATTGGCTTTGCTCAATCAGAAAGACCAGCATTATACGGAAGCTCTTGACCAAATAAATAGTTTGGTTACCCAATATCCTGACAGTGCGGTAGCTTATGCCGCCCGTGGAGGTATTGAGAAGGAGCGTGGAATGCTGGAATTAGCGGAATATGACTATTCAGAAGCCATCAAGCGAGATGCTGGCAATACGGATTATCGTATGAATCGTGTGGATATTCTCCTAACTCTAGGTAAAAATGAAGAAGCCAAAAGCGCTTTGGATGATATCGTAAAGTTGGGCGTTCCAAGAGCTAATCTGATAGAATTCTATAGAAGAATACCAAAGTAAAGATTATCTTTACGGATTTCCAATAAATATATTTGCCTGCTGTTTGTTATTATAAGTTGAGGAATTGATAAAATCTTGTCAGCTAAGTAATAGCGAACAGCAGAGTAAAAAGTAACTAATTACACGGCTTTTAATAACCTTTTATCCTGTAAACAGCTATCTTTTACATGCTAAAAGGTTACCTATTTCAAGATGACGCCTGGTTTATAGATTTTCTCGAGATTGATGTCCTTGATAGGAACACTTATCAGCGTGTCTTTTCGAATATTCACTTTTTCCTTTAACATATCTCTTTTTATTGTATCTGTCATTACTACAGGCTTTGGAAGATGTTCCTTGATGCCAGTCAACATATTGGAAATTTGTGCAATACGGGCCTGTTGGTCATTGGCTCTATATTTCTTATAATAGGAGAGGGAACTGTCAAAATAATCATAGGAATTCTGCCAATCTTTCAAAAAAAGATAACAGAATCCGAGGCGATAAAGGGCGTCAGGTCTCTCATTATCATAGCAAACGGTGAGCATTTGCTCATAAGGAGATATGGCTTGAGAATATTGTTGCATATTGAAATGACTTTCCGCACATGACCAGTAATAAACAGAGCGCTCGTGAGGTGCAAAATTATTCAGTTCAGGTATCATTGCATCAAGACATTTGGCTGCTTTTTCATAATCCCATTCGTAATAATAGCATACGCCAAGGTAGGCCCTGAAGCGAGGATTTAATTTATATTTCTTATCGAGTTTTTCCAGCAATATCATACATTCGTGATACTTTCCAGCCTGAAAGTATTCAAGCGCCATGCCCAATTTATCGCTGTCTGATGTTTGGGCTTCGACTTTCCCTGTGAGCGCGCATAATAAGATAAGAAATATGAAAACCTTCTTCAAGATTTATTTTGTATAAAAATCGATTATTCGAATAATTGCCTGTTGGCAGATAGGGCAGAATACAGGATTCTCATTTGTACGCATACGGCAGTCGGGATAGCCTCTGTAGACCCCTTTCAAACTATATCCAGCCCCTTCATAAAGACCTATTTTAGGGTCACCTTTACCTATCATATTTTCCCATTTACCATGGAAATTCACTTTAGTCGTCAGATTTTGTTCCCAAGGTTCGATATCAGTCGGATACATGGGAATCTGCTCTTGTTCATACGCATATTCATCTCCAAGACCTGCAAAGCTGTGTCCAAACTCATGCACGACCACCGGTCGATACAACCGATGATGCGTCATGGAAAGATTATAGGAGTTGAGTATACCTCCGCCACCATATTCTGCCGTGTTTACAAGCACAATGATATGTTCGTAAGGTGTGCCGGCAAGCCAGTCATGCAGGGCTTTAAGATTGAGCGTGGTGAGATAGCGATTGCTATAAAAGGTATCAAAATGCGAGTGAAGAGCCGTATTTTTCCATATTCCTTTCGATGGTTCGCTCGTGCCGCTATCAATGGAAGGCGCCTCCACGGCAATGATGTTGAATTTATCTCTATAGCTTTTAAAAGGCTCATGGGCAAAGAGGGCTTCGATGGCAATCTTCGCATCTTTCAAGAAAGTTTCCATTTCTTTTTGCTGATAACCTTCTGCAAGGAAAGCAATATGAATACATTTCGTTGTATCTTTAGCTTGTTGCAAGGTAACGAATGGGGTTACATGGGTCTCACCAATATGTCGTATAAGAATATCTGTGGGCACAACTTGGTGGGTGAGTGATGTCATAATTTCCCGGCGGTTATTCCTTAAATCAACTGTTATATCGACGGTATCTTTAGGCATAGGTACAAGAAACACGTTTTCAAATGATTTGCTAATGCCGGACTTAGCTTCCGGATAGGATAGCCATTCTTGGAAAAGCGTAGAGAAAGAATTGCGATAGATGATTTTGTGTGTTTTATGGTCCTTTACCGTTATCTGCCCGTTCCCTTCAATAGGCAGTTCTGCCAATCGTTTGGTCTTGCCATACCATCGTGGCATTACATTCAGCTGATCAACTGAGATGTTCTGCTGCTTGGCATTTCCCGCAAAATTATAATCAATCCGTAAGGTTTTATTTACGAAATAATCATTGAATTCCTGTGCAGATACCTGACAGCATATCAAACAGAAAAGACCTATAATAAAGTTTTTCATTCTATCCATTTTTGTTGAACGTTATTATCTGATTCTTAAACTATCGCCGACCTTTATCTGATAATCAGGTGAAAGTTGGTTCATTTTATAAAGATATTTCAGGCGAATGCCATATTTCTGAGCTATATCATACATGCTTTCATTGGGCTGTACGATGTGCGGATGACCCTTGAACTGCTTTTCTGCCTTTCTTTGCTTTTTCTTCAGGTAGACAATATCACCTTTATGGAGAACGTCGTTCTTGTCGCGTTCATTATATTTAGCTATGTTACGATAACTCAATTCGACTTCTTTGCCTATAGATTTGAAGGTGTCGCCTTCACGAGCATAAAGGTAATAGTTGTCATTATAGATATAAATAGGATGTAGGAAACCTTCTTTTGTCAGAGGCTTGTCTACTGTTGAGCGTTTAGCCATGAACTTATCATATTTCGTTGCATGGTCGTATTGTCCTAAATTATATAATTCTATGATTTGGATTATCTTCTGTGCGTATATAGGGTTTGTAGCATATCCGCACTCTTTCAATCCCCATGCCCAACTTTGATAATCTGTTCTATCAAGGCTAAACAGTTTCTTGTATCTCGTGTTTTCTGCCAAAAACTTACTATGGTCTTCATAGCTCTCATAGACATTGTTATAGGCTCTGAAACATTCACTCTTTTCATCATCATCATGATAAGTGGTCGCACCAGTCCAATCATGACATTTTATGCCAAAATGGTTGTTTCCCTTAGTTGCCAAATCACTCAATCCCGCACGACTTTCAAAAACGCCCTGTGCCAATGTGATGCTTGCTGGAATGTTATATTTCAACATTTCTTCAACAGCAAGATCCTTATATTGGTCAATATATGTTTGGTATTGTTGATTCCATTTCATCTGTGCATTTGCTGTGATAGCAATAGCTAAGATAAATAGTAGCACGAAGGTTTTCTTTTTCATTTGTTCTTATTATATAATCTTGGATTATCTGGAAGCTCTGAAAGATTCGAGATTTTTATAGCGGCGTTTCATCAGCCTATTATATATATTTCTAAGCCAAAGGTTATTGGCAAGAATGAATGCCATACCTATTGCAAACATAACGATATAAGAGACGTAGTTTCCAAATAGAGCTTGCATTATGGAAACCAGAACCATAGGAATTATGAATGCCACCATTTCTGCAGCAATCTGAAAGTAATTATTCTCAATATTCCCTTTACTAATGAATTTTGTGTTTAAAGGTACTGTCTGTTTGTTGAACACAGCCATTTGAAAAAGTACAAAATATTGGAACCCTGCTGTGAAAACACCGTAGGAAATCAGCATGAATAGACTCCACTTTCCTGTGAAGACGGTTGGAAGCATCAATAGGAACGGAAAGAACAGAAACAGACAATAAAATATATATTTGGCCTTTAATAAGCTAAGAATATTTTCTTTATGTACCATAAGCCCGTCCATGTAGTTTCCTTCATTGCTCATAATCTTGATGAGGTTCATTGCGCCGAATATTACGAAGCAGTATATACACCAAAAGTTGGTTGAAAACTTGTCATCGTAAACATTGGTAAATGAAATGAGGAGACTGAACATGATTACTAAAAGAGTCCCGGAAATGAAAGCTTTGCGTGGATTCTTGTTCCTCATGATGGTTTTAATCTCCAGTTTGAGATATTGACCTATTTCGCCATATCTATCCAGAAATGTAAATCCAGTCACTTTGCGGAGATGAGTTTCTTCAACTTTTGCCAATTCGTTCCATATATGCCTATATTGCATCCTTCTATTTAATAACAAAAGGACAACCAACAAGAGTATAACGCCTAAGAATGGAAGCGGATTGCCCCTTTCTATCATAGTTCCAATGCCTGCATATAGATTAAAGAAATCCTCCCATCCTTTATTCATGCCCAATTGGAGAATAATTGGTAGCCCCATCAACGCATAGATTCCAATAGGGAGCAGCCACCATAATTGACTGTCTGTGATTTTAGTACGGCAAATAAGGAACCATTGACTATTGGCTAAGACCATAATCCACCAAAGAAGTAAGAAGCTCAGGGTAATCAGAATATTGTAATTAAACAATACTGACATGAAGGTGAAGGGAACAAGCATAACAAACCATGTGAGATTGCCAAGATTCAACATGGATGTTATAAGGAACGTGTCTATACAGGCATAACGAGGTATAGGCAACAAAACGTAAGGTCTGATTAACTGTGACGGTGTCTGCTGCGCCATGAACCTTACAAAGAAATCCACTAAAAGAACAAATGGAGATATTCCAAAGATAAACTCTAATGGAGTTACATCTTTGCTTTCATTCGTAATCAGAGAAAACATGATTGCAATGAATATCAAGTATAAAAGCATGCATGACACTGCAATATATACAGTAATCTTGCCTGCTTTATTCTGATTGTAATTAAGGGCTCTCTTTTCTGCCAGTTTTCTATGAAGGCGTAATGCTTTGAATAGTTCCAGTTTCTTCATTTACGGAAATTTGTGCTTTAACGAAGGTCTACTACTTCTGAAGATGGATAATCCTTTGCATTAAATGTAAAGACGCTGTTTGACAAGTTCTTGGCTTTGAAATTGCTGATACTGATATTGGTCCAATCTTTATCTTGGCGCATCTTTATCTGACTTGGATTATAGCTTTTCTTATTGACTAGGATATAAAGTTCTTGTATGGTTCTTGTCTTGTTTTGAGCAACCAAATGAACCCAATAACTATTTCCATTGTCGCTGATACTCATGTTATAGCCACTTCGATAGATAGTAATAAACTTATAGGGGTTCATTCTCATCTGTTGAGCTTCTGTAGGTGTGCTCACGTTTACCTCATTTGTTGATTTCATGTAACTCCATTGCGTCTTTCCATTATACCATACAATGGATTTTGGAGTCTTGGCATGAAACATATTACCTTTGATGGCAAGAGAACCACTTACATTCCCATACTTTTTACTTGAAAGTGTAAAGTCTGCACTCGCACCGCCTTTGCGTCCAACAATTGCGGCTGTCTTATCAAGTACGTTTTTAGCTAATGCTGCATCTTGAGCTCCTGCTGTCAAACTGAGTGTCATCAGGAGCGATAATATAATAAACTTCTTCATGATCTTAATTTTGATAATATTTCATTTAATGTATTTTCGTCTTGAACTAAAACTTCTCTTGGCTTACTTCCTTGTGCTGCACCGACGATACCAGCCGCTGCGAGTTGATCCATAAGTCTGCCAGCTCTATTATAACCAATGGCCAGTCTTCTTTGAATCATACTTGTAGAACCTTGTTGCGTGATGACAATAGCACGGGCAGCTTCTTCAAAATACGGATCTACATTGCCCATATTGGTTTCACCGCCATTATTTGAAGAGCTTTCTTCTGCTGGCTCAGGGAGCTCTAATGGCTCAATAGGGCCTGGCTGGTCGGCTATATAATTATTAATGTCCGCAATTTCGGGCGTATCCACAAAAGCACATTGGACTCTGACAGGCTCACCTCCATTCAGGAACAGCATATCGCCACGGCCAATCAACTGCTCTGCACCCTTTCGGTCAAGAATTGTTCTGGAGTCGATTTGAGCACCTACACGGAAAGCCATACGTCCAGGGAAGTTGGCCTTAATATTACCCGTGATGATAGTAGTTGTCGGTCGTTGAGTAGCTATCACCATGTGAATGCCTACTGCACGGGCTAATTGGGCAATTCTGGCAATTGGAAGTTCAACCTCTTTTCCAGCCGTCATAATCAAATCGCCGAACTCATCAATAATGACAACGATATAAGGCATATATTCATGTCCTTTCGTTAAGTCAAGTTGATGATGAAGGAATTTCTCGTTGTAATCTTTGATTTTATTAACTCCCGCCATCTTCAAGAGGTCATAACGATAATCCATCAGTTTGCAGAGCGAATTCAACGTACGTACGACTTTCTGGACATCGGTAATGATAGGTTCTTCCTCATTTTCAGGTAATGATGCCATGAAGTGTGGAGCTATCTTATTATAGACTGAAAACTCAACTTTCTTAGGGTCAACAAGGACAAACTTAAGCTCATTTGGATGTTTCTTATAAAGAAGAGAGGTGATTATGGCATTCAATCCCACAGATTTACCTTGTCCTGTTGCACCTGCTACCAGAAGATGAGGAATCTTGGCCAAGTCAACCATAAACACTTCATTGGTGATGGTCTTACCCAATGCGATAGGCAAATCCATTTTGGTTTCCTTGAACTTCTTGGTTCCAAGAACACTCTCCATTGAGACGATGTTCTTTTTCTTGTTTGGAACTTCAATACCAATCGTTCCCTTTCCAGGAATAGGAGCAATAATACGAATGCCAAGCGCAGAGAGGCTTAGAGCAATATCGTCTTCAAGATTCCTGATTCTTGAGATGCGTACACCTTCTCCCGGTGTGATTTCATATAAGGTAATAGTAGGGCCGACAGTGGCTTTTATCTCTTTAATAGACACTCCAAAACTATTCAACACCTGAACAATATGGGCATTATTTTCTTTTATTTCTTCATTATCCACTTCTGGTTTCCCATCATTATTGTAAATTTTTAGCAAATCAAGCGTAGGAAATCTATATTTAGTGAAAGGTTCTCGAGGGTCTATAGGTGTTTTACGCAATTCTTCTGCAGTAATATTATTGCCCTTGATTTCTTCTTCGCCTTTAGCTACTTCTATAGTGAGATTGATATTTTCTGTTGTGGAACCTTTAATAGATGTAACACTATTGACATTTTCCTTTTCTCCTATTTTTTGCTCTGTTTCTTGTGAATAAGGAGTAAGGTCAATAATTGGGGATTTAGTTTCTGGTACATTCTCTTCTTCAACTTCTGAAGCCATCACGCCATTATCGTTTTCTTCTGATGGCCCTGTAGTTACTGAGAATTTAACCTTAGAAGAAATGTATTCAATCGGATTAAGTGCTTTTCGGATAACCTCAATAGTTTCTGCACTTAGATAGGTGAGAAAAGCAATAGCGACGATGAGCAGCAAAGCTGTAAGTCCAGGAGCACCAACAATATTCTCTAATTGTTGCACACAAAACAGGCCATGATTGCCACCTGGATTAAAGACTTGGTCGCCCATTAATGGAGTCAGAAACTTTGCAAAAGTCACGGAGCACCAAATCATAATCAGCATGGTGCATAGGAACCATTTCCAAAGATTCACTTTGTAGGCTCCCATCAACCTCAAAGATACCATGATGATAAAGGCTGGAATCAGAAAGGCCGGGAATCCGAAGTTGACAGTTATAAGATAATAGGAGATGATAGCACCTGCCGAACTGCAAGAGTTGGCAAATTCTCTATTTGAATTCAGCCATTCTCCTGGTCTCATGTTTTCTAATATACTTTGATCAGCTTGTCCTGTTGAAATATAGGATACCATAGCAATGATGACATAGATAGCCACCGATATCAAGACAAATCCCAATATGAAATCTGTCTTTTCGTTGCTGATTATATTTTTAAAGCCGACCGCTTCACCTAAGTTTTTAGGCTTACGTTCAGATTTTTTTCTCGCCATTTGTATAATATTCTTATTTTTAAGTGCAAAAATAGCGTAAAAATCTTAGAAACGTTCATATTTTCGTAACTTTTTTCTAATTTTGCATATTCTTATAAAGAAGCGAATGAAAAAAATCATATATAATAAGTTTGACAAGAAAGAAATAACCAAGATGCCTCAAGTGGTTTTCCCTGGTAGAATCATCACGATTATCAATAAGGAGGAGACTCAAAAGGCTGTGGATTATTTGCTTTCACAAGACATTTTAGGAGTAGATACTGAGACAAGACCATCTTTCCGCAAGGGGGAGAGTTTCATGGTTTCTCTTCTTCAAGTATCAACAAGGGACACATGCTTCCTTTTCAGATTGAATCTGACAGATTTGACACCGGCATTGATTCGATTATTGGAAAACAAGGCTGTTCCTATGATAGGCCTTTCATGGCATGATGATTTGCTGGCTTTGCACAAACGGGCAGAGTTCACTCCGGGCAACTTTATCGACTTGCAGAATTTGGTGGGAAGCATCGGAATTGAGGATTTAGCACTTCAGAAACTTTATGCCAATCTCTTCCATCAGAAGATAAGCAAGCGTCAAAGACTTACCAATTGGGAGTGCGATGTCCTTACAGATAAGCAAAAGCAATATGCAGCAACGGATGCATGGACATGCATAAATCTTTATGAAGAAATCTGTAGGCTTCAGGATACTAAAGATTATGAACTCGTTAAGGTGCCTGAGCCAATAACCATAAATATAGAACAGCAAGATGAATAGTTATCCGACAATCATATTAAAGAAAGGTAAGGAAGAGAGCCTGATGCGCTTTCATCCTTGGATATTCTCCGGAGCTATCCAGAAAATGGATGAAGGCATTCAAGAAGGAGATATCGTCAGAGTGCTTACTCATCAAGGAGCATTCATTGCAATAGGGCATTATCAAATCGGTTCCATAGCCGTGAGAGTGCTTTCTTTTGAAGACATCGTCATTGATGATGAATATTGGGAAAGCCGTTTGGCATCGGCATTGCAAATGCGTATTGGCATCGGAATTGCGGATAATCCATTGAATAATACTTATCGACTTGTTCATGGTGAGGGTGACAACCTTCCTGGATTGGTGATTGACTGTTATGGAAAGACCGCAGTGATGCAGGCGCATAGCGTAGGCATGCATGTTTCGAGAAAGGCTGTATGCAAGGCTTTGCTCAAAGTGATGGGCGACAGAATCTCAAACGTCTATTATAAGAGTGAGACCACTTTGCCTTTCAAGGCTGAATTAGGGCAGGAAAATGGCTTTATATATGGTGGAAGTGAGGATAATATAGCCGTTGAAAACGGGCTGAAGTTCCAAGTTGATTGGCTGAAAGGCCAAAAGACGGGTTTCTTTGTGGATCAAAGAGAAAATAGGGCATTGCTTGAAAAATATGCGAAAGGTCGTTCAGTATTGAATATGTTTTGTTATACAGGTGGTTTTTCAGTATATGCAATGCGTGGAGGGGCTCAATTGGTTCATTCCGTAGATAGCAGTGCGAAGGCTATAGAACTGACCAATCAGAATATAGCCATGAATTTTCCTGATGACGAAAGACATCAGGCATTCTGTGAGGATGCCTTTAAGTTCATGGAAAATGAAAAGAATAAGTATGATTTAATCATATTGGATCCACCTGCATTTGCTAAGCATCGTGCAGCTTTGCATAATGCTTTGAAAGGCTATACGCGACTGAATGTCAAGGGATTTGAGTGCATCAAGCCGGGTGGAATTGTTTTTACATTCAGTTGTTCTCAGGTAGTTACAAAGGATAATTTCCGCAATGCGGTGTTTACAGCTGCTGCTCAGGCAGGCAGAAAGGTGCGTATTTTGCATCAATTGCACCAACCTGCAGACCATCCTATTAATATTTATCATCCTGAAGGAGAATATTTGAAAGGACTTGTCTTATATGTTGAATAAAATCATAGAGAATTTCATTCGTCAGCATGACCTTCTTCGGAAAGACGGAACGCATCTGATTGCTCTTTCGGGAGGTGCTGACAGTGTGTCATTACTCTTGATTTTGAAGTCTTTAGGATATCATATAGAGGCGGTCCATTGTAATTTTCATCTTCGAGGAGAGGAGTCGGAAGGGGATGAAAAGTTCTGTGTAGACCTATGTGAAAGGCAGAATATTCCATTGCATTTAGTGCATTTCGATACCAAAACTTATGCGCAACTTCATAAGGTGAGCATTGAGATGGCAGCAAGAGAATTACGCTATGATTATTTTGAACAATTAAGGAAGGATTTAGGGGCTGATGACATCTGTGTAGCTCATCATCGGGATGACTGCGTGGAGACAATTCTGCTCAATTTGATAAGGGGGACCGGCATTCAAGGACTTACGGGAATAGCTCCTAAAAATGGATATATTATTCGTCCATTACTTTGTGTAAGTCGTTCTGATTTAGTCGATTATCTTAATTCGATAAAGCAAAACTACGTCACCGATAGTACGAATCTTATCGATGATGTTCAGCGTAATAAGATACGTTTGGATGTTATTCCATTCTTGAAGAAAATCAACCCCGCGGCAGTAGATAATATCTATCAAAGTAGTTTGTATCTAACAGAGGCGCAAAAGATGGCTTTTTACGCTGTAAAAGATGGTCTTTTAGAGGGTAAAAGGTTACCTTTTACAAAGCTTATGGATATGCCTTCTCCAGAGTTTGCTTTATGGTATGTTTTGAAGGATTATCATTTTACTTCTGCTCAAATCCAAGAGATGGCGGATAGTCTTCGTTCTCAAAGTGGAAAAGAGTGGTTTTCCGATACTCACATCATCGTAAAAGACAGAGATTGCTTTATTCTTGAACCTTTGGAAAGTAAAGATTTTTCGGCACTTAAAATCATAGAAGAAGGTAATTATGTTTTTGATGAGCAAGGCAAAAAAATCAAAGTCAAGTCATTTTTGAGGGATAAAGACTTCAAAATCAGCAAAGAAAAGAATTGCGTGATGTTGGATGCTGACCTCGTAAAGTTCCCTTTGACCTTGCGTAAATATGAAAAAGGAGACCGCTTTGTGCCTTTTGGCATGAAAGGTTCAAGGCTTGTGAGTGATTTTCTGACCGATTTAAAGAAGACTATTTTGGAAAAACGACATCAATTGGTAGTGACGGATTGCGAAGCCAACATCCTTTGGGTGGTCAATGAAAGGCCAGATAATCGCTATCGGATTACACCAAAAACACAAAAGATTCTTAGTTTGCAGATGGATTAAGTCCAAAATTCTTTCTTTTCGGAAGCTTCCATTTCCCCGCCACATTTTGGGCATGTGTGGAAATCCCAGATTCTTGCTTTAGCGCTTCCACACCTTAAACATAGTCTTCCAGCCTCACTGCTGAAAGATGGGGCAACGTCTCCAATGACCCCTCCGACAACAATGTTTTGGATAGTATGACATTCTGGGCAAGTCAAAGCGGTGATGTGTTGACCAAACAAGCCCTTTCCTTCATAGACTTCAGCTTCATAGCCACACTGTTTACAGATGTATATTTTCTTCCATGCCATAGAATTTCTCGTATTGTTTTGCCACTTTCAGATAGTCGTGATGTTTCTGAATATAGGTGACGCTTTGTTCCTTCAACAGTTGGATTCTGTCCTTATGTAAAACAAGTTTTTCCAATTCATGATAGACACTCTCATAATTAGGTTCCACATTGATGATGGGTTTAATTTCATTTTCATGCAGAATCTCATAATTCTCGTGTTCTCCACCTCCAACAACGATAATTCCTTGACTCATAGCTTCAAGCGCATTCATCGCAGGGGTATAACTGTAGAGTTGGTCAAGGATAATATCACTATCCGACATCATTTTCTGATATTGGGCAAAAGGTACACTCTCAGCTATTTTGAGCTCAGCCAATGTCGGGTATTTTGACACTATTGCTTGCGCAGCTTTCAACATAATATCAGTTCCTTTATATTCGGAACGATCTTTATTGATGCCTATAAATATCCTTAATTTGTCATTTTCAGCGAAGTTAGGAGTCTTGTTTTTACATTTGATAGGATAGGGTATAAAGGTCGTTTTATGGGGAAATAAAGGCTGATAACATGCCAAATACTCGTAAAGACCCGCTATGATACCATCACAATCGTTGGCAATATATTCATTTAGCTTCTCTTTCGAAGTGCCTATCCAGTCTTTTCTTTCCTTTAGGGCATTAATGTCAGTCCTCAATTCATTGCCTATATTGAAATCACTATAGCGCAGAGGTTTGCGACAGATGTTCTCATGTACCCAATAATAATCCATTCCAAAAGCCCCTAAAAATAGCTTTTTATTGTGCTGACGAAGATATTTGTAAATGGGCAATATACGTTCTGCTTTCAATTCAAGAAACATAGGATTAATTAATTGGACGACATTATATCCGCTCAGAGAAGGGAGATAGGTTAAAAGATGCAACATATAGCGCAATCCACCAAATGGTTTATTATCCCTTACGAGGTTTAAATCCCGTGGATAATTTTTCCAGAAATCACCATTGGAAAGGACGGTTACCTGATGTCCTAATGCTCGAAGCCCTTCTGCAAGCGTCCAATGCACATTGCTGTATTCACCTATAAGCAATATCTTCATCGTCCAATGGAAATTAAAAGAATCTTTCTTCCTATTGGTGAATTTACCATTTTGCGGAAAAGGGAATACTTTCTCGTATATTTCCTATCGGGTAATGGGAATAAGGCTCTGTCTCTCAACTTCGTAATCGTTGCATCAAGATGCTTCTCAGAATGGGTGTTTTTTATCGTGTTATAAATCAAATCCATGGAAAGTTGATGAATTCTTCTCTCTAAAGCGACCCTTTCTGCCTTTGGAAGGTTTTGAGAAAGTTCTTGAAGACGTATGATAACGCTCATTGCATCACTAAGCCTTTTTTCTTTCCTTTCCTTTCCTTTATCATGGGTAAGTGACGATTTGCGCATGCGATAGAAATAGGCTTTAGAGTCAGTAGCGTACAGGGTATCTGCTCTTAGCAGTAGTTGTGGCGTGAATTCTTCATCTTCTGTTGAGAGATTAGGGGTAAATCGCAGGTTTCCAAGTATCTTTCTCTTGAAAATATAGCTCCACACGACAGCTTTAATATTGTGATTATGAAGGTATGAAGAACCACTTATTGGACCCTCAAATGCGAATGGTATTTCAACTTCCTTTTTGCTCGTATAATCGAATAGCACCATATCAGGTTCATGATATCTTACGATATCGAGGCAATGTTCATAGGGCGCTCTTAGCAGATAGTCGTCGCCATCAACAAACTGAATATATTTTCCATTAGCAACTTTTAGTCCTGTATTCCTTGCTACAGAGAGTCCTAGGTTCTTTTGGCGTACATAAATGATGGCATCCTGTCGCTCTATAGCCGCATCTATATCATTGATGGGCGATATATCAGACCCATCATCCACGATAACAACTTCCACTTCGCTTGCGTTAAGGCTCAAATCGAAGATGCTCTTTACGCATTTTTCGAGCATCTCCAGTGGAATATTGTAATCCGTTATGATAAAGCTTACCAGCGGTTGGGCTTGTGGAAGCGATGTAGAAGTTTGTTTAATCTGCATAATGTATGAAAACCTAAAAGTTGTCGTAATAATTGTTTGAAAGGGCGAAAATGATGTAAATTCGGATATTCAGGGAACTTCCCTGTACCTTCATATACATCCATAGCTATGTTGAGAACATGAGCATCATAGCAGGCATCATTTATTTTTGGCAGAATTTGCATATGAGCTTCGAATAAGTCGTTGAGCGCATTTCCATCAGCAGTAACTGTAATGCCGTTCTCATTTATATTATATAGGTATAACCCTTCAGAGGTCAGTCTTATTTTTTGGCATTTCTGCAACACTGAAGGCAAAGTGAACACATCTTCAAATTTGCGCTTTTCTGGATATTTGATATCCGCAAAGAGCATTATTTTATAGATTTTATTCCATGCATAGGTATGCATATAAGCCTTTTCGGTAAGCCAATAAGCCCTCATATCTGTATATTCTTTGTCTTGAAAACGATGTTCCTCAAAGAATTTTCTCTTTGGCGATTGCCGAATAAATGAATATTCGAGCATGTCATAATCCTCATGATTTTTGAGGATAGCCATCAGTTTTTTGTATGTGTCTTTCTCTAAGGTGTCATCGCTGTCAACAAAGGTGATATAGGGAGCTGTAGACATTTCAATACCTGTGTTTCTCGCAACACTCAAACCTCGATTTAGAGGAAGATGAATGGCTTTTACACGAAAGTCTTTTCTTGCAAATTCATCACATATTATAGAGCAATTATCAGGGGAGGCATCATCCACAAGCACCACTTCCAAATCAGGGTAGGACTGATTCAGAACAGAATCGACGCACGCCTTTAGCGTTCTTTCGACTTTATATACGGGTATGATGACCGATAATTTCATTAAGTGCAAAGATAATAAAAAAATGGAATATACGTTATAAAATTGATGGAAAAAATGGAAAAAGACAGTTCCTATAGTCATATCCTTAAATACACGGGCATCTTTGGAAGTGTACAGGGCTTGAATATATTAGTCGGTATCATTCGCAATAAACTGGTTGCCATGATATTGGGACCAAATGGTATGGGGCTCGTGGCTCTTTTCAATTCTACAATCAAACTTCTTTCTGACTCCACAAACTTTGGTATTGGAATGAGTGGAGTGAAGAGTATCTCCGAAAAATACGATAAAGGCGACAGTGAGGGCCTGAAGAAGTCGATTTCATTGATACGTTCATGGAGTCTGCTGACCGCCTTTTTTGGTATGTTTCTCTGTATTTTATTGAGCCCTTTACTCAATCAATGGACCTTTAATTGGGGAAATCACACTCTTCACTTTATTCTCCTTTCTCCAGTGGTTGCATTAATGGCTATCACAGTGGGAGAGTCTGCAATCCTTAAGGCCACTCGAAAACTGAAGAGTCTTGCTAAAATCTCTGTATATAATGTGTTTGGAGCCTTGCTGACAAGCGTTCCCATCTATTATTTCTTTGGAGAATCGGGCATTGTTCCCTCGTTGGTTGTCATTGCTTTAATACAGATGATTCTGACGATTTCTTATTCCTATCGCCAATATCCTTTGCGCCTTTCCTTCAAAAAACAGTTTTTAGATGGTGGATTCAGCATGCTTCGCTTGGGAATAGCTTTCGTTTTTGCCGGTATAATGGGTAGTGGAGCAGAGTTTATCATCAAGTCTTTTCTGAATAATACGGGTTCTTTGGATGTCGTTGGGTTGTTCAATGCTGGATATATGATGACGATGACCTATGCGGGAATGGTGTTTTCGGCAATGGAAACGGATTATTTCCCTCGTCTTTCGGCCATTCAAGGGACGGGAATGATGCTCAATGATTGCGTAAATAAGCAGATAGAGGTGTGTCTTTTGCTGGTTTCTCCCTTGCTTGTAGCCTTCATGATAGGCCTTCCGATTCTTCTTCCGTTGCTTTATAGTGGTAAATTCTTGCCCGTAATGGGGATGGTACAAGTCACTATCTTTGCCATGTATATGCGTGCCATCACGCTTCCAATCTCCTATATATCATTGGGTAAGGGCGATTCGATGTCTTATTTGATGATGGAAGCATCCTATGATATTGTCATTGTCCTGCTTGTCTTGTTTGGGTATCGGCAATGGGGACTTACGGGGACGGGCATTGGTATTACAATATGCTCTGTTTTCAACTTCATCATATTGCTTATTTATATGCGATGGAGGTTTGATTATAGGATATCAAAACCGGTCCTTCGCTTTGCTTTGATGCAGATACCTTTTGGATGTATGGCTTACGGCCTCACTTATGTTCATAATCCTTTGATTTATTGGTCGTTAGGTATACTTGTGACCCTCGGAAGCTTGTGGTATTCGATCAAGATATTGAAGAGTAAAACGCATTTGTGGGAATCTCTAAAGAGGAGGATGAGCCGATGAGCAAACCAATATGTACGGTCTTGATGGCTGCCTATAATGCCGAGAAATATATTGCGAAAAGTCTTGACTCTTTAGTCAATCAGACATTGAAAGATATTGAGGTCATTGTAATCGATGATTGTTCTTCGGATAAAACACCATTGATTATCAAGCAATATGCCGTTAAATACTCGATAATAAGATATCTTTTACTTCCTGAAAATCAAGGGCAAGCTCATGCCAGAAACGAAGGCTTGAAAATAGCCAATGGTCAATACATTACTTTCTTGGATTCTGATGATTGGCTTTCAGAGGATGCCCTTGAAGCAGCAGTTGAAGTTTTTGATGTTAATCCGTTGACTGACTGTGTGTTATTCCATGTAGTTAACTATGAGAATGACCAACATCAGGAAGCCTATCCGATGCCTGAATTCGAGGTGATGACGGGAAGAGTGGCTTTCGAGAAAAGTCTTTCATGGCAGATTCATGGAGTCTATATGGTAAGGGCAACTATTCATAAGAAAATTCCTTACGATGAAACCTGTCGCAGTTATAGTGATGACAACACCACAAGAATGCATTATCTGTTGTCTCGAGAGGTGCGTCAGTGCAATGGAACCTACTTTTATAGGCAGCATGAGACTTCTGTCACCCATAAGATAGATGTTTCCCGCTATGATTATCTGAAGGCAAATGCCCACATGAAGGCGATGCTCATTGACTTAAAGGAAGACGAGCGCATTCTGAATCTCTATGAAAATGAGCGATGGCTCAACGTGATTGGCCTTTACAAATTTTATTTTCTATATCGGAAAAGGTTCTCCAAAGCTGAGAATTCTTATGGATTAAGCGAAATCAAGAAGGCTTGGAAAAGTATTGAAACCAAGCGACTTACATTGAAAAACCGCCTTAAATTCGGCTATATCCCTATGCAATTGCCTTGTTTATGGCCATTTTTCCGATTGCAGGAAGAACTCTATTTTGCCCTAAGAAGGCTTTTCAGAAGGTTATAAAACTAATTTTCAGGATTGTTCCAAGCGGTTTGATTCGTTTGTCCCAATCGTTCGGACAGTTTGTCCGAGCCATCCGGACAGTTTGTCCGAATCATCCGGACAAATAGCTTCAAATACGTTTCAATATGGCAAAGCGATGTTTCAAAAAGTAAAATTCTGCGTTAAACGTGTATAAAAAACTATGTTATTGTTGTTTTTTAAAAGATAAATTATTATCTTTGTGGCTAAAATTAAGAATAAATGACACTAATAATCGTCGCCATATTGGTCATCGCTTTCGTGCTGATAGCAACAGAGAACGTCACGAATATCAACAAAGCTGCCGTCGCAATCTTTGCTGGTACCGTAGGATGGGTGCTCTATATCTGCTTTGGCACTGACTTTGTGATGAGCCAACATGCCTCTGATTATACGGATTTCCTTGCTGGTGCAGTGCCTACAAGTACGGCTGTCAAGCAATATATAGCGCGAGATATCTTCTTAAAATATGTGGGAAGAGCCTCTGAAATCGTTCTTTTCCTACTTGCAACCATGACAATCGTGGAGATACTCGACAACAACGGATGCTTCGATTTTATCCGTCAGCTGATGAGAACACGGAAAAGCAAAAAGATGCTGTGGACGATTGCCATCGTGACTTTCCTCATTTCAGCCAATTTGGACAATCTCACTACCACCGTGATGATGCTCACCATCATGCACGGAATGATACCAAATAGAAGGCAACGCATGATATATGGCTCTGTGATAGTCATTGCCGCCAATTGTGGAGGGGCTTTAACAGTCATTGGAGACCCAACGGGATTGGTGCTTTGGAACGCCGGTTTCGTGTCTGCAACCAATTTCTCCATGTCGCTGTTTTTGCCTTGCATCATCGCATGGGCTGTGCCTACATGGTGGTTAGGGCTATGTCTGCCGGAAAGAGCAGACGTTGAGTTTTCCACGATGCCTTATCGTGGCGATGACACCCGACTGAATATCTGGCAACGATTGCTGATGCTCTTTGTGGGTATCGGTGGTTTATGGTTTATCCCATCCTTTCATAATATCACCAAGTTAAGCCCATTTCTCGGTGCACTTTGCGTATTGGCAGTCTTGTGGATAGTCAATGAGGTGGTGAATAGGAAGCTCCTCCATGCTGATGTAATGACGCAACGGAGAGTGCCGAGAGTACTTCAATATGGTGTCATACAGATGATGCTCTATGTGATGGGCATTATGCTGGCCATCGGAGTAGTAAGTGAAACGGGAGCAATGCAGTGGGTTTGGCAGGAAATATCGGCAAATATTCAAAGCACATGGGCCTTTGGCATCATTGCCGGAGCTATCAGTAGTGTGCTCGATGACTTTGCAACAGCGATGAGTTTCATCTCTCTCAATCCGTCAGCAGGGCTGAATGACTCTTATTGGAAGTTCATCGCTTATGGCTCTGCAATCGGTGGCAACCTGCTGGGATTCGGCTCAATGAGCGGTTTGGCTTTGATAAAGGCAGAGCGGCTGCATGTGGGTTGGTATTTTAAGAACGTAGGTCTGAAATGCTTAGTTGGGGGAATGTTGGGATTGATAGTAATGTATTTTACAATATTAAAATAGGTTATAGTAATGGCAAAAATCAAAACAATAGGCGTATTGACATCAGGAGGCGATGCTCCGGGCATGAATGCAGCCATCAGAGCTGTCACTCGTGCAGGTATATGCAATGGCTTTAAGATTAAAGGAATCTATCGTGGGTATGATGGTTTGATAAACGATGAGATTTCCGATTTTACTACAGAGAATGTAAGTGGTATCATCATGTCGGGTGGAACCATCCTGAAGACTGCCCGCTCGATGGAGTTTATGACAAAGGAAGGTAAGGAAAAGGCTTATCAGAGTTTGGTAAAAGAAGGCATTGAGGCTCTTATAGTTATCGGCGGCAACGGCTCTCTTACAGGTGCAAAGGAATTTGCAGAGATGTATGATGTATGCTGCATAGGTCTGCCAGGCACTATTGATAACGACTTATATGGTACCGATTCCACCATTGGATATGATACAACCTTAAATACAATCGTGGAATGCGTAGATAGAATCCGCGATACGGCGCAAAGTCATGAGCGCATTTTCTTTGTGGAGGTGATGGGCCGTGATGCAGGTTATCTTGCTCAAAACAGTGCTATAGCATCTGGAGCAGAGGCTGCCATCATTCCTGAAGACTCTACAGATGTTGACCAGTTGGCACAGTTCATGGAGAGAGGAATCCGAAAATCTAAGCGTTCTTGCATCGTCATCGTGTCAGAAAGTCCTAAATGTGGCGCTCTTTATTATGCTGATCGTGTGAAAAAAGAATTCCCACAATATGATGTGAGAGTATCAATACTCGGGCATCTCCAGCGTGGTGGCCGTCCATCAGCACATGACCGTATCTTGGCATCACGCACAGGTGTGGGTGCTATTGAGGCAATCATGCAAGGTCAGCGTAATGTTATGGTGGGCATCAAAAACAACGAAATCGTCTATGTCCCTCTTGCAGAGGCTATTCGTTCAGATAAACCTTTCGACAAGAAATTAATAAGCGTACTTGACGAATTGAGTATTTGATGCTTAAAATGTAGACAAAATTGTCCCAAATGCACGCAAAAATAGAATAATATTTGCAATAAACAAAAATAATGATTATATTTGCGTGCATAAAAAATATGTATACAATTAACAATTAATATCATAAGCTTATGTCACAAATTAATGGACGCATCTCCCAGATCATTGGGCCTGTTATCGATGTCTATTTCGATACTAAAGGAGAAGATCCGGAGAAGGTGCTCCCAAAGATTTACGAAGCTCTAAAGGTAAAACGCTCTGATGGTCGGGATCTTATCATCGAGGTGCAGCAGCACATCGGTGAAGATACTGTACGCTGTGTGGCCATGGACAACACTGATGGCTTGCAACGTGACCTTGAGGTTATTCCAACAGGAAGCCCTATTACAATGCCTTCCGGAGAGCAGATCAAAGGTAGAATGATGAATGTCATCGGTAATCCTATTGATGGTATGAAATCATTGAGTATGGAAGGCTCTTACCCTATCCATCGTGAAGCACCAAAGTTTGATGAGCTTTCTACTCATAAAGAGATGCTTGCCACAGGTATTAAGGTCATCGACTTACTTGAGCCTTATATGAAGGGTGGTAAAATCGGATTGTTCGGTGGTGCTGGTGTTGGCAAGACTGTGTTGATTATGGAATTAATCAACAATATTGCCAAAGGGCATGATGGCTATTCTGTGTTTGCCGGAGTAGGAGAGCGTACCCGTGAGGGAAACGACCTTATCCGAGACATGCTTGATTCTGGAGTTATCCGTTATGGAGAGAAATTCAGAAAGGCTATGGATGAAGGTAAATGGGATCTTTCATTAGTTGACCCTGAAGAACTATCAAAATCTCAGGCAACCCTTGTTTATGGACAGATGAATGAACCCCCTGGGGCACGTGCTTCAGTGGCTCTTTCTGGTTTGACCGTTGCAGAGGAGTTCCGTGATCACGGAGGTAAGAATGGTGAACCGGCTGATATCATGTTCTTTATCGACAATATCTTCCGTTTTACACAAGCTGGCTCTGAAGTTTCAGCATTGTTAGGCCGTATGCCTTCAGCTGTAGGTTATCAGCCCACATTGGCCTCTGAAATGGGTACTATGCAGGAGCGTATTACTTCTACAAAGCGTGGTTCTATCACTTCTGTGCAAGCTGTCTATGTGCCTGCTGATGACTTGACTGACCCTGCTCCAGCTACTACATTTACTCATTTGGATGCAACGACTGAATTGTCACGTAAGATAACAGAGCTTGGTATTTATCCGGCTGTAGATCCATTAGGTTCTACTTCCCGCATTCTTGACCCACTGATTGTCGGTAAAGAACATTATGATTGCGCTCAGAAAGTAAAGCAGTTGCTCCAGCATTATGCAGAATTGCAGGATATTATTGCCATTCTTGGTATGGATGAACTGTCGGATGAGGATAAAATAACAGTTGCACGCGCCCGTCGCGTTCAGCGTTTCCTTTCTCAGCCATTTGCAGTTGCCGAGCAGTTTACGGGTGTTCCTGGAGTTATGGTCAGCATAGAAGATACCATCAAGGGCTTCAATATGATAATGAATGGTGATGTCGATGACCTCCCAGAGCAGGCATTCCTGAATGTGGGAACTATCGATGACGCTATTGCTAAGGGCAAGAAACTTCTTGAACAAGCTAAAGGTTAATGCTTATGCTGAGTCTTAAGATTGTTTCGCCTGAGAAAAAAGTATTCGATGGGGAAGTTGAAAGTGTGATAGTGCCTGGTACTTTAGGTTCTTTTGAAATCCTTACAGACCATGCACCAATCATATCTTCTCTTGAGCCTGGCAAAGTGGAATACACTACCAAAGACGGTAGACAATCGTTAATGATAGATGGAGGATTCGTCGAAGTTCGTAAGAATGAGATAAGTCTGTGTGTGGAAATTTAATCTTTCTGTAGAAAGAAGACAATTAATGAGGTAATGGAAAATATAGACAAACTTTGCTGGAAGTATATGAAACAAGGAATCTCTTTGATTGCATGCCTTTTCCTTATCGGATTGTTTGTAATACAAGTGGGAGACTTTAGGAGTATGCTTACACCTCTTATTATATGTACAGCCTATGCACTTATATTAGAAGTTGTCGATGCTCAGGTATGGAAGCGCGTTGCAAAACATGCGCCTGAAAGTATGTCTACATTTTATATGGGCGCTTCAGGGTTCAGAATGCTTTCTGCACTCGCTGTCTTATTTATCTATTATCTTGCTTATGACCATAGTGGCATGCTTGCCTTCTTTCTGGTGTTTGCAGTGTTCTATGTAACAATACTCGTTCACCACACGGCTTTTTTTCGGAATCATACGAATATTACGAAATGAAGAATTGAAAAGTAAAATCTGATGAAAAAAATAAAATCGATACTTCTCCTATTAGCGATAGCACTTCTACCAATGCAGCTTTATGCTGGCGAGAAGAGTGGTGGAGATCTTAACATTACAAACATTGTGCTTGAGCATCTGTCTGATGCTTACGAATGGCACATTGCCTCATATAAGGGTAAGAGTTTGAGTGTTCCACTACCAATCATCGTGAAGAGTGAGGCTACAGGAGAATGGTTTTTCTGTAAGTCGAGTACTCTGCCAAAGCAGTTTTTCTTCGATGAGTGCCATCATGGAAAGATATATGAGAAAATGCCGGATGGAACTATCACTCGTCCAATCGACCTCAGTCTTACAAAGACAGCCGTACAGATTTGGATCGTTGTGACTATTCTCATTATAGTATTTCTCACATGTGCACGTTGGTATAAGAAACATGATGAGAAAAGTGATGCCCCAGGTGGATTCGTAGGTGTAATGGAAATGATAGTGACTTATCTCAATGATGATTTGATAAAGCCGTCGATTGGAGAAAATCACTATAAGCCTTATGCTCCTTATCTTCTCACGGTATTTTTCTTTATTCTTACGTGTAATCTCGTTGGCTTGATACCTATCTTCCCTGCAGGAGCTAATGTGACAGGCAATATCAATATTACCTTTTTGTTGGCTATCTTCTCGATGATACTCATCAATGTCTTTGGAAACCGTCATTATTGGAAAGATATCTTTTGGCCAAACGTGCCTATCTTCCTTAAATGTCCAGTTCCTTTGATGCCAGTGATAGAATTGTTTGGGGTGTTTACAAAGCCATTTGCCTTGATGATCCGACTCTTTGCCAATATGATGGCAGGGCATGCAGTGATATTGAGTTTCACTTGTGTGATTTTCCTTGGATGGTCAATGGGTGTCGGCTTTGGCTTGGGATTGAATCTCTTCAGCATCATCATGCTTTTGTTCATGAATCTGCTCGAATTGTTAGTAGCAGTTGTCCAGGCTTATGTATTCACGTTGCTTAGTGCAGTGTTTATAGGGCTGGCTCATCAAGAGCCTGAAGCTGAATAAATAAAAAGTCAAAAAATAGAATTAAATAAATAACAAATTAAAAATTAAGTATTATGATTATTTCAACATTATTAGCTGCTGAGGGTCTGGCACAGCTGGGCTGCGGCTTTGGTGCAGGTATTGCAACTATCGGTGCAGGTATTGGTATTGGTAAGATTGGTGGTAGTGCCATGGACGCTATTGCTCGCCAGCCGGAAGCATCTGGCAAGATTATGTCTAACATGATTCTTACCTCTGCATTCGTTGAGGGTTGTGCCCTTTTCGCAATCGCAGCTTGTGCATTCCTTATTAAATAAAAAATCATCGAATGGATAATTTGCCATCAATATTAACGCCCGATCTCGGACTTCTGTTCTGGATGCTACTGGCGTTTCTGGTGGTCTTCTTTATCCTTGCGAAATTTGGTTTCCCTGCCATTATTAATATGGTAGATAAACGAAACCAATATATTGACGAAAGTCTTCGCAAGGCACATGAAGCATCAGAACGTTTGGAAAATATCAAACAGGAAGGAGAGTCGATGCTACAGGAAGCACGCGAAAAGCAGGCTCAGATACTCAAAGAGGCTGCTGACACGCGTGAGTCTATAGTAGCGAAGGCTCAAGAAAAGGCAAAAGATGAAAGTGCCCGTCTTCTTTCAGATGCGAAAGTGGAGATAGACACTGAAAAGCAAAATGCCATTCGCGATATCCGTTCTCAGGTTGCCGAACTGAGTGTTCAGATAGCAGAAAAGATCCTTCGGGAGAAGCTCTCAAAGAATGGAGCGCAAATGGAATTGATTGACAGATTGCTGGATGAAGTTTCTGAAGATAAAAAGAAAGAATAACAAGGCTTATGGATATAGGTGTAATATCGGTTAGATATGCCCGTGCGCTTCTGAAAAGTGCTACAGAGCTGAAAATCGAAGATCAGGTGTACGGAGAGATGCAACTGCTCTCGCAGAGTTATCTTGAAGTACCAGAGCTTCGGTTTACGATAGACAACCCTATGCTCACGAAAGACAAGAAGCAAATGGTTTTAGAGACGGCTTGTGGCAATGGTGTCAGTGAGCTTACTCAGAAATTCTTTGCCCTTGTCTTGAAAGAGGATAGGGAGAGCACCCTGCAATTCATGGCTGCCTCGTATATCACGCTTTATAGAAAACAGAAGAACATCACCCGTGGAAAACTCATCACAGCTACTGCTGTCTCTCAGGATACTGAGAAGAAGATGCAGCAGATGGTGGAGAGTAAAACTCAGGGAACTGTAGAGTTTAATACAGAGGTGAATCCCGATATTATCGGCGGTTTCATCCTCGAGTATGATACTTATCGCATGGATGCGAGTGTGAAGGCAAAACTAAACACCATCCTAACAGAATTGAAAAAGTAAAAACAAAGAAAAATGTCAGATAAAATAAAACCAAGTGAGGTGTCAGAAGTGCTGTTGCAGCAACTCGAAGGCATTAATTCTGGTGAGAAGTTTGATGAAGTGGGTACTGTACTTACCGTCAGTGATGGTGTAGCTCGTATCTATGGACTTCGCAATGCTGAAGCTAATGAATTGCTCGAGTTTGAGAATGGTACTATGGCTATCGTGATGAACCTGGAGGAAGACAACGTAGGTTGTGTGCTTCTTGGTCCTACTGCTGGCATCAAAGAGGGACAAAAAGTGAAGCGTACACACCGTATTGCTTCTATCCAAGTGAATGATAATTTCCTTGGACGTGTTGTCAACCCTTTGGGAGAACCAATTGATGGAAAGGGAGATATTGACCTTACCGATTGTTTCGAAATACCTCTTGACCGCAAAGCTCCTGGTGTGATTTTCCGTCAGCCAGTGAAAGAGCCTTTGCAGACGGGATTGAAGGCTGTAGACTCAATGATTCCTATCGGACGTGGTCAGCGTGAGCTTATCATTGGTGACCGTCAGACAGGTAAAACAGCTATTGCTGTAGATACCATCATCAATCAAAAGAGTTTCTATGAGCAGGGGAAACCTGTTTATTGTATTTATGTGGCTATTGGCCAGAAGGCCTCCACTGTGGCTGCTCTCGTGCAGACACTGAAGGAACATGGGGCTTTGCCTTATACGATAGTGGTTAGCGCTACCGCTGCTGACCCTGCTGCCATGCAGTATTATGCACCATTTGCCGGTGCTGCCATCGGAGAGTATTTCCGTGACCGTGGCTTCTCTGCACTCGTAGTATATGATGACTTATCTAAACAGGCTGTTGCCTATCGTGAAGTTTCTCTGATTCTTCGCCGTCCTTCTGGACGTGAGGCTTATCCTGGAGATGTATTCTATCTTCATAGTCGTCTTCTTGAGCGTGCTGCCCGTATCAATGACCAACAGGAAGTAGCAGAGCAGATGAACGACTTACCTGAGTGCATGAAAGGTCATGTGAAGGGTGGAGGTTCTTTGACGGCACTTCCAATCATTGAGACACAAGCAGGTGACGTTTCCGCTTATATCCCTACAAACGTGATTTCCATCACGGATGGACAGATATACCTTGAGAGCAACCTCTTCAACCAGGGCTTCCGTCCTGCTATTAATGTGGGAATCTCAGTCTCTCGTGTAGGTGGTAGTGCCCAAGTCAAGAGTATGAAGAAAGTTGCCGGAACACTGAAGATTGATATGGCACAGTATCGTGAGCTCGAGGCTTTCTCCAAGTTCTCAAGTGATATGGATCCTGTGACGGCTATGACGATTGACCGTGGACGTAAAAACAACCAATTGCTCATCCAGCCTCAATATAGTCCTATGCCTGTAGGTGAGCAGATTGCCATTCTTTATTGTGGTGTTCATGGGTTGATGCATGATGTTGCTGTTGACCAAGTCCGTACTTGTCAGGACCAGTTCCTTGAGCAGATGCGTTCTCAGCATCAGGATGTAATCGACACATTGGCTTCAGGCAAGATAGATGATGATTGCACCAAGGTCATTGAAGAGGTGATGAGCAATATCACCGGACAATTTGCAAAATAACCGCTTATGGCTTCTCTGAAAGAAATAAAGACTCGCATAGCCAGCGTAAATAGCACCCGTAAGATTACGAGTGCTATGAAGATGGTGGCGTCGTCTAAACTTCATCATGCACAGGTAGCCATTCAGAACATGCTGCCTTATGAGAATCTGCTTGAACATATCCTCAAGGTGTTCTTGGCTTCAATGCCAGATGCCGACACTGATAATCTGTTTGAGCGGGCTCATTCCAAGGTAAGCCGTGTTGCACTCATTGTCTATTCGAGTAATTCTTCTCTTTGCGGAGGCTTCAATGCTAACGTATTGAAAATGATGGAACAGGCAATCAAGGAATATCATGAGCAGGGTATAGAAGACATTACCGTCTATCCCATCGGGCGCAAGGTTGCTGAGCGTATTGCCAAATTGGGCATTCCATCAGCTGGAAGTTTCCTCGATTTGGCTGAAAAGCCTAATGCTCATGCATGTGCTGAAATCTCTGAAAAGTTGTCTTCGATGTATGTCAAGGGCGAAATCGACCGCGTTGACCTTATCTATCATCACTTCAAGAGTGCTGGTTCACAGATATTGACGCGTCGGCAATTTCTTCCCATCGACCTCTCCACTGAGAGTTTAAGTGCAATGAACGACCGCGACCTTTCTTCGAATGTAGCTACGGCTAAAGCGCAGGAGTATCTTCGCAAGAAAAATGAGAAGAAGCAGCGTGAACAGGAGAATGTGAAACCATTGAATGATGACTTTATCGTGGAACCTGACCTTGAGACTGTGTTGCGCACATTGGTGCCTAAATTGCTCAATCTGATGGTTTACACGGCTCTCCTCGACAGCAATGCCTCTGAACATGCTGCCCGAATGGTGGCAATGCAGACAGCTACGGATAATGCGGATGACCTTTTGAAGACGCTGAATCTTCAGTATAACAAGAGTCGTCAAGCTGCAATTACGAGTGAATTACTCGACATTGTTGGCGGTACAGTAAACAATTAAGCCCTCTTTATAATACAAGAGGAACTGATATAAGACAAAGGGTTGCAAACATACGCAACCCTTTGTCTTTCATAGAGTTTCATAACTCATTATAAAAGATGGTCTTTTACCCTGTAAAAAGCCATTAAAAGGAACGTAAAAGACTATCATTTACACTCCAAAAGGTTACCTTTCACAAGTACGGGAATATACATCCAAAAATCTAAAGTTCTCAGAGAGACTAATCAATTCAGAATTTATGAACCAATAAAATACTTACAAAATCTGCAAAAAAACACATTAAATTAAATCTTTTCAGTCCTTTTTGAGTCATTAATAGCAGATGCATCTCAACACAAAGTAAAATGTAAAACAATGAAAAAAGAACACGACATCACTCTTTCGAGATTGGCAAAGCTGATAGAGACCGAAAGCCCGCATTTGCTTCGCTATGCTTCTTATAGACTTGGAAATATCGAATATGCGAAAGATGCTTTACAGGATGTATATCTGAAAATGCATTCTCGCTTGTCAGAGGGAAACTCTTCAGACGTGAAGGACCTGCGAAGCTATCTTTTCCGAACTCTTTCCAATCTTTGCATAACCAAGCTACGTGAACTTCAAAAGCGGAACTTAGTATCTCTTGAAGAAAACTTTGACAGGACTGAATGTACAGCAGAAGATTTTGAAAGCGATTTCCAACGTATTTCCTTGTTGCTCAATAAGATACCTGAGGAGCAAGCAGAAGTGATTCGATTACGGATTTATGGTGGCAATAGCTTTGCGGAGATTGCTGATATTCTATCTATTCCCTTGCCAACGGTAAAGTCCAGATTTCTTTATGGACTGGAGAAAATCCGTCAAGGAATGAAAACAATTTAATGTATAATAAAAAAATTACAGATTATGACTTGTGAAGAATTTAGAAATAAGGTTGTGGAACTCTTCGATACCACAGTTGATAAGCAGACAAAAGTTGAGTGTGAAGAGCATGCAGCTCATTGTTCAAAATGTAAAGCATATTACGAAGATTTGAAAGATACGTTTAATACGCTTCAGCCTCGTGCGACTTTGGATGATAAGGTACGCAAAAATCATCGTAAATATTGGCAAGCAGCTGCGGCAATAGCAATATTCTTAGTGGGTGTTGCTGTCGGTTGGAGTCATTTTTTTTCAGTTCCAGCATCGGCAAATATGCCTTTATTCTCAATGGAAGAGGCTATTAAATGTGTGCAGAATGTAGGCAGTTTCCAGATGGATGTATATGCTCGAACTGAACGTAATGAGAATTTTGCCTATTTTAATCTGCATTCTGATTTTGTAAAGATTAATATTCAGTTGGTGCGACAGAACGATTCCACGTATTATCGTGTGGAGAAAGAACAGGGTAAGACAATTGTCTGTGATGGTAAAAATCAGTATGTCTGGACTCCTGACGGGTATTATTTTATGGGAAATCTGAATGATAATGTGTTGGAATCTTTCGCTAATCTTCTCTATCCTGAACGATTGCTTTCCATGCAGGAATCTGTTATGGAACTCTCAAAAAAGAATAAGGTTACACGAACAGAGACTGATTCAACAATCGTGCTGATAACTGAGGGGATGGAATCGAGTGGCGACCTGCAACAATTATTGGAATTGGGGAAGATGAAAGAGTATAAGGTGACCATGCAAAACGTATTTTCAAAGAACGATGGTCTTTTGCGTTCTGTAAAAATATGGCTGATGGCCGATGGTTCAAAAACATTGATGATGCACATCGATGACATTCGTTACAACATCATGTTGAATAAGAATTCTCTCATCGCATTGCCTCAAATACCTTTCAATAAATGGATACAAATTCATCAAGAGCAATCTATATCTCAGCAGCGTCTTTCCTTCTTGCAAAAAGAAGCCCCGCAACAAGCTGCACAACGGATAATGCAGGCTTTAATCACAGGAGAATCGGAGAAAGCAAAAGAAGCATTAGCATATTATAAGGATGTTTTTCAGAAATTATCAGCCAATTTGAATGGAAGCAGAGCCTCTGATTTTATTGTCAAGAAAGATGGAAGTTATGCGGGTGTATATGTGTTCTATACTCTAACACGGCCTGATGGATCCTCAGAAAAGGAGCATCTCGCCATCCGAAATGATAATTCTCAGCATATTTGGATTGTCGATGGAGGGCTATAAAAATATCAGTTTATAAGTCCTTTTTATGCCCATTACATTTACTTTTTGTAGCTGTGATGGGCATTTTGTTTATCTGAATATTACCAGAAAAAAAATAATCATTGAATATTCAGAAACTTCAGTCATCATCCTTATTGATTTTTCTACATCATTTTTTGACTCAGCGTAAATTTATTGACTTAGCGTAAAAATCTGCGATAGTAAATTGAAAAAACGTTCTTATTGATTTTTATATAAGCGTTTTTTTATTAATTTTGCATACAACAACCACTACTGAAACAAATACTGACCAAGTACACGACGAAATGTTTGTAAAAAGATAAGACGCGTTTTTGACTAAACGGTCTTGCTTTCTTACATAATGGGAAAACTTAATATGTTCGGATAAGTTGGAAAATTTGATTTTTACGTTAATGTATCATGAGTATGTCCATCACATTTGCATATTGCACCTGTGATGGGCACTTTTTATTTGGCTGATATTTTACGTTCATTTGTAAATGATAAATGGCTGTAAAAACAACATCTTTGTATGTTATGATAAGAATCATACAAATTAGTTATAAAGCTAAGTCTTGTTTTTCTTATCAAACCACATTCTTAATTGAATATATCAGATTAACTTTATGCAAAAAGGATTCTCGTTTTTGCATATTTATGCAAGTCGAAAATGAGGCTATGAAAATGGCAAGGCTTCATGCAGTGAACCTTGGGAAATAAAGTCGCTTATATCGCACGAAAAGGGCCTTTTCGGCGAAGTCGGTTTTTGAAAAAGTCTAATTTTATCCTCAAAAGCCACTTTTGACCCTGTGAAATTCGGTTAATGGCCTTATAGAAGGTGGCTTTTCACCCTATAAACAACGATTAATGAGGTCCTCATTTGGCCTAATAAGCACCTCGTTTGGCCAAACGTGCCTATACAAAAGGCCAAACGTCCAATCTCAAAGAACGTTTTTGTATATTTCATTAGTAACTTGTATAAATGTTGCAAGTCGTTTTAAGTTAATTTATTAACTATTCCTAATACTGCCTATGCTTGTTTAAATACTGAAATATAATTACAATACAGCTTCTTAGATATGAAATTCATACTCGGGAATCTTATTTCAAAAAACTCTGGAAAAGCCTTGATAATTGCTTTTCCAGAGTTTTCTTGATTCTGTCAATAGCTATATTTATACTCAAAGTATAAATTTACAAAAGCCTATGCATCAACATGATTTTACAGAAAAGCCTTTTTTATTTTACGTTGATTGTGGCTTTTAGCAAATCTTTATCAGCAGACGAACTCCCCACCATGATGTCGAAATCACCAGGCTCTACCGTCCATTTCATCTCTTCATTATAATAGGCCAATTTCTCTGCTGGTATGTCGAAAATGACAATCTGCGATTCTCCAGGTTTCAAGGTGATACGTTTAAAGTCTTTCAGTTCCTTTACAGGGCGAGAAACGATACTGTAACAATCCCGAATATAAAGTTGCACGATTTCCGTGCCTTCTTTGGAGCCCGTATTTGTAAGTGTCACACTTGCCTTGAAACTATCTGTAGTGCCCATTTGCACCTTGTCAAGCGTGAGATTACTATATTTGAAAGTCGTATAACTAAGCCCGAATCCGAAAGGATAGAGTGGGGCGTCATTGGTAAGAGTGAAAGGATGGAAACTGGCGGCAGGCTTTTCGTTATACACTTTGATAAGCTGGCCAACATTGCGTGGGATTGTGATGGCGAGTTTTGCACTGGGATTAACTTTTCCATAAAGAATTTCGGCAAGAGCCTGTCCTCCTTGTATGCCAGGAGCAAGAGCCTCTATGATGGCAGGCAGATGGTCTGATGCCCATTCCGTACTCAATGGACGGCCATTGATAAGGACAAGAACAGTGGGTTTCCCCGTAGCATAAAGTTTCTCGATGAGTTCTTCCTGAAGACCTACAAGATTGAGGTCACTGCGGTCAAGGTTTTCCCCATCAGTACGGTTATTCCAATCACTTCTCGGCATATATTCCCCGGCTATCACAAGATTCAGGTCACATTGCTTGGCATGTTCCACTGCTTCATTCACCTTTTCTTCCGTCATATAGCGTGGATTGTTACCTTGGTCCACAAAATCGAAATCAGTTTGCTTTGCTATCTTTTGTAAGCCTTTCAACGCGGTGCTAGTCTTATCGCCCATCCAGTTGCTCCAATCGCCAAGAATATTCTGACTATTGGCATTCACACCCGTTACTAATACTTTCTTATATTTGACTTCTGTAAGAGGGAGCAACGAACCTTCATTTTTCAGTAACACGATGCTATTGCGGGCAGCCTCGAGAGCCGTGTTCATGTGAGCCTCACTTTGACAAACCTTCTTGCGGAGTTTCTCGTCGGTATAAGGATGCTCAAAAAGACCAAGTTTGAATTTTGTGTATAGAATACGCCGAACGCTTTGGTTGATTCTCTCTTCTGATATGCGCCCTTCATTGACGAGTTCCTTTACCATTTGCTGCCAGTGAATGCCTTGCATGTGCATATCGAGCCCCGCCATGATAGCCTGATAGAAAGCCTCTTTCATGCTTGATGCTGTCTTATGGACTTCCCAGACATGCTCCAAATCCATCCAATCACTTACGATGAAACCAGGCCATTTCCATTCATTTCGAAGAATATCTGTCATTAGCCATTTATTGGTATGGCAAGGGATACCGTTCACTTCATTATGAGCCACCATTAAGGTTGCCGCACCTGCATCAACACCTTGTTTAAATGGAGGGAAAAACACTTCACGAAGCGTGCGTTCTGAGATGTCTGCAGGCGAAACGTTCTTCCCATTCAAAGGTTGACTGCCAGCAACGAAGTGTTTGATGCAAGCCAATACATCTTGCTGAGTGTCAAGATTGCGTTGCAGGCCTTTCACAATAGACTGACCCATTATTGATACAAGGTAAGGGTCTTCGCCAAAAGTCTCTCCAACACGTCCCCATCGAGCATCACGGGCAACTTCCACATTCGGATTGTAAGCCCAGCGCATGCCTACAGTAGTCATTTCCTCTGCCGTTTCACGCGCTATGCGATAAGTCATATCAGGATCAAACGAGCAAGCAGCATTGATGTTGGATGGATAAGTGGTCATGTTGTCACACATAGCGTTGCCATGGATGGCATCGATACCAAAGAGAATTGGTATTCCCAGACGGCTCTGCATGGCCAATCGTTGCAGATAATTAGCTTCTTCTGCCGTGAAGACCATCAGATAAGAACCTATCAGTCCTTCCTTTGTCCATGCTTCTATTTGCGAGATAGGTGTATGAGGATAAAACACATTCTCGTTTTTATTTTTGGCATCACCTTTTTCAAGGTTGGCACGATTCGTTTTCAAGTATTCTAATCCTAAAAACTGGTTCATCTGCCCGATTTTCTCATCGATGGTCATTCGGTTCAATAAGTCTTCCACACGCTTTTCTATCGGTGCTTTAACGTCTTTATAGACTTGTGCACTTAGACTTAACGGCAAAGCAAGCAGACATAGTAGAATAGTGATAAGTTTATTTTTCATGATTTGATTGGTATTTGTATTTATGCTTGCAAAGATACTAATTATATTTGAATTATACAAACCCTTTGAAAAAATGTCTGATGAGTTAATGGTGAAATCTGGATGTATCCACTTTCTCTCTTGCCTTTTCTTTGAATCCTCCGAATTTATAGGTAAAGGAAATGCCGAACTCTCGATAACTGGAAAAGTCCATGCGTAGGTTCTGTCCTTGATAATTGATGCGTGGATTAATGCTTGAAGTCTCAAAAATGTCATTGCAATACGCTTTCAAAATGGCACGTTTATTCCAAAATTGCCATCGCGTGCTGATGTCGAGATTGCTGGAAGCAGGTAAATTAAATGTTGCTTGGATGGCTTTTGAGCGCATCATTCCATCTATCGATAATGTGAGGTCTGGCTTGGTAGAGAGGGTTATGATATTGTGGATTTGAGCCATCCCATAAATCACATGCCTGTCGAAAGGGATGTCATAAAAGAGATTGCTCTTATCACGTTGCCATACTCCAATCAATGTCAGACGAGAATCAAGCCAATTGCTTATACTAAAAGGTACAACTGATTGAAAACCAAGTTGTTGTTGAAAGTCTAAATTCAAATATTGGTAATTGACAACTAAGCGATCATGGCGTTGATAAGGTGTCTGCACAAAGTAATCATCATGATGATTGAACCACGCAACAAACTGATATTTGCTCTTCAATATATATACGAGTTGCAATTGATATTCGCTTGAAGGTTTCAAACTTGGATTTCCAATTATCTCGTTATATCCTCCATTGCTATAGGTGATAAAGTTAGTCATGGTCCAATAGTCAGGATAATTTCGGTCACTGCTCAAACTAAGTTGAAATACATTACCTGCTGTAGGTAGATAAGTCAGGTTCAGAGTAGGGTAGAAATGCCACTGATGCCAGGCCGGTGAGTGGTAATATTCGGCTGCTGCCGAGGCCTCCATCGAGAGTCTTTTGCTGAAAGTTTTGTTAAAACCAAAGTAGATGTTGGCATCGTCTTCACGTTGGCTTGTATAAGAGGAAACTGGCGAATCACCCGTTGTTGTGTTGATGGCCGTATAAATCTGTCGGCTATGATTGATACTGGTTGTATAGATAGTTCCATAGTTGATGCCCCAACCATTCTTTAAGGCATGTTCTTGCGAAAGAAAGAATTTCCATCGATTGATTTTCTGGTTGTTATTAACGTTATAATCGAGTTTTCCTGTTGGAAGTTCACTTGACAAAAACTGTGTTTCAGGGTTGTGATAATAGGTCATTTCGGCGCCTGCACTCAAGCCAAAAGGCGTATGATAATCCATTCTCAGATTATGCAACCATGTGCGATAGTTGATATTGGTGACACCAGATACGTTGCCTGTGAGATTTTCATGGATGTTCTTCTTTTCGTAATCGCCATTATAAACGAGGCTGATTTGATGATTTTCCGTGAAATTATAATCCATTCCGACACGGTAAGTATGACCATAACCAGAGGTGTTCGCAGTCTCATGAGTATCAATATCATGTATAGAACCGTCATCTAAGGAATGGTGAGACTGTTCATCCGTTATCTTATGACTATCTCCATGGCTATGCAGATACATGACATCCATCGAAAATTTGCCCTTATTATATAATAAGGTGGCACGCTCTCCAAATCGTGCATTGTGGTCTTGATTCCATGCTAAATTCATTTCTCCCTGTATAGGAGAATTGTCATCAATACCATGTTTCAACTTGATGTTGATGAGTGAGCCCCTCACTTGCATCTTGGCGGGCGCATTATACATCACTTCCGCTTTGTCAATCTTGCTGGCAGGAAGGCTTTTTAGCAGGGTTGTTATTTCTTCAGCCGTCATCGTTGTGACCTTTCCATCGAGGATAATGGTTGCGTTTCTTCCACCTAATTGGATTTGTTCATCCGATAAGGTGACTCCTGGAATTTCCTTGATGGCCTCATAAACGTTATCAACAGCCTTTTTCTCAATCAGTCTTGGCAGGTCATAAGTGATGGTACTTCCCTTAACTTTAGCAATCGGACGCTCTCCTTTCACCACGACATCAGGGAGATTATGAATGATACTGTCCATTCGCAGAGAGTCTGGCTTTTGTGCTTGAGCAGACAAAGAGGTCATTATGAATAATGTAAATAATATTCTTTTCATTCTTGATTTGTATTTATGATGCTGCAAAGGTAGGTGTTTCCGATGGAAAAGGGAAGAAAAACCGCTTATGAAGTCTTAAGAAAAGTGTTATTTAGTCTTATCATTTTGATGGAAATTATCGGGAAAACACTATCTTTGCAATATGAAATTGAAGATAAAGCACATAGCTGTCATCGTTATTTTGCTATTGATAGGCATCTTTGCTTATCAGGCTTATTGGCTGGTTAACCTTTATCATACTGAACAAACCAAAATGCAGCGTGATATTAAGGAGGTCATCCGACTTAGCGATTATGATGAAATGATGCATCGTTTCAAGATATTGCGGGCAAAAAAGAACGGTCAGCATGGCACGATAGATATTTCCTATAGTGCTAATTATCATGCAAATACGAATAAAGAGAAAGACAAAAGCACTGCAAAAGTCTCTGTTCAAAAAGAAAAGCAACGCAGAATACAGGAAGAAATAGCCAAAAAGCATTCTGCAACCGTACATTATAGTGAGAATAAGGAAGAAGGTGATATTTCGGTAGATTCTTCTGGAGAGGAGAAGAAAAACGACTCTTTTGACATGTTGGGGAATACAAAAGGCATGCAAGAGTTTGCATTGGTCATTCAAAGAGGCATTCACTCTTGTGTAGATGCTTTCTCTAAGCCTGATATAAATTATTTTGATAAACTATTAACGGCTCGTTTTGATAGTTTGGGCATTCACGAGCCTCACCAATTATTGTATCTTCATCGCTCGCAAACAAAGAAATCTGTAGTCCGCATAGATACACTGGCAAAGCATGGAAAGCCTATTCAAGGGAAGACGGAGTGCTATGATTATGATATAGACCTCCTTACTCATAGCTGTTATCGTGTGCTCTTAAAGCCAACAACTTTGGCTATTATCAGGCAGATGAGCGGTATTTTGGCCACTTCTTTTGTCATGATTCTTGTGCTTTGTTTTGTCTTTTGGTATCTCATCCATACGTTGATGAAACTGAAAACACTCGATGAGATGAAGACAGACTTTACAAATAACATCACGCATGAGCTGAAAACACCCATATCAGTGGCTTATGCAGTCAATGACGCACTGTTGAATTTTGATGTTTCCAAAGATCAGAAGAAGGCTCGTGAATATCTCCTCATCAGTCAAGAACAACTGAAACGATTGAGCGGACTGGTCGAGCAGATTCTCTCCATGAGCATGGAACGCCGGAAAAGCCTAAAACTGACCATCGAGGAGGTGAATGTCAAGTCGATGATGGATGCTCTTATGGCGGAATATAAGTTGAGTTCAGACAAACCGATTGACTTTTCTATTGATGTTCCCGATGATTTAATCTTGAATGTTGATCGTGCCCACTTCTCAAATATCATCAGTAATTTGATAGATAATGCCATAAAATACTCTGTAGAAAGGGCTGAGGTTAAGATAAGCGCAAGGAAGGGTAAGCAGGTGGAAATCCTCATTTCTGACCATGGAATCGGCATTGCTTCTGATAAACTGAAGTACATTTTCGATAAGTTTTATCGAGTTCCTCATGGCAATCTGCATGAAGCAAAGGGTTATGGGCTTGGCCTTTATTATGTGAAAAGCATGATGGAGAGGTTGAATGGCTCTGTTATCGTGGAAAGTGAATTGGGTAAAGGTTCAACTTTTAAACTGATTTTCAATGGACAAGATTAAAGTTTTGCTGGTGGAAGATGAAGCCACGCTCGCCATGATTATCAAGGATACACTGGAGGTACAAAACTTCGAGATTGTCACGGCAGCAGATGGCGAAGATGGCTTAAACAAATTCTTTAACGTTAAGCCGGAAGTCCTTGTCGCTGATGTAATGATGCCTAAGATGGATGGATTCACGATGGCGCGACATATCCGTAAGATTGACAAGGTTACACCCATACTTTTTCTCACGGCACGTTCAGAGATTAGCGATGTGGTGGAGGGCTTTGAGTTAGGTGCAAATGATTATCTGAAGAAGCCATTTGGGATGCAAGAGCTCATTGTTCGCATTCGTTCACTTGCCAAAAGAGCTTCTATCTATCAGCCGACATCGCAATACACTTCGATGGAATGGATGGAAATAGGGCAATATCGGTTGAATCCTACCACCCAGCAATTGACGTTTGCAGGTCTCACAGAAAGGCTTTCTCATCGTGAATCTGAACTTTTACGGCTGTTAGCGGAAAGCAAAAACGACATTGTGGAAACTAAAGACATCCTCTTAAAACTATGGGGTGACGATAGTTTCTTCAATTCTCGCAGTCTTCAGGTTTTCATTACGAAATTGCGCCATAAACTGTCAAAAGACGAGAAAATCAAGATTATCAATGTACGAGCTATTGGCTATAAATTGATATATTAATTGGACTATTATAGAAGATGGCCTTTTACAAGGTAAACAACCGTTACTTACCTTGTAAACAATGGTCTTTTACAATGTAAAAAGTCATCTTTTAAAATTCAATCGATTACATCTGCAATTTTCTTCCATTTCATCGATGTTTTTAGATAATTTTTATTATCTTTGCAAAAGAAAAATAATCATTGCTTGTCAACTGAATCTAAAAATGAGGAAAGATACTGAGTTTTTAGTCTTTGATTTGCCAAAGATTACATGAAATATAAGCATTATGGGAATATTCGGATTATTTAATTCCAAGAAAAAAGAGACACTTGACCATGGTTTGGAAAAGACTAAACAGAGTGTTTTTGAGAAAATATCGCGCGCTGTAGCGGGAAAGTCAAAGGTCGACGATGATGTTTTGGACGACCTTGAGGAAATCCTGATTACATCGGATGTAGGCGTAGATACCACCTTGAAAATCATCCATCGCATCGAAGAGCGTGTGGCAAGGGATAAATATGTATCAACTGATGAACTGAATGGCATTCTTCGCGATGAAATCGCCAATTTATTAGCGGAAAACAATACGGAAGATAATGATAATTGGGACCTTCCAGCTGACCATAAACCTTATGTGATTCTTGTGGTAGGAGTTAATGGAGTGGGCAAGACCACTACCATCGGAAAACTTGCTTACCAGTTTAAGAATGCGGGTAAAAACGTCTATTTAGGTGCTGCTGATACCTTTCGGGCTGCCGCAGTAGAGCAAATTTCCATTTGGGGAGAGCGTGTCGGCGTACCTGTTGTCAAGCAGCAGATGGGTTCGGACCCTGCTTCTGTTGCCTTCGACACGTTGCAAAGTGCAAAAGCCAATGGTGCCGATGTTGTGCTTATTGATACAGCTGGGCGACTACACAATAAGGTCGGGCTGATGAATGAGCTGAAGAAAATCAAGGATGTGATGAAGAAAGTGCTGCCGGAAGCTCCTGATGAGGTACTTCTCGTGTTGGATGGCTCTACAGGACAGAACGCTTTCGAGCAGGCAAAACAATTCTCTGCAGTCACTCAAATCTCGTCTCTTGCCATCACTAAACTAGATGGAACGGCAAAGGGTGGTGTCGTTATTGGCATCAGCGACCAACTCAAAGTGCCTGTGAAATACATCGGATTAGGTGAACAGATGGAGGATTTGCAGCTCTTCAACCGTCGTGAATTCGTGGATTCTCTGTTTAGCAACCAGTAAATCCTATGCTTATATTGAAAAATAAATGAAGAAAAATCAGATAGATATCGTAACGATGGGGTGCTCAAAGAATCTTGTAGATTCGGAGAAACTCGTGAAGCAGTTTGAGAAGAAAGGCTATCACTGCGTGCCTGATTCGAAACGGCCTCAAGGAGAGATAGCCATCATCAATACTTGCGGCTTTATAGAAAGTGCCAAAGAGGAAAGTATCAATACGATATTGGAGTTCGTTCAACGAAAGCTTGAAGGTCAATTAAGCCACCTTTATGTGATGGGATGCTTGTCACAACGCTATCAGAAAGAACTTGAAAAGGAGATTCCAGAGGTGGATAAATATTATGGGAAGTTCAATTACAAACAACTTCTTGAGGATATGCCCGATGCTCCGAAGGACTTCCAATCTCGCTTTACGACGTCCGCTCATTTGACACCTCGCCACTATGCCTATCTGAAAATTGCTGAAGGTTGTGACCGCCATTGTGCCTATTGCGCAATTCCCCTCATAACGGGCAAACATATTTCACGCCCGAAAGAGGATATTTTACAGGAAGTAAGGGAACAAGTTGCCATTGGAGTGAAGGAATTTCAGGTTATCGAGCAGGAACTCACGTACTATGGGGTGGACCTAGATGGTCATCATCACATAGCTGACCTTATCGAAGATATTGCTAATATAAAAGGTGTAAAGTGGATTCGACTTCATTATGCCTATCCAAATCAATTCCCGATGGAATTGCTTGATGTAATGAATCGCCACGATAATGTTTGCAAATACCTCGATATTGCCTTGCAGCACATTTCTAACAATATGCTCACCCGAATGCAGCGCCATGTGACAAAGCAAGAAACCCTTGACCTTCTTGCTGCAATTCGCGCTAAAGTTCCGGGCATCCATATCCGCACAACATTGATGGTTGGCTTTCCAGGAGAAACTAATGAAGACTTCAATGAATTATTGAAGTTTGTTAGAAATCAACGGTTTGAGCGAATGGGCGCGTTTATGTACTCGGAAGAAGAAGGTACTTATAGTGCTATTCATTATAAAGATGATGTACCTATGGAAGTGAAGCAAGAGCGACTGGATCAACTGATGGCAGAGCAACAAATCATTAGTGAGGAAATCGAAGCTCAGAAATTGGGTACTATCATGAAGGTGATTATCGACCGAAAAGAAGGCGATTATTATGTAGGGCGTACAGAATACTGTTCTCCAGAGGTAGACCCGGAAGTCTTAATCCCTGCTACTAAACACCCTTTGCGAGTGGGAAATTTCTATCAAGTGAAAATCACGGGGTCAGAAGAATTTGACTTATATGGCGAAATACTATGAATAATAAGGAGTTTATTTCTGAGTTGTCGCAAAACTGCGGTTATACTCAATCGGACACACAAAAGCTGGTTACTGCTTTAATCGATGAAATGGGCCAAATTTTGGATGATGGCAATCAGATTGTCATTCCACAGTTTGGAACTTTTGAAGTGAAAAAGCGCCTCGAAAGAGTTGTCATCAATCCTTCTTCAGGAAAGCGTATGTTGGTGCCTCCAAAGCTTGTGCTTAACTTTAAGCCCAACGCTTATATTAAGGATAAATTAAAGAATGGAGGAGAGGAAAATGAGTAAGGTCGGATTAAAAGAACTTGCGGCCGTACTTACCGCAAAGCATGGATTGAAATCTCAAGATGCTGAGAAATTCACAAAATCAGTGTTTGACGTGCTCAATAATGGCCTCCACTATGAGAAGCAAGTGAAGGTTAAGGGGCTCGGAACATTTAAGGTTACCAGCGTTAGTGCACGCAAAAGTATTGATGTAAACACTGGAAATCCTATTGAAATAGCTGAAAGAGATAAAATAAGTTTTATTCCTGACAGTACAATGAAAGACCTTATTAACCGTCCGTTCTCACAATTTCAGACGGTTTTGATTAATGAGGGCGTGGATTTTCCCGATCTTGAAGAACCTGTTGAGCCTGAACAATCGAATGGAAATGTAGAAGATGGCATAAGTATTGAGGAGGATGCATCTAAGCAAAAGGTTATTGAACCTTTGGCAAATGTGGTGGTAGAATCAGAAAATAATAATCAACAAATACCAGAAACAATGATTAATTCAGAAGAAAAGGAAGAAATATCAGAAGAGAGAGAAGAAAAAGTTATTGAAGAAGAAGCCTCTGCTGAAGTTGAAGAGAAGAACAATCCAGAGATTGAGGAACCTTCAAACGATGAAAAGCAATCGATGGAATCGGACAAAAATGAAGATATTCCCGTCAATGAGCCACAAGTAGAAGATGAGCAAACATCAAATGAAGCTGTAACTCCATTGGTAGATTTTGATGGTGAAGAGGATAATGAACAATCTGAAAATGTTCAAAAACTATCCGAGGAATGGGCAAATAGTCGTGCCGCAGCTGAAAATAGAACCCTTTCATCAGCAAATGACCTACTTAGAAGTAAACTCAAATTATTTAAAAACCTTGTTAATATATTAGGTATAATTTCATTTTTGCTATTGGTAGTATGTTGTATTGGCGCATATTATGTTTCTCGTCAGTTCACTATTCGTGATAATCGCATCCAACATCTAGAGGCTCAAATGCATCTTGATGATGTGACTATAGAGGAAGCAGGCAAGCCAAGCAGTCCGTTAGCAACAAATCAAGCTGGTGAATCAAAGCTTCAAAAGGCTCAAGGACTTGATAAAAAGGGGAAAGCAAAGATGCTTGCAAAAAAGAAAGCGGACCAAAGTGTGGCATCACCAAATGCAAAAAAGCCTTTAAATCATGCCCAACAGTCAGCAGCGCAACAACAGAAAGCCGCTGCTAAGATTCAAAAATCGAAAGTAAAAGCACAAGAACTAGCTCAGGCTAGCAAATATAATAATGATGCGAGGGTCCGTACAGGTGCTTATAGTATAATTGGGATAGACCAGATAGTGACTGTAAGAAAAGGACAATCTTTGAAATCACTCAGTAAGTTTTACTTAGGTTCAGGGATGGAATGTTATATTCAAGCCGTCAATGGTGGAATATCAGAATTGAAGGAAGGTCAAAAAATTAAGATTCCTAAATTGAAAATAAAGAAGAAATAATTTGGTCAGTTTCTGAAAAAGTCATACCTTTGGCAAAAAGGAATAAGCCTTATGATTACGCAAGACAATTTTGACAACGAATACATTGATTCGATAGAAGAGCAACAAATCGATAAATTTGTATGCAAAGAGATGGGGCGACAGATACATCGCTACATTAAAGGAATGTCTGGATCCATTCAAATTATGGAGCGTTTTGAGGAAAAATTAAAAGATCTGAGCGTTTCAGAGAAGGAGGAAGCCATTGCCAGATATATAGACTTGAATCGAAAAGTGCTTGATGGACTTGATTTTAAGATGATAGTAGTCCGTGCTATTGCCAATTATTGTGATACTTTCAGTTATATGCTTCGTATCATTAATAATAAGCGAAGGATGATTTATTATCTTAATCGTGTCAAAAGTAAGTATATTCAATATCACGAAGTGTTTGAGGAGAATGGCAAATTTGGCATTCGTGACCACAAAGGAAATGTTCTTGTGCAACCACTTTATGATTTTCTACGTACACCTTACATATATGTAGATGATTTGAGAATGATGCCAATCATTGCCCAAAAAGATGGGAAAATGGGACTTATCCTGCCAGATGGGAAAGATACTGTGGTAGCAGACTTTATCTATGACGATATATCTTTGCGTGACGAGTCTCCATATTTCGAAGCAAAACAGGGGAAAACGAAGACTCGTATCTAGATATCACTTAACCTTTCCTGTCTCTAAAGACTTCTTTAAAAAGCGTGGAGTGTATCCCATTGGACTCTTGGCAATTATTTCTGGAGTACCAACAGATAAGATTTTTCCGCCTTCGCGACCACCTTCTGGCCCCATGTCAATGATATAGTCGGCCAATTTTATTACATCCATATTGTGCTCGATGATAATTACAGTGTTGCCTCTATCTACTAACTTCTGCAACACATCCATTAAAATACGGATATCTTCAAAGTGTAATCCCGTAGTAGGCTCATCCAATATATAGAGTGTCTTGCCAGTGTCTTTCTTGGAAAGTTCCGTTGCCAGTTTCACTCTTTGGCTTTCACCACCTGACAGAGTGGTGCTTGATTGGCCTAATTTTATATATCCCAAACCTACATCTTGCAATGTCTTTATCTTTGGAAGTATATTTGGAACGTTTTCAAAGAATTCCACAGCTTGGTTAATAGTCATGTCAAGGATGTCGGCAATCGATTTCCCCTTAAACCGGACTTCAAGTGTTTCCCGGTTATAACGTTTTCCATGACAAACTTCACATGGTACCATAACATCTGGAAGAAAATTCATTTCGATGGTTTTATAGCCATTTCCACCACAAGCCTCACATCTTCCACCCTTTACGTTGAAAGAGAAACGGCCTGCCTTATAGCCTCTTATCTTTGCTTCTGGTAAATTTACGAAAAGACTTCTGATGTCTGAAAAGACGCCAGTATAGGTTGCTGGATTGGAACGAGGAGTCCTTCCGATAGGGCTTTGGTCAACGTTTACAACCTTATCAATATTCTCGATGCCTTCAATGGATGAATATGCCATCGGCTTTTTCAAAGAACGATAGAAGTGATGTGACAATATTGGCTGAAGAGTTTCATTAATTAAGGTTGATTTACCAGAACCTGAAACACCAGTTATAACAATCAGTTCCCCTAATGGAAATTCCACATCTATGTTTTTAAGATTATTGCCTTGGCAACCATGAAGCACTATTTTCTTGCCATTTCCTTTTCTTCTCTTCGATGGAATGGCTATTTTTCGCATGCCGTTAAGGTATTGAGCAGTGATATTATCCGTTTTGAGCATCTCTGAAGGTGTGCCTTGAAAGACCACTTGACCACCTTTTCTTCCTGCTTTAGGGCCAATATCCACAATCCAATCAGCTGAACGCATCATGTCTTCATCATGCTCAACGACAATCACGGTGTTTCCGATGTCGCGGAGTTCTTTCAATGAGCCTATCAGCCGTTCATTATCTCTCTGATGTAAGCCTATGGAAGGCTCGTCAAGAATATACAGGACATTCACCAATTGACTGCCTATCTGCGTAGCCAACCTTATTCTTTGACTTTCACCACCTGACAAAGATGCCGATTGACGGTTAAGATTCAGGTAATCAAGACCTACTTCTAAGAGAAAAGAAACTCTTGAATGAAGCTCTTTAACTATCTCATTTGCAATCTTTTTCTTTGTTTCATCGAGATGTTCTTCTACATGTTCAAGCCATTCTTTAAGGTCGGAAATATCCAAGTTAGCTACTTCTGAAATGTTCTTATCCCATATTTTGTAAGACAAGGATTCACGCTTCAACTTCTGACCATGACATTCGGGGCATTCCGCTGTAGCTAGGAATTGGTCTGCCCATCGTTGTCCCGAAACAGAATCATCATTTTCCATCACATTTCTCAGATACTTGACAACACCGTCAAAACTGACAAAATAATCGCTTGAAGTCTTTACCAAGTCCTTAGATATCTTTACATTTTCCAGTGAACCATAGAGAATCTCATCCATAGCATCATCCGGGATCTCCTTAACAGGCGTCTTGATATCACATTCGTATTTATGCAGAATGGAGTCAATCTGCCAGAAAATCATCTGATTCTTATACTTTCCAAGGGGTACGATGGCACCATCGTGAATGCTTAGGGATGTATCCGGAATGACTTTCTTCATGTCGATTTCGTTTACATAACCCAATCCTTTGCAATGAGGGCAAGCCCCTTCAGGGGAATTGAAAGAGAAGATGTTAGGTGCTGGCTCACCATAAGACATGCCGGTAACAGGGTCCATCAGGCGTTTAGAGAAGTTTCTGATTTCCTCGGTGTCTTTATCCATAATCATGATAGCCCCATCGCCTTGCTTCATAGCTATCTCCACGCTTTTCTTCAAACGTTCATCATCTTTGCCATGGACCTGCAATTTGTCGATAACAACCTCAATATTATGGTTTTTATAGCGGTCGACCTTCATGCCTCTTGTGATTTCCTCGATTTTTCCATCTATCCTTATATAGAGATAGCCTTTTCTGCGCATCGACTCAAAGAGTTCTCTATAATGGCCTTTGCGCTGTCTTACGAGGGGTGAGAGGATATAAATGCGCTTGTCATTATAATCATTTAAAATCATCGAAAGCACCTTTTCCTCCGTGTATTTCACCATTTTTTCTCCGGAAAGATAGCTGTATGCCGTACCTGCACGTGCATAGAGCAAGCGCAGATAATCATATACTTCCGTCGTCGTGCCCACTGTGGAACGTGGATTTTTATTGGTTGTCTTCTGCTCAATGCTGATAACAGGGCTCAATCCAGTGATTTTATCAACATCCGGACGCTCCATATCACCGAGAAAATTACGTGCATAAGCGGAGAAAGTCTCTATATATCGACGTTGCCCTTCAGCAAATATTGTGTCGAAGGCAAGTGATGATTTACCCGAACCTGACAGTCCTGTAATTACCGTAAGCGAATTTCTGGGTATCTCGACATCCACGTTTTTGAGGTTGTGAACTCTCGCTCCCCACACATTTATCTTTTCGTCTTCTCTTTGCATCTTTTTACCTTACTTTGTAAAAGGTATCTGTTTACCTTCCTTTTAATAGCTTTTTACGATGTAAAAGACGGTCTTTTACGCTGTAAAAGGTTACCTTTTACAAAGCCTTTCCATATAGCGCATTCCGTCCTCATTGTTTTTCGTTTTGAGTGTTTATTATTTTGCCTCAATTATTGGTTGTTTCCGTATATTCCCGCAATAGGTTCACGTCCTTCTTGATGTTGAATTTCCGCCCGTCAGCACCGCGTGCTTGCACCAAACAGAAGTAGACTCCGTCTTTCACATCCTTGCCTTTGAACTTGCCATCCCAGCCTCCAGAAGGGTCTGACCAATCGTAAAGCTTTTGCCCCCAACGATTGAAGATGTAGGCATGAAACTCTATGATGCTCTGATAACCAGACTTTGCCTTGTATATATCATTGATTCCATCGCCGTTAGGAGAAAAGGCATTGGGCATCTCAAGCTTGCTTTCATAGATGGAAACAGAGATTGCACCGGCATCTTTCCAATAAGATTGGGTATAGGCAATGGTATCGGTTCCCTGCACAAAAGTGGCATAGCATACGATATAATTTGAGCCCGAAGTCGTGAAAGTATACTCGGTGTTTTCTTCATATCTTACAAGATAAGGGCTGTCTTCCTTTCCTTCGGTATAGAATCGCCACTCATAGTTGGCTGTCCAACCGCTGATATTGGAAGGATTAGCCTTGAATGTGCCTATAACAGGCGCAGAACCCGAAAATGAAAGTTCACTGCTTTCATTGCCTTCAGCGTCGGTGAAGGTAACGGAAGGTGATATCGTCGGCGTTTGCGCAGCCATGTTTCCTGACAAGAAAAAGGCAACCAAAAGCAAAAAAATATGTTTAATTTTCATTTTCTTTCATTATAATCTTGCAAAGATAATAAAAGATTAGCGATTATTGATTACTGATTAGATATTTTTTTGTATTTTTGCAAGTGAAATATGATTATCAATCAGATATGAGACAATATTTAAGATACATACTTGTGATGTTTGCTTTGTTTATAGGCACTTGTGCTTATTCACAAATAAACAAGTGGCAAGACCTTTACAAGGTAAAGAAGAAGGATACCATTTTCGGTATTGCGAAGAAATACGGATTGACGATTCCCGACCTTATGAATGCCAATCCAGAGATGAAAGAGGCTGGATATGAGCTCAAGAAAGGTGATACGCTTTTCATACCTTATATCAGCAAGGCGGTCGTTCCTGCTTCTGTAAGTAAGAAAGGACAGACTCCCGTGAAGATGGACGTTAAGTTCAGAACGGTGAAAGTGGGCATTATGCTGCCATTGCATAATGTTGACCGTGACGGAAAAAGGATGGTGGAATACTATCGGGGCTTCCTTCTTGCCTGTGAGGACATGAAGGCTGAAGGTCTTTCCATCGATGTCCATGCTTGGAATGTGCCTATCGATGCCGATATCCGACAGACTTTACTGCAACAGGGAGCGAAGGATTGCGACGTTATTTTTGGTCCTCTCTATACTCCTCAAGTGAAGGCTTTGGGTGATTTTTGCAAGACTTATGACATTAAAATGGTAATACCTTTTTCTATAACTGGGGATGAAGTGGGCAGTAATGCCCATATATACCAAGTCTATCAGAGTGCTTCGAATCTGAATAATGACGCTATCAAGGCTTATTTTGAGCGTTTCCCGAATCATCATCCGGTATTTGTTGATTGCAACGACACCGTCAGCAAGAAAGGTGTCTTTACTTTCGGACTTCGTAATCAATTAGAGCAAAAGGGCATCAAATACAGCATTACCAACTTAAAATCATCCGAACAGATGTTCTCAAAAGCGTTTTCACGCACGCAACCGAATGTCGTGATTCTGAATTCAGGTCGTTCTCCGGCATTGAATGTGGCATTTGCAAAGTTGAGCAGCTTGTTGATTAGTTATCCACAAATTAAGGTTTCATTGTTCGGATACACAGAATGGTTGATGTTTACAAAGAACAATCTCGACAATTTCAATAAGTTTGACACGTATATACCAACAACATTCTATTATAATCCGTTATCTCCTCGCGTGAAGCAATTGGAGGAACGATATCGCAAAGCGTTTCATCAAGACATGCAATATGCGTTGCCTCGCTTTGCCATTACGGGTTACGACCAGGCCCAATTCTTCTTGCAAGGACTGCATAAATATGGCAAAAACTTCTCAGGAGCACGTGATTTGACAGTTTCTACACCTGTGCAAACGTCCTATAATTTCGTTAAAGAAGGAGAGGGAGGTTATCAGAATTCCAATTTTGAGTTGATTCATTATAAGACCGACAATAGTATAGAATCCATAACATATTAAATGAAAAAGACCTTATTATATATATTGCTTTTCATTCCAATGGTGGTTAATGCCCAAATTGGAGAGCATCGCAACGACTTGACAATAGGAGTGAATGGGGGATATGTGCTCAGCAACGTGGCTTTCACCCCAACAGTACCGCAGTCAATGCATGGAGGTATCACCGGAGGAGTGTCTTTACGCTATGTTTGTGAGAAGTACTTCAAGACCATAGCGTCAATTTATGCGGAGGTAAACTATGCTTCCATCGGATGGAAAGAGAAGATTTTGACATCTAAAGACCAACCGGTTATTAATTCCGTAACGGGTGTTGCTGAATCTTACAGCCGTACTATCAATTATGTGCAAATACCTATTATGGCGCATTTGGCATGGGGAAGGGAAAGCAAAGGGTTGAATTTCTTTGTGAATATGGGGCCTCAATTTGGCACATATCTCAGTGAAAGCACCTCTATGAACTTCGATTTGGCAACCAGAAACACGACGGATAGGGCAACGACAGTGGTTGCGCAGGACACGATGGCTGTGGAAAACAAGTTCGATTATGGAATTGTGGCAGGAATAGGGGCTGAATACAGCATTCCAAAAGCAGGCCATATATTGCTTGAAGCACGCTATTATTATGGATTGGGCAACATTTATGGGGATACCAAACGTGACTATTTCGGCAGTTCTAACTTTGGAAATATCGTCATAAAACTTACCTATCTTTTTGATATTACTAAGACCAAGAAGAATAAATTGTAACTAAAAATATAATATTATGTTTAAAAATCATCCAAAAGGTCTGCTTCTTGCGGCCTTGAGTAACATGGGAGAGCGATTCGGATATTATATCATGAACGCCGTGCTTGCCCTCTTTCTTTGTTCTAAATTCGGATTATCCGATGCTCAGTCGGGGCTTATTGCCGCCCTTTTCCTTGCTGCCATCTATGTATTGAGCCTTGTTGGAGGTATCATTGCCGACCGTACACAGAACTATAAGCGCACGATTGCGAGTGGACTTGTGGTCATGGCAATCGGTTATGTGGCATTGTCCATCCCCGTCATGGCTACTCCTGAGAACAATACAGCACTTCTTTGCTTCACCATTTTTGCGTTAGCACTCATCGCATGTGGCAATGGTCTCTTCAAGGGAAACCTTCAGGCGATTGTCGGACAGATGTATGATAACTTTGAAACTGACGCTGCGAAGCAAAGTCCGGAACGTCTGAAGTGGGCTCAAGGACAGCGTGATGCCGGTTTCCAGATATTCTATGTGTTCATCAACATCGGTGCTTTGGCAGCTCCTTTTATAGCTCCTTTGCTCAGAGGATGGTGGTTGAAGGTTCATGGATTTATCTATAATGCTGACCTTCCAAAGTTGTGTCATGAGTTTATTAATGGTACAATCAATTCAACAGATATGGATAATCTCCGCGAACTTACAACTCAAGTTGGTGGAAATGTATCAGACTTGGCTTCATTCTGCCCTCAATATCTGGATGTATTCAATACGGGAATCCACTATAGTTTCATTGCTTCAGTGCTGATGATGCTAGTTTCTCTGGCTATATTCTTGCTTTCTAAGCATCTTTTCCCAACTCCGGGAAAGAAAGAAGTTGTGGTTTCAGAGAATTATACCGAAGAAGAAAAGGTCTCAATGGCAAAGGAAATCAAGCAACGCATGTATGCTCTCTTCGCTGTTTTGGGCATTTCAGTATTCTTCTGGTTCTCTTTCCATCAGAACGGACAGAGCCTTTCGTTCTTTGCACGTGACTTTGTGCAGACCGATAGCGTAGCTCCTGAGATTTGGCAGGCCGTAAATCCATTCTTTGTCATCATCTTGACACCTATTATTATGTGGATTTTTGCAAGGTTGACAAAGTCTGGTCGCACTATATCTACACCTCGAAAGATTGCCTATGGAATGGGAATTGCCGGATGTGCTTATCTCTTCTTGGCTCTCTATTCATTCATTTCAGGCTACCCATCAGCAGAGAGCTTCACCGCAATGAGTGATGCAGCAAAGGCTGGATTGAAAGCAGGCCCATGGGTATTGATACTTACCTATTTCTTCCTTACTGTTGCAGAATTGTTTATCTCACCATTAGGCTTAAGCTTCGTATCAAAAGTTGCTCCAAAGCACCTTCAAGGATTATGCCAAGGTCTATGGTTAGGAGCTACTGCAGTAGGAAACTGCCTGCTTTGGATAGGTCCGTTGATGTACAATAAATGGCCGATTTGGGAATGCTGGACAGTATTCTTGTTGGTATGTCTCATTTCGATGGGAGTCATGTTTGGAATGGTGAAGTGGCTCGAAAGAGTTACCATGCAATAATTAAGAATTAATCAAAATCGCACCCAAATACAATTGAATATTTGGGCGCGCTTTGCTGTATATATAAGTGTGAAAGATAACTAAGGAAATCGGCAAATACATCTTGTTCTTTGGAAGACCCTTTTTTACAATTCACTTACATTTAGTCCAATATATCAGACTAACTTTATGCAAAACTAAATACTGTTTTTGCATAATTATGCAAAACGGATATGAGCCTCTGCAAAAGGCGAGGCTTCATACAGTGAACCTCTAAAAATTAAGTCGCTTATAACGCACGAAAAGGGCCTTTTTGGCGAGGTCGGTTTTTGAAAAAGTCTGATTTCATCCTTAAAAGCCACTTTTGACCTTGTAAAAAGTGGTTAATTACCTTGTAAAAGGTAGCTTTCGACCCTCTAAACAACGATTAATGAGGTCCACGTTAGGCCAAATAAGCGCCTCGTTTGGCCAAACGTGCCTATACAAAAGGCCAAACGTCCTATGTCGATAAACGTTTTTGCATATTTCATTAGTAACTTGTATAAATCTTGCAAGCTGTTTTAAGTTAATTTGTTAACGATTTAGAAGGTTGCCTATAATTATTTGCAACCTGAAAATCAGTTATCCTATATCCCGTATTTATTTGATGATATTGGCATCCTCAAGGCCATAATGCTTCTTCTTATCCATAATCAGGAGGATGGAAGATATGAAAATGGCAACAACGCCAAAGCCAACAAATATCATCATGGGCATTGTGAAATCCACATGACCATCAGAAGTGGTGTTTTGTCCGATGACATCTCCAACCCACATAGGGACTAACATAAGCCCAAGATTTTGTATATAGTAAATAATACTATAAGCGGTGCCCAACTGTTTTAGGGGTACTATCTTGGGGACAGACGGCCACATGGCACTCGGGACAAGCGAAAAAGCGATGCCGAGGATAATCATGATGACTGTGGCAAACCATGTAGATGTCACGAAAGGCAGCAACAGACAGATATGGCATATCGTAACGAGAACGCATCCGATAAGCATCAGCGTGGCGCCTTTACCTATTCGGTCATAGATAGAGCCAAATAAGGGAGTGAGGATGATGGTCGCATAGGGGAGGGCGGACACTATCCAGCCAGCCGTAACGCCTTCAACACCATATTTGTTGATGAGCAAATCCGTCGCAAACTTCATAAAAGGGCGGATAGAACTGTAGAAAAAAACGCAGAGGATGGCAATCATCCAGAAGCCTGGATTTTGAAGTACTTTCACGAAATCGCGGAAACGGAAACTCTCATCGTTTGCTTCCAATGAAACAATTCTCTTGTTTCTGTCAAAGTCCTTATCCATGAAGATGTAAATAAGGAATAACACAAAGCCGATTAACAGCATAAAAGCGCCCACCAATATTGGTGCTGATAAGCCGAAATTCATGGCAATGAGCGGACTGAAACTCAATGCAGATGCAGTTCCCAATCGTGCCATAGCCACTTGTATGCCCATGGCGGAAGCCAATTCATGGCCTTTAAACCACTTCGTGACAACCTTGGAAACTGTTATTCCCGTAATATCACACCCCATTCCAAAAAGACCAAAGCCCAAAGCGGCAATGAGGACTTGCAACTTGATATGTTCAGGAATGAGCCCGAAAAGTGTAAAACTCAAATCTACGCAATCATTCGGAGATATTCGCGTTAAGGCATAATAATTGATAAAAGAACCCAGAAGCATGACTCCAGTTGCCATTATTCCCGTAAAGCGTATGCCGCATTTGTCAAGAATAATGCCTCCGAAGAAGAGCATTAATAAGAATATGTTGAATATAGAATAACTCCCAGCGTAGAAACCATATTCAGCAGAGGTCCAATTCATTCCTCCCTCTGCTATGGGAGCCTTCAACTGTGTGGAAAGCGGAGATACAATATCCCAGAAGACATAACCCATCATCATGACAATTGCCACGATGATGAGTACTGTCCAACGTTTAAATCTACTTGATGTTTGGTTCTTCGAGTCCATAGCCTTTCTTCAAGTCTAATGCTTTCAAAGCAAAGCCTAAGATTAAAGCAAGCACACCAAGACTGGCAAATACACACATTGGTATGGTGTAGTTGTATTTCAATGGGTCTGTGACGCCTGGGTTACAAGCATGGAGAATACTTCCGATAATCATAGGGAAAGCATATAATCCGATGTTTTGTATCCAGAAAATCAACGCATAAGCACTACCCAAAAGCTTGTTATCAATCAGTTTCGGAACTGATGGCCACATGGCAGCTGGTACGAGTGAAAAAGAAATTCCCAAAACGATAATGGCAATAAACGTGATAATCACAGAGTGGGTAGCAGGAACGATGAAAGCAAACGTGAGATGACAAAGAATCATGAGTATTGCTCCCAATATCATCATGGATGCACCTTTACCTTTGCGGTCAAGATAGTTTCCTAAGAATGGGGTTACTGCTGCTGCGCCCAATGGGAATACAAAGAAGACCCTGCCTGCAGCCTCTGCTGAGAAGTCAAGATTGCATTGCAGCATGTTGATTGCATATTTCTGGAATGGGAAGATAGCTGAATAATAGAGCACGCACAACAATGCAACCAACCAGAACATCTTTAAAGAAAGAATCTTGCCTATATCTTTCACCTTGAAAGGTTCATCTTTTTCTTCCTTAACACCTTGTGCATCAAGTTTCTTATCCATGAATCCATAGGAAATGAAACAGATTAAACCTATGCACAGCAAAAGTAAAGCGAAGGCAACTGGACGGGAAACGCTGATAGGAGTAATGTGTGCAATAGCTGGGGAACCCAACATGACAACAGCTACACCAACACGTGCAATAGCCATTTCTACACCCATTGCGAGAGCCATTTCATGACCAGCAAACCATTTCACGATACCACGGGAAACCGTGATACCTGCCATTTCAGTTCCACATCCAAAGATCATGAAGCCGATAGCAGCAAACTTTGCAGAAGCAGGCATGCCTCTAAACCATGGTGTAATGTTCCACCAGGCATCTGGAAGGTTAAGAATGCCGTCAACGAAAGTCTTTAATGAACTCGTTTCAAATGATTCTGTGACCGCATACCAGTTGATAGCAGCACCTAAAACCATTACAGAACCAGAGAGAATTGCTGTAAAGCGAACTCCCATCTTATCCAAGATAATTCCTGCAAAGATGAGGAAGAACACAAACACATTAAGGAAAGGTTCAGAACCTGCATAGTGTCCAAAAGAAACAGGGTCCCAACCTCGCTGTGTTTGCAGCAAATCCATCAGTGGTGACAAGATGTCAACGAATATGTAACCGAAAAACATAGCTGTCGCCAGCAATACGAGGGCGGTCCAACGCATTGCTGGAGAATCGCTCAGTTTCTTTTGAAATTCCTCTACCATAATTTTATCTTTTTATTTTTATTTATAATCAATCTGTGGATTATCTTATTTCTTCAGCCATCTATCAAGCCAGTTGAAGAATGTGCGTTGCCATAAAATACCATTTTGAGGCTTCAATACCCAATGATTTTCATCAGGGAAAAGCAGTAACTCTGCAGGTATTCCCTTTAGGCGTGCAGCATTGAAAGCGCCAAAACCTTGATTGGCATTGATGCGATAATCCTTTTCTCCATGGATGCAAAGGATAGGTGTATCCCAATTATCAACGGCCATGTGTGGGCTATTTTCATAAGTTTTCTTGGCTCTGGCTGTCTGATCTTTATTCCAATAAGCATCGTCATATTCCCAATTTGAGAACCATGCCTCTTCGGTGTCTGTGTACATGGACTCCAAATTGAAGGCACCATCGTGAGCAATAAAACACTTAAAGCGTTTGTCATGATGGCCTGCAAGATAGTAAACAGAGAAGCCTCCGAAACTTGCGCCTACAGCTCCCAAACGGTCTTTATCAACAAAAGGAAGATTAGTCGTAGCATCATCAATGGCACTCAGATAATCTTTCATGCATTGACCTGTCCAATCACCCGATATTTCCTCATTCCATTCGCTACCAAATCCTGGCAATCCTCTGCGGTTAGGAGCGATAATGACATAACCATGAGCAGCCATGATCTGGAAATTCCAACGATAACTCCAGAATTGGGAAACAGGACTTTGCGGTCCACCTTCACAATATAATAAGGTGGGATATTTCTTTGTTGCATCAAAATGAGGGGGAAGAATTATCCAAACAAGCATATCCTTGCCATCTGTTGTCTTTACCCAACGCTGCTGGATTTTACCGATTTCTAATTGATCAAAGATATTTTTGTTTTCATCAGTGATTTGTTCAACTTCTGACTTCTTCTCTTTCTTGCTTGGAGTAAGCACAAATAGGTCATCAGGATGACTCATCGAATGGCGTGTAACAAGCATTTTCGTGCTATTTCCCAACATTTGCAGAGAGCCATAGTCATACCATCCATCGGTCAGTTGTTTGACATTGCCTTGGAGAGTTGCCTGATAAATGTTTACGCAAGCATGCCAACAAGCGAGGAAATAAAGTGATTTTGAATCATTATTCCAGCAATAATCATCGACATTCGTGTCCAAATTATCCTTGTTGACAATATATGTTTTCTTACCATTGGCAAGTTCATAGACACAAAGACGATTGAGGTCGCTTTCATACCCATCTCTTTTCATACTTTGCCAAGCCACATATTTTCCATCAGGAGAGAACTTTGGATTTTGGTCATAACCCACATTCATATCCCCATCTTGCTTATTAACGGCCTGGTCCTTCATTGTTTTTGTCGGATCAATCTTTGGCTCTACATAGCCTTCGGGCTTACAAAGATTTCGGGTTGTCTTTGTTGAAGTATCATATAAATAGATGTCAGTATCAGTAGAAATAGCATACTCAACGCCTTCTTTCTTTCTGCAGGTATATGCTATATATTTAGAATCAGGACTCCATGCAAGTTGTTCGATACCACCAAATGGAGCAGTAGGGCATTCAAACGGTTCTTTATCGAGTAAATCGATACCTTCTGCAATGCTATTAGCCGTTACTTGGGCGACAAAAGGATGCGTTATACTTTCCACATAATGATCCCAATGCCGATAGTTCATGTCCGTTATGACTCTTCCAGTAGCCTTTGGAAGGTCTTCTGGATTTTTCTGAATAGATCCCTGATAATCAATTGATTTCAAGAGAATAACACTCTTTCCATCAGGAGAGAAGAGAAAGCCTTCAATATCTTTCTCTGAATTAGTGAGTTTCACTTTGCCACTGCCATCAGGGTTCATCTTCCAAAGTTGGCCATCAAACAGATAGGCTATTTTCTGTCCGTTTTCAATCCAAGCAGGGTCAGTCTCACTCTTAGCAGATGTAGTCAACTGCTTTTTGTTCTTGCCATTAGCATCTTGAATGAAAAGCATTGTGTGGCTTTTATTTTCCTTTACGCTATAATAGGAAACCTGGTAAACGACCTGTTTCCCATCGGGAGAAGCCTTGGCACTGGATAATCTGCCCATTGCCCACAGTGCCTCCGGTGTCATCAAGTCGTTGGCAAGTTTGATATTATTTTTTCCAATCATCGTCTGTGCTTGCAAAGAGTTGCAGCTCAATGAGAGCATAACAACTATTATTGATAATATCTTGGCTTTCATTATAATTTGCGTTTTTTCTCTTCAAGTTCATTTTTCTTTTTCTGCATTTCAGCCTGTTGAGCCTGCATTGCCTGTAAGCGAGCAGCAAATCCCTTCATTTTTTGAGGATTGTTTTGGTTGTTCTTATATCTTGCTTCAAGGATTGCAAGAAGCTTTTCATCATTGGTGGTCTTACGAAGTGTCCACATAATGGCTGCGCTGAAGAACAAACTGATGAAATAATAGAAGTTCAAACCAGATGAATAGTCATTGAACATAAAGAAGAACATCAATGGCATGAGATACATCATCCATTGCATCATCTTCATTTGCTGTGCCTGTTGACCGACCATCTGATCCTTTTGCTGACGCATGGTCATCCATGAATAGAGGATCTGAGCAACACAGAAGAGGATACACGTTAATGATAAGTGGTCTCCCAACAATGGAATGTTCTTGCTCCATGATAAAATAGGGTCGTAGGTGCTTAAGTCTTTCATCCAAAGGAAACTCTGGCCACGCAGTTGTATGGCGTTAGGAACAAAGTTGAACATGGCAATCCAGATAGGCATCTGAATGAGCATAGGCAGACAGCCACTCAATGGAGAAACACCATATTTGGAATATTCACCCATCATCGCCTGTTGCTTCTGCATTTGGTCTTCAGGTTTGTCATATTGAGCGGTTGCAGCCTCCAACTTCGGCTTCAATACACGCATCTTCGCAGAGCTCATATAGCTCTTTTTCACCATTGGATAAGTGATGACTTTCAGCAGTAATGTTATCAATATCAGTACGATACCCATTGAGAATAGCTTTGAAAGCCAATCGAATACATAGATAGTAAACCAGCGGTTGATAATGCGGAATAATGGCCATCCCAGATATACCAAACGTTGCATTTCCAAATCTTTGCCGAACTTGCTTTCCTTTTCTACTTTCTGCAAAAGACGGAAATCGTTCGGGCCATAGTAGAAATCAAATTCAGATGGTGTCTTTCCTGAAGGATCAAGGAATGTCTTCATCTTAGCTTGATAGCTCTTCAAGAATCCTGAGCCTTTCTCTTGTGGTATTGAGGTCATCAGAGAATGGTCTCCAAAGTTGTGCTTGGCTATCATTACAGCTGAGAAGAACTGGTTTTTGAAAGCGACCCAGTCGATCTGATTTTCAATATCCTTATCCACTTTTTCCGAATTCTCATTGAGGTAATCCGTGCCACCATCTGTTTTATGATAGGTGAGGGTAGCATAACGGTTTTCAAATGTGAAGCCTTTTTCCTGTTGGCGACATTTATCATACCAGTTAACATCCATTGTGGCTGTGTTAGGAGCAAACAGTCCTTGCATTCCATTAATGCTGAATTTCATGTGGAGCATATAGTCGCTTCCCAATAGATATTGCATGATAATGCTCTTGCCAGCACCAGCTTGCGCGGTAAATGTAACGGTGGAATCGGTAACATTTGATGGTTGGAAGAACAAATCTTGTGTGGATATGTTCGTTTCCTTAGCTGCAAGCGTGTAATTCAGTGCTTGGTCTTTATCATCAAAGAGCGTTATATGATTATTCCCATGGATGTTATCCTTATAATTCTTGATGATTGCCTTCTCTACAGTAGCACCTTTGCTGCTTAAAGTAAGTTCAACCTTCTTGTTTTTCAAAACGATGTTCTGAGTTTGAGCTTTTAAAGCATTGTGGAAAAGGGCAGTAGTGTCTTCTTCCGCTTTGGCCTTAGCCGCTTTTTGCTTCAGCAATGCAGTCATCTTGGCGGCTTTCTCAGCCTTTGCTTTCACTGCTTCTTGCTTTGCCAACTGTTCCTGTTGAGCTTGTACTTCTTCTTTAGAAGGCTGGCTCCACCAACTAAAGCCAATCAGTATCAAGGCTATCAATACGAAGCCGATAATTGTATTCTTATCCATTATTTTTGATTCTTAATTGCGGTTTTGATAAAATCTACGAAAAGTTGGTGTGGTTTCAGCACTGTACTTTGATATTCCGGATGGAATTGCGTGCCGATATACCATTTCATACCTGGTATCTCTACGATTTCCACGAGGTCACTTTCAGGATTACGACCAACACACATCATCCCGTTGCGCTCAAACTCCTGTTCAAAGGAATTATTGAATTCATAGCGATGACGATGACGCTCGCGGATATTTTCTTTCTGATATATATCGAAAACACGTGACCCTTGCTTCAATACACATTCGTATTGTCCCAAACGCATTGTACCTCCCATATTGGTAATATTCTTCTGTTCTTCCATGATATCGATGACGTTATGTATCGTCTTCTCGTCCATTTCACGGCTGTTTGCATCCTTATAGCCGAGCACGTTGCGGGCAAATTCGATGACCATCATTTGCATACCGAGGCAGATTCCAAATGTAGGAATATCATTCACTCTGGCATAATGGGCAGCAATGATTTTCCCTTCAATGCCTCTTTGACCAAATCCCGGGCAAATCACGATGCCGTCTTGTCCTTTTATCAGTTCTGCTACGCTGTCTTCAGTAATCTTTTCTGAATTGATAAAGGTGATAACAGTCTTATGGTCATTATAAGTTCCGGCTTGTGAAAGACTTTCGCGAATACTCTTATAGGCATCCTGCAGGTCGTATTTTCCTACAAGTCCGATATGCACTTCTTCTTTTGAGTTCTTCCTTCTTTCCAAAAATGCTCGCCATGGACCTAATGCCGGCTTCTCTCCGATAGGTTCTCCCACTTTCTTCAGAATGGCTGTATCCAAACCTTGGTCTTGCATTCCAACCGGTACTTCATAAATGCTTGGTACGTCTTCACTTTGGATAACGCAGTCAAAGTCAACGTTACAGAAGGCTGCTACCTTTTTGCGAATCTGGTCGCTGAGGTGCTTTTCAGTTCTCAAAACGAGGATATCGGGTTGAATTCCGACGCTTTGCAACTCTTTTACGCTATGTTGTGTCGGTTTAGTCTTCAACTCTTGAGCTGCCTTCAGATAAGGAACATAGGTAAGATGAACGTTTACAGCCCTGTTGCCCAATTCCCATTTCATCTGCCGAATGGCCTCCATGAAAGGAGCACTTTCTATATCTCCGATGGTTCCACCAATCTCCGTAATGACGAAATCGTAATGATATTTCTGTCCAAGAAGCTTGATGTTGCGCTTGATTTCATCAGTGATATGAGGTACCACCTGAATGGTTTTCCCTAAATAATCCCCTCTGCGCTCCTTATCGATGACGCTCTTATAGATGCGCCCGGTAGTCATGGAGTTGGCTTTGGTCGTTTGAATACCCGTAAACCGCTCATAATGACCAAGGTCGAGGTCTGTTTCCATGCCGTCAGCCGTTACGTAGCACTCACCGTGCTCATAAGGATTCAGCGTACCCGGATCGATATTAATATAGGGATCAAACTTTTGAATGGTAATATTATAGCCCCTAGCTTGGAGGAGCTTACCGATGGATGAAGAGATGATTCCTTTACCTAAGGAAGATACAACACCACCGGTTACGAAGATATACTTTGTTTCAGCCACGATTATAATAATTAAAATTCAAGTTGCAAAGATACTATAAAAATATGAAAAGAACAAGCTATTTTAGTTTTTTCATGCTCCTTTTTTCCCATTCTAGCAATTTATTATTATCTTTGCACCGATAAAATAGATATTTTGACATGAAATTTAAATATTTTCTTCTAATAGGATTGTTATTTGCCTCCGTAACAGTAGGGGCTCAAACGCATAATCGAGGACAGCGCCGCCGTGTTTCTGTTGCCAATATTGTAGGGAATTATACTGATTCCTTAGCAGTTTTTCGTCAGAAACTCGACAGTCTGATGGCAGACTCAACGCTCACTTATTCTTCAAAGCAGAAGGTATTGAGAGATTATTTAGGCAATGAGACACCAGGAGTTGAATATAATTCACTTTTTCTTCCTACTACCTTTTATAAAGGTGTAGCTAAGAATAATTTCGAGTTGGATTCATCGCCATCCTTGTTGGATGAAACCTTATTGAAGGTATATTTGGACAGACCTGACCTCGTGGAACGAACTGAAACTCAGCTGGATAAGATTGGCGGAACGATAGAAGCTACTCCCGTGAAAGTGGAACATGCGCCGGATATCGTTGAGCAGATAGCTCCAAAGCCGATAGAACCTGAAAACGTACCTGTTGATGTGGTAATTATTAAACCAAATTTCTGGACATTTTCGGGGGATTATTACCTGCAATTCCTTCAGAATTTCGTATCTTCCAACTGGTATAAAGGCGGTGAAAGCAATTATTCCATGGTGGGTTCAGTCACCTTGAATGCAAATTTCAACAACAAGCAAAAGGTGAAATGGGAGAATAAATTGGAAATGAAGCTTGGCTTCCAAACATCTCGTGAGGACTCCTTGCATAGCATGCGCGCCAGTGAAAACCTCTTACGCTTTACCAGTAAATATGGTTTGCAGGCATCGAAAAAATGGTATTATACGGCTCAACTTATTGCCTACACGCAGTTTATGCGGCAATGGGTGAGCAATTCTCAGACCCTTACCACAGATTTCCTCGGCCCTTTGGTTGTCAACCTGTCATTAGGTATGGATTACAATGTCGATTGGATGAATCATAAACTAACGGGTTCTGTCCATCTTGCACCTGCTGCCTATAATTATAAATATGTCAATCGGGAGTCTTTGGCTTCTCGTTATGGCATCGATGCAGGCAAACATCATCTGAATGATTTCGGTTCTCAGATTACTGTGGATTTGTTGTGGAAATTCTCTGACAATATTTCTTGGAAGACCCGACTTTACGGATATACCACTTATCAACGGGCAGAATTGGAGTGGGAGAACACGCTAACCTTCAAATTCAACCGCTGGATATCTTCTAATATCTTTGTATATCCACGATTTGATGATGGCGCCACGCGCATAAACGACCATAGTTATTGGCAGTTGAAAGAGTATGCTTCCGTGGGATTTTCATATTCTTTCTAAAGTCACAGATAGCCTTTCGAAAAATCAAAGAATACAGGTTGCTGAGCCCTTTGCAGCAAAGGGTTTGGCAAGATTTATCAAAGGGCAATGTAAAAGACTACTTTTTACCTTGTAAAAGGTTACTGTTTACGTTGTAAAAGGTTACTGTTTACGTTGTAATTAACCGTTGTTTACAAAATCAATAATCGTCTTCCCTAAACTTTGCAACCAAGTTGCATTTCTTTATTCCTATCTTTGCACCTGGAAATCAAACAATACAAAGATATGAATAAGAAATTATTGAGAATCATCCTCACCGCCATCCTTCTTTTAGGAGCATGGCTTATCGAGCAGAAATGGAATTTGCCGACGTGGCAATTACTCCTTGTTTATCTCGTTCCATACATGCTCATCAGCTATGATATCTTAGGAGAAGCTATCGAAGGAATCAAGGAAGGCGACCCTTTCGATGAGGATTTTCTCATGTCAATAGCCACTTTGGGCGCTCTTTTCATCGGTTTTTTGCCAGGCGCGGAAACGCAGTTCCCCGAAGCGGTATTCGTCATGTTATTCTTCCAAGTGGGTGAACTTTTCGAGGATTACGCAGAAGGCAAGAGCCGGAAATCCATTTCCAGCCTGATGGACATTCGTCCTGACAGTGCCAATGTGGAGCGTGAAGGTAAGATTTTAGCCGTTTCTCCAGAGACGGTAACTATTGGGGAGACCATCATAATACGTCCCGGTGAGAAGATTCCAATGGATGGTGTGGTCATCGAAGGCAGTTCCAGCCTGAACACAGTGGCGCTTACAGGTGAGAGTGCACCGCGCAATGTGGGAGTAGGGGATAACGTCATATCGGGTTGTGTCAATATTTCAGGACTGTTGAAGGTAAAGGTTAACAAGAGTTTTGGTGAATCCACAGCCTCTAAAATCATCGATTTAGTGGAAAATGCAAGTTCTCATAAGTCGAAAAATGAGACCTTTATCACCAAGTTTGCTCATATCTATACGCCAATTGTGGTGTTTCTTGCCTTAGGATTGGCCTTCATTCCGCCTTTCTTCGCTGACAGTTATTCCACCTCTTTTGCAGTGTGGCTCTATCGGGCACTTACTTTTTTGGTGGTTTCTTGTCCTTGCGCCCTTGTCATTTCCGTGCCGCTCACCTTTTTTGGAGGTATTGGCGGAGCATCACGCAAAGGCATTCTCATCAAAGGCGGGAACTTTATGAGCACGCTTGCGAATGCTGGTATCATCGTTTTTGATAAGACCGGAACACTCACAAGAGGCGTTTTTATGGTCAATGCAGTGCATCCTGACAAGTTATCAGAAAACGAATTACTGCACATGGCAGCACATGTAGAACGGTTTTCTACACATCCTATAGCTGCTGCCCTTCGTCAGGCATATCCCAATGAGGCAGATGATTGCAAAATAGAGAACGTAGAGGAAATAGCCGGACATGGCATCAAGGCACTGGTTAATGGGCATATTGTTAGCGTGGGAAATGCTAAAATGATGGATGACGCTGGTGCTAAAATGCACGAATGTGAACAATGCAAACATCTTGTGGGTACTATTATCCATGTGGCCATTGATGGTATTTATGCTGGTCATATATTGATTTCCGACCAAATCAAGGAGGATTCCAAGGTGGCTATCAGCCAATTGAAGAAGTTAGGCATACGGAAGACTGTGATGCTGACGGGTGATAAGCAGGAAGTGGCTGCTTATGTGGCCTCAGAATTGCGGCTTGATGACTATCAGGCAGAGCTTCTTCCTGCGGATAAAGTTGAGAAAGTAGAACAGTTATTGCAAGCAAAACCTGAGGGAAAGAGCCTTGCTTTTGTGGGAGATGGCATCAATGACGCCCCTGTTCTTGCACGTGCTGACATTGGAATATCAATGGGAGGTTTGGGGTCTGATGCTGCCATCGAGGCTGCCGATGTGGTATTGATGGACGATAAACCATCAAAAATCGCCACGGCCATAAAGATTGCCCGTCGTACTATTCGCATTGCGCATGAGAATGCATGGTTTGCCATAGCCATCAAAGTGGCTGTTTTGGTGCTTGCAACGTTTGGATTGGCCACCATGGGCATGGCTGTATTTGCTGATGTGGGCGTTATGGTACTGGCTGTACTCAATGCCATGAGGGCTTTGAGCGTGTAGATGCAGATTGAAAAGACGCAAAATAAAGGCGCTCCATTGATAAATCATTCAATAGAACGCCTTTGTTTATTTGGCAAAAAGGAAGATCTTGGGTAGCTGACAGAATGCTTTATGCGCCGCCTTTTGGGCTTTCAGAGCTTCATCTGCATAAATATTCTGTGGGTGATAAGGATTTCCAACAACACTTTTTCCTGTCAGAAACTCGCACCAAGTACACGCTGCAGTATATCGGCCGATAGAATAAGACAGATGAAAACCATCCCGATTAAGATAATCGCCTATCTTTTTACGCATGTTTTGAATGGCAATGCCCGAAGGGATAATCCTCTTGATGCCTGCTTTTGGCAATTCTTGGCGGACAGACAACAGTATTGCATCATACATTTTACGTTGGTCATTCCCGTATTTCTTGAACCCTTCGTGAGTGGCATCATGTGCATAAGCCCATGTGAGATGCCATACGATCTCCACATCTTTATTCGTTGCAAGAGCAAGCACTTTCTCTTTTAACTTCGGTAAGTTAGCATAAGTCTCAGGTTCACCTGAATTTGGGCTTGCTTGTTGCAGTGATATGATGTCCCAACGTTCATCTTCAATGATGGATTTTAAGTCTATGTCCTTGGTATTAGTCTTCTTTCCATCCACGATTTTGCGATAGGCATACTCGGCTTTTCCAGTTTCCAAATCATTTAAATGCCTATCAATAGGGCATCCGGGAATATAAGCATTTCCGATAATCAATGTATCTCCCTGCGCAGCTGCTAATTCCCATAAATACTGTTCAACAGCATCTTCCGAGAAGCTATTGCCTATCGCAAGGACTTTCAGTAACTTTGCCTGCATGGATATGCAAGCAAAGAGAACGAATAAGGATAAAATCAGTCTTTTCATTTGCTCATTGAATAAGGTTTATCATCGGCAGCAAGTCCTCTTTTCAGATTCGGTTTGCTACCCATATTGAACTCAATAGTGCAACCATCAGTAAGGTCTTTATGCGTAATGTAGAGTTTCGAATAGGGCTTTCCATTGAGTTTCACACTCTCCACATAACGGTTTTTCTCACTTACCTTTGGTGCTTTGATGGTTACAGTTTTGCCATTAGGAAGCGTTACTTTCATATAGGACAAATAAGGAGCACCCAAAACATATTGATCAGTGCCTGGACACACAGGATAGAAGCCCATTGCCGAGAAGATATACCATGCCGACATTTGCCCGCAATCATCGTTGCCACCAAGGCCGCGAATCTCATTTTTATACATCTTACCCATAATAGTTCTCATCCATTTCTGCGTCTTCCATGGGGCAGAAGTCCATGCATATAAATAAGGTATATGATGACTAGGCTCATTTCCATGCACATATCCTCCCACTAAACAATCTGCCGTAATGTCCTCATTATCAGCATAATATTTCTCAGGAAGGTTCATTTCGAAGAGTTGGTCTAACTTTTTCTGAAAGGCTTTATCACCTCCAAAGAGGCGAATAAGGCCAAATACATCTTGCGGAGCTTGAAAAGAGAAGTTCCAAGAATTGCCTTCGATGAAGCCTTCATTATAAGTCTGATAAGGGTCAAGGTCGCTTTTGAAATGTCCATCAGCGTATCTTGGCGAAGCAAAACCTATTGAGGTATCGAAGGTATTTCGATAATAGAGAGCCCGTTTGGCATATTCATCGGCAATATCTTTCTTCCCCAACTTCTTTGCTGCTGCATAAACGCCGAAGTCATCATAAGAATATTCAAGCGTATTAGAGGCTGCCGTCGCGTCATGGTCATAAGGTGCATAACCCAATCGGATATAGTTTGACAAGTTTGGGAAATACTTGCAGGTGGCTGTTTGCGTCATTGCCTTCAGTGCTTCATCAGCATTGATGTCAGCACCCTTCACTAAAGCATCGGCAACTACCGTCACTGCATGATATCCGGTCATACACCAGCCCTCATTGCCCATCAGACTCCATACGGGAAGCATGTGCAATATGTTCTGCTGCTGATGAGCAATCATCGACTTCACCATATTCGTATTGCGGTCAGTTTTCAGCAATCCGAGCAATGGATGTTCAGCCCTATAGGTATCCCAAACGCTGAAAATGGTGTAATTATCAAAGTCTTTAGCCTCATGGATGTTGCCGTCAACTCCACGATATTTCCTATCTACATCCATATAGATTGACGGATTAATCATCGTATGATATAAAGAGGTGTAAAGCATGGCCTTTTGGTCGGCAGTACCCTCACACTCCAAGACGTCGAGTTCCTTTTCCCATTTGGCGTTGGTCTCCGCAACAAGCTGCTCAAAAGTCTTTCCACTAGCTTCCGCTTTGAGATTTTTCAGTGCACCTTCGGTACTTACAGCCGACAGTGCCACTTTGAGAATAAGGGGCTGACCATCATTGTCGAAATTGAAATAAGTTACAACATCTCTTCCTGCAATATCGGGGAAGTCATGATGAAGGTCAAATTTCTTCCAGAAACCTTTATACTTCGGCTCTTTCATATCTTTGTAACCATAGCTCTTAATGGGTTTGGAAAGACTGATAGCAAAATAAGTATAGTTGCAACGCGACCATCCATTGGTGAGGCGATAGCCCGTGAGAAGGGTGTCATTTTCTACTCTTAGTTGGCTCCAAAGCACCTTACCATCATAATTGTAAATGCCATGCAAAAGGTCGAGAATGATGCGTTCATCCGCACCTTTTGGATAGGAATATTGATGAATGCCGACCCTTTCGGTAGCAGTAAACTGACATTTCACACCGTTATCCTTCAAAGTAACCTCGTAATAACCCGGAAAAGCCCTTTCGGTGGAGTGGGAGTAGCGGCATCGATAGCCATTATCAGGGTTGTCTTTTGTGCCCGGATTGAGCCTTAACTTTCCTGTTTGAGGCATTATCATGATATCGCCAAGGTCGCTATGACCCGTTCCGCTGAGATGCGTATGACTGAATCCGACGATGGTGGGGTCATCATATTGATAACCAGCACAATAGGAATACACTTTCGGTTGATATTTTCCATCGATATTATGAGGAATCGTATCAGTTTCAGGACTTAGTTGCACGATGCCAAAAGGCGCGCAAGCACCCGGAAAGGTATGACCCATGCCTCCTGTGCCTATCATTGGATTGACATAGCTTGAAAGCTTGCCGGGCTGTTGGGCATAAGCACTGGCAATGATTGCAATTGAAAAAATCAGTATAAATGTCGTTCTTTTTTTCATGATGGTAGTGATTATATAAAGTGCAAAGATAATAAAAGAAATCGGAAAATCCAAATGTTTTTGAAAAATAGAAATGAAAATATTCTGCTTGTCCCTTATTTTCAGATTAACTTACAATATGCGTCTGGAAATGCGCTGTTCATTGAGTAAATCATAGAGAATAGCAAACTGAATTGTAAAAGGTCATTGTTTACCCTGTAAAAAGCCATCTTTTACGAGGTAAACAGTCGTTATTTACAGCGTAAAAGATGGCCTTTTACAATCAAAGATATATCTCCTTAAAAATCAGATAGTTATACTACCTCTTTTCCAAAAGGAGTCAATGCAAGTGAAGACAACTCAAACTGCTTCTTTCCAAAGGGGATTCCGACGATGGTAATGCAAAGAATGAGTCCGAAAAGAATATGAAAAAGCCAAATCCATAAACCAAAGAAGATGACCCAAATGACATTCAGAAGGGTTTGCAGGCAGCCTCCCGAATCTGCTGAATCTACCGCATGATGCCCAAAAGGCCAAATCACATAGATGCCAATTTTTATTGCTTGCAACCCGAAAGGTATTCCGATGATTGTCAGCATCATGCCAATACCTCCCATAAAATAACCGATTGCAGTCTCAAAACCTCCAAAAATCAACCATAAAAGATTTCCCAGTGTTCTCATTTTCTCTATTTTGTTTTATTCTTTCTGTTCTTAAGACGAATATAAACACTGAAAAGTTGCAGAATAAAGGAAAAAATCAGAGGTTTTTCTTTTATAGCAAATAAATCGCAAAATAAAGCATATTTTCGTCAGAAAAGTTTTTATAAGTCAAAAAAATATTGTATCTTTGTGCGATTAAAAATAAGGCAAAATCGATTCTGGGGCATTTTAGAGGCCTCTACGACGTTTTTCCCGAATTATGAAACCGATATTGAGATTATAAAACTGAAATACATTATATTAAAATAAGAAATGGACGAAAATCAAACAATTGATGTTGATAGAATCAAGAAAATCAACATCGAGGAAGAAATGAAGTCATCCTACATAGACTATTCTATGTCGGTGATTGTGGCTCGTGCTCTTCCTGATGTGCGTGATGGATTTAAACCAGTGCACCGGCGAATACTTTATGGTATGCTCGGCATCGGAAATACGAATGACAAACCGTATAAAAAATGTGCGCGCGTCGTAGGTGAAGTGCTCGGTAAATACCATCCTCATGGTGACAGTTCCGTATATGGAGCCCTCGTGAGAATGGGGCAGGACTGGAACATGCGTTATAAATTGGTGGATGGACAAGGAAACTTCGGCTCTGTCGATGGTGATTCTCCAGCTGCCATGCGATACACAGAGTGCCGACTCTCAAAGATGGGTGAGCATATCATGGATGACCTTGAGAAGGACACCGTCGATATGATGAACAACTTTGATGACACTCTACAGGAGCCTACCGTTATGCCTACAAAGATTCCTAATCTGCTTGTAAATGGCGGAAATGGTATCGCTGTGGGTATGGCAACCAATATTCCAACCCATAATTTGGGTGAGGTCATCGATGGATGCTGCGCTTATATTGACAACCCTGACATCACCATAGAAGACTTGATGCAGTATATACCAGCTCCTGATTTCCCTACAGGTGCTTATATCTATGGTCTTGAAGGAGTTAAGCAGGCTTATGAGACCGGTCGTGGCCGCATCATCATGCGTGCAAAGGCTGAGATTGAGGCAGGCGAAACTCATGACAAGATTGTCGTAACAGAGATTCCGTACGGTGTCAACAAGCAGCAATTGATAGAATATATTGCTGACTTGGTGAAAGAAGGAAAGATTGACGGCATTGCGAATGTGAACGATGAGACAGGCCGTCAAGGAATGCGCATCGTGGTGGATGCCAAGAAAGACGCTAATGCCAACGTCATCTTGAACAAACTCTTTAAGATGACTGCTCTTCAGAGTTCATTCTCAGTGAATTGCATCGCATTGGTTAAGGGCCGTCCACGTCTGCTTTCTCTGCAGGAATGTGTGAAATATTTCGTGGAGCATCGTCATGATGTGACCATCCGCCGCACAAAGTTTGACTTGAACAAAGCCAAAGAACGTGCCCATATCCTCGAAGGTCTGATTATCGCTTGTGATAATATTGATGAAGTCGTGCATATTATCCGCGCTTCTAAAACTCCAGCTGATGCTCAGACAAACCTTGAGAAACGCTTCGAATTAGACTCTCTGCAAAGCAAGGCAATTGTTGATATGCGTCTTTCTCAACTCACCGGACTTCGTATGGATCAGTTGCATGCTGAATATGAGGACTTGGAAAAGCAGATTGCTTATTTGCAGCAGATACTCGATGATCCTGAACTTTGCAAGAAAGTGATGAAAGATGAGTTGGTGGAAGTTAAGGAGAAGTATGGCGATGCCCGTCGTACAGAGATAATCCCAGCTGAACATGAGTTCAATGCAGAGGATTTCTATCCTAACGACCCTATCGTTATCACCGTAAGTCATTTAGGATATATCAAGCGCACACCATTGTCTGAATTCCGTGAGCAGGCTCGCGGTGGTGTCGGCAGCAAGGGTGCACATACTCGCGAGGAAGATTTCACCGAGTATATCTATCCTGCTACGATGCATCAGACAATGCTCTTCTTCACCAAGAAAGGCCGTTGCCATTGGCTGAAATGCTATGACATCCCTGAAGGTGAGAAGACCAGCAAGGGTCGTGCTATTCAAAATCTGCTCAATATCGAAAAAGATGACGCTGTAAATGGATTCCTTCGCCTTCGTGGACGTGGATTGGAAGATGAGGACTTTATCACAACCCATAATGTGGTATTCGCTACCAAGAATGGTATTGTGAAGAAATCATCACTCAAACTGTATTCTTATCCAAGAGCAAAAGGCGTGAATGCCATCAATATTCTTGAAGGCGATGAGGTTGTTGACGTACGGCTTACCAATGGTAAAAACGAACTTATTCTTGCTAACAAACATGGTCGCGCTGTAAGATTCAATGAAAGTGAAATCCGTTCAATGGGTCGTATTGCAACAGGTGTTAAGGGCATGACGCTCGATGGACCAGAAGATGCTGTAATCGGCATGATTGTAGTCAACGATCCCGAAAAGGAAACCGTGATGGTAGTAAGCCAGAATGGCTTTGGCAAACGGTCACAAGTTACCGAATATCGCAAGACTCATCGTGGCTCTAAGGGCGTGAAGACACTCAATATTACGGAACGCACAGGTGAACTTGTATCCATAAAAAATGTAACTGACCTTAATGACTTGATGATTATCAACAAGAGTGGTATCGTTATACGTTTGGCAGTTGCAGATGTGCGCATTATGGGCCGTAACACCCAAGGCGTGAAACTTATCAATTTGACAAAGAAAAACGATGCGATAGCAAGCGTTTGCAAGGTAATGAGTACGGAACTTGAGGCTACTGTTGAAGAAGAAAGTCGTGCAGCTTGGGCTAAGAAGAGCGATGAAATTCAGAGTGACAGCACTTCTATTGAAGAACCCACACAAACGGCAGATCCAGAATCGACAGAAGAACCATCCAATGACGAGAAACCATCAACACCTCTCGTAAGTTTTGATGACGGCGAGCCGGTAGATGATTAAGATTCTTAGTTCCTAATCGCCTCTTAACGATAGGTTATAAATAAGAAAGAAGCAAGGCAATAATCCTTGCTTCTTTTTTTTATGCGAATTCTGTTGATTCCGTATTTATTATCGACAAAAAAATGATATTGTAATAAGCACTTATCCCGAATTTGGGCAATATTATGATTTTTTTAAGATAAAAGTTTTCATATTTCGGAAATTTATTGTAATTTTGAAAATTGAATAGGAATGAACCCTTTAATTAATTAATCACGTCCAATAGAAAAAGAAAAATATACAATTGCTGGAACCCTTAAAACAGGTGATTTCCTTAATATAAATAATGAATAAAAATTTTAAACTTTAAAACGATAGCGAATATGAAAAAGTTAATGATTATGGCTCTGATGATACTTGGTTCATCAGTAGCTTTTGCTGGACAGAGTGACGCCTTAAAGGCCGTTCTCAAGGCAAAAACTTTTGACGAAGCCTTGGCTTTAGTCAAATCAAATCTAAATTCTTTTGTAGACAATTCAGAGAAGGCTGCAGCTTACAATAAGCTTACCGACCTAGCCATGGAAAAAGTGACAAAGGAACAAACTACTATGACTAGCAATCAGCTGGCTAAGCAGATGAAATCAAAATTGGAGCCTGTAGATACAATGGGTTACTACAAGGCTACTTATGATGCCTTGACAAGTGGCTTAGAGTGTGAGAAATATGATATTATGCCTAATGAAAAGGGTAAAGTAAAGCCTAAATTCCATGAAGCAAACCGCGATCGTCTGTGGCCTATCCGCGTACAGCTGATTAATTATGGACAGCAAATAGGTGAGACCGACAAAGATGCTGCCCTCAATGCTTTCGGCACTTATGTGCAAAGTCATGACAATTCTCTGTTCACAGAGGTAGCAGGAAAGAGCAAAGATGAATATCTTGGTGAAGTATCTCGTGTTGCCGCTGTATATGCTTACCAGTCTAAGAAAATGGATTTGGCTAATCAGTATGTGGACATCGCACTCAAAGATAGTGCCACTTTCAAGCAAGCTCTGGATATGAAGATTTTCTTTGCATCTCAAGGTTTGAAGACAAAGGAAGATTCAGTTAAATTTGAGAAGACTTTGGAAGATCTCTATGTAAAGAATCCTGGCAGTGATGCAATATTTGGACAGCTTACATCTATGTATCAGACACTTGGACAGAAAGATAAATCTGCAAAACTTATTGCTGACCGCTTAGCTGCTGATCCAAAGAACTATACAGCTCTTGCAATGAAAGCCCAGAATGATATGAACTCTAATAAGTTTGATGATGCTATTGATGGTTTCAAAAAGGCTATAGAGGTTAAGAGCGATGAACCTCTTATCTATGCTTATATGGGATTCTGCCTTAACTCAAAAGCGGCAGCAAGCCAAAATCCTGCGGAGGTTAAGAAGCTCTATTTGGAAAGTGTAGGCTATCTGGAGAAAGCTCGCCAAATCGACCCTAATCGTGAGCGCGCCAATTGGGCATATCCACTCTATCAATGCTACTATTCTCTCTATGGAGATAATGATAGCAGGACTAAAGAGATTCATGATTTAATCAAATAATTACTATATAATTTTTGATAAATCAATTAATAAGAGTAGGGAAGTAGACTACTTCCATGTTGCCGACTTCCTTACTTCTTTATTTAAATAAATTAGTTGTCATGAGAAAAAATATCTTTCTACAGATATTCTTTATCGCAATCTCTTTTCAAGCTCAGGCACAAGTTGTGAAGAATCACAATATAGCCGAGAGTTTGAATCGTAAATTGTCGACACTTCTTGTGCAATTAACTAGTTTAAAAGACTCGAATACTTACTATAAGACGGCTGAAGAATTAGTAAAAACCGCAGTACTTTGTGAAAAGTATGACGGCATGCCTGATAAGAAAAGTAGAGTTAAACCGCTGTTCCGCAACGAAAATTCAATAAGAGTTAGTCCTGTTAGAGAGACATTAGTGGATGCTGGAATATCTGAGGCAAATAGTCATCATTATAAGAAGGCATTACAATTTTATGAGTTATACATTAATACTTCCGATAATCCTTTATTCGATAAGTATTCTCCAAAATTAGGTCTGGCTGCATACGATGCCAGCCTACTTGCTTATGGAATGAAGAATTATAACAAAGCTGACCAATATGCCGACATAGCTCTGCAATTTGAAGACTATGCTCAAGGGGCAGCTGAGGTAAAAGTAAACTGCATGCAGCAGAAAATGTGTACTCATACTGATTCTTTGAAATATGTCATTGCATTGCTTGAACTCCATGATAAAGCCCCTGATAATCAAAATTACAGACGGAAGTTAATAGAATATTTTCAAACGCCAGGACATCGTAAAGAGCTTGGACAATTTGTCGATGATGAACTTCAAAAGTATCCGAATAATAAGTTTGTATGGGGCATCAAAGGCGAAATGGAAATGAAAGACCATCATTGGGAAGATGCTATTAGTGCTTTTAAATGTGCTGAAAAGATTGATACTACCTTTGTTCCGGCGTTATATAATATAGGCATCAGCTATTGCTCGCAAGTTCAAGAGAAGAAAGACAGTATAATTAAAGCCGACAAACAGTTGTCAAAAGACAAGAGACAAGGACTCATTACTATTCTCACTCATGCCAAAGATTATTTTGAGAAATCAAAACGCATAGATCCAGAACAAAAAACTGTCAGTTGGGCATTCCCGTTATATCAAGTTTATAATGTACTTGAAGACAAACGGGCTGAAGAGATAAAGAAATTAATTAAGAACTAAAAAATATGAGAAGGATAATAAATATACTTATATTTCTAATGTTCACAGTGGGCATGTGTGCTCAAAAAAAAGATATAACAAAAGCAAAAGACTACATAATATCAGGAAAAGACTTTGATAAAGCAGAGGATTTGATGACAAAATTACTCAAAGACTCGACAAATAAAGACAATAAAAAAATATGGCTGACTCTTTTGGATGCTCAAAAAGCACAATATGAGGCAGGTAATGAGAAACTTTATCTGAAACAAAAATACGATACAGCAGCTCTTTTCAATGTTGCTAAAAGAATGTTTGACACTGCTGAAGGCCTTGATTCTGTAGAGATGAAGCCCAATAAGAGAGGGCGCGTAGAGATCGAATATCGCAAGAAGAATGCTTTATATCTCAACATTTATCGCCGTAATCTCTATAATGGCGGAACTTATTTTATTTCAAAGCAGAAGTACAATGATGCATATAGCTTTTTCGATACCTATATTGAATGTGGCATACAACCTCTTTTTGCCGATTTCAAATATAATGAAAACGACACTCTGATGTCAACCGCTGCATATTGGGCAGTTTATTGCGGGTATAAGATGAAAGATAAAAAAGCTACACTTCACCACACTTATCTGGCTTTGAAGGATAAGCAGCACTATCATTTAATGCTTCAATATCTTGCAGAAACTTATAAACTAGAGAAAGACTCTGACCGATATTTGCAGATTTTGGAGGAAGGTTTTCGAAAATATCCTAAGTTTCCCTTCTTTTTCCCTCGTCTCATAGAGTATTATTCTCAACATAAGCAATGGGATAAAGCCATGGGAGCTTGTGATTTAGCACTGAAAGCTGATTCGACCGACCATATCTTCTTACTTATGAAAAGCTCTGTACTTCTCAATACAGAAAAATATACAGAGTGTATAAATATTTGCAATGACCTCCTAAAGGCTGATTCCACGATGAATGAAGCCTATCTGAATGCTGGATTAGGCTACTTTAATCAAGCTGTTGAACTTAGTAAAAATACACAAAACTCTCTCAAATACAGAAACAGAATATTGACTTTTTACAGAAAGGCTTTGCCTTATTTGGAGAAATACCGAGCTTTGGAACCCAATAGCCAAACGCGTTGGGGGGTACCATTATATACTATCTATCTCAATCTGAATATGGGAAAGGAATTTGATGAAATAGACCATTTATTGAAAAAATGAGAAATAAAGACGAAATATTACAGAAACTCCACATTGAAGAGTTGAATGAAATGCAAGAGGCTACTTCAAGTGCATTCCTTGAGAGCAATGACAATCTGATTTTGCTTTCACCAACAGGTTCAGGAAAGACACTTGCTTATTTGCTTCCGCTTACTCAACAGATAGACAGTTCTTCAGATGAAGTTCAAGCTCTGATTATTGTGCCAGGACGGGAATTAGCCTTGCAGTCAGCAACCGTATTAAAAGATATGGGTACAGGCCTACGAACATGCGCTTGTTATGGGGGTAGAGCTACGATGGATGAGCATCTCATTCTTCGCAAACTTATGCCTCAAGTGATATTTGGAACGCCAGGACGTCTGAATGACCATCTCGATAAAGGCAATATTATTGCCGACCATATACGTTGGATAATTATCGATGAATTTGACAAATGTCTGGAAATGGGATTCCATGATGAAATGAAAGCCCTCATTGACAGGCTCCCGTCAAATGCCCGGCAGATATTGCTTTCTGCAACACCCGCAGAGGAAATGAAAGAACAGCATATTCTCAACCCTCATTTTACAACACTCAATTACTTGACCGATGAAGAGCAAGTACCAGAACGTATCAATGTATATAAGGTGTTGAGCCCCGAAAAAGACAAACTCAAGACGCTTAAGGAGTTGCTTCTTGACATTGGAAACGCCTCGAGTATCGTATTTGTGAATTATCGGGAAAGCGTGCAACGTATAGCAGACTATCTTCGTGATGAAGGCTTCACTATAAGCAATTTCCATGGAGGAATGGATCAGAAAATGCGCGAAGACCAACTTTATAAGTTTTCTAATGGTAGTGCCAATATTCTTGTAAGCACAGATTTGGCATCAAGAGGCCTCGATATTCCTGATATTGAGAATATTATCCATTATCATTTGCCTGAAAGTGAGGACGGATATATCCATAGGGTAGGGCGCACTGCCCGTTGGGAAGCTAAGGGCAGAAGCTTCTTTATCTTAGGCCCTGAAGAGGATGTTCCGCAATATGTATCTAAAAGTGTTCCACTTTATCGTTATAAGGAAGGTGAAAAGCCGTTGCCTGTCTCTCAAAAAGCCACTCTCTATATTGGCAAAGGTAAAAAGGATAAAATCTCAAAAATGGATATTGTGGGATTCCTTTGCAAGAAGGCCAATCTAACAAATGATGACATCGGACAGATAGATGTTAAGGAACATTATGCATATGTAGCAGTGACGAGATCTAAACTTTCTCAAGTCTTGAAATTGACCTTAGGGCAGAAAATCAAGGGAATAAAGACGATTTTTGAGGAAGTTCGGTAAATTCTCGCTTAAAAATTTGGTTATTTCAAATATAAGATGTAATTTGCAACAAAATATAAATTTTAAATTATTCGGTAATGAAGAAGTATAATTTTAATGCAGGTCCTTCAATGCTTCCTAGAGAAGTGATTGAAAACACGGCAAAACAAATTTTGGATTTCAATGGTACAGGTTTGTCTTTAATGGAAATCAGCCATCGTGCTAAGTATTTCCAACCAGTAGTTGATGAAGCTGTAGCTTTGATCAAGGAGTTGCTCGATATCCCAGAGGGTTATTCTGTGATTTTCCTTGGAGGTGGTGCATCTCTTCAGTTCATGCAGATTCCTGCTAATTTTCTTATCAAGAAGGCTGCTTATCTGAATACAGGCACATGGGCTAAAAAGGCTCTTAAAGAAGCCAAGCACTTTGGTGAAGTCGTAGAGGTTGCTTCTTCTGCTGATGCTAACTACACTTATTATCCAAAGCATTTTACAGTGCCAGCAGATGCTGATTATCTGCATATCACCACTAATAATACAATCTATGGAACTGAATATCGCAAAGATTTTGATGTCAACGTTCCATTGATTGCAGATATGAGTTCTGATATCATGTCACGCCCTGTAGATGTATCTAAATATACCGCTATCTATGCAGGTGCCCAAAAGAATATGTCAATGGCAGGTGTCACGGTAGTTATCGTTAAAAATGATATGCTTGGCAAGGCTCCTCGTGAATTGCCGACAATGATCGATTATCGTACCCATGTGGATAAAGGTTCTATGTTCAACACACCTCCAGTTGTACCAATTTATTCATTGCTTGAAACCATGCGTTGGGTGAAGGCTCAAGGTGGTGTTGAAGAAATGAATCGTAGAGCTTTAGAGCGTGCAAAAATCATCTATGATGAAGTTGACCGCAATAAGCTCTTCCATGGAACGGTGAAAGAGGAAGATCGTTCAGTGATGAATCTCTGCTTTGTGATGAATGAAGAATACAAAGACCTTGAGCAACCATTCTTTGATTTTGCTACAGAAAGAGGCATGGTTGGTATTAAGGGCCATCGTTCTGTAGGTGGATTCCGTGCATCTTGCTATAATGCTCAGACCATTGAAGGAGTAAATGCCTTGGTTAAAGCTATGCAGGACTTTGAAAAAACAATTTAATTTAAGCACAAAATTCAAATGAAAATATTAATTGCAACAGAAAAGCCCTTTGCTCCAAAGGCAGTTGAGGGCATTAAAAAAGAGATAGAGCAAGCTGGCAATCATCTTGCTATTCTCGAGAAATATACGGATAAGGCTCAGTTGTTGGATGCTGTAAAAGATGTTGATGCCATGATAATCCGCTCAGACAAAGTGGATGCAGAGGTGTTGGATGCTGCCAAGAACCTGAAGATAGTAGTTCGTGCAGGTGCAGGATATGATAATATCGACCTTGCAGCAGCTACAGCCCATAAGGTAGTGGCTGAGAACACTCCTGGTCAGAATTCAAATGCTGTAGCAGAATTGGTATTTGGCTTATTGGTATATGCTGTACGTAATTTCTATAATGGTAAAAGTGGCACTGAATTGAAAGGTAAAAAACTTGGTATTCTTGCTTTTGGTAATGTTGGCCGCAATGTAGCTCGTGTTGCTAAAGGCTTTGGAATGGAAGTTTCTGCTTATGATGCATTCTGTCCTGCTGAGGTAATTGAGGCAGCTGGAGTAAAAGCAGCAAAGAGTCAGGATGAGCTTTTCCAGACAAACGATATCGTGAGCTTGCATATACCTGCAACTCCTGAGACTATTAATAGTATCGATTATCGTACAGTCAATCAGTTGAAAAATGGTGGTATTTTGATTAATACTGCCCGTAAAGAAGTGATTAATGAGCCGGAACTTATCAAGTTGCTTGACGAGCGTAAGGATTTGAAGTACATTACGGACATCAAACCAGATGCTGACGCTGAATTCCAGAAATTTGAAGGACGTTATTTTTCTACACCAAAGAAAATGGGTGCACAGACGGCAGAAGCCAACATCAATGCCGGTATTGCTGCTGCAAAGCAGATTAATGCATTCTTCAAGGATGGATGTACCAAATTCCAAGTTAATAAATAAATGATTTTAACCGATTCCTAGCCCTTTCCATTGTTTACTCTATGGAAAGGGTAGGGGTTTAAATGAATTTTATATGGCTATTATCAAACCTTTTAAAGGTGTTCGACCTCCTAAAAATCTTGTAGAAAAAGTTGAGAGTCGTCCTTATGATGTGCTGAATTCAGAAGAAGCTCGTGCTGAAGCTGGTGATGATGAAATGAGCCTATATCATATTATCAAACCAGAAATCAATTTCGAACCAGGCACATCAGAATATGATCCTCGCGTCTATAAGAGTGCTGCAGAGCAGTTTCAGAAGTTTCAGGATGAAGGTTGGCTTGTGCAAGACCCTGATGAACATTATTATATATACGCTCAAACAATGAACGGAAAGACTCAATATGGTCTTGTAGTTGGAGCCTATGTCAATGATTATCTTACAGGAGTAATTAAGAAGCACGAACTTACGCGCCGTGATAAAGAGGAAGACCGAATGAAACATGTGCGTGGATGCAATGCAAATATTGAGCCTGTCTTCTTTGCCTACCCAGATAATTCAGTGCTTAACGAGTTGCTTATGCGCTATGCAACAACTATTCCTGAGTATGATTTTATTGCATCTATAGATGGTTTCCGTCATCAATTTTGGGTGATATCTGATGCAACTGACATTGCCACAATTACTGAAGAATTCCGTAAAATGCCAAGTTTGTATATAGCAGATGGTCATCATCGCTCTGCTGCTGCAGCACTTGTAGGTGCAGAAAAGGCAAAACAGAATCCACATCATACTGGCAAAGAAGAATATAACTACTTTATGGCAGTATGCTTCCAAGCTTCACAATTGACGATTCTAGACTACAATCGCGTCGTTAAAGACCTTAATGGCTTGACTTCAAAAGAGTTTCTTGAAGCGCTAAAGAAAAACTTTATCGTGGAAGCCAAAGGCCTTGATAATTATAAACCACAGCATTTACATGAATTCTCATTATACCTTGATCATGTTTGGTATAGTCTGATGGCAAAGCCAGGCACTTACAATGATGCTGATCCGATTGGAGTACTTGATGTAGATATTTCATCCCGTTTGATACTAGATGAAATTCTGAATATCAAGGACTTACGTAGTGATAAGCGTATCGACTTTGTGGGAGGACTCAGAGGACTCAGTGAACTGAAGCGTCGTGTAGATAGTGGAGAAATGAAAATGGCACTTGCCTTATATCCTGTAAGCATGAAGCAGATTATAGACATAGCTGACAGCGGGAAGATTATGCCTCCTAAAGCTACTTGGTTTGAGCCTAAGTTACGTAGTGGATTGATTATTCATAAGTTATCGTGACCGACAGCTATAAGACTATAACACAAAAAATAGGCGAGGGATGTTATTCCGAAAAAAGGAGTAAGTTCCTCGCTTTTGCTCATCATGTAACCACGGTGGATGAAGTCAAAAACATTTTGGCTGATTATCGCAAAAAATATTATGATGCACGCCATGTTTGTTATGCATACATGCTAGGTCCAGAACGCAAAAATTTTAGAGCAAATGACGATGGAGAACCTTCATCTACCGCTGGAAAACCAATTCTAGGACAAATCAATTCAAATGAACTTACTGATATTTTGATAGTTGTTGTCAGATATTATGGTGGCATAAATTTAGGAACAAGTGGTCTTATTGTCGCATATCGCACGGCTGCAGCTGAAGCTATTGCCAATGCGGAAATCATTACATTACAACAAGAAGAGACTATTACCTATGAATTTGCATATCCCTTAATGAATGATGTGATGCATATCGTTAAAGACATGCATCCACGTATTGTTAACCAACATTTTGATAATACCTGTTCAATAACTCTTGCAATTCCTAAAAGCCAATTAACAGAGTTACGTACACGTCTTAAAAATTTATCTTTTTGATGAATATTGCTATGATTTTCAACAGATTTTGCATTCATTCATGAAAATCATCAATATTATCTTGATAATCAATGAATTATATTTGTAATTTTAAAAGATAGCCTTTAACTATGTACAAAGCTATTAAAAGGAATGTAAAAGAATACTTTTTATATACCAATTAGATACCTTTTATAAATTCAAAGCATTATTCTGAAATCTTATCTTCGGTTTTCTAATAATATTATATTTATTCAACAATTAAATTTTTCGAAATCTGATTACTTTCAAACTATTTTACCACAATTTATTACAGTATTCTTAACTAAGTAATTAATGATATATTTTCAATATAATACGTATTATGATAAATATATATAAATAATTAGAAAACAATGTGATAACTCCCCTTTTATTAAGAATTCTTTTCTTCATAAGTGTTTTAAAGGTTTATATATGAAATCTATATCTTTTAGTAGCTCTTTGAGGAGTCATCGAGCCAAATGAACCCGAAAAGCCTCCACCAGAAACACCTCTGTATTCATTCCAACGAGCTTTGATTCGCTGAACATAGCCAACAGTTTCATCACTGCGCATGTAGCCATGTCTCACAATAGGATCGTTGTAATATTGAGCTTCACGTAGTTTTAAGACAAAAGGCTCAACATCACTCCACATATAGGGATTACGCCCATATTTTTTAGTCAATGCCATGGCATCTCGTATATGATTATAACCGCCATTATAAGATGCTAAGATAAAGTATATACGGTCTAAGCGTGAATGCACATCATTGAATTTATAATCAAGTTGACTAATATATTTTGCAGCTGCGGCAATATTAGCTTCTGGTTCATAAATTTGACTTACTGGTAAACCTAATCTCTCTGCTGTAGATGGCAAAATTTGCATTAAACCACACGCCCCTGCCCATGAATGCGCCCTAGAATCAAACGTTGATTCTTGATAACATTGTGCAGCTAAAAGCCTCCAATCAAAGCGTGCCACTGGAGAGTATTTTTGGAACAGATGGTCATAGTTGGAGATAATGCCTGCAGAACGATTTAGCATGGGCGAATATACGTGACGGACGATACTTTGTGAAGAAAACATCCATTCTTCTTCCTTCTTGATTTGGGCTATTAGACCAGGCTTAAACCAATGGTTCAATGTATCAGCTAGTTCTTTATTCTCTTCACCAACTGCCCATGATGTCTTTGCTTCATTATATGCACCACAAAAAAGGACATTACGTATCGTTTTTGGCAAGGCAAAAGCAACAACATCACCCTCTCCTTTTTTCAATTTAGAAACCATTTCCATCGTATCCCTACACACTTCTACACGCAGAGATACACCTATTGTCTGGCAAAACTTTTCACACAGCATATATTGTAAGCCCATTCCATGCCCATGATAGTCATAATAATTTTCAGGACCATTGAGGGTAAGCATAATGAGTTCACCATTATTAATAATGTCATCCAATCGGAAATCTGTTTTTACAGAATCGCTTTCTTGCGCCATCGGTGTGCCCCATGGAGTAAGTTGAGTGCTTTTCTTTTCCTTACAACCTGTCATAAGGAAAAGTGCAAACAAAGTGCATATAATCTCAAATCGACGCATAAAACACTACAAAATTACAACATTATTTGCAGATAAAGCTAAAAATGAGTAAATTTGCATACGGAATTTTGATTATTTAAGGGAGTAAACTCATTCAACTTTCATAATTCCTATGAATAATAATGAAAATTAGAAACAAATAAAATAACAAATATGTTACGTATT
>JALCDQ010000001.1 GCA_022641735.1 Prevotella sp. | reverse complement strand
GGAGAATATATCGCTCACAACGTCACGTGCTTCCTCTGAATCCTTCAGTATGCAGTTGGCCAACCTGCACATCCTTGGGTAATTCGCTCGGAAAAGCCTCTCTATATTATCTTTTTTCGTCATTAATATTCGTTTTTGTATGTCTATGAAGGACAACTTTATATGACTATAACGGATTCACTCCATTTTTTCTAACCTCGAAATCTGATTATTTTTCTATTTTAACACTTAAGACGGAACGAAAGGTAAATAGCGACTCCTTTTGTATAAGAAAATGGATAGATGACATCCAACTTTGTAAAAGATAGCTTTTTACAGGGTAAAAGGTCATTGATTAGAGGGTAAACAATCATTGTTTACAACGTAAAAAGCCATCTTTTACATTGCCCTCGCTCGTTGCCGATAAACAGGGCAATTGCGCTCACCTTGTAAATCTGCAATGACTTTCTTTCAAAAAACTGCATTTGGAAAGGCCTAAAATTTGGAAATCGCGATTTTTTTTATTACCTTTGCACCATCAAATCAATTAATATCAAATACCTTAATAAGAAAATGTGTAAAAAAATTGTTTCTTTTCTAATAGTCTTGTTGTTATGCGTGATGTCCTCCTGCCCTAGTTATGGAGCAGACAGAATGTCGCAAAAGTCGCTCTACAAGCAGTTCCAAAATCCGACAGCCCGCTATCGTCCGTTTGTCAGATGGTGGTGGAATGGCGATGCCGTAGAGGCTAAGGAACTCATCCGCGAGCTTCATCTGCTGAAAGATGCGGGCATCGGAGGCGTGGAAATCAACCCTATCGAGTTGCCTTCCAATGCCGATTTGAAGGGCCATAAGATGCTCACATGGTTGAGCGATGAGTGGATAGACATGCTGAAAACCGTCTTCACGGAGGCCGAGAAAATAGGGATGACGTGCGACCTCATCGTAGGTTCGGGATGGCCTTTCGGCTCGGAGTCGCTCTCGATGAAAGAACGGGCATCCGTGTTGCTTACTTATGCGAAGAAGGTGGAAGGCGGTAAGCCTTTTGAAATATCCGAATTTGAGGTCTTCAAGCAGTTAGACCCGGGCGTGACGGTCGTCAATACGGCGCGTCGTCCTCGCATCGTTTCGGCTTATATGGTGCCTGATTCCATCAACAACCTCAGTGAAGCCATCGATATAACCTCGCAATTTAAGGACGGCGAGCTCAATATGGAGGTGCCGAAAGGCAGTTATCAGTTCTATGCAATGGTGGAGTTTGAGTCGTTTGCCGACGTCATCAATGGTGCTCCGGGTGCAGCGGGAAGCATCCTTAATCACATGGATGCGGCGGCAGTGAGAAAATATCTCGACCACATGTCGAGCACGATAGAGAAGCGCATAGGGCCTCTCAGCAAGCATCTGAGGGCTTTCTTTACCGACAGTATGGAGTTGGAAGGCACCAATTGGACGACTGATTTCCGCTCCGAATTCCTTCGTCGACGTGGCTATGACGTAATGCCGTGGTTGCCTTTCACCATGTTCAAGGTGGGCAGATTGGGCAATGTGACGAGCTATGTGTTCGGCGCAAAGAAAGGCCCGAAGTTCAAAGACGAGGTCGATAGAGTGCGTTTTGACTTCGAGCTCACCAAGGCTGAGCTCCTTTTGGAGCGTTTTTCGACCACCTATTATCAATGGTGTAAGGACCAAGGAGTGAAGTCGCGCGCGCAATGTTACGGTCGTGGGCTCTTCCCATTGGAAAGTTCTCTCGGATGCGATATCCCTGAAGGGGAGTCATGGACGACCAATTATCTCCGCCATAAGGTAGGAGAGGAGATGCCCGACTCTGATTATCGTCGCGGCAGAGCTTACACAATGATTGACAAATATGTGTCTTCAGCCGCTCATTTGACGGGCAAGCGCCTCGTCAGTTGTGAGGAAATGACCAACACTTATAATGTTTTCAGCACCTCTTTGGAGTATCTGAAGGTGGGCAGTGATATGTCGGCATCCACGGGTATCACGCATTCCGTTTGGCATGGTTTCAATTATATGCCTGAAGATGCCAAGTTTCCGGGATGGGTGCAGTATGGCAGTTACTATAATGAGCACAACACTTGGTGGCCTTATTGGAAACTGCTGAATGACTATCGGGCACGCATGAGCAGTCTTTTGCAGAACTCCGACATGGTCACGGATATAGCAATTCTCCCTGCAAATGCCGATTTGTGGACGGAATTAGGCGTTCAGACAGAGCCTTTCCCGGCCTCTTTGAATGTGCCATATACCTCTCTTATTTGGGAAGCAATTCACAAGAATGGCGGTGGAGCAGATTATCTGAGCGAGTCGATTATCGAGAAGAGCGTGGTGAAAAACGGCAAACTCTGTTATGGACCTAAACAATATGGCGTGCTCTTTCTGCCTGATGTGAAGGGCACTACGCAAAAGACACTCGACAAACTGCTGGAGTTTGTGAAGTCAGGAGGGCGCGTTTTCTGCATCGGCACTTATCCTTTCCGCTCTTTGGGATTGCAAGACTATGAGCAAAGGGATGCGAAAGTGAAGGCCACCGTTGAGCAGATGAAGCAATATCCGCGGAATTTCATCTTATTGGAGAAGCCTGCCGATGACAAATACCTCGAATGGTATACTGCCGTTATGCAGAAGTATCAGTTGCCGCATGCCATCACCATCACCAATCCTGACAGATATGTGCTGCAAAGCCATTATCTGACGGATGCGAAGGCGGATATCTTCTTCCTCGTAAACGCTAATTTCAATGTGGCTCATCAGACGGATGTCATCTTCCCGAAAACCATCACTGAAGGTCGGAAAGCCTGCCTTTATGATGCCAATACGGGCAACCGCTATGCGCTGAAACTCGATAAGCAGACGCTGCATCTCAATCTCGGACCTTCAGAGTCTTATGTGATTGTATTCGACAAACTCGGCAGTGCATCGCCTTGGAAACCGCTTCCCGCTGAGGGGAAAGACTCCATCAGCGTGAAAAACTGGAAACTCTCGCTTCATCAACCTCAAGAAGGCTGGACGAAAGACACCACGCTTGTGGACCTCGTAGACCTCAAAGACTCGCTTTATAAGAATTTCATGGGGGATATCACTTATACGACAACGCTGCATCTTGACGGCAAACAACTCCCTCAATATCTGAATTTAGGCAAGGTATGCGAGATTGCAGAGGTGAAAATCAACGGCAAGGAAGTGGGTGTACGTTGGTATGGCCGCAAGATATTTGACGTCGGAAAGTATCTGCATGCTGGTGATAATCAACTCGAAGTGAAGGTTACCACTCTGATGAACAACTATATGCAAACCCTGAAAGACAGTAAGGTGGCGCAGAGTTTTGTCATCAAACGAAAGCGGCCATTGTGCTCTTTGGGCATCTTAGGGCCAGTGGTGCTCTATCGATGAGACGAAAGGCATTCTGTAAAAGACGGTTGTTTACTCAGTAAGCAACCGTTATTTGGTTTCTAAAAGATGATTATTTACCTTGTAAAAAGTTGCTTTTTAAAATAAATGACTATATTTGCAGAGAGGAATCTGATAAACGAAGAGCTGAAGAATCGAAATTGACAATGTATAATCGAAATATGAACTTCAAAACCAACTCAAATGGATACTGTCATCAATAAACCGAAAAGATATTGGGGAAAGACCATAGGCTCCTTCCTCTTGGTATTGTTGCTCATGCCTCTTGGGCATGCTTCGATGATTATCATGGAGCAGTTTATGCAGCCGGGTGCCCTTCATGTGGCTGCTTTCATGATGGGATTGATAGGCTTTCTCTTGGTGATTATAGGCGTCTTTGTGAAAGGAGACTTTAAGCAGACACTCTTCGGACTTGTCGGGGCATTGCTCTTTTGGTCAGGATGGGTGGAATTCCTCTTCAAATATTATGCCGACCGCTATCACACCTTGCCGGAAATAGAGAACGGCATCATCGTCACCAAGCCCGAATATCTCATCATGCCGGCCTCCTTCGGCTTCTTCATGATGTTCTTTCTCATCTATGTCTTTTGCGACCGCAATGGTTGTCGGTTCTTCACATGGATACAGAAATTCCTTTTCAGGGGCAAGAGAGACATCATCGTTGTGCGCCCGATGACACGCCATGTGAGCGTTGTCACCTTCATGGAGTTCAATTGCGTGCTTTGGGCAAGCTATCTTTTGCTGATGTTCTGCTATGACAAGAACTTCCTCGGCGACCATCATCCCGTCACCTTCATCGTTGGTTTTCTTTGCTTGATATCAAGTATTGCCATGTTTGTGAAAGAGTTACGCATAGGAGAGTGGGGTGCCAACATCCGTATGGCGATAGCGACGGTCATCGTTTTTTGGATGGAAGTGGAGGTACTTGGACGTGTGAATTTCTTCAATGAGATATGGTTGCATCCGATGCAATATAAGACCCAGATGCTCGCCATTCTTATTACTTTCATCGTTTTGGCGCTGATTGTCATATTTGTAAGGAAAAATAAGAAGAAAACGAACAGTTGAATATTCAGATGCAAGCACTTGAGGGTGTGAAAGTGTCTTAATAATAGGTGCATAGAAAGGTGCAATTCTGTGTAAATGTCACAGATGAAACAAAAAAACTTTAAATCTTATAGTTTTTTTTTGCATTGTCTCCTTTTTATAGTACCTTTGTCACATAATTTTGAATTTTAAATGAATTATGGCACAAGAAGATGATTTCAAGAAGATAGTAAGCCATTGCAAGGAATATGGTTTTGTCTTCCCAAGTTCGGAAATTTACGATGGCTTAGCTGCCGTTTATGACTACGGTCAGAACGGAGTGGAGCTGAAGAACAATATAAAGCAGTACTGGTGGCAGTCGATGGTCCTCCTGCATGAGAATATCGTGGGCCTTGATGCCAGCATCTTTATGCATCCTACGGTGTGGAAAGCCAGCGGACACGTTGATGCTTTCAACGACCCATTGATTGATAACCGTGATTCCAAGAAGCGTTATCGCGCCGATAACCTCATTGAAGACCAGATTGCCAAGTATGACGAGAAGATAGAAAAAGAGGTGGCGAAGGCTAAGAAGCGCTTCGGAGATGCTTTTGATGAGGCTCAATTCGTATCAACCAACCCTCGCGTCATTGAGCACAAGCAGAAACGTGATGCTCTTCATGAGCGTTATACACAAGCTATGCAGGGACCTGATTTGGCTGAATTGAAGCAAATCATTCTCGATGAAGGTATTGTAGACCCGATTTCAGGCACGAAGAACTGGACTGATGTGCGTCAGTTTAATCTGATGTTCTCTACTGAAGTAGGCTCTTTGAGTGATGCCACCAATAAGATTTACTTGCGTCCAGAGACTGCTCAGGGCATCTTTGTAAATTATCTGAACGTGCAGAAGACTGGTCGTATGAAGTTGCCTTTCGGTATTGCACAGATTGGAAAAGCCTTTCGTAATGAGATAGTAGCCCGTCAGTTTGTGTTCCGTATGCGTGAATTCGAGCAAATGGAGATGCAGTTCTTCTGCAAGCCAGGCACTGAGATGGAGTGGTTTGAATATTGGAAGAAGCATCGCCTTGCATGGCATGAGGCGCTCGGAATGGGTGCAGAGAACTATCGTTTCCATGACCACGAGAAGCTGGCACATTATGCGAATGCCGCAACGGATATCGAATTCAAGATGCCTTTCGGCTTCAAAGAGGTTGAGGGAATACACTCACGTACCAATTATGACCTTTCTCAGCATGAGAAGTTCAGTGGCCGTCAGATTAAATACTTCGATTCAGAAACCAATGAGAGCTATACTCCTTACGATGTAGAAACCTCTATTGGTGTCGACCGTATGTTCCTCTCTATAATGTGTCATTCTTATACGGAAGAGCAATTGGAAAATGGAAGTTCCCGCGTTGTGCTCAGACTTCCAGAGCCTTTAGCTCCAGTGAAGTGCGCAGTGCTTCCTTTGGTTAATAAAGATGGTCTTCCAGAGAAGGCTCACGAGATTGTCGACGAGCTGAAGTTCCATTTCAATACCCATATTGAGGCTAAGGATTCTATCGGAAAGCGTTATCGCCGTGAGGATGCCATAGGTACTCCTTATTGTGTGACCGTTGATGGCGACACACTGAAAGACAATACGGTGACCTTGAGGTTCCGTGATACCATGGAGCAGGAGAGAGTTCCAATCGACAACCTTCGCTCTATCATAGAAGACCGGGTAAGTATTACAAGTTTGTTAAAGAAATTACAATAGAATGAAGAAGTTCTTATATAGTTCAATCTTACTGTTGGGGGTCTTCGGTTTTACATCATGTAGTGAGACCGATAGTACTACTGAGGAGTTTGGAGATTGGCAGAATCGCAATGAGACCTATTTCTCCAACATCTATCAGAAGGCAAAAGCTGATACGGTAAACTACAAGATTATCCGCAGCTGGTCACTGGAGAAAGACATGGCGACAAGTCCCGAAAACAATATCGTCGTTCAGGTGCTTAAGGTGGGAACAGGTTCTGGATGCCCATTGTATACTGACTCTGTGCGCGTTCATTATGAAGGCCGCCTCATTCCATCAGCTACTTACACTGGTGGGTATGTCTTTGATAAGACTTGGTCAGGTGAATATAATTTGGCAACGATGCATCCTACCACCATGTCGGTATCTGGATTGATTGACGGAATGGTTACTGCTCTGATGAAGATGCACATCGGCGACCGCTGGAAAGTGTATATTCCTTATCAGTTAGGGTATGGCACGACCACTTCTTCATCTACTTCCATCCCTGGCTATTCAACCCTTATCTTCGACCTCACGTTGTCCTCTTATTATCGCATGGATACTACTGTCCCTGATGACCAGGCAAAGCCATTTACAGGTTGGGTTGACGATTAGAAAATAAGTACTTTGACATAAGTCAAGAAAGCATCCTCTTTCGGAAGAAAAGGGATGCTTTCTTTGTTTGTGTCCGCAAACAGTCGTATCTTTGCATCGCAATTAAGAGAAAGTAATAGAGTATTAGAAAGGTAAAAGATATTAGGATATTATTCATATGTTTTGGTTATTAGGTTTATAAGGTTTAGGTTAGTTAAGTTAATAGTAAATTATTTAGGTTTAGGCATTAGAAAAGGTAAAAGATTCAGGAATACTTTGACGTGCCGCGAGGGCACGCCAAGTAAGGATAACAAAAAAGAAAGTTAGAATAATTTGAGAGAGAAATTCAGAAATTTAAGCATTTCTAGCGATTCCAACAATAGGAGTCGCTTTTTTATTGATTTATTTTGTACCTTTGCAAACTGCAATATAAAAGATGGCAAAACGAAGTGATGCTCTTTTGGAGAAGATTCGTCTGGGTAATCCGATGACGAATATGGAGAAACTCAATCTGATTATCGGGTTGAGCGTTCCTTCCATGTTGGCACAGATTACCAATGTCTTGATGTTCTTCATAGATGCCTCTATGGTCGGTCATCTTGGTGCAGCGGCTTCTGCAAGCATAGGTTTGGTGGAGAGCACGATATGGCTGATGGGCAGTGTTATGGGCGCTATGTCGATGGGCTTCTCAGTGCAAGTGGCGCATTTCATAGGTGCCAACGACTTCTCCAGAGCTCGTCAGGTGTTCCGTCATGCGTTGATTTTCGGTGGAATATTTAGTCTTTTCATGTGTGTGATAGGCATTTCCGTGCATAATCCCTTACCTTTTTGGTTAGGTGGAGGTGCTGACATAGCGGCGGATTCTTCCCGTTATTTCTTCATTTATTCACTGACTTTGCCTTTCGTGTTGCTTTTCCATCTCACGAGTTCCATGCTCAAGAGTTCTGGAAATATGCGCACACCCAGCCTATTGAGCATTATGATGTGTGCTTTGGATGTCGCTTTCAACTATATTTTCATCTATATCCTCAACATGGGAGTGATGGGAGCCGCCTTGGGAACGATGGCCGCTTATATCACGACCTCATTGCCTATGGCATGGATGGCGACCTGCAAGAGCAAGATATTGGCTCTCCGCCTTGACAATGAAAAATTCAAATGGATGTGGGATTATGTGCGGAATGCCTTGAAAATTAGCCTTCCGATAGCGGTTCAGTCAGTCTTGATGAGTGGAGCACAGGTTGTGAGCACGCTGATTGTAGCTCCTTTGGGAAACATCGCCATTGCTTCCAACTCGTTTGCCATTACTGCAGAGAGCCTTTGTTATATGCCCGGATATGGTATCGGGGATGCAGCGACCACCTTGGTAGGGCAGACTCATGGTGCTAATCGCCTTGATTTATGCAAGAGTTTCGCTTATATGACGGTGGGAATAGGCATGCTTGTCATGGCGCTGATGGGTATTATCATGTATATCTTTGCTCCTGAGATGATTGGAGTGCTGTCACCCGTTGAGGCAATCCGTACTTTGGGCACGAAGGTGCTTCGTATTGAGGCGTTTGCAGAACCGTTCTTTGCCGCCTCCATCGTTGCTTACAGCGTCTGTGTAGGTGCTGGGGATACGCTCAAACCGGCTGTTATGAACTTTCTTTCCATGTGGTGTGTACGCCTTACGATGGCGGCTGCGCTCGCTCCTCATTATGGTTTGACAGGTGTTTGGATAGCCATGGCAGTGGAACTTACTTTCCGTGGAACCATATTCCTCATCCGACTGTTCCGAGGAAAATGGCTTTTGACGATGCAATAAATTGATAATGTTAACGTTATATATTTGATTAAAAGATGAAAAAGATGAAAAAATTAATCTCAATCGTACTCCTTTTGGGTGCATTTTCCATAGGAGCCAGTGCACAATTACTGTATAAGGTATCGGGCAATGGACTCGAGAAAGCCTCTTACATAGTGGGAACTCATCGTCTGATAAACCCTCAGGGGGTTGTCCAGCAGATATCTGGCATCAAGGACGCCATGATACAAACGGACCAGATGTACTTTGAAACGGCACCGGATTCAGCATCTTCCTTGCAGGAAGCACGTAATCTTACGGATGGCCAGACTCTCAAAACAGTGCTTACACCGGCGCAATATACCAAACTCGACGCTTTTCTGAAGAAGTATGAGGGTGTGGGTCTTGCCAGTCCTCACGTGCAGAAACGCTACGGAAACCTTACTCCAATAGCCCTGAAAGATGAGCTCGAGAAATTGCTTTTTGTGGCTAACCACATGAGCGAATATGACCCTACTCACACTTTCAGCGAGTATTTTGAGGCTCAGGCAAAAGTCAATCATGAGCCTATGTGTGGTCTTAACAGCGTGGAAGGGCAAGTGGCTCATCTGAAGAAGTTACCTATGGAGCGTCAGGCTCAGATTCTGATGGACTTCATCAGCAATGAGAATACTGAGCTCGCAAGGTTGAATAAGATTGCAGCAGGCTTCGAATCTCAAGATGCAGACGCCATCGCCAAGGCCGAAGGAACCAACCCTGAGGTGCAAGCCATTGTGAAGGGATGGGCTCAAAAGATGCCGGCTATCATGGCAAAACCTACTCTTTTCGTTGTGGAAGCTACCAAACTGGCAGGTGATGATGGACTGCTTGCGCTTCTGAAGGCCGCCGGTTATACGGTGGAAGGTGTCAAATAAGCAGGCGAAAAGATATTATAATATGTAAAGAGGGCGGTATCAAATCGCCCTCTTTTTGATAGTTGAGGCGCTCAGAGAATATACAATTTCCCGAAAAAAATCATTTTCTCCGTAGTTTTTTCTATGCCTTATGCGTCTAAAGAATAAGAAACATCTAAAAAACAAGCAAAATATGAAAAAGTTATTCATCCTCATGCTTCTCTTTTGCAGTTGCGCCTTAGGAGCGAATGCACAGTTATTGTATAAGATTACGGGTAAGAATCTGAAGCGGCCTTCTTACATTATCGCCACTTATCACTTTTGTCCTGCCTCCTTTGCAGACTCCATTCGAGGGCTGAAAGAGGCCCTCCAGTCAACAGATATTGTGTATGGAGAACTCGTAAACGACTCTATGATGGCGCCTTCACGCCTTCAAGAGATTCAGCGGGCTTTGATGATGCCGGAGGGGAAGACCTTTTCGAGCCTTTTTACGGCTGATGAGATGGCGCGCATCAATGTCTTTCTGAAGGCGCATATTGGTGCTGATTTCACGAATCCCATGGTCGCTCAGCAGCTTGATAAGTTGAATCCCACCACGCTTTCAACGCAAATCATGGCGGCTATCTGCATGCAAAAGCAAGGTGGAAAAGTGGATATCACCAATGCTATCGATGGTTATTTTCAGAATTGGGCAAAGCAAAATGGCAAGAAAGTAGGTGGACTTGAAACCATAGACTTTCAGATGAAGATGCTCTTCAAAAAGCCTTTAGCACGCCAAGCACAGGATTTTATCTGCCTTGTGGATAACGAGGACTTCAATATTAAGTGTATTGATATGGTGCTGAAAGGCTATTTTGAGCAGAATCTGACAGATATTCAGAAGGCTTTAGACCTGAAATTGAACAACAGTTGTGATGATACACCCGAGGAAAAGGCTGACTTGATAGACAACCGCAATGCTGATTGGGTGACCAAAATGCCGACTATCATGGAGGCGCAACCTACTTTCTTTGCTGTCGGAGCTGCTCATTTGGTGGGCGAGAAGGGCGTCTTGAACCTGCTCAGAAAGGCGGGTTATCAGGTGGAAGGCGTCAAATGATTTAGCTTAATATATCTTTCTGATTTTCAGCAAGTCATCAAACCGAATGTAAAAGGTGGCTTTTTACCGTGTAAACAACGGTCTTTTACAAGGTAAACAATGGCTTTTTACAGGGTAAACAACCGTCTTCTACATTTCTATTAATTATCCATAGCAAAATAAAAGGTCATCTCCCATTATTCAGGAGGTGACCTTTTGTTATTTTTAAGGTTGTATTCTTGCGATTAAACTATTTTGAATAGTAGTGAGCGTAGTTATAGAAAGGCTCTGTAATGACATTCGTCGAGGTTTCCGTATATGTGTTTCCATATTCATCTGTGGCCTCCACGGTGATGACGGCGGTGGTATCGCTCGGTACGTAATAATACAAGTGATTCATGATGAGATAGCCATTCTGCTTGCTGAAGAAGCTGTAGCCGTTGGATTTGGCATACTTATGATGATATCCGGTGGCAAAGGCATCCTGGCCAAGAGTGTTTATGCGTGTCATCTCATGCTTCACTCCATTCTCTATAGCATATACTTTCCACTTGGAATCAGCATTGAATACATTGGCAACAATGGCTCCCAGTCCTGTAGTGATACTCCAATCCTTTGCATATGTCTCATTGTTGAAATCAGTATCAGCCTTGAAGAGGCTCATCTGCTTTGATGCACTCCAATTTGTACCCTTATAGTAACAGTTCTTGGTGGCCGTTCCGTTGAAAGTATAGACATAATAGCCATTAGGCGTGCCGCAGATGTTGATGTTCGACTGCCATATATCTCCGCAAGCAGCAGCATGGCAATGCTCAAGGATATGCTGGCTGTTGAAGTCGATTTCATGGTTGATGGCAAAGTGAGTATGCCCGCAGAAGAGCTCATATCCACCCGTGAAACCACTCAGTAAAGTCATAATCTTAGCAAGACGTGACGATGAATAATGTCCTGATTCCGTAGAAATGCCCAACGAAGTGGCACCGTCAGCAGTGTCTCCCCTTGTCCCAAAGGTGAGAGGAATATGATAACTGAGCACCACTTTCTTACTCTTATCCACATAACTCAGGTCTTCTGTCAGCCATTCTATCTGAGTATCAGTCAGTTCGCCAGGTTGATAATAAGAGCCTCCAGTAGGATATTGCACATTGTTGAAACATACATAGTGTACATCACCACGGTCGAAAGAGTAGTCGGTAGGTCCCCATGTCTCTTCCCATTTACTCTTATAAGTGGCGTTCCCATCTTGGTCGTGGTTGCCGATAACAGAGAATAACTTCATAGAAGATGAACCAAGAACAGCCCGAATCTGACCTTCGAGAGCCGCATTGTAGCCTCCATAATACTGAACATCATCACCCATGCTGAGCCCATAGACAGGGATAGTCTCGCTTTTGAGCATTGTCTTGACGTCTGCCATTGTCTCATCGGTGAAGCGCATCACGTCGCTCTTGGAGATAGAGTTATCGTTGGCACCCTCATAATATGGATTATAGGCATTCGTAACCTGAGGGTCACCAAAGACAATCATCTTGAAATTGGTCTCTTTTCCACCTGCCAACTTGGTCAAAGTGAAGTCGTATAGATAACGTCCGTCAGAGAGTGTCTGATAGAAATATGCCGTATTGTCAGATGCGGAGTGAGTAGGCACAGCGCAATCAGCCGGTATGGTATAATAAACAAACTTAGCTTTTGCGTTTCTGTTGAAGGCATAACTTCCGTTAGCATCTGTCTGCACGCATGTATAACCATCGCTGACAACCACGCCCGCCATTGGATTTCCGTTGGAATCGAGCAGTGTTCCCATGACATCCTTTTCGATAACCTTAAACTTATCACTGGCTATTTCGACGGTCTTTAGTTTTCCGGCTTCTGCCGTGATATTGCCTGCGCTGGCGTTATATCTGGTTCCGCCAATGGTCATTGGCACTGAAGCTGAGGCAATAGTACCGGGATAGACAGCCACATAGAACGTAGCCACACCACCTGAAACACTGACTCCTGTAGGGTCAACAGTGATAGAACCCTCAGTTCCTGTTTGCAATGTGGCATCCTGAATGTTCAATACTACCTTATTATATAGTCCATTTCCGGCAACGGTACACTTGGATATAGTGGAACTGCTGACTGCTGAAGGCAACGTAAGCACAAACTTCAAAATAGCCATTTTGCGGTTGAAAGTCATCTTCACAGCTTCTGTGGAACTCGGATCATAACTGCCTTTGGCATAGAGAATATCATGCGTTGTGGCGCTTCCATCCCCTGTCAGTGCACCTGTTTGGAAATGCAAATCGTCGGAAATGCCCGTGCTTGTATTGTAAACATTAGGATATTGGGCATAGGCATATACATCCGTAGTGCCTGAAACATCTTTCTCCAGATGGCCGGTAAAGTTGGCATTGGTCTTATCACTTGCGCTTGGATAGTTTGCGAACTTGAGTGTTCCCCTGTTGATAGCGGTCCCATTGAGGGCAAATAGCGAAATTGCGTCTGTGGATTCCCATGCAGCCGTGACATTCTCAGGGGTTGCGCCATCAGAAGTATAACTCACTCTGGTGGATGCAATCTTGCAGGCTGTCACATTGACAGTCTGCTTTGGCTGGTCGTTATTATTGAAAACCTCATTCGCATTTGAGCAACTGACCATTAAGACCATAGCTGCCATTGAATATATAATCTTTTTCATTCTTGTCATTTTTAGTTCTCACTTTCTTGATTGTGGTTAATTATTGCCGCCAATGGTTATTTCCTTATAGCCTTCGGCAGTGCGTTTCATGATCATATCACCTTGATAAGTAACAGCATAAGCACCAGCAGCGGTAGTTCCTGAAGCATTTCTAATCATCGTATTGACATTCATAGACGTGCTTATATATCGTTCTACTTCAAGTCCCCAAACATCATAACCGGTGGAAGTCGTGAGGTTTTGACGATCATTTGACTTGTCTGCATACCATGTAATGGCGGTAGTATGGCCTTTCACAGCTACTTTGCCCGTATACCAAAATAGGTTAGCCCCACCGATAGTAGCGAATTTCCATATCCAACCAGTGCCATCTGTGGTGACTCCTTTAGTGCGCAATTCTGGCATGAGAGCGGCATATTGCCCGGCGTAAGGTCCAGTATATAAACGTTGAGCCTTAGTCGTTGAACGAGTATCAATAAGGATTCCTATTGTTGCAGCTTTATTTGTTAAGTCAATATTTCCCCAAGCTTCAGCCTTTAGGTTTTCATAAAGACCTGCAACAGATAGGTTTGTGGCATGAGTAGTCGTATTTCCAGTGGCTTCCTGAATATTAAGTTCCTGATGATTGTTATAATCTACACCATCTTTTATCAACATATCCGTTAGACCATCAGAAGGTTTTGTCCCCGTAGCACTCCAACTTGTGTCGGTAGTAGACATTTCTGCGCTTCCTGTAGAAGTATAAACATAATAGGAAGTCATATCCCAAATGCCTGCAAAGTCTTTGTTTTCAATTTGGGTAATGTTGACTGTTGTCGTGCTTACACCATTTGTGAAGGTGAGCGTAGCTTGTCTTGGGGCACCTGTAGTGTTAGCGGTAGCTGATAAAGTAACGTTAGTTCCATCGGAAGTAGCATTCAACCAGTCAGAGCCTTCATTAGGTGTTCTCGTCAAATTGGTAATCTTGTAGTTCTTTATGGCGATGACTTTAGACCATGCATCATCATTCAGCCAGAGGTTGACATCCTCTATTGTGGAGACATTCCGGCTTACCGTATATAGTTTTCCGGCCTCCAAGGTGGCGCTTTCAGCAACAGCGAGGTTGCTATAAGTCGTTGCATCGATGGTTACATCTGCTGTCAGATTGGTCAATGTGCCAGGATAGACGGCAGCATAAACGATTACTTGGTCGCCACTCACTGTTCCTGTCAGGGTCAGATTGCCAGCTTGAGCATCTGAGAAAGCATTGGTGCTGCCACTCCATTTTATGGAATTAACCAGTCCTGTACCCTTCAAAACGACCGTTGCAGTGGTTGCCGTAACCGCTGCTGGCAAGGTAATGTAAGCCTTCAAGAAGCTCAGTTGATGCTTCATGGTCATGTTGATAGGGCTGTTACTGTTGTATTGCCCGCTACCAGTGACGATATCATACTTGCCAAGGTCTCCCACTTTGCCAGATTGAGTGGCAAGATTGAAAGTAGCATCGGCTCCTGAAATAGTGGCATTCTCTGTCTTTACGCAGGCATTTACCATGTCTCCATTGCTTGGAGTAGACGTGAAATTGCCTGTAAAAGAGGCATTATGAGTATCTGAACCTATGGAAGAAACGTTGAAACTGCCTGCATTGGTAGTGCCGGAAATGACTCCTTGCAAAATATCTGAATTCTCCCACGCCACTTTGAGGCCTTGAGAGTCTTCCCCTTGAGAGGCAAAGGATACACGAGTTGCAGTCTCTTCAGGGATTCCAGCTTTAATGGTGATACCCTTGACAGTGTTGCTATTGCTGGTAATATCTTCAGAAGAGCAACTGACTAAGGCTGCTAAGAGGGCAGCGGCAATAAATAATTTTCTCATTTCCAAACGCCCTCCTCTCCGTCAGTAGTGTTCTCTGCTTTGGCAGGAGTTCCTTTATCGAGGTCGCCTCCATAGCCAACATCGCCAATAGAAGTCTCACATAATGGCTCATCATCTTCGATGGAGAGCATCTTGCAGTTGGGCTTTAGGTAGGTCCGAGACTGCTGTGTAATCATGATTTTCTTATTCACCTTATTTATTATTATAGTTATTTGCTTAAACGATAGTCATGGAATGTAGGTGCAGGCACCTCATATACATCCGTTGTGTGAGGAGATTCAAGGCTGGCTTTAGCACCACTGGTATAAGAGGAAGCCTTGCTGTCCATATTATAGAATATGTCCTGACTATAGGAAGTGCCGCATGCATCATAGATTCTCTTGATGATGAGATAGCGGGAATAGGCATTATAATAGGGCATATTATAAACCATGCAACTGGTTTCCTCAGGTCTCCAGATGCCTTGCGTATATCCGTCGCCACCTTCATAGAGACCTTCGCCCGTATAACCTTTGGCTTTCATCCAACTCCAGCCATAGCTGCTCTCGTTGGTTGTAAGGTTAAGAGCAAAAGGAACGCTATACAAAGTCTGCATAGAAAGCAAAGAGAGACTGTTTGGATAACTGCCCGTAGTGGTGTGATATTCATCCCCTAAGCGCCCGATGCCATGTCCGCCGAACTCATGGGCAACAAGGTTTTTCCAGTTGCCTTTGCATGCTCCACTGCCCCAACTGAGGCCTGCATAAGAATAGAGGGATACATAAGAAACACTCTTTCCTGTGCTTTCAAAACTGCAGATAGCACCATAACGGCTGTCGTTGACAAGCATCAGCACAGCAGTATTGTTGATATTTCCGCTATAAGAGCCTTTTCCATTGAGGTCAGGGCAATATTTGGAAACGAAACTATAGACTGCACTTTCATCTTGAGAGCCCATTTTGGCATAACTGTTGTTGCCAGGACCCCATCCCACATTGAAGTATGTGTTGCGGCTTGTGGATATGGTGGTACCCGTATTATTACTGTAGATGTCAGCGCCAGCATCTGTAGAGATGGCGGTGATGATATATACGTTGAAATATTTCTTGAGATTATTGAAAGGCTCAACGCTGAAGAGATAGTCCATAGCGGCCTTGGCATCGGTGTAGAATTGCCCTCCGCTTTGCTTCATGGCACCCAGTTGATAGCCTTCAGGTACTACGACGAGGGTAAAAGCCTTCGAGGTGGTGGCAGTGTTGTAAGTGATGACGGAACCGTCAGCAAAATATTCCGTGTTGTCCTTTGTCCAATCGGTGGGTGCAGTGCCCGGTCCTTGGATTGTAGTCATCTCACCTGCCGCCAAAGTAGTGACTGCCGTGTTTCTGGTGTATTTATATCCGCCTTTGTTTCTCAAAACTACGATCCCGTCAGTAGGGAGCGTTCCGTAGCAATAGGCTGTCTTATTGGTTGCGTCATAAATATAGGATGGGGTGGTTGAGGTTTCATCCCATGTCATATCTTTCAGTGAAGTCAGCGTGTTGTAGTTGGTTTTCATGTTCTCGATGTAACATTCGCCCTCGCATCCCGTGATTTTCAGGAGGGAGGCCTTGCGTTGATCGAGGCGCAGAGTGATAGTGATGGTGTTGTCAGACTTGGTGTAAGTCCCTGATTTTGTGTAGACTACATCTCCTGTTGTGGTACCTGTTACTTTGCCATTGCTTGCTGTCAGATTTCCATTTGACGTATAGAGGCCAGCCACACTGCCGCTTGCGGCAAAGCCGGATGAACTTCCTATGGCGGTGATGGCAAACTGCTTGTCAGCAGCTGAGTAGGTAAGTGTCCATGCATTGCTCTCATCGTTGTCGAGGGCAATGTATATCTTGTCGCCATCTTGCCATGCTCCGGTTTCCGGCACCATGCGGGAGGCCTTCCCAAGAGTGGCATTCACGATGATTTTATACTTGCTCAAGTCGCTTGTACGTTCATTGTTGACGCTCTGCAAATCATCACTTTCCGAGCATGCTGCCAAGAATAACAAGGCAAGCAGAAATGTAATACTATGAAATATCTGTTTTGTCATGATTTTATTTTTTGGTTTGAGATAGATATCTTTATGATATCTACTAACTTGCAAATGTACTATTTTTTCTTTAAAAGCCAAAACGATAATCCTTTTTTTTTAGCGTTTTCGTAACAGTTTTTGCGCAAAAATTATGCAATGCGTAAGTCTATGGGAATGAGGAGGTTGCATCTTGCAAAGTAAAAGATGGCCTTTTACAAGGTAAAAAGCCGTCTTTTACGTTCCTTCTAATAGTCTTTTACCCTGTAAAAGGTTATCTTTTACAAAGCAAAGGCCGATAATGAAAAAGGGAGAAAGCTTCCCAGCGTTCTCCCCTAAACCTTATTTATATGATATATACCCCTTTATTTAGAAGTATAGCCAGTGGCCGTAATTGTGCCAGATCCTGTATACGACTTGGCTGCATTGGCAGTCTTTGTGAAGTACATGCCTTCGGTACTTGAGCCATTGTAATTTCCCTGATAAATTACATCATAGACAGAGCCAACATTTAGTTTTGCAGGATCATTGGCTGTTGCTTTTACACAAGAAATACCACAAATAGAATATGTTGAAGCAGTACCTCCTGTTGTTGAGACTGCTGATACCTTCTGTGGTGTGGTATAAAATACATATTTGAAAGTCTTATAATCAGAACTGATTACAGGGAACCAAAGCCAGCAATAGTTGTTCTTTCCAAATGAAGCAGGGGCAAAGCAATAATTAGCCCATACTGTTTTCGAGCTTCCAGCTGCCAATTCTGGCTCATAAGCCATATAGGTACTTCCCGTAATTGCCTGAACACTTCTTCTGTCAAAGAACACTCCAAATTTAACGGTTTGAGCATTATAGTCAATTTCTACACATCCTTTCATCACAGTATTCAAATAGAGACCAGTAATACTTAAATTGTTTGTATGGGATGCTGCATTATCGTCAGTTAAAGTTTCTGTTGTTGCTAATTTAGCAAAAGTGACAGGACGAATATCTGCTGATATTGTTCCTTTTGCTATAGCAGTTCCTTTAATATCTGCTGTAAGAGTTGCATTCGGATTGAAGCAACGTGAATATAAATCCCATGAGCCTGTGAAGTCATCCAATCCAATTTGGACAACCTTATAAGTAGTAGATACTCCATTCTCGTCAACAACTATAGAACCTGCACGTGGAGCACCTGTAGTATTTGCAGGAATATTGATAGTAGAGCCACTCATAGTCAGCCATGAATCTGCTGTTGTCCCATTGGTACCAGTTGTCGTAATAGTCTGAGCATCATCGTTATACCACTTTGAAACAATCTTCGTAGGTGTGCTGCATGTGGCGTCAACGGTATACATCTTGCAGCCAGTAATGTCTGAAGCCCCTGTGTCGCCTGTAGTTCTCTTGGAACCATATTCGGCAGGATAAGTGACATCACCAATGATAGTGGAGAAGTCAACTACTTGGAAAGACGTTGCTAAAGGCCAAATGCAAATATAGGAAGTCGCAGTCAAAGTGCCATCAGTATTTGTCGTAACTTTTGCAGGCTTTGTGGTAGTGAAAGGTGTGGTAGTTCCATCGGTCTTTGTAGGGCTATTAGGATTTCCCCATCCGCAAGTATATTGGCTGTAAGCACCGTCACTAAAGCATTTGATAGGGGTTTCTCCTGCAACAATATTAGTGCCTTTAGGATAAGTAATGTTCAGTTTTAAAATTGATGTACAAATAGTAGGGTCAAAGGAAACATTCTTCAGCTTGATAACACCATTAGTAACTTCATAATTATCTTTATTAGTCAAATCAAGATTGGTTGCCCACTGCATGTGCGCCGTAGCGTCTGCAATCGTTCCATCTTGAGTGCTGAGATCATTTTTGTAACTATCGAAAAAGTCAGGCTTGCTCCTTTTGCTAGCTAATATCATGTGGACATCTGTTGTGCTATCAGGAATTGCTGAAATCTTAACACTATCCACTGTTGCAAAGGTTGCGTAAGTGCCATCAGCACTAACATTCGTACAATCGAGTTTATATCTACCCAGATTTTTTTTGCTCTTATCCCGGAAGAAAATAGTAATGTAGTCTGATTTGTCTTGAGCAAACGCTGCTTTCAGATTGGTGCCATCATCAGTATAGTCTACACGAGTAGTAGGAGCAAGGCTCATCTGAATAGTCAGAGTTTTGTTACCCTTATTATTTGATGTAGTTGTGCCTTCTATGGTATCATCAGAAGAACAAGAGGCAAAAGAGCCTAAGATTGCCAACAGCGTGGCGAACATAAATAATTTCTTCATAGCTTATTCCTCCCAAATATCATTATTACCAGTTTCAGGCACATTGTCTTTAGATAGACCGCCACCACCGCCGATGTCAACAGTGCCAGAACCTAAACTCGTTTCAACGCCACATACATCATCATCACAATCAAGGCCAAGGGTCTTGATATGAGGTGCTTTGTAATTTTTCTTTGCCCCGAATAAGTCTTGAAGACATGGGGTCTTGAGGATTTCGTCCATTATTTTTTAGTTTTAAGTATTTTACGTATGTAGATTATTCTCTAAACAACTATCATAACTTATCCAGTTGCAAATATATGGATTTTTTTCTAAATTTCAAAAGAATTCATGCCGTTTGAAAGAAAAAAAAGTTATTTTGCTCAATTTCTGCGCAATTTTCTAAAAGAATGAAAAGCGTGAATTATTGTTTACAGGCTTAAATGTGCTCATCTTATTCTATTTCAATAATTTATCGTGTATTTTTTAAGCAACAGCGTTTTGCTAACATCAATTAAGATTGAAGTGGAGAAACTGTTCAGATAAGAGGCTTATTAATAATGACATGTTCTTTATTTTTTTTCAGAAAGAAAATAAGGGCTTCTATTTTTTTATTTTAATAATTAATTGTATCTTTGCAGATATTGAACGATCTATTGCTGAAAATCTGAAAAAATGCATGTATATTAAATGATGTTTTAGCCTAATGTTATAAACAATAATAAGAATGATAATGGAAACTATATGTATTTATAATGTTATCAACTTTCTATAGATAATTAATAAGGAAATATTATGACATATCTTGTACTAGGTATAGATATGAATTATTAGAGTATATGTAATATAGTTAATGGTTATAATAAAAACAAAAGAGAAATGAAAAACAAAATTTTATTAGGTGCTATTGCTGGTGATGTGATGGGTTCTGTTTATGAATTCAATCCAATAAAACGAACAGATATTGAATTGTTCGTTGAGAAAGACGACCATCTTAATGATTCAACTTTTACAGATGATACGGTTTTGACTGTTGCTATAGCAGATTGGCTAATTAAAAGAGGTTCTCTTGCAGAAATAATGCAGGATTATGGACGCAGATATCCTTATGCAGGATATGGAGGAAAGTTCTTCAGATGGTTGTATGAGAAAGACCCTAAGCCTTATAATAGTTTTGGTAATGGTTCTGCAATGCGTGTAAGTCCTGTTGGTTGGATATATGATTCATTGGAAGAAACGTTTGAGGTTGCAAAAGAAAGTGCAGAAGTAACCCATAATCACCCCGAAGGAATCAAAGGTGCTCAGGCCATTGCAGCGTGTATTTTCATGGCGCGAAAAGGAATGAAAAAAGAAGATATAAAACAATATGTCGAGGATACTTTTGACTATGACTTGGATAGAACGTGTGATGAAATTCGTTTGACTTATAGTCATGTTGAAACTTGCCAAGAGTCAACGCCGGAAAGTATTATCTGTTTTCTTGAAAGTAAGGATTATGAAAGTGCCATCCGTCTATGTATATCTCTCGGAGGCGATGCTGACACAATGGCAGCCATGGCTGGCAGCATAGCTGAGGCTTATTATGGTGGTGTGCCTGAATTGATAAGAGCAAAGACGCTCAAAAGATTGCCCGATGAATTTATAGATGTACTTTATAATTTTGGTGAGAAGTTTAATATATCGATATAAATAAATGGAGAGCAAGAAAGATAATATAAAAGAGAGATTAATATCGTTATTGAATGATATCAGTCAGGGTGTCTATGAGAAAGACGAAGAACTGAAACTAGCCTTGCTGGCTGCATTATCTGGCGAGAGTATTTTGTTATTAGGTCCTCCAGGAGTTGCAAAATCAATGATAGCGAGAAGGATAAAGTATGCGTTTAAAGGCGCAAAATCATTTGATTATCTGATGTCAAGGTTTTCAACAACAGATGAGGTGTTCGGCCCAGTAAGTATTAAAAGTTTGAAGGAGTCAGATAATTATGAAAGAAATATTAACGGGTATTTGCCGACATCTGATGTGGTATTCCTTGATGAAATATGGAAAGCAGGTCCCTCAATACAAAATACATTGTTGACAGTTATTAATGAGAAGCTTTTTCGGAATGGAAATAATGAAATCCATATACCCTTGAAGGTCCTTATTGGGGCAAGTAATGAATTACCTGCGCAAGGAGAAGGCCTTGAAGCACTTTGGGACAGATTCATCATTCGTTTTGTCTGTAAGCCGATTACTGATGAGAAACATTTTTACAGGATGTTGCTTGATGACGAAAGTTCTGATATGATTGACAGTAAATATGCTATCAAAAATGTGGAATTTGACCAATGGCAGAAAGATGTGAAGAAAGTCGAGATTCCGACTGATGTCCTTAAAGCCATATCTGTAATTCGTAAGCAGTTGAAAAGTGTTATAGTAAAGAATAGTAGTGTACATCGCGAAATCTATGTAAGTGATCGCCGCTGGAAAAAGATAGCAGGTCTCATCAAGACATCAGCTTTCATGCATGGAAGGAAAGAGGCCGATATTACCGATTTGTTTGTAGTCCATCATTGTCTTTGGAATAATCCTGAGGAATATGAAGATGTGAAGCAGATTGTAATGAAAGCTATTAGTGCTCCTTTGACTGAAAAATTGAGGCGAATAAGGGCAATGTTGAATGCTGACCTTCGCGCAACCAATGTTAATAAGGCATTGAAAGAAATTGAAAAAACAGGTATTGACAGCCAACTGAAGATTTATGACCATTTTTATTATTACATTGTCGGTCATGGAACGGGCAATACCTTTATCTTTATGACTGACCTTAGGAGACTGAAAATATATCCATCCGAAAAAGCAGTATCGTCGACTCAAGGTATCATGTATCATCCTACATTTGATCCTGACCGCACTGTAATTCGTGTGATGACAGAGGTTGGCAATGATGCAGATGTTAAACATAGTTTGGAGAATGTCAATCTTTATCGTGATACTACGCATCTGTATATCAATGGAGTACGCTATGAAATAGACATGCTCCAGCCTGGTGAAGAGCAACATATTGGTATTGGAGATGCAATGTCGATAAGCCAGATAGATTATAATTTTGAAGTCAATAAGATAGCAAAAGAGATTGACAATTACAGTCAGATCCTTTTGGCTAATATGTTTATTTCAGAGGATGATAGTCGTGGAATAGAGCATTATTTCAAAGATGTGAGAAAAAATATTGATTTAATGTATGTGGATATCGAAAAGTTGATATATGGGTGATAATGTCTTTCAAGAATATTCTTTCTACATGAGAATTTTGCGCAGATATGTAGATACTGGAATAGCGGAGTTACAGGATGAAAGTGATGCCCTGAACATTTATTTGGTAACTCTTATGAACCATCCGTTGGTAAAGGTTCAGGTATTAGGGGATGAAGTTGGTGGTGCTATCTTTACTAATGTGGTCATGCGTTTTGTTCATGATATAATTGATAAGATGAAGTTCAAAAGCCAGTTGATGCAAAGTGACATACGACAGATGGGTGAAGTTATACGATGGACTTCTCGAAAAAAACAGGATGGTTGGCAAGGCTTATTAAATATGATAGGTGCTAAATGTGGTGATTATGGATTCGATAAGAACTTCTATAAGAGTGTCTTCAACCAATCAGAAAGACTGAATACCGATAAGACCATGTGGGAGAAAATGATAATAGATTGGAATCAGGCTCTGATTGAAAAGATGAAAAAGGAAGTGAGTGATAGCATAGAGCAGAAGAAAGATGACATAGAAAAGAAACTGAATAGTTATTTGGAAGACATTCCTAAATATATTGAGAAGGAACAGATTGACAAAAGAGAGTTCAAACAAGCATGGGGTATGATGAATGGCTCTTGGAGTACCTCTGAATTCCAGCGTTTTCTGAAAATAGTACATCTACAATCGCAATATCCCCAAATAATAAAAATAACGAATAAAATGGGTCGTATAGCTGATGAAGAGGGAACTCAATGGATGTCTTTAGCACAGGGAACCACCCAAAAGATTGAGCATTCGTCCCGTTCTGATATTCTTGGTGTGACAATAGGCAATGATCTCAATGCCATGATGGCAACAGAGATGGTTTATGCTTCCGATGAAGAACTTGAAGATATATTTCTAAAGCGCTATGTAAGTCATAGATTGCAAGTGTTTCGGTATAAATCAGAAATTATGAAACCCGTAAGACAGATGAATGCGACAAAAATGATTCGTCGAGGGCCAATGATAGTATGCATAGACACATCCGCAAGTATGATTGGCAGACCTGAAAAAATCAGTTATTCAGTATTGTTGCGTATTCTTGCTATTGCTAATCTTCAGAAGCGTCCATGTTTTCTCATTGGATTTTCTGTTTCTATTAACCCTATAGATGTGAGTAGTGATCCTAATGCTGTAATGGATTTTTTTAGTAAAAGCACAAGTGGTGAAACAAATGCAAAGAGGATGTTGGAAAAGACTTTTGAATTATTGGAAAACAATGACAGATACATGAATGCTGACATTTTATGGGTAACTGATTTTCGTATTCCAATGCCGGATGCATCGCAATTGATAAAGATTCAGCAATACCGTGCATTTGGTACTTGTTTCTATGGCTTACAAATCGGGATATCGAAAATGGTTGAAGAGTGGCAACCCTATTTCGATGAAATCGAACAAATAGGATATATACCTCATAGATTATATTAAAAAATCCGTGTAATTTGTTGGATTACACGGATTTTATAATGATTTACTTATCGTGTTTATTGATAATTATTTCACCTCCTCAAAGTCAGCATCTTGGATGTTGTCATCTGATTTCTGACCATTGTCTTGTGATTGCTGAGCACCCTGTGCACCTCCTTGTGCGCCTGCACCAGCATCTGAACCTGGCTGAGCACCCTGTGCGCCTTGATACATCTGTGCACTTGCTGCCTGAACTGCTGTGTTGAGAGCGGCTGTAGCGGTGTCGATGGCATTCACATCACCTGCTTTATGAGCATCTTTAAGTTGTTGCAGAGCCTGCTCAATGGCTGGTTTCTTGTCTGCTGGTATCTTGTCACCGTTGTCTTTCAGGAAGTTTTCGGTCGTGAAGATCATTGAGTCAGCTTGATTCATCTTATCTACCTTCTCACGCTCTTTCTTATCAGCCTCTGCGTTTTGGTCTGCTTCAGCCTTCATACGGTCGATTTCCTCCTTACTCAAGCCACTTGAAGCCTCGATGCGGATAGCCTGCTCCTTGCCAGTAGCCTTATCTTTGGCGCTTACATTCAGAATACCGTTGGCGTCGATATCGAAGGTTACCTCAATCTGAGGAACTCCACGACGTGCAGGAGCAATTCCCTCAAGGTTGAACTGGCCGATGCTCTTGTTCTGAGCAGCCATTGGACGCTCGCCTTGCAGTACATGGATGGTAACTGCGGTCTGGTTGTCTACAGCCGTAGAGAATGTCTCGCTCTTCTTGCAAGGTATGGTCGTATTGGCATCAATCAGTTTGGTCATCACACCGCCCATGGTCTCAATACCCAGTGTCAGAGGTGTTACGTCGAGCAATACGATGTCGCCTACACCGCTTTCCTTATTCAGAATGGCACCTTGGATGGCTGCTCCGACTGCTACAACCTCATCAGGGTTCACGCCTTTAGAAGGCTCTTTGCCGAAATAGTTCTTTACCAAAGTCTGAATGGCAGGGATACGAGAGGAGCCACCTACAAGGATTACCTCGTCAATATCTGATGTCTGAAGTTTTGCATCACGGATTGCGTTCTGACAAGGAACAAGGCAAGCCTGTATCAAGTCATGGCACAACTGCTCAAACTGAGAGCGTGTGAGGGTCTTCACCAAATGCTTTGGTACACCGCCTTCTGCACTGATGTAAGGCAAGTTGATTTCTGTAGAAGTAGAACTTGACAGTTCAATCTTAGCCTTTTCTGCAGCTTCCTTCAGGCGTTGCATAGCCATCGGGTCTTTTGTCAGGTCGATACCCTCGTCAGCCTTGAAGCTTTGAGCCAGCCAATCGATGATTTTCTGGTCGAAGTCATCACCGCCAAGGTGGGTATCACCATTGGTTGAGAGCACCTCGAAAACGCCACCGCCGAATTCCAAGATAGAGATATCGAAGGTACCACCACCTAAGTCGAAGACTGCAATCTTCATGTCTTTGTTAGCTTTATCCACTCCATAAGCGAGAGCGGCTGCTGTAGGCTCATTTACGATACGGCGGACGTTCAGTCCGGCTATCGTTCCGGCCTCTTTGGTAGCCTGACGCTGAGAATCAGAGAAGTAAGCTGGCACTGTGATGACAGCGTCCTTTATCTCTTGTCCTACATAGTCTTCAGCGGTCTTTTTCATCTTTTGAAGAACCATGGCGCTGATTTCCTGTGGGGTATATTTCTTTCCATCGATGTCTACACGTGGATATCCGTTCTCATTATCAACTTGGAAAGGCACACGCTCAGCCTCTTTTCTTGACTGCTCATAAGTCTCTCCCATGAAACGTTTGATAGAGTAAACGGTGTTCTTTGGATTTGTGATGGCCTGTCGTTTTGCAGGGTCACCAACCTTACGCTCACCGTCTTTCACGAAGCCCACTACTGATGGAGTAGTACGCTTGCCTTCGCTGTTAGCGATAACTACAGGCTCGTTGCCTTCAAATACTGCTACACAAGAGTTTGTAGTTCCTAAGTCGATTCCAATAATTTTTCCCATAATTGTATATTTTTTATTTGTTTATTCTACGTTTAAAATCATTCATTGACTAACAAAAGTTGTGCCAATCTGATAGGACGTGACAAAATATCTGACAAGATGTCATAACTGGCAGTGCGAAAAACGGTTTTCTTCCGTATATGGCAGATTTTGTAGTCTTTGAGTCGATAATCAGAGGCTTTATAGAAGATAGTCTTTTAGCCTTCTTTTAATCGTTAGAAGGCTCGTAAAAGACTACCTTTTACTAAGTAAAAGGTTATTAAAAGAAATCCGACGGTCGTTTAGTACAGAAAAGTTCGATGGCAAGCCTGTTTACAGAGGTCGATTTGTCAGAAAGGCCCTTGCGTGTCAGTTCAAGCCGTTTATCAGCTATCTCAAATCCGTTTTTTGGGATATTTCTCTATAAAAATAATATTTTTATAGTCTAAACCTTGTTTTTCCCGATTTAATTCACTATATTTGTGAAAATATTAAGACTCAAGATGAAAAGATTGATTTATTTCGTACTGCCCTTGCTGCTCAGTTTCCTGACAGCTTCTTGTGAAAAGGCAGACCTCGGAAAGAGTGGGGAAGACGGGAAAGAAGTGGAAAACGGGGTGAAAGTAAAATTCTGCGTGACCAAGTTTGAGCAGATTCCTTTCGATGAAAAATCCATGCCTTCGCGCGTGACCTCTGACATTAAAGACATCTGTACGCGCATCAGTTTTGCCATTTACAAAGCCGATGGCGACGTTTATGACGTGAAGAACCAGCAAGCCGACGACAGTGGATTCGGCACTTTGAGCATCTCATTGCCCGAAGGAGACTATCGGCTCATTGTGATTGCCCATTGCGGACTTGGCGTTTCCACGTTTGAGGCGGAGGATAAGGTGAAATTCAAGGATAATAAAGTTACTGACACGTTCTATTGTTGTCAGGATTTCACGGTCACAAAGGGGGCTTCCTACAACCTCGAATTAAAGCGCGCGGTGTCTAAATTCCGCCTTGTTATCGACGACAGCATCCCTTCCAATGTCAGCAAAATGAAGTTTTATTATACCGGAGGTTCCTCTACTTTCGACCCTGAAAGTGGTTATGGATGCGTCAATTCCCGACAAACAGAGTATCGGGAGGTCACTTCCAAGATGCATGGCAAGGGCAATCAGTTTGAGGTTTTCACGTTTCCTCATGAGGAGGAAGACAAGTTGAAGGTGACGGTCACTGCTCAAGATGCTGCCGGAAACGCTGTTTGCGAGAAGGTCTTTGAAGATGTTCCCATCAAGCGTAACGTGATTTCGCAGTATAAAGGGAGGTTCTTTTCGCAAGGCGGAGGCGTCAATCCGGGAGGTGACGATGGCGGTATTACCTTCACCTTAATATTTAATGGCGATTGGACGAATATTGACCATAGTTATTAAGGGTAATTTTTCCTTCCGATTTTGGACCTTAAAGCTATAAAGAAAGCCGCTGACAAACAGATTGCTAGCGGCTTTTAGAATTTTCGGGAATCGCTTTTTAGAAAGCAAATTGCCGTTATTTCTTATCTTGTAAAGCTTGTTTTATCTTGGTTTCCAACTCTTCGCAAAGCTCAGGATTATCTTTCAAGAGAGCCTTAGTGCCCTCTCTTCCTTGTGCCAATTTGGCATCATTGTAAGAGAACCAACTTCCACTCTTTTGGATAATGTTGTATTGTACGCCCAAATCCACGATTTCGCCAATCTTGGAAATTCCTTCTCCGAAGGTGATTTCAAACTCAGCCTTGCGGAAAGGAGGTGCTACCTTGTTCTTCACAACCTTCACACGGACCTGATTTCCAGTAACTTCATCACCGTCTTTAATAGAGGTTATGCGGCGGATATCCAGTCTTACGGAAGCATAGAATTTAAGAGCATTTCCACCCGTTGTCGTCTCTGGGTTGCCAAACATGACTCCGATTTTCTCGCGCAACTGATTAATAAAGATGCAAGTGGTATTGGTCTTCGAGATGGTGGCAGTGAGTTTGCGCAGGGCTTGGCTCATCAGTCGGGCCTGAAGCCCCACTTTATTGTCGCCCATATCCCCTTCGATTTCAGCTTTTGGCGTAAGGGCAGCCACAGAGTCAATGACCAAGATGTCGATGGCAGATGACCTTATCAGCTGGTCGGCAATCTCCAAAGCCTGCTCACCATTGTCAGGTTGGCTAACCCAAAGATTGTCCACATCCACGCCGAGCTTAGCAGCATAGAAACGGTCGAAGGCATGCTCAGCATCGATAAATGCTGCAATGCCACCCCGTTTTTGAGCTTCAGCAATGGCATGAATGGCCAACGTGGTCTTTCCTGATGATTCAGGGCCATAGATTTCAATGACTCGGCCTCTTGGATAACCTCCCACGCCAAGCGCTATATCCAGTCCGATACTGCCTGTAGGGATAACTTCCACATCTTCAATATTCTCATCTCCCATGCGCATGATAGAGCCTTTTCCAAAGTCTTTCTCTATCTTCGACATGGCAGCCTGTAGTGCTTTTAATTTGCCTTCTTGAGGATTCTGAGCCTCATTGGCTTCTTCTGTTTTCTTAGCCATCTGTTTTTTATTTTTATTTTTTTGTTATAATTCAATATCTTTGTCGAATTCCTCATGCCAAGGAAGTCCTTGTTTATTGAGTTGTTCCATAAATGGGTCGGGGTCAAAGTCCTCTACATTCCATACTCCCGGCTTTTTCCAAAGGCCTTTGCAGAACATCATGGCACCTATCATGGCAGGAACTCCCGTCGTATAACTTACTCCCTGCATGCCTGTTTCTTTGTAAGCATCCTGGTGTTTGCAGTTGTTATATATATAATAGGTGTGTTCCTTGCCGCCTTTCAGTCCTCTGATGCGGCATCCGATGCTGGTCTCGCCCTCGTAATTCTCGCCTAAATCCTGTGGATTTGGCAATACTGCCTTCAGGAATTGCAAAGGCACAACCTTCACTTTGACGGTCTTTTCAGGATTATCTGCTAATGGAGCCTCATACGTAACCTCATCAATACGGGACATACCGATGTTTTGTATGACGTCAAGATATGTCAGATATTGTTGTCCGAAGGTCATCCAGAAGCGTCCGCGCTTGATGGTCGGATAGTTCTTTACCAAACTTTCCAACTCCTCATGATGCATCAGATAACTCTCGCGAGGGCCTATATTCGGATAAGAGAGGGCCTTGTGAATTTCAAGAGGTTTCGTTTCAATCCATTTTCCATCCTCATAATAGAGACCTTTCTGGGTGATTTCGCGGATATTTATCTCCGGATTGAAGTTCGTGGCGAAGGCTTTATGGTGATTGCCTGCATTGCAATCGACGATGTCCAAATATTGGATTTCATCGAAATGATGCTTTGCAGCATAAGCCGTAAATATGCCCGACACTCCCGGATCAAATCCACAGCCGAGGATAGCGGTAAGTCCAGCCTTCTCAAATTTATCCTTATAGGCCCATTGCCATGAATATTCAAAGTGCGCTTCATCCTTAGGCTCATAGTTGGCAGTGTCAAGATAGTTGCAGCCACATGCCAGACAGGCATCCATAATGGTAAGATCCTGATAGGGAAGAGCAAGGTTGACAACCAGTTCCGGCTTATAATCACTGAATAGAGCCTTCAGTTCTTCCACGTCATCAGCATCCACTTGTGCGGTCTTGATGTCCATTTTATAGCCTTTTTCATGGATAGCCTTCACCAGTTTATCGCATTTTGCTTTATGATGCGAGGCAATCATGAACTCTGTAAACACGTCTGCATTCTGTACGATTTTATATGCAGCCACTGTTGCAACGCCTCCGGCGCCAATCATCAATATTCTACTCATATTCTTTAGGTTATTTGATTTCATCAGATTTAATGCCCAAGGCATTCATCAGGGAATAGCCCAGTATCTCTTGACGGAAGTTTCCGCCCTCCATAGGTTGCATGGCAAACACGGTGATGTGCTTCTCTTCATCGTCAGCATTTCGGAGAACAGTACGCAGAGAATTGTAAGTTTCCCCGCTTTCAGTGTCAGGAATGAGCATGATACGCTTTACTTCCTTCTGCTCAAGCACGGTTTTCAGGATGTCGAGAATGAAAGTTTCTTTGCCCACAACATCCTCCACAGGGTAGGAATTGATGATAAATTCTCCCAAATTCTTATCCTTAAAGGCCTGCGCATTCAGTTCTTTCTCATACTCGGAAGGCTTGAAGTTCTCCATCTTTAGGTTCTTCTTGTCATGAATAAGTACCAGTTGGGTCTCGTGAGCGCCTTCTCGTAACCCGCCGTCAAGGGCTACACATACCGCCCATTGACTCATATCAGCAGGTGGAATGCGACGTCCTATCATCCTCTCAAAGTTTACGATGAGGTCAAAGGTCACCTTGTCGACATAGTCGGCATCAACAATGATGAGGTTTTCAGTCCATTTGATGTTACTTGTTTCTTGTGCGTTCATATTGCAAAGATACAAAAATTATTCATATTTTATATGGAGAATCTCATATTTTTTAAGATTTTTGTTAACTTTGCATCAGTAAATGATTATTAATAAAAATATCATATAGAAATGAGTAGTTTAACTATTGCAATTATCGTAGTGTTCATCGTGGGTTATCTTTTCATTGCCCTTGAGAGCGTTACGAAAGTGAATAAGGCGGCTGTAGCATTGTTGATGTTCGTGGCTTGCTGGACTTTATTCATGGTCAATCCGGGAAGTTACATTCCTGGTTTTAGTGGTCAGGAGTTGATTAACCAAGTAACCAGTGCTATCGAAGGGCATTTAGGGAGCACCTCTACCACTTTGTTCTTCCTGATGGGTGCTATGACAATCGTTGAAATTGTAGACCAGAATGGCGGTTTCAACTGGGTTCGCAACATCATGAAGACCAAAAGCAAGCGTGGATTGTTGTGGCGTATAGCCTTTATCACGTTCTTCCTAAGTTCCATTCTTGATAATCTGACCACCAGTATCGTGATGATTATGATATTGCGCAAACTTGTTCATGAGCATAAGGACCGCATCATCTATGCTTCTTTGGTGATTATTGCAGCCAATTCAGGTGGTGCTTTCTCTCCAATCGGTGATGTGACAACCATCATGTTGTGGAATAAAGGTGCCATTACGGCTGCCGGTGTCATCTCAGAAATGCTCATTCCTTCTATTATTTCCATGGTTCTTCCAGTCTTGGTATTGCAATATTCGCTCAAAGGAAACCTCGTTACAGAGGAGGAAATGACGATGAAGTCAGATTATGAGGTGCTTGATTTCTCCAGTACTCAACGCAAATGGATATTTGCAATCGGTGTCGGAGGCTTGATTCTTGTACCTGTTTTCAAGGCAATTACCAATCTTCCTCCTTTTGTGGGAATCCTTTTAGTACTGGGAATCTTATGGACGACGACGGAAATATTCTATAGAAATCTCGAACATGATTCAGATAGAGAGGGTACACAGCGTAGAGTGGTCAATCTGCTTCACCGCATCGACATGTCCACAATCTTATTCTTCTTAGGTATTTTGATGGCTGTTGCCTGCCTTGAACAAGTCGGAGTGCTGTCTTCTATGGGCGGTTTCTTGAATGAAACTTTCAATGGCAACCATTATGCCGTTACGGGAATCATCGGTGTACTGTCAAGTATTATTGACAACGTACCGTTGGTTGCTGGTTGCATGGGTATGTATCCATTGTCTCCAACAGGAGATATGGCAGCTGATGGAATCTTCTGGCAGTTGCTTGCTTACTGCGCCGGAGTAGGCGGTTCGATGTTGATTATCGGCTCTGCAGCAGGTGTTGTCGTGATGGGATTGGAGAAAATCACCTTCGGATGGTATATGAAACATGTCAGTTGGATAGCCTTCATCGGGTATATCGCTGGTATTTTCTGCTATTGGGTGATGCGTAATTTCATCTTTGCAACTCCGCTATAATCCTCTTTATTATAGATATGGAAATGCAAGAAGGGACTGTTCATCAAGCGATGGGCAGTCCTTTCTTCTGCTTTTGACGACCTGTCACAATGTCAGTCTTATTCTCGAAAGATGATTTGCAGGTGTTTCATGGGATGACCTCCCCATGAGGCATCATTCTTGTAAGTAAATCCTAACGATTGATAAAGGGCCTCCGCCTTTGGATTTCCTTTGTCTACGAGCAGTCCGATAGCAGGAATATGCAGGCTTTTAGCCTTCTCTATCGAGGCTTTCAACAGTGCGGAGGCGATGCCTTGATGGCGGAATTCCTTCAAGACACATAGGCTGTCAATATAAAGTTCTCCTTCTTGGGTCTCGTCTTCCATAGCAGAGAAATCTCTGCCAAAAGCCTTTAAAGCTCCTTCGAGAAAGGCTTTGCGCAGTTGACGAAGGTCTTTTCCGTCATAAGTGACGCATGCTCCTAAGACTTGCTGGGCCTCATTGAGGGCCACAAGTGTGTTTCTGTAACTGTATTGGCTGTTTTCCGCCTCCACCAAAGTGGTCATCAGTAGCTCGAAATCATGCAGATTATGCTGAGGACCGGCAAAATATTGGCAGCAATCGAGGTCCATCGCCTCCATAATAAGACGCGCGATGTCGGCAGATTGATGTTTTTCAGCAGGGCTAATCTTCATTTTCTTATTTCTTAAGGGCAAAATCAAAGCGCAAACCTCCATTCGGATTGTTCTTCACAGAGATAGTTCCTCCATGAAGAATAACGGCATTTTTCACGATAGCAAGGCCTAATCCCGTGCCTCCCATCTTACGACTACGCCCCTTATCGACCCGATAAAAGCGCTCGAAAAGTCGTGATAAGTGCTCTTTGGGAACACCTACGCCATTATCCATGAAGGCGAATTGCCACATTCTTTCTTCTTCCTTGGCTTCCAAAGTGATGGTCGTACCGATTCCAGCATAAGCGATAGCGTTGTCGGTAAGGTTACGGAAGACGCTGTAGAGCAGGCTTTGATTGCCTTTCAGGATAATGCCATCCGGCAAATGATTGATGAAATTCATCTTTTTCGATGCCATTTCGAGGGATGTGTCCTTGATGATATTCTTCACCATCGTGGATATATCCACTTCTGTAAAGTCCTTAATGTCGGGTGCATCATCCATTCTGTTGAGCGTGGAGATGTCCTGCAATAGGGCAGTGAGGCGCTTGCTTTGCGCATAGCAACGGTCGAGAAACTGCTCTTTGGTAGCCTCGTCGATATTGGGATTTTCCTGTATGGTTTCCAGATAGCCTTGAATGCTTGCCACAGGAGTTTTTAATTCGTGCGCTACATTTTGCGTTAGCTGCCGTTTCAGCACGTTTTGTTCCTCGCGGGTAGTCTGTAGTCGCTTGTAGATTTTGATGATTTTCTCCGCTATTTCACCCAATTCATCATTCGGAAAGTCTATCAGGTCTTCCACTTCCAGCGATTCATTATGGTCGGCTCTATTGGCAAAGATGCGCAATTTGGTGATGTTCTTGCCTAACCGATTTGTAAATCTGTAAAGTAAAAGGACAAGAATTATGATGGCGATAATGGCAAACCATAGGTAGTGGCGGTCAGCTTGGAGTGATTTCGACAAGTAACTGTTGTAAGGAAGGGCACTTCGGATGATGTAGCCATCGGATGGGAAATAGGTGGCGGAATAGAAAAAGTCGCCTCTGATGGTAGTACTGTTCCTGTCAACAACCGACCCTGACCCTTGAGCGAGTGCCTGTCTGACTTCCGGGCGATTGGAATGATTGCTGAATTTGCTGTAATCCTTGCGGAGGTTATCGAAAAACACACGGCCTTTCTTATCTATCAAGGTGACGCGGAGATTTGGAAGAAAATGACGGTCAACAAATTTCTGTAATGTTTTTTCGTCCTTTTTTCCTATGAAATGAAGGCTTTCATCCATGCGGGCATTATAGTCCTGCAACTTCAGATTGAGCATTTCAACCTTGTAATGCTTCTCCCTTGCCTGTTGAAAGATGATGAAGGCAATCGCAAAAAGCAGAAAAACGGCTATAACGCCAATATAAAGTCGCTGCCCGACAGATATTCTTTTCATTTATGCATCAAAATAATAACCGAAACCAAGACGGGTGACGATGCACTTGGCAAACCTCCCTATCTTCTTCCGAACTCGTGTAATGTTCACATCCACAGTGCGATTGAGCACCAAGACATCTCTTGGCCAGATACGGTCTATCAGTTCCTGACGTGAGAAAACGCGGCCTCTTTCGTCGAGAAGAAGGTGCAATATCTCGAATTCCGTCTTCGTAAAAGGTATCTCCTCGCCATCGATGCTCACCGTCTTTTTATCAAGATTCATTTCCAAACCTTGATATCTGATGAGCTGATGAGCCTCTTCGTCAGCAGGTTCAGTAGTTCTGCGCAACACCGCCCTTATCCTTACGAGCACCTCGCGGATGGAGAAAGGCTTGCTGATATAGTCATCCGCACCGAGATTGAAGCCCGTAACGGTGTCGTTTTCAGTGTCTTTTGCCGTGAGGAAGATGATAGGAATGTGCTGAGTTTCGGGGCTTCCTTTGAGCTTTTTGGCCATAGCGAAGCCCGACATGCCTCCCATCATCACGTCAAGCAACAGCAGATTGAAGCTCTGAATATCCATTTCCAGCGCCTCTTCTGCCGAATTTGCGGTTTCCACATGATACCCTTCAGTCTCAAGATTGAACTTCAGAATCTCGCAGAGATCCGTCTCGTCGTCAACTACCAATATGCGAAAATTGTTGTCTGCCATATTATTTAATGATTTTCTCATCTGCAAAGTTAGGAAGACTTTTCTTCGTAACTGTGTCAAAAGCATTACAATCTTGTTACATTTTTCAAGGGGTAAAGATACGGAAAATAATTGAATCTTGCAAGACTTGCGGTCATCTCTTTTTTAGAAGGTAGCTTTTTACCTTGTAAACAACCATTACTTACAGGGTAAACAACGATTGTTTACAGCGTAAAAGATGGCCTTTTACAATCTCAGTCTTTTGCGTTGATTTTCCGATTCCTTATCTTCTTCGGATGGTGGAATTGTTCCGTTTTTCACAGAAGTTATTTCTTTTCTCCTTTGCGAGTGATTTTTTAAAGTTAAAATTCATGTTTTATCAAAATAAAATGCTTATATTTGCCAAAGAATAAATCGAGATACTAATATGCAGAAATACGCTGATTATATCCAACAAATTGAGATAGACTCCCTCTGGAGTGGTGTGAAGCACATCGTGTGGGACCTTGACCGCAAGGTGAACATCCTCAGTGGAGTCAATGGAGTGGGAAAGAGTACCATTCTGAATAAGGTCGTGAAGGGCTTGATAGCTGGCGGCGAGTTTCCCAGTCACATGCTCAAGGGCGTGCATCTGAAGGTATATCCAGAGGATGCCACATGGATTCGCTATGACCTCATACGTTCTTTCGACCGCCCGTTGATGACTTCGGATGCCATCACGAAGATGGATTTGAGTCTTGTAACGGAGCTCGATTGGCAGCTTTTCAAGTTGCAGCGCACCTATCTTGATTATCAGGTGAATATCGGAAACCGCATCATTGAGGCCTTGCAGAAAGGCGGAGCAGAGGCAGCCGCTGAAGCCCAGAAAATCAGTGAGCCCAAAAAGCGCTTTCAGGACATCATGGATAAGCTCTTTGCCGATACCGGCAAGAAGATAATCCGCACCGAAAACGAGATTAAATTCACCCAGATAGGCGAGACGCTGGTGCCTTATCAGCTCTCAAGCGGTGAGAAACAGATACTTGCGATATTGCTCACCGTACTCGTGGAGGACAATAAAAACTGCGTGCTCTTCATGGATGAGCCCGAAGTGAGCCTGCATGTAGACTGGCAGCAACAGCTTATCGACCTCATCATGGAGCTCAATCCGAATGTCCAAATCATACTTACCACCCACAGTCCTGCCGTCATCATGAACGGATGGATGGACAAAGTGACGGAAGTTTCAGATATAACTGTGGGAAATGGGTAAACGTCTTAGGGAGAACCTCTCGTCGAAATACTTTGAAGCAGCCAATCGGTTGAATTCAATCAAGTCACGTCGTAAGATTATCGCTTATGTCGAAAGCTATGATGATGTCTTCTTTTGGCGTGCTATTTTGGGGCATTTTGAGTCCGAAAAACTGTATTTTCAGATTATGCTTCCTTCTCGTACTGATACTTTGGAGCGTGGCAAGAAAGCCGTGCTGATGAACCTTCTGAAGGGCAAAGTCGGTGAGGATATGATTGCTTGCGTAGATGCAGATTACGATTATCTCGTTCAAGGAGTGACAGCCACTTCTCAGGAGATACTCTCTAATCCGTATGTTTTCCATACTTATGCCTATGCCATCGAGAATCTCCAATGCTATGCGCCCTCCTTGCATGAGGTGTGCGTGGCAGTAACGCTGAATGACCATCAGATTTTCGATATCGAGGAGTACCTCCGTCAGTATTCTCAAGCCATTTTCCCCTTGTTCGTATGGAACATCTGGTATTATCGTACGCCGAATTATAAGCATTTCACAATGACCGATTTCTTGAAAGTCATTGAGACCGGCAACTTCAGTTTGAACAATGCGGAGGAACTTCTGCAGAACCTCAGACATAAGGTGAATAAGAAAGTGGAGTTCTTTCAGCATCAGAATCCTAATGCCCGCGAGAGTTACCAAAAGGTGAAAGAAGACCTGAAAGCCTTGAATGTTACCGCAGATACCACCTATTTATATATACAAGGGCATCATCTCTTCGACAAGGTGGTTGTTCCCATGCTGGATAAAATCTGCGAAAAACTGGTCAGAGAGCAAGAAAACGAGATATCGAGGCAAAGTGTCCACATCACCCAATATAAGAATGAGCTGAGCTGCTATACGCATAGCATTCAGGACATTACGGCAATGTTGAAGAAAAATACAGGCGGAATGTATTCCGAACCTTATAAAAGGATAGAGGCGGATATCGAGAAGTTTATTAACAACAAGAGCATTGAAGCTCCTGAGGAGTAATCATAAGGCTTCCTTTATTTTAGCTATTATCAGGGCCTATCTGCCCAATAATCCAATACATATTGATAGTTGCTTCGCTTGGGAGACTCGATTCTCAGGTTAATTCCTTCGTTGACATCATTGACGATATAGCCTTCAGTATCCCAATTGCCACGCGTAAATTTGAATAAAGCAGGATAGTGCAACTCCAAATCGATGGCTCTTATGGTATCAGAGACTTTCTTCATCTTGATTTTTTGTGGATTCCAGTTACCTAAAACATCCTGATTTCCAGTAATATAAACCTCGTCCTTAGGGTTGTCTATCTTCAATTCTATGTGCACTTTATAACTTTCCTTATTCAAAAACTGGTCGATGGAATCTCTATATTGAAAGTAAGAGGCCATCGCATCATGCAGGGCTGTCGGATAGCAAGACATGTGATTGAAATCTGGATATGATTTTCTCTTCAGCACCATGGAGCTTGGTAACGGATGATTTTTGTAATATTGATAGAGTTCCTCCCGTGCTGGTTTCCACGATTCCCAGCCTTTGATTCTCTCTTCTCCTGCATCTGAAAGGAACAGAAACCGATGTCCTTTAACCCCTGAATAGTCATATTGCTCGAGTTCTTTTGCCACGCGGTTGCTATCGAAAGTCATATTAGGAGAAATGGCGATATAATCCGTGAAGAGTTCATGGTTTACCATGCTTTCTAAAACAAACGATGCGCCTAAGGAATGACCAATACCGAGCGTGCGGCCAGTCGTCCTGTAATGCGTATCAATATAGGGCATGAGTTCGTTTTTGATGAAAAGACTTAGGCTGTCAGCATGCCCACAATGCCCATTATAGAATTTATCACGGTTCTTTGTTTGAGGAAAAGGCAGGAAATCATCTTGTCTTGAATAGTTTTGTTTTTGAGGAGAACAGATGCCCACAACGATGAATCTCTGCTCAAATTGCATGTCAATAAAGGGCTTTAAGCCATTTACCATATCAAAATAAGGCTTGTTTTGCGCATCAAAAACATAGATTACATCATACGAATGTTGGTCACTTTCCTTATAAAGAGGAGGTAATTCCACAAACACTTTTCGTTGAAAGCCAAAGTATTTGGAATGCATCATCAGGGTTGTGTCTGATGAAGTATAATAAATATCTTGCGAAGAGGCTACGTTCTTTTGAGCTTTAGCAGTGATATTTATGAAAATAAGGAATAAAAGCAACAGTAATCTGTCAGCTTTTATTCTTTGTATTTTAGGGATGAACAAATCAATCATTATTTAATTTACACGTAAGTTTCAAGGAATTTGATAGTTCCATCCACCTTAATAGACTTTGTCGTTGCAGGTATAATCATGGTTTCACCAGCCTTCAGAGAGGTCTCGTGGCCTTCATTATCAACAATTTTGCCTTCTCCCTTTATGCCGATTAGGATGACAAAACTGTCAAGTTCACTATAGTCAATGGTCATCGGCTCAGTGAGGTCATAAACAGCAGTGTTGAAATAAGGACAGTGTACAAGGCTGACACCTTGATTTTGCAGGGGTGTATATTCCGTGCGATAGTTGCTTTCCACGTGATAATTAATGCATTCGGCAGCTTCCTTAGTGTGAAGCTGACGCTCGTTGCCATTTTTATCCTTACGTTTGAAGTCGTAAATACGATAGGTGACATCGCTGGTCTGCTGTATTTCAGCAAGGAAACAACCTGCTCCGATGCTGTGGATACGGCCTGCAGGAAGGAAGAAGCAATCTCCCTCTTTCACTGAATATTCAGCAATGGCATCGGTAATAGTGTCGTTTTCCACCATTTCCTTATATTGCTCAGGAGTAATTTCTTGTTTCAGTCCACTGCGAAGTTTGGCATCCTTGTCGGAATCCATGATGTACCACATCTCGGTCTTACCACGTTCTTTCCCTTGTTTATGGGCAATTTCGTCTGTAGGATGTACTTGAATGGACAGTTGTTGACGGGCGTCAATAAACTTAATAAGCAACGGGAATTCGTCTCCAAACCGCTTATAATTTTCTACTCCGACAAAGTCGCCCTTCAAATCCTTGACTACGGAATTCAAACTTTGCCCTTTATATTCGCCTTCACTGACGATGGTTTCGTTATCTTTAACACCAGATACCTCCCAACTTTCACCCACTTTGTCGAGCTTTTCATCGAGATGTTTGAATGGGATAATCTTATCACCACCCCAAATAGTCTGCTTTAGCAGCGCATTGAACTTTAATGGTTTCATCTTAATATTTTGTTATAGTTTTAATTTTCTTTCCAAAAGGCTGGCGTGAAGATGACGAGAACCGTGAAAATCTCCAAACGTCCAATCAACATCATCAATGAGCACATCCATTTAGCAAAGTCGGGAAGACTGCTCCAAGACATGGTTGGTCCTATCTGTGAGCCTAAGGCAGGCCCCACATTGCCGATACTGCTCAGCGTAATGGTGATTGCATCGGTGTTGTTGATTCCATACGCGATGAGGATAAACGACATGACGAGGCATAAGATAAGGTAGGTTGAGAAGAATGCCAATAGTGTGACTCTCTTTTGCTGAGCGATGTTTACGCCGTCGATTTTTAAGGGCAACACGGCATTTGGATGCAATATCTGCCGGAATTCATTTTTTATGATTCTGAGTACCATGACACCTCTGATAGCTTTGAAACCTCCTCCGGTAGAGCCTGAGCAACCTCCGAAAAACATGCAAGCGGCCAAAACTACCCAAGTAGCGTGTGGCCAAAGCCCTGGATCATCATTGTAGAAACCGGTGGTCGTTATGAAGGACGCCACTTGGAATATTCCACTTCTAAATGCGTGTTCAATGTCGTAATGATTGTATATTACGAGTTCTACGGCGATAAACAGTGTGAAGAGGATAACAATATAGATGTAGAACTTGAATTCTGCGTTTTTGAAGAGTTCTTTTATTTTCAGTTTAGCAAATGCAATATAGAGTAGCGTGAAGTTAGTGCCTGATGCAAGGCAGAAAAAAGCTCCTGCATATTCGAGTGCAGGGGAATGAAAATACTCCATGCTTGTATTATGTGTGGCAAATCCTCCTGTCGCTGTGGTCGCCATGGCATAATTGATGCTGTCAAACCAGTTCATTCCAAAGGCGAAATAAGATAGGGTGCAACCAACTGTCAATACGAGATATACCATCCAAATCCATTTTGCACTTATGGAAAGTCGTGGATGCAATTTCGAACGAATAGGACCTGTAGCTTCGGCAGCAAACACTTTTACGGAGCCTCCCACCATGGAAGGAAGGAGTGCAATGGTAAAGAATACAATGCCCAAACCGCCTATCCAGTGGGTCAATGAGCGCCAGAAAAGCAGTCCATGAGGAAATATTTCGACATTATCAATAATTGTGGCTCCTGTTGTAGTGAACCCTGACATCGTTTCAAAATAAGCATCCGCAAAGCTTGTGAGGTATCCACTGACGAGGAATGGCATTGTTCCGAAAAGGCTGAAGATAATCCATGCTAAACTGACCACGAGGTAAGCATCTCGACGCGACAGATTATTATCAGCATTTCTGCCCATTCCTTTAAGTACAAAGCCAAAGAACATGGTTGTAACAAGTGCCACAAGGAAGGCGAAAGTGTCGTCTTCTTTATAGCAAAAAGCCATGATAAGGCAGCAAAACAGCAATGATGCTTCGACGAAAAGCAGCGAGCCTAAAATCTTATATATAATCTTCCAGTTGATCATATAAACAGTTTTTCGACCTTTTTCATATTGATATCATGACAGAACACCATGACGGAATCGCCTGCTTGTATCTGGGTGTTACCCGAAACGAGTAGTCCTTCTCCGTTTCTTACGAGTCCTCCAATCGTCATTCCTATTGGAAGGCCAATCTCTTTGACGGGTTTCTTTGTGACCAAAGCCCCTTCTTTTGGGATAAACTCAGCCACATCAGCGTTTGCAGCCATTAAGAATGTGACGTTCATGACATCGGCATCGAGCATCATCTGATAGATTTTGCTGGCTGCAATGGCCTTTTTATTGATGATAGTACCGATATCCAGGCTTTCAGCCATACTCACATCATCGATGTTTTCGACCATGGCAACAGTCTTTCTGACGCCCAGTCGCTTGGCTGTAAGGCAGGCTAAGATGTTGGTTTCGGCGTTTCCCGTGAGGGCAACAAAGGCTTGCGTATTCTTGATGCCTTCTTCCATGAGCAGATGGATGTCACGGCCATCTCCATTGATAACGAGAGTCTTGTCGCTTTCCAACAGTTCGTTGAGTTCCTCACAACGTTCCGGATTCAGCTCGATAATCTTTGTGTCCATATATTCGGGCATCGTCTTTATCGCTCTGACGGTAGTGTTTCCACCTCCCATAATCATCACGTTCTTCACGTCTACATAATGCTCTTTGCCTACTATCTTACGAATATATGGGATATATTGCTTTGTGGTCATGAAATAAGCTAGGTCATAGAGTTTCAACTCATCGTTTCCTCCAGGGATGATGGTCTCTCCGCCACGTTTGATGGCTACGATATGATAAGGGTCTTGTGGTCCGCAGAGGTTCTTGAGAGGTTCATTCAGTATCTCACAAGTTTCCCGAAGTTTGATGCCCAGCATGACGAGAGCGCCGTCATGGACATCCCATCGCTGCCTTACCCACGACATTTTCAGTCCGTTATTGATATCTTTGGCAGCCAGGAGCTCAGGATAGATGAGAGAACTCACGCCCAATTTGGCGAAGAATTCCTGCATTTCGGGCTCCATGTATTCAGCGTTGTCTATTTTTGCCACGGTTTTCTTGGCTCCCAAAGCCTTGGCAAGAATACAACAATTCATGTTCAAACTTTGGTCAGGAGTTACTGCTATAAAGAGGTCTGCACTGCCTGCGCCGGCTTCTTTGAGGGCTTTCACGCTGTCAGGAGAGGCCTGTATGGTGAGCAAATCATAGTCGGAACCTATCTCGGCAAGGCGTTCTTCATCCTCGTCAATAATCGTGATGTTCTCATTGTTGCGCGATAAGAGTCGTGCCAAATGAGTTCCTATGGCGTAAGCGCCTGTGATGATGATTTTCATGTCAGTATTTCCTTCTTTATGGAGTCTTTATCTATGCCGGTGATGGCATGCAATTCAGCCATCGTTCCATGTTCTACGAAGTTGTCAGGAAGGCCAAGTCTCACGATTTCAGGCCTGTATCCATGGTCGTCCATCCATTCCAAGACAGCCGAGCCGAGACCTCCGTTGCGCACGCCGTCCTCTATGGTGATGATGCGTTGGAACTTTTTGCCAACCTCATGCAGAATTTCTTCATCGAGAGGCTTTAAGAACCGCATGTCATAATGTGCCACGCTTCGAGCCTCTCCGATGTCTTCGATGGCTTTTTCCACATCATTTCCGATAGGGCCGAGTGACAGAACGGCTACATCTTTGCCGTCGCGGATTTTCCTTCCTGTACCTACTTTGATTTCTTCCAACGGACATCTCCAGTCGTTGTTTACGCCTCTTCCTCTTGGATATCTGATGACAAATGTTCCTTTTCTGGGCAGTTGTGCCGTAAACATGAGTCTTCTGAGCTCGTGTTCATCCATTGGGGACGAGATAGTCAGGTTTGGAATAGGGCGCAAAGCGGCAAGGTCGAAAGCGCCATGATGTGTTGCCCCGTCTTCTCCCACTAGTCCTGCACGGTCAAGACATAACACGACGGGCAGGTTCAAGATGGCTAAATCGTGGATGATATTATCATAGGCGCGCTGCGCAAAGGCACTGTAGATATTGCAATAAGGTGTCAATCCGTCTTTTGCCATTCCTCCCGAGAAGGTGACGGCATGACCTTCGGCAATGCCCACATCGAAGACTCGGTCGGGCATTTCTTTCATCATGATGTTCATCGAACAGCCTGTAGGCATGGCAGGGGTGACTCCCACAATCTTAGGATTTTGCTTTGCCAGTTCCAAAAGGGTCTCTCCAAACACGTCTTGATACTTTGGTGGCTCTTGAGAATCATCTTTGATGATGCGCTCACCTGTCTCTGCATCAAACTTTCCAGGGGCATGCCAGATGGTTGCGGCTTTTTCTGCGGGCTCATATCCTTTACCTTTCACGGTGTGCAAGTGAAGCAATTTAGGGCCTTTCATATCTTTCAACTGCCGTAATAGCCTGACGATTTCCTTCACATTGTGGCCATCGAAGGGTCCGAAATAGCGTACATTCATGCCCTCGAAGATGTTCTGCTGATGGCTGAGAGCCGACTTGATGGCATTATTCAGTCGCAGGATACCTTTTCGGCGGTTCTCACTCAGATGGCCGGTTTCATGCAACCACCTTGATGCTTTGAATCTCAAGCGGTTATATGTCTCGTTGGTATCGAGGTTGAGCAGGTATTGTTCCATGCCTCCTACGGCTCTGTCGATGCTCATATCGTTGTCGTTGAGGATGATGAGCAGGTCGTTTGGGGTATTGGACACATTGTTCAAGCCTTCAAAAGCGAGGCCTCCGCTCATGGCGCCGTCACCGATGATGGCCACCACATGCCGGTCGTCATGTCCTGTTTTCTTAGCGGCTACCGCCATACCGAGGGCTGCCGAGATGGAATTGGAGGCGTGTCCGCAAGTGAATGTGTCGTACTCGCTCTCTAAAGGAGAGGGGAATGGGCGGATGCCGTGCAACTTTCTGTTGGTGCAGAACTTGTCTCTTCTGCCCGTTAATATCTTATGTCCGTAAGCTTGATGCCCCACATCCCACACCAATCGGTCGTAAGGGGTGTTGAAAACATAATGCAATGCCACGGTGATTTCTACCACTCCAAGGCTCGAAGCGAAGTGTCCGGGGTTAACGGAGACTTCATCGATGATGTCCTGACGCAGTTCCTTGCACACCTCGGGCAGTTCATCGATGCTCAATTTGCGCAAGTCTTCTGGGTATTTAATTTGGCTTAATAGTCCGAATCTTTCTTTATCCACGTTTTTGAATTTCTTCAATAATCATGCAAAGATACAATTTTTTTAATGATAAACAATATTTTCTCACGATTTTTATATAAATAAGGTGGAGAAACAAAGGGGTTGTAGATTTTGCTAAAATCAGCCTTCTTTCACGAAGTATTTGAACTTGTCGAAATCGTCGAATCCCATTTCCCTTAACTGTTCTTCGCTTTTCGTTCTGTTCTCCTCGGCATTGAAGTTGGGTATCAATGGCAGGCGGATGCATGCTTTGCTGCCAATCCCCTTGGAAATCAGATATTTCAGGTTGTCGATTACTTGTTGATTGCCCTTTCCTGTATAGCGTTTATAGATGTCGGAATCCATGTCTTTGATGTCGATGACGTATTTGCTCACGGCCTTTTCTATAGTTTTCAGCTGCTCCAAAGGAACGTTGAGGCTTGTTTCCACAGTTATATTCCATTCGGAAGGCATAATTTCAGCGAATTGTAAAATAAAATCGCTGTATAATAAAGGCTCTCCTCCTCCAAAGCAGATGCCTCCCTTGGTGGCTTGAAAATAGATGTCGTCGAGGCTTACTTCTGCCAAAAGTTCCTTTGGAGACATTCTTTTCCATAGCCCGTCAGCCCTTTTGCATTGCGGATTGAGGCAATATTTGCAGGCAAGAGGACAACCATGGAAGGCTACCAAGGTAGTTACCCCCACGCCATCAGTGGCTATTCGATGCCGTGAAATGGCTATCAGAGGGGCTTTCATTTCTTTTTCTTACCCTTTATCTTAGGTGTGTAATGCCGGTAAACATCATCCGTTGTTGTTATTTTGCTACTTGTTACACCCCCAGCTATAATGACTTGATCAGAATAATCTTTGTTGTCGTCTTTTAAAACGACGGTAATATAGGACGGGTCTTTCAAGTCTTTTACCTTGATGACTTGTGTTTTCATGGCGATAAACCTGAATTCTAGTTCTGCATCTTTAGCAACTTTGATGGCAAATTGGCCATTCGAATCTGCTATTACGCCTTTTTTGGTGCCTTTGATTCGAATAAGCGTTCCGATGCAAGGCTCTTTAAGGGAGTCTGTAACAATTCCTTTCACTGTCACCGAGTCGGCCTCTCCTTTGCTCAAATCGGTTATGGGCAGGTCTTTCTTTAGGATAGGAACAGTGCCTTTGGTAGGTTTCGTGACCGTTTGAGCCTCCATTTCCAGCGGCATTGCTAAGGCGCAGATACCTGCGGCGATGCCTGCCACCTTATTGACAAAGCCCATTGAGCGTCGCTTTTGCAGCTCGCTTTCCAGATAGCGCACTTCTTGTTCACAAGCCGGGCAGGTCCCTAAGCAGTCGCCTTGATAGTGACACTCCCGCGGAGCATAACTGATGCCGTTGGCATCGGCAATCTTCTGTCGTATGCCTTTCAGCGTTTTACATATATTCTTGCCTCTTGCCATGATGTTGTTATATATTAATGTGATTTTACAAAGATAAGGATAATTTTCTGGAAATGCAACTTTGAGGGCTATAAATTTTGCTTTTCTCCCTATGGAAAGGGGCAGAGTGGGGGCTTTCCGTTCTCATTCCTTCCACCTTTTCACCTCTGTTCCTTCGGCAAAAACTTGTCGGATGGTCTTCGTTTGAGCGTCTCGTTTGCCGGCAGGCATGAACTTACACTTCACGGCAGTGATGTCTTTTTGAATCTTAAAGTCCTCCGCTTTGCTTACGGGAAGGCTCTCCACGCTCAGGTGAAAACGACCGAAGCCATTGAGGTTCACGGTCTTGCCTGCCTGCAACTGTAGTTTCATCTCATCCACGAGTTCCTCTATCAGCCCCTTCACTTCGCTCTTTTTGAAGGTGGTGTTTGCCTGAATCTTGTCCGCAAGGCCGTCGGTGTCGATTTCGCCATTGCGCACCACGAGGGCATGCCACTTGTTGTAACTGCTGCTTTTGTGGATGTTGTTCTTCACTAATTTAATGAATATTGCCATAGTATTTTGCTTTTTGTTTGAGTGTTGATATTCTTTTGCTTGAGCGTTAATAGTCTTTGAGAAAGTGAAAGGTAATCTTTGGCAAAGTAAAACAACTTGTTTTGGTGAGTAAAACAACTTGTTTTGGTAGGTAAAACAACTTGTTTTGGTCTGTAAACAACGGTCTTTTACAATCTCAGGGGTGGCCTCTGTGTTTCTGATGAGTATTCTTACTCGTTTTCAAAAGCAAAGATACAACTATTTCAAGACAATTCCAAATATTTCCATTACTTTTCGCTGAAAAGGCAAAAGGCCTTCTTTCGGAGTGCTCATAACCGTGATGGGCATCTGAAAGAAAGGCCTTTTGGAGTGCGAAATATTACTCGTCTTTAATGGATTTACATTTTTCGCAATAATTGGAAGTGTCTTTTTGAAGCGGATTTCTTAGAATTCTGCAATCTCTTTTTGTATGTTTATCAGAGCGTTACGCATCCTGCTTCTGCGTCCTTTGCCGTTTTCGATGACGATGGATTTAGGCTTTGAGATGTCTATCAACGGTCTTTCGGGCTTCTCGAGGGTGGGAGTGAGCTTTAAAGAGGTTTCTCTGGAGTCGAATTCGGTAATTAACTGGAACTTCCCTCCATGTGGTTTCTGCTTTGCGGAGAATCTTCGATAATTCCAATAGGTGAATTCCGATGGGCAAAGCACTCCTTCGTTGTCGGCATATTGCTCGTAAGTGGTTATCTGATAATCGCTGATATTGAGCGCAAGAAAGGTCTTCAAGAGCGACATAACGAAGCCGTTGAGCACCTCTTTTTGGATGTATTCCTTGCCCATTTGCCGATGAATTTCCTTGACAATACAACGGGCAGTATCGAGGGTGATGGTGCCTTTATCCTTATCGAATAGGTTTGTCCAAAACACAAGTTGAACGATATTCTTGTCAGTGCTGGTATATTCGTCGTTGATTTGAAAGCGATGCTGTCGCAAAAAATGGCTGTCCATGGTCATCGTGAGCCCTTCATAGAGCATTTTATCAAGGTTTTCAAAGTCCACTCCGGCAGAGTCTTTATAATGTACGATGGCCTTTTGAGGACTAATCTGATAGGCACTGTCATGCTGAAGGTTGCTCATCGAGGGAATATACATAACTCCATGACATTCAAAAGAATAGCCTGCAGAGTCGCCGATGTTCTGGTTTTGGAAGTCATAGTGCATCATACGGTCTTTCTGTTGATAATTTTTCTCTCTGAGTTTGATGAATTTCTTCAGTTTCTCCCTTATCCATTGAGGCTCCTCCTGTTGTTTCACTTCGACCTCTTCAATGAGGTTTTCCTTCGGTTTCAGCCATATCGTATCGCTCAAATGACTGATATTCAACTTCTCATATCCCACATGCGAGATGGTCAAAGATTTGTAAGGGAAATTCACTTCGTAATGTCCGTTTTGGTCACTGGATGTTGCATTCACCTGTTTTCCTGTCCTTGCGATGAGGTTGGCATAAGCGATTGGCTGATGGTTTTCGGCATTCAGCAGCACTCCTTTCGTTTGCGCATAGCCTCCTCTTGCAATGATGAGCAGCAGCATCGTCATTGCCAATTTAATTGTTGTCATTTTTCAATCAGTTATTTATTCGTCTTTTTGATATTCTAATATGTCTGCTGGGCTGCACTCGAGGGCTTTGCAGATGGCATCCAAGGTAGCAAATCGGATGGCTTTCGCTTTCCCTGTTTTCAGGATAGAGAGGTTGGTGAGGGTGATGCCCACATGCTCGGCAAGTTCGGTAAGCGACATCTTGCGCTTTGCCATCATAACATCTAAGTTCACGATAATCATAAGGCATCAGATTGTTAAACGATTTTCATCAAATAAAGTGTTGCCTATCTTATACATCAAGGCAAATATCAGAATGGCAATTGGCATCGCTACAGTGTCAAAACAAACGACGATTTCCCTTTGATGGCCCATTATTTGGAAGGCCAAATTCTCATTATCAAAGAAGAAAGTGGTGAAGATACTCATGATGGCAATGGCATATAGGATTCTGATATTTCCTTTCGGAAAGAGTATCTGTTGCTTGATACCTTTCAGAATATTCCTTACAAAGAAGATGCAAAGCACTGCTATCGAGAGCGACGACAGCATAGAGCCGAAGAAAAAGATGATGTGGAACCAAAAAAAGCGGGTTTCTTCCCATTGAACATGCTTTTCACTAATGCCGAAAGCCTCATAGTAAGCTGAGATACAATAGGCTATCAGATACGCAAAGCACAAGAAAAGAGCCACGTAGCAGAGGCGTCTTAGTTGTTTAAATGTTTTTTCTTTCATAATCATTTGCCGTTTTGATTTCTGCTGCAAATATACGATTACTTATCGAAAAACGATAAATATTCTTCGTTTTTTAACTAAATATAGCAGTCATTTTTGGCTCTATACCTTATATATAATGATAATGTTTTTTAAGAAAAGTGGTCTTTTATGTATCTGTTTTCAACTTTTGGGTTGTTTGACTTTCATTTTCTCCTTCTTAAATAATGTTAAGTCCTTTTGCTTGAGGCCTTGAATGTAAAAACAAAAGATTATCTTTGTCTCGATAAACATCCATTTGGGAAAGGATTAATCATCAATTTTAACATGGAAGAAAAGCCTATTATTTGTTCGCAGAGGTATCAGTCACCTTGTGGAAATTTGCTTCTTGGCTCTTATGAAGGCAAACTCTGCCTTTGTGATTGGATAGTTGATTCCCGTTGGATAATGAGGGAAAGGCGTTTGGAGAAAGGCTTACAGGCTCAAATTGAGGATGTTCCTTCTGACGTGACAATGGCTGCTGCAAAGCAGTTGGATGAGTATTTTGCAGGTAATAGGCAGTCTTTCGACATGCCGTTGCTCTTTGTGGGCACTGATTTTCAAAAGGAAGTGTGGAAAGAATTGTTGTCAATTCCTTATGGAAAGACGGTTTCTTATGGCAATATTGCTCAAAAAATAGACCATCCGAGTGCAGTTAGAATCGTGGGAAATTCCATTGGCGCTAATCTCATCTCTATCTTTGTGCCTTGTCATCGTGTCATCGGAACAAGCGGAAAACTAGTCGGTTATGCGGGTGGAATTGATGCCAAGCGGTATCTTTTGCAGTTGGAAAATCCTCAATTTACATTCTGAAAGCACTTGTCAGATATAAAGGAGCATTGAAAAATGAAAAAGCCAAAGATTCAAATCACCGTTGTGGACAAAAAGGGGAATGGCCATTGCCACCATGGACATCAAATTGGAGACACGTTTGACTTTGATACCGAGCGTGGAAAACTTTGCCCGATGGCGCTTCATGTGGCGTTTCCTTATGTCGATATTCTTCGTTATGGCGGCACTCTTCCTCATTTGGAGGATGGTTCGACGTGCTTCTGTTGCCCGGATGTAGATGTCATCAATGTGTTCAAAATCGAAGTGAAGGAGGGCTGAAACTATTTTTTCTTACGAGGATAGTTGGCAATGTGGAAAACATTTCGTATCTTTGTGCCTAATAATCAACAACCGAAAAAACTCTAAGATGAACAAGAAAATCTTTCTAATTATTGTGTCTCTGGCCATTGTAAGTGGTTTGCAGGCACAGACAAAGGATGGAGGTATCTCGCAAAAGATGCTTCAGCAGATAGAGAAGGCACAACCTTCGTCAGCTTCCAGCAAAGCGTTGACCAACGCAATTGCTGCTAACTCGATTGATGACTTGGCTAAAAACTATGCCAATCAAGGTGCTATTGACACGTATTTCAGCAATGAGACCCCTAAACAGAGCATTCATAATCAGAAGAGTTCGGGGCGTTGTTGGATGTTTTCAGGCCTTAATGTGTTGCGTGCTAACTTTGCGAAAGTGCACAATGATACGTTGAAAGTGGAATATTCGCAGGCTTATCTTTTCTTTTATGACCAGTTGGAGAAGGCAAATCTGATGTTGCAAGGTGTCATCGACAATGCCAAAAAGCCGATTGATGACATCCGTGTGCGTTTCTTCTTCCAGCATCCTATCGGCGACGGAGGTACTTTCTGCGGTATTGCAGACCTCACGGAGAAATATGGATTGGTGCCTATGAGCGTGATGCCAGAGACTTATTCTTCGGATAATACCAGTCGTATGGCGAAGATAATCTCGTCAAAACTCCGCGAATTTGGGCTTGAATTGCGCGATATGGTCAATAACGGAAAGAGCGCAAAAGCCATTCAGACCCGCAAAACAGAGATGCTCGGCACGGTTTATCATATTCTTGCGCTCACTATCGGAGAACCTGTGAAGGAGTTTTCTTATGCCTTTACGGATAAGGATGGCAAGGCTATAGGGCCCGCAAAGCAATATACACCGAAGGAATTCTATGATGCAACGGTGGGTGGAGCGCTCAACGGCACTTTCATTATGGTGATGAATGACCCCAGAAGACCGTATTATAAGACCTATGAAGTGGAATATGACCGCCATACTTATGATGGACACAACTGGAAATATCTGAATCTTCCGATGAAAGATATTGAGAACCTTGCCATTGCGAGCATCAAAGGCGGCAAGAAAATGTATTCTTCTTACGATGTTGGAAAGCAGTTTGACCGTAAGCGTGGCTATCTTGATACCGAGAATTATGATTTCGGAAGCCTCTTTGGAACGACTTTCGGCATGAATAAAGCTCAGCGCATCGAGACCTTTGACAGTGGTTCTACCCATGCGATGACCCTCACGGCCGTGGATTTGGATGGCAATGGAAACCCTATCAAATGGAAGGTTGAGAACAGTTGGGGCCCTGATTATGGGCAGAAAGGTTGCCTCATTATGACCAATCGATGGTTTGAGGACTATATGTTCCGCCTTGTTATCAATAAGGAATTTGTGCCTCAAGAGACCTTGATGCAGTTTGAGCAAAAGCCGACAATGGTTACTCCTGAAGATCCCCTTTTCTTGGAGGATGAATAAAGGCCATTAGGGCAATTATAGAAGACCGTCTTTTACGTTGTAAACAACCGTTATTTACAAGGTAAAAGACGGTCTTTTAGTGGGTAAAAAGCCATCTTCTACAATCTTGTTTTAATATCCTGGATTCTGCGATAGATTCGTATTCAACTCAAGGGCACGGTCGGGAATCGGGAAAACGATGGTATGGTTGTCCTTTTCAGAGGATAATTGGGGCCGTAAATCATAAGCTTTACAGAACTTTCCAAAGCGGATTAGGTCTTGTCGACGCCATCCTTCCCACATCAATTCCAAAAGCCTTTCGTCAAGAATATTCGTAAGAGATGACACTCGCGACGGCATATTCACACGGCTACGAATCTCATTGAGTTCCAAAGAGCCATCTTCGCCATTTCTGACCTTAGCTTCCGCCTTCATCAACAACACGTCTGCATATCGGAAAAGGACAATGTCGTTGTCCTGTAACTTACCATCCGAGTAGGCTGTTCGGTCGATTGCATACTTTGACATACGTGCTCCTGCCGTCTTTTCAAAGGTTGTTCCCGAAAGGTCAAGCTTCACTTCCAATGGCTTATAGACAAGAGGTTGCCCATTGTCAAGGCGCACGATAGAGCCATCTACATAGAGCGTGTCAGAATAGAAGTTGATGGCATAGCGGCTATCAATGTCGCTGGTGCCATAACCATACGTTTTTACGGTAGATAGCGTGGCGCAAGTACCGTTCTCGGCATCCATTCCGATGGCACTTCCATGACTGTAATGACGACTGCGGAAGAGGTATTGGAACTGGTTGGCATATAGGTTTTTATCCATCGGAATCGTAAAGATATTTTCCTTTGAATTCTCATTATGCACGGCAAAATTGGTCGTATAGTCGCTTTCTAATGAATAGCCATCAGTTGAAAGCTTGTCACAATAGGTCTCGACAGTCTTCCATGCGTTCATTTTCTGTCCGTCCACCGTGAAATAAATGTCCTTTCCCGACGGGTGTGAAGTCCCTGTCCAATGGTCATCCGTATAGATTTCAGCATTCAAAGCGAGTTTGGCAAGCAGGAAATAAGCAACCGGACGTGTCACCCGACCATAATAATTACCCTGGTAATTGCTGTGCTCATCGGGCAGATAAGGAGCGACAGCCTGCAATTCAGTGAATGCAAAGTCGAAGACTTCACTTCGTTTATTCTGCGCAACATCATTGAGAGATACAGCAGTGGACGTCACAAGCGGCACATTGCCAAACATATCTTGCAAGTAATAATAATACATTGCACGCACCGCTCTAACCTCCGCTTCATAAGAAACTTTCTGACTATTGGTCAGCAGAGAACTGTATTTCTCAATAAGGTCTAATGATTGGTTACAAAGAACAATGACTTTGTAAAGATAACTCCATGTGTTATAGAGAGATTTATCCGATGATGTCCACGTATGGAGATACAGACTTTGCCAAAAACCACCGTCATACCAGTCACCACCTCTTGTTGGCAACATGGCTTCATCTGTCGTAAAGGTGTTGTAATCATATACTCCTCGATAAGTACCCTGTAATCCTTGACTCTCACTGCTGCCACCAATATAATTGTAAAGGGTAGCTACCGTGTTGATATAAAGATTGGAAGCGGAAGTATAGGCTTCATCTTCAGGCAATTGACTTTTAGGATTTTCATCTAAGCAAGATACCAATGTGAGGCTTGCCAAAAGGATAATATAATATTTTTTCATAATCATAGATTGCTTAGAATTGGATACTTAGTGCGAAACTGAATGAACGATAGCAAGGATAGGAGCGCTTGTCATCGATACCTAGAGTGTTGCTTACGATATAACTGTTTATCATTGGAGTCAGTCCACTGTAAGAAGTGAGGGTGGCAAGGTTGTTTACAGAGCCGGCAATACGCAGGTTGCTGATATACTTAGACTTCACAGGAACGTTCCATCCGATGGTCAGATAGTCGAAATTCAGATAGTCTCCCTTTTCCAGCCAATAGTCCGTAGCGGTCTGGTCTTTGATGTTTTGCGCCGGTGCTTTTGCCATTACGTTGTAATCAGGGAAGCTCGACATGTTCATATAAGTAAGTGATGTGCCGTTATATATCTTATGTCCGAAGGCTCCATTCATCTGAAGACTGACGTCAAAGGCTTTATATCGGAAGCTGATGTTTGACCCCAGCGTCATCTTCGGAGTAGCTTGACCGGCTATATAACGGTCGCCGCCATCCTCGATATTCGTCTTTCCGTTCTTATCCAAGTCAGCAATCTCATAGCTGTAAGATCCATCTGAGTTCTTCGAAAGTCCCGTGCAATGAGGCAGATAGAAGACTCCGAGCGGCTGGCCGACGATTTGATAAACGATATTATTATTCCCTCCGTGGAATCCGGCACCATTGAGTGTCCCGATACTGGTAATCTCCGGAGCGGTAATCTGCGTCCCATTGAAGTTTCCACTCAATGAGATGAGCTTGTTCTTTTGGAAAGCCACGTTCACATTAATGTTCAGTTCCATGTCTTTCTTCAAAATCGGAGTGACGCCAAGACCAATTTCAAAACCGCTGTTGCTCATACTTCCGATGTTGGCAAGCAGTTTATCATAGGCATAAGGAGGAACAGGGACATCGTAAAGATAAAGCATATCCCTCGTCTTTGAGTAGTAATATTCTGCCGTCATGACGATGCGGTTGTTCCAAAAGCCCATGTCTGCGCCGATATTGAACGTGCCTCTGGTTTCCCATTTCAAGTCAGGATTGGCATTGCGCATGATGCCCATGGTGACCGTAGGTGACCCATTATAAGGCACGACACCGTTAGGAATCACCAACTGAAGGGAATTATAGGGACTTATACCTCCCAGATTACCCGATTCTCCATAGCCAGTGCGCAACTTTAATTGGGACAGCCAATCGGCTTTTCCTTGCAAGAAAGGCTCCTTGCGAATATCCCATTCAAAGGAAACAGAAGGGAAAAAGCCCCAGCGATTGTTCTTTCCAACCATTGAACTGCCGTCGGCACGGGTAGTGAGAGTGAATTTATAACGGTCGAGAAGCGAGTAATTGAAATTCCCCATGATAGACCCTAACCGTGGATTCTCATAATCGCTGCCCGTTCCTCCATACGGTCGGATAGAGCCGGCACCGAGGTTGTCATAGCCGAAATCATTCGATGTGAAGCCTTTCACTAAGGTGAAGAACCCTCTTTGGCGTTTGTTCTGGTATTCGCCAAGCAGCGTGGCATCGAAAGAATGAATGCCTACGGCATACTGATAATGAAGAGTGACGTTGCCTAACCAGTCTTCCGTCTTTGTTTCTGCACGATAAGCCTGCCCTTGCGCCCAAACCCAAGTAGGGCAGAATTGGGCATTTTCGAGGGAGTTATACGAATAAGAGCCGAAGAAACTGAGTTTCAGGCCCTTCGTCAGAGCAAACTCCAGCTTGATATGCGTATTGAAATTGAGGTTTTTCTCGTCGTTTTTCTCCCCAAGCAAAGCCCCCGGAGGGTTGATTTGAGAGGCTGTCGGATTCTTGTTCCAATTGCCGTTAGCATCCCTTCCAAAGGGATATGTGGGGTTTTGAGTTGCCGAGGAGTAGAACAATTTCTGTTCATCAAAGATGTTATAATTGTTTTGCGAGGAGCCGAAAACGCCCAAATCAATCTTCAATATATCGTCGAATGCCCATTGCTGCAAGTCTATCTTTGCCACAAAATTCTGATATTGATTGATTCTTACGACTGCATTATGATTCATAAAGCCTATGGAAGCACGATAGTTAGACTTCTCTGTGCCTCCACTGAAAGCAATGTGATGGTTTTGAACAAAGCCTGTTCTCGTGATTTCCTTTTGAAAATCAGTATCAAAACCACCATCATTATAGTTAATACCCAAGGCTTGTGCCGTGGAGATATATCCGCTCCGATTGAGCATATTGATGGTCTTATAGACCGACTCAAAGCCAATGTTGCCATCATAAGATATGTGGAATTGTGCTCCATGACCATGTTTTGTAGCCACTTGAATGACACCCGAAGCACCGCGAGAGCCATATTGCGCCGTTTCTGAAGCATTTTTGAGGATGGTGAAGCTCTCGATATCTGCCGGATAAATGGTGGATAGGGTGGCAAGGTCGGATGAAACGCCGTCGATAATGACCAAAGGGTCGTTGCCGCCAGTCAATGAAGTGGTGCCACGCACACGTACCGAGTTCAGCATAGCCATTCTGTCAGCCCCACTTGAGGCCACACTTACGCCTGCTGCCTGCCCGTTCAAGGCCTCCAAAGGGTTGGTAACCAGACCTTTATTCATACGACTCTCGGTCACTTTATCCGTAGAACCGAGGCGCGAATTCCATAAAGTCGTGTCGTTTTTAATATCTTTATAGGATTCTTGTGCAAGCATCTGATTGCATGGAAGCAAAGCAGACAAAAAGAAGATGGACAGCAATTTGATGCGCATGATACTTGGATTTAAAGTTATATGCTTGCAAATATAACTTTATTTTTCCTAAAAACAAACAAAAAAGGGAAATCTTTTTGAGATTCCCCTTTTTCTATGAATTATCGTTGAATTATTTGTGTTCCTTGTAATAAGCAAGTCCCAGCTGGACATTCTTCTTCAAAGCCTTTGATGAAAAGGTAGCTCCGCTAACGCCGTCAACATCCATTTTGGCAGCTTTATTTACGCTTTTGCCTTCATATTCGGCAAGCAATGCCTTTGCTTTATTGAAGAATTTGGGAGTCTCCCGATTTGGCAGAGCCTCTACTTTAACGACTTTGTTCTTGCGAATATAAATCTTTACTGGGGTAGCGCCTTTGAATCCTCTTACGCTTTTGCCCAACAATTGTGTGTTGACAACCGTAGTATCCTTGCTTTTTTCCATGATGTCATCTCCCGGCATGGCACTGATTAAGAGGGCCACAACCATGATGGCGACGACAGTAGCAATCATTCCAAATGTTTTCTTGTCCATATCTTTTTACCTATGTTTTATTAATTCCGGTGCAAAGATAGAAATTTAATTGAGTAAAATGCGCAAGTGAGCATCAATATTTATGATATTTAGCATATCATTAACATTTGATGAGATTTTCCGTTAATGACTGATTGTACGGCTGTTGATAATCTTCTGTTTTCCTATCAATGATTACTTGTTTTGTAAACAATAGTCTTTTACCGAGTAAATCAGCCTGATTCACTCGATAAAACAGGCTGTTTTACAACGTAAATCAGGCTGATTTACAAAGTACCTGATTATAAAGGGCTTTGCGAAGGGTCATCTTTTGGGGAATGAATAATTATCAGAAGGACTGAAATCGCTCATTCTTGCGGATGTCTTCAGTAAAAAATAGGGTAGGGATGAGCGGATAGAAAACAAAAAGAAGCAACCGTTATGCAGGATAGAAATCCGATAACCGTTGCTTCTTTATTGATTCGCCTTGTCGGCTTTTATACCAATGTGGCGATGATATCCTCACGAGAGCCCGGCAGCATATCGATTACCGGAATTTCAGGCATCGTATAGCAACCCGGTTGCAGACGCTTGGAAGCTCGCGCAACATTTACGAGCACTTGTCCGGTAAGCGACGGATTATTGATGCTCATGTTGAATTCCAAACGCTGATTAGGTGTTTTTCCGCTCGTACCCTTGCGCACTAAGTTCACTCCATGACCCATATCTCGCACGTCATCAACCGACGGCACGGCAAAAACATGCGTCTCGTCATGCGAAAAATAAGGGTCAGCCTTGATTTCAGCAGTGACCTCTTCGAGCTTAGCACCTTCTTCCAACTCCACATAAACCATACGGCGATGGATGCCTTCACCCAATGGTATGGTAACGGAAAGCGCGTTTTTGACACCCTTTTTAGAGCGAACGCACACCGAATGACCCATTGACATGCCGGGTCCGAAATTGGTATAACTCAGTCCTTTAGGAGCAAGACTCTCCAAAAGAACCCTCACAATCGAGTCAGAACCTGGGTCCCAACCTGCTGAAATGACGGAAACAGCGTTGTTAGCCTTACAGATAGGCATCAGTTCCGAACGATAATCAAGAATGCTGGTGTGAATGTCGAAACTGTCAACGGTATTGATGCCCAATGCTAAAATCTGCTTTGCATAATCCGAGCAACTTCTTGTAGGGGTAGCCAAGATGGCTACATCCACATCTTTCAGTTCTTTAATATCCTTCACAACAGCATAAGGAGCCAGTTCGGCAGGCTTGTTCACATCGCCCTGACGGCGCACGATGCCCGCAATTTCAAAGTCTTTGGCCTCCTCTAATGCTTGAATAGCATAGTGGCCAATATTGCCATAACCCACTACGGCAGCTCTAATCTTCTTCATTTCCATAAATCCTATTATTTTATTGATGTTTGTTTACAAAACACAAAAGTACATTATTCTTCCGAAAAAGCCATCAAAAGCGGGCTATTTTTAAAGAAAAATAGGACAATACGTGATTTTTTTACTGCCATATCGTCATTTCTGTGTTTGCCCTCAGATAGTCTGACTTTGAAAATCAGCCCTATATTGGGGCATCAAACTTGTCGGATAGGGCTGTTAAATACATATTTATAATAAGAAGAATGCAATAAATTGGGGAGCAAAGCCGTTTTTATTATCGTATATATACAAAAATAGAAAAGGATGATAGAATACATTAGGGGTGAACTTGCAGAACTGACCCCCGCGCTGGCTGTTGTTGAAGCAGCAGGGATAGGTTATGCACTTAACATTTCGCTCAATACGTTTAGTGCCATACAAGGCAAGAAAGAGGTGAAACTCTACGTCAATGAGTCGCTTGTAACGGGAGGAAGAGACGACTCCTTCACGCTCTTCGGCTTTGCTACCAAACAGGAACGCGAGCTCTATCGCATGCTCATCACGGTGTCGGGAGTGGGCGCCAACACGGCGCGCATGATTCTTTCAGCCTCCTCGCCGGCAGAACTTTGCAATGCCATAGCCAATGGCGACGAGAAGATGCTTAAGGGTGTGAAGGGCATAGGATTGAAGACGGCGCAGCGCATCATCATCGACTTGAAGGACAAGATTGTTGCCAGTGGTATTGCGGAGGAGCTCCACGTGAGTTCGCAACCTTCTGCAAACGTCAATTCAGCCGTCAAGGATGAGGCTGTGAGTGCCCTCACGATGCTCGGATTCTCACCCGCTCCATCGGCAAAGGTGGTCATCGGCATTCTCAACGACCAGCCTTCGCTGCCTGTAGAGCAAGTGGTGAAACTCGCGCTGAAGCTGATTAAATAAGCAAGTATCTTTCTTCTAAAAGATTATAAATGAAAACTGGGAAACAGATATATGGACTTTTGATAGCCATGTTCGCGTTGAGCATGGCAGGATGGGCCATGTCTGTTCCTGTCTTTCAAAATCCCCAAAAACCGAAGAAAACGGTTAATCAAAGTCAGAAAAAAGACCGTAAGGACACGCTGAAGGTAAAGGCGCAACCCGTTTTGGAAAGCGATGAGCAGATACCAGACTCCCTTTTGCATCCAAGATGGAAGATTCAGCGCACCACGCCGATTACCTATGGTGACCTCAATCAAAATGCCACCGACCTCAAAAGACCTGATAATCTGAAGCAAGAGGTGCAGTATAACGATACGCTCAATCGCTATATTCTCGGTACAAAGATAGGAAACACGTGGGTATCAGCACCTATTATGATGGATTCCTTGGAGTATCTGAAATGGAGCGAATTGCAGCAACGCAAGCAATATTTCCAATCAAAGAACGATGAAATTTACCAGGCAAAGGGCAAAGAGAAGTTTGATTTCACCGATATGCACTTCGATTTGGGTCCTGCAGAGAAGATTTTCGGCCCTGGAGGTGTGAGAATCAAGACGCAGGGAACTGCAGAACTGAAGTTCGGAGCAACCCTAAAGAACATAGACAACCCTAGTTTGCCTATTCGCAATCGAAAGATGACGACCATGGACTTTGATGAGAAAATCAATCTCAACGTCAATGGAAAGGTAGGCGATAAGGTAAATATGAACCTGAATTATAATACCGATGCCACATTCGACTTCGATGCGCAGAACTTGAAGCTCAAATATGATGGCAAAGAGGATGAGATTGTCAAGCTGGTAGAGGCTGGAAACGTGTCTTTCCCTTCCAATTCCTCTCTTATTACGGGAGCTTCCTCCCTCTTCGGAATCCGCACCGACCTTCAGTTTGGTAAGTTGAAGCTACAACTTGTGGCGTCGCAGAAGAAGAGCAACACTACCAGTGTCTCCTCACAAGGTGGCGTTCAGCTGACTCCTTTTGAGATAGATGCCGCCAATTATGAGGAAAACAGGCACTTCTTCCTTTCTCAATACTTCAGAGATAAGTATAATGCTGGCATGCGGACATTGCCTAATGTGGCCACTGGCGTTAATGTAAACCGAGTGGAAATATGGGTGACCAACAAGACCGGAACGACCACAAATACCCGTAATATCATAGCTCTTACCGACTTGGGAGAGAATCAAAAGGTCTCTAATCCCAGATGGTCGACAACCGGACAAGTAGCTCCTTCCAATAGTGCGAATACTGAATACTCGACAATGGTCAGCAGTTATGCGACTGCCCGAGATATAGATCAGACCTCATCGACGCTTGATGGCGCGGGATTGGTTGGTGGAACGGATTATGAAAAGTTGGAAAGTGCCCGTCTGTTGAGTTCTTCCGAGTATTCCGTAAACGCAGCTTTAGGATATGTTTCACTGAAAACTGCCTTGCAAAGTGACCAAGTACTTGCCATAGCTTATGAATATACGTATGGCGGAGCAACCTATCAGGTAGGAGAATTTGCCTCTGATATCACGGATGTCAATCAGGCTCTTTTCGTGAAATCACTGAAGAATACCAGTAATAATCCATTGCAAGGCAACTGGAATCTGATGATGAAGAACGTGTATATGTTGGCCTCTTCAGTGGAAAAAAGCAAGTTCCGCTTGGATGTAAAGTATCAAAGTGACACCACGGGAGTTTACCTTACCTATATCCCTGAGACGCAAGTGAAAGATACACCTATCATCAGATTGCTCGGTGCAGATCGGTTGGATAATAACAATAACACCCATTCCAATGGTTATTTTGATTATGTTGAAGGGTATACAGTATCAGATGGAAGGGTGTTCTTCCCCGTTACTGAGCCTTTCGGTTCTTATCTTTACAACTATCTTGTCGCAAAGGGCGTGCCCGCAAAGATAGCATCTACTTATGCCTTTACAGAACTTTATGATTCCACAAAGACCGTAGCTAAGCAGATAGCGGAGAAGGATAAATTTGTCCTTATGGGACAATATAAGGGCACATCAGCCAATGTCATCTCGTTAGGAGGCGCTTATAATGTGCCTCAGGGCTCAGTGGTGGTAACGGCAGGAGGTGTCACTCTTACGGAAGGTTCTGATTATTCTGTCGATTATAATGCTGGTGAAGTAACCATTTTGAATCAAAGTATTATCGATGCAGGAACGCCTGTGAACGTGTCTCTTGAAAGCAATACGGACTATGGGCAGATGCGAAAAACCATGTTTGGAATGAATTGGGAGTATGATTTCTCTAAGAATTTCCAACTGAGTGGAACCATTCAGCATTTGTCAGAGCAGGCTTTGACGAATAAGGTAAACATGGGTTCCGAGCCATTGAACAATACTTTATGGGGCGTGAACTTAAACTGGAAGAAGGAAAGTCAATGGTTGACGAACATGCTTAATAAGATTCCATTCCTCCATGTGACACAACCTTCCAACATATCTCTTACTGCTGAGTTTGCCCAACTCATAGCCGGACAAAGCTCGGGAACGCAAGATAATGCCTCTTATTTGGATGATTTCGAGAATACTACTAATAAAATAGATGTGTCGACGCCATCCTCTTGGATTATCTCAAGCACTCCTTCCATGTTTGGAGAATACAATGATAAGACTACCTTGAAGAGCGGATTCAATCGTTCTTTGCTCGCTTGGTATAATATAGACCCTTTGTTCACGCGTCGCAGCAGTTCTTTGACCCCCGCACATATAAAGAGCGACCTCCAACAACTTTCCAATTACTTCGTACGAGAAGTCTATGTGAGTGAGTTATATCCAAATCGTGACCAGAGTAGTTATAATGGAGCTATCTCAACTCTTCCTATTTTAAATCTCGCTTACTATCCGAGTGAGCGCGGTCCTTATAATTTCAACCCGGATTTGAATACGAATGGAACACTCAATAACCCTACGCAGCATTGGGGAGGAATGATGCGTAAGTTGAATACTAACGACTTTGAGACAGCCAATGTGGAGTATATCGAATTCTGGTTGATGGATCCATTTGTTTATTCCAATCAACAGAGCGATGCCAATCAGTATGGAGGCGACCTCTATTTTAATTTAGGTGAAGTAAGTGAGGATGTTCTTCGGGATGGCAAGAAGTTCTATGAGAGTGGTATGCCAGTGGATGGCTCTCAGAGTTATACCACTACCCAATGGGGCAAGATACCAACTCAGGCGACCGTAACTTATGCCTTTGCCACGACTACAGGCAGCAGGGCTTTGCAGGATGTGGGATTCAATGGCTTGACAGATGCAGAGGAACAGAAGTTTGAGAGCTATCAAAGCTACCTCACATCCATACAAGGAAAGGTGAGCCCAGAAGTTTGGGACTCGATATGGGCTGACCCTGCACATGATGATTATCATTATTTCAGAGGCTCAGATTACGATAAAATCCAGGCTTCTATCCTTCGTCGATATAAGTATATCAATAATCCACAGGGCAATTCTCCCGATAGTGAGAGCCGTACGGAAGCTTATGACACCTCTTATAAGACAACCCCTGACGTGGAGGATATTAATCAGGACTATACGCTGAATGAATACGAGAAGTATTTCCAATATAAAGTTTCCATACGTCCAGAAGATTTGGTGGTGGGAAAGAACTATATTGTGGATAAGAGAGTGACGACTCCATCACTTCGCAATGGGACTACAGGCCAGGTGACTTGGTACGAATTCCGTATTCCTTTGGATGAGTATGAGTCGAGAGTAGGCTCTATATCCGATTTTACGAGTATCCGTTTCATGCGTATGTTCTTAACGAATTTCCAGCGTCCTATCGTCATGCGCTTTGGAAGTCTTGACCTTGTGAGGGGTGAATGGCGTATGTATGAGCAGACTTTGGATAATTCCAATGCGGGCTCAGGAACGATGTCAGCAAGTTCAGTGAATATAGAAGAGAACAATGACAAGGTTCCTGTCAATTATGTTTTGCCTCCTGGCATCAAGAGAGCGCAAGACCCTAGCCAGCCTCAGTTGGTTGAGTCGAATGAACAGGCTTTGGATTTGGTGCTTTCAGGTTTAGGCAACAATGAGGCAAAGGCAGTCTATAAGAATACGACCATTGACCTCCGCCAGTATAAACGGCTGCAAATGTTTGTTCATGCCAATGCCTTAGAGCAGAATACGACCAATCTTCAGGATGACCAGTTGGCTGTCTTTATCCGCTTGGGAAGCGACTATAAGAGCAATTATTATGAGTATGAGATACCTCTGAAGCTCACACCTCCAGGCACTTATAATAAGTATTCGCTGGAAGATTGCAAAGCTGTTTGGCCTGAAGACAATATGCTCAATGTTCCTTTGGATGTCTTTACGGCTTTGAAGAAGGCGCGCAATATTGCAAAATCCAAAGGTTTGACTTCATTTAATAATGTTTATTCCGCTTATGATGAGGATTCCCCTAACAATAAAGTGAGCATTAAGGGAAACCCGACATTAGGAGAAGTGAAGACCATGATGATTGGTGTGAGGAATAAATCCGGTGAAGTGAAATCAGGAGAAGTATGGGTGAATGAGCTTCGATTGAAAGAATACAACAATGAAGGTGGTTGGGCAGCTCAAGGAAACTTGAATGTGCAACTCTCGGATTTAGGAACAATGAACCTGCAAGGGAAATATATCTCTGAAGGATTCGGTGGTTTGGAGGAGGGAGTGAATCAACGTTCCAAGGATGATTATAAGACTTACAGCTTCACGACCAGCCTTGAGCTGGGCAAATTCTTCCCAGATAAGGCCAAGGTAAGTGCTCCTCTTTATTATTCTCTTAGCAAGGAGGTGAGAACACCGAAGTATAATCCCCTTGATACGGATATGAAACTGGATGATGCGCTTGCCAGTGCGTCCAGTAAACAGGAGCGTGATTCCATTGAAAGCATTGCCGTTACGAAGACCACGAACACCAATTTCTCCCTTTCTAACGTGCGTGTTGGCATTCAAAACAAGCGTCATCCGATGCCTTATGACCCTGCCAACTTCTCTCTCTCTTACAGCCATTCCCACAAGTTTACAAGTGGAGAGACCACTGTTTATGAGAAAGAGGACAATTGGCGTGGCGCTTTGACCTACAATTGGACTCCTGTTTATAAGACTTGGGAGCCTTTCAAGAAAATCAAGGACAAATCAAAGTGGCTCGATATTTTCAAGCGGTTCGGCTTGAATTGGCTACCTCAAAATGTGGCTTTCAACTCTGACTTGATGCGTAATTATTATGAGTTGCAGGAAAGGGATATGGAAAGTACCGAGGAAAGCAAGTTGCCGCTTACCTTCAGTGAGCAGTTCCTTTGGAACAGAGACTTCTCGTTACGGTGGGATGTAACGAAGAATTTGCACATGAACTTCCAAAGTGCAACCCATGCAGAGATAGAAGAGCCTTACACGCCGGTGAACAAGGACCTCTATGCCGACCAGTATCAGGCATGGAAAGACTCAGTATGGACGAGCATCAGGCATCTTGGAACCCCGCTTGACTATAATCAGACGTTCACGCTTTCTTATCAATTGCCCATCAATCTTATCCCTGCTTTCGACTGGATTAATGCCAATGCCAATTATAATGCGACGTATAGTTGGGTAAAGGGAACCGATTTGGATGATGGCACTTCGTTAGGGAATACCATCACAAATAACAGGGATTTGAGCGCAAACGCTAACTTCAATATGGAAAGGCTCTATAATCATATCCCATTCTTGAAGAAAGCCAATGAGCGATTTGATAAGGAAACGAGCCGTCAGGACTTAACTCAGCGAAGGGCGGATGCGCAAAAAAAGCGGGAGGAAGCTAAGAAAAACAAGGGTAAGGAGAAACCTGAAGATAAGACGGAACAGCAGAAAAAGGCACTTCCGAAGAACAAACGGAGTTTTGAAAAGGAAATAACGCTGTTGCCCGACACGACCATCAGCATCAGTCACGGCAAGAAAACCAAGCGGCTTATCGTGTCGGCAAAGACGCAGGATGGCAAGGTCTTCAAGCTGAGATACCGCAAACTGAATGATAACCAGATAAAGATTATCAATAAGGTGGATACTGCCTTGAAGTTGAAAATCACCGTAACGCCGAAAGAACCGTTGGAAAACAAGAGCTGGTATAAGACCGCCCAATGCCTTGCGCGTGTATTGATGATGGTGCGGAATGTGAGCGTAAGCTACCGCAATCAATATTCCATGGCGCTTCCGGGCTTTATGCCTACAGTGGGGGATGCCTTTGGACAGAAGCGTGGCACTGGTGCTTTGTCGCCTGGATTGGACTTCGCTTTCGGGCTTATAGACGACTCTTATATCAATAAAGCCCGTGATAAGGATTGGCTTTTGATGAATGATTCTGTGGCAACGCCCGCTACTACCAATAAGACGGAGGACCTTCAGCTTCGCTTTACGTTAGAGCCCGTGAAGAATCTGAAGATTGACCTCAATGCAAGTCGCACGCTGACGACTGCAAAGAGCATACAGTATATGTATTCCGGAAGCCCCACTACTCAAAGCGGAACTTTCACCATGACCACCATTTCGATAAAGAGTGCCTTTGAAGGCATCGGAAGTGCCACGAGTGGCTATCAGTCGCCGAGCTTCAATAAGTTCTGCAATTCCCTGCAAGGATTCCGTGATAAGGTGGAGGCTCAATACGCCAATGCCACTTATCCGTCGTCTTCCACTTTGGCAGGACAGCCTTTCAATGCGGCAAACGGCGGTGTCGACAAGTATAGCGCAGATGTGATGATACCCGCTTTCCTCTCTGCTTACACCAGTATGGGAGGTCAGTCGCTGGGCTTATTCCCGTCGCTTTCCCGCCTTTTGCCTAACTGGACCCTTCGCTATAGCGGTCTTGTGAGGTTGCCATGGTTCCGCGATGTCTTCAAGAGCTTCAATCTCAACCACTCTTATAAGAGCATTTATGCCATCGGTTCCTATAGTAGTTTCAGTACATATATGGAATATATGAATGGTCTTGGCTTCATTACGGATGCCACAACGGGAAACCCAGTGCCGAGCAGTATGTTTAATGTCTCCACGGTGAGCATCAACGAGGCCTTCTCACCACTGTTGGGTGTGGATATGACGTTCAATAATGACCTCACGATGAAACTGGAATACCGCACGACAAGGGTGCTGAGCCTGAGCATGACGAGCGTTCAAATCAATGAGGCAATCAGTCATGACTGGGTAGTGGGAATGGGCTATCGCATCAACAACTTCAGCCTTTTCGATGGTGGAAGTCGTCGGATGGTGAAGAGCAAGGCGAAAGCGAATACGCCTAACAATAAGTCAAACGGCAAAAACACGATGGTGAAAGGCAGCCAGGCAAACCATGATTTGAATCTCAGACTTGACTTCAGCTATCGCAAACAGGCAAGTATCAGCCGCGACATTGCCTCGATGACGAGCTCAGCAAGCAGTGGAAACACAGCCTTCAAACTGAGTTTCTCGGCCGATTATACGCTCTCAAAGTTGCTGACGATGAGCTTTTATTATGACCGACAGACGAATACGCCGTTGCTTGCAAGCAGCAGTTATCCGACGACCGTGCGTGATTTCGGGCTCAGTTTGAAGTTCTCTCTTACCCGATAAACGGTTGTTTGCCGGTTGAAAGATTTCCCTTTGCAAGGCAGAAGATGACCCCTCGCCAATCCCTTTGTAATCAGGCGTTTCGTAAATCAGCCTGATTCACCTTGTAAAACAGCCTGTTTTATCACGTAAATCAGCCTGATTTACTCGGTAAAAGACTATTGTTTACAAACCGAAAGATTATCTTCTATCTGACGAGAGTTATCAAACCTTAAAACGACACCTTATTTATATAAATTATTCTTATCACCTCTTTTATTTTAAAATAATATGATACAAAAAAGATAAAAAGAGAGCAAGATGTGCAGAAATCGGTATATTTTTTGTAATTTTGCAACCGAATTAGGAGATATGGACAAAATCTTTCATCATCATTTCACCTTATCGGCAAAGTGCGGAATCGCGCTTTTCACGATATTGGCTCTCTATCTTTTCTGGGAAAAGATGGCGATAGCCGGGCTGTTTGTGGTCATCGTGGTGGTCATCATGATGGAAAGAGTGATGCATACATCCTATACATTGACGCAAGACAGGCTCTTTGTCGACAAAGGAAGATTTGCCAAGAAGCAGGAAATCCCGTTGAATGAGATTATCCGATGCACCTCGATGAACGCCCTTTTCGGCTTATCGCATTACTTGCTGTTGGAATATGGGGCCGGCCGATTGGTCAGCGTGCAGCCAAAGGAAGAAGATTTGTTCCTCAAAGAATTGAGAGAGAGGCAGGGCAAGCTATGAATCGGTATATGAGAAATCTGCTTTGGATGTTGCTATTGGTCATAGCGATGCCGGCAACAGCCCAAATCGAGAAGCATGGCTTTGAAGATGATGACAACAGCAATGTGGCTGATGCCTCCCTGATAGACACGCTGAAGAAAGACAGTCTGTCGTTGCCATGGCCTAAATCAGTGCAGCATAGCATCGATAGACTCCTCCAAAGCGAAATGTTCAAGACCTCTCAAGTGGGGCTGATAATCTATGACCTTACGGCAGATTCTGCGATATATAAGTACAATGAGCGACAAATGTTGCGCCCGGCATCTACGATGAAGGCCATAACCGCTATTGCCTCTATCGACCGTTTGGGAGGTTCTTATCAGTTCAAGACCGACCTTTGCTATACCGGAAAGATAGAAAATAAGACGCTTACGGGTGATGTCTACTGCGTGGGAGGTATGGACCCTCGCTTCAATAGTGATGATATGACCGCCTTTGTGGAGAGCTTCCGCAAGATGGGCGTCGACACTATCCGTGGGCATCTCTATGCTGATAAGAGCATGAAAGACCTTAATCTGCTGGGAGAAGGCTGGTGTTGGGATGATGATAATCCTGAGCTTTCACCTCTTTTATATAGTCGCAAGGATAAATTCATGGACAGATTTGAGAAGGAACTGCGTGATGCCGGAATTATTGTGCAGGCTTTCAGTGCCTCTTCAGAGAAACCCGACACGGCTTACTGCATCTGTACGCGTTTCCATACGATAGACCAAATCCTGATGAAGATGCTCAAAGAGAGCGACAATCTTTATGCAGAATCCATGTTTTATCAGCTTGCCGCATCGTCAGGAGAGCATCCCGCAACGGCTACTGATGCCCGTAAAATCATCCGAAGGCTAATAGATAAGGTGGGATTGAAAGGCTCTGATTATAAGATTGCAGATGGCTCAGGACTCTCCTTATATAATTATGTGTCGCCGGAATTGGAGGTGCGCCTCCTCAGATATGCTTATCAGAATCAGAATATCTATCTCCATCTCTTGCCGGCGTTGCCGAATGCAGGTGTAGACGGCACTCTTAAGGATAGGATGAGAGGTTCTTTTACGCGTGGAAATGTGAAGGCGAAGACCGGAAGTGTAACTGGTGTGTTTACACTTGCGGGTTATTGTACAGCCTCAAACGGTCATAAACTTTGTTTCTCCATCATGAATCAAGGGGTCATGCATGGCAAGAATGCACGTGCATTCCAAGATGAAGTTTGTGAAACGTTATGCTCTCCGCAGTAACTTTTATGTTTTCTTGAACAAAGTTGTGCAGTTTGCGCAACAAAATAGAGCACATTAGCTCGATTTTTTTGTTAATATATTTTGGAACTTTAATTATTTTTTATACTTTTGGAGCTGAAATATCCTTAATAATATTAACATTAACGAAAATGTGAACTAAAATGAACAAGAAATGTAGTTTTACATTATTTCTACTTTTTATTTTGTGTTTCTTCCCGCTAACCCTATTAGCACAGGAGAAGACGATAAAGGGTAAAGTAATTGAAAAAGCAACAGGCGATGCCTTACCTGGTGTTAGTGTTGTCATTGATAAGAGCACCAAAGGAGTCCTGACCGATTTGGATGGTACTTATGAAATCAAGGCACAACCCACCGATAAGCTTGTCTTTTCTTTTATCGGAATGCAAACACAGACCATTCCCATCGGTAGCAAGAATGTGATTGATGTGCAGATGGAAGAAAAGAAAAACGAGCTCGAAGGTGTTACTGTCGTAGCTTTTGGTAAGCAAAAGAAAGAGAGCGTCGTGAGTTCTATTACTACCGTGAGAGCCGAAGACTTGCAAGTACCTTCCAGTAACTTGACAACTTCATTTGCTGGTAACATTGCAGGTATGATTGCCTATCAGCGTTCTGGTGAACCTGGACAGGATAATGCCGACTTCTTTGTACGTGGTATTACCACTTTCGGTGAAGGTGGAGCTAATCCATTGATTTTGATTGATAACATTGAATTGACATCTGCCGATTTGGCACGTCTGCGTCCGGATGATATCGAGAGTTTCTCTATCCTGAAAGATGCTTCTGCTGCTGCCCTTTATGGTGCGCGCGGAGCCAATGGTGTGATTTTGGTTACGACGAAGAGAGGCCAGGAAGGTCCTGCAAAGGTCTTTGCCCGTGTTGAGACATCCTTCTCTTCTCCAACAAAAGATGTAGAGTTGGCCGACCCTGTAACTTACATGAAATGTTACAATGAGGCAATCTCTACCCGTGACCCGTTAGGTGAACTTCGTTTCACCCAAGACAAGATAGAGCAGACAGGCAAGGCAAATGCCAACCGAATCATTTATCCTGCCAATGACTGGTATAGCATGTTGTTCAAGAATTATTCACAGAGCACACGTGCTGATGTGAGCATTCGTGGTGGTGGTAAAGTCGCTACCTATTATGTATCAGGAGCCTTCACCCAAGATGGCGGTATCCTGAAAGTTGACCATCGTAACAGTTTCAACAACAATATCGATAATAAGGTCTATACATTGCGTACGAATATTGATATTAATGTGACCAAGACGACCAGGTTGGGTATCCGTTTGAGTGGAAACTTCGATGATTATACCGGACCTTTGAATGGAGGTTCTGATGTTTACGTTCAGGTAATGCACTCTGACCCTGTTCTTTTTGCTCCTTATTATCCAATGGATTCTGAGCATGTAGGCATCAAGCACATCATGTTTGGTAACTATGATGATGGCAGTTATGTCAATCCTTATGCTGAAATGGTTCGTGGTTACAAGGATTATCAACGTTCACAGATGATTGCAACTGTTGAATTGGATCAGGATTTAGACTTTATCACAAAAGGTTTGAAGTTCACTACGTTGTTCAATCTTACACGTTATTCTGATTTCACAACGAGTCGTTACTATAATCCATATTATTATGCACTGGATAGCTATGACTCTTATACGGGTGAATATCATATCAAACGTTTGAATGAGGATGGTACAGATTATCTTAATTATAGTGAAGGCACTAAAAATGTGATAAACACCATGTATTCTGAAAGCCGCTTGAACTGGGCCCGTACTTTTGGTCTGAACTCTCTGGGAGCTTTGATGGTCTTCACAGTACGTGAGTCCCGCACGGCAAATGCAGGTTCTCTGCAACTTTCATTGCCTTCTCGCAATGTCAGCCTTGCTGGTCGTCTCACTTATGGATGGAATGATAAATATTTTGCAGAGTTCAACTTTGGTTACAATGGTTCTGAGCGTTTTGCAAAATCTCATCGTTGGGGCTTCTTCCCATCCCTTGGTTTAGGTTGGCTGGTTTCTAATGAAAAATTCTTTGAGCCTTTGAGAAATACTGTTTCCAAGCTGAAGCTACGCTTCTCTTATGGTCTTGTGGGTAATGATAATATCGGAAGTTCTTCGAACCGCTTCTATTATCTTTCACAGATGAATATGACGGATGGCAATTATAGTTCTTATTTTGGAGAATTAGGCGGAAGTTCTATCATGACAGGTATTTCTTCTAAAGGTATTTCTGTAACGCGTTATGCGAATGAAGCTATCACATGGGAAAGGTCAACAAAGACCAATTATGCTATTGATTTAGGTCTTTGGAATAGTTTGGATTTGACAGCTGAGTATTATACAGAAAGACGTAAGAATATCTTTATGACTCGTGCTGATATTCCTTCCACTATGGGTCTCCAGTCTACCATTGGAGCAAACATTGGTGAGGCTTCTGCACATGGCGTGGATATCCAGATGGATTATCGCAAGATATGGAGTAAAGACCTTTGGACATCTGCTCGTGGTAACTTCACTTATGCAACCAGTAAATATAAGGTATATGAGGAACCTACCTACGCTGAAAGTTATCGTCAGCATGTGGGATATTCCATCAGTCAGACCTGGGGTTATATAGCAGAACGTCTCTTCATCGATGATGAGGATGCAGCTAACAGCCCTTCACAGGCTAACTTCGGTTCTAAATATGGTGGTGGTGACATCAAGTATACGGATGTCAATGGTGATGGCGTGATTTCAGAAGCAGATAAGGTGCCTATTGGTAACCCTACCTCTCCGGAAATTGTCTATGGTTTTGGTTTCTCTGCAGGTTATAAGGGCTTTGACGCTTCTGTATTCTTCCAAGGACTGGCTAATGAGTCTTTCTGGATAAATGCAAGTGGCTATAGTGCTAAGAACAAAGGTGGTATGGCACCATTCTATAATCAAACTCAGTTGTTGAAGTCTATTGCTGATGACCACTGGACAGAAACTAATCGTAATATCTACGCTTTCTGGCCTCGTTTAAGTACTTATTTGAACAACAATAATACACAGACCAGTACTTGGTGGATGCGTGATGGTTCATTCCTTCGCTTGAAGCAAGTTGAGTTAGGATATACAATTCCTAAGAATCTCACTAAAAAATGGCACATGGACAGTCTGCGTCTCTACTTGTCAGGAACGAACTTGCTCTGCTGGAGTAGCTTTAAGATGTGGGATCCTGAGCAAGGAACCTCTGCTTTGAACTATCCTCTGCAAAGAGTGATTAATATTGGAGTAAATGTAACATTTGAATAAATAATTGAAGCCATGTTTAAGAAATTAAATAATATAAAAGCATTCGTTTTGGCGGGAGTCTTTTCCGTAATAGGACTTACTGCTTGTAATGACTACCTTGAAGTGGTTCCTGATGACGGAAATGCAACAATAGAAACGGCATTCAATCTCCGTTCAACAGCTATTCGCTATTTGGGTACTTGCTATTCATATATGACGCAGGAAGGTGTTTCCGGACAAGATCCTGCTCTCTTGGGAAGTGATGAACTGGCAGACCTTTGGGGTCGTACGGTTTCTAATACTTCCGCTCGTGTACCTTTCACTATGTCTTATATTGCCAGAGGTTATCAGAATGCCAGCAGTCCTTATGGAAATGATTGGTCAAGCATGTATGAGGGAATCCGTTGTTGCGACATCTTAATGGAAAATGTAAACAATGTTCCTGACATGACTAGTGCGGAAAAGGCAAGATGGACAGCTGAGGCAAAGTTCTTGAAAGCTTATTTCCATTTCAATCTGATTCGTAAATGGGGACCTATCCCTGTGATAAAGAAAAGCCTACCGATGGATGCAAGCGTTGATGAAGTGCGTGTATTCCGTGATCCTATCGATACTTGTTTCAATTATGTATTACAGCTTTTGAATGAGGCTATCCCTGATTTGCCTCTTACTGTGGATGTAACTGAATATGGTCGCATCACTCAGACGATTGCTGCTTCATTTAAGGCTAAGGTCGCTTGTTATGCAGCGAGTCCTCTGTTTAATGGAAATACGGATGAGTCTACATTAGTCGACAGCCGTGGCACACAACTGTTCCCATCTAAGACGGATGCAGAGAAGTTGCAGCGTTGGACAGATGCGATGACGGCTTGCAAAGAAGCTATTGATTACTGTAAACAAGCTAATATCAAGTTGTATCATTGGGATAAAGAATATAGAGCAAATGATTCTATAGCATTGGATTTCACTCTGCGTGGCGTGATGACTCATCGTTGGAATAGTGAGTTGATTTGGGGTAATACTCAGAGTGCAATGAGCTCACTGAATATGTGGCAACAACTCACTCAACCCAACATACAATATATGCAGCCAAATGCTTGGACGGGTGCTTTAAGTTGTTATGCTTTTGTGGGTGTTCCATTGAAGATTGCAGAAGAATTCTATACTCGCAATGGTCTTCCTATTCGTTATGATAAGAGCTGGCAGACTGTGAATGAATTGGATGTGGCAAAAGGTGATTCTGCTCATAAATACTATCTGGAGCAGGGCTATGAAACAGCTAAATTGAATTTCAATCGTGAGCCTCGCTTCTATTCAGACCTTGGATTTGATGGTTGTAAATGGATAGGCGGTTTGACTAATTATAATGACTTGACACCTAAGGATATCTTTAATGTTGAGTGCCGTATGGGAAAGGCATTGGCTAAGTCTTCTCAAGAGTCAGGACCTACAACAGGCTATTATCCAAAGAAGATGTATTCTTATCAGAACCGAATCTCTGGCGCTAATACTAACATGTCTGTTTACTGGTATCCATGGCCTGAGATGCGCTTGGCAGATCTTTATCTGCTTTATGCTGAATCTATCAACGAGGCAGAAGGACCTAATGGGGCACATAGTGCAGATATGTTTGCTTATATGGATTCTATTCGTGGACGTGCAGGCATTCCAGGTGTAAAGGATGCTTGGGATAAATATAGTACGAATCCTGGAAGATACAGTACTCAAACAGGTATGCGTGATATTATTCATCAGGAGCGTATGATTGAGTTATGCTTTGAAAGCCAGCGTTTCTGGGACCTTCGCCGTTGGAAAGAAGCTCCTACAGAGTATGCAAAGAATGTGTATAGCTTTAGTGTGACCTCTTATAGCGCTGAGGATTACTACAAGAAGATTCTGCTCTATGAGCAGCCATTTGGACAAAAAGATTACTTCTGGCCAATTAGTACTTATAATTTGGAACACAATCCGAATCTGGTACAAAACATTGGTTGGTAATAACTTAACTAAAAAAATAATAGAATATGAAAAGAATTATATTATACAGTTGCACTTTGGTTATGTCCCTCTTTCTGTTCAGTTGTGGAGATGGAGGTAGAATTGACCAAATCGACAGTTCTGTTCCTGTTCCAGAGAAGATAGAGGTTACAAAGATAACCAATACTCCTGGTGGTGCAGTGCTTAAGGTGAAGATTCCGAATGATGTAAATCTTAAAGGAGTGGTTGCCAAATATAATCGTAATGGCACACAAGTAGAAGCTAGAATCTCTCGCTATATCGATACTTTGATAGTAGAGGGTTATGCTGATACTTTGCAGCACGAGGTTCAGGTTTGCTCATTCAATGCGAATGCAGTAGAGTCAGAGCCTGTGGGTGTTACCATCAAACCATTGGCACCGGCTATTCAAACAGTCGACTTTTCCATGAAAGAGACTTTCGGTGGTATCAAGATTCATATTATGAATAATGTGAATCAAGCTGATTTGGCTGTGGTTCTTCTAGCCGATGAGGATACAACGGATGTAAACGTTGCGGATGCTAATAGGAAATGGGTAGAGGTTACGACTTTGTTCACGGGTTCAAAGGATATTTATCTTACTCGTCGTGATCTGGAGTCTGTGCCAACACTCTTTGGCGTATATCTTCGTGACCACTGGGGGAATCTTTCTCCTATCAAGACCACGATATTAACTCCTTTGAAAGAATCTACGCTTGATAAGAGTAAATTTACTTATTTCAATCCTGGAGATGATAATTCATATTCGACTAATTCCAGCTACTATCCTATTCAGAGAATTTGGGATGGTTCAGGTTCATCTGCTTATTCTGAAAGCAAATATTGGTTCTATGCCAGTAATGGTGCTTGCCCGATGCCACAATGGCTTACGATAAATTTAGGCCAGAGTGCTCGTCTAAGTCGTATCGCTTTCTTGCCACGTATCGGATATGCAATATGGTCTGGTTCTGCTGTTCGCCAAATTGAATTCTGGGGAAGTAATACTACTCCAACGGGAGTCTCTAATCCTGCCAATGAGCATGGCTTTGAAGATTGCTGGTTCAAACTTGGCTATTATGAGCAACCTAAACCTTCTGGTTATAACCCTGATGGTTCCGTTGGTGATGTAACATCTGAAGATGCCGATTATTTTAACTATAATACGGAATATGAGATGGATAATACAGGTAATTATCCTCATGCAAATGATGAACTTAAGTATTTGCGTATCGTTATTATAAACACCTTCTCTACATGGGAAACTAAAGCAAAGGTTGGTGCTGCTACAATTGGAGAAATTACTCCTTATGGTCAGATTCTAAGTGAATAAATAATCTCAGAAATATCAAAATTATGAAAAAATTCATATATATAATATTAGCCATCTTGACAGTTGCAGGGGTCAGTTCCTGTAAAGATCAGGATGATATCTACCAACAATGGGTGAAGAAGGGTGGCTATACCTATCCTGAGAAGTCAACTGACTTGAAAGCTTATGATGGTTATAATCGTATTAAACTGCAATGGGCTTATCCTAAAGACCCTTCTGTTACTTCGGCAAAGATTACTTGGGCGAATGGTACGAAGAGTTTGGATGTCAATTATTCTGATTATGTGGGTAAAGATACGATTGTTATCTATATCAACAACTTGGAAGAGCGGTCTTACACCTTTGATATTGTCAACTTTGATGCTGACGGCAACAAGTCTATGACGACTGAGGTAACGACCTCTCCGTATGCAGAGAACTGGTTGCTTACGCACTCAGAGCGTGAAATCATATCGGCCGATGTACAAAGTGACGGCTCAGCTTTAGTAAAGACGGGCTTTGGAACGGATGAGATGATAGCTACGCGTTTCCGTTATCTCAACAATGCAGGCGACACGATAACGCTTACAGAGACATTGCCTGCAGCTTCTTCTACTATCTCTTTTCCTGATGCAGCTCCTGGCAAGAAGTTTGAGTATAGTTCAAGCTATTGCCCTTCAGAAGGCTTGGATACTATTTGGAATGCTTGGAGACGTTCTCCAAACCCAATAGCTGGTAAACTGGATTGCTCTGGTTGGGTGGCTACTTGCAATACAGTGGCAACAAGGCCGACATCTAATCTGTTTGATGGAGTTATCGGAAGCGATGTCAATCATGCTTGGTGGTCTTATGATAAGACTACTTTCCCGAAGATATTGGTGATTGATACTCAGTCGAGTACTTACATGATTAATAAACTGCTCTTGTATCAAAATGCAGCTGGAGGATATGCTTACCGTACTAATAATAATGTAGAGGTGTATTTCGGCAATCAGCTCTTTGATATAAACGCAGGCTCTGATTACGCGAATACAGACCCATTCAAGAATGCAGTATATTCTAAATCTCTTGTATATTGGAATGGTACCGCATGGGCTGGTGTTTGGTTGCCGGAGATGGAGAATGTCCGTTACATCGCCATCGTGTTTAAGGATAGCAGAAGAAATGGTAATGCCTTGTTTGAAGTGGAGGCTTACGGCTATGACACATCAAAAGATTAAACTGTAAGAATTATATTATAAGGAGGGATGTCAATGTTTTGACATCCCTTTTTTCATGCTGTTTACGTGGCTGTTCTCGTTACCTTATAATGGGAAAGTTATTGATGTGTATTCCTTCAGATTACTGTCTTTTTGCTGAAGGATAGTTCTTCATTTTGTAAACAACGGTCTTTTACATTGTAAATCAGGCTGATTTACTGAGTAAAACAGCCTGTTTTATCGGATGAATCAGCCTGATTTACTCAGCCCTTTGCAGCAAGTGGTTTCACGAGGGATGGTTTCCTGCAAAACAAAAGAGGCACTCCATCAATATAGAATGCCTCTTTTTATATAGTTGAAACTAAGTTCTTTTATGCCTCTTCAGCCTCAGGTTCAACGGCTCTGAAGTCTTTCAGGTCCTCAGCAATGAAGTTTTTCACGTAAACACTCTTGCCTGTAACCTCTTCTTCAGCCATGTGAACGAATACCGTTGCACTCTTTGCGAAGAGCTCAGGAGCACGTGTAGCATCATCGAGAATAAGCAGTGACTGGATAATGTCTGCTGTCATATCATAAAGACGACGGCCCAGGAAGTCGTGAACATCCTGATTGTTGGCCTCTTTCACGTATTCCACAGACTGCTCATAGAGTTTCACCATTTCCTCAACGCGTACCTTCAGTGGCTTCAAATCATCGCTTACTTCCTGCTGCAACATATCCTTCATGATGTCCAAATATGTTCCATTGGTGATATAGCGGATAGCGGCAACCACCTGCAACTGCGTTGTTCCCTCATAGATAGAGAAGATGCGGGCGTCGCGATAGAGGCGCTGGCTCTTGTATTCCATGATGAATCCTGAACCACCATGTATGCTGATGGCATCATAAGCGTTCTGGTTGGCATATTCAGAGTTTGTTCCCTTTGACAGTGGAGTGAAGGCATCAGCCAAGCGGGTGTATTTTTTCATCTCCTGACGCTCCTCTGGTGTGAGCTTCTGGTCACGCTGGATATCTTCCAATTCCTTGTAGATGTCCACGTAGCGAGCTGTCTGATAGAGCAGAGAACGACCTGCATCGAGCTTTGCTTTCATGCGGGAGAGCATGTCGTAAACGGCTGGGAAGGTGATGATGCGCTTTCCAAACTGCTGGCGTTCCTTAGCATAAGCAAGGCCTTCATTATAGGCTTCCTGCTCAACACCCACGCTTTGAGCGGCAATGCCGAGGCGTGCGCCGTTCATCAGAGCCATCACATATTTGATAAGGCCCAGTCTTGTACTTCCGCAGAGTTCTGCCTTTGCATTCTTATAAACGAGCTCACAGGTAGGACTGCCATGTATTCCGAGCTTATTCTCAATGTGACGTACATTCACGCCACCATTCTTTTTGTCATAGATGAACATGGAAAGACCACGTCCGTCCTTAGTTCCCTCCTCAGAGCGAGCCAATACAAGGTGGATATCAGAGTCACCATTGGTGATGAAACGCTTCACGCCATTCAGTCGCCAAGTGCCGTCTGCATCCTGAGAAGCCTTCAGCATCACGTGTTGCAGGTCACTTCCGGCATCCGGTTCTGTAAGGTCCATACTCATGGTTTCACCTGCACAGATGCGAGGAATATACTTTTGACGCTGCTCTTCGCTGCCGAACTCATAAAGAGTGTCGATACATGACTGCAACGACCATACGTTTTGGAAACCTGCATCAGCAGCAGAGATAATCTCTGAAGCCATGGAGAACACGGTGTTAGGCAAGTTCAAACCGCCATATTGACGAGGCATTGAGATGCCCCAAAGGCCTGCCTTGCGGGTAGCATCAAGGTTTTCAAAGGTCTTGCTGGCATAAATCATGCGGCCATTCTCCAAGTGTGGGCCTTCAAGGTCTACGCTTTCAGAGTTCGGCTCGATGATGTTTGCTGCCACATCACCCGTGATTTCCAGCAGTCGCTTATAGTTTTCGATGGCATCCTCATAGTTTACAGGAGCATCTTCATATTTGTCTTTTTCCGCATAATTGCGCTCTTTGAGGTCAACGATGCGCTTCATCAGAGGGTGGTTCAAGTGAAACTCAATCTCTGGATGGTCTGTATAATAGTTTGCCATATCTTTACTTGCTATTCTGTTTGTAATACTTTATCAGCTTCGGAACAACTTCCTCCACCGTACCATTGATCACATAGTCGGCAATCTTGTTGATTGGAGCATCGGGATCATTGTTTATCGAGATGATGATACCTGCATCCTGCATACCTGCGATGTGCTGAATCTGACCGCTGATACCGCATGCAATATATACTTTCGGATGCACGGTGACACCCGTCTGACCAACTTGGCGGTCGTGGTCAACCCATCCTGCATCTACTGCGGCACGGCTTGCACCTACCTCACCATGAAGCTCTTTTGCCAACTGGAACAGCATATCGAAACCTTCCTTGCTGCCCATTCCATAACCACCAGATACAACGATAGGAGCACCTTTCAGGTTATGCTTGGCTGCTTCAACGTGACGGTCGAGCACTTTCACGACGAAATCTACTGTCGGAACATATTTTGCAACCTCCGGATAGATCACTTCACCTTTATAATTATTGTCGAGAATCTCTCTTTGCATCACACCTGAGCGTACGGTAGCCATCTGTGGACGATGCTCAGGATTGACGATGGTGGCAACGATGTTACCTCCAAAGGCAGGACGAATCTGATAAAGCAAACCTTCATAATGTTTTTCAGTCTTCTTGTCATCATAATCTCCGATTTCCAACTGTGTGCAATCAGCGGTTAAACCACTGGTCAGAGATGAGGAAACGCGAGGCCCAAGGTCACGACCGATTACAGTTGCGCCCATCAAAGCGACCTGAGGCTTCTCCTCTTTAAACAGATTCACGAGGATGTCTGTATGTGGTGCGGAGGTATAAGGGAAAAGTCCCTCTCCGTCGAAAACGAACAATTTATCGACACCATAAGGCAGTATCTGGCTTTCCACCTTGCCTTTGATACCCGTGCCTGCCACTACTGCATTGAGCTGAACGCCCAGTTGATTGGCAAGTTTGCGGCCTTTGGTGAGCAATTCTTGAGATACTTCGGCTACGGTAGTGCCTTCAATCTCGCAATATACAAATACGTTATTCATAAGTCTACTACTTTTTAACCGATTATCTTTTCATTTAACAATTCCTTCACGAGGCTCTCCACATCGGCATCTGAGCCCGTAAGAGTCTTCGATTCCTTAGCTTGGAAGACGATGCTCTGCACTGCTTTCACCTTAGTTGGTGAGCCTGCAAGACCGCACTGATTAGGATCTCCGTTTACATCAGCCACACTCCATTGATTGAGTGTCAGATATGGACGCTCAGCGTATAGTTCTGTATAAGGCTCATTGCCAGTGCGCTCCATCGGGCAAGAAGCATACTTGTATTTCATCACCAGTTTTGCGTTGCAAGGACGGCAAGGTGCAGCACTGCCATTCACGGTGATAACCACTGGGAGCGGTGCTTCCACGGTTTCCACACCACCATCGATATGACGGCGGATAGTAGCCTTTCCGTTTTCAATTTTCAGTATTTCCTCAGCGTAAGTGACTTGGTTTAATCCTAATTTCTGAGCTACTTGTGGTCCTACTTGCGCTGTATCTCCATCAATAGCTTGGCGTCCACCGATAACGATGTCCACATTTCCAATCTTCTTGATGGCTGTTGCGAGCGCATAAGAAGTAGCGAGTGTATCAGCACCTGCAAAGAGACGGTCGGTAAGCAACCATCCGGTGTCGGCGCCACGATAAAGTCCTTGGCGGATGATTTCACCTGCACGTGGAGGACCCATTGTCAGAATACCCACTGTTGAGCCTGGATTCTGCTCCTTCAAGCGAAGGGCTTGCTCCAAGGCATTCAAGTCTTCAGGGTTGAAAATGGCAGGCAGGGCGGCACGATTGACCGTTCCTTCAGCTGTCATGGCATCTTTACCCACGTTTCTTGTGTCTGGTACTTGTTTTGCAAGTACAACGATTTTCAAACTCATAAAATATTATTAAATGATTGTTATTTCCTTTTTTACGGCTGCAAAATTACTAATTTTTTGCCTATAAGCCAAATTATTATATCTAAAAATGCTTTAATGCGCATTTTGGACCTTTTCCTTGGCGGTATGAAGGGCATAAAACGGGTTTATATACAATTAATAAGGTGAGAATAGGGGATAAGAGGCGGCCTTGCTTTGAATGGCTTTTTACCTTGTAAAAGACGGTCTTTTGAAGGGTAAGTAACGGTTGTTTTCCTCCCAAAAGATGGTCTTTTACTTTCTGCCTTCTAATTAATTTTCTGAAAATATTTTGTATTGTCTTAAAATTGCAGTATCTTTGCCTTTTAAAGATGATAGACCGACCGACCATAGAGAAAATCAAGGAAGCCGCCAACATCGTGGATGTGGTGTCTGAATTCGTTACATTGAAGAAGAGCGGAGCCAACTATCGGGGGCTCTGTCCTTTCCACAATGAGAAGACACCGTCGTTCTATGTCTCGCCGGCAAGGGGCACTTGCCATTGCTTCGGTTGTGGAAAGGGTGGCAATGCGGTGTCTTTCATCATGGAACATGAGCAGATGACCTATCCGGAAGCACTCCGATGGCTGGCCGGAAAGTATCATATTGAGATTCACGAGCGTGAGCTTAGCGATGAGGAAAAGCGCGAGGAGAGCGAGCGGGAGTCGATGTTTATCGTCAATGAATGGGCTGCCCAGTACTTTGAGGATAACCTATATAATAATGTGGACGGTCAGGCGCTTGGCATGCAGTATTTCCGTAGCCGTGGTTTCAGGGATGATACCATCAAGAAATTCCGTTTGGGATATGACTTGAATGACCGTTTTGCCCTCGCAAAGACGGCTTTAAGCAAGGGATATAAGGAGCAATACCTCCTTGTGGATGCAGATTCCAAGAAGGGAACGGGCATCTGTTACAAGACCGATAAGGGCGACCTCATCGACCGTTTTTCAGGAAGAGTTGTCTTTCCATGGATTGGTTTGAATGGAAAAGTCATCGGTTTCACTGCCAGAGTGCTGGATGCACGCACCAAAGGAGTCAATCAGAAGTACATCAACTCCCCTGCTTCAGAGCTCTTCGACAAGTCGAATGCCCTCTATGGAATCTATCAAGCCAAGAAGACCATTGCCAAAGAGGACAGCGTCTATTTAGTGGAAGGTCAGGCAGACGTGATTTCCATGCATCAGAGTGGTATCGAGAACGTCGTCGCAGGGTCAGGAACAGCCCTCACTTTTCCGCAAATCCACATGCTTCACCGCTTTACTTCCAACATCACTCTTATCTATGACGATGATGCAGCGGGGATTCATGCGGCGCTGAAAGGCACTGATATGCTGCTCTCTGAAGGCATGAACCTGAAGGTTTTGCTGCTTCCTAATGGCGAAGACCCTGATAGTTTCGCAAGAAAAAATACCGCTTCTGATTTCAGAAAATATATCGAGGACCATCAAACTGACTTTATCCAGTTTAAGACCGACCTTCTTTTGAAGGACGAGCGCGACCCTATCAAGCGCTCGGAGGCCATCAACTCCATCGTGCAGAGCATTTCCGTTATCCAAAATCAGATACTTCGTGACACTTATATCCACGATTGTTCCCAGCGCATTGGCATCAATGAGGCGACTCTTATCAATACGATGAACCGCTTTATCAGGGAGAATAAGGAGCAGCAAGGCAAGCCTGATGCCCGTCAACCTGAGCATATTCAGACGCCGCAAATGCCTATCCAGCCTTCAACGCCATTGCAACAAGCTTCCAAAGTGGAGCAGATGCTCATCCAAATGATTGTCCGTCATGGCGAAGAGATGATATTCGAGAATGTGCAGGATGATGATGGGAATGTCCATAATTTGTCGGTTGCCCAATACATTGATTATACGTTGGGCGCTGATGGCTTGAGATTTCATGATGAACTCTATAATAAAGTGCTCAAAGAGGCTGTGGAGCATATCGCGGAGAAGGGTTTTCAAGCCGAGCAATACTTCATTCATCATCCCGACATAGCCATCAGCAAGTTGGCTTCGGATATGAGTGTGGACCCTTATCAGTTGACGGCTTCCCAGCCAAAAGAGGAGTTGGATGAGGAGGAAAAGCGTCTTGTGCGTCGCAATCAATTGGAGAAGCTGAAGAATCAGACCGTCCGCCTTGTCATGGACTTTAAGATGGACTATCTGGAACATCGATTGAAAGAGTTGCAAAGGGAGATTACTCTCTCGGTAAATGATAGTGAAAAGATGCTCAAACTGATGAACGACTACAAGGACAAACAGCTGATACGCAACGAATTGGCTAAGAGATTGGGAGTGGATGTCATCGTTTAAGGCAGTAAACTGATAGCAAATGATCTATATTCATTGGATTTTTCTGGTGATTTATGTTGTTGCCATCCTTGCAACAGTCATAACAATCCTGATGGATGACCGTCAGCCTGCAAAGACGATGGCATGGATTCTCGTGCTTTGTTTTCTCCCTGTGGTGGGCATTGTGCTGTATTTCTTCTTCGGACAGAACACTCGCAAGGAGAAAATGATTAGCCAACGGAGCCTTGATGAACTGACAAAGCGCAGTATGCTTGAGTTTGCTGAGCAGCGCAATCTTCGGCTTCCCGAAACGCATAAGACCCTCATGCAGCTCTATGCCAATCAGAGCATGGCCCTTCCTTTCAAAGATAATGAGGTGGAAATCTATGTCAATGGCTATGATTATTTCCTCTCTTTATTAGCGGAAATTGGGCAGGCAGAGCATCATATACACCTCGTTTCCTTCATATTCAATGATGATGCATTGGGCTATCTGATATCTGATGCCCTCATCGATAAGGCCCGTCAGGGCGTTGAAGTTCGTGTTATCTATGATGATGTGGGCAATTGGAGCGTGCATGGAGCGTTCTTTGAGCGCATGCGTGATGCCGGTATCGATGTCCATGCCTTCATGCCGGTCAAGTTTCCGGCCTTTACGAGCAAGGCCAACTATCGCAATCATCACAAACTCTGTGTGATAGATGGCCACGTGGGATTCATTGGCGGCATGAACATCGCTATGCGTTATCTCAAAGGAACGCGTCGACAGGCTTGGCGGGATACGCATCTGAAGGTGACGGGAGGCGCTGTATATGCCATTCAGAGGGCGTTCCTCGTCGATTGGTATTTTGCTGACCGCACGCTCATCACTGATAGAAAGTATTATCCGGAACTGCTTGATGGCATCGAAAACGACTGTCTTGCGCAGGTGGTTACCAGCAGTCCGATCTCTGAATGGCCGGAAATCATGCAGGGATATGTGCGCATCTTGCTGGAAGCCAAACGTTATGTGTATATGGAATCGCCTTATTTTCTGCCTACAGAGCCGATTCTCTTTGCCATGCGAACGGCTGCCATTGCGGGCATCGACGTGCGTTTGATGATTCCGTTGCATGGAGATTCCAAGTGGGTGGAGTGGGCAGGCCGCTCTTATGTTATCGAAGCGCTGAAGGCAGGGGTAAAGGTTTACCTCTATCAAGCGGGCTTCAACCACTCCAAACTTCTCATTACGGATGACTCTTTGTCAACTTGTGGCTCTGCCAACGTGGATTTCCGCAGCTTTGAACATAACTTCGAGTCGAACATTTTCTTCTATGATGAGGGCATGGCGCTACGTTTGAAGAAGGTGTTCCTTGATGACCAGAAGCAATGCATCTTGTTGGATGAGTCGGCAGAAGTGGACAATCGTCCCTTCCTCTTGCGCCTTTGGGAGTCGCTGGTACGGCTTCTTTCCCCCTTACTTTAGACGGAAAGGCATCTTGAAAATCACTGATAAGGAAGCTGAAAACGGCTGATGACCTCATCAAAAACGACTGATGAGGAGGTAAAAGATGGCTTTTTGCGAGATTACAAGCCGTGTGTAATGTCATTACAAGCTACTTGTAACGTGATTACACACGGCTTGTAACGTGGTTACAAGTGGCACTTGTAATCTCTGTCAGTCGTTTTTATCCTTGTCATTAGTCGCTTTTATCCTTCCCGTCAGCCGCTTTTGAGGCTCTCGAAAGTTGTTTTCGGCAGGGCTGGAAACGGCTTATCGGAAGATAGAGAAGTTCACACTGCCATACGCGCGATGCTCTGCAAAGTGAGGATGAGCGCTGAAGTCGTTTTGTTTTCCATGCTCAAAGACGAAGACACCATCGTCTTTCAACAGGCCTTTTTCAAAGATAAGGTCGGGAATCGTTGGCAATTCAGCCAAGTCGTAAGGAGGGTCTGCAAAGATAAAGTCGAATTGTTGATGGCAAGACTTGATGAATCTGAAGACGTCGCCACGAATGAGTATGTCCTTATCGGTATTGATTTTCTGCATACATTGCCGTATGAAGTTGGCATGGTCTCTGTCTGCTTCCACGCTTACGACGGATGCACAGCCTCTTGAGAGCATTTCCAAGGAGATGCTTCCAGTGCCCGAAAAAAGGTCGAGGGCCATTGTGTCCTCCAAGTCCAAATAGCCATTGAGCACGTTGAAGATGTTTTCCTTGGCGAAGTCAGTGGTCGGACGTGCCTTGAACGTGCGTGGTATGTCGAAATGACGGCCCTTATAGAGCCCTGTGATAATTCTCATCTTCCTTTAATAAATAAGGTGATTAGGTCGAGTGGAAGGCCTTTTATCTGTGTGATAGGTGCTCGGTTGAACTCTGCGGAAGCACTGATGACAAAGGCTTTCTGCACATATCGCTTCAGCGTTTCTGTCATCCAGTCCTTCTCGAGGATGTTGCCGGAGAGATATAACTCGTCTTTCTCCGCGTCGAAGTTCATCTGTTTCCACACGTAAAGCAGGAAATAGACGGCATCATGACCATGAGAAACCTCGAAACTATTGCAGAATTTGAACCTGTTTTTATCAAAACTGAAGATGTCGAGTTGGTCATCATGAAAGTAACCATATAATTTTCGGTGGATTCCCGTAAAGCTTCTTTGGTGCATATAGCTCCAAACAGGCTGCATGACAGGCACAAAACGCACGTCAGCAAAATGGTCTTCGATGACCAGTTTCAGGTCTTTGTTGATGGAGAAAACGGCTACGGCATTCAAATCCGGCAAGATGCTTTGGAGCACAAGGTCGTTCTCTTTCCCCGGAAAACTATGATGATAGAGCGCCTCTTTTGCCTGCTCATCAAACTCCTCGACAGGTATCATCAGCACGGGAGTGTCCAACAGCACTTGCGCCCGCTGGTAATCACGCGCCAAAAGGTCGGAAGTCTTGAAGGCATCCCGAAGGTTTGCCGCCATGGAAATGCCGCTTTTAGAGGTGTAAGGCTCAAAGATGACCTGCTCCTCAATGGTGGTGTCCACTACTGCAAATGAAAGCGAGTTGCGGCTAATACGAAGAGTGATGCGCGGCCGCTTGATGATTTGGCTATTCCCAGTTTCCTGCATTGTCGTTTGGTGTTGATGTATCTCCTATTTTCAAGCCGGCAAAAGCGCCGGACTCATTAGCTTCATTGATGAGATTCTGCACTTGATTGTCGTCCAATCCCTTGAGGTAATCCCCCATGTTAGCAGAACATTCCATGAGCGGAATCTGTCTTCCTGACTTCTCGCGCATCATCGTTGTGGAGAGGGCAAACGCCTTTCGGCCCGAGAAAGGTATGTATTGGAGGGAGTCGGCCATGTATCCGCTATCCACCAAAGCCTTCAAACTGTTGCAATAAGTTCCCTTTTTCTTCAGGTATTGTTCCTCCGCAAAGCGAATTTTCACAAGATATCCTTTGACAGCAGTTTCCCTTTTATCCTGCTCTTTTTGAAAGCGCATAGGCGAGCAAACGCTTAGGATGCAGAGTATCACTAAGAGTATGACCGCAAGAGACAATATGTAATTAATCTTGATTTTCATTGATGGTTGTCGAATATTTTATTATCTTTGTAAGTGCAAAAATACAAAATAGTTTCCGAATATCAATGATAATTGACGAATTAACTTTTCAAATACGGCAACAATTTGGTTTTGAGCCTACTCAAGACCAAGAAAAAGCCTTGCAGACATTCGCTGAGTTCCTTTTCGACAGGGACCTTCATGCGGTCATGATACTGCGAGGCTCAGCGGGAACGGGTAAGACAAGCCTCGCTTCCGCTATCGTCCGCACGTTGATAAGGTTGAAGCAAAAGGTCGTGTTGATGGCTCCTACAGGCCGTGCAGCAAAGGTTTTCTCGCTGAATAGCGGCTCGCCAGCCTTCACCATACATCGCCGCATCTATCGGCAAAAGACCTTTTCAGGCGATGGAGGCTTGTTTAATCTCAATGATAACCTGCATGCTGACACCCTTTTCATGATTGATGAGGCCTCGATGATAGCCAATGAGGGCCTTTCGGAAACGAATTTCGGAAGCGGAAGATTGCTTGATGACCTTGTCAGATACGTCTATTCAGGCCGTAATTGCCGTATGTTACTCATCGGAGATAAGGCTCAGTTGCCCCCTGTAGGTGAAGAGGAATCCCCCGCTTTGAGTGCCATGATGCTCGAAGGATATGGCTTGAAGGCTTATCAATGTGATTTGAATGAGGTGCTCAGGCAAAGTCAGGACAGTGGAATCCTTTATAATGCGACCGTCATCCGACAGATGATTACGCACGATGAGGCCACTGAATTGCCGAAGATTCGTTTTCGTGGCTTTGCCGATATACAGATGGTGCCCGGAGGAGAACTCATTGAGTGCCTGGCTTCCAGTTATAGTCAGGTGGGTATGGATGAAACGATGGTCATCACGAGGAGCAATAAGCGTGCCAATATCTATAATCTCGGCATCCGCAATATGGTACTCGGTAGGGAGGAAGAACTCACTACCAGCGACATGCTCATGATTGTGAAGAATAACTATTATTGGACGGAAAAGGAGAAGGCGACACTCTCTTTCCTTGCAAATGGCGACAGAGCACAGGTGCAGAGAGTGCGCAACGTGCGGGAATTATATGGTTTTCACTTTGCGGATGTCACTCTTCAGTTGCCCGATTACGACAATTACGAGCTTCAAACGACGGTGATTATGGATAGTTTGACCACTGAAGCGCCGGCTCTCACTCATCAACAGAGTGAGGAACTCTATAATAAGGTGATGGAAGACTATGTGGATGTGGCGCTGAAAGTGGATAGAATCAAGAAGATAAAGCAGGATGACCACTTCAATGCCTTACAAATTAAGTACGCTTATGCCGTCACTTGCCATAAAGCGCAAGGCGGACAGTGGGCGCATGTGTATCTCGACCAGGGCTATATGACGGATGATATGCTGACACCTGACTATATCCATTGGCTCTATACGGCGTTCACAAGGGCGACGGAGAAGCTCTTTCTCGTGAATTGGCCTAATACTCAGACCGATGGAACATCGCAAAATCAGTAATTTGGGTTGAATAATCCGTCTTTTTTATAGCGTCTTTATCGAAAATTATCCCTACCTTTGTGCCCATGAAATATTGGATATTACTGTTCTTCCTGTTGCCTTTAGTGGGCATCGCCTATAGTTTTTGGCGTACTTGGCAGATTCTTCCGTTGGCCATTCCTTTGAAGATAGCCGTCCTTGCAGTGATGGCCTTGTGCATCTTCATCTTCTTTGCGAACTTCGGAATATGGAATATCGACCGAATGCCGATGCCTGTTGCCACGGCGGCTTATGAGGTTGGCAACTCCAGTATCTTTCTTTTACTCTATCTGGTCATCATCTTTCTCTTGTTGGATGTTGGCAAATGGGTGCATCTGTTGTCTGCTGATGCCCTGCACGCAAGCCTTAAAGGCACGACGGCCATCATCGTTCTGATGGCTGGATTGTTCACTTATGGCTATTTCCATTATATTAATAAGGTGCGCCAACCTATCACTTTATCTACGAAAAAGCCATTGGAGCAACCGCTGAAAATCGTCATGCTCTCCGACCTTCATATCGGATACCATAATCAAGTGACGGAACTCGACCGCTGGATAGCCCTTATCAACTGCGAGAAACCTGACCTTATCCTGATAGGAGGGGACATCATCGACGGCCATATCCGCCCTCTCGAAGACCAAAAAATGGCACAGTCGTTTCATCGATTGACGGCTCCCATGGTGGCTTGTTTGGGCAATCATGAGTATTATACGGGCACGCCTAAGGCGCAGAAGTTCTATCAAGAGGCGGGCATCACTTTGCTTGTCGATTCCGTTTTGCAACTGAAAGGCATCAATGTGATAGGGCGCGACGACCGTTCCAACCCTCAACGCAAGTCTTTGGAGCAGTTGATGGCGGGAGTGGATAAGTCGAAATACACCATCGTGCTCGACCATCAGCCTTATCATTTGGGAGAGGCAGAGCATTGCGGAGCCGATTTCCAGTTGAGCGGACATACCCATTACGGCCAACTTTGGCCCATCAGTTGGATAGAGGATGCCATGTATGAGGACGCTTTCGGCCCTCTTCAGAAGGGCAAGACGCAATATTATGTGACGAGCGGAATCGGCATTTGGGGTGGAAAATTCCGCATCGGAACCCATTCGGAATATCTGGTGGCAACGCTGAAAAACTGATTTTAACGAGAGGAGAACGACAGGATGCAAGTGACGAAGGAGTGGATGGAACGATGGTTTGCGCAGTTTAACCATGATTATTTTGGCGATGCGCTGCCCTTGCCACGGCTGGCTTTGTCGAAATCGCGTACCCGCTTGGGCTCAATGAGTTGCAAACGGCAGGTTCGCTTGTTTCATTCTCGCCTCTCGGACTATGCCATCCACCTCTCCAATTATTATGATTTGAGCGAGCGGCAGTTTCAGAATGTGCTCCTGCATGAGATGATTCACTATTCCATTGCCTATAACGGGCGCAAGGATTCCTCACCGCATGGTGTCGTTTTCAGGTCTATGATGGAGGAACTCAACCGCAAATACGGTTGGGAACTATCGGTGACGACCTCCACAAAAAACGTGGAGAAGGCAGGCGGAATCCCTCAAAACAAGACCTATCTGATATTGTCGATGGAGATGAAGGACGGCAGACGCTTCCTCTCTGTGGTCAATCCACGGGCTGCAAGGCAGTTGGAAAGGCAGACACGCCTTGTTGCCGACCTCGCCAGTCATGGTTGGTACACCACTCAAAATCCCTATTTCTTCGGCTTCCCAGCCGTCCGCACGCTTCGTGCAAGGCGCATTCGCAAGGCAGAATACGACTCTTTGGTGGCTGACTTGAAGCCTTTCGCTATCTAATTGATTATCAGATGCTTTATAAAACAGCCTGTTTTACTCGATGAATCAGCCTGTTTTACTCAGTAAATCAGCCTGTTTTACAACGTAACTAACGGCCTTTTACAATGCAATCAGATACAAATAGGTGGCAAGAAGACTGTTTCCTGCCACCTATTTAATAATTACGCATCACTTCAGGCTTGATGTTGTGGGCAAGTCTTCAGAGTCCTGAATCGTACAATCCTTGATGGATGTAACGATTTTCACTTGTTTCGGCTTTCTGATGAAGCTGTGAATTGTACCTTCGGGTTTCATTTCATGCGAGATGAAAACCGTTCCATAAGGGGTAGGATAGGTGCCTAAGGCTGATTTCAAGTCACCAAGATGAGGCTCTATCAGTAAGGCCTTGCATCCGGGTTCCATGATTTTAACCCCTAAGACATTGTGCGTTAGCCATGCCGTAGGCCCTGATGCCCACCCATGACAGAGGCTCATTCGGAAGCCGCGATAGCAATATGTTCCGAAGTCTCCATGTATATTGGCCTTCTTCGGGTCACCAATCTCATCGATGCGATTGGCATTTTTCATCCATTGAGGATTGAAATCCTCCCAGAAAGTGGTAGCTCCCATATCCAACATAGCCCCCCAATACTGTCTGATAGCATCTATTGCAGCCTGATATTCACCAGCTTGAGCCTCGGCTTCAAGCATATAATAGCCGTAAAAAGTTGAGAAACCCTGTATCCCACCTTTACTCAGATATTTGCGATAAGCCTCTTTTGACGTCATTGTGCCCGATAGAGTCATGAGCGCAGCAGCTTGTTTCAGGCTCTTAGGCTTATCGATGTGCTTGCTTACTCGCTCAATAATGCCCTTGCAAATGTCAGCATGTGCCGAGTCTTCAAACAACTCGCAGAGTTTCATAGCATCCTTCATGCTCCATACAAGCAAGGCTTCCACCCCGATTTTGACGTCCTCCTTATTCGGTGAAGACGGCCAGTCGAGGAAGCAATTGCCCTGAAAGTCGCCTTTGGAGTCAACGGTTTTGTCAAATTGTTCTATTAATTCGAGGATATAAGAGCGATGGCTGTTGATGAAATTACGGTCAGCAGAGTGCATCCACCACTCATATTGGATAATAAGATACCACATTGAATAAGCCGGCATATTGTTAAGCCACTTTGGTAAAGGAAACTCCTTGCAGGCAAAGTCCAGTGAATTAGGCACCACCTGATTATCGCCGAAGACGCAGTTAATGGTGGATGTCTCGGGATGCATGTCACCTATCCAAACCAATCGGTCACGTTTGATGCCATCCCAAAGAAACTCTTGCATGTTCAGATGCGTTGTGTAAGCCCCTGTAAGCCAGATGCTGTCGAGGCGAGAGTCGCTTGATGAGAACGAACCGACATAGGGAATATTACGGAAATGGAAAATGGCGACAGCCTCCTTGAGGTCGATTGTGGCATCGCGTTGTAGCAAATCAATCCGCACGAAACGAAAGCCCGTGTTGCCGATTTCGATTTGTCCGTCATGTGGAATTTCTATAATAAAGTCACGTTTGGCATGGTCGTCCGTCGAAAAGCTTGTCTTTGGCCATCTGTCACATCTCGAATTGTTGGTTGTAGAATTGCATTCCTGCACGGATTCGCCGAATCTTATTCTGACTAAAGAGGGCTGTGAACGATTTCCAGAGCCCATGACGAGGCGGAGACCACCATGCAATTCGCGCCCGTAATCCAATAGAATGGAAGCGGTGTCTTGTCCTTTGGACAGCATGTGGGCCATGTTGGCATGCCCTAACTCAGTCTGTCCGTTGGTCATTTTCAGCAGAAACTGTTCGGATTCGACATGTTGTCTCCACATAATCCTAGTCGGAAGAAGATAAACTCGACACATCTCATCCTGCCGAGCACGATTGGATTCGTTCTGAAAAACGGGTGGCAGAAGGACCTGTGCTTTGGAAAAGGGGCCTATAGACAGGAAAAGCAGACAGGTTATGATGATTTTCTTTTTCATGATATTTCAAATTTTCAGGGGTAAAGATACAAAAAAGGTGGCATTTCCCATCAGGGAATACCACCTTATTTTAGTTCTTTAATACAATTTATAGTTGCGCCAATTCGATGACTTTATCCACTGCGGCATTCAAGCCATCGATGTTTTTGCCACCAGCCTGTGCAAAATGAGGTTGTCCACCACCACCACCTTGGATGAGTTTGGCAGCCTCACGGATGATTTTTCCTGCATTCAAGCCATGTCCACTGACCATGTCATCACTGAACATCACGCTCAACAGCGGTTTTTCCTGTGCTGTTGTGCCGATGACACAAACAAGGTTTTCAGGAATAGCTTCCCTTATCTTGAAGACCAAATCCTTTGCTTGAGCAGGCTCAAGAGGAAGAACAGCCTTCACCACCTTCACTCCGTTGACCACTGTGGCACGTTCGATAAGCGTGTTCTTTGTGCGTTCCACGGCCTGGGCAGCAAATTGTTCAATCTCTTTCTTCATCGAATCATGCTCCTCAATGTATTTCTTGACTACGCCCTCAAGGTCCTTTGCGTTGTTGAAAAGCCCCTTGATGCAGCGCAAAGTGTCTTCGAGTACATAGATGGCATCCTCACATGTCTTGCCTGTCATGGCCTCTATACGGCGCACACCAGCAGCAACGGAACTCTCGGAAATAATTTTGAAGAACCCTATACATCCTGTCGATTTGGCATGAATACCACCACAGAACTCGCAAGAAGGCCCAAAACGCACCACGCGCACTTTGTCTCCATACTTCTCTCCAAAGAGAGCAATGGCACCAAGTTGCTTTGCTTCCTCGATAGGAGTATCACGATGCTCATCGAGCGGAAGGTCCTGACGAATCATGCTGTTGACTATCTGCTCCACTTGGCGCAGTTCCTCATCAGTCACTTTTTGGAAGTGAGAGAAGTCGAAACGCAAGGTGTCGGCACTGACGAATGAGCCTTTCTGCTCCACATGGTCGCCCAAGACCTGCTTCAAAGCATAGTCGAGCAGGTGAGTAGCCGTGTGATTGGCAGCACTGCCGTTACGTTTGTCGATGTCCACGCATGCCATAAAGTCGGCTGTAGGGTCTTTCGGCATTTCCTTAACGATATGGATGCTCTGGTTATTCTCCCGTTTTGTATCGGTTATTTCGATAGTTTCATTCTCGGAAACGAGCACTCCCGTGTCGCCAACTTGTCCTCCCATCTCCCCATAGAAAGGAGTGTAATCGAGCACAACCTCAAAGAATGAGTTCTTCTTCTGCGTCACTTTGCGATAGCGGAGGATGTGGCACTCATACTCGGTGTAGTCATATCCCACGAAAGACTGCTCACCCTCTTTGAGCACTTCCCAATCTCCGTTCTCCACGGCAGCAGCATTACGGGCGCGTGCCTTTTGTTTTGCCATCTCCTCATTGAAGCCTTTTTCATCAACGGTGTAGCCATTTTCACGGCAGATAAGTTCTGTCAGGTCGAGTGGGAAGCCGTAAGTATCAAAGAGACGGAAGGCACTTTCGCCATCCAGCTCTGTCTTTCCATGAGCCCTAACCTCATCCATATCCCCGTTGAGCAGGTTGATTCCCTTCTCAAGAGTACGCAGGAAGCTGTCTTCCTCTTCCTTCATTACGCGGCTGATAAGCTCTTGTTGGGCAGCCAATTCTGGATAGGCAGCCCCCATTTCCTGGACTAATATAGGCATCAACTTATACATGAAAGCCTCCTTTTGATTCAGGAAAGTATAGGCATAACGCACTGCACGGCGCAAGATTCGGCGTATCACATAACCAGCCTTGGCATTGCTTGGCAACTGGCCATCAGCAATGGAGAAGGCAACAGCCCGCAAATGGTCGGCCACAACACGCATGGCGATGTCGGTTTTCTCCTGCTTAGAGTCGCCTTCACCATTCTCCCCGGTAGGTGTGGTGAAGCCATATTTCTTACCGGAAAGCAACTCTATTTCAGCGATAATCGGCTGGAAAATATCCGTATCATAGTTGGAATGCTTGTCTTGAAGCATTCTGACCAGTCTTTCGAAGCCCATTCCGGTATCGATAACGTGCATTGGAAGGGGTTCAAGAGAGCCATCCGACTTGCGGTTGAACTGCATGAAGACGATGTTCCAAATCTCGATGACCTGTGGGTTATCCATATTTACGAGCTCACGACCTGGCACTTTGGCCTTCTCTTCAGCAGAACGGGAGTCCACATGAATCTCTGAGCAAGGCCCGCAAGGTCCTGTATCGCCCATTTCCCAGAAGTTATCGTGCTTGTTGCCATTGATAATATGGTCAGCAGATACATGCTTTGCCCAGTACTGCGCAGCCTCGTTATCACGTTCAATGCCCTCTTCAGGAGCACCTTCGAACACCGTTACATAGAGGTCTTCAGGGTTCAGATGGAGCACATCCACCAGATATTCCCAAGCATAATCTATGGCTCCTTCTTTGAAATAATCGCCGAAACTCCAGTTACCGAGCATCTCAAACATGGTGTGGTGATAAGTATCATGACCTACTTCTTCGAGGTCGTTGTGCTTGCCACTCACCCTGAGACACTTCTGAGAATCACACCGGCGGCGAGGCTCGGGCTCTTTTGTGCCCAAGATAATATCTTTCCACTGGTTCATACCCGCATTCGTAAACATCAGTGTGGGGTCATCTTTGATCACCATAGGGGCTGATGCCACGATAGCATGTCCTTTCGACTCGAAAAATTTCTTGAAAGAGTCGCGGATTTCATTAGCTGTCATCATATTATTTGTTTATTTTCTAAATTCTTTTCAAAAACATTTGCAAAGATACCAAGTTTTGATTATTTTTGCAAATAAATGAATTAAAAAAGGTATTAATTATGGCTTTAAGCACAAATAAAAACCTGAAAGTATACTATTCTATCAAAGAAGTTGCCAAGATTGTTGGTGTCACGGAGAGCACTTTGCGCTTTTGGGAGACGGAAATCACCCAATTGAAGCCGAAGATTTTACCTGCATCAAGAATCAGACAGTATACCGTGGAGGACATAGATTTAGCGAAAAACATCTATAATCTCGTGAAAGTACGTGGATTCAAACTCTCGGCAGCCAAGAAGATGATCAGTGCCAATCGTACAGGAACTGACCGCAGCGCCGAGGTTATGGCGACATTGGCTTCCGTAAAAGAGGAACTGCAATTGCTGAAGAGACAGCTCGGCGGTCTTTCTTAATAATCTTTCGGCAGATAAACAACGGTCTTTTAGCGTGTAAACAACCGTTGTTTACAGCGTAAACAGATACCTTTTACAGGGTAAACAATCATCTTTTACAAGATAGGGGATAAGGAGGGTTTCCGCAAGCGATTATTTTCCGAGAGAAATCACATGATTTGCTGTACTTCCTGCAAACCTTCGATGAGTTTCAGACTTTCCATGATGGTCTTAACTTCATCACGGTCGTGCACCCTGATTTCTATCGATCCATCGAAGATACCCTCGTCAGCACTCACCGTAACCTTGTGGATATTGACATCCAACTGCTCCGTGATGACATTCGTGACGTCGCGCATCATGCCCTTGCGGTCGATGCCCTTGATTTCTATCGTTGCATCGAAGAAAAGCAACTTGTGCATATCCCATTTGGCGTCAAGGATTCTGTTGCCGAAACTTGACTTCAATTTGCTGGCTACCGGGCAGGTGCGCTTATGGATTTCAATGCGGTTTTTATTGTCGATGAAGCCCAAAATGTCATCTCCAGGAATAGGATGACAGCATTTCGGGAAGATATATTTGCCGATAGTTTCCTCTGTAATGAGGCAAGGTCTCTTCTTGTCGAAGTCTTTTCCGACGACGAGCAGGTTCTCTTCTTTGATGGGTTGGATGGCCTTTTTCTTGTCATGCCCTAGGAAAGGAACGTATTTTCGCCACTTGCCATTTCCCTGTTTCTTCGATTTTCCACGAAGTTCATCAAGGTCTTTATCCCCCAAAAGGATGGAACGCTCGCCCAATGCGAGGAAGAAATTCTCATGTTTTTGGAAGTCGTGGAACTCACATAGCTTGTCAAGAATGGAGGTTGTCATCTCCATATCATTCTTCTTGAGCCATTCGTTGAGCACCTCTTCGCCTTTCTTCTGAATCTCCCTGCTGTCACGCCGAAGGATGGCTTGAATCTTGCCTTTAGCCTTTGCGGTGGATACAAAATTAATCCATGAAGGCTGAACATGTTGAGATTTGGAAGTGAGGATTTCCACTTGGTCGCCGCTTTGCAACTGATGACTGAGCGGAACGAGCTTATGGTTTACCTTTGCGCCTATACAATGGCTTCCCAAGAAAGTGTGAATCTGGAATGCAAAGTCGAGGGCTGTGCATCCCGCAGGCATCGTCTTGATTTCTCCTTTTGGTGTAAAGACGAAGATTTCAGAGGCAAAAAGGTTCAACTTGATAGCATCCAGGAAGTCCATCGCATCAGGTTGAGGGTCATCCAAAATCTCTTTGATGGTGCCCAACCAGTTGTTCAGCTCGTTTTCGTCTTCTTGCACGTCACCTTCCTTATATTTCCAATGGGCAGCAAAGCCTTGTTCTGCCACCTCATTCATCCTGTCAGAACGTATCTGCACTTCAATCCAACGCCCTTGTTTGCTCATCAATGTCACGTGAAGAGCTTGATAACCATTGGCTTTCGGATGATTGAGCCAATCGCGCAAGCGGTCGGGATGCGACTTATAAATCTTGCTGATAGCCACGTAAATGCTGAAACATTCGTTGATTTCATCCGCTCTTACCTTCGGAGTGAAGATGATTCTAACGGCCAGAATATCATAGATTTCATCAAAGGTGACATGCTTTGTCTGCATCTTCGTCCATATAGAATAGGGACTTTTCACCCTTGCCTTAATCTCATATTTGAGCCCCATCTGGTCCAAAGCTTCACGGATAGGGGATGTGAACTCTTCAAAGAGCTTGTCGCGCTGTTCCTTTGTAAAGCTCAGTTTATCGGTGATATCGTCGTAATCGTCAGGATGCTCAAATTTAAAGCTGAGGTTTTCGAGTTCGGTCTTTATCTTGTTGAGGCCCAGACGATTAGCTAATGGGGCATAGATATAGAGAGTCTCTCCTGCAATCTTATATTGTTTATTGGCAGGTTGGGATTCCAACGTGCGCATATTGTGCAGTCTGTCGCATATTTTGATGAGTATCACGCGGATATCATCACTCATGGTAAGCAGTAGTTTCTTGAAGTTTTCTGCTTGCGCAGACGCATGTTCACCGAATATACCACCACTGATTTTGGTCAGCCCATCGACAATCTGAGCTATTTTCTGTCCGAAAATATTCTCAATATCCTCAATAGTATAATCCGTATCTTCCACTACATCATGCAGCAAAGCGGCACAAATGCTGGTAGAACCAAGCCCCATTTCCTCGCAGGCAATCTGCGCTACGGCTATCGGATGCATGATATAGGGCTCTCCAGAAAGACGTCGAACCCCTTTATGGGCCTGCCGGGCAAAGTTGAAAGCTTTATTAATGATATCTACTTTCTTCCGATGCCGTGAAGACAAATAAGTATCTATCAGATGCTGAAAAGCATCGTCTATCATCTGATTTTCAACAGATTCTTTATCTTTTAAGTTCTGATCGTCCATAAATGCCTCCTATATATAATAAGGTGGAATTACTTGACCTTGATCTTTTTACCAGCTCGTATGCTGTTTCCACTGATACCATTAAGGCGCTTCAACTTCTTTACGGTGGTGTGATGGCGCTCTGCTATCTCTGAAAGGGTATCTCCTTCCCTCACCGTAACTTTCTTTGTATGCTTTTTGCTATGTCGGCTGGATTTCCTTCCATGCCTTGAATGTCTGCTGTGGCTATAGCTTTTCTTGGTCGTATAGCTTGGAGTGTCCTCATTGACAACCACTTCCGTGCGTTTATTCAGCAAGTCATCGACTTTATAGGCATAAATAGAGTCTTCATGGTCAATGAAATTATTGACAAGGGAAGAGGGAAGTCGGAGTGCGGAAGGTTCTGAACTTCCGTTGACAATGTTTCTGCGATATTGCGGATTCAGGTCCTTCAACTGCTCAATATCAATGCCTAAGACATGAGATATTTGCTCGAAGTGCACATCCTTGTTGACAACGACGGTATCGGTCTTTGCTGGAAGGGTGGTCATCATCGGACAGATATTGTGGTCGCAATAATAATTCATGATATAGTTGGCTGCGATAAACGCAGGAACATATCCTCTTGTTTCTTTAGGTAGATAAGGATATATCTGCCAATAGTCAGTTTGTCCTTTCGAGCGATGTACGGCTTTACTAATCTTCTCAGGACCAGCATTATAAGCGGCAATCACAAGATTCCAGTCACCGAATATCTTATAGAGGTCGCTCAGATAATGAGCTGCTGCATAAGAGGCCTTGACAGGGTCACGACGTTCATCCACCAAGGAGTTGATTTCAAGGTTGTAACGCTCAGCAGTAGGCAGCATAAACTGCCATAAACCTGTTGCTCCGACTCTGGAAACAGCCTTTGGATTGAGGGCAGACTCGATGACAGGCAGATATTTCAGTTCTAATGGAAGACCGTAAGTCTCTAAGGCTTGCTCAAAAATAGGCATATAGAAATTCTGAGCACCAAGCATATAACTGACAGAATGACGCAACTTCCCACTGTATCTGTCAATGAATTTCTGCACTACATCATTGTAGGGCAATTCAATTACGGAAGGAATGCGATTCAATCGGTCTTTGTACACCTCTTTAGAATACAGCGGATTTACATCCGGGAAGTTGCAACTGGTATCCGGCTTCAAGTAAGTCTTGGAGTTATACAAGTAAAGTAGACTGTCAAGCTCACTTGTCATACCTTCTGGAAGGTCAATAACCTCTTCTTTTCCTTGTGCGTTTGTTACGGTGATTTCTCGGTCAGTGTTGTCGTTTTGGGCTTGCACGGAAAGTGAGCATCCCATCATCAACATGACTACAAATATATATGTCTTTTTCTTCATTGTCTCTATTAAAAATTTAAACTACATTGAAGCCCTATGGCGGAGGACTTTAGTGGAGATTTTGATTCCGTATTATTTATGACAGCAGGTTCAACCCTGAGGCTCAAGTCTTTGGATATGTCAAACTCAGACAAAGAGGCATCCACGTAAGCATCTATCACTGATAAGGCATAAACGCCAATGATTGCGAAGACGCTCATGTCTCTCCATCGGCGATAACGGTCTTTTCTGGTCTTGAATACCTTTTGGTAATATTCCTTGTTGCTATCATCGATTTTATTGCCGAGATGCAAAAACTGGTTGTAGCTTTGCGTACTGGCGTCATCATCCATAATGTCCATATAGGCTTGTGAATAGTCTTTATACATCATGTTGTTCCATTGCAAGGCGTAGATACAACCGACAAATCCTCCATAGACTATTGGCAGTTTCCAATATTTACGGTTGTAGATTTGCCCGGCTCCTGGTAATACCAAGGCTAACCAAAGGGCGCGTTTAGCGCTCGGACGCCATGTAGACCAGTCGCGCTTGACCTTCTTGCCTGCTATCGAATCTGACCTGAGCAGCTGGATGGTGTCTTTGGGCGTGAGAGTTTTCTCTGCCGGAAGCACATTTTTCTCTTTCTGCGCAGATGCAAAGGATGGCGTAAGCAAGCAGCCAATCATTGCAATTATGGATATGTTCTTAGCGAATTTCACTTAAGACTCAACTTTTAAAGTTTCAAATTGTTTGATAATGCGGCTGAGATCTTCGTCATTGGCAAAAGGAATACTGATTTTTCCCTTTCCTTTATTTGAACAGGTAAGCTGCACTTTGGCCTGAAGGAATTCAGATAGTTTCTTCTTGAAGTTCTCAGAACTTTCTGAAAGTTGGGCTTTAGCCTTGATTTTATGCTTGCCGCTTTCAATGTCTTCACCGCTTTTGAGCTGTTTAACGAGTTCCTCAACCTTGCGCACTGAATAACCATTCTTTTGAATATCCTTGAAAAGCTTGATTTGAAGGGATGGACTATCTAAGGACAAAAGAGCTCTTGCGTGTCCCATATCGATGTCTTTCTTCTGTAAGGCCATTTGAACTTGTGCCGGCAACTTGAGCAACCGGAGATAGTTGGTGATGGCGGTACGACTTTTTCCTACTCTCTCGCTTACTTTTTCCTGGGTCATCTCTGAGCCTTCCAGCAGATGCTCATAAGCCAATGCGATTTCAATGGCATTGAGGTCTTCGCGTTGAATGTTCTCCACGAGGGCCATCTCCATGACATTTTCGTCATCGATAGTCCTGATATAGGCAGGTATGGCTTTCAATCCGGCTATCTGCGAAGCTCTCCAACGGCGTTCTCCGGCAATGATTTGGAATCTATTGGAAGCCGTTTGGCGGAGAGTGATTGGTTGGATAATACCGATTTCCTTGATACTTGTAGCCAGTTCCTGTAAGGCTTCTTCGTCAAATTCATGGCGGGGCTGATTGGGATTAGCCTCTATCTCGTCGACAGCTATTTCATTGATAGTGGATGACCCTTCAGTCTTTACACTCTCAGTGGATATCAAGGCGTCGAGCCCTCTGCCTAAGGCATTGCTTTTCGAAGAGGTGTTAAATTTCTTATGTACAGCCATCTCTTTTATTTATTCTTGTTGATTATTTCCTTAGCAAGTGCTAAATGGTTCTTTGCTCCTGCTGACTCTGCATCATAAAGGATGACTGGAAGTCCATGACTTGGACTTTCGCTGAGTTTTACGTTACGTTGGATGACCGTCTTGAATACGAGCTCCTGGAAATGGCGCTTTACTTCATCGTAAATCTGATTAGCCAAGCGGAGACGACTGTCATACATAGTGAGAAGGAATCCCTCTATCTCGAGTTTCGGATTCAGTTTGCTCTTGATGATTCTAATCGTGTTGAGCAGTTTGCTGATGCCTTCCAATGCGAAGTACTCGCATTGCACAGGGATGATGACGGAGTCAGCTGCGGTAAGCGCATTGACGGTTATCAAGCCCAGAGAAGGTGAGCAGTCGATGAGAATATAGTCGTATTCAGAGCGGATAGGCTCAAGGACTTTCTTGATGACTTTTTCCCTGTTATCCAGATTCAGCATCTCAATTTCAGCTCCTACGAGGTCGATATGACTTGGGATGATATCCAGTCCGTCAATATCTGTCGTATAGATAGCATCTTTCACATTAGCATGGTTGATGAGGCATTCATAGATGGAGCAGTCCACCTCTTTAATGTCTACACCTAATCCACTGGATGCATTTGCCTGTGGATCTGCATCCACGACGAGCACACTTTTCTCCAATGTAGCTAATGAAGCGGCAAGGTTTATGGTAGTCGTAGTCTTGCCTACACCGCCTTTTTGATTGGCTAAAGCAATTATTTTTCCCATTTTATTGTCTTTCAAATTTTATTTTAGATTGCAAAGTTACATATTTTATGCGAGAAAGTCGTATTCTTAACCTTTTTTTCGTACTTTTGCAGAGAAATTATATAGAAAATTATGAAAATTATGAGACCGTTAATACTTATTTCAAATGATGATGGCTATCATTCTAAAGGCATCCGTGGTTTGGTGAGCATGGTGAAAGATTTTGCAGATGTACTTGTTTGTGCTCCTGAATCTGCCCGTTCCGGCTATTCCTGTGCCTTTTCTGCTGAGCCTCCCTTGCGTTTGAAAAGGCGGCATAACATGGGTGAGGATGTCGAGGTGTGGTCTTGCAATGGCACTCCTGTGGATTGCGTGAAGCTGGCTGTTGACCAGTTTTGCCGTGACAGAAAGCCGGATATGATATTGGGAGGCATCAATCATGGGGATAATTCCACGGTGAACGCCCATTATTCGGGCACGATGGGAGTGGCCATGGAGGGCTGCATGAAGAATATTCCGTCGATAGCTTTCTCCAATTGTAATTATGACCCTGAGGCTGAGCAGGACAATCTGACGGATTATGTGCGCAAAATCGTCAAGAAGGTGCTTGCTGAAGGCTTGCCGAAAGGGGTCTGCCTGAATGTGAATTTCCCGAACCGTCAGACCTTTGAGGGTGTCAAGGCTTGCCGTATGACTTATGGCCAGTGGGTCAATGAGATTGTCAAGGAGCATCATCCTCGTGGATATGACTATTATTGGGTGGTAGGACAGTATCGGAATGAGGAGCCGAATGCTGAGGATGGCGACCAGTGGGCTATTGATCATGGGTATGTAGCCATCACGCCGACGACTATGGACCTCACTGCCTATGAGATGATGGAAAAGGTGAAGAGCTGGAAGCTATGAAATATTATCTGATAGTTGGAGAGGCAAGCGGTGATTTGCATGCAAGTCATTTGATGATGTCGCTGAAAAAGATTGACAAAGAGGCTGATTTCAGATTCTTTGGCGGTGACTTGATGAGTGCTGTTGGAGGGACGAGAGTGAAGCATTACAAGGAACTTGCCTATATGGGTTTCGTGCCGGTATTGCTGCATCTGCGCACCATCTTCAGCAATATGGCGATGTGCAAACAGGATATCCTGCAATGGAATCCCGATGTCGTGATACTCGTCGACTATCCCGGCTTCAATTTGAGCATAGCCAAGTTCGTGCATAGCAAGACGCAAATCCCTGTCTATTATTACATTTCTCCTAAGATTTGGGCATGGAAGGAATGGCGGATTAAGAGCATCAAACGCGATGTCAACGAGCTGTTTTCTATCTTACCCTTTGAAGTTCCGTTTTATGAGACGAAACATCATTACAAAATCCATTACGTCGGGAATCCTACAGCCGATGAGGTGAGGACCTTTTTGAAAGGTTATCAGGAAACTTTTGAGGAGTTTGTGGCTCGTCAGAAGTTGCTTTCTCCTCATCCCTTGGAAAGCGGAAAGCCCGTCATTGCTCTTTTGGCAGGCAGCCGAAAGCAGGAAATCAAGGATAATCTGCCGGCTATGATAGAGGCTGCCCGTACGTTTACCGATTATCAAATGGTATTGGCGGGAGCGCCTTCGATAGAGGATGACTATTATGAGAAGTTCTTGCAAGGCAGTGAAGTGAAGATGGTCAGGAATGAGACTTATGCCTTATTGAAGCATGCTGCCGTGGCTTTGGTCACCAGTGGCACAGCTACTTTGGAGACAGCTCTATTCGATGTGCCCCAAGTGGTTTGCTATGAGACGCCTATCCCCAAGCTCATTCGCTTTGGATTCGAGCATATTATTAAGGTGAAATACATCAGTTTGGTCAATCTGATAGCCAATCGGGAGATTGTGCAGGAACTGATGGCCGACCGTTTTTCAGTTGCGAACATCCAAGCAGAGTTGGAAAAGCTTCTGCCTTCGCATCCTGAGCGTGAGGAAATGCTGACTGATTATAAGGAAGTACGCCAAAAACTGGGTGATGCAGTGGCTCCCGATAATGCCGCCGGCATCATGTATAATCTCCTCAAAAATTAAAAAACTGAGCTCTCAGAGTCCTCCGAGAACTCAGAGAACTCTGCCTTTCTTCAGACCTCAAAAAGCTTTTTTGATTTATGTCAATAAATGCGGCCATTTTTCGAGATGACCTTCTGATTGTTATTTCCTTTCTATAGATTGTTGTACTTTTGCGCCCGAATTGAAAATACAACAATTAAAAATATAAAGAAATGGGAACTTTAGCAATTATTTTGAGCGTAGCTACTGTAACAATTTGCAAGACTCTTGAGATCAAAGACAAAATGAACAAGTAACTAATTGCAGACTTTCAGAAGTCGAAGAGACCTGCATTTCTCGTTAAAGGGAAATGCAGGTCTCTTTTTTGTATAACCTTCTCTCTCCGTGAAAATGATTTCCAGCATTATCAAGCCTAATGAAGTCTTTTGATAAAGATAAGAAATAACGTATCTGATAACGACTGATGACGAGCTCAAAAACGGTTAATGACAAATTTGATAACGACTGATAACAAGATTACACACTACTTGTAATCACGTTACAAGTCGTGTGTAATGACGTTACAAGCCGTTTGTAATGTGGTTACAAACCGCCTTTGTAATCTCTGTTAGTTATTTTTATCCCTCAGATAAGCCGTTGTTATCCTCCTTAAAGGTCATTGTCTTTATCCCTGTTGGCAGATTTTAAAACAACGTAAGGGTATAAAGGTAGATGACTGTGGCAGGTATTGCCATGAGAGAAGAATCGAATCTGTCGAGTATGCCGCCATGTCCTGGCAGGATGTTTCCGCTATCCTTGATGCCCAACGTACGTTTGAAGAGGCTTTCCACAAGGTCACCCCAAGTGCCGAATACCACGACCACTAATCCCAATCCTATCCATTGTAGCAGGTTAAGACCTGACAAATTGTCGCCTTTCATCTCTATAAAACCGACAACGGCTGACAAAATCAGCACCACGATGCCGCCTCCGATGCTTCCTTCCCATGTCTTTGCGGGGCTGATGCGTGGGAAAAGCTTATGCTTGCCCCAAAGAGAGCCGAAGCAATAAGCACCCGTGTCGTTAGCCCAAAGGAAGATGAAGACGCACATTGGCAACAGATAATAGTAGCCGAAGCGTCCATCAGGAGATTGCCTGAAGGCCAGAACGTTAATCATCGCGAAGGGTAGGGCGATATAGAGCTGTGAAAGCATCGTGTAAGCCCAGTTGTTGAGGGCATTGCTGTTCTTCGTGTAGAGCTCGCTGATGAAGAGGTAGATGATGGTGAGCAGATAGGGGATGAATACGCCGTTGGTGGAGATGATCCCACTGTTGATGCCCGCCACTGATAGAAAAAAACAGACGCCCGCCACGGTGGTGATAAAGCGGTTCACGACGACGTCTTCCTTCTCATTCACCAATCCGCAATATTCCCATATAGCCAGACCTGTGATGAGGGCAAACACGAATATCATGGCTATAGGGTCGAGAAAACAGGTCACCATGATGGCTACAAAGAGCACTCCGGTGATGGTTCTTATGATAAGATTCTTTCCTTTTTCACTCATAGTATCAATTCTCCTCTTTATTATCGTCGTCGTTTTCGGTATTCTCGTTCCCCAGTGATTGCTGGTCTTTGTCGGCAATGGCCTTCTCGTGTTCAGCCTGTGCTTGCTTTACAGCATCCGGCATATCCTCGAGCTTAGGTTCTTTGGCCTCATTGGCTTCAAAGATTTCTTCCGAGCGACTTACCCATTGACGCTTGCCGAAGATGTTCTCCACATCCTCCGCAAAGATGACTTCCTTCTGGAAAAGCAACTCTGCTAATTGCTCGTGTCCTTTGCTGTGTTCCGTCAGGATTTGCTTTGCACGCGCGTATTGTTCATTAATCATCTTCAGCACTTCATCATCCATAATCTTGGCTGTAGTTTCAGAATAAGGGCGCTGGAACTGATATTCCTGATTGTTGTAATAGCAGATATTAGGGAGTTTCTCGCTCATACCTGCATAAGCCACCATGCCATAAGCACTCTTAGTGGCACGCTCAAGGTCGTTCATAGCACCTGTTGAGATATGTCCGGTGAAGAGATCTTCAGCTGCACGGCCTCCTAAGAGGGCGCACATCTCGTCGAGCATCTCCTCCTTCGTGGTGATGACGCGCTCTTCCGGCAGATACCATGCTGCGCCGAGCGCCTGTCCACGAGGCACGATGGTGACTTTCACCAAAGGATTGGCATGCTCGCAGAACCATGAGATTGTGGCATGTCCGGCCTCATGAATGGCAATGGCACGCTTCTCTTCAGCCGTCATCACCTTGGTTTTCTTCTCCAGTCCTCCAATGATTCTGTCCACAGCATCCAGAAAGTCCTGTTTACCTACATGCGAACTGTTATGTCGGGCAGCAATCAGCGCTGCTTCGTTGCAAACATTGGCGATGTCAGCACCCGAGAAACCAGGAGTCTGACGGGCGAGAAAGTCGATGTCTACGGTGTCATCTTTCTTGATAGGCTTCAGATGAACGTTGAATATGGCTTTGCGTTCTGCCAAATCTGGCAGGTCCACATGAATTTGTCTGTCAAAACGTCCGGCTCTGAGGAGGGCATTGTCAAGCATGTCAGCTCTATTGGTGGCTGCCAATACGATGACACCTGAGTTAGTGCCGAAGCCGTCCATCTCTGTAAGCAAGGCATTCAGCGTGTTCTCACGCTCGTCGTTGCCACCCATTGAAGGGTTCTTAGAACGTGCTCTTCCCACCGCATCAATCTCATCAATGAAGATGATGCATGGTGCTTTCTCCTTTGCTTGGCGGAAGACATCACGTACACGACTTGCTCCCACGCCGACGAACATCTCTACGAAGTCGGAACCACTCATCGAGAAGAATGGCACGCCAGCCTCACCGGCTACGGCTTTAGCAAGCAATGTCTTACCCGTTCCCGGAGGACCAATGAGCAATGCGCCCTTTGGAATCTTTCCTCCAAGTTCTGTATATTTCTTTGGATTCTTCAAGAACTCCACGATTTCCTGTACTTCCTGCTTAGCACCTTCCTGTCCGGCTACGTCCTTGAAGGTGATGCCCAGTTCTCCTGCTTTTTCATAGAGCTTGGCTTTGCTCTTGCCTACGCTGAAGACGCCACCGCCTCCGGAGCCGCCTTTGCCCCATCCACGCATGAGTATAAGCCAGAATACAACGATGAGAATCAATGGCGAGAGGTTGATGAGCAAGTTCACAAAGTCGTTGCTCTTCTCGTTCTCGTAAGCAAAATCTCTAAGTTTGCGGTTCTTCTGTGCTTCCGTCAGATATTTCTCCAATTCGTCAACAGAGCCGAATTCCACCTGCACGTAAGGACTTGCCCCTACTTGCTTGGCACTCATGTTAAAGACATCGCGGATGTTCTTTGCCTTCACATACATCTTCAGTGTGCAGTCATCCTTGTTGATTACCACTCTGTCGGCATATCCCTTGTTGACATAAACCTTGAATTCAGACAATGTCGCCTTTTGGCTGGCACCGCTTCCACCTAAGAAATTGCCGCCACCCGTAAGAAACAGAATGATGAGCGTAATCAGAATGATGGCGTAAATCCACGTAGGATTGAACTTCGGCATCTTCGGTTGCTCGTCGTTATTATTATTTCTGTTATAAGGATTGTTGTTATTGTTCATACTTCTTTTTAATAATTAAATATATCCTCCGCCTAATCAGTCTGACTAGCCTAATAAGGAGAAAGCAAATATCATGCCAAATTTAATCAACATTCGGAATTTTTGTCAGTTTGGCATCTTCCCATAAGTTTTCCAAGGCATAGAAGCTTCTTGTTTCCGGAAGGAAGATATGCACCAACACGTCGGTGTAATCCATTGCCACCCATTGGTCGTTACCCAAGCCGATGACATTCAGCGGTTTCTCACCGGCATCCACTCTTACCACGTCACCTATTGATTCCGTGATAGCCTCCACTTGAGCAGGCGAATTTCCTTGGCAGATGATGAAATAATCGGCTATGGTGCCATCGATACCCGTAAGGTCGACCACCGTAATGTCTTGCCCCTTCTTTTCCTGGATACCCTTTGTGATGGTCTTCAGTAATTGTTTTGTTGTCGTCATTTATTTTTAAAACTACTCTTTTGGCACAAAGTTACATCTATTTATTTGAAAAACATTCTTTTTCAGTTTGAATTTGATTTTTTTTATGAAAAAAGTCTCAAAATCTTTTGTATTATTCGAAAAAAGCACTAACTTTGCACCCGCAAAACAAAAACAGACTATTGGGATATGGTGTAATGGTAACACTGCAGATTCTGGTCCTGCCATTCTTGGTTCGAGTCCGAGTATCCCAACTGCAGAAATAACTAAGTGCTTGATTTTCTCAGCATTTAGTTATTTTTTTGTCATAGATAGCCAATTATCGTGAGGATAGGGAGAACAACCAGTCGTGAGCATATTCAAAACCCTCATAATGGAAGGCCTTTAGGGCGGTGATATCGGTGAGCCTATTTTGAAGAATCCATCGGGTCATGGCACCTCGGCACATCTTCGTATAGATGACGATGGTCTTCTGACGGCCGTCTTTCTCAACTTTGAATTCGGGTGTGATAATGGTCAGCCGGCTCTTCACTTGCCGCCAATCGAAAATGTTGCGGAATTCATCGCTGGCAAGGTTGATAAGGATGCCGTCATCCGCTTTCACCTTTTGAATAAACCATTCGGTAAGGATAGGCTTCCAAAAGTCGAACATCGTCTTGCCTCCATTGTCAGGCAGTTCTACGTTTCCCTCCAAACGATATCTGTTGATTTTATCCAATGGGCGCAGCAACCCATAAAGAAAGGAGCCGATAAAGAGATGGCTGTTGGCATAGCGCAGTTCTTCCTCCGTGAAAGTCTCCGGTGCCAGCTTCTGAAAGACCATGCCGTCATAACAGAAAACGGCAGGTTGACGCGTGCTCCTTTCGAAGAACGACTGATAGCGTTGCCAGTCTTCATGGGCAATCTTTCCGTTTACATGCAACATTTCCTGTAGCTGTTCAGCGGAATAACTGGCCATTTGTATGGCATTTTCATTCGCCTGCAATTGGAATTGAGGCTCCGTGCAGAAGGGTATCTCTTTGGGTGCCGTTCCTGTCATTATCTTTGCGCAAGCAAGTAGTATTTGCATCTTTTGTGTGTTAGTCGTTTATACTTTCTGCTCGTCTCTTTGCAGTTGGAGCATCTTTTTGGGCACGGCCTTCTTGATTTCCTCGATGATAAGGTCGAGCAGGGCCTTGCGGATAAAGCTTTTGCTGGTGAGCATGACGATGTGGCGGGTAGGCGCAGGAATGGCAAAGGGCCTGACGAGGTCCTTTTGAGAGTCAGTCAGCTGCAAGGTTGCCAATTCGGGAATGAAGGTGACTCCCTTTCCGTTTTCCACCATCCGCATGAAGGTCTCGATGCTGCCCAGCCGATAAGCCCGCTCATTCTTTGCCACCGACTTCAGATGGCAGAATTTCTCCAATTGATTGCTCAGGCAATGACCTTCTCCCAAAAGCCAAAGAAACTCGCCGTTGAGGTCCTGGTTCTTGATATGCTCATAGTGATAGAGTTTGTCGCTCTTGGCAACGTAGGCAAAGAACTGCTCATAATACAGGCCTTTGCTGTTGAAGTCTTCGATGCCATCCACCACTGCGAGGATACCCGCGTCGATGTCACCATGTCGCAAAGCCCGTTTTATCTCTTCGGTCTTCATCTCCGTGATACGGATATCCATTTCGGGATGGCTGTTCATCAGCTTGGGAAACACGTTGGGGATGAGGTAAGGGGCAATGGTGGGCAGTATGCCAATATTAAAAGGACCTTCGAGCGAATGCTTCTCTTCAGTCACAATTTCTTTCAGTTTCCTTGCACGTACGATGACCTTCCATGCCTGTTCTATCACTTTCTGACCTATCGGCGTGACCTCCACAGGCTTTTTCTTCCGGTCGAATATCTTTACGCCCAATTCCTCTTCCAGCTTCTGAACCATAGCGCTGAGCGTAGGTTGAGTGACGTTGCAGTAGTCAGCCGCCTTGCCGAATTGCTTAAAGCGATAAACGGCGATGATATATTCCAATTGTTGCAGAGTCATAATCAAATACGGGTTATTAGTCTTTGCAAAGATAAGAAAAAGGAATGAGAAAACAATGGCCGATAGACATAAATTATAGATTTTATCTATTTTGATATAATTTTTTTCTGTTGTTATCTATTTGTAAATGTCGTACCTTTGCCTTCGTAAAAGAAACAAGATGTATAACAATTAAAATTCAAAACAATATGAAAACTTTAGATTATATCAAATTAGATGAGAACAGAGTGAACAACGTGGTGGACGCCTTGGCACAGTTGCTGGCCGACCTGCAAGTATATTACAACAATCTGCACGGATTTCATTGGAACGTGAAAGGAAAGGGCTTCTTCGTTCTTCATGAGAAATATGAGGAGCTTTACGATGACGCAGCTGCAAAAGTAGATGAAATTGCTGAGCGCATCCTTCAGCTCGGTGGAACGCCTGAAAACAGGCAGAGCAAGGTGCTGAAGAGAGCAAGAGTCAAGGAATCAGGCTTCGAGCCACAAGGCAAGGAAGGGCTTGAAGAAGTGCTCAAGACCATCGGCCTCTTCACTGAAGAAGAGCGGGTGATAGGTGTATTGGCTGATGAGATTGGCGACAACGTCACCAAGGCACTCATGGACGATTATCTGAAAGGTCAGGAGAAACTGGTATGGATGCTCACCTCCTTCCTCACTTGCCCAAAAAAGAATGAATGAAAACCATTATAGAAATCGATGAAGAGCGTGAATCTTGCTTTAGCAACAAGGTTCACGCTTGTTGTTTATTATAATAAGGAGATTAGGAAAAAGTCCTCAAAGCCTCTCTCTTACATTCTCGGAAAAGAGATGTAGCCTAAAACTAAAAAGAAAAATTATTTACAAAATAGCTTTAATATAATTTTCTCACCAATTTTCCCGATTTTTATTTTTCCTCGGATTTTCGATTTTCTCGCCAACTTGTTCTCTTGTCAACCCGTCAATTTGCTTGTCCCGAAAAGTGCCATTTTCTCTTCAAAATAAAAAAATAAAAAATAGAGATAACCTTTTATCGGGCAAAAAGTCGTTGTTTACGCATTGAAAGCCAATTGATTATAGAGTAAACAACCATCTGGAAAATCTAAAAAATAAAAAATAAAAATAAAAATTTAGTACCTTGCACACCGACACAATTTTTGTTAAATCAGTTAAAAGATAAATAATAATAGTAATAATATAATTAATATATTAATATAGTTAATATATTGATTATTAATTAATTATATATATAATATATATTATAATATTATTGTTAATATATAAAGATATTTTACCAAAAATCCACTTTTCTGCTTGTCAGCCATAAAATCTCCTTCAAGATTCTGCCAAATAGAGCATTTTTTTATTTTTTATTTTTTATTTTTTATTTTCTGGCAAAATCGTACATCTTGATTAGATTGATTTTTATTTTACAAATATAGTTTTTGAGGAAAGACGGAATTCTTAGAGTTCTGAGTTCTCTGCAAATGAAGACCTCAAAAAATTGCTTTTTGATAGGGTGATGAATAAGTGAAAAGGGAGATGTCTGACAAGGAAATCAGGATGGCGTACCAGATTTAAGTGCTATACTTGTAGAAATTATGTTTACGTTTGTGAAAGAAATGCGGAAATTGAATATATAAATGCGCAAATACGTAGCGATGAGGAAATGAAAACCCTTTAAATTTGCAGCCAGTATCTATCTAATCTTTTGTATATGGAAAAGAAACTAACTTACTTATTCGTAGACATGATTCTGCGGAAACAGAGAACGGTAATGGCAGCCTTGCTGCTGTTGGCTTGTTCTGTTGTTATGGCGCAAACGGGCCGCACGGTTGCGGGCACTGTTGCCTCTGCTGACGGTGAGCCTGTGGTGGGCGCTACGGTCTTGCAAGTGGGCACGGAGAATGCCACCATCACAGATGTGGACGGCAATTTCACCCTCACCGCTCCTGTGGGCAGTACGCTGCGCATCAGTTATGTGGGGTGCATCACGAAAGAAGTGGCCGTGGGCGCCTCTACAGCACCTCTTAAAATTATTCTTAAGGAAGAAAACAACTCTTTGAATGAAGTGGTTGTGGTGGGCTATGGAGTCCAGAAGAAGAAACTCATCACCGGGGCTACCGTTCAGGTAAACGGCGACGAGATAGAAAAGCTGAACACGGTGAGTCCGCTGACAGCTTTGCAAAGCAAGACGCCGGGCGTGAGCATCACTCAGACATCCGGTATGCCAGGCGAAGGCTTCAAGGTGAATATCCGTGGTCTTGGCACTACGGGCGATGCGACTCCTCTTTATATTATAGACGGCATCACGGGCGGCGACATCAACAGTCTGAACCCTGCAGACATCGAGAGCGTGGATGTGCTGAAGGATGCAGCTTCGGCAGCTATCTATGGTTCACGTGCCGCTAACGGCGTGATTCTCGTGACAACGAAACAAGGCAAGGCCGGTAAGACGCAGATTGCCTATGACGGCTATGTGGGCTTTCAGAACGTCTATCGCATGCCCGACCTGTTAAATGCCAAGGAGTATGCCATGATTATGAATGAGGAACGCTATGAGGACGGACTTACCCCTTATGACTTTGCCTCGCTCGTGCCTAACTGGAATGACATTCAAAACGGTACATGGAACGGTACCAACTGGATGGAGGAGATACGCAACAAAAATGCCGTGGTGACCAATCACGCACTCAACATCACGGGCGGAAACGACCGTAGTACCTTTGCCATCGGACTTTCCTATACCTATCAGGACGGTATCCTCGGCAAGCCTTGCGAGCCCAGCTATACCCGCTATACGGCACGTGTGAACTCTGACCATAAGATACTGAAGAGCGGTGATTTGGACCTGCTCACAGTGGGCGAGAACATCACTTACACCTTCACGCAGAACCAAGGCATCAACATCGGCGACAACTACAGCAATGATATTCGCAACATGCTGTCCACCTCACCTTTCCTGCCTAATCTGAATGCTGACGGCACTTATCATTATGCCATCCCTTGGGAAATCCGCGAACCTAACCCGATTGCCAAGATGTATGACGTAAGCGGCAACAACAGAGGAAAGAGCCACGGCTTGCGTGCTGCCCTCTATGCTACCTTGCAGCCGATAAAGAACTTGAAAATCAAGACCAACTTCGGTTTCACACTCGGCGTGGATTCCTATCGCAGTTATACGCCGGTCTATAAGCTATCCAGCAACACGATGAACGATGCCGACAATGTCTATCAAAGCATGTCGTCAGGTTGTGCCATCATGTGGGAAAACACTGCCAATTACACTTTCAGCCTCTCCGGAAAGCACAACTTCGACATTCTGTTGGGACAGAGCATCGAGCGGGACGGACTTGGCGAGAGCATCAGTGGCAGCAATACCAATTCGATATTCGATGACTTCAAGCACGCTTACCTCAACAATACGCCTACCATCAGCAGTCGTACGACGCTCAATGGCTCGCCATGGGGTAAAGAGGCAATCGCTTCTTTCTTCGGACGTGTCAATTATGACTATCAGAACCGCTATATGGCCACCGTAGTGCTGCGTGCCGATGGGTCGAGCAAGTTTGCTCGTGGACATCGCTGGGGTTACTTCCCATCAGTGTCAGCCGGTTGGGTCATTACCGAAGAGCCTTTCATGGTCAATGTGAAAAATGTGATGGACTTCTTCAAGCTGCGTGCCAGTTGGGGACAGAACGGTAACCAGTCAATCCCCGGTTTCCAATATCTCTCGACCATCTCCTTCACCGATGCCGATTACACTTTTGGCACTGATAAGAGCGTGCTCACCAATGGTGCTTATCCTGACATCCTTGCCAACAATGATATCACTTGGGAGAAATCAGAGCAGACGGATATCGGTTTCGATGCCCGTTTTCTGAAGAGCAGACTCGGTCTGACTTTCGACTACTATATCAAGAAGACTAAGGACTGGCTGGTTCAGGCTCCTATCCTTGCCACTGCCGGAACGAATGCTCCTTATATCAATGGCGGTGACGTGAAGAATACCGGTGTGGAGGTTGCCCTCTCTTGGAATGACCATCAAGGCGACTTCACTTATGGTGCCAACTTCAACTTTGCCTATAATAAGAATAAGGTGACGCGCATTGCCAACACCGAAGGCATCATCCATGGACCTTCCGACGTGCTGAGCAACGGAACTGACGAGATGTATCGCGCACAGGTGGGTTATCCTATCGGCTATTTCTATGGCTATAAGACAGCGGGCATCTTCCAGAATCAGCAGGAGATTGACAACTATACGAAAGCGAAACTGAGTGGTGCAAAGCCGGGTGACGTGATTTGGGTGGATACCAACAACGATGGTGTCATCGACCTCAACGACCGTACCATGATAGGCGACCCTCACCCTGACTGTACTCTCGGTTTTTCATTCAATTGCGGATGGCGCGGTTTCGACCTCAGCGCAACGATGAATGGCGTGACGGGCAATCAGATTATGAAGTCTTACCGTTCATTTGTGGATTATCCACGCAACAACTTCACCAGCGACATCTTGAACCGTTGGCATGGTGACGGCACTTCCAACAAGTGGCCTCGCCTTACCTCAGGCACCTCCACCAACTGGCAATACATCTCCGACCTGTATATGGAGAACGGCGACTATCTGCGCATGCAGAACATCACCATTGGTTATGACTTCAAGCAACTCTTCAAGTCGATTCCTTTCCAGGAACTCAGATTCTATTTCTCTGCCAACAATCTGTTTACCATCACCGGTTATTCAGGCATGGACCCGGAAGTGGGTTATGGTGGCGGCAGTGACTGGACATCGGGTATAGACCTCGGTTTCTATCCAAGCCCAAGAACTTATATATTTGGTGTTAACATTAAAATTTAGACTGATATGAAAGCGAAATATATATTATTGAGTGCAGTGGCCACCCTCATGCTTTGTGGATGTAATGACTTTCTGGACTCTGAAGACCTTACAAAAAAGGACAATTCCAATTTCCCGAAGTCGGAAACGGATGCCGAACAATCGCTGACAGGTTGCTACAACATGCTGCGCTATGAAGGCGACAGCAAGATAGAGCAGAACCTCATGATAGTTTCCGAAATCCTGTCTGACGACCGTTTCGGCGGTGGCGGTCCTGACGACCGTTACGCTCAGGCATTGGACCACATGAAGAAGTCGGATGACAATATGTTTGACGACATCTGGGAAGTCAACTATAAGGGTATCTATCGTTGCAACATGCTGCTCGAAGGATTGGGCAACATCAACTTCAGTTCTGATGACGCAAAGAACAAGATAGAAGGGGAGACCCGTTTTCTGCGGGCTTTCTTCTACTTCAATCTCTGCAAGACTTTCGGCAACGTGCCGCTGATTGTGAAATCACAAAGTGGTAACGAGCCTCAGGCTTCTGCTGACAGTCTCTATGCGCAGATAGGCACCGACTTGAAAAAAGCCGTCGACCTGTTGCCATCAACGAACATCAATGATATTGCTTCTTCGGAACTCGGCCATACCAACAAGTGGGTGGCAGAAGGTCTGCTGGCGCGTGTATACTTGTTCTATACGGGTTATTATAGCAAGACTTCCATGCCTTCAAGTTTAGGAACGATAACCTCTGATGAGGTCATCAAGGACTTGAAGGACTGTATCGACCATAGCGGACATAAGTTGATGGCTGATTTCCGGGATTTGTGGCCTTATTCCAATCAATACACTAAGCCTGATTATGCTTATTCCAAAGACAATGATTTGAGTTGGTACGGTGATGACGGAGCCAATAAGGAAACCATGTTTGCCATCCGCTATAATCCGAAGTCAGTTTGGGATACTCCGAATACGGTAAGCCGTAACAATCAGGTGGACCTTTTCTTCTCTCCTCGTGAGACTTCTGGCAGTGTAGAGAATAACTTCCCGTTGGGCATCGGATGGGGTTTTGGAACGGTGAATCCTAAGATGTTGGAAGCTTGGAAGGCTGCCGAACCTAACGACCTCCGCATCAAAGGCTCTGTCTTTGATACCAGCGACGAGGCTCCTAACTACGTTTGGGGTGCTGACAAGCAGATGAATGAGACAGGCTTGTGGCAAAAGAAATATTGTGCCATCAATGTGAAGACGGAAACCAGTGATGGAACTACTTATGAGAACTATTCTCGCCGCTTGTTTCCTACTATCAGTGATGATTATCAGTTGAATAACATTCAGGATATTGTGGTGCTCCGCTTTGCCGATGTACTACTGATGTATAGTGAACTGACAAAGACTGTTGGTGGCATCAATCAGGTGCGTGAGCGTGCCGGATTGGCAGATATAAGCTCTTATTCAGATACAGCCTTGCGCAATGAGCGTCGATGGGAGCTGGCTTTCGAAGGCTCACGCTGGTATGACCTGTTGCGCTGGCATATTGCCGGTGATGCTTTAGCAGCACAGAATGGTGTTTCCGTTCAAGATAATCTCGAGGAGACTACGATGAATATGTCGGACCTCAAGCAGCGCGTTACTGATACTGGAGGCTTCTTGCAGATACCACAGACGCAGATTGACTTGTCGGGCGGTGTACTCAAGCAGAATGCCGGTTGGACAGGCGACAACCTTTTGTATTAATCAATTTATGGAGGATTCATAAGATGAAAAAGACAATATTCAGCATGATACTATTAGCAGGCACGTTGTGTGCCTGCAATCCCGTTTGCGATGATACTCCTTTAGGCAGCGTTGTCAATGAGAGCGACTTGCAGCTGGATGTGCATGCAACCACCGAGGGTGGCAATCAGATTGTAATGATTAACAACACCAAGGGCGTAGGCTCTTATTGGGATTACGTCATCGGACATGCGGCAGCGCAATGCGATACGGTCGTGATGCCATTCTTGGGCAAGCAGACGATTACGTTCACGGGGCTTTGCGATGGTGGCACAGTGACCACCACCCGCACGGTGGATATCAAGAAGATAGACCATCCTTTGGCTGCCGAATGGGCATACTTTGCCGGCAGTGGTGTTGAAGGAAAGACATGGACATGGGATGACAGTGCGGATGCCGTTTATGGCACTGGCGGTTATCTTGCAGAGTTTGTGCCTGATTGGACATCCGTGGCTCTTGGCGATACCGAAGACCCTAATGCCTATATGGTGTTTGACTTGAATGGAGGTCCTAACTTCACCCGTTACGGCAGTACTGGCAAGGTGGTGGAGAAAGGAACGTTTGCTTTCGATATGACATCCACGAAGGTCGACCCTGATGACGGCTCTCAATGGTCTATCGGAACGTTGACATTGACGGGTGCAACCGTTCTCAATGGTCATATCTACGGCTCAACAGCCGTGCAATCCAAGTTTGATATTCTCACCTTGAATGATGACAAGATGGTGCTCTGTGCAGCTCCCGATGGGACAGCGGCATGGGATAACGGCACTTTCTGGCTCTTCAAGAAGAAATAGGGAAGAGAGCATTTTAACCGTTAATTATTGGTAACAAAAAGTGTATAGTCTCACTTTTTGCAGTATCTTTATACTTTAAATTCGAGCAATATGAAAATTGCAATAGATTTGGGGGGTACCTCCTTGCGCTTAGCACAGATAGAAGACCAGCAGATTCTGAAGAGCGTCAAGGTGAAGTGCCCGGCACAATCGGATGAGAAAGCCGTTCTCGACGCCATTATCGCAGGCATCCGTCAGTTGATGACGCCGGCAGTTGATGAGATTGGCATTGGCGTGCCGTCAGTGGTTGATGCGGAGCTTGGCATCGTCTATGATGTTGCCAACATTCCTTCGTGGCGAGAAGTGCATTTGAAGGAAATCATTGAGCGGGAAACAGGCATCCCCACGTTTGTGGATAATGATGTGAATTGCTTTGTGCTCGGTGAGAAGTATTTCGGTGCTGGGCGGCAATATGATGATGTCGTCGGCATCACTTTGGGCACGGGTGTAGGTGCTGGTATCATTACCAATGGCCACCTTTATCGCGGAGCGAATACCGGAGCTGGTGAAGTGGGGTCATTGCCTTATCTGGATAGTGACTATGAGCATTATTGCAGTAGTCTTTTTTTGAAGCGTTGTGGCACTCTCACAGGGGAAGAGTTGGTGTCGAAAGCTGCTGAAGGGGATGAGGCTGCACTTCGTTTATGGGAGCAACTGGGCTTTCATGTCGGCAAACTCCTGCAGGTCTTGCTTTTCACCTATGACCCACAGGCGATTATCATTGGTGGTGGACTTACCGCAGCAGCGCCTTATTTCGAGGCTTCCATGCGAAAGTCAATGGCTGAAGGCTTCCCTTATGCGCGCACCGTTGAGAAAGTCAAGGTGTGCTGGTCTTCCCTTCAGGGAAGTAATTTATTAGGCGCTTCAATGCTGCATAATAGTTGAGAGAAATGAAAAGGTTATCTGTTGTATTATTATTGTTGATGATGATAGGTTTACAATGTGATGCCATGCGTACGACCTACACGTTGCAAAGCGGATGGACGGTGATAGATGGTGAGCATACCTATCACACTTCCATTCCTGCTACGGCGATGGGCGTGCTGATAGAAAATGGCGTATATTCTGAAAATATTCTTGAAGGTCTGAATTACAAGACTTTCGACCGTTCGATATTCGACCATCCATGGCTCTTTCGCAATCGTTTCCAGTTGCCTGCGTTGCATGCCGGGCAACATGTATTCTTGAAGATTGACGGCTTGAGCTATTCTGCCAATATCTTTGTCAATGGGAAAATCGTTGCCAAACGGGATTCTGTGCGTGGGCCTTTCCGGCAATATATGCTGGATATCACCCGCTATATGCAGACTTCCAATCAGTTGGATATCCAGTTGTTCCGCGCCCAACAGGGAGATCCGAATATCGGTTTTGTGGATTGGAATCCACGACCGGCCGATGAGAGCATGGGCATCTTCCGCAAAGTGAGCTTGGAAGTGGTGGATGATGTGCTGATGCAAAATACGGCCGTGTTCTCTAAGGTAAACACGGAGACATTGAAGGAGGCGTGGCTAACGGTGGAAACAGATCTCACCAATCTTACGGGGCATGCCGTCAAAGGGGCTTTAGTGGGGCATATAGGAACGGATATTCCTATCAATCTCCCTGTGACGTTGAAGGCTGGCGAGCATCGTAAGGTGACAATCACGCCGGATGAGATTCGTCGTCTGCATATCATCAATCCAAGACTTTGGTGGTGCAACAATATGGGAAAGCCGGAGATGTACGACCTGACGTTGCGCTTTGAGATTGGCTCAAAACTCTGCGATAATAATAAGGTGTCGTTTGGTATCCGTGAAATCAAGGATTACCTCACGCCTGAAGGCTATCGTGGCTACACGCTCAATGGTCGGAAAGTGCTTATCAGAGGGGCAGGTTGGACGGATGATATCTTCATGCGCGACACTCCTGAGCGTTATTCCCGTCAGATAGAGATGGTGAAGGACATGAACCTGAATACCATCCGTTTGGAGAATATATGGGGCAATTCCGATGATTTCTTCGACCTCTGTGACCGTAATGGCATCTTGATGCTTGCCGGTTGGAGTTGTCAGTGGGAGTGGGCTGAATATGTGGGGAACGTCAAAGAAGACAAATACGGGTGCATCAATACCGCGCAAGGCATGGATTTGCTGGTGCAGCAGTTGCACGACCAAGTGCTTCATCTGCGCAACCATCCGAGCATCATCTGTTGGCTGATAGGCAGCGACAAACTGCCACGTCCGGATTTGGAGCAAAGATACAGAGGCATGCTTTCGCTTATCGACGACCGTCCGATTCTCTGTAGTGCCCAGCATATCGTGAGCGACATATCGGGCTCTTCAGGTGTCAAAATGTTTGGTCCTTATGAATATGTAGGGCCGAGCTATTGGTATGAAGACACCACGCATGGCGGTGCTTACGGTTTTAATACCGAGACGGGCATCGGTGCCCAGTTGCCTGTGAGGGAGTCTGTTAAGCGGATGATACCGGCTAATAAACTGTGGTCAATCAGTGGAAACGAGTATTATAATTATCATTGCACAGCTTCAAAGACGGCAATGAACAATCTCGATGTGCTGACGGACGTCATCAACCGTCGTTTCGGAGGTGCTGATGATTTGAATGATTATCTGAAGAAAGCCGACTTGCTGAATTATGAGGGCACTCGTGCCATGTTTGAGGCTTTCCGTGCGAATATCCCCAACACTACGGGCATTGTGCAATGGATGCTCAACTCCGCATGGCCATCGCTTTATTGGCAGCTCTACGACTTCTATGGAGTGCCTACGGCGGCTTATTATGCGGTGAAGGCAGCCAATCAGCCTCGACAGTTGATTTACAATTATAAGGACCGTTCGGTGTATGCGGTCAATGAAACCAGTGCTCCCTCGACAGTCAAGGCTTCTCTGAAGCTTTATGATTTGCAGTCGCAACAATTGCAGCAGAGCGACTCCACGCTGACGGTAGAGCCCTATACGAGCACCCGCGTCTTCACCTTGAAGGACTTCAAAGACATGGCTTTCCTCTTCTTGAACATGGAGGAGAATGGCAAGGCAGTGGCTGAAAATCAGTATTGTCTTACGGAGAAGAATGATGTGTATGACTGGAAGAAATCTACATGGTATTATACTCCAATGACGGAAACGGCGCAGATGCAGTCATTGTCGGATTTGCCACGTGTGAAACTCAAAGTCAATGCCCATCGTGTCGGCCCATCGGTGGAGGTGACGGTGACGAATGAGTCATCAGCGTTGGCTTTCTTCAATACGCTGGTTTTGCGTCAGGCAAATGGAAACGCTGTGGCTTATTCGCATTGGACGGATAACTACTTCACCCTTCTTCCCGGAGAGTCGCGCAAGGTGACCTGCTCGCTGTATGGCCCTGCCGAAAAGCTCTCGCTCTCTCTTCGTGGATGGAATACGAAAGAACAAATCGTGAGTATTTCGAAGACTACTCCAAAGTAACTCCAGAGCAATTCCCATGATACGACTGATTCTATTGACAGACTTCACAGAGGCGTTTCCGCAATATCTCTTGCAAGGAATATTGCGCTATGCAAAGGAAAAAGCTCATGAGCCGTGGGTGGTATGCCGTATGCCCTTGTCTTTCAAGGAGAAATGCGGATTGGAGGGTGTCGTCGATTGGGCGTTGAAGTGGGGCGCAAACGCGATTATCGGATGTTTCAACAGCAATGAGAATGTGACGCTGTTTGCCAAAAACGGCATCGTCGCCGTTGCTCAGGATTCTTACAGGCGATTCTCTTCCATCCCCAATCTGACGAGCGACTATATCAAAACGGGAAGAATGGCGGCCGACTTCTTTTTGGAGAAGGGCTTCAAGAACTTTGCTTTTTGCGGTTATCATGACACGGTGTGGTCGGACGAGCGTTGCGAGGGATTCCGCCAACGGGTGGAGATTGCCGGATATGCCGACCATTTCCAGTCTTACACTCAGATGCAACTAGACACCCCATGGTTTTATGACTCCGAGCCCCTCTCCGTATGGCTGAAGTCGTTGCCTTTACATACAGCTCTCTTCTGTTGCGATGACTGTCAGGGCAATGTGGTCACGGAAGTATGCAACTACAGTGGAATCCGCATTCCTGAGAGCATCGCCGTCTTGGGTGTCGATAATGACAACACCATCTGTAACCTCTCACAACTCACGCTTTCGAGCATCAATCTCGATACGGAGAGAGGTGGTTATGACGTTGCAGCACTCATCACCAAGATGATGGCAGAGCCAAAAGCGCAATATGACGACGTGGTGATACAGCCGACAACGATAGTGAGCCGTACGTCAACGAATGTATATGCTACCGATGACCCTTACCTTCTGAAGGCATTGGAATATATTCACGCCCATCTTGACAATCCTCTCTCGGTGGGTGACATCTTAAAGCAGTTGCCTCTTTCGCGCCGATTGTTGGAGCAGCGCTTTCGTGCGGTAACCGGAAGCAGCATCTATAGCTACATTTCTCATTGCCGCATGGAGAAGTTTGCCAGCTTATTGGAGGATAGCGACAGTCCCATCAGTGAGATAGCCATTCAGATGGGCGTAAATAATTATGGGAATCTGACCCGTCAGTTTAAGGCTATCAAGGGCTGTACACCTACGGAATATCGCATGAACATAAGGGAAAGTAATGATAACTTTCCCTTAACTATTCTGAAAGATGACCTTTTGCCTTGCAAAAGATAATCTTTTACGCTTCTTCTAATGGTTGTTAGCGTGGCAAAAGATGGCCTTTTACCACGCATGAGGATAAAAGCAGATTACTCTTCTTTGTTTTCAGCGTCGATGGCTTTGATTTTCTGCTTTACGAGTTCCATGTCGTCCTTCAGTTTCTGCACCTTCTTGTTCATCTCTTCGATGAGGCTGTTGCCCTTCTTGCTGGATGAATTGAGGAAACCGAGGTTGTTCTCATAAGTGTTGATTTCCGACTTCAGTTGCTCATAGCGACGCATCAGTCGTCCGCGCTCGTTGTCGAGAGCATCTTCGCCCTTTCTTGCCATGCTCTTGATGTTAGAGCGGAAGTTGTCGAGGCGTTGACGGGCAACAGAAATGTTCAGTTCTTTATACAACTTATCGAGGGTATCATGATACTCCTTATAGATTTTATCTTTCTCCTTGAAAGGCACATGACCTATCTGCTGATATTCATTGGCTAACTGCTGAAGTTTGTCTTGAGCGTCATCGGCAGTAGTGGTGAGCAGGTCTTTCAATTGTTGGATAATTTCCTTCTTTTTGTCAAGGTTCTGATGCTCTTCATTGCGAGAGCCGGCATTGGCAGCATTGCGAGCCTCAAAGAACTTGTTGCAAGCAGTGATGAAGTCATTCCATAGCTGGTCGCCCAGTTTCTTAGGAACCATGCCGATGGTCTTCCATTCCTTTTGCAGATTGATAAGCTTGTCGGAGGTTGATTTCCAATCGGTCGATTCAGCGAGCTCTTGAGCCTTCTCTACGAGGGCTTTTTTCTTCTCTGCATTTTCTGCAAAGCGGTCCTTCATGCCTTTGAAATATTCAGCTTTACGGCCGAAGAAGTCATCGCAGACAGCACGGAAACGTTCAAATATTTTGACATTCATTGCTTGAGGAGCAAAGCCTATCTTCTTCCATTCTCCTTGGATGTCGATGATGGCTTTCGTGTGCTTCTCCCAATCAGAGGCATTCTTGTTCTCTTCTTTGGTGATAGCCTCTACTTGCTCGCAGAGAGCTGTCTTCTTTTCAAGGTTGTCTGACTCTTTCGAGCGCAACTCCTCAAAGTGCTGCTGGTGTTTCTTATTGATGATGGTGGAAGCTGCTTTGAAGCGTGTCCACATCTCCTCGCGCAGCTCTTTAGTGACAGGGCCAGTCTCACGATATTGCTGATGAAGTTCCTGCAACTGATGGAAAGCGCTGATGACATCAGGCTCTTCGGCTAACTTCTCGGCAGCTTCGCAAAGTTTCGTCTTGATGGCGAGATTCTTCTTGAAGTCATATTCGCGCGCCTCTCTGTTGAGGTTGAGCAGGTCATAGAATTGCTCTACATACAACTGATAGTTGCGCCACAGCTCATTGGCTTTCTCGGCAGGAACGGCTTTGATGTCTTTCCATTGCTGCTGCAAGGCTTTGAAATCATTGAAAGATTTGTTGGCTTCGTCGGGCGAAGTTACCATGGTCTTTATCTTCTCAATGATGTCGAGCTTCTTCTTCAGATTATCTTGCTTCTCAGTCTCCTGAGCTTGGAAATACTTAGCGCGTTTTTCCTTGATGAGTCCCATCTCGGCCTTGAATTCCTCTTCGGCTTCATCGGGCAATACCTGATATTTCTCAGGGTCACCACCGCCGTCGACATATTCTTTCTGCTGAGCTTCGCGCTCTGCAATATGTAACTTATAGAAAGCGGTTTTCAGATGGTCTAATTCCGCTTTGCTTGGATTTTCTTCGTTATGCGAGATTTCTTTCAGACGGTCGAGAATATCCTGTTTGGAAGTATAGATTTTCTTAGTCAGGTCTTCAACTTCAGGTTCTTCCGCTTTCTTCTCCTCGCATGGCTCTTCAGCCGGACTTTCTTTCTTGTCTTCTGCAACTGCCTCTTCGGCCGGAGCTTCTTCTTTAACTTCAGCTTCAGGCTCAGCAGCAACTGCTTCAGCTTCAGGTTCTTCTGCTTTCTTTTCCTCACTTGGCACTTCAGCAGGGCTTTCTTTCTTTTCTTCCACAACAGTCTCTTCAACCGGAGCTTCCTCTTTGGCTTCAGGTTCCGCAGCAACTACTGCCTCTTCAGCAACCTCTTGAGCCGGTTGCTCATCTTCAGTTTTAGCCACAACGACATCATCTGCAGGGGTTTCCACTTGCGGGTTTTCTACTTCAGTAGATTCTTCTACTGCTTTCTTTTCTTCTAGCTTGCCCTCTTGGAGGGTGTTTTCTTGAGAGTCCATCATTTCGCCAATTTAAGTTTATGATATGGTTTTCCACATGTCAGTTACAAATGCAAAAGTAAAAAAAAACTTTGAATTTTCCTAATTAAATTCAATTTTTTTTAATTTTTCATTTAAAGAAGTCGCTTAAACCTCAAAATCCACCATGAAAGGACGGATAAAAGAACAGAGATAATGAGGGCTATCAAGAAGCCGAAATGGTAGCTTTCAAGCCCGTTGATGAGGTTCATTCCGAAAAGCGATGCTACGAGGGTAGGGAACATCAGAATGATGGATACGGAAGCGAGTGTACGCATCGTGGTATTCATGTTGTTGTTGATGATGCTCGAATAGGTATCCATGGTGGATTCGAGAATGTCGGAGTAGATGTTGGTGGTCTCGCGCGCCTGTGTCATCTCGATATTGACGTCTTCGATCAGGTCGGCATCCAATTCGTCGACTTGCAGTTTGAACTTAAGTTTCTGCAGCAATGTCTCATTGCCTCGGATGGACGTGATGAAATAAGTGAGGGAGTCTTGCAGTCGTGACAGACCTATCAGGCTCTCATTGTTCACGCCATGGTCGAGATTGTGCTTGGCTTTCTCGATGAGGGCATTGATTTGCTTCAGTCGTTTCAGATACCACACGGCGGAAGAAAGGAAGATGCGGAAAATCAAGTCCACATAGTCGGTGAACCCTTCGCCACGCTTCTGCTGATAACTCACGAAGTCGAGCATCATGTTCGTCTCATAGTAGCATACGGTGATGGTGACGTCACGCTTGTGGATGATGCCCAGCGGCACGGTGGTGTAAGGCGTACGGGAGCGGATTTCCTTCACGTAGGGGATACGGAGGATGATGAGCATCCAGCCATCGTCATATTCATAGCGGGCACGCTCGTCGGTATCGCTGATGTCGGAAAGAAAATAGTCCGGTATTTTGAATTTATCTTCCAGCTCTTGCTGGTCTTCTTCAGTTGGACATGTTACTTGCATCCAGCAGTTGGGCTGCCATTCTTGAATGGCGTTCAAGTTCTTTTCTATATTCCAGTATGTTCTCATTTCGTTAATCTCCATGATTTGATAAGTCAGAGATTAACCTTCAGAGAAGTCTTATCCCCAACTTACAAGTTCAAATTTTCCGCGTGATAATCGTCCATAAATTCTTTTAAGTTTTGATTAAACGATGCAAAAGTAATAAATTTTATCGAAAGTAGGTGCTTTTTACTTTAAAAAATGCGAGATGTATGATTTTTTTTAACGTTCTTCGTTTTCTTTCTGCTTTGCCTTTGCGAGTTCAATAGCCTCTTTGCCCGTCAGATGTTCAATGTCGAGGCGTATCATGAGCATGTGATTGAAGCCTTTCTCCACTTCATGTTGGAAGCCAGCCTCGTCGTTGGGACTATACCGCTCGGCCAATAGCCGCAAGGTATTCATCTTCTCCTCTTCGTTGTCGATGATGTGGATTTTACCAAAGCAGATGACGCTTCGGAAATGAGTGGTGAAGTGTTCGGGAATGATTTCATCGCGGTCGATGACGGAGAAGCTCGCCTTCTCATAGTGGCGGATGGCATCCACCTTATGGCCAGCCATTGCCGAATGAAAATAGAGGTGTCCTTCATGATACACAAAACTGATGGGCAGGCTGTAAGGATAGCCCTCATCACCCAGTAAAGCCAATGTGCCTGAGGTGGCATGGCGAAGTATCTCGATGCTCTCTTCCTCGGAGAGCAACTGGCGCTTACGGCGCATTTCTCTGAATGTTGTCATGATGCTGAAACGGTTTTAAGTCCTACAATGGATAAAATGAGTGTTGCGATGAAAAACAACCGCCAAAAAGAGGTGGGCTCATGAAAATAGAAGATGCCGAGCAATACTGTTCCCACAGCGCCAATGCCCGTCCAAACAGGATAGGCAGTGCCCAAAGGGAGCGTCTGAGTGGCTTTCATCAGCAATGCCATACTCAAAAAGGTAAACACGAAGAAAGATGTGAGCCACAGGGCATATTCCATCCCTACTGCATCTTTTGTCTTACCGAGACAGAAAGTAAAGCCACATTCGCAAAGCCCGGCGACGATTAGAATTATCCAATTTATCATATCAAAATCATTCAATCCTGTATCTGAGGGCAGCAGCAATGTCCGGCGTCTCCTTCTTGAAGGATGTCAAAGTGGGTGCAAAGGTAATGATATTTATGGAAAATCCAATGAATATTTCATAAAAAAGGCGGACACCTTATTGAAAATGTCCGCCTTGCAAAGTCTTTATTTCGTTGCCACTTCCTCTAAAGCCTGCTTGAGCAAGTTCCAGAAAGGTTCGATGGTGGCTATCTCGCAACGCTCGCTGGTGGTGTGAGGAGAGCAGAGCGTCGGGCCCATACTTACCACGTCGAGGTTAGGATATTTGCCGAGGATGACAGAGCACTCCAGTCCTGCATGGTCCACTTGTACAAGGGCATCCTCGCCCGTCTGTTCCTTGTAGATTTTCTTCAGCAGATGAAGTATCTCGCTGTCTGGATTTGGATCCCAACCGCCATAGTCGCCAGCGGTAGTCACCTTCATGCCGGCCATGTTGAAGCAGCTCGTGAGCATCTCCACGATGTATTCCTTCATGTCTTCGCGCGAAGAGCGGGCGAGTATCTTAATGGAAGCCTTGCCGTCTTCAATGTCGATGATGGCGAGGTTGGAGGAAGTCTCCACGACGTCAGGATATACGGGTATCATGCGCACCACGCCATTGTGGCAGGCATAGATGGCATCGATGAGGTTGTCTTGAATCTCAACAGGAGCAAGCGTAGCAGGTGCCTCTACCTCTTCGGTGAAGAATTCCACATTCTTCTCGATGGTCTTGAATTGGTCTTCAAGGGCAGCCTTGCTGTCGCTGACGAGTTTCTTCAGTGCTTCTACGTTCTCTTTGGGCAGTGCGAGCACCACTTCGGCTTTGAAAGGAATGGCGTTGCGCATGTTGCCTCCATGCCATGTGGCAAGCCGGGCGTCGAGTTCAGCAACGGCTTTGCGCACGAAGCGCACCATCTCTTTGTTGGCATTGGCGCGTCCGTCGTTGATTTCCAAGCCTGAATGACCGCCACGCAAGCCTTTCAGCGTTACCTTTACGGCAGCGTCGAGGTCGTTGTCCACCTCTTTATATTCCAAATCGGCGGTGATATCGATACCACCGGCAGAGCCGATAACGAATTTACCCCATTTCTCAGAGTCGAGGTTCATCAGGATGTCGGCATTCAGTTCGCCTTTAGGCAATTCGTTGGCACCAAACATACCGGTCTCCTCATCGCGTGTAATCAGTCCTTCCACAGGGCCGTGCTTGAGGTCTTTAGCCTCCATGACAGCCATGATGGCAGCCACGCCGAGCCCATCGTCAGAGCCGAGTGTCGTACCCTTTGCGTGCACCCATCCGTCTTCGATGTAGGTCTCGATAGGGTCAGTCTCGAAGTTGTGGTTGCTCTCAGGACTCTTCTGCGGCACCATGTCCATGTGGGCCTGCATCACGACGGTCTTTCTGTTTTCCATTCCGGGAGTGGCTGGTTTCTTCATCACGATGTTACCTCCGGCATCTTTGAAAGCCTCCACACCGGCTTTCTTGGCAAAGTCGAGTAGGAATTGCTGTACTTTCTCCACGTGTCCTGATGGGCGTGGAATTTGTGTCAGTGCATAGAAGTTGCGCCAGATGCACTCAGGGTTGAGATTCTTGATTTCACTCATTGCTATTTGATTTTTTATAGGAGAGAGGAGAGTGGCGTTGCCGTTTTCTTGGCAGTAGCCTTTTTCAGTTCTCTCATCCTTGGTTAAACATTATATTTCTTAGTTGACAAGTTGACAAGTTCTCGGTGTCTTCTTTTTCCGAAGTCTTTCTTTTTCGGAAAGTGGGAACGGCCTTATTGTGACGTGTGATTTTGTGACAACTTGTGATTTTTTCCTTTCATATTAATTATCCTCCCTATTCTGCGAGGGTCGGGGAGATTCTTAGAGGCTTTTTCCTTATCACGGACAAAGATAGACTAAAATTTTGGGAAAAGCAAATAATGGCTTAAAAAAATGTAATTAATTCACTAAATTAGTGAACACTTTAATTTTTATTATTATCTTTGCACCATTCAGATATTCATTGACATGGAGATAGAATACGAAAAAGATTATTTGCGCGAGCTATATGAAAACGGCAAGTGCAAGAATAAGAAATTTAGATTTCAACCGCAGATAGTCAGTAAATACCAGAAGCGAGTGGATACGCTGATGGGTGCTACTCGGATAGAAGATCTCTTTGTGCTCAATTCTCTGAACTTTGAGTCTTTGGAAGCCAGCGACAAGTGCTCGATAAGGGTTGATGGTAAATATCGCCTTGAATTCCGCACACAATTTAAGGATGACGAGCCACAGATAACGATATGTGAACTTACAGATTTGACGAACCATTATAAAAAATAAGGATATGAACGAGATAAAAAGATTACCAACCCATCCCGGCGAAGTTCTGAAGGAGGAACTTGAGAGCCGTGGCATTAGTCAGAAGCGTTATTCCGAGTTGACGGGCGTTTCTTATACTATGCTTAATGAGATTCTGAATGGTAAACGCCCCGTTACTACTGATTTAGCCTTATTGGTAGAGGCTTCTTTGGGCATTAATCCTCAGATGCTCATCAATATGCAGACCCGTTATAATATGGCTTTGTCCCGAAAGAACAAGATTTTCTCTGAGCGCCTTGAGGCTATCAGAAAGATTTGTGCCGTATTATAGTGTTAATTCGTTGTTTTCTCTCTTCTTTGTGAAAATCAATGCTCCCCACGCATAGACGCCGAGCAATGCTACCAGCAAAGTCTGCACCGAATGGACGATGAGCACGAAGTAAAGCGCGTCGATGTCAGCCACGCCATAGAGGATGAGCATCGTCTTCACGGCGAAATGCCAAGGCCCCATTCCGTTGGGAGTAGGCACAATGACGGCTATCGACCCCACGATGAACGTCACCATCGCGCACGCCATTCCCAAATGGGCAGTCGCTCCGAAGCAGAAAAACGTGAGGTAATAGTGGAGGAAATAACTTCCCCAAATGGCCAGCGTGTAGATAATGAACAGCGGTATGCTCTTCACATCCTTCACCGAGAGAATGCCTTGCCAAATGCCATGCAGGGTGGCTTTTACCTTATTATATACGGAAAGACGGCGCAGCAGATAAACGATAAGCCCGATGGCAGCGAGTGCGCAGATGGCAGTCACTATCCAGCCCGTCAGCGAGAAGCTGCGCAGCAGTCCTTCTACGCTCGTGCCCGTCTTCTCAAAAAAGGTGTTGAACACTCTTATCTGAAAGAGGAACGTGAGCAAGGCGATGACGAGCACCAATACGGAGTCGATGGCACGCTCAGTGACCACCGTGCCCAATGCCTTCGGAAAAGAAATCTTGTCGTATCGGTGCAACACGCCGCATCTGGCAAACTCGCCGATGCGCGGGATGATGAGGCTCACCGCATAAGAAAGGAAGATGGAATTGATGCTCACGCTGTTTCTAGGCTTCTCGCCCAATGGCTCCAACGTCTGTTTCCATCGCCACCCTCTGAACATCTGCGCCAGTATGCCGAAAGGGAAAGAGAGCAGCATCCATGTCCAGTTCATCTCGTGAAGGAGCACATCCTTCATGCGGTGGAAGTCAAAACCACGATACATCCAATAGAGTATGGCACCTCCCAACAGTAGTGAGAATGCCACCTTCATGATATCATTGCCTATATTTTTCGACTTTTCCTTCATCACTGCAAAAATACAGCAAATACGGCGAAATACAAAATTATTCGTGCTTTAATTTCTTAATCCTGTTGATTTGTGTCAATAAAACTCACTTTTTTCTCTTTTCTTGTGGGTATTGTTTGCGCACACAGATTATTTTTCATACCTTTGCACTCGATAAAAAGATTTAGGATAACAGTTAAAAGAAAGGATTTAAAGATGATTTATTTAATGATTAGTGCCGTAGTAGCAATCATGATTGCACAGGCAGTTAAGGTGAATGGAAAGATTAACTTAGAGAATAAGTAATCTTCCATCTTTTCAGAAAAGAGGAAATAAAATTAAAATTTTGCATAGATGGCGGGTTGACGATGTCAGTCCGCCACTTTTTTTGCCCTTGTGGAAAGCCGGAACGACCTTATTGTGACGTGTGATTTTGTGACAACTTGTGATTTTTCTCATTTCCAGTTGACGAGTTGCTGGTTTTAGAGTTTCCATATCTCGTTAACTGAATTGCCCATTTTTCAGAATTCTACGAGCTTGCTAATTTCGCAATTTGATGGATTTTGAACTGAAATGGAGAAAATGTTTTAAATCAGAAGTTTATTCATTTTTTCTTGTTGATTTTTCTGTTCGTTTGCTGAAAAGATAGGGGATTTGAATTGTAAGCAAGCGAATTTTCGAGCGAGAGATTTTGAGGAGAGAAGGAAAAAATCGGGATTTTCGAGATTTAGTAGTAAATGATATAATTGATTGAGGATAAACGAATTAACTGATTTAACGATTTCAAAAAATCACAAGTTATCACAAAATCACACGTCACAATAAGGTCGTTCCACACTTTCCAAATTGGAGAATTGAAAAATTGAAAGGATAGAAAGTTAATAATAATATATAATATAATTATATTATATATTATTATTAAAATATTAGTCTTAAATATTTTCATTATTCTTATCTTTTTTCTTATTATCTGAAAGCAGACTTCCGAGTGAGGGAGGTTGGGAAGGTGTGAAGGACCTTATTGTGACGTGTGATTTTGTGATAACTTGTGATTTTTTCCGTTTTTGAGCGAGCGAGTTGAGGAGATGAAAAGCGGATATTCCTTTTGCTTATCGTGCTTTCAGAAGTTTTTGCTCTTTTTCCTCATTTCCGGGTGAATCGAGGCGAAAATTGAAAATTCTCCGATTTTCGATTAACTTTCAGTTTGTAAGCAAAAAGCCTCAAGCCTCTCCCTATCCTTCTCAGATGGGAGAGGGAGAGCGAAAGACTCTGAGAACTCTGAGCCCTCTGAGAACTCTGCCTTTACTTTCTCCCTCCCTTTTCGGGGAGGGCAGGGGAGAGGCTTTGAGGGTTAGAGAGAGGCTTTCTTGCAATGGTCTTTTGCCAGACTTCCAACGGTCTTCCGGGTGGCTTCTGACGGCTTTCTGTCTTGCTGTTGCGGCTCTCTTTCCCCTTGAATGTTCTGAAACGCCCTGCAAATAGGCTATTAACTATTATTAACTACAAACCCCTACTAAATTAACATATTTTTACAGGTTATGGATGCATGTTTTTTGGTTTTCAGGTGTTTTATTAGTATCTTTGTAGATGCAAACAAAATCAATAAGTTTGTCTGAAAATATAAAATATAGATGAAACAAATCTGTCTTTCCTGTCTTGTCTTGCTCTTCGTCGCCTGCTCGTCACATGGTTCACGAGAGAGTTCCTCGCGCTCCGCTTACTATTGGAGTACGACGTGGGAGACAACTGCGCAGACAGATTCCATTTTGCGCTCTTTGCAGACGCTCTATCTGCGCTACTTCGATGTGGTGGTGAATGAGGAAGGCGAAGTGATGCCCAATGCGACCCTGCGTTTCAATGCGAGCCTCCCGAAACAACTGAATGTCGTGCCAGTGGTGTTTATTGTGAACGACGTGATGCGTCGCACCGACAACGTGGAGTACTTGGCGGAAAAGATATTGCGGCGCGTGCAGCAAATCAGCGATACTCATGAGGTGAAAACGGTGAAGGAAGTGCAGATAGATTGCGACTGGACGATGCAGACCCGCAAGCGTTATTTCGATTTCCTGCGCTCTTTGCAGACGCTTGCCCATCAGCGCCATCTGACGCTCTCCACCACGGTGCGCCTGCATCAGCTCTCCCAACCCGTGCCACCCGTTGACCGTGGTGTGCTCATGCTCTACAACACCGGCGACTTCACCGATATCCGTTGCGAGCAGCCCATTCTCAGCCTTGCCGATGTGTCGCCTTATCTGCGCTATCTGCCCCGCTATGCGCTGCCGCTCTCTGCCGCTTATCCGCTGTTTGCCTATCGCATTGCCTTCCGTGGTGGAAAATATTTGGGAGTGGTGCATGCCGACAACGACCTCCCGCTTCTTCCGGGCGACAGCATTCTCACCCGAAAAGCCACGACGGCGGAGGTGAGGCGCGTGCAGCAAGCCATTGAGGAGACACGCTCCGACATCAATAATGAGATTGTCATCTACGATATAAGTCCCAATCATTTATCAAATTACAGAATTAAAGATTATGAAAAAATCTATCATTTGCGTTAGCTTCATGCTCCTTGCCGCACTCCGGGTGAGTGCCTGCGGACCATTTACCAACATTCACAATTATTACATGATGAAGGCCGTCAGCGACCCCAATCCCAACCTCTTTTATGACCGAGTAGGAGAGTATTGGAACGGCTATGTCGGGACGACAGGCAGTTATTTCGACGACAACTGCGCCTTACTCATGAATACCGCCCGCAAGAAGGGCGACAAGGAGATGATGGCTTATATCCAACGCATCGCGCAATATAAGAAAATCGCCGCAAGCCGGCAGGAAACTTGGAATTATCCCACCCGTCAGGAACTTGCCCGACAGAAGGTGCAGATTCAGCAGATGCGACTTGCCGCCATCAACTATAAAGGACAACGCTTGCGCCCGCAATACACGCTTCTGCTCATGCGCGCCAACCTGTTGGACAACCGTTATCCGCAAAATGCCACGATATGGAAAACGCGTGGCGTGAAATTGAAGTCCTCCGTCTTCCGTGATATGTGCGAGAACATCTATGCCTCCTCTCTTCTGAAAGCCGGACAGCGCAAAGCCGCTTGCGACATCTATGCCCGACAGGGCGATGTGCAAAGTCTCCAGTGGGCAATGCGCAATTTTACCCATGTCGACGGCATCAGAGCCATCTATCAGGAAGATGCCAATTCGCCCGTGCTCCCATGGTTGGTGCAGAACTTCGTGAACAGCGTGCAGGAGAACGACGACTGTGAGCGACTGCCATGGGCAAATTCCGAAAAGGGCACTTACAAGCCTGCTGCCCAGCAGTTTATCCGCTTGGCGCTTCAGGCCATCCATGACGGCAAAAGCCAAGAGCCAGCCCTTTGGCAGACCGCTATCGCCATGACGCACTATACTCTCGGTGATGCTATGGCGGCAGAGCGTGAGAGCAAAGAAGCCATGACCCTGAAGGGCACGACGATGGAGCTTAATTGCGCCCGCTGCGTTCACCTGTTGGCTTACACGAAGGCACGGCTCAACGAGAAAGACACGAAAGACTATACCGACTATGTGGCAGGCGAGTTGAAGTGGCTCGATGCCCAACGGTCGAAAACCATTAGTGAAGACTATTTCGCTTATGCTTACGACCGAGTGATGTCGCAAAACCTCATCTCCCATTATCGCAAGCAGGGTGACCTGAATATGGCAGCCCTGTTGACGGGCATCCTCGACGTTCGCTCCACGGAGATACAACTTGGAGATGCAAAGAACTATACACCCGGAAATGGGCGCAACTATGGCAATGCCGAATATTTCTGCCGTTTGGACAGTATGACTTCCACTCAACTGAAAGATTATGTCACCTTCCTTCAGGGCAACGGCGACAACGCCTTGCAGAAATATGCCTTGCAGGCCAACAGTTATCGCAATGCCGATTACTTCAACGACCTGCTTGCCACCAAGCTGATGGCTGAAGGGCAATTCGCCGAGGCTCTCCCTTATCTTCGCAAAGTGCCCCTCACTTATGTGCAACGTCAAGGCTTGGCCTTCTATATGGCCCGTCGTGACTTCCATGTCTCCCGTTGGATGAAGCATCAGCTCGTCAAAGACGAGGATTTCTGGCCGGACGAGAATTTCCATGAGTCAGCCTTGACTGCCAATCAGAAGATTGCTTTCTGCGAAGACATGAACAGTCTGCTCAGTGCTTATCGGCTGGCCAATCAAGAGGCACAACCGAAGCTCGCCCTCCAGTTGGCAAGCCGCTACGTGCAAGCCTCCTGTTATGGTGATTGCTGGTATCTCACCCACTATGAGAAATCCGTCAGCGACAGTGCGCGCGCTTGGGAGAAAGACTTTGCCGCAGAAGCCAAGAAATATCTCGAGGTGGCGCGTCAAGACCCTGCTTTGCAGCAGGAGAGCCTCTATGCGGAAGCTTACATACAATTGCAAGTCAGCAATTCCCTTTGGTGGTATAGATTTGAAAACTATGACTACAACGTGATGTCAGACTTTCGAGTGAAGCAGGCTTACGATGCGCTTGCACAATGCTATCAGAGCAATTCGTCGAACGCAGAGCCTTATCTCACCCGATGTGACATCTTGCAAAAATACATTCATCCTCAAAAATAAAACCATAAGATGAAATCAGTCAAACCCAAGAAGAATTTAGGACAGCATTTCCTCATCGACCTCGGTATCGCCAAGCGCATTGCCGACACCGTGGATGCCTATCCGGCTATCCCCATTCTTGAGATAGGGCCCGGTATGGGCGTGCTGACGCAGTATCTCGTAACCAAGGAGCGTGAGGTAAAGGCAGTGGAGATAGACGCCGAGAGCGTGGCTTATCTGCATGAGAATTTTCCGAAATTGCGTGACAATATCATCGGTGAGGACTTTCTCCGCATGGACCTCAACGAGATATTCGGCGGAAGGCAATTTGTGCTCACGGGCAACTATCCTTACGACATCTCCTCTCAGATATTCTTCAAGATGCTTGACTATAAGAATCTGATACCTTGTTGTACGGGTATGATACAGCGTGAGGTGGCTCTCCGCATGGCATCTGAGCCTGGCAACAAGCAGTATGGCATCCTTTCGGTACTCATTCAGGCGTGGTATGATGTGGAGTATCTCTTCACGGTGGATGAAGGGGTGTTCAATCCGCCGCCAAAAGTGAAGAGCGCCGTCATCCGAATGACCCGCAACAAAGTGGAACGGCTCGGTTGCGATGAGGTGCTGTTCAAGCGATTGGTGAAGACGGTGTTCAATCAGCGCCGCAAGATGCTGCGCGTGTCGATACGGCAGATGTTTCCCGGCATGACGGCCTCACCGGAGTTCTATCAGCAGGACATCATGACGGCACGACCTGAACAATTGTCGGTGGCTCAATTCGTCAGCCTCACCAACGTCGTGGAGGCGGAACTCAACCGACTGAAAGGATGACGACGATGGAGAAGAAAGACCGATATGAATTGCTCTGCCGGCAGATAGAGAGCCTCATTGGCGGAGAGGAAAATCAGACGGGCGTGCTTGCCAATGTGTCGGCGGCCTTGCATGATGCTTTCCCTGAGTGTTTCTTTTGGATAGGGTTCTATCTGGTGAAAGGAGGCGAATTGCAGTTAGGTCCTTTTCAAGGACCAGTGGCTTGCATGCATATTCAGAAAGGACGAGGCGTTTGCGGAACGGCTTGGCAACAACAGAAGTCGCTCATCGTGCCCGATGTGGAGCAGTTTAAGGGGCATATTGCCTGCTCGTCGGAAAGTCGCTCGGAAATCGTAGTTCCCTTCTTCAACAAAGCTGGCGAAGTGGCAGGCGTGATAGATGCCGATAGCAAGGATTTGAATGCTTTTGACGACACTGACAGGCAATATCTCGAAAATATTGCAAAAATTTTATCCAATGCGTTGGCGTTTTGAAAATTATTCTCTAAATTTGTGCATTAGAAACTAAAAGAAAAGAAATATGTTAGACGTTAAATCAACATTGAAAGACGCTGAAGAGCGCATGGAGATGGCCGCCCTCTATTTGGAGGAGTCGTTGGCAAGAATCCGTGCAGGTAGGGCAAACGTGGCTATCCTTGATAGCGTGCGAGTGAATTCTTATGGTTCGATGGTTCCGTTGAATCAAGTAGCTACCGTTTCTGTTCCTGATGCGCGCACCATCGCTATCCGCCCATGGGATAAAAAGGCCATCAAGGACATTGAGAAAGGCATCATGGATTCAGATGTGGGCATCACGCCTGAAAACAATGGTGAGGTGATTCGCCTCAATCTCCCGCAACCCACTGAGGAGCGCCGTAAGGATTTGGTGAAGCAATGCAACAAAATCGGTGAGAAAACGAAGGTGGAAGTGCGCAACGTGCGTGGTGAAATCAAGGAATTGCTGAAGAAAGCCGTCAAAGACGGATTGTCGGAAGACAACGAGAAAGACGCAGAGCAGGAACTTCAGAAAATCCACGACAAATATATCAAGAAGACCGACGACCTGCTGGAAGCTAAGCAGAAAGAGATAATGACCGTATAAGGGTGAGGGGACTTGTCGTTAAGAATACTGGGAGTTGGTACACCGTCAAGACTATTGACGGCAAGACCATCGAATCTAAAATCAAGGGAAACTTCCGTCTGAAAGGCATTCGCTCCACCAATCCGGTGGCAGTGGGTGACTATGTGGAAATCGATGTAAATCAAGAAGGAACGGCGTTTATCACTTCCATTGAAGACCGTCGCAACTATATCATCCGCAAATCGCAAAACCTCTCGAAGCAAAGTCATATCATTGCCGCGAATGTTGACCAGACTTTTCTCTTGGTGACCGTCAATCACCCTGAAACTTCCACCACCTTCATCGACCGTTTCTTAGCCTCCGCGGAGGCTTACAGAGTGCCCGTGGTGTTGATATTCAATAAGACAGACCTTCTCAATGAAGAAGAAAGTCATTACCAGCAAATGATGATGACGCTCTATCAAACCATTGGCTATCAATGCTTTCAGGTGTCCGCCAAGTCGGGCGAAGGTGTTGAGCAGTTGCGGGCACTATTGAAAGACAAGGTTACTTTGCTTAGTGGCAATAGTGGAGTAGGGAAATCGACGATGATAAACCTTTTCCTCCCCAATGCTGATTTGAAGACGCAAGACATCTCCGACGCTCACGATAAAGGCATGCACACCACTACCTTCAGCGAGATGCTTGAATTGCCAGAAGGTGGCTACGTGATTGATACGCCTGGCATCAAAGGATTCGGTACTTTCGATATGGAACCAGAGGAGATTACGAGCTATTTCAAGGAAATCTTCGAGTTCTCCAAGCAATGTCGTTTCTCCAACTGTACACATACCCATGAGCCCGGATGTGCCGTTCGCAAAGCGGTGGAAGATCATTATATTGCGCAGAGCCGCTATGTCTCTTATCTCTCCATGCTCGAAGATAAGGATGAAAATAAATACCGCGAAGCCTTCTAATCACTCTTCTGAGAACTCAGAGGTATCAAAGTTCTCAAAAGAGAAAAAATCACAAGTTGTCACAAAATCACACGTCACAATAAGGTCGTTCCAACCTTTCGTAGTGGCGTTTTATTTCACTACAAACTTCTTTCCATTCATGATGTAGATGCCACTTGGCAATGCGCTTGCCTCTGTGCCTACTTTCTGTCCTTGCAGATTATAGATGACGGGCTTCGTTTCCAGCTCAATGGTATGCGGTCGCTCAATTTCCGTTGCAGTCTTTTCCACAAGTTCATAGAGCAAAGGCAGTGGACCTGTTGCGGTGGTGTAGCAACCATAAGAGCTATAAGTAGCAGAATATTGAACATAATATCCACCAGAACTCATGATTTTGAAAGTACCGTCGCTTTGCAGAGTGGCTGACCATGCATAAGCGTCAGATGCGGTTGTGCTTGCATTATAACTAGTATAAGTGCTCTTCTGATAATAATATCTGCCTTGCGAGTCTTTGATGAGATATCCTCCACTTGTACTCTCAAAGGTGAAGGCATCATCCTTTGTGTTAAGAGTGATGATTCCACTGTTGTCGGTTACGCTCAAAGAGGGCAGATAACCATAGTTTTTCGAACTACTTAAAGGCGTTGCGGCAACCAACGCACCACTATTATTGGCTACTATCAGATAACTCTTGCCAGCTGTAATCTTATCGACTTTAGAGAATTGATAGACATCCTCATTGGTATCTCCACCATCACCAGACGGATTGGTTGATGTTTCCATATAGCGTGCATCGTCATCGGCGGTAGTCATAGAGGTGGTTGGGTCAAAAGCCACATCGATGCTGTCACCCCAAATGTAATCAGCCAAATGTGGAAAATCGACGAAGAGATTGCGGTTGCCTTGATACTTTGCAACCGTATTGTTGCGAGTGCGCTCAAGATTTGAAACGCTATCTTGTTTCCCCCATTGCAGATAAAGCTCGTAAGCCCATTTCCTTAAAGTCGGCCACGTGTCATTCTCTAATATTTGAAGTCCTTGTGTACCGCTCCAAGTGAGGTCTTGATAAGTGGTTGCCATATACATATAGCCACGCGAAAACTCTCCCTTATATTGGTCACCTGGTTCCCATAATTGAATAGTGCCAACACCGTCACAAGTGCCAGTGCCGACTTTATCGTAACCTTCTCCAGAATTACTGGTTACGTTTGTCACTTTTCCCATAGGATAGTTGCTCTTTGCACTATTGTCATCTGACGATGATGGATAAAGGTTATAGAGGTCTTTATAAGCATCGTTGGAAGTTCCTCCCCACCAACTTTTAGGAAAGGAGTGCTCAATATTCATGCCACTAATGGCACTTCCGTCATGAGAAGAGAAATAGAACTTATCAGGACTATATCTGTTGAGACATTCACTTGTAGTTGTGTCTCTATCAGTATACCAGAAATAATACCATGTACCGTTGCTTCCCTTACCATAAGAGAAAACGGTGTGGCTTCTCACCAAATTATATACGGCTGTCTTCAAGTCGCCTTTCTTAAGGCCTTTCAAGGTTGATGCATAAGTAACCAATGCCTGGCGTTTAATCGCAAGGGCAGGAATTGTTGCAATCAGTATTAAGATTAATACCAACGTTAGGATTTTTGTCTTATTCATACTTCTATTTTTCTTATGATGGAAAAATGATGATTTAGGGTTATCGGATAGTGATGGTGTATTCGCTCATGAAACTTGCGCCTGGCAAGAGTTTGTTCATGAGGTATTTGTCTTTGAACTCTCCCTCAAACTTCGCCCAGTCGTGAATGCCATACCATGGCTCGAGACAGATGAAAGGAGCGTTCTTGTCAGTAGGACTCCATATCCCGATGGCGGGCGCTTTGAAGTTGACCGTCACCACAGGCTTTTTCTTTTTGTCGAGCAGTTGCACCTCATGGAGCTGACATTCATCAAAGACGAGCGCGTCATCCTTGAAGTCTTCCATGTGGAATTCCCAAAGATTATCCTGCATTTTCAGTGGATGATGACCTTCCGCAAGACATCCCTCCACATTGGCAAACAACCTTTGCGGATTGGGATTGTCGAATTTCAGAAAGCCATGCAGGTCTTCTCCTTCTTTCATATCGGGCACATTGAATGCGGGATGACCACCTATTTGGAAATAGATTTCTTTGTTGTCCGTGTTCTCTACATGCCAGATGACGTGTATCTTGTTGTTATCCAGTCGGTAAGTAACCGACAGGTTGAATCTGTAAGGATATTCCTTTCGAGTCTCCTCCGTATCAGAGAAGGCGAAAGTAGCCTTTACCTCATTCTTGGAAATCAGATGAAAGTCCACCTTTTGTCCAAAACCATGGCGGTGCATTTGATAGGTTTTACCTTCCGTGCGATAGGTTTCTTTCCATAATCCGCACACGATAGGGAACAGCAATGGTGAGTGTTTGCCCCAATATTTCGGGTCTCCTTGCCACAGATATTCGTTTCCGTCTTTATCTTTGATGCTTTGCAGTTCTGCTCCATGCTCTGCAATTTGAATCGTCAAAAGGTCGTTTTTAATTTCTTCCATAATATTATATTTCTTTCTAAGGTGCAAAGATATAAAAAGATTGTGGATTTTTGTCATCGGATGCTTGTTTTTTTATTATTTTTGCAACGGATAAAGCCGAAGAAGATGAATATTACTTTATTAGGAACGGGCAACGCCCTTGTGACCAAGTGCTACAACACTTGCTTTGTATTGAATAATGATGCCGACCTCTTGCTTGTCGATGCAGGGGGTGGAAATGGTATTCTGTCGCAATTGGAGAAGGCTCATCTCTCGCTGGGTGATATTCATCACGTCTATGTGACGCATGCGCATACTGACCATATTTTAGGCGTCATCTGGGTGGTGCGCCTCTTTATCCAGCGTCATCTGTCGGGGAAATATCAAGGGGCATTGAATGTGTGGAGCCATGAAAAGGTGCTCCGCATCCTTGATTTCAATCTTTCGGAGATGCTCACGCCCAAACAATACGCTGAGATTGGCCGTTGTGTCTTCTTTCATGAGGTGAAAGACAGGGATGAAATCGATGCCGCAAGCTTTCATCTGAAGGTCTTCGACATCCTTTCCACGAAAGAAAAGCAGTTCGGATTTACCACTCAATTGGGTGCCCAGCGCCTTGTCTGCTTGGGTGATGAGCCGTATAATGAGGCGAACAAAGCCTTTGTGGAGGGTGCTGACTGGTTGCTGTGCGAGGCTTTTTGCAAGTATGGCGACCGTGAGAAGTTCCATCCTTACGAGAAGCATCATAGCACGGTGAAGGACTCGGCGCTATTGGCGGAGCAGTTGGGCGTGAAGAATCTCATCCTTTATCATACGGAAGACAAGACCCTGCCGTCGCGCAAAGCTGAATATACCGCAGAAGCGAGGGCGCATTTCCACGGTAATATCTATGTGCCCGAAGACTCGGAGGTCATACGTTTTGAGCCCGCTTGATTTTCCAACAATAATAACTGATGGTGACGAAAAGCACTGTCATGATGACGAAGGGCGGCAACCCGTCCGCCACGATGTCTCTGTTGATGATGTCGCCCATTAGCAGGCTCATCAGCAACGACAGCGCTCCTATCTCCACGGCCACCACTCTCATCATCCGTACAGTGATTTCGAGTTGTGCGGGATTTTTTCTTTTCACGGGGATGTTAATTAAATCGGAGGCGGGATGATAAGCCAAAAAGAGGAATAGAAGGGCGCATATGCTCAAGAGAACGGTGCCCAGCACGCCTCCCAATAGCGTATCTCCGAAGTGAGAAAACAGCACGGTGATGAGCAGTGAGGCCACTACGAGCAGCGCCGTGACCACCTCGAAAATCGTGCCTTCTAAGGTGCGATATACTTTAAAGTCATTCTTTTCCATATTATCTGATTTTTTGGATGAGAAAGAGCATGGATGTCCAAATGAGGAAGAAAACCCCGGAGGCACCGATGATGATGACGTCTTCCACCACCTGAGTGATTGCGCCTGCGTTGTATAGTCCGATGGCAAGGGTTATCAGAGCTATCATGATAGCCATGATGCGTATGCCTCTCGTGGCGTAAAGCCTTTGCTTAGGGGTCTTGGCGCGACTCCCATATTCGTTGACACTTGGCTGATAGGCATCAAGGAGGTAGGCTAAGGAGCCAATGATGCCGAGGGCAAGTTTCTTCAAGCCCGTCGGTGTGCCCGTCTTCCGCCATACCGCAAGTTCCAAAATGATGCTCATCAGGAGGATAACCATCGTCACGGCCTCAAAGATACGCCCCTCTCTCGTGCGTCGAGGGGCAATGTTCTGATCATATCTTTCTTTGAAATGGAAGAATCTCATGGCTCTTGGGGTTTATCGTTTTCAGTATCCGAAGGGGCATCCTTCCGCTTTTTGGGCATACGGCGGTTTTTTTGCAGAGCCTCAGAGATTATCCACTGAAGTTGTCCGTTGGTCGAGCGGAACTCATCAGCAGCCCATTTCTCAATGGCATCCATCGTATCGGCGTCGATGCGGAGAATGAAACTCTTGGTCTTGTTTTCTTTTTTAGCCATATTGCTTTGAGTTTACCCCTCCCTGAAGGAGGGGCAACGGGGAAGTTTTACATGTTCAGGGTGCCTGCATTCACTATCGGTTGAGCGGTATCATCGCCGCAAAGCACCACCATCAGGTTGCTCACCATGGCTGCTTTCTTGTCGTCGTCGAGCTCGATGACCTCTTCTTCAGCCAGTTTGTCGATAGCCAGTTTCACCATGCCTACGGCACCTTCCACAATCTTCTCACGAGCTGAAATGATGGCGGAAGCCTGTTGACGGCGCAACATGACGGCAGCAATCTCAGGCGCATAAGCAAGATAATTGATGCGTGCCTCTACCACTTCGATGCCTGCAATATCGAGCCTTTCCTTCAACTCCTTTTCCAAAACTTCGTTGATGTGCTCTCCACCGCCTCGCAGAGTGGCCTCAGTGGCTTTGCCGTCTTCGTCGTCATAGGCATATTCTCCCGCTACTTTCCTCAAGGCGGCATCTCCTTGTATCTTCACGAAGTTCTCATAGAAGCGCATCAGCATGGCGGATGACTGCCCTACAGTGCCTGCCTGCATGGCTTGGGCGTCGATGTCGAAGGTGGCCTTATAGGTGTCTTTCAGTCGCCATACCAGCACTTGACCTATCATGACGGGGTTGCCGATTTTGTCGTTCACCTTGATAGGCTCTGCGTCTAAGTTGCGGGCACGAAGTGAAAGCTTCTTGGTGGTGATGAAGGGGTTCACCCAGTAGAATCCCGTCTTGGTGAAAGTACCACGGTAATTGCCGAAAAACATCATCACGCGGGCCTCGTTGGGTTCCAACATAATGAATCCGCAGAGGCATCCGATGCTGAAGAGGAAGACGGCAATGCTGACCACGGTGAGGGCTGTCATTCCTGCATTGATGCAGTCGCAATTGAAGATGAATACGACAATGCTTGCTACGAAGAGCAGCAAAATGCCGAAAAGCATATCGAAACCATTAAGGGTCTTACCCTTGAAAGCGAACTCTTGATTTTCCATAATCTGTTGTATTTAGGTTGTTATTATTTTGATATCATTTTGATAGCACAAAGATATGGAATATTTTGATAACTTCCAAATATTTGACGGATTATTTAACAAGATTTAATCTTTTGTCGGTTTTGGCATGAAAGGTTACCTCTTATAATATAGCAAACAGTCCTCTCAAAAGTCCTTTGCCATTAGGCATTAGACAAAACAGACTAAATTGTCTTGCAAAACAGCCTGTTTTACAATGTAAACAATGGTCTTTTACAACCCAAACAATCATCTTTTACCTTCCAAAAGTTTATCTCTTACAAGGCAAAAGACCGTCTTCTGCACTTTCATTCTTGATTTTGCATCAGATTTGGGGAATAATTCGTATCTTTGCAACATGGATTTTGAGGAAATCAAAGATAAGCGCATTGCCGTCTTGTTATCGGGAGGAGTCGATAGCTCGGTGGTTGTCTATGAGTTGGCAAAGCTCGGTTTGCACCCCGATTGCTTCTATATCAAGATAGGACCAGAGGAGAAAGAGGAGTGGGACTGCTCTTCCGAAGAGGATTTGGAGATGGCCACCGCCGTGGCGGCAAAGTATGATTGCCGGCTCGAAGTGATTGATTGCCATCAGGAATATTGGTCGCAAGTGACCCGATACACCATGGAGAAAGTGAAGGCGGGCTATACGCCCAACCCCGATGTGATGTGCAACAGGCTCATCAAATTCGGTGCTTTCGATGAGAAAATGGGACATTCTTACGACCTCATTGCCACGGGCCACTATGCGCAAACGGAGTGGATAGATGGGCAGAAATGGCTGTGTACAAGTCCTGACCCCGTGAAAGACCAGACGGATTTCCTCGCTCAAATCTATGATTGGCAACTCCGCAAGGCGCTTTTCCCCATCGGCCACTATGTGAAAGACGAGGTGCGCGAGATAGCGGAGCGTGAGCATCTCGTGAATGCACGACGTAAAGACTCGCAGGGAATCTGCTTTTTGGGGCAGATTGACTATAATGAGTATATCCGCAGGTATCTTGGCGAGCAACCGGGCGACATCATCGAGCTGGAGACAGGCAATCGGATAGGCGAGCATCGGGGGCTTTGGTTCCATACGATAGGGCAGCGCAAAGGGCTCGGATTGGGTGGCGGACCATGGTTTGTGGTGAAGAAAGACGTGGAGAAGAACATCCTTTATGTCAGTCATGGTTATGACCCTGAAACCGCATATCGTAAAGATTTCAAGATACATGACTTCCATTTTCTCACCCAAGAGGTACAGGAAGCGCGCGTAACGTTCAAGATACGCCATACGCCCGAATATCATCCTGCCAGCGTGGAAATGCTTTCAGCAGGAAGTTACATCATTCATTCCGATGAGAAAATCCATGGAGTAGCGCCCGGACAATTTTGCGTTGTCTATGATGAGCAGCACCATCGCTGTTATGGGAGTGGTGAGATTACTATATAATAAGGTGTAAGGTCAAGTCATTGCTTGGCTTTCTTTTCCTCCATAGCCTCTTGGTAGGCCTTCAAAATCGGATCTTCGGAGAGCGAAGGACCTTCGGGAGCCTTATGCTTCTTGAATAATGCGTTGTAGGCCTTTTCTCCTAAATAGACCAAAAGGCCAAGAATATTCCCTGAAGCAGGGTGCTGCAAGGCATATTCCGTCTTATCGAAAACCACCCAACTATTGATGTTCTCCTGTATTTTCTTCGAGTAATCGACCCCATAAACCGTCACTTCACCGATGCGATGATAGTTAGAGAGCAGAGGAATGGAGTCTTTCACTTGCGCAAAAGGGATTCTCGTGGCCAGAAAACCAGGCTTACTGAGCATCAAGGTGTCGAACTTTTCGGGCAATATACATTCTCCTTTGTAATTGGTGGAGTCGTTTTGACCGTTGGAAGTCCACACTTTCACGTTTCTTATAGGTACTTTCGTCTCAAGGTTAAAGACGACGATTCTCCTTTGCCCCATGGTGTTTGAGGCAGTGAGAATCGTCAATAAGAGGATTAATAAATATCGCATCTTTTGCTCTTTTATGTGCAAAAGTAGCATTTAAAACGATAAGATGAACACTCTGTTAGTGTCTTTTATATTATAAAATCTTGCGAAAGTATAATATATCCGAAATGGAAGCGCGCCCTTACAGCCCTTTCAAGAAGTCGAAGATATCGTCGACGATCTTGCCGAGGCCTTCTTTCGTCGCGCTATCAGCTTTCTCTTTCACCTGGTCTTTCACCATGTTGCCAACGGAGTTGATGAGCTTTTGGTCAACGGAAGACGAGTTGTTGCTCACGGAGTCTTGCTCTACGGCCTCGTCGTCTTGCTGATTATCGTTATCATCCGACTGGTTATCGCTGAAAGAAGGCACGCTCTCTTTCTCCAAAGCTTTCACGATGTCGTCCTCATCAACGGTGAAGATGTGGCCGAACAATCCATAAGAGGCCTTGTGGGTCTTGCCTTCCCACTCGATGGTAGTCGTGGAGAACAGCACATAATTATGATACTGGAGCACGTTATCGAGGATAGGGCCGGAGAGTTGGCGGGCAAACAACTTGCTGAGAATGCTGATTCCCTGCGAGAAGATGTCATCACTCTGGCCGGCAGACTTGTCTATAGCCAGCGAAATCTTCTCTTGAATAGCCTCCTCATGGTCTTTTTTGCTTGGGCAAGTGAATATCATGATGAGCAGGAGAAGCACCACAACGGCTCCGATGATGATGCCCGTCTTATGGTTCTTTTGTGGTTGTTGAGCCAGTGGAGAAGGTGTTGGTTGCGGTGCATCTGCGGTTGGTTGCGGCGTTACGGGTGGCACTGGTGGAGGAGTGGAAGTGCTGGTTGTGTTGTAAAGGAACGCCTTCAGCTCCTCTACTTGCCATGCGGGAGTCCACTCTTTCATGCCTTCCGCCCATACCAAGGTGTCAGACGTGATGCCTTTATCCTTCAGTTCATAGATGGAAAAAGGACCGACTTGTTGGTTGTTTTCGATAATGAAATACTTCATAAAATTCTATTTTAGAAATAAATGATTCCAATTGTTGCTGAGTTCTCTGATACTTGGCAGGATGATGTTTGCTCTTTCATCGGCTAAAGCCTTATCGGGAAGTGGGCCGCTATTGACGCCTATCGTGAAAATCTTGGCGGCTACACCTGAGCGGATGCCCATGGGTGCATTCTCCACAACGATGCCTTCCCACGGCTGAAGCCCTCCTGCGAGTTGCAAACCTTTATGATAAGGGTCGGGAGAAGGTTTCCCATGCTGGATGTCATACGCCGTCACGATGTGTTGCCGGTCCACAAATTCGCCGAAATCAGCGATGAGTCGCTTGATGAGAGGCCGTTGCCCGCTACCCGTAACGATGCCTATTTTCAGGCCGTCAGCCGTTATCTGCTTCATCAAGTCGAGCACTCCATCGAAGATGGGAGCCTCTGGCATCAGATGGAAGAGACGGGTTTTCTCGTCATACATGGCTTGCGCTTCGGCTTCTGTTAAGTCTTTGCCCAATTGCTTCTTAGCGTAGATGCGAATGGTGTCCACTCCCCGCATGCCTTCTGTCGCATAGGAGTCTTCCGCGGTGAAGTGAATGCCGAACTCTTTCATGGCCTTTTGCCATGCGATGGCATGATGAGGCATGGAATTATAGAGCACTCCATCCATATCAAAGAGCACGACTTTAGGATTAAAACATCCAAAACCGTGCTCTTCCAAGTATTTCTTAATTGCCTGTTGAAACATTATTTTTCTTTAGCCAGACGCTCTTTGATGGCCTTACTGTCGGCCTCATAGCCTGGTTTATCAAGCAAAGCAAACATATTCTTCTTATAAGCTTCCACGCCAGGTTGGTTGAATGGGTTGACTTCTTCCATCAAACCACTGACTCCACAAGCTTTTTCAAAGAAATAGATAAGCTCTCCGATATAGTATTCATTCAGTTTCGGAACACTGATACGGATGTTAGGAACGCCACCATCAACGTGTGCGAGGCGGGTGCCCAGCTCTGCCATCTTGTTCACTTCATCAACTCTCTTGCCAGCCAAGAAGTTCAATCCGTCGAGATTCTCTTCATCATGAGGGAAGTCGAGTTCCTTGTTGGGAGTCTCAATAGAGATGACGGTCTCGAAGATAGAACGCTCGCCGTCTTGTATCCATTGACCCATTGAGTGCAAATCAGTCGTGAAGTCGCAAGCAGCAGGGAAGATTCCCTTATGGTCTTTGCCTTCGCTCTCTCCATAGAGCTGCTTCCACCATTCAGCGATGAAATGCAGTTTTGGCTGGAAGTTGGCGATGATTTCAATCTTCTTGCCTGCCTGTGTATAGAGGCCTTGACGCGTTGCAGCGTATTGTGAAGCGATGTTCTCAGCAAAAGGAACGTTCAGAGCCGTTGCCTTCTCCATGTCTTGAGCACCCTCAACAAGTTTCTGAATGTCGAAGCCAGCGCATGCGATAGGAAGCAAACCTACTGGAGTGAGCACGGAGAAACGACCGCCTACATTGTCAGGAATGACGAATGTCTTGTAGCCTTCTTTGTTTGCAGCAGCACGTGCGGCACCTTTCTTAGCGTCGGTAATGGCAACGATGACATCTTTAGCCTCTGCTTTGCCACGCTGAGCCTCACATTGTTTCTTCAAAAGACGGAAGGTGAGGGCGGTTTCTGTTGTTGTTCCGGACTTTGAGATATTGATGACACCGAACTTCTTATCTTTAAGATAGGTGGTCAACTCTGACAGATAATCCTCGCCGATATTGTTGCCGGCAAAGAGAATTGTGGGATTCTTCTTGTCATCTACAAGCCATGCGAAGCTGTTACCCAAAGCTTCAATGACGGCGCGGGCGCCCAGATAAGAGCCTCCGATGCCTGCCACTACGACCACTTCACATTTGCGGCGAAGCGTATCGGCGGTTGCCTGAACTTCAGCAATTAACTCAGGGGTGATACTTGATGGCAAGTGAAGCCATCCAAGAAAGTCGTTACCAGCACAAGTGCCGTTCTCAAGAGCTTCTTGAGCGGCCTTTGCTTTTGGCTCATAAGCCTCTACAGCTCCTGCTTTGAGGAATTGAGCGGCTTTAGTAATGTCTAATTTAATATTCTCCATCTTTTCTTTTTACCTAAAAGAGTCTGTTAATAATTTTATTTCTATTTGTGGGTTGATGCGCTCATACAATATATTATAGACCGCATCGAGTATCGGCATGTTCACGTGCATATACCGATTGATTTCCTTCATACATTTCGTGCCGAAGTAACCCTCAGCTATCATCTCCATCTCTATTTGTGCGCTCTTCACGCTATAGCCTTTCCCAATCATCGTACCAAACGTGCGGTTGCGGCTGAAATTGGAGTACCCGGTCACCAAAAGGTCACCCAGATAAACGCTATCATATACGTTTCGTTCCAACGGGTATATCGCCGTGAGGAACCTGCCCATCTCTTGGATGGCATTAGACATCAGCACGGCTTGGAAGTTATCTCCATATTTCAAGCCTGAACAGATGCCTGCGGCAATGGCATAGACGTTCTTCAGCACCGAGGAATACTCAATTCCGACGACATCAGAAGATACTTTTGTCTTCACGAAATCGGAGGCGAGCACCTCTGTGAATGCCTGCGCTTTCTCCAAATCCTTGCATCCCACCGTTAGGTAGGTCAGTCTTTGAAGCGCCACTTCTTCTGCATGAGAAGGCCCACCGATGCAAACGAGGTTCTCATAAGGCATATCATAGACCTGATGGAAATATTCCGAGCACACGAGATTCTCATCGGGCACGATGCCTTTGATGGCTGTGACGACGAATTTATCACGTATGCGGGTCTTCAGTTTCTTAAGATGGTTCTTCAGATAAGGTGACGGAGTGACGAAAATAAGGGTGTCATAAGCCTCCACAATCTTATTGATGTCAGAGGAGAAGTAAATCTCGTTGACATCAAAGTGCACGCTCATGAGATAAGCGGGGTTGTGCCCCATGCGCTTAAAGTCCTCTATGCGGTCATCGCGGCGCATATACCAGCCGATGTGATGGGTGTGATCCACTACAATCTTGGCTATGGCAGTAGCCCATGAGCCTCCTCCGATAATCGCTATTTTGCCGACTCCGAACATTATTTAGTTTTTTCGATCCACTGCTGTATATCATCTACAGACGGCTTCACGTAATCCAATTTATATTTCTTATTGATTTCTCCAATCTTCTGTTGCAAGCCTTGTGCCTTCTCATCCTTGATGTCGGAGATGAGGTTGAAGCCTGCTTTGCGCAACACGTAAACCCAATCTTCAGGCACGCCGATGGCTGCCCACTCGGCTATTGAACTCTGTGGCAATCGTTGCTCGGGCTTGAGTTGCGGGAAAAGCATCACTTCCTGAATGTTCTCCATGCCCGTCATGAGCATGACAAGACGGTCGATGCCGATGCCGATGCCTGATGTTGGAGGCATGCCATATTGCAATGCGCGCAGGAAGTCCTTATCGATAATCATGGCTTCATCGTCGCCCTTATCGGCAAGTTTCATCTGTTCCTTGAAGCGTTCTTCCTGGTCGATAGGGTCATTAAGCTCACTATAGGCGTTGGCGAGTTCTTTTCCGTTGACCATCAGCTCGAAACGCTCGGTCAAACCAGCCTTTGAGCGGTGCATCTTCGTCAATGGCGACATCTCGACAGGATAGTCGATGATGAAAGTAGGGTCAATGAATGTACCCTCGCAGAACTCTCCGAATATCTCGTCGATGAGTTTTCCTTTGCCGAAACTCTCGTCGATGCCCTCCATTTTGAGCTCATCCACGGCGATATGGCGTATCTCTTCCTCACTCTTATCGCTAAGGTCGAAGCCCGTCTTTTCCTTGATTGCATCGAGGATAGGCAATCTTCGATAAGGTGCTTTGAAACTGACGAGCTTGTCGCCAATCATCACTTCGGGCTTGCCATTTACGGCTGTGCAGATGGTTTCGAGCAATTTCTCGGTGAAACTCATCATCCAGTTGTAGTCCTTATATTGCACATAGAGCTCCATGCAGGTGAATTCAGGGTTGTGGAAACGGTCCATTCCCTCGTTGCGGAAGTTCTTTCCAATCTCATAGACCCCCTCAAAACCACCCACGATGAGGCGTTTCAGATAGAGTTCGGTAGCTATGCGCATGTACATATCGATGTTGAGCGCATTGAAATGGGTGATGAAAGGCTTGGCGGATGCTCCTCCTGCAATGCTCTGAAGGGTAGGGGTTTCTACCTCGGTATAGCCTGCTTCATCGAAGAAATTACGCATGGTGCGCAATACGGTGGCACGTTTGAGGAAGGTAGCCTTCACTCCGTCGTTGACAATCAGGTCCACATAGCGCTGACGCGCGCGAAGTTCGGGGTCGTCAAACTTATCATAAGCCACTCCATCTTTATATTTCACGATAGGCAGAGGTTTGAGGCTCTTGCTCAAAAGTGTGATTTCCTTGGCATGAACGGATACCTCACCGGTTTGTGTTTTGAAGACAAAACCCTTGATGCCGATGAAGTCGCCGATGTCGAGGAGTTTCTTGAAGACCACGTTATAGAGGTCTTTATCCTCACCCGGGCAGATATCATCGCGCGTCACATACACCTGTATGCGGCCCTTAGAATCCTGAATTTCCGCAAAAGAGGCCTTGCCCATTACGCGGCAACTCATCATTCGGCCTGCAATCACTACATCTCTCTCTTCACCCTCTTTAAACTCCGCCTTGATATCTACGGAGAAAGCGTTGGTAGGAAACTCTGCTGCGGGATAGGGGTTGATGCCTCTTTTGCGCAGTTCCTCCAGACTTTGCCGGCGGATAATTTCCTGTTCACTTAGTTCTAATATATTCATCTTTTATCGAAAACTTATCATTTTGAACTGCAAAGTTAACAATAAATTTTGAAAGTGTCCTCCTTTTTATCTTTTTTATATTATTAGGTGTGCAAAGTTATTGTATTTTCTTTTTGCACAAAGGGCAGGAATGGGGTGTCGGAGAATGATTTTTCCTTCGGAAAGCAATGATGTCAGTATGTTCTTTTTGTTATATTTCTATAGAAAACTCATGTCTGAATTAACACTTTAGAGTCATCTGCTTTCCTCTCAAAAACGGAGGATTGTGTTTGCGAAAGATAGGTCTGATTGTATTTTCGATGGTATTTCGCAACCAGAAGGATACTTTTCAGCCTTTTGAAAGGTGGTCTTTTGCAGGGTAAAAGGCTACTGTTTACGAGGTAAACAACCGTCTTTTACAAGGTAGAAAGCGGTCTTTTACAAATTCGGGAATCATCTTCTGTCCTGCTAATCGCCATAACTGATTGATTATAAGATAGATGCAAAATTGGCTAAAAATTGCAGATTTCGAAGCAATGATTGGCTTTCAGAAAACTCAATCGATATTCAGGTGGATTGATTTAACATTTCCGTGTCCTCTTCGTAAGAATCGATAGGGGTAAATAGGGCCTCTTTGAAGCCCCGAAAAGGTCTATATCTGTCATGCTATTGCTCTTTTTGGCAGACAATGTCAGTCATTTCCAAAAGTCAGCGAATTGGCATGATATTTGCAGATATACGGATAGATAATCGAGAAAATTATGAATATAGAACATTTGAAAGAATTACTCCGCAAGCAAGACGGGCTCTCCAACACGCTGGGAATGGAGTTTATTTCCACTCCCGAAGACGACACCTGTATGGCTCGGATGAAAGTAAATGAAAAGAATAAGCAACCTTTCGGTTTCCTTGCAGGCGGTGCTTCGCTGGCTTTAGCTGAAAATCTGGCAGGCGTGGCATCAATGGCATTGGTGAAAGGAAAGATTTGCGTGGGCATCAATGTGAGCGGCTCACATGTGAAATCAGCACAGGAAGGCGATACGGTGACGGCTTATGCCAAGTTGCAATATATGGGCAGAACCCTTCATCAATGGCATATCTCCGTGAAAAATTCGGAAGGCGACCTGATATCATCTGTCGAAGTGACTAATTATATCATATCGCCTGCCAAGAAATAAGCGGTTGTCAGCCCTCGCGCATGAAGTCGAGAGCCTCCTTGATTTCATCATCGGTGGCGCTCTGATTGATTCTGATGTCGCCGATATTGCCTAAAAGCGTGAAGTTAATGATGTCGGCAACGTTCTTTTTGTCATGTCGCATGAGGGCTATAAGACCGTCGTAATCATCGCAAGTGATGGCTGGCACGCCATAGTTCTCACGAATAAAACTGACAGTTTGGCGGAGTTTGTCAGTAGGAAAACCTGCCTTGATACTGCTCAGATATAGTTCCGGAATGAGCCCGTAAGCAACGGCATATCCGTGAAGAATAGGGCGCTCGTCGTGTTTCAGACTCCAAGACTCGAAGGCATGGCCGATGGTATGTCCGAAATTCAATGCCTTGCGAAGCCCTTTTTCTTTAGGGTCTTTCAAGACAATGCGCTCTTTGACTTTGATGGATTTCTCCAAAAGCGACTGAAGCATTTGATAATCAGGATGCTGAAGGTCGAAGTTGAGCAGCTCAGCCCATATCTTGTCGTTGGCGATGAGGCCATGTTTGAGCATCTCAGCATAGCCCGAAAGCAGGTTCTCAGCATTCAGCGATTTGAGAAACGAGGTACTGAGTATCACGTATTTAGCATCGTTGAAGACGCCGATTTCATTCTTCAAGCCATTGAAATTGATGCCCGTTTTGCCTCCCACAGAGGCATCCACCATGGCAAGCAATGTCGTGGGGATGTTGATGAAATCAATGCCCCGCTTGAAAGTAGAGGCCGCGAAACCGCCAAGGTCGGTCACCACGCCACCCCCGAGATTGATGAGGAGGGAATGACGGGTAGCTCCCTTTTCGCTCAGTTGTTGCCACACAAAGGCCAGCGAATCGATATTCTTGCTCGTATCAGAAGCCTTTATCGTAATCGTCTGAGCTTCTTTCAAGCTGTAAAAACCCTTGATGAGCGGCCAACAGAACTTCAAGGTGGTCTCATCCGTAAGTATAAAAATCTTGTCGTGTTCACATTCAGATATTGCAATGGCAACATCTTCATTCAGATTTTTCGATAAAATAATTCTCTGCTCCATAATCATAACATTTCCTTTCGTTGTTGCAAAGATAAGCATAAAACATACTTCAAATAGCTACTTTTGATGGTAAATTAAGTCTTTTTATAATTATTTTTATCGAAAATGCGCACACTGATGGGGCTGTGTGCAAAAAATCGGGATTAAACTTTTTGCTTTTAGTTTCGTCTAATATGAAAAGTTATCAGGAAAAATTACTTAAAAATGAAAGTTAGAATATTGTTTTTCACCCTCTTTGCTTTCTTTGCGATGTCGGGACTAGCACAAGAAAGGACGATTGCGGGTATCCTTATAGATAAAGACTCCAAACAGCCTGTGACGGAAGCAACGATTCAATTGCTGAAATCGGATACTGCTTTCGTGGCGGGAGCGATAAGCAATGCGGCGGGAGTGTTCAGTGTGAAGGCGCCTGAAAATGGCACTTATCTGCTGAAAATATCATGTATAGGCTATACGACGCTCATTAAACACGTGCAGATTGTGCAGGATAAGAGTTTGGAAATAGGTAAAATCATCATGGCGGCAGATGCCATTATGCTCAAGGAAACTCAAGTTACGGCGCAAGCAAAGAAAGTAGTGCTCAAGGAAGACACCTTTATATATAATAGTGCAGCTTATAAAACACCGGAAGGTTCGACGATAGAAGAGTTGGTGAAGCGGCTTCCAGGAGCCTCTGTAGCTGATGACGGGACGATTACAATCAATGGAAAGACGGTGAAAAAGATACTCGTTGATGGCAAGGAATTTATGACGGGCGATACCAAAATAGCCATGAAGAACCTGCCTACAGCCATTGTTGAGAAGGTGAAAGCTTATGACCAGAAGAGTGATTTGACGAGAATCACCGGCATCGATGACGGTGAGGAGACCACGGTGCTTGACTTCGGATTGAAGAAAGGCATGAATAAAGGCCTGTTCTCAAACATCGACCTTTCGGCTGGTACTAAGAGCCGTTATTCTGAAAAACTGATGGGTGCGTACTTCAACGATAAGAATCGCCTCATGCTCTTTGGCAATGCAAACAACGTAAACGATACTGGGTTCCCTGGAGGAGGGGGCAGAGGGCAGTTCGGAGCTGGCAGACAAGGCTTGAATTCGGCAAAGATGCTCGGCGTAAACTATAACTATGAGAAGAAAGACAAGCTCACTATAGACCTCAGCGGGTTTTGGAATCATAGCGACGGAGACGCTTATACGAAGACCTCTTCTGAGAATTTCGTGAGCAAAACGGGGTCTTTCTCCAATAGTATAAGCCAAGGTTACACCCGTGGAGATAGTTGGAATGCGCAGGGAAGAATAGAGTGGCAGCCGGATTCAATGACGAACATCATGTTCCGCCCTACTTTTGCATGGTCGGCTAATGATAGTCGGAAGGCTTCGACATCAGCTTCTTTCAATGAAGACCCTTATCTTTATGTGGAAAATCCACTCGATGAGAGTTCCTTGAAGTCGCTGGCAGCCGATAGTCTTGTGGTCAATTCGCAGGTAAACAACGCCATTAACTACAGCAGTAATAGGAATTTGAGGGGAACATTGCAGTTTAATCGCAAGTTGAGCAGTAATGGCCGCAACTTCACTTTGCGTGCCGATGGAGGCTATACGAAGAGCGATAGCCAAAGTCTTTCTACCAATAACACGCATTTATGGTTGATGAAGACGGCGGCAGGATTGGATTCCACTTATCAGACGAATCGTTATAATCTGATGCCGACAACAAGTTATAACTACCAATTGATGGCTACTTACAGTGAACCTCTTTTCAAAGGAGCCTACTTGCAGTTCCGTTATAGTTATCAATATAGTTATAGTAAGAGCGACCGCTCTACTTATGACTTCAGTAATTTGGGAGAGTCTTTCTTCAATGGAGTCACTCCTTCTTATCGGGGTTGGAACGATTATCTCTCCTTGTTGCCGAATCCTATCGGCGATTATTTGGATGATAACTTGAGCAGATACTCTGAATATCGCAATTATATCAATGAGTTTAACCTTACATTCCGGTTGATTAGAGCGAAATATCGCTTGAATGTAGGCTTGATGTTGCAGCCTTTAAGGTCGAAATATATGCAGGATTATCAGGGCGTTCACGTCGATACGGTGCGTACGGTGACCAATTTCTCGCCGACATTGGACTTCCGTTACCGATTCAGTAGTCAGCATCAGTTGCGCATTAACTATCGGGGCACGACTACGCAACCTAGTATGAGCCAGTTGCTTGACATCACTGATGATAGCAATCCGTTGAATATATCGAAAGGAAATCCAGGCTTGAAGCCGTCTTTCACTAACACTTTACGTATGGATTATAATAATTATATCCAGGCCCACACTCGTTTCATAGGGGCTAATCTGAACTTCTCGACAACGAAGAATGACATCAGCGACAAGGTGACATATAATGATGTGACGGGTGGAAGAACGACGCAACCTGAAAATATCAATGGAAATTGGAATATAGACGGCAGGTTTATGTTCAATACAGCCATAGATTCTTTGGGCAGATGGAACGTCAATACGGAGACAAGCAGTAGCTTTGCGAATAATGTAGGCTATCTGAGTCTTGGTCAGAAGAGTGATTCCGAGAAGAACAGAACTCGTACTTTCAACATCCGCGAGACCTTGGGTGGCAGTTATCGCAACGATTGGTTGGAGTTGTCTTTGGATGGTTCTGTCAATTATACGCATGCCCGCAACAAGTTGCAAAGCCAAAGCGACCTCGATACATGGCAGTTTGCTTATGGCGGCTCAGTGGTTCTCACGGCTCCTTGGGGTACCGGATTGACCACCAGTATGCATGAGAACAGCCGCCGAGGATATAATGACAACTCGATGAATACCAATGAGTTGATATGGACAGCACAACTTTCACAAGGCTTTATGAAAGGAAAAGCGCTTACGGTGATGCTTCAGTTCTATGACATCTTACATCAACAGAGCAATTTCAGCCGAATGATTGATGCTATGGCTCGCACAGATACGTGGTATAACAGCATCAACAGCTATGCCATGCTGCATGTGGTTTATCGCTTCAATCTCTTTGGCAACAAGGATATGCGCCAGCAGATGCGGCGTGGACGCAGAGGTCCTGATGGCGATGGACCTGGCTTTGGCGGCCCTGGAGGTCCTCCTGATGGTGGTCAAGGACGTCCCGGTGGAGGCCATGGAGGCTTTGGCGGAGGTTTCGGAGGCGGTCGCCCAGGTGGTGCCGACTGATGTCACGCTGTCTGATTGATGACTGATAATGGGGCTATTGATGGTCTTTTGGGAGGCAAAAGATAATCTCTTACGTTGTTATTAATGGTCTTTTACTTGACAATTTAGTCTATTTTGTCTAACAAAACAGACTAAATCGTCTAACAAATTAGACTGAATTGTCTCACAAAACAAATTGTTTTGCTTTGCTATTTGTGGTAGTTTATCTTGTGATTAATGAAAGATGAGCGAGATAATGCGCTCTATCTCCTTTGGAAAATACTGCATTTCCAGCTCATGCTCTTTATTGGCAATGTCGTCTGCAGAGTCTTCGGGAGTCAGTGGAGTACGATATTGGGCAATAATTTCACCACCGTCAACATCATTGCTGACCCAATGTACGGTCATACCCGTTTCCTTTTCGTGATTGGCTTTTATGGCTTCATGCACGTGATGACCATACATGCCCTTGCCACCATACTTCGGAAGGAGCGCGGGATGCAGGTTTATCATGCGGTGGTCATAAGCTTCCACCATGTGGGCAGGCACTTTGAGCAGGAATCCTCCTAATATAATAAGGTCTATATGATAAAAGTCGCTCAACTGCTGAGTGAATTCCGGAGCGTTGAGTTCCTCTTTAGTGACCGTCAGAGTGGGAACGCCCAGCCTCTTAGCCCTCACCAATGCATAGGCATCAGGCTTGTTGCTTACCACCAAAGCCACATCCACAGCCTCGTCGTTTGCGAAATATCGGATGATATTCTCACAATTTGTGCCATTTCCGGAAACGAAAATCGCCAATCTAACCTTTTTCATCTATATCCTCCTCCTCATCTGATCCCCAGCCATCTTCATCGTCAAAGCCGAACATGGCGGGTTCTACAAAGTTATCCAAAGCCCGCCGGTCTTTCTTGGTAGGCCGTCCGGTACCGCTTGCTCTGTCAATGAATCCGCTGATGCGACTCATCTCCAAAAGCTCATATTGCTTAGGGTCAGTTACATTCTCATAAATCTGCGGGATGAGTTTAGCACCCACTCGCTGCTCAATCGTCTTCAGTATCTTGAAAGAATAGGTGATGGGCGGCTTCTTCACACTCACGACTTCGCCCGCCTTCACCATGCGCGAAGGCTTCACATTCATGCCTTCAATAGTGACGCGGCTATTCTTGATGGCCTCTACAGCTATGGAGCGGGTCTTGAAAATGCGTGCTGCCCATAGCCACTTATCGATTCGAGCTACTTCTGACATTTATTTCTTGCCTAATTTATTATATTGATTCATAGTGGCATCAATGCCTGTGAGCACGAAACTCTTGAAGATTTCCACCGCCGTATCGATGCTCGGTTGCAACGTTTTCATGTCTTCCTCGCTGTAATGACCTAACACCCAGTCGATTTGACCACCACGCGGATAGTCGTTTCCGATGCCCATGCGCAGCCTTGCATAATCTTGTCCGATGAGCTGTTGGATATGTCCGAGCCCATTATGACCGCCATTACTGCCACTGGCTTTTAAGCGGAAGGCTCCCAAAGGAAGGGCTACATCATCGCAAACAACCAATAACCGCTTCTGATCGATGTTCTCTTTGCCCATCCAATATCTGACGGCATTCCCACTCAAGTTCATGAAAGTCGTAGGTTTCAGAAGGATAATCTTCCGGCCTTTGAGAGTTGTCTCTGCAATAAAGCCGTATCGCTTATCTTCAAAAACAATATTGGACGCCTTAGCAAAAGCGTCCAATACCATAAAACCTGTGTTGTGGCGAGTGCCCTGGTATTCATCTCCGGGGTTGCCCAATCCACATATTAAGAATTTATCCATTCAAATTACTTAGCGTCTTTGGCGTCTTTAGCATCGTCAGCTGCTGGAGCTGCTGCTGCATCTGCACCTTCTGCTTCGCCTTCAGCACCCTCTTCAGTTGTTGTATCAACAGCCTGACGGGTCATCTTCACTGAACATACAACGACATCTTTGCTTGTTGCCAACTCAAGACCTTCGAATTTCAGGTCACCAACCTTGATGCTCTTGCCGAGTTTCAAATCAGTAACGTTGATATTCAGGTGCTCTGGAATCTGCTGATAAGGAGCTGTAACGTTGATTTTGCGGATAGAAAGGTTCATACGACCACCATCGCGAACACCCTGTGCAAGGCCTTCGAGCTTAACAGGAATACCAATAGTGATAGGCTTCTGGTCGTTTACTTCGAAGAAGTCAACGTGAAGAAGTGCGTCATTTACTGGGTCAAACTGGAGTTCTTTTAAGATAGCGGTGTGAGCTTCACCCTCAATCTGCAGATTGATTACATAGATGTGAGGAGTGTAAACCAGTTTGCGGAGCTCGCTCATAGGAGATGCGAAAGCCATAGCTACAGGCTTGCCGTTCTCTTGAGCAGAACCATAGAGGTTGCAAGGTACTAATCCTTCCTTGCGAAGGGCTTTAGAAGCTTTCTTTCCAAGGTCGTTGCGCTTCTGACCTGATACATTAATCTCTTTCATAATGTGTTACTCTAAATTAAAGTTGATAATTAATTCGCCATCACACTGAGATGCGAAAAGCGGTGCAAAGGTACATATTTTATTTGAAATATGCAAAGTTTCTCTAAAAAAAGGATTAATTCCTTTGCTTTTTCTTGCGTATGAAATGAATTTTCGTTATTTTTGCAACATAAATCAGAACACAACAATATTATTTATTATTAGAGAATGATAAACAGGGACTTGATAAGGATTAAGGTAGTTCAGTTAACCTACGCATACTATCAAAACGGCAATAGAAATATGGATAATGCCGAAAAGGAGTTATTGTTTAGCCTTTCAAAGGCTTATGACCTCTACAATTATTTGCTTCAATTGATTGTGGATATAACTCGTGAGGAGCGTCATCGTCTGGAAGTGTTGACAGCACGGGCAGAGCGGGAGGACACGGAAAAGCCATCACAGAAATTTGCTTATAATAAATTTGCCATACAGCTTGAGGAGAATAAGATGCTCAACGACTTTATGGATGTTAAGAAATTGACGTGGGATAACGATGTGGAGTTTATTCGGAAGATATGCAATCAGATTGAGCAGAGCCAGATATTTCAGGATTATATGGCAAGCACTGATGACTCCTATGAAGCTGACCGTGAGATTTGGCGTAAACTTTACAAGCAGCTCATACAAGAGAATGCGGAACTGGATGCTATCTTGGAAGAGAAAAGTCTTTATTGGAATGATGACAAGGAGATTGTGGATACATTTGTCATCAAGACCATCAAGCGTTTCGACCCTGCTGCAAAGAGCAATCAGGAGTTGTTGCCGGAATATAAAGATGAGGAGGACAGGGATTTTGCCCGTAAGCTTTTCCGCGCCACTATCTTGAATGCAGACATTTATCAGAGGTATATGAGCGAGACAAGCCGTAACTGGGATTTCTCCCGATTGGCTTATATGGATGTTGTAATCATGCAGATTGCCATCGCAGAAATGCTCACATTCCCGAATATTCCACTCACGGTGACCATCAATGAATATGTTGAGTTGGCCAAGCTTTACAGCACTCCAAAGAGTGGCGGATATATCAATGGCATGCTCGACGCTATTGCCCGTTACCTGATAGATACGGGTAAGACGCTCAAACAACTGGATCCTCCACGCTTTCGTCAAGATAAGCCAAGCGAAGAAACAAAAGAATAATTATTAATAATTAAATATATGACAACATTAGTATTAGCTGCACAAGCAGCACAGGGAGGTGGCGGCATGGGTCTCCTCATTATGATGGTTGCAATCTTTGTAATCATGTGGTTTATGATGATTCGTCCTCAGCAGAAAAAGCAGAAGAAAATCCGCTCTTTCCAGAATTCTTTGCAGGATGGAACATCTGTGGTTACAGGTGGCGGCATCTATGGAACGGTAAAGCACATTGACCTTACAACCAATAAAGTGGATGTGGAAATAGCTCGTGGCGTTGTAATCACGGTGGACAAAAACTATGTCTTCGCTGATGCAACATCGCAGGCTCCTCAATCATAAATGAAGCACAGGCTTTCCTATATATGGAGTTTTGTCAGGAACTTCCTGTTCAAAGTCTTGAATAAGGAGTTTCTGATTTTCTTGTTTTTTCTCGTCCTCAGTGGCATCTTCTGGTTGTTGATGGCATTGAACGAGACGTATGAGGAAGAGTTGCGCGTCCCTGTGCGTCTTGTGGATGTACCCAAGAATGCCGTGATGACCACTGATATGACGGATACAGTCGCTATTACAGTGCGCGATAAGGGTTTCACGTTGGCTACTTATGTGACAAGTCACAAGATTCTCCCTGTGAACGTGAGTTTCGATGACTATGCCAATAGCAGCACGGGAAAGGTTACGGTGCCTGTAGGTGATATCCAAAAGCAGGTCATCCAACAGTTGTATGGCTCCTCAAGAATCACTGTCAGCAAGCCTGATAAGCTCGTTTTCTACTTTAATTACGGGCGTTCCAAGCAAGTGCCTGTAAGGTTGGCGGGGCGTATCATTCCTGGAAAGAGCTATTATTTGGCAGGTCAACGCTTCTGGCCACAGAAGATTACCATTTATGCCAATAAGAAGTTGCTCGACAGCATCCGATATGTATCCACCGTAGATTTGAATATTGTCAACTTTGATGATACGGTTATTCAAACGGTGGCATTGAGGAGCATCAAGGGAGTGAAGATTGTTCCTTCCATGGTGAGAATCGGTTTATATCCCGATATCTTGACAGAAGAGAGCGTAGATGTGCCTATTTCGGCAGTGAATATGCCTCAAGGCAAGGTCTTGCGCACATTCCCTTCTAAGGTCAGCGTACGTTTTACGGTGGGAGCAAGCATGTTCCGTATGATAAAGCCTGAACAGTTCAAGGTCATAGCAGATTATAATGATTTGACGGCACATCCTTCCGATAAGTGCAATATCTATCTGCGCGTCTATCCTCACAATGTGACGAAGGCCCATTTGGATATTAACAAGGTGGATTATCTGATAGAACAGCAATGAGAATCGCGATTACAGGCGGGATAGGAAGTGGCAAGAGTTATGTCTGCCAGTTGCTTTTGAAGCATGGAATCAAGGTCTACGACTGTGATGAAGCAGCCAAACGACTGATGCGGACATCATTGTCTCTTCAGCATCAATTGATGCAATTGGTGGGTGATGACGTATATATAAATAAGGTGTTGCAAAAGCCTGTCTTGGCAAAATTTCTCTTGGCGAGTGATGAAAACAAGCAGGCGGTCAATGATATAGTGCATCCTGCAGTGGCTCTTGACTATCTCAAGTCTGACTATGAATGGCTCGAAAGCGCCATACTTTTCGATAGTGGCTTCTATAAGCGAGTTGATTTTGACAAGATAGTCTGTGTGACGGCGCCGCTTTCCATTAGGGTTGAGCGGGTGATGCAACGGGATAATATCTCTCAGGAAAAGGCTTTAGAGTGGATTCACAGGCAATTGCCACAAGATGAGGTGCTCAGCCGTTCCGATTATGAGATAGTCAACGATGGGAAACAAGATTTAGAAAAACAAATAACATTATTATTAAATAAAATCTATAAGTAAAATGGAAACAATACTTTCGATTGCCGGAAAGGCAGGACTTTATAAAATGGTGTCAAGAGGAAAAGGAAATCTGATTGTGGAAGCATTGGATGATACCCATAAGCGTATGCCTGCTTTTGCTACCGATAGAGTGACAAGTCTGGCTGACATTGCCATGTATACCGATGCTGAAGACATTCCTTTGTGGCAAGTACTGAAAAAAGTAGGCGAGAAGGAACAGGGCAAAGAGGTGTCTATTGAATATAAGAAATGCTCAGGGAAGGAGCTTCGTGCCTATTTTGCAGAGGTCTTGCCTAACTTTGATGAGGACCGTGTGCATGATAGTGACATCAAGAAACTCCTGCAATGGTATAACATTCTCGTGAAGAATGGCATCACCGACTTCGAGGCAACATTAGCTCCTACAGAGGGAAATAATGTTGATGATCGTGCTGCTGAGTAGTTTTTGGCTTCACGAAGTTTATTAACAAGACAGATTGTCAGTGCTTTTCTGACAATCTGTCTTATTTTTTGTCTTGGTATCAAACTTGCTTCTCTTATCATGTAAACAAGAATATAAACTTAAAAAGATAGGAGATACAGATTATGTATAGAAATGAATGGTTACCGGAAGTTTTCAATAGCTTCATAGAGAACAATGTGCAGCGTGCCAATACGACAGCACCCGCTATCAATGTGTTGGAATCCGAGACTGGCTATAGCGTCGAACTTGCCGCTCCGGGTATGCGTAAAGAAGATTTCGATGTGAACATCAACGCTGATGGCGACTTGACTATCAAGATGGAAAGTCATCAGGAAAAGGACAAAAATCGCGCTCATTATCTGCGTCGTGAGTTCTCTTACGGCAAGTTTGAGCAGACTTTGATACTGCCTGAAGATGTTGATAAAGAGAAGATTGGCGCTTCTGTAGCCGATGGAGTGCTCACCGTCACGCTTCCTAAAATCGTTAAGGAAGAGCAGAAAGTGGCACGACAGATTTCAGTAGATTAATGTTTTTTGGTATTGTTAAATAGTTTCATAGATTATTAGATTTTAATTTTGTGTGATTGTTAGAAATTTCCCCGAATGCGTGAGGCATTTGGGGATTTTTTTATATCTTTGCACTCAAAGACATATTGATGATGGTTATAAACATAGTTTGGATTTTAGCAGGCATCATTTTGGTGCTTTGGGGTGCAGACAGGCTCACTGAGGGCGCTGTGGCTTTAGCCGAGAAGATGAACATCTCGCAAATGGTAATAGGACTGACAGTCGTTGCTTTCGGCACGTCAATGCCTGAGTTCTGTGTAAGTCTTGTTTCTGCATTGAAGGGGACACCTGATTTGGCAGTAGGAAACATTGTGGGCAGCAACATCTTCAACGCCCTGCTCATCGTGGGTGTGGCAGCTTTGGTGGCGCCAATGCACATCTTAAAGTCATCGGTCAACAAGGACCTTCCCTTTGCGGTGTTGGCTTCTGTGGCGCTCATCGTGCTCTGTTATTTCGGACATGACATCTCTCGCATCGATGCAGCCATATTGTTTATTCTTTTCATCGTGTTTATGGTCGTTACCTTGAAGGGTGCAAAGAACAGTGGAGACGAAGATGAAGGCAAGAAAAAGAACTGGCCCGTATGGAAAGGAGTCCTTTGGGTAGTGGTCGGTTTGCTGTGTCTGATTTTCGGAAGTGATATCTTCGTGGATGGTTCTACTGCCATTGCAAGGTTGTTGGGCGTGTCGGATGCCGTGATAGGATTGACCATCGTGGCAGGAGGAACTTCTCTTCCAGAGCTTGCAACGAGTGTGGTTGCGGCGCGGAAGGGCAACAGTGATATCGCTATCGGCAATGTTTTGGGCAGCAATGTGTTTAACATCCTCTTCATCCTCGGCGTTACAGGCTTGATTTGTCCTATGACCATCACGGGCATAACCTATTTGGATATGTCGGTGCTGGTGTTCTCTGTGATGCTGCTTTGGTGGTTTTCATTCACCAAATATACGATTCAACGTTGGGAAGGAGCCGTTCTCTTGCTCAGTTATCTTGGCTATATCGGTTGGCTGGTGGCGCATGCGGCATAGTCATAAGTCATCATCGGAAGGCTCAGAAGTGGCTTTCCATGATGATAAAAGTTATCAATGAAAGGGTTATTTGTGGCTTTTGAGGAGATTACACACAACTTGTAACGTGATTACAAGCCGTGTGTAATCACGTTACAAGTCGTGTGTAATGTGGTTACAAACGGCATTTGTAATCTCCATTGGTTACTTTTGACCTGCTCATTAGCCGCTTTTGAAGCGGCCATAAGTCGTTTATTGATAGATTTCCTTCAGCTTATTCAGCAAGTCTTCGCCACGAAGGTCGGAGGCAACAATCTTTCCTTGAGGGTCGAGCAATATGTTTGAAGGTATGGAATTGACACCATAGACATCATGCGCAGCGCATGCCCATCCCTTCAAATCTGACATTTGAGGCCATGTCATGCCTAAAGTCTTCACGGCATTCTTCCAACTTTCAGCCTTCTCATCAAAGCTTACGCCCACCACTTCGAAGCCTTTAGCGGCATGATAGAGCTTGTAAGCCTCCACCACATTCGGCATTTCCTGACGGCAAGGACCGCACCATGAAGCCCAGAAGTCCACTAATACATAGTTTCCTTTCCCTGCCCATTGGCTCAAATTCACGGTTTTTCCGTCCATATCCTGCATGGTGAGCTCACTGAATTGTCGTCCCGAATTCCGCTTGGATAAAGCTTGCAACTGCGCTTTTGCATTCTTCAGAATCGGAAGAGAATAGTAAGCGGCTTTCGTATCGAGCATGTCATTCAGCTCATCATAGTCGAAGTCATAGAAGTTTTTCGCTAAAAGGAAGGCCGGAGTGACCTTGTCTTTGTTGCTCTTGATGAACGTTGCGACCTCAGCATCTTCCTGAGTGCCCAGTTCATCCATTTGTTTTACGAGCGCATCTCTCTTTGCCTGTCCTTCAGCAGATTTGTCCTCTTTCAGTGCTTTGTAGTCAAGATAAATCTGATGCCCTTTCTTTTCAAAGACGTTTACCTTCTTTTGGAACTCGGCAAACTGAACATTGTCAGCAGAACCGGTCACATCACCAGTCTCAAGATTGATGTTTGTGGGAGTGGAATTATTGACTAACGTAACCATATTTTCCTTGTTCCGTACGGTGACAAAGGTGTTGGGAGAGACACGTCCGGGGATTTTGAACTTGCCATTCGTTACGGCAACGCTATCAGGTTGACGTCCGTTGAGGCCATAAAAATAGTGTACGAACTTTACATTTTTGGCAGTAGTGCCCGAAATGTTTACAGCCTCAGTTTCATTACTCATCATGACTTTCCATTGTGCATGTACGGATGTAGCCGCAAAGACAAGGCTCAGAATAAATAGAAGTTTCTTCATATTATAGCAATTTATGTTTATTTTACTGCAAATATAATGTTTTTTTAGAAAGCATAGTGATTTATCGGAATATTTTTCGTATCTTTGCACACTTTTAAGAAAATAGGGGTACTTGCTAAACCCCCTCTAACAAAACAAGAATATGACAAACAAAAAGCAAAACGTGAGTGTGCTGTTCATGCTTTTCAGCATCCTCTTTTGCGTCTGCCTGATAGCGGCAAACGTGCTCGAAACAAAGCAAATACAAGTAGGTCCAATCAGTTTGACGGGAGGATTGATAGTCTTTCCTATCTCTTATATCATCAATGATTGCGTGTGCGAAGTGTGGGGATACCGTAAAGCACGATTGTTGATATGGACAGGATTTGCCATGAACTTCTTCTTTGTGCTGCTCGGAGCCTTGTGCGATTGGATTCCCGGTGCCCCTTATTGGCACAACGAAGCCGGCTTCCATGCCGTGTTTGGGTTGGCTCCCCGCATTGCCGTAGCCTCTTTCATCGCATTTATCTGCGGCTCTTTTGCCAATGCCTATGTGATGAGCAAGATGAAAATAGCCTCCAAAGGCAAGAACTTCTCCCTGCGTGCCATATTGAGTACGGTGGCTGGAGAGAGCGTCGATTCGATGATATTCTTTCCATTAGCCCTCTCGGGAGTCATTCCCACCGAAGCCCTTCCACCATTGATGTTCTGGCAAGTGATATTGAAGACCGGCTATGAGGTTGTCGCCCTGCCTATCACCATACGAGTGGTAAAGGCCATGAAGGCTTATGAGGGAGAGGATGCCTACGATGAAGGTATCAGCTATAACGTATTGAAAATCTTTAATTTCTGATAATGGAACGTAAAGAAGAAGGCCTGAAATCATTAGGCGCAAAGACAAAATATAAGATGGACTATGCCCCTGAGGTGCTTGAAACGTTTGTAAACAAGCACCCGGATAATGACTATTGGGTGCAGTTCAACTGTCCGGAGTTCACGTCACTCTGCCCGATTACCGGGCAGCCTGACTTTGCCGAAATCCGCATCAGTTATATTCCGGCGGAGCGCATGGTGGAAAGCAAGAGCCTGAAACTCTATCTCTTCAGTTTCCGCAATCATGGTGATTTCCATGAAGACTGCGTGAATGTCATCATGAAGGATTTAATCAAGCTCATGAGCCCTAAATATATAGAGGTCACGGGATTTTTCACGCCGCGCGGAGGCATCAGCATCTACCCTTATGCCAATTATGGACAGAAGGGTACGAAATATGAGAAACTGGCGGAATATCGGTTTATGAACCACCAGATGGACAAGTAATCACTCGCCTTTAATTCTCTTTAGCCTCCTCCATAGCTTTCTGCGAGAGCTTGGCAGCCATGTATTTTGCCTTTTTGTTGAGTTCATCCACGCTGTTCTTGCGATAGTAGCTTCTCGAAACGCCATCGCTGCTCAGTACGAGCGAATCATCGTTGAGGTAGTCGATGTTACAAGTATCGTAACCCACATTGGTAACCTCAGTGGTGTTGTCTTTCAGCATTTTAGGTGTACCACTGGAAATAATCAATTTGCCGTTCCATATCCCCCAGCCAGTGAAATAACCTAATGGCGGATATACGACGGGGCTTTCATCTTCCAAAGAGTTCTTTTGGGCAACGTAGCCAACGCTTTGGCACACCCACTGACGCTTCATCCAAAAGCCGTATTCACGCGGAATCATATAGAGTTCTTTCAGAGAATCCGGCATCTCCTGCATCATGCGCTTCTGCATGCTAGCGCTCATATTCTCGTAATTCTTCAACTTCGGCATGACAATATAGCACCAGATGCCCTTCAGGTCATCGAGGTCGATGACGATATCAGCGACCTTCTTGTTCTTGGCAGAGGGCACAACGGCAATCCAATCACCGATTTTCAACTTGCCCAATATCTTTCCGCTTCTGTGAGCTTCCAGACAATCATATTGCACAGGGTCGCTGCCATCAGTCGGTAAGAGCACCACCACAGAATCCGTACATCCTTCACAAGCCAACCCATAAACAGTATGGTCGTTCTTGATTTTGATAGTTTCTGTAGAGCCATTAGGCTTCCTCATTTCAGGTTTGTTGCTACAAGACACAAAAGAAATTGCGGCAATAAAGACCACCAATAATGTCAGTTTCACTTTCATAATTTCGCTTATTTGTTGCAAAGATAGTTATAAATCATAAAAAAACAATCTAATAAGGTGGAATTTGATTTTTTTTATCTAATTTTGCAACTCGAAAGCGAAATTATTAATAGAACTATAGGAGAATCATTATATGAAAAAGAAAATCCAATTCAGTCTCGTTTATCGAGACATGTGGCAAAGTTCAGGAAAGTTCCAGCCACGCAAGGATCAGTTGGAGCGTATCGCTCCGGTTATTATCGACATGGGTTGTTTTGCACGAGTAGAAACCAATGGCGGCGCCTTTGAGCAGGTTAATCTCCTTGCCGGCGAAAATCCTAACGATGCAGTGCGTGCTTTCTGCAAGCCTTTCAACGAGGCCGGCATTAAGACTCACATGCTCGACCGTGGTTTGAATGCACTTCGCATGTATCCTGTACCTGATGATGTACGTGCCTTAATGTATAAGGTAAAACATGCACAGGGCACTGACATTACCCGTATTTTTGACGGATTGAATGATATCCGCAATATCGCACCATCTATCAAATGGGCTAAAGAAGCAGGTATGACACCTCAGGGAACACTCTGTATCACTACGTCTCCTGTCCATACGTTAGACTATTACAGTAAATTGGCTGATGAAGAGATTGCTGCAGGAGCAGAGGAAATCTGCTTGAAGGATATGGCCGGTATCGGTCAGCCTGCATTCCTTGGGCAACTCACGAAGATGATTAAGACAAAGCATCCTGACATTCTCATCGAGTATCACGGTCATTCAGGCCCAGGCTTGAGCATGGCTTCTATGTTGGAAGTATGTGAGAATGGTGCAGATATTATCGATACAGCCATCGAACCATTATCATGGGGTAAAGTACATCCCGATGTTATCTCCGTGCAAAGTATGTTGAAGCATGCAGGCTTTGATGTGCCGGATATTAACATGGATGCTTATATGAAGGCCCGTGCACTCACTCAGGAGTTCATTGATGACTGGTTGGGCTATTTCATCAACCCACAAAACAAAGTAATGTCTTCACTTCTTCTGAGTTGTGGACTGCCAGGCGGTATGATGGGTTCCATGATGTCAGACCTTGGCGGTATCCGTCAGACCATCAATAATCTGCGTAAAAAGAAAGGAGAGCCAGAGCTCTCTATGGATGATATGTTGGTCAATCTCTTCAACGAAGTTGCTTATGTATGGCCTCGCGTGGGTTATCCTCCATTGGTGACACCATTCTCTCAATACACCAAAAACATTGCCCTCATGAATTTGCTTACACTTGAGCAAGGCAAAGGTCGTTTCGTCATGATGGACGACTCTATGTGGGGTATGATTCTTGGTAAGAGCGGTAAGGTGCCTGGCACTATAGACCCGATATTGGTAGACCTTGCCAAGAAGCAAGGCCGTGAGTTTACGACTGCTGACCCTCATACGTTGCTTCCTAATGCCCTTGATGATTTCAAGAAAGAAATGGACGAGAACGGATGGGATTATGGTAAGGATGATGAAGAATTATTCGAGCTTGCTATGCATCCAGAGCAGTATCGCAACTATAAGAGCGGACAGGCTAAGAAGAATTTCCTTGCTGACCTTCAGGCTGCAAAAGATGCTAAGATGGGAGCAAAGGTTTCTCCAGAAGAGGCTGCAGCCTTCAAACATGCAAAAGCTGATGCTGTTGTAGCACCTATGAAAGGCCAGATATTCTGGGAATTCCAAGGTGACGGAGAGGCTGCTCCAGCCATTGAGCCATTTATTGGTAAGGAATATAAAGAAGGTGATGTATTCTGTTACATCCAAGCTTCTTGGGGTGAATTTGTTGCTGTACCTGCTGACTTGGGTGGCAAACTGGTAGAGATAAATGCCAAACAAGGAAGTAAAGTCGGTAAGGGTGATGTAATCGCTTACATCGAAAGAGAAAAGAACAATTAATGGATTATCAAAAGATAATTGATAAATTTTATCCAGAGGAAAATGAATTGCGTCATATCCTCTTAACTCATAGTCAATCTGTAACGCATAAAGCGTTACAGATTGTTTCGTTTCATCCAGAGTTGGGGCTTGATGCTAAGTTCATAGAAGAGGCTGCTATGCTCCATGATATAGGGATTATACGTTGCTATGCCCCAAGTATTCAGTGCTTTGGTAAAAGTCATTATATCTGTCATGGACGATTGGGAGCGGAGATGCTCAGGGAAGAAGGGTTCCCAGAACATGCGCGGGTATGTGAACGACATACAGGAGCAGGCTTGACGAAAGAGGAGATTATCCTTCAGGGCTTCCCTTTGCCTCATGAAGATTTCCTACCGGAAACTACGGCGGAGAAATTGATATGCTATGCGGATAAGTTTTATTCTAAGACTCGTTTGGAAAGAGAAAAGACGTTAGAAGAAGCAGAAAAGAGCATTGCAAGATTCGGAGAAGATGGTCTCCTGCGATTCCGAAATTGGAGAAAGATATTCGAATAATACGTTAAAAATACGAAATCAGTTGAGTATTAGCCATTAATTAGTTATTTTTGCATGATTAAATGAGAAGTAAAACGTTCATAATGCTATTTTTATTTGCCATTATTTTTGTAATGGCCGATAATAATATGCCTCTTTTCAAGAAGAAAAAGAGAATAGTTGAACATGACAGTATTTCTCAAAATGATAAGACAAAGCATGATTCCCTTGGTCATGTATTAGTGGATACGACGAAGATGGACTCCTTGCAAAAGGCTATTTATCGTCGCAATAAAGCCGTTGATGATTCTATAAGTCTGGATTCTTTAAATAAAAAGAAGAAGAATGGAATAGATGCACCGGTAGACTATTCAGGACAAGACTCGTTGATTTACGATGCTAAAAGCAAGACCGCCCATATCTATGGCTCTTCGAAAGTGAAGTATGAGAATATGGACTTGAATAGCGATAAGATTTATATGAGCCTTGGCAACAGTGTTGTGCATGCTACAGGTACTACAGATTCTACGGCTAAGGGTGGTGTAAAGGGAAAGCCTTTATTCAAAATGGGCGAAAGTGAGTATGAGAGTGATACGATAGCTTTCAATTTCAAGACCAAGAAAGCCTTTATTAATAATGTCTATACCAAGCAGGAAGACGGCTTCCTAACGAGTCAGCATTCCAAACGTGACTCAACGGGTGCCATCTATTTGGAACATGGCCGATACACGACTTGTGATGCCGAACATCCTGATTTCTATATAGCACTCTCCCGTGCGAAGGTTCGTCCGGGCAAAGATGTCGTCTTTGGACCAGCTTATTTGGTTGTTGCTGATGTGCCGTTGCCATTTGCGATTCCTTATGGCTTCTTCCCATTCACAAAGAGTTATTCGTCAGGCTTTATCATGCCGACTTATGGTGAGGAGCAGGATAGGGGTTTCTATCTGCGTGATGGAGGATATTATTTCGCTATGAGTGATAAATGGGACTTGAAACTTTTGGCTGAAATCTATACAAGAGGTTCGTGGGGCTTGTCAGCAGCATCCAATTATCGCAAGCGTTACAAATATAATGGCAGTTTCTTGGCCAGTTATCAGAACACCAAAACGGGAGATAAAGGGATGCCTGACTATAGTCAGCAGACCAGTTTCAAGATACAGTGGAGCCATCGGCAGGATGCTAAGGCAAATCCATTCAATACACTCTCTGCCAGTGTAAACTTTGCAACGAGCAGTTATGAGCGTAACAACCTTACCAGTCTTTATAATCCTCAAACCTTGACACAAAGTACTCGAACCTCTTCTGTAAGTTGGAGTACCACGTTCTCAAGTATAGGAATGAGTTTGAGCTCTACAGCCAATTTGAGTCAAAACATGCGTGATTCTTCCATTGCCATGACTTTGCCTGACTTGAATATATCTATCAGTCGTTTTTATCCCTTCAAGCGTAAGCACGCTGTGGGAACGGAACGTTGGTACGAAAAGATATCTATGAGCTATACGGGTCAATTGTCAAATTCAATCACAACGACAGAAGACCATCTCCTGAAAGCCAATCTGGTCAAGGAATGGCGTAATGGTATGCAGCATACGATACCAATTCAGGGTAGTTTCACCTTATTTAATTATCTGAATGTCACTCCTTCTTTCAATTTCACGGATCGTATGTATGACCAGAAGGTGGATAAGTCTTGGAATGCAAATACCCAAACTGAAGTGAATGATACCACTTATGGTTTCCATAATGTATATAATTGGGACCTCGCTCTCAGTGCCAGCACAAAGCTATATGGCTTTTGGGTTCCTAATAAAAAGATATTCGGTGACAAGATAATGGCTATCCGCCATGTCATCACGCCGCAAGTCAGTTTCAGTTATGCGCCAGACTTTGGCTCTGCTCATTATGGCTATTATTCTTCTTATCAGAAGACAGATGCGCAAGGAAATGTGTCTCTTGTTGAATATTCGCCTTATGCCAATTCCCTTTATGGAGTACCGAGTAAAGGGCGAAGAGGGGCTATCACATGGGATATCTCCAATAACATTGAGATGAAAGTCAAGAGTACCAATGATAAAGACTCGTTGGGATTTAAGAAAATAAGCCTTATTGATGAACTTGGAGCTACGATGTCGTATAATACTGCGGCAACTACTCAGAAATGGAGTGACCTTTCTGTCCGCCTGCGTTTGAAGTGGTGGAAGAACTATACCTTCAATCTGAATGCTGTTTTCGGTACTTATGCGTATGAGCTTGATAGTGACGGTAAGCCATATTTAGGTAACCATACCCTTTGGGGCATGGGCAAGTTCGGCCGTTTTGAGGGCTTCTCGCAAAACATATCATTCACACTTACACCTGAAAAGCTTAAGAAACTGTTTAATGGAGGTGATGAAGAAGATAAAGACAAAAAGAAGAATCAGAAGGATGAAGACGGCATTGATACCGACATCAATAGTAACGTTGATGACGCAATGATTGAAGGTCAGCGTGGTGCAAAGAAAAAAGATGACAGTGGAAAGGCTCAAACGGACGAAGATGGCTATATGCTTTTCACGATGCCATGGTCATTGACATTCGGATATGGAATCACGATGCGTGAGAATACGGACATCAATAAGTTCAATTATGATAAGATGCGCTATCCTTATAAGTTCACGCAAACCCTGAACGTCAGCGGAAACCTGCGCATCAGTGATGGTTGGAATATCAGCTTCTCGTCAGGCTATGACTTTGAGAATCATGATGTCAGTATGACGACGATGTCTTTGCAGCGCGATTTGCACTGTTTCAATATGAGCTGTCAGGTGGTGCTTGCGCCTTATACAAGTTATAATTTCTCCTTCCGTTGCAATGCTTCTACCTTGACCGATGCTTTGAAATATGATAAGCGGAGCGGTTATTCCAATGCCGTTCAGTGGTATTAATCAGATACGATGAAATACGATTTTGATACTGTGATTGAGCGTAAAGGTTCGGGTGATGTGATGCACGAGGCTTTACAAAAGATGTGGGGACGTGATGATTTGCTGCCTATGTGGGTGGCTGATATGGATTTTCCCGTTCTTCCTGAGATTGTTGAGGCTCTTCATCAACGGTTGGAACATCCCATTTTTGGCTATACTGTCTCGCCTGAAGATTATTGGGAAACCATTATTCAGTGGATTAAAGACCATCATCAATGGAATGTGAAGGCAGAATGGATGCGTTTTATTCCTGGTATTGTGAAGGGTATCGGCCTCGTAACCAATGTCTTCAGCAATCCTGGCGATAAGGTGATTATCCTGCCGCCAGTGTATCATCCTTTCCGTATAACTCCTCAAGGAAACGGCCGACAGGTAGTTTTTTCACCCTTAAAACTGAAGGATGACGGCTATTATGAGATTGATTTCGATAATTTGGAACAGGTCTGTGATGAGCAATGCAAGATTCTGATACTCTCCAATCCTCATAATCCGGCAGGTGTAGTATGGCCTCAAGAGACACTTGTGCGGCTGGCAGACTTCTGTTATGCCCATCATCTGCTCGTCATCAGTGATGAGATACATTGCGATATGGCTCTTTTCGGCCATAAGCACATTCCCTTTGCCAGTGTTTCCGACCATGCGCGGGAAATCAGCATCACCTTTCAAGCCCCCACGAAAACGTTTAATATTGCGGGCATCGTGAGTTCTTATTGCATCGTTCCGAATGCTGAAATCCGCCGGAAGTTCTTCACTTGGCTTGATGCCAATGAGTTTAGCGCGATGCATATCTTTGCTCCGATAGCCACGATGGCGGCTTACAGATATGGAGAAGATTGGCGCAAGCAGATGCTCCATTATGTGGAAGGCAACATCAAGTTTGTGGAGGATTATTGTCGTGAGCACATGCCACAGATTCGTCCGTTGCGTCCACAGGCTTCATTCCTTATTTGGTTGAATTGCCGAGACCTTCATCTTAGCCATGAACAGTTGATTCATCTCTTCGTGGATGAGGCTCATCTAGCCCTCAACGATGGTGAAATGTTCGGGCAAGGAGGGCAAGGTTTCATGCGGTTGAACATTGCTATGCCCCGAAAGATTGTGGAGCAAGGCATGCGGCAATTAGCGGAAGCGGTGAAAAAACTTTAAATTTTGATGCAAGGTTTTCGTCTTTGGCTCATTTAAAGGATATAATCAAAACTCGAAAAAGACATGAAAAAACCGCTGATTCTTATCCTTTTGGTTGCCGCAACGCTGACAACCAGTGCTCAAAAAAGGCTTTCCCCTATTGATAGCAGTACCTTTGAGGTTTTTCAGAAAGAGTTTAAACAGACCTCTTTTGCTGATGCAAGGGGCTATCGTTATATCGCCGCGCCTTCTTTCAGTGAGCCTTACGCCCTTCTCATTGCAAGGAAAACGCCGTTGATGATGAACGTTTCGGCGACCATTCAAGCAGTGGATAAGGATGGAAAATATGCCTTGCAGAGTGATTCCGCTACCGTTTGCCTGCTTGCTTCGTTGATAACGATGAGCGTGTCAACCGCTATGGAGCCCTTTGAAAATGCAGGTTTGGACGGAACTTCCTATTTCTTTGTCAACAATGTAAACTATGCCGAGACGTGGACACCTAAGGAAAACACTAATTGCGAGCGGTTGGTGAGGCTGATGGATGCGGTCTTTAAGGCGGTGAAGACAGGCGATAAGGCCCTCTTGGAGGCACAGAAATCGGAAGCGAAAGCACTCGTTTCCATCTTCAAAAGTTATTATCCGAAGGATGTTTTTGAAACGGAAGCACTGGTGCAAGGTGTTTTCAATCCTTATATAGGTGCAATGTCCTATGATATCAACTTAAAGAATTATCACATGAGCACCACTTTCAAGATAGCCCAAAAGGATTATCAGAAGGGCATGGAACAGCAGTTGGTGGCTAAATATGGCGCTGTTTTGGAGGAAGCGGCTAAGTGGTTGTTCTTGAATACTTCAGCGATGGACCTGAAAACTGCTACTTGCCCCTTATCCATCACTGTCGATGACGAGGCTCCGCGTTGTTTTTCGAGCACACCGATGTATGGTGCCAGCTTCACGATTCATAGCGACGACATCGCCAAAGATAAGTTGATAGGCCTGTTCAGAAAGGCTCTTAAATGAGCGTTTCATAGTCATTCGGAAGGCTATCGTTTATCATTGATTTGATAGAAAGCCATTTATGGGAATGTAAAAGACCGTTGTTTACAGACCAAAACAATTTGTTTTACCTACCAAAACAACTTGTTTTACTCACCAAAACAACTTGTTTTACTTTACAGAAGATAATCTTTTGAGTCCCAAGAAGTTGTGAATAGCCTTCAGAAAGGTCATTTACAGGTTTTGCAAGGTACGCAGAGAGTCTTCCTCTCCAACGACCCAAAGCCGGTCGCCTTGCTCCAATAGGCGGGTAGGAGTTATCATCGTGAGGTTCTGCTGGCCTTCTTCCACCCCAACGACCATGCAGTTGTATTGGTCACGAATCCCGCTTTCTTTCAGCGTCTTGCCGATGAAAGGCGAGCCTTTGTGCAGGATTATCTGGCGAAGTTTCATCTCTCTCTTTTCAATCTCGGTGTCTTCGGGCACGAGTTCGGCCTTCATGGCCTGTCCGAAAGCATGCAGTTGCTCATCGCTTCCGATAGCTTGGATGCGGTCGCCAGGGAACAGAACGTTGTCTCCTCGCGGTATATTGATGCGCTGGCGGCCTCTCAGAATGCTGCTGATGTGGATTCCAAAGCGGTTGCGGAACTGCAATTGGCGCAGCGTTTGACCTGTGAAAGTGGAGTCTTCAGGGATGTCGAAGTCGGAAATATGCAAGTCCCTATCGAGCAGATGGCCCTCATAGAGGGGTCGTTTATGACCTCTCACCTGTGCTTCAATGTCTCTTGAATGCAGGTTTTTGATGAACATCCGTTCCAAACGGATGCTCTGATGCTTCAGATTCCTTGATAATGCCATCAGAATCAGTATCACTAAGGCCAACGTAATGACGAGGGCATTGGTGAAACGGGCAAGATAATTGCAGATGTAAAACAAGAAAGCGGCGGCTATACCCACACGCGCAAGGATGGTGAAGAGCAGCGGAAGGCGGTTGATGCGCCGTTCTGTCCATAGTGCGCGGAATTCTTCGCTATGGTTATGCTTGGCTATCATGGCGCGCAGAAATGGCGAGATGAAGGCTACGGTGACGACTCCACATACCCCATTTGCCCACCAATGGGGGAGTATCTGCCGCATGAAGGGCAGGAAAAAGGTGAGCATCAGTGCCGTGACGGCACTTGACAAGATGGCATAAATGAGCGTATTGATGAGAATTTTGCGGAAGTAAATGCGCCAATTGCTGTCCTCTTGTGTACCTGATTGATTGCCTTCACCAAGATGATTGATGCGGCGCACCCACTTCTTAGGCAGTTTCCGCTCGATAAAAGCATAGCAAGGGTCGGCCGCATGAATCATGTAAGGGGTGAGAAAGGTCGTCACGACGGACACTGCCACTACCACCGGATAGAGGAAATCACCAATGACACCTAGCGAAAGGCCTAATGAAGCGATGATAAAAGCAAATTCTCCAATCTGTGCCATAGAGAATCCTGACCGCATGGAAGTCTTCAATGACTGGCCGCTCAACAAGAATCCGGTTGTTCCGAAGATAGCTTGTCCCAAGATAATGGTGAGCACTAAGGCGAGTATAGGCCATGCATATTTCACCAAAATCATAGGATCGACGAGCATGCCGACAGATACAAAGAAGATAGCGCCAAAGAGATTCTTCACCGGTTCGACGAGTTTTATAATCTTGTCAGCCTCTATGGTTTCCGCTAAAATACTTCCCATGACGAATGCACCGAAAGCACTGCTGAAGCCTACAGCCGTTGAGATGACCGCCATCGCGCAACATAAGCCGATGGCAACGATAATCATCGTCTCATCATTCATCAGTTTTCGGGTGGCACGTAGAAAGAGCGGGATGAGCGAAATGCCCACGACAAACCACAAAACAAGGAAAAATCCTATCTTAAAAACTGAATTCAACATCTGTCCGCCATCAGGATTATTCCCGCTGGCTAAGGCTGAAAGCATCACCATCATCACGATTGCGAGCACGTCTTCAAGGATGAGTACGCTCATCACAAGGCTTGCGAAACTCTGTTGGCGTAGCCCCATATCGTCGAAAGCCTTATATATAATAGTGGTGGAAGACATCGCAAGCATGCCTCCGAGGAAGATACAGTCCAGCCGCGACCAACCGAAAGCATGCCCGACAATGATGCCCAGCATCATCATCGAGAAGATAATGGTGAGGGCAGCAATGACTGGAGCCATGCCCATCTTCAGTATTTTCTTGAATGAAAAGTCAAGTCCTAGGGAGAAAAGCAGGAAGATTACGCCGATGTCAGCCCATGTCTGGATATTTGTTTTATCAACAACAGACATGGTGTAAGGCATGTGCGGCGATACTAAAAACCCCGCCATGATATATCCTAAGACTAAAGGTTGCTTGAGTTTCTTAAACACAAGCGTGACAACTCCTGCAACCATTAGTATCAGGGCAAGGTCTTTTACAAGGTTGGGAAGTTCTGCCATTAATCGTTGAAGTCAGCGGTAATCTCGCAAATCTTCGTTATCACCTCTACTGCCTTTTGCATCACTTGGATGGAAACGAACTCGTAAGGGCCATGGAAGTTGACTCCTCCTGCAAAGATATTAGGGCAAGGGAGACCTCGGAACGACAGTTGTGCTCCGTCAGTGCCGCCACGGATAGGCTCAACCTTCGGTGTTACGCCTGTTTCCTGCATTGCTTTGAGCACAATATCGATAACGTGCATGTTGGGATCAATCTTCTCCTTCATGTTGTAATATTGGTCTTTGATGATGGCTTTTACGGTTCCTTCGCCGTATTTCTCATTCATTTTCTTGACTATATCTTCAATGAAGTCCTTGCGATCCTCAAACTTTTCCTTGTTATGGTCACGTATCAGATAGCTGAGTTTGGCCTCTTCGGTGTGGCTCTCAATGCCTAACAGGTGATAAAAACCTTGATAACCTTCGGTCGTTTCAGGGATTTCTGCCTCTGGGATGAAGGCATTGAACTCACAAGCCAATCTGCTTGCATTCACCATTTTACCTTTGGCATAACCCGTATGAACGCTCATTCCCTTGATGATAATCTTTGCCGAAGCGGCATTGAAGTTTTCATATTCCAAGTCGCCAATGTCTCCGCCATCCATGGTATAAGCCCATTCACAGCCGAATTTATCTACATCGAAGTGGTGAGCACCCATTCCAATCTCTTCATCAGGATTGAAACCGACGCGAATATCACCATGCTTAATCTCGTCATGGTCACGCAGATAGCACATAGCCTGTATGATTTCAGCGATGCCGGCCTTGTCGTCAGCACCCAGAAGAGTCGTTCCGTCGGTTACAATCAGACTTTCCCCTTTATGATCAAGCAGTTCGGGAAACTTGCTGGGAGACGAGATGATGCCTGCAGAAAGCTCAATATCGCCGCCGTCATAGTTATTAATGATGCGCGGTTTGATATTTGCTCCACTGCAATCCGTACTCGTATCATAGTGCGAAATGAAGCCTATCGTCGGGATATTCTTCTTTGTGTTGGCCTTCAGAGTGGCATAGATATAGCCCATCTCATCCATTTCGACATCGTCAAGACCCTCTTTTTCGAGTTCTTCTTTCAGATATTTGGCGAAGATAAGTTGCTTCGCTGTACTCGGCACAGTATCAGAGTCTTCACTTGATTGTGTGTCAAACTTAGTGTAATTGATAAATCGTTCAGTAATATCCATAATCAATGAAATTTAGGAGTGACCTCGATGGGATTCAAACCCATGACCTTCAGAACCGGAATCTGACGCTCTATTCAGCTAAGCTACGAGGCCTTTGTTTTTGCAAAGATAATCATTTCTTTTGAGATAAACAAAAGTAATAGTCGAAATTTGTGGTTTTCTGCAACCTTAATTATTATCCGAAAAGATATTGAAAATGATAAAATTATGTCAAAATGATAAATTACTATCTCATTTTCTTGCATTTAAATAATAAATGATTACCTTTGCACTGCAATTTAATAATATCTAAAAGAAGATGAGTAATTTAATAAAACCGAAGAATTATACGGCCTTGTTGGATATGCGACAAACAGAGCAGGGCATTAAACTCATAAAAGAGTTCTTTCAGCAGAACATCTCCACGGAGCTGAAGCTTCGTCGTGTGACTGCTCCGCTCTTTGTTTTGAAGGGTTTGGGAATCAATGATGACCTCAATGGAGTGGAGCGCGCGGTCACTTTTCCTATCAAGGATTTGGGTGATGCGAAAGCTGAAGTGGTGCATTCATTGGCTAAATGGAAGCGACTGACCCTTGCTGAATATGAGATAGAGCCTGATTACGGCATCTATACCGATATGAATGCCATCCGTGCCGATGAGGAATTGGACAATCTGCATTCGCTCTATGTTGACCAATGGGACTGGGAAGCCGTGATAACCCGTGAGCAGCGCACGCTGGCTTTCTTGCAGGATGTGGTGCGCAGAATCTATTCTGCCATCCTCCGCACTGAATATCTGACGTGTGAGACCTATCCTCAGATAAAGCCGTTTCTTCCTCGTGAGATTCACTTCATCCATAGTGAGGACCTTCTGCAACTGTATCCTGACAAGACTCCAAAGGAGCGTGAGGACGCTATCTGCAAGAAATACGGTGCCGTATTCGTAATAGGCATCGGCGGAAAACTGTCGGATGGCAAGAAGCATGACGGTCGTGCACCTGACTATGACGATTGGACAACAGTGGCTGAAAACGGCAAAGCAGGCCTCAATGGTGATATCCTGATATGGTATCCAGTGCTGGAACGCTCTTTCGAACTGTCTTCCATGGGTATCCGCGTTGATAAAGAGTCGCTCTTGAAGCAATTGAAAATCGAAGGAAAAGAGGACCGCGAGAAGCTATACTTCCATCAGCAGCTGCTCAATGGGAAGCTTCCTTTGAGCATCGGAGGCGGTATCGGACAGAGCCGACTTTGCATGATTATGCTTCATAAGGCCCACATCGGTGAGATACAAGCCAGCATTTGGCCCGAAGAAATGCGGCAGGAATGCGAGCAAATGGGCATGTCGCTCATCTAAAAAGATTTACAAACACCACTTGTAACAATAGTCCCCATCAGATTCCAGATGATGGGGACATTTTGTCCGGACCGTTCGGACAAACTGTCCAAGCCGTTCGGACAAACTGTCCGGATGATTCGGACAAACGTAAACAACCGTTCTTTATATAATGAAAAATGCCTGTCGGTCGGACAGGCATTTATATTTTAGGATAGCGGAATCAAGATAATTCGAGGTTGAGTGCGGCTCTGAGCTTTTCAATCGCAGGGTTGTCTTTCCTCAGTTCATCAAACATTTCCCGTTTGGTGAGTATCTTTTTCACTTCTTCAGGCTTTGCCAAGCGAGTCTGAAGATGGATGTTGCCGTTGTGGAGAGTGATGGCGAGCGTCTTGGTGATGCGTGCCTTGATGCGCTCAACCTCATCGAGCAATATCTCATTGTCGACCACCACCTCAATATTGGGATATCCGGCAATCTTCGGCGTCATGTTCTTCAGGCGTGAGGCGATGCCCACCATCTCCTTTGGCATCCGGTTGCACATCGACATCCATTGCCTTTCGAGGTCGTCTTGCGTAAAGACAGTCTTCTCATCTTTATTCGTTACCTCCTCTTCTTTCTGTGGAGTGGTGCCATCAGAGCCTTTGCGCAGGTCACTGAAAGTGATTCCTATGCTCCCAAGCTTTAAGTGTGGCTTGGATGCAGTGTCGTTTTCATTCTGGGTAGGCATAAGAGCAGCTTCCCGATGTGCAGATGCCTTCGTCTGTCTCACAATCGGTTTTTCAGCCGTGGCCACCTGTGGAGCCACTTTAGGTTGAGGTGCTACTAAGTTCTTAAACAGGGATTTTAATCTTCTAGGGCTACGCCCCGCGCCTGCAGAAGCATCGTCGGGTTGGGTGATTTGCGCCACTTCGATGAGCGTAAGTTCCACTAAAAGGCGCTTATTCGAGCTTTGCCGATAGTTGATATCGCAGCGATTGACGATTTCGAGAGCCTTATATATAAAAGAGGTGGGGCACTTCTTAGCCTGCTCTTGGAATTTCTGTCGCTGTTGCTCACTGACTTCCAGCAAGGGAAGAGTCTGCGCGTCCTTCGCCATCATCACGTTTCTGACGTGTGAAGCAAGGCCATCGATGAGCAATCCACCGTCAAATCCTTTGGCAATCAGCGAATTCAAGAGCAGCATGAGGTCGCTCACCTTGTTCTCCAAAGCCATGTCCACCATCTTGAAATAGTTCTCGCTATCGAGCACATTCAGGTCTTCAATCACCTTCTGATAAGTGATGTTGCCCTGAGAGAAACTCGTTGCTTGGTCGAAAATGGAAAGAGCATCGCGCATGCCTCCGTCTGCCTTCTCGGCTATCAGATTCAACGCCTCCTCCTCATAACTGATGCCTTCTTTCTGGGCAACCTTCTTCAGATGGTCAGTAATTTCCTGCACGGTCATCCGTTCGAAGTCATAAATCTGGCAACGGCTAAGGATGGTGGGCAGAATCTTATGCTTCTCAGTGGTTGCAAGGATGAAAACCACGTGAGCAGGCGGCTCTTCCAAGGTCTTGAGAAACGCATTGAAGGCCGCTGTGGAAAGCATGTGGACCTCATCGATGATGAACACCTTGTACTTGCCTATTTGTGGCGGAATACGCGTTTGGTCCATCAGTGTCTTGATGTTTTCCACGGAATTGTTGCTTGCGGCATCCAATTCAAAGATGTTATACGACCGTTGCTCATTGAAAGCCTTGCAACTCTCACATTCATTGCAGGCTTCTCCATCGGCGGTAGGGTGCTGGCAGTTGATGGCTTTAGCGAAAATCCTCGCGCAGGTAGTCTTTCCCACACCCCTAGGACCACAGAAGAGATAGGCATGAGCAAGCTTTCCGCTCTTCACAGCATTCTTTAATGTCGTGGTGAGAGCAGACTGTCCGACCACCGTGTCAAAGGTCATCGGGCGGTACTTTCGTGCCGATACGATATATTCTTCCATAAAAATTTTCTCGTTATTCTTTGCAAAAGTAATGAAAAAAGTTGAGATTATCAATTATATTTTCTATTTTTGCATTCGAATAATAAATTATATGAGAAATCGTATTGGAATCATATGGAGTTTTCTGAGCCACTATAAGTATCTCATAGTGAGTGTTCTTGGCATTGCCATTGTGGGTTTCCTCGATGACAACAGCTTTTTGCGTCGCATTCAGTATGACCTTCAGTTGGATGATTTGAAGACTGAAATCCAGAAATATAATGACCAGAACAAAGCCGATTCCAAACAATTGAGAGAACTGAAGCGAGATCCGAAGGCGATAGAAAAAATAGCCCGTGAGCGCTATTTTATGAAAGCTGACAATGAGGATATCTACGTTTTGAGCGATGATGAACAACCTGCAGAAAATCAAGAAGATGAAACAACTGAGTAAATTACAGAGTATTATGTTCCTTATAGGCGGTCTGTTGATGGTAATCAGCACAGGTTGCTTTGTGTTTATGTGGCATCAGAAAGTGGTATGCTGGGTCTTTTTGACAGGCACAGTATTGTTTACCTTGATGCAACTGATGCAGACTTATGAGGGAAATTCGTTTACTGTCAAGCGATTGAAGAAGATTCAGGCAGTAGCCGACTTGTTCTTTGTCCTTTCAGGCATCGTCATGGTGGACTCAGCTTATCAGTTTCTGCTGCCTCTTTTCCAAAACGGTCAAGGCACAGGTTATTTCACCTATATAGAGTACATTTATAATAAGTGGGTGCTTTTGTTGCTCGTGGCTGCCATATTGGAAATTTACACCACTCATCGCATCGCTTCTGAATTGAATAAATCAAAAAATACTTAAAAGATGGGTGAAATAATTTAAATTGCATAAATTTTTTTCCTTACCTCGATAATACATGTTATCTTTGTCTACTTGAAAAGAAAAAACTATATATGAATAAATTTTTATACGCATTCGTAACGTTGTTGTCGCTCACATCATGTGCGAGTTCTTTCAACATCCAAGGCACATCCAATATCTCAACGTTGGATGGTCAGAAGTTATACCTGAAGGTGTTAAAGAACAATGAATTCAAGAATCTCGATTCTTGCGATGTTGTGCATGGGCAGTTCAACTTTTCCGGGACTGTAGATACAGTGCGTATGGCCAACATCTTCATGGGCGATGAGAGCGTTGTTCCTCTTGTGCTTGAAGGTGGGGATATAGTTATAAAGCTCGATAATACTCAGCAAACCGTTAGCGGAACTCCTTTGAATGACAAGCTTTTCAAGTTTTTCAATAAATATAATCAGTTGAAAAACCAAGAATCAGAACTTGTTCATCGTCACGACCAGGCCATTATGAATGGCAGGGATATGAATGCTGTCAATGCTCGTCTGAACGCTGAGGCTGACCGGCTCTCACAACAGGAAGACCAGTTGATAACCAATTTCGTAACCGATAATTTTGATAATGCGCTCGGTCCTGGTGTCTTCTTCCTCGTAACGATAGGAAATGAATACCCAATGCCAGATGCCTGGATAGAAGATATCATGAGCAAAGCTACAGATAAGTTCAAGAATGACCCTTATGTAAAGGATTATTACGAGAAAGCTCAGGAAAACCAGCAAATCATGACGGGTATGAAAGATGCTCCGGAAGCAGCTCCCGCTCCTCCTGCACCTAATTCAGGGCAACCAGCTATGCCAGCTCCTACTCCTAATGAATTGGCAAAGCCGGCAGAGAAGTAATAACGATATATGACAACATTATTATATGGTGGAAATATAGTTAATGAAGGCAGGACCTTTAGGGGTTCAATCGTGATTGAAGACAATCATATCGCCCTAATCAAAGAAGGCGAGGATGCTCCCCGTGGAAACTACGATAAAGAGGTAGATGCCACGGGGTGTTTCGTTCTCCCCGGCATTATTGACGAGCATGTCCATTTCCGTGAGCCTGGCTTGACGCAAAAGGCTGACATCGAGAGTGAGAGCAGAGCGGCTGCCTATGGGGGCGTTACCTCTTATTTTGAGATGCCTAATACTATCCCGCAAACAACGACATTAGAGGCTTTGGAGGATAAATTCCAACGGACAAAGCAGAAAAGCCATGTCAATTATAGTTTCTTTTTCGGAGCAACCAATGAGAATGCCCCACTTTTCAATAGTTTAGACCGACATCGGATACCGGGAATAAAGCTCTTTATGGGGGCTTCCACGGGCAATATGCTTGTGGATAGAGAGGATGCATTGAAACGGATTTTCTCAACGGCTGCCGCTCTCGACCTGCCCATTATGACGCATTGTGAGGATACTCAGCAGATTAATGAGAACATGGCGATGGCTAAGAAAGAATATGGTGATGACCCTGCGATAGAGCAACATCAATATATCCGAAGTGAAGAAGCCTGCTACGATTCTACTCTCCTTGCCGTGGGTCTTGCCAAAATATATGGCACAAGTCTGCATGTGGCGCATGTCAGCACTACTCGTGAACTCGAATGCTTCGGCGATTTTCCTAAAATAACGGCAGAGGCAGTAATAGCCCACCTTTTCTTCGATAATCGTGATTATCAGGAGAAAGGGGCTCTCATCAAATGTAATCCATCCGTCAAGTCGCCTTTTGACCGTGATGCTCTCCGAGAGGGGCTGATAAATGGCAAGATATATACTGTAGCGACTGACCATGCTCCTCATCTTTTGAGCGAAAAACAAGGAGGTTGTTGCAAAGCGGCATCAGGCATGCCGATGGTGCAATTTTCTTTGCTGACTATGCTGGAATTGGTGGGTGAAGGCGTATTGACAATGGAAAAACTCGTAGAGCTGATGTGCCATCATCCTTCTAACCGTTTTTCAGTGCGTAAAAGAGGGTTTATTAGGCCGCAATATGCTGCTGATTTGGTGGTAATAAGTCGTTGTTTACCTTGGAAGGTGACGGAAGATATCATCCAGAGTAAATGCAAATGGAGTCCGATGATGGGGCATGAATATAAATGGAAAGTGGAACAAACGTTCTGCAATGGACACCTTATTTATAATAAGGGGCGTTTTGATGAAAATTCAAAAGGTGAGGAAATAGCGTTCAGATGATAAAGAAAAGACTTTCATACAGCATAAAATCCGTAAGTCCTTATATCAATTGGGCTTATTTCTATCATGCTTGGAGCATGACAGGAAAGCCGAATGAGGAAAAGCAGAAGCTGCGTGATGATGCTGAGGAAAGGTTGGAAAATTTCGATAGGAAATACCATACGTTTGCACTCTTTGGCATCTTTGAGGCAAACAGTGATGGGGATGATCTTGTAATAGAGCAGAATGTAAGGATACCATTGCTTCGTCAGCAAAAACCGACTAAGCAGGGAGAGCCTAATCTATGTCTTTCTGATTTTGTAAGACCACTTTCTTCGGGCATTCCTGATAAGGTGGGTATGTTTGCCACAACGGTAGAAAGCCTTTTGGCAACAGAAAACCAAGGAGACGCTTATGAGCAGATGATGGCCCAAGTATTGGCAGACAGGCTTGCAGAGGCTACCGCCGAGAAGATGCATCAAGAAGTGAGAATGGATTATTGGGGATATGCTCCTGATGAAAATCTCACGATGGAGGAACTTCATCAGGAACATTATCAGGGTATTCGTCCGGCAATAGGTTATCCCTCATTGCCAGATACGAGTGTCAATTTTATCCTTTCTGAACTCTTGGGAATGAAGGAAATAGGCATCCGACTCACTGAAAGTGGCATGATGGTTCCTCATGCGAGTGTTTCCGGGTTTATGTTTGCCCATCCTAAAGCTCATTATTTCGACCTTGGGAAGATAGGAGAAGACCAGTTGAGAGACTATGCCAAAAGGCGTGGAATTCCCTTGGAACTGATGCGTAAGTTTTTGGTTTCCAGTTTATTGAAAAGATGATAGCAAGAATCATATTACCTATAATATTAGCCATAGTGCTGCCGGAGATATATTTCGACATCCATTATCTTCACCATCGGTTTAAATATAAGCTGGCAAAGCGGCTTCTTTGGCTTACTCCGGGCTTTCTGATGCTCGTTTATTCCATTTGCTTGGCTACTACAAAGAACTTTGTAACAGATGATTTGAAGTGGATTAACCTGTATTTGGCTCTTGTCGGTTTGTTTGTCAATCCAAAGGCAGTCTATGCTCTTTGTTCTTTTATTGGTCTGCTTGTTTGTAAGATTTTCCATACACATAAGAATTGGGGGAATCTGGTAGGATTATTTGGTGCCCTGTTTGGAGTTTATGTCTTTCTTTATGGTTATACGATAGGCTTCCATAAATTAGAGGTTAATCGGGTTGATTTATCATTTCCCGACCTTCCTAAAACCTTTGACGGCTATCGTATATTGCAATTTTCAGATGCTCATGTAGGTACTTATACGGGCAAAAGGCTTAAAATCCTTAATCGAGCCATTGATAGTATTAAAGCGCAAAAAGTTGATATAATTGTCTTTACGGGCGATATCCAGAATACTCAACCTTCTGAACTTTATCCAGTACAAGGCTTGCTTTCTTCAGTTAAGGCTAAAGATGGGGTCTTCTCAATTCTTGGAAATCATGACTATAGTCAATATATCAAGGCAGATCCGGCTATCAAGATTGCCAATGAACGTGAGACTATTGCGCGTGAAAGACAATTTGGATGGAAGTTGTTATTAAATGAGCATAGTGCCATCCATAGAGGGAAAGATTCTATTGTGATAGCAGGAGAGGAAAATGAAGGCATACCTCCTTTCCCGGAAAAGTCAGATATAGATAAGACATTAAAAGGAGTACCCCCGCAAACCTTTGTGGTTATGCTTCAGCATGACCCTTCGGCATGGCGAAGGAATATTTTACCGAAGTCTCATGCACAACTGACTTTAAGTGGTCACACTCATGGAGGTCAGTTAAGCATATTGGGCCTGCGCCCTACCATGTTTAGATTAAACGAGGATAGGGGTCTTTATGAAGACAATGGGCGTTATCTTTATGTGAATGCGGGATTGGGCGGTGTTGTACCTTTCCGCTTTGGAGTATCCAGTGAAATAACCATTATAACCTTACATAAAAGCAAATGAAATACATCTATCGCATTTATCAGCTCTTCATTTGTGTGCCGATTATCATTGTCGCATCAGTTATCACCTCATTGACAACAGTTGTTGGATGTATGATTGGCAACGGCCATTTCTGGGGATATTATCCTGGAAAATGGTGGTCGCGTGTCATTGTGCGCTTATTGCTTCTTCCCATAAAGGTTGAAGGGCGTGAGAATTTGGAGAAGGGACAGTCTTATGTCTTTGTTTCCAATCATCAGGGTGCCTTTGATATATTCCTGATTTACGGTTATTTGAATCGTAATTTCAAGTGGATGTTGAAGCGTGGAATCCGTAAAATCCCTTTGGTTGGCGTTGCTTGCGAGTATGCCCATCATATATATGTGGACAAGAGTGGCCCAAGCAAGATTCGCAAGACTTATGATGATGCACGTGGAGTGTTGAAAGAAGGAATGTCGCTTGTGGTCTTTCCGGAAGGCTCGAGAACCTTTACAGGACACATGGGTACTTTCCGCCGGGGTGCTTTCATGCTTGCTGACGAACTGCAACTGCCTGTTGTCCCACTTACTATTAATGGTTCTTTTGATGTGTTACCCCGTATGAGAGACTGGCAATGGGTGACATGGCATCCACTCAGACTGACAATCCATCAGCCAATCACTCCGCAAGGTAAAGGTGTTGAATTTGAGCGTCAGATGATGAAAGAGGCTTACAAGGCGGTAATGGAAGGTCTGGACTCAGAATATCAGGGATTTATAGAGAATCCGGATCAATAATAATAAGAAAATCATTTAAATATTTAGAATAAGGAATATATTTCCCGATTTTTTCTTATCTTTGCAATATCTAAAACTCTATACAACTATGAATCAAAGTGATAGCATCGTAATCATTCCGACCTATAATGAGAAGGAGAATATTGAGAAGATTATCCGTACAGTGTTTTCCCTTGAAAAGGATTTCCATATCCTTGTCATTGATGATGGGAGTCCTGATGGAACAGCGCAAATCGTCCATCATCTGATGGATAGCGAGTTCTCTGAACGCCTTTTCATCCTAGAGAGAAAGGGAAAATTAGGTTTGGGAACTGCCTATATCACTGGGTTCAAGTGGTCACTGGAGCATTCTTATGACTATATCTTTGAAATGGATGCTGACTTCAGTCATGACCCTAATGACCTTCCGCGCTTATATGCGGCATGTCATGATGAAGGCAACGATTTGGCTATTGGTTCACGCTATGTTAGTGGAGTGAATGTGGTGAATTGGCCGATGGGCAGAGTGCTGATGAGTTATTTTGCCTCGCAGTATGTACGTTTTGTGACAGGATTCAAAGTTCATGACACGACGGCAGGATTCGTTTGCTATAAGCGGCGTGTGCTCCAGACGATTCCATTGGATGCTGTCCGGTTCAAAGGCTATGGTTTTCAGATTGAGATGAAATATACAGCTTACAAGATAGGCTTTAAGATTAAGGAAGTTCCTGTTGTTTTTGTCAATCGTCGTGAAGGAACAAGCAAGATGAGTGGTGGAATTTTCAGTGAGGCTTTCTTTGGAGTGATGAGGTTAAGGCTTGATGGATGGTTCCGTAAATATCCGTCAGTGCCTAAGGAGTAAATGAAAATACAAGATATCAATTGCTTGTATGGAGCGTCTCCTCAAGCAGGAGCGCTTCTCAAGATATTGGAAAACAAATCGGTTAATCGTGTTTTCCTTCAGGGATTGTTGGCTTCTTCTGTACCTATGCTTTTTGCTTCCGTTGCCAGCAGACTGAAGCAAACCTTTCTTTTTGTTCTTTCTGATGCTGATGAAGGTGGCTATTTCTATCATGATTTAGTACAGTTGATGGGACAGGAAACGGTCTTTTACTTCCCTTCCAGTTATCGTAGAGCCGTGAAATACGGGCAACGGGATGCGGCTAATGAGATTCTCCGTACGGAAGTATTGTCTAAGATAGACTTCGGCAAATGCCTTTATATAGTGACGAGTCCGGATGCTCTTTCTGAACTTGTGGTAAGCAAATCGAGTCTTGATAATCGGTTGCTGAAATTGAAAACAGGTCAGAACATCGACATTACAGATGTGGAAAAGACACTTCGTGAGTTTGGTTTTGAGGAAGTGGATTATGTTTATGAGCCTGGCCAATTTGCAGTACGTGGAAGTATATTGGATGTTTTCTCTTTCTCTTGCGAATATCCCTTCCGCATCGATTTCTTTGGGGATGAGATAGATACTATCCGCACCTTTGAGGTACAGGACCAGTTGTCTCAAGACAAACGCATAGAGATAGAAATCGTCCCAGAGTTAGCTGCGATGAAAGAAAATAAGGTACCGTTCCTTGATTTTCTTCCAGATGATACGGTTCTTGTGATGAAAGACTTCGCTTACGTACGTGACTCTATCGATAAAATCTATCGCGAAGGCTTCTCCCGACAGGCCATGACGGAGCAATTAGAAGGTGTTACGGAAGTGGAGAAGGCAGAGATTCTGCTCAATTTGCAAAAAGAAAGGAATCTATGTACGGGCTCTCAATTCAGTGAGGAAACAGCTCGTTTCAAATGGGTAGAGTTTGGCCCGCAACCCAATAGCGCAATATTGGCCTATGATAAAGAGGCTATCCTCAAATTCAACATCACTCCTCAGCCTTTGTTCCATAAGAATTTTGATTTACTCAAGCATTCTTTGGAAGACTATCTCCAGCAGGGCTATAAGCTCTATATTCTCGCTGATAGTCAGAAACAGCAACAACGGCTTCGGGACATCTTTGATGAGATGGGGGCTGATCGTGAGCGTTCCGGCTATGACAGCCAGCGTTCAGGCATCCAGTTTACCTCTGTTGACAAGACGCTCCATGAGGGTTTTGCTGATAATGACTTGAAGTTGTGCTTCTTCACAGACCATCAGATTTTCGACCGATTCCATAAGTACAGCCTTCGGAGCGACAGTGCTCGTGCTGGAAAGATGGCTCTTACGATGAAAGAGTTGCAGGAGATGGACCCTGGCGATTTTATTGTCCATATCGACTTTGGCATCGGCAAGTTTGGCGGTTTGGTGCGTGTGCCCACTCCAGATGGGGGTTATCAGGAGGTCATCCGCATCATTTATCAGAATAATGACAAGGTGGATGTGTCCATTCACTCGCTCTATAAAATCAGTAAATATCGTCGGCAGGACACTGGAGAACCACCTCGTCTAAGCACATTGGGTACTGGCGCTTGGGATAGACTTAAAGAACGCACCAAGGCAAAGATAAAGGATATCGCCCGAGATTTGATTCGTCTCTATGCGAAACGCCGTCATGAAAAGGGCTTCCCTTATAGTACTGACTCTTATATGCAGCACGAGTTGGAGGCGAGTTTCCTTTATGAGGACACTCCCGACCAGTTGAAAGCCACACAGGATGTGAAGGCTGACATGGAAATGGCTAAGCCTATGGACCGATTAGTATGTGGTGATGTGGGCTTTGGAAAGACTGAAGTGGCTGTGCGAGCGGCTTTCAAGGCGGCTTGTGATTCCAAGCAGGTGGCTGTTTTGGTGCCTACCACGGTCTTGGCATTCCAGCATTATCAGACGTTTCGTGACCGTTTGAAGGATTTCCCCGTACGAGTGGATTACCTTACGAGGGCTCGCAGCGCCAAGCAGACTCGTCAGATACTCGATGATTTGGCATCGGGAAAGATTGATATAATCATTGGTACGCATAAACTTTTGGGCAAACAACTGAAGTGGCATGACCTTGGATTGCTCATTATAGATGAGGAACAGAAGTTCGGTGTTTCCACTAAGGAGAAGTTGCGCAAGTTAAAGACCAACGTCGATACGCTCACGATGAGCGCTACACCTATTCCCCGCACGTTGCAATTCTCGTTGATGGGGGCTCGGGATATGAGCATCATCCGCACTCCGCCTCCTAATCGATATCCCATTCAGACAGAACTTACCACTTATGGGCATGAAGTTATAGCCGATGCCATCAACTTTGAGATGAGCCGAAACGGGCAAGTCTTCTTTGTAAACAACCGCATCAGCAACCTTCCTGAGATTGAACAGCTGATTCATAAGTATGTGCCTGACTGCCGCGTGGTGATTGGGCATGGGCAGATGGAACCTGAAGAGCTCGAAAAGAGAATCATGGGCTTCATCAATTATGACTATGATGTGCTGCTTTCCACTACCATTGTGGAGAACGGAATAGATATCCCTAATGCCAACACCATCATTATCAACGATGCCCATCGTTTCGGTCTTTCGGATTTGCATCAGATGCGAGGGCGTGTGGGACGTTCCAATCGTAAGGCTTTCTGTTATCTCTTGGCCCCTCCAAAGTCGGTGCTTACGCCCGAGGCACGCCGTCGTTTGGAGGCTTTGGAGAACTTCTCGGAACTTGGTTCCGGGTTTAATCTCGCCATGCAAGACCTTGACATTCGTGGCGCTGGCAACCTCTTGGGGGCTGAACAGAGTGGTTTCATGGAGGACTTGGGCTATGAGACTTATCAGAAAATACTCTCTCAGGCGGTTACAGAACTTAAGAATGATGAGTTTCAAGACATTTATGCCGATGAGATTGCTCATGGTCGACAGGTCAATGGGGATGAGTTTGTGGAGGATTGTGCCATCGAGAGCGACCTTGAGATGTATTTCCCAGATACTTATGTGCCTGGTTCCAGTGAGCGCATGTTGCTCTATCGGGAACTTGACAACATCAATGATGATGCCGCTTTGGAGGCTTATCGCAAGCGGCTCATCGACCGCTTCGGTCCTGTTCCTCGTGAAGGAGAGGAATTGATGCAAGTGGTATCGCTTCGGCGATTAGGAAAGAGCCTTGGCTGTGAGAAGATTTTGCTCCGTCAGAGTCGGATGACCTTGCAGTTTGTGTCTAATTCTGAGAGTGCTTATTATCAAAGTCAGGCCTTCGGAAAGGTGCTCGATTACCTTGCCGCAAACCCTCGTCGCTGTAATCTCACTGAGATTAAGGGTCGTCGATTGATGCGTATGGCTGATGTGAAGACCGTTGAGGAAGCGGTGGAAATCCTCAAAGCAATCAAGGCATAACGAAGAAAAGGGTATTGGAAGAGGATGTTTTTCCTGATTTGAAATAGATAAACAAATTCGTCAAAATAGTTATCAAGAATCCTATTTGCGGCAAGCAATTAAGTGGGAGATGGCTCTTCACTTTGTTGTTAGCCGTTGTTTACTTTGCAAAACAACTTGTTTTGGTAGGTAAAACAACTTGTTTTGGTGAGTAAAACAACTTGTTTTGGTATGTGAAAGGTAATGTTTTGAAAAACAAGTCATTATCTTTCATAGGGCTTGAGATGACCAATCATAGGTTTAACCATGTTTTTCTGAAAACAAAAAAGGACCCTTTGGAGGTCCTTTTTCTTATTTTTTAGGGTCGTAATTATACTTTTGGCACATCCTCGAGATAATGGGCTATCTCCTCATCGGTCACGTTGTAGTTGGTAAGGTCACCGTTGATGTAACTATCGTAAGCAACCATATCCAGCAAACCATGCCCACTTAAGTTGAACAGAATTACCTTTTTCTCGCCCGTCAACTTGCATTTCAGAGCCTCGCGAATGGTTGCCGCGATGGCGTGACTGCTCTCCGGAGCAGGGATAATGCCTTCCGTTTGGGCGAAGAGCATGCCTGCTTTGAAGGTCTCCAGTTGTGGGATGTCCACGCCGTGCATATATCCGTCCTTGATAAGTTGCGATATAATCATGCCTGCTCCATGATAACGGAGGCCTCCGGCATGAATGTTGGCAGGCTTGAAGTCGTGTCCAAGAGTGTACATTGGCAGCAATGGAGTATATCCGGCTTCATCTCCGAAGTCGTACTCAAACTTTCCGCGCGTCAGTTTCGGGCAACTATTAGGCTCTGCGGCGATAAATTCGGTGTGCTTGCCTTCGTTGAGCGTGTGTCTCATAAATGGGAAAGCGATGCCGCCGAAGTTACTTCCACCACCAAAGCAGGCAATCACGGTGTCAGGATATTCTCCTGCCATAGCCATCTGTTTCTCAGCTTCCAAGCCGATAACAGTCTGATGCAGGCCCACATGATTCAGCACTGAACCGAGCGTATATTTGCAGTTTGGCGTGGTGGTAGCCAATTCGATAGCCTCTGAAATGGCCGTTCCTAATGACCCTGGATGGGTTGGGTCTTTCGTGATAATATCCTTTCCGGCACGTGTCGACATTGAAGGAGACCCCTCAACTGTAGCTCCGAAGGTGCGCATAATAAAGGAACGGTAAGGCTTTTGCTGCAAAGAGATTTTCACTTGATAGACAGCAGCCTCCAAGCCGAATATCTTTGCGGCATAACTCAACGCTGCTCCCCATTGTCCGGCACCGGTTTCTGTGGTCACATTGGTCACTCCCTCTTTCTTGCAATAGTAGCATTGAGGCAGTGCGGAATTGATTTTATGAGAGCCGAGAGGGTTGGTGCTCTCGTTCTTGAAATAGATATGGGCAGGCGTGTCAAGGGCTTTCTCGAGCTCATAAGCACGCACCAGTGGGGTGGAGCGATAGAATTTATACTTGTCGAGCACCTCTTCGGGGATGTCAATCCACGCATGGGTCTGGTCGAGCTCTTGCTTGGAGCACTCCATATTGAAGATGTGAGCTAAGTCTTCTGCCACCAAAGGCTCATGGGTAGCAGGGTTCAGTGGGGGCATGGGCTTGTTGACCATGTCGGCTTGAATGTTATACCACTGGGTAGGAATCTCGTTTTCCTGTAGTAGGAATTTCTTTTGTTTCGTCATAACAATATTCTGTTTGGTTATTTTTCCTATTTTACAAAGGTATGAAAAAATATTTAATTGTAGGCTCAAAATGTTCATTTTTTTGTAACTTTGCAGTCATTATGGTGATAATTCTTACAGTTTTAGCCTATTTCTGCATTCTTTTGGTGCTTAGCAGGTTTACTTCCAAGCGTGCCAACAACGATGCTTTCTATCGTGCCAATCGTCGTTCTCCATGGTATATGGTGGCTTTCGGCATGGTGGGAGCAAGTATTTCGGGGGTTACTTTTGTGAGTGTTCCGGGTATGGTCGAGGGCATCGGAATGACCTATATGCAGACGTGTCTGGGCTTTATCGTAGGCTATTTTGTGGTGGCTTTTGTGCTCCTGCCGGTCTATTATCGGCTCAATCTCACCACCATATACACTTATCTGAAGGACAGACTTGGCATTCGTTCCTATAAAACGGGCGCTTCTTTCTTCCTGTTGTCGAAGATGGCGGGTGCGGCAGTCCGTTTTTATGTCGTCTGTATCATCTTGCAACGCTTCGTACTCGATGCTGTGGGCGTTCCTTTTCCTGTCACTGTAGTGGCCATGGTGTTGCTCATTTGGCTCTATACACACCGCGCGGGCATCAAAACTCTTGTGTGGACAGACTCCTTTCAGACGCTTTGCATGTTTGTTGCGCTGGTTCTCATCATCATTCAAGTCATCAATATGCTCGATATGACGATACCGCAAGCCATCACGGCAATCGCTCACGACAGCCATAGTCGCATCTTTGTGTTTGATGACTGGTTGTCAAAGCAGAACTTCTGGAAGCAGTTTTTGAGTGGTATCTTCATCGTTATCGTGATGACAGGACTGGATCAAGACATGATGCAGAAGAACATGACGTGCAAAACTCTTCGTGATGCACAGAAAGATATGTGTTCTTATGGCTTTGCCTTTGTGCCTGCCAACCTGCTTTTCCTCAGTCTTGGCGTACTTCTGATGATGCTTGCGCAACGGCAGGGAATATCCCTTCCGGCTTTACCTGACGAGCTTTTGCCTATGTTTGCGGCTACAGGAAGACTGGGAGAAGCGGTTGTCATCTTCTTTACCATCGGCATTGTGGCGGCCTCTTTTTCAAGTGCAGACTCGGCTCTGACGGCTCTCACTACGAGTTATTGCGTCGATATACGAGGCAGGGGAGAGGATGAAGCGCTGCGCAAAAGGGCACATCTGATGGTGGCGATTGTTTTTATCGTCTTCATTCTGCTCTTCAAAGTCATCAATTCAACGAGCGTGATAGATGCTATATATATAATGTGTAGTTATACCTATGGGCCTTTATTGGGGCTTTTTGCCTTCGGTTTGCTCACCAAAAGACGTGTTTGCGACCGTTGGACGCCTTACATAGCCGTCGCTTCGCCGCTCATTTGCTTTGCGATAGATGAGTTGGCAAGCCTTGCGGGGTATCAATTTGGCTATGAACTGCTGATGTTGAATGGGCTTCTCACGTTTGTGGGGCTTTGGATAAGTGGACTTAAAATCTCTGAAAAATGAATTTGAAAATCAGAAAAGCTACGGTTGAGGATGCTGAAAGGCTGTTGGAAATCTATGCGCCTTATGTTTTGCATACGGCGATAACCTTTGAATATGAGGTTCCTTCGTTAGCAGAATTCCGTCAAAGAATAGCAGATACGAGCAGTCGTTTCCCTTATTTGGTGGCTGAAGAGAATGGGGTTATTGAGGGATATGCCTATGCCGACAAGTTCCAGGAACGTGCTGCCTATAGTTGGGCGGTAGAGATGACGGTGTATGTGGATAAAAACAGGCGGCGCGGAGGTGTCGGAAAGGCTCTCTATGAGGCGTTGGAAGCTGCGCTCAAGGTGCAGGGCATCCTCAATCTCAATGCTTGCATTGCCTATACGGAGACGCCCGATGAGCATCTGACACTTGACAGTGTGCGCTTCCATGAGCATTTGGGTTATCAGAAAGTGGCGCATTTCCATCAGTGCGGGTATAAGTTTGGCCACTGGTATGACATGATTTGGATGGAAAAACTGATAGGGGAGCACAAGGAAAAGAGGACAGAATAAGACATGAAAAAACTGAGAATAAAAGGTGGAAAGCCTTTGATTCTCAGTCCTTGAATGGTTTTTGGTCTTATTGATTCAAGTATCTTTCAGCCTCCAAAGCGGCTTTGCAGCCTGAACCTGCTGCCACAACAGCCTGCCGATAAGTAGGGTCAGCACAATCGCCGGCAGCAAATACGCCTTCAATATTCGTACTTGTGGATGCGCCTTTGGTGCGGATATATCCCACCTCATCCATCTCCAACTGTCCTTTGAAGATTTCCGTATTGGGCTTATGACCGATAGCAAGGAAGAAACCATCGATGGGGAGGTCGTAACGACGCTCATCTGCCTCACCCTTACGATGAACAACATGGGCACCCTCAACGCCATTCTCGCCATAAAGACCTAAGGTATTGGTCTCATAGAGAATCTCGATTTTCGGGTTGTCAGCCACTCGCTTCTTCATAATATCTGCCGCGCGGAGATAAGGTTTGCGCACAATCATATAGACTTTAGCGCAGAGTTGCGACAGATAAGAGGCTTCTTCACAAGCTGTATCACCGCCTCCGACCACTGCAACTACCTTCTTCCGATAGAAGAAACCATCACAAGTAGCACAGGCGGAAACGCCCTGCCCATTGTACTTCTTTTCGTCTTCCAACCCCAAATACTTGGCACTTGCGCCCGTAGCAATTATCACGCTGTCAGCCTCAATCTCGTCGCCACGGTCAGTAGTGAGCACAAAAGGCCGCTTGGAAAGTTCTGCTTTCACGATGACGCCATCGCGGATTTCAGCACCGAAGCGCTCTGCCTGCTGGCGAAACTCCATCATCATCTGATTGGCATCCACGCCTTCAGGGTAGCCCGGAAAGTTCTCCACGATAGTGGTTTGCGTGAGTTGTCCTCCCATTTGAAGGCCTACATACTCAATGGGCATAAGGTTGGCTCTGCCTGCATATATCGCTGCGGTATATCCGGCAGGGCCACTGCCGATGATCAAGCATTTTACGTGTTCCATCGTTACTTAGCGAGCTCTTCCTTAATCTTGGCTTCTACATTCTCTAACTTCTCGGTTGGTTCGAAGCGGGCAACAACTTGTCCCTTCTTATTGATGAGGAATTTGGTGAAATTCCATTTGATTTCAGCGCTCTCCTTATAGTTAGGGTCAGCCTCGGAAAGAATCTTGTCGAGGATTGGAGCTATCGGATGGCTCATATCCCAGCCGGCAAATCCCTTCTGGCTTTTCAAGAATTTATAGAGTGGTTCAGCGTCTTCACCATTCACCTTGAGTTTCTTGAATTGTGGAAAATCTGTGCCATAGGTGAGCTTGCAGAAGTTGTGGATGCTCTCATCAGTGCCTGGAGCTTGCTGTCCGAACTGATTGCAAGGGAAGTCGAGAATCTCAAAACCCTCTGAATGAAGGTTCTTGTAAAGTTTCTCCAACTCTTCATACTGAGGTGTAAAGCCGCATTTAGTGGCTGTGTTAACGATTAAGAGTACTTCATTAGCATACTCTTTCAACGAAATGTCATTACCTTTTCTGTCCTTGACAGTGAAGTCATAAATGGTTTTCATATCTGGTTTTCTTTTTAAAATGTATATGTGAAGGCAAAGATACTTATTTTCTTTGAATATGGCAAGTTAAAAATAAAGAAATTTTCATTTAGGGTTTTTCCTTTCAACTGTAGGGAAACGCCTACTTAAAAATATGCAAAATATATTTGTATTCTATCGATAAAAACGCTACCTTTGCGTCATAAATAAGAAAAAGAAAAATAACTTAAATAACAACGAATATGAAAAAGTTCTCAACGATTATGATGGTGGCGCTCCTCGCCATGGTGTCATTCTCCTTCACAGCATGTGATGATGGCAATGATTATGACGATTATTATGATGACGCGTTCAATCTTAGTAATTGTGTGGATGGTTACCTGAGCAAGTATGGAGCCTTTGGAACGGATGATAATACTACAGCTACATGGTTCAACAACAACTATGAAAACTATGGAGGTTATGGTGATTATTATTATGAGGCCGACTATAAGGATTTCATCAATGCTCTTGACAAGGTTTATCAGGAGAATCAGGTGGCTATGGCAAGCATTATTTCCTCCGCTGCATGGAGTGGAAAAATGACAATTCATTGGCGTGATAACAGCAATCAATCGTATTCTACTACTGACGGAACGGCTGAATATGACTTCGACTTATCTCAATCAGGTGGTGTAAGCGGGAGAGGACTGGAAAAGAGAGGTGCTTTCTCGGATGGCTCTGCTGCTAAAAACACTGCTTTCAATTGGAAAGTTGACGGGTTCGGAAACATCATTCTTGACTTCGATTCTGAGGCCGGACAGGGCCAGGGGGTAGAGATGGTCATCTATTATGCTGACTTGAACCTCGATGAGAGTAGCGGAATATTTGCCGGAACGATGACAAGTAACACAAAGAATTTGGATGAATACGATGACTTCAACTTCACGAAAGTGACTTATGCTAAGTCGAATGTGGGCACAAGAGCTGCTGTAAGCAACAAGATATTCAATGGCGCAGGTACCACAAAACGACTCAATGAAGCACAGAAGACCGTTTCAATCACAGGTATGCACAGATAATCAAACTGCCGGAAACGGTTTTCCGAAAGGAAGATAACGATAAATTGAAAGCCTGATAGCAACGAATGCTATCAGGCTTTATTGTTTATAGGGAGTTTAATCTTGGTCGATAAGATGATGATTTGCGGCTTATAGCGAGATTATTAATGGCTTGTAAGGAGATTCCTTTCGTCTTGTAACGAGATTATTGGTGGCTTATAGGAAGATTACAAGTTGTTTGTAATCACGTTACAAGTCGTGTGTAACCACGTTACTAACCGTGTGTAATCACGTTACAAACGGCAGTTGTAATCCTCAGAAGTCGTTTTTAACCCTCTCGTTAGCTACATTCCCCACGCCTTTTTGACGTTTTCAAGGGCGAGACCTTCCACTTTATTCTCCGTCTCATCAGGCAGATTGCAGAAGAAATCGAGACCTGTCAATTGCTCTAAAGTATCGATGTTGACCACATAAGGCGACAAATCACCTGCAGAGGTTTCCTTATGTTCAAACCAAAAACCGATTGCCTTGTAGCCTTCATGATTCTTCATGAGGAGCGCGCAATAGTAATATTTAGGAACAGTAAGCCCATGTATGGATGCCAAAGTCTGATTGCTGACGTCGATAGTGCCGCCTTTGCATACATAAAGGGTATCTGCATCAGAGCCGAAATTCTTAGTATCATTCGTGATGGCGTTATCTATCCACGTGCGTACTTGTGCCTCCATCGTACCCCAAATGCCAGAGTTGAAGGTCCCATTCATAGGTGTCATGTTGGTAAGATAGAAGGTCTGATAGTTGGATTCAACAGAGTTGAGGCGGTCAGCTGACGGGCAAATATGTCCGTGAGCATATCCGGAGCCCCAATAGGGATCAGTGCTGCGCCCTGCTGTCCAGCCATATTGCGAGGGAAGGTCAGGGTCTGTAGGGTATTGTTTGCTGTAATAGTCATCGCTGGGATAAGGCACGGAATACCTTGAAGTATTCTTTGTGCGGTTGCTTTTATACATCTTATAGCATGACCATCGGTTGGCTTTCTTCGTGCAGTCCCATTCGTAGCTGTAATTCAGTTCTCCATTGCTGGTGAAATGAGAAACTACCAGGTTGCTTCCGCCTTTTGTGTGGGGAAATTCAAGGTCTATCACTCTCTGCGAATTACCGCTGGAAAGCACGTTCTTATTGATGTTCACTACAACTGGAGTGGGCGTTGTACCTCCATCATTGTCGTCATCACCGCCGCTACAGGCTGTGAAACTAAGAACAAAAGATGCTGTACAGAGCAGATAAAGAATTTTTTTCATAGTTGTAACAGAGGCTAAAAAAGGTGCGACCAGCCGTATATGCAACTACGGATGAACGCACCCTCATTAAAATTTGAATATATTCGAAAAGATATATCCTTATTTCTTCAACTTACCGTAGCGGTTCATGAAGCGGTCAACGCGACCTGCTGAGTCGACAAGCTTGCTCTTTCCTGTATAGAAAGGATGAGAAGAACTTGAAATTTCGACCTTTACTACTGGATAAGTCTCTCCTTCAAAATCTATTGTTTCAGTAGACTTACATGTAGATCTTGTAAGGAACATATCGCCGTTGGACATATCCTTGAATACGACGGGGCGATAGTTTTCTGGGTGAATACCTTTTTTCATTTCTTTATTTATTTAATTATATTTATTAGTCACATAAACGTGGACAGGGTGCAAAATTACAAAGAATTTTGCACCCTGCCAAATATTTCGGGAAGTTTTTGCTTATTTCACAAGTACATTCTTGATTTCCCAAGTTGCAGCAGAACTTGATGTGCTGGTGTAGAGGAATCCGATGTAAACGGTCTTCTGGCCACAATAAGCACTCAAATCTACTGTCGTGTCCACAAATGACCAACTCGTTCCGTCAGGATAAGTAGGTATTGCGACATCAGTCCATGTTGTACCATTGGTAGAAACCTGGAGTTTCAACTCTGTAGCAGCGGAAGTAAAGTATCTTGCTGCTTGCTGGAAAGTAAGGGTTGCCTTCTTGTTATTGCTCAAATCCATAGCAGGAGAGGTAAGGCGAGACTCTGTTGCGTATTTTGTACCTTTGGCATAAGCACTTGCTTTCATACCATAACTTGCGCTTGCCCATTTCCATACATAAGAAATTCCTGAAGGAAGAGTGACGTCGGTGATGGTAAAGTTGCCTTGGTCAGTACTGAATGGCTCATTGAGCAATGTGCCTGTACTGCCATTGAGGTTGACGATAGAACTACCTTGAGCAACTTCGGCGGTGCCATTATAGGAAGTAAGCTTTCCTTTAATGGTAATTTCGTCACCAACTTTAATTTCATCTTTTGAAGTGAATTTATCACCATTCAGGCTATATCCACGGTACACTTCCAACTGAGTGGTTGTTGTTCCATCGTTAGAGATATAGTAAGTAGCATTGCCATATTTGGTGGTAGTATCGATGCTTCCAATCTTTGAAACCTTACCACTGATGTAAACATCATCGGTGGTAGAATAGTAACCTGTGCTGATAAGGCTCAGTGCTTTCTCTATATCATAAGGGTCGTTCACTGTACCAGAGCCATTGCCTGTAATCTTCTTTCCGTTAACCTCTACAAGGTAACTGCCACTGGTAAACTCATAAGTACCATTAAAGTTGACGAGCTTTCCACAAACAACTACAACGTCACCTTCAGCCAACTGTGTGGTGGAAGTAAACTTGCGAGAGTCGAGTCCATAACCACGATAAACCTCAAGAGGATAATAGGTGGTTCCATTATCAGAGATGTAATAGGTGGCATTGCCGTATTTTGTGTCGATGTCAGCTGTTACCACAGTACCTTTTACATATACAAGAGCATCAGCAGAACCGCCTTTGGCTACATAGTCTCTTGCGCCCATCACATTGTAAGGATCGGCTACAGTACCAGTACCTGTAGGAGTAGGAGCCACTTGGGTATTTCCGGGGTCAGTCGGGGTGTTATAAGGAGCAGGAACATCCTCGCAACTGGTGAATGTCATGGCTGTCATAGCCAGAGCAAGCATTGATAAAATAATCTTTTTCATATTTATATCGTTTTTTTTCTTTATTGTTAATTTTATTCTACTGTTACATTTTTGATTTCCCATGTTGCAGCAGTTGATGATGTACTGTTATATAAGAAGCCGATATATACGGTCTTCTTTCCACAATAAGCACTAAGGTCTGCTGTGGTAGCAAGGAAGTCCCAAGACGCTCCGTCAGGATATCCTGATATGGTAAGGTCTTTCCATGTGGTACCGTCTGTAGATACTTGAACCTTCAGCTCTGTAGCTGCATTGCTGAAGTATCTCGCTACTTGCATGAAATGTAATGTTGCTGCTTTGGCAGAACTCAAGTTGATAGCAGGAGATTTCAGTCTTGATGAGGTCTCATAGCTTGTGCCTGATACATAAGCAGAGGCTTTCATTCCATAAGCAGAACTTGCCCAAGCCCAAACATGATTGAGTCCACTTGGCAAAGCCTTGACGTTTTCAATGGTAAAGTCACCCATACCAGTATCGAAAGGTTCAGAGAAGTAAGCCAACTGAGCCTTAGAGATATCATCAGCTGTACGCATCAATATCTGCCATGTATCACGATAGCGGGTGAAGATACCCGTAATATTAATGGTATCACCTGGCAGTACATTGTTTGCAAAGTCAGCATAAGTACTGGTGCGGACAACGATTTCATTGCTGCTGATTGTTGTAGTACTGTTATACTGTTTGATTTGTCGGTTTACGCAATTGGCTACCAAGTCTGCACTTCCATCATTAGGAGCATAGACATTCTTGCCATTGGCATCACGGAATACTACTCGCTTGATGGTCATCAGTTTTCCTGCATTTTCTTCCAGATAGCTTTCACTTGTAGCTGAATTCAAATCAAAGTCAGTCTTCAAAGCTTCAGCTTTTGATGCATCAGCACTTCCTATAAGTTTGAAATGCTTCTGCCAAGTATAGCGATCCATACGGCCTACAGACTTAACGCCCGTAGTAGAGTTGATATAAAGTCCTCCTAATTCTGCTTGTGCGCCATATCCACCAATGATAAGGCCCTTACAGTCGATGAGTACTTCCTGTCCTACAGGGAGATAACCATAGATGCCGCTTGCAGCAACACAAACGAGGATAGCGCCTGTGGAATCCTGCAGAGAAACCTCTTGATAGAGATTGCCTTGAATATCGTTACCAGTGACGACACCCTTGATTTTATATCCTTTATCGATTTCTGCATAGGTATTGACAGCACCCTTGTTGGCACTGTTGGCAACCACCTGCTTATAGAGAGCGATGTTCTTCAATTGCTTAATCGTAAGCAAACTGTCTGTCGTGATCTCATTATTCCCATAAGGGGAAGCTTCTGGATCAAGATTGGGCTCCGCATAGTCTTTGCCCATACAAGAAGCAAAGAGCACGAGGGCCGTTGTTATGATGATATATTTTAATTCTTTCATGACTTTGTTATGCTTTAGAATCTGTAAGAAATCTGGAACATACCGTTAGTTCCGAATGCGTAATACTTCTTTGGGTTCTTGCTGAACTTATAAACACGCTCTTTGCTGTAAGTGCCGTCAGAAGTAACAGTATAGTCGCTGCGGCTCTGCTCATATCCACCGGTCACAATAGTCTGATTGTTCAGGATATTGGAAACCATGAGGTTGAAGTTCAGGCTGCCTTTGCTAAGACGAATGCTCTTGCCGATGCTTCCATCAACCATCCAGCCTCCGTGGCCTTTTGCTTGGTCAGGAACGATGAAGTTGCCTTCATTGTCAACACTCTTCATGGTTGTGAGTGTACCTTGATAACGGTAGCTTGGCGAATAAGAGAGGTAGATGCGGTCATAATAGTTGGCATTCAGGTCGATATACCATCCACCCTGATGGAAACTAAGTCCTGCACTTGCTGCTGTAAGCGGTGTTCCAGCCTCGCGCATATCCTTATTCATTACGATATCTTGCGTCATCACGGCTGAAGTAGAGTTCATATAAGTGACGTTAGCATTATTGATGTATTTGGCATCACTGATAGTACCTAATGCTTTCAAATCGAGGAAGGATGCGAGTTTCACCTTCATGCCGAGCTCAGCACCATAGTAATGTTTCTTGATGTTGGTCATTGAAACATAGGTGAATGAGTTTACATCATCGAAGAAGAAGTTCTGCCACTCTGTTACATTTGTCATACGGCTATAGAAACCGCTGAGGTTGAGGTGCAACCAAGAGCCATTGTACTGATAACCAATCTCACTGCTGAACACACGTTCATTCTTAAGATTGTCAACAAAGTTGTTATTCATTTCCGGAGAAACAAAAGCTGTGTTAATTTGAGGTGCACGATGCTCATAGCCAACGCCTAATGATACGGTGTGAGCTGGAGCTAAAGCGAAGACTGTGCTGACTTTGAAACCGCCGGAAACGAAGTCTGCATGCTTGCTCTTTCCAAATGAATTGTCAGCAAACATGCCATTGCGCATGTGGCCTTTGCGGAACATATTGTCATATCCTAACTTGGCAGCAACGGTGTAACGCATGAAGTTCAGCGCTTCAGTATAGCTTGTCCAACCCATAGCACGTCTTACCATGAGGTCATAATCATAACCGAATTTGTCGCCTTCATAAACGAGCTTGCCGGTACGGTTTGGTCCCATCGTGTTCAGGTCATATTGAATGGCATCACTTGTAGAGGCATATTGACCTACTGCATACGTATTTATATTATGGTAGGAGCTTGCACCGAGCAGGTCATCCATTGTCTGATAGTGGCGGCCTTTGTTCTGTCCGAGCACGAAACCTAAGTTCCAGTTCTTGTTCTTTCCGATGTTTTTATTCAAGGTAGAGGCCAGGTTGAGCATCATATTATCGCTATGCTTAGCCTGTACAAAGTAAAGAGCATCATTACCGTTTAGTCCAGCCTGTTTGTTAGCCCAATACAAGCGGTCCCAGTTGATTTGGCGATTAGCCTTAGAGCCTGTCCAATAGTCATAAGAAGCTTTCCACTGACCATAAGCGGCATCATCATTCGTGCCACCCCATACGTCATAATAGCTGCTTGGAAGATTCTTCCAATAGTCTGGTTGTGGGTTTTCAGAGTTGCTATAGTTCAACTTAGTACTCTTATACATGCTATAAGTGCCGAAGAGAGTAGTGGTGAGCTTGGTGTTGTCATTGATGTCCCAATCCCATGTGAAAAGGGCAGAAGGAGCGAAGTCGTTCACTACGCGAGAGTTGCGTTTGTGTCCATTCTGATAGCCCCAATAAGGATTGTAGTAATAATCATTGGCCAGCCAGTAAGCTTCATCTGTAGAAGCGCCTTGAGTAGAGCGTTCTGTAGGGTTACCCCAAGTAGAGAATGAGAGACTGTGACCATTGTTCCATTTCTTCTGCACACCGAAGTAGTAGGAGAGAGAATTATAGAATGTACCCTCTACATATCCTTTGTTAGCCCAGCGATAAGTAAGGTTTGCTGCGATAGCCCATCCCTTGCTGTTGAAGCCGGAAGCGTAACTATACATGCCACGAAGCGTGTAGTTGCGGTTAGCAGCAGCCAGAGAGAAACGATGCCCGGCAGCCATTGAGCCTGCACGGAAATTATAATTGTTGCTTCCGGCCATATCTGTCATGGCAAAATTACTACTTTCAAAAGGCAGAGAAAAATCTACACTCTTGGTTTGTTGGTTGAGTCCTCCAACTAAAGAATAGCGGAATTGTCCTGATTCCATGTCGTTCATGGGCGTTCCATTAATATAGACGCCATTGTACTTCTGGTTGAATGCGCGGTAACGGAATCTTACCGGAGAAAACAGGTATCCCACTTCTGAAGCATAAACGTTGGTGTTTGAATTCAGAATTGTCACATTTTGCGACATGTCATCATCTTCTCCCAGCTGTGCTTCAGTGAATGTGAAAGCCGTTTCATCCATCTGTTTGGCTGCCTGTCCCTCAGTTTGAGTGTTCTGGGCAAAAGCCAAAGGTGAATAGAAAAAAACTATCACTGCTAATTTCAGCTTGTTTTGCATAGTTGATGTATTATTTTTATAAAAATTATATTTATGGTGCAAAGTAACAAAATAAATTTTAAAAACGAAAGGATTTTTGATTAAATTTTCATGAAATATTCTATTTATTCGGAATTAATTCCGATATTTGCACCATAAAATCAAAATTCAATGAAGAAACATTTGTTACTTTTAGCCTTGCTGACAATGGTTTGTCTCTCGGCATCAGCTCAAAAGAAGTTTTCGGTATATGCCGTTGGGTTCTACAATCAAGAGAATTTATTCGACACTTGTCATGATGTTGGCAAGAATGATTATGATTTTCTGCCTAATGGAAGCTACCATTGGGACGGTTTCAAATACTCCCATAAACTCCACAATATGGCAAAGGTGCTCGCGGATATGGGCACGGATGTGCTGCCAAATGTTGGCTGCGCCTTTATCGGAATGAGTGAGGTGGAGAATGACAAAGTGCTCACCGACCTTTGCAATCAAGAGTCTTTGAAAGCCCGTGGATTTAAGTTTTGCCATATCGAAGGTCCTGACCGTCGTGGCATTGATTGTGCCTTGATTTACAATCCTTCGCTTTTTACGGTGAAGGATGTGCATCTTTATCCTTATGTACAGGAGTTAGCCAAGGACAGCGCCTTCAAAACGAGAGGTTTCCTGACGGTTTCCGGCACGTTGGCAGGTGAGGATGTGAAGGTGATAGTGTGCCATTTGCCCAGTCGTTTCAGTGGTTCTTTCTATCGGGAGTCCGGTGGTCGACAGGTGAAAGCCTTGAAAGACAGCCTCTTAAGGCAGAATCCCGAGTGCAAAATCTTTGTGATGGGTGATATGAATGATGACCCTACCGATAAGAGTATGCATGAGGCATTGAGCGCCAAGGAGGAAGTTGACATGGTGGGACCTGGCGATATGTATAACCCTTGGTATAATGTATTGACGAAAGAGGGCACCGGCACCTTGTCTTATCAAGGCTCTTGGAACCTCTTTGACCAGATAGTGATGACGCCAAACCTCCTTAATAAGAAAGGTGAACGTAACTATTCGACTTTGAAATTCTGGAAAAATCAGATATTCCGGCGTGATTATCTCTTCCAGACGGAAGGCAATTACAAGGGTACACCGAAGCGTACTACTGGTGGTGGAGTGTGGCTTGACGGCTATTCCGACCACTTGCCGGTTGTCGTATATTTAGTAAAGGAGCAGAAACAGTGAGCTTCTTGAATCTTAATTAGGAGGCATAAATGGTTAAGGAAACAACGATGGATATGGAAACGGAACGTCATCCGTTTGAGCCTTTTTTGCCTCCAAATGCGCGATTGCTGATGCTCGGCACGTTTCCTCCTGCCCCTAAGCGCTGGAGTATGCGGTGGTATTATCCGAATTATCAGAATGACATGTGGCGCATCTTTGGTTTGCTGTTCTTTGGGGATAAGCTCCATTTCGTGGATGAGGCTGCCAAGACCTTCCACCTTGCTGACCTTCAGGCCTTTATGCGGGAAAAGGGAATCGCCATATTCGATACCGCCTTGCGCATCCGTCGCACCAAAGGGACGGCTTCAGATAAAGATTTGGAGATAGTGGAGCCTGCCGACCTTGACGCTATGTTGCGCGCATTGCCTGATTGCAAGGCAGTGCTTACGGCTGGACAATTAGCTACCCAGGTTTTCTCCGACCATTTCGGTATCCATGAAACGCCATTGATGGGCTCTTATGTGGAGTTTTCTTTTGAGGACCGGAAGTTGCGCCTTTATCGACAACCAAGCAGTTCGAGGGCCTATCCCATGCGTTTGGAGCAAAAGGCGGAGATATATCGCCCGATGTTTGAAGAAATCTTTTAAATGACATAAAATAATGAATGATACAGAAGACCATATCACTATCATAGGTATAGCAGGCGGAACAGGGTCAGGGAAGACCACTGTTGTGCAGAAAATCGTCAAGAGTCTGCCTCCTCATTATGTAGCAGTTGTGCCCTTGGATTCCTATTATAACGACACAACCGACCTCACTGACGAGGAGCGGAAGGCCATCAATTTCGACCATCCGGACGCTTTCGACTGGAAGTTGCTTATCAAGCAAATCAACGAATTGCGATTGGGCAACCCCATCGAGCAGCCTACCTATTCTTATATTCTCAGCAACCGACTCCCCGAAACCATCCATGTAGAGCCGAAACCGGTCATCATCATCGAGGGCATCATGACCCTTATCAACAAGAAACTGCGTGACATGATGGATTTGAAGATATTCGTGGATTGTGATTCTGACGAGCGTCTTATCCGCAATATACAGCGCGATACCATCGATAGAGGGCGTACCGTCTCCATGGTTGTCAACCGTTATCTCTCCGTTTTGAAGCCTATGCACGAGCAGTTCATCGAGCCTACCAAGCGTTATGCTGACCTCATTATTCCGCAAGGAGGAGAGAATGCGAAGGGCATTGCCATCCTTTGCAAATACATCGAAGGCATCGTCCCTCCTGAAAAATAAAACATCAGAATGTAAAAGACGGCTTTCCAGGTTTGTCCGGGCCGTTCGGACAGTTTGTCCCAATCATCCGGACAGTTTGTCCGAACGGTCCGGACAAAATGTCCCCATGGCTTTCTAAAATCATGGGGACAGTTTTTAAGGGTGCATTTATTTGTTTTTTCTGTCACTTAATACCTCGTTTTGCACTCAAAACGAGGGTAAAGAGGAGTCTGAAAGATTAGAAAAAATTAATCTCATCTGAAAGTCTTCTAATTGCTTTTGTTGTTCGTATCTTCTCGAAAACTGTACCTTTGCAGGCAAAATTTATTTATCTCGAGAAAATATGAATAAGCAAATGCTTGTGTTTGCTGTGGGTATTATGGTCATGGCAACAAGTTGTAAATCAGCAAAGGATAACAAAGTTTCAACGGTTTACACAGTAACGACTCCCGAAGTGACAGATGTCTCTGTCTCAAAAGATTATGTCGGCAATATTCAATCGCAGAAGAATATCGAGCTAAGAGCCCAACAAGGGGGCATCTTGGAGGATATTTATGTGGATGAAGGACAGATGGTGAAGGCCGGGCAACCCCTTTTCCGCATTGCCGTAATGGGTACTCAAGAGGAGCTGGAGAAGTCGAAAGCAGAAGCAGAGCAAGCCCGCATCGACTTGCAAAATACTTCCACGCTGGCTTCCAACAATATTGTATCTAAGAATGCACGCAAAATGGCGGTGGCAAAGTTGAATTCGGCGATGGCAGATTATCATCTTGCCCGACTTCATAAGCAGCTCTCCATCGTGCGTGCACCCTTCTCCGGCATCATCGGCAGAATCCCCAATAAGAAAGGAAGCATGATTCAAGAGGGCGACTTGCTTTCTAGTCTTTCTGACAATAGCAATATGTATGTCTATTTTAACGTGTCTGAATCTGAGTATTTGGATTATCAACAGCATGCCGCTGAACGGAATAAGCTCCCGCTGACATTGATTTTGGCCAATGGAACCAACTTCGGTGCACAGGGCTATCTGCAGAATGTTGAGGGCGAGTTTGACAATAGTACGGGCAATATAGCTTTTCGGGCGAAGTTCTTCAATGCGGGTAATATCCTGCGAAATGGCGAGACCGGAACGGTCAGAATGAATATTCCAGTGAGGAATGCAATGGTTATTCCTCAGCAAGCCACTTATGAAGTGCAGGACCAAAAATATGTATTTGTGGTCGATGCGCGCGGTTATGTGCATGCCCGTCCCATCAAAGTGGCCTTTGATAAGCAGAATGTCTATATCGTTTCGAGTGGCTTATCACAGAGCGATAAATTCCTGATTGATGGGGTAGATAAGGTAAATGACGGGGAAAGAGTTTCTTTCCGCTATGAGAATCCATCAAAGGCCCTTCAGTCTGTAAAACTTAATGCCAACTGATTATGTTCAAGATGTTTATCCGTCGACCGGTTCTTTCCATCGTCGTCTCTCTTGTTATCGTGTTTATTGGCATATTGTCACTCTTCAGTTTGCCGATTACTCAATACCCATCCATCTCTCCTCCAAAGGTGAATGTGGTAGCTAATTATCCGGGCGCAAACAATGAATTGCTGATAAAATCTGTCGTTATACCTTTGGAACAGGCGCTCAATGGTGTCCCGGGAATGAAGTATATCGAGTCGGATGCCGGTAATGACGGTGAAGGAGAAATCAATGTGGTGTTCAAATTGGGAACTGACCCTAATGTGGATGCTATCAATGTGCAGAACAGAGTGTCAGCAGCCACCAACAAATTGCCGGCTGCAGTGGTGCGTGAGGGTGTGAAGATATCGCGTGAAGAGCCGAATATCCTCATGTATATAAACCTTTACAGCGATGATCCGAAAGCCGATCAGAAGTTCTTATTCAACTATGCGGATATCAATATATCACCGGAATTGCAGCGTGTAGATGGCGTGGGCGACTTGGATATTCTGGGTACGCGTAACTATGCCATGCGTGTATGGCTCAAACCGGATAAACTTACTGCTTATAATCTTTCAGCTGAAGATGTCAATCAGGCGTTGGAAGAGCAGAGCATAGAAGCTTCTCCGGGTAAATTAGGTGAGAGTTCAGGCAAGCGTCCTGAAAGTTTTGAGTATGTATTGAAGTATCCTGGCCGCTATACAACCCCTGAGGAATATGGCAATATTATCTTAAAGTCTAATGTAAACGGGCAGTTTGTCCGTTTGAAAGACGTTGCCGACATTGATTTCGGCAGTGAGATGTATGATATTTATTCCACTTTGAATGGCCATCCATCAGCCGCTATCACGCTGAAACAGGCTTATGGTTCCAATGCCCGTGATGTTATACAAAACGTGAAGAAAACGATGACCCAGCTTCAGAAAGATATGCCGAAAGGAATGCACTATGAAGTGAGTTATGATATCAGCCGTTTTCTTGATGCATCCATAAATAAAGTCGTTCATACACTTATTGAGGCTTTCTTCCTCGTGGGCATTGTCGTGTTCATCTTCTTAGGAGATTGGCGCTCATCCATCATTCCCTGCCTGGCTGTCCCTGTATCGCTAATCGGCAGTTTGGCAGTGATGCTGGCGTTTGGAATCACCCTTAACATGATTTCTCTCTTTGCCCTTGTCATGGCTATCGGTATTGTTGTAGATAACGCAATCGTTGTAATCGAGGCTGTGAATGTGAAGATGACCGATGAACACTTACCGCCACTAGAGGCTACGCAGGCTGCCATGAAGGAAATCAGCGGTGCTATTGTCGCCATCACACTTGTCATGGCGGCTGTATTTATCCCTGTCGCGTTCATGGGAGGACCTGAAGGAATGTTCTATCGGCAGTTCTCCATTACCATGGCATCGAGTATTATCCTTTCCGGTTTTGTGGCTCTGACGCTCACTCCGGCACTGTGTGCCTTGATATTGACCAAGGAGCAAGAGAACCACGTGAAGAAATCATGGCTTCATAGGTTGCTTGATAAGTTCAATTCAGGTTTTAATAAGAGTATCGGAGGTTATCGCAAGGTGTTGGAACGTACGGTTTCCAGCAAACTTGTCACATTGCCTTTGCTTCTTATTCTCTGTGCGATAGCCTTCTTTGTCAATAATACAGTCCCTTCAGGTTTTATTCCAGAGGAAGACCAAGGCATGATATACGCAGTCATTGAGACGCCTCCGGGCTCCACGATAGAGCGTACGAATAAGGTGGCACATGAGTTACTTAATATCGCTGAGAAAGAGGATGGGGTAGAGAGCGTGTCTTCTCTTGCCGGTTATGAGATTCTTTCCGAAGGAACAAGTGCCAATTCGGGCTCATGTCTGATTAACTTGAAGCCATGGAAAGATCGTAAACACTCTGCTAAAGAGATGATTGACGACTTGGAAAAGAAGTGTCAGACGATAGCCGATGCCGACATTGAATTCTTTCAACCGCCTTCGATACCAGGTTATGGAGCTGCTTCAGGATTCGAACTCCGCTTGCTTGATAAGACCGGAAACAATGATTATCACCAGATGGAGAAAGTGAGCAAGGACTTTGTCAAGGCTTTGAATAAATGTCCGGAAATAGGTTCTGCCTTCACATTCTATTCTGCAAGCTACCCGCAATATATGTTGCGCTTGAATAATGACATAGCGGAACAGAAGGGCGTGACCATTGGTTCGGCCATGGATAACCTTTCGACGATGATAGGTTCTGATTATGAGACAGGCTTTATCCGTTTCGGTAAGCCCTATAAGGTCATCGTACAGGCAAGTCCGCAATATCGTGCATTCCCTGAAAGTCTGTTGGGACTGACCGTAAAGAATGATAAAGGGGATATGGTGCCTTATTCCGATTTCATGCAACTGCAAAAGGTTTATGGCATGAGTGAGATTACTCGCCATAATCTTTATAATTCTGCAGAGGTGACAGGATCACCAGCTCCAGGATATAGTAGTGGTCAAGCCATCAAAGCCATTGAACAAGTGGCCGAGAAAAACTTGCCACATGGATTCGGATATGATTGGGCAGGCATCTCGAAAGATGAGGTCGATCAGGGTAATCAGGCAATTTTGATATTCCTTGTTTGCTTGATTTTCGTCTATCTTATCCTTTCTGCGCAGTATGAGAATTTCCTTTTGCCTTTGCCGATAATCACCTATTTGCCGGCAGGTATTTGTGGTGCGTTCATCTTCTTGAAGTTGATGGGATTGGAGAACAATATTTACGCGCAGGTGGCAATGGTCATGTTGATAGGTCTGTTGGGTAAGAATGCCGTGTTGATGGTGGAATATTCGGTGCAGCGCAGGAACTTAGGGATGAATATCCGGCAAGCGGCAATAGAGGGCGCAATAGCCCGATTCCGTCCAATCTTGATGACATCATTCGCCTTTATAGCAGGACTTCTGCCACTGGTGGTAGCCACTGGAGCCGGTGCCATTGGCAATCGTACCATCGGAAATGCCGCTGTGGGAGGTATGTTGTTCGGCACTTTCTTCGGCTTGATACTGATTCCTGGCCTCTATTATATCTTCGGAACGATGGCTGAGAAAGTGAAAATGGTCAAGTATCAACGAGATAAGCCACTGACAGAAAAGAAGGATTTAAAGTATAAGAAAGATGAAAAGTAGATATATACCATATATAATAGGTGTCTCGGTGTTCGTTTTGGCAAGTTGCAAAACGCCTCAGATGACCCAAATGACTGACCGTGTGAAAATGCAGATGCCATCGCAGTTTCAGCAAGATAGTGTTGTTGGCGGGCATGCAACCGTCACTCCATGGAAGCAGTTCTTTACGGACCCCGCTCTTGCGGCACTTATTGATACCGCATTGGCTAACAATCAGGACCTTCGGATAACGCTTCAGCAGATAGCAATGGCAAAGAGCAACGTGCTTTATCAAGAGGGATTGATGATGCCTTCAGTCTCTGCCGGAGGCAGTGTAGGTGTTTCAAAGGCAGGCCGTTACACCAGTGAAGGAGCTGGAAATGCCACCACTGAGATAAAGCCGGGTAAGGAAATGCCCGACCCGTTGATGGATTATCAGCTTGGCGCGAATGCAGATTGGGAGGTAGACTTATGGCATAAGTTGAGCTCAAGCAAACGGGCAGCAGTGGAACATTACCTTGCCACAGTTGAAGGACGCAATGCCGTGTTGTCTTCTCTCATTGCACAAGTGGCTGAAAACTATTATCATCTGCTGGCTCTCGACAACAAATTGGACTTGATACATCAGTATATTGACTTGCAGAAGAAGGCTGTGGAGATAGCCAAGATACAGAAAAGTGCGGATACCGACACGGAATTAGCCGTAGAGAAGTTTGAGGCGGAACTGGCTAAAGCCCGTTCTGAGGAATACACTTTGCGGCAGGAGATGACTGAAACAGAGAATAATCTTAACTTGTTGCTGGGCCGTTATCCTGCAAATATTCAACGTGACAAGTCGTCGTTCTTATCTACAAATCTCCAAAAGGTCATGACCGGCATCCCATCAGAACTGCTTACCAATCGTGCGGACATTCGTCAGGCTGAGCATGAATTGGCTGCTGCGAAATGGAATGTTGATGCCGCACGCAAGGAATTCTTGCCTTCGCTCAATATCTCAGCATCGCTTGGCTTGGATGCCTTCAATCCCGCATATCTCACCCGATTGCCAAAGTCATTGGCTTTCAGCGTTCTTGGGGGGCTTGCAGGTCCTTTAATCAACAAGAAAGCCATTCAAGCCAACTTCCAAACGGCTGATGCTCAACAGGTTGAGGCTCTTTATGAATATGATAAAACGCTGCTTACGGCTTATTCCGAGGTGTGTACTTTGATGTCAAAGATTAAGAATCTTGACCAATATTACCAGCTGAAAGAAGAGGAGTCCAATAAACTTGACCATTCGATAGGTATCGCCCGACAACTGTATATGAATAGCCGTTGCACGTATCTCGACGTTCTGATGGATGAGCGTGACGCTTTGGATGCCAAGATGGAACTGTTGGAAGCCAAAGAGCAGCAGCTCTCCAGCATGGTGGATGTTTATCGCAGTTTGGGTGGAGGACAGGATTCTTCCTTCTCAACGCAAAATAACCAATAATTTGTTTTGAAGATAAAGGCAAATTGTTTATCTTTGCCCAAAGCGAAGACAATGAACATAGATGAGGCTATATGAATAAAAGAATCTTGATGGCAGAGGATGAAGAGAACATCTCCGACTTCGTTAGTCGTGGACTTTCTGATTTCAAATACGATGTCACAGTGGTCAATAATGGGCTCGATGCATGGAAAATGCTTGAAGGCGGAGAACATTTTGACCTCGTGATGCTTGATATCCGCATGCCGGGAATGACGGGTCTTGAGGTATGTGAGAAGATTCGCGAGCACTTCGGCTATGAGATACCGGTACTGATGTTGACGGCTTTGGATACTACCGATGATATTGTGATGGGCTTGCATGTAGGGGCTGATGACTATATCGTGAAGCCTTTCCGATTCATGGAACTCCTTGCGCGCATTCAGGCGATGCTCCGACGCTCGGATGCAACGAAGTCTAACCGCACACTTGCTTGTGGGGATTTGCATTTGGATTCGTCTTCCCATAAGGCTATCCGTGGTGATTATGAGGTTGATTTGAGCATTAAGGAATACCGGTTATTGGAATATATGATGGAGCATCATGGTGAGATACTTTCCCGTCGTCAACTTTTGAAGGACGTATGGAACAAGGATTTCGACACCAACACTAATATCGTGGACGTCTATGTACGGTATCTTCGCAGCAAGATAGATGATGATTTCAAGCAAAAACTCATTCATACGGTTGTAGGGACGGGCTATTGCTTGCGCCCTGAAGAAGAATAACGCTCAAGAAAGATGAAGGCAAGCAGGAAAATATCCATCATTTATTCATTGATTACGATAGGGCTGATACTGATAGCAGCGGTCGTTTTCTATTTCTTCTCTTCGGGTTACACGCAAAATCTGTATTTTAAGTATTTGGAAGAAAAGGCTCATGCGGTGGCGGAAGCAAAGTTCTCGGTGGATGAAGTGGATTCTGAGACCTATCAGGATGTGGTTTTGCGCCGCAAAAACTCTATCCCTACCTCGAATGAATTGTTTATCAATTTAGCCGACAAAAAGGCTGCCGAGAAACAGTTGTCTATCTATCTGAATGCTAAACAGATAAAGAGTCTGTTCAGTGGTAATACCGTTGATTTCGAAAAAGGCAAGGAGGTCGGCTCTTCTTTCATTTATTATGACAATACGGGAACGTTTGCCGTCGTCGTACTTAGTTGTAATCCTTACGTTAAAGAGATAGGAAGCGTGCTCGGATGGGCTATCTTTATCTTGGTCTTGCTGTCGGCTTCCATCCTCTATCTCATCAGTCGCCTTTATGCCATGCGTATGCTTGACCGCATTGATAAGGATTATCAGACCGAAAAGATGTTTGTCAATAATGCCTCGCATGAAATCAATAATCCCCTTACAGCCATACAAGGAGAGTGCGAAGTGGCATTGATGCGCGACCGTAGCAATGAGGAATACAAGAACTCACTGCAACGCATTTCTGGTGAAACCAACCGCATTATCCATGTCATGCGCGAGTTGTTGCAATTCTCTCATACACGTTCAGGCAAGTTGCAAAAGGATAATTTGGACGAGATTTGCCTTTCTGAATTCATCCATCGCTTGTCGGAAGGGGATTTGGTGATAAATGTCGTCAATGATTTCAGTGTTTCTGCCGATGAGGGACTCTTGCATATTGCTATCAAAAACCTTGTGAGCAATGCCCGTAAATACTCTGACAGCCCTGTCGTCATCAACATCAATCATGGTCTTCTGCAAATAGAAGATAAGGGAATAGGCATTCCCAAATCGGATATTGCCCATATTTTCGAGCCTTTCTATCGTGCGGAGAACACGGGAAAGATTAAGGGGAATGGGATAGGATTGGCGCTTGCTAAGTCGATATTAGAAAGGTTTGGCGCCTCCATTCGTGTCTTTTCACAGGAAGGAAAAGGCACTACGATGAACGTAATCTTCAAGAATTATAAGGCTTAGGACGGTCTTTAGGATAAGAGCCGTTGATAATCGGAATCGTAAAAGATGGCTTTTCAGGTTTGTCCGAGCCGTTCGGACAGTTTGTCCCAATCATCCGGACAGTTTGTCCGAACGGTCCGGACAAAATGTCCCCATAACTTTTTAAATCGTGGGGACAAATCTTTTAGCATCACAAAAGCAGCTGAATATCGTGGATTCAGCAACCTTTCAGCCTTTGCAGAAAGGCCTTTCAGAAAGGGAAAGGTGACTTCAAGGAGCTTGATGACTTATTCTGAATAATAAGTATCGTCAGTTTCTGTCTCGTCTTTCTTTACGCTCTCGCTCTCAGCAGCCGTTGCGTCGACTTGTTTCTGTTGTTCTGCCTGCATTGCAGCTTGAGCTTTCTCATACCTTTTGCGCTCGTTGTGTATCTTCAAAGCATTCATGCATTCCACCACACCATAAACAAGCATACACCATCCGATGAAGAAAAGAGAGTCGGAGAGTGCTTGCATAGGCTTTACCATGATGAAGATGGCTGCCAACAAAATCACTGTCGGAGCAAGCCAGAAGAACCATCCGACATGGCAGAACTTGCGCGCAAGGGCGAGGTTAACGTATTGACTGATGGCACCAAGCACAAGGATAGCCGCCAAGATATACATCATGCCCACGATGAACGTTGCCGGCATGAAGGCCAGAATGACACCGAGAATCAGGCTTCCAAGCCCTACGATAGGGAAGGCTGGACTCTCTTCGGTAATCAGATTGCCCTCGGCATCATGGACTTCAACGTCACTTTTATGCTTGCGGGCACTGTAATAGATGACTATAGAGATAACTCCCGAGATGAAAAACAGGGCACCTATGGCAATGGCCAGCCATGTCACAGTGTCTTCGCGATACTCAATGAGCAGCGCGCCTACAATGATTGCGCATAAAGCGCGAAAGATGGAACTCTGTAAAACTTTCATGTTTTTTCTGTTTTATCGTGCAAAAATACAAACAATCCTTCATAAATGCAATATTTTTTGTACTTTTGTGCGCAAAAAAGAAATAACTTATGACAACACTATATCTTGTTCGCCACGGCGAAACGGAAGACAATGCCAATCAAATAATGCAAGGTCAGACCCCCGGAAAGCTCAATGCCAAGGGCATTAAACAGGCTGAAGAACTGAGGGATAAGATGCTCGGAGCGAAGATAGATGCCTTTGTTTCTAGTGACTTGAAGCGTTCTTTTGACACCTGTAAGATTATCGCAAAGCCCCATGGAAAGGACGTTGTGACCACTCCTTTGCTACGGGAAAGGGACTGGGGAGACTTTACGGGACAATATATCCCTGACTTGAAGGACAGGGAATGGCCGGATAATGTCGAGTCTTTGGAGAAAATGAAATCGCGTGCCCATAACTTTATCACATGGTTGAAGGTAACTTTCCCCGACCAAACTGTGTTTGCGGTAGGGCATGGCATCATCAACAAGGCCATTCAAAGCGTGTATTTCAACAAGCCGATGAATGAAATCTTGAGGATGAGCAATGCCGAAGTGCGCATCCTGATATTATGAAAAAAAAGAGAACTTCCATCACGGAAGCCCTCTTTCCACTATTATATTAATAACTCTCTAATCTGTTATCTCTGAAAGAAAAACACTTTTTATTTCCTTAAAAACCTATTGATTCGATAATTATATTTTACACCCATTCATATCTTTTATCTGTGTCCACCACCGAAATGACCGCCACCAGAGAAGCCACCACCGGCTGAACCGCCTGAGCGTCCACCTCCAAAGGAGCCGCTCGAACTACCACCACCGAAGGAACCACTTGAGCGTGTGCCGCCAAAGGAACTGCCTCCGAATGAGCTTCCACCGAATGAACTGCTGCCACTACGTGATGGTGCACTGTAAGAGCGTGAAGGTGAAGACTGTCGGGAACTGTTGTCAGGAGTGAAAGAACGTGTTGGAGCGGTGCTTCTGCTTGGCGAATAGTTGCTGCCGGAATTGCTGCGTCCACCGAAAGAGCCGAAACTTCCACGGTCAACAGTTGTACGTGTAGAACTGCGCATGCCGTTGTTGTCGTAACTGCGGCCACCAAATGAGCGAGTATTGCTTTGGCTCATAGTGCCATAACTGCGTCCCCCAAATGACCTGTTAGAGTTGTAACCTCCATCCATAGAACGTGATTGCGCTCCGCTACGGCCGCCAAAGACGCGTGTACCTTGCCCATAATCACCACGATTGAACCCGTCGCGCATGCCTCCTCCGCGGTTTCCATTCCGCATAGAGCCACCAAAGTCGCGTCCGCAATACCAGCTGCGTCCACCATTGTGATACCAACTATGGTCGCCACGATAGCCCCAAATGAAGTCAGGACGTCCGAAATAGAAGTAGTCGCGATGTGGATAACGCGCGTAAATACCGAAGTGCCAGTATCCTCCATCCCAATAAAGCGGGCGATAGAAGTAGTTGGCAGCACAGTAGGCATTATATTGCCAATCGAACAAAATGTAACTCAAATCGAGGTTGCGTTGTGTCCAATAGTTGCCATATAAATCGTTGTAATCGTTGATGCCCATCAAGTAATCGAGGTTGATTTCATAAGCAGCCTCATATTGGTCATCAGTCAGATTCAGCTCATAAGCCATCTTATCCGTAAGGAAAAGAGCTTGTTCGCGTGCCTGCTCGTAACTCATTGCGCTCACTGACAGGGTCATTGTCAGCAGTGCGGTTAAGGCTATTATAAACTTTTTCATATTTGTATGTATTAAAATCGTTGTTTTTTATTTTATCTGGTGCAAAGAAACAAAGATTTTTTCAGGTTTAAAAAGGATTTTCCCTACTTTAAAGGGGATTTTCCCTAAACGTTTAAAATAATCATTCTTATTCTTCGTTATACATTATATAAAAGGTAAAAAATGAAGAAGATATTTATCTTATCGGCTTTTTTGTTGGCTTTGACGAACGCAAATGCGCAATATGCGTGGCAAGATGGGGCTGAATCTGGTAAACTGAATTTGGGAAGGAACCTGCAATATAATATTGAATTGCAAGGCTCTTCTTCAAGTGAGAAGACTCCATTATGGTTGAATGCCAATAAATATGGGCTTAGTTCCTTGGAAAAAAACAATGGTTATATCCGTGGAAGCATCATCCGTCCGTTGAGTACCGACTCTGCAAGGCGATGGGGAATCGGTTATGGGCTTGATGTTGCGGCTGCTTATCATTACACAAGCGTGCCGATTGTGCAACAGGCCTTTGTGGAATTGCGCTGGCTGCATGGTGTTTTGTCAGTGGGAAGCAAGCAATATCCGATGGAATTGAAGAATAATGCCCTTAGTAGTGGTTCTCAGACGTTGGGCATCAACGCAAGACCCGTGCCGCAAGTGAGGCTTGCACTCCCTGAATATTGGACTTTGCCGATATTTGGCGGATGGCTGCACATGAAAGGACATGTGTCTTTTGGCAAGATGACGGATGATAAGTGGCAGCATGATTTTACGGATTACAAGCATCGTTATGCTGATGATATCCTCTATCACTCTAAGGCTGGCTATCTGATGATAGGCAATCCAGACCGCTTTATGCCATTTTCGATAGAAATGGGATTGGAGATGGCTACGATTTTCGGCGGTACTTCTTATTCTCCACAAGAGGATGGAACAGTGTCCGTAATTAAAGGCGGAACGGGCATTCGAGACTTCTGGCACGCCTTTATGCCAGGAGGTTCTGACCCTACAGAAACTACTTATCAGAATGTGGAAGGCGACCAGTTGGGCAGTTGGTTATTGCGCATCAACTATGATGCCGACACTTGGCGTTTTGGTATTTATGCTGACAAGTTCTTTGAGGACCACTCCTCCATGTTGCAGTTGGATTATGACGGCTATGGCTCTGGTGAAAACTGGCAGAGCAAGGAGAAACACCGCTATCTGCTCTATGATTTCAAGGACTGGATGTTGGGTGCTGAGTTTAACTTCAAGTATAGCCGATGGCTGAAAGACATCGTTTTTGAGTACCTATATACCGAATATCAGAGCGGTCCTATCTATCATGACCATACTTCGACGATATCTGACCATATCGGAGGGAATGATGATTTCTATAATCATTACATCTATGTGGGATGGCAACATTGGGGACAAGTAATGGGGAATCCTCTTTATCGTTCACCTATTTATAATAATGATGGAAAGATAGAAGTGCAGGACAACCGTTTTATGGCCTTTCATTTGGGCTTTGATGGCAATCCGACGGAAAACTTAAGCTATCGGGTACTCGCCACTTATCAGGAAGGTTTGGGCACTTACGCAAGTCCTTATACCAAGAAACATCACAACGTGAGTTTCATGGTGGAGACGGCTTACCAGTTCAAGCACAATTGGCAAGTGAAGGGAGCTTATGGTATGGATTTTGGGCATATACTTGGCAATAATTATGGATTTCAACTTACGATATCAAAGTCGGGAATATTTAATTTGTAAAAGATGATGAATTACAAGATAAAAGATAACCTTTTAGGCGGTTGTTTACTGCTTTTTACCTTGCTTTTAACGGCTTGTGACTTGGAGACAAGCGGCAATGGAAAACTTGATGGCTATTGGCATCTGGAACAGATAGATTCTATCTCCACAGGTAGCGTTAATAATCTGTCGCAGAAAAGGCTGTTTTGGGCCTTTCAGGCAAAGTTGCTTGAATTCTCAGATAAAGACGATGTTAATGCCGCATATCTAGTGCGTTTCTCACATTCAGCAGATAGTCTAATCCTTTCAGAGCCCTATCGCTTTGATCGTGAGAATGGAGATGAAGCCCTTACAGATGCTGCTGTTCTCAAGCCTTATGGCATGAATGCCCTCATAGAAACCTTCAAGATCGAGAAATTGAGCAGCAGCAAGATGATATTGAGCAATTCCACCTTCAGGCTTTATTTCACAAAATTCTAGCAAGAAGCCTCCATTTTATACTATTGCTTTCTTCTCTTTCCGAATAATATATCGGGTAAGTAGAATTTGGAAAATAGTATAAAAAGCGATGTCAATAAGTATTAGCCACATAATACCTACATAATTGAAAATTAAGCAATTGAGTACTATTATAAAAAAAGCTAATACCATAATGAAAATGAGCGCTTGATGCTGAGAATACCCGGCCCTCATCAATTTATGATGTATATGGTTTTTGTCAGCATCAAATAAGGGCTTATGATTGCGTAAACGATGGAATATCACCCGGACAACATCAAAAACGGGTATGGTCAATAGGCTATAAGCAAGCATGATGCGGTCGTTGGAAAACTTCATCACATGGGGATTGTTCATTGCGCATTTTACAAAAAGAAATCCGAGGAAGAACCCTAAGGTAAGGCTGCCTGAATCCCCCATGAATATTTTGCGGTTGTTTTCTGGTTTTCCCAGCATATTATAATATAGATAGGGTATCAGCACCCCCATAAGTCCACCTATCAGGATACAATAAATGTAAAGTCCCTCTTCATAAAAAATATAAAGAAATCCGGCTAAAGCAAATTCTGAAAGACTTGCACAAAGGCCATCAATACCATCAATAAGATTCATGGCATTGCAAACGAAAACAATGACAAAGATGGTTATGGGAGTTCCTATCCAAAAGGGAATCTCATAAAGTCCGAACAATCCATAGAAATTATTGATATAAAGTCCTGAAAAAGGAAGTATTGTTGCTGCAATAATCTGAATGGTAAATTTAATATTGGCATTCAAGCCTATAAGATCATCAATGATTCCTGTAAAATAAATGATAAGAAGACTTACTAGAAAATAGAGAGACCAAAGACTGATTTGAAGGTTGGGCCCTTTGCCTTGCTTATCAAGAACAAATATGGCAATGATGAAAGCAATCAGCATACTGGGCATAAACGACAGCCCTCCCAAGCGAGGTATCGGTGATTTATGTACCTTGCGTAAATTAGGAATGTCATATAAGTTTTTTTCTTTACAATAATCCAAAATACCGGGAATAGCAAGGAATCCGCAGATCATGCTGATGAAAAGAGCCCCCAGAATCAATAGAATATTGAAAGACATATTATCAGTTATCATTTTTTACTTTTTAATATTAAACTAGAGATTACAAGAAATATTGCATGATAATGCAATAATAATCGCAATTTTTTGTTTTATCTATAAAGGAAGAATACGAATGACGGTCTCAGTTATTACAGTTACTTACAATAGCGCAAGCACAATAGCAGACACCATGCAATCAGTGCTCCATCAGACCTATGAAGATATCGAGTATCTTATTATCGATGGAGGGTCGACTGATGGTACACAAGGTATTATCGAGGAATTTGAGCCTAAATTCTTAGGGAGATTGAAGTGGATATCCGAAAAGGATTTAGGTATTTATGATGCTATGAATAAGGGTATACGGATGGCAACAGGAGATGTAATAGGTATTCTGAATTCAGATGATTATTATACATCAGATGACGTTGTTGCCAACTTTATCCCAGCATTTTTGGATGCCAAAGTCGATGCAGTCTATGGGGATATCCATTTTATCCATGATGGTAGTCCTGAAAAGATAACGCGTTATTATTCCTCCCGCTTATTTAGGCCTTTTTGGCTTCGCTTTGGCTTTATGCCAGCCCATCCGTCATTCTATGTTCGGCGTGAAGTATATGATAAGTATGGTTATTATCGAACAGACTACAAAATAGGTTCGGACTTTGAGATGATGGTACGGCTTTTCTATAGGCATAGGATTAAAGGTAAATACCTATCCAAAGACTTTGTTACGATGAGAACGGGTGGAACTAGTAATCGAAATCTTCATAGTAGATTAATTCTTATTAAAGAGGATGTCAGAGCTTGTCGAGAAAATAAGGTCTATTCTAACAAATTGATGATTTGTACAAAATTTTTTTATAAGATATTTGGCTTTAAACTTTAATCACAGTGTGAAATACTGTTTATATATTCATTTTGTGATATCTTGTAGAACTATGCAAAAACGTCCTAAAAATTATTGTGTAAAAATATATTGAATCAACTTTTTTAAAGTAGATTCAGTAAACTATTTGTGATAAATTTTATTTATCCAAATAGTCAGTCTTTTTTTATCGCCTTTCTCCTGAAATTTCGTGACAATTTTTTCAGGCAATAACGCTTTTATATATTGAATAGTATATTCTTTAATAATAGATATTCTAGATTTATTATAATCAAATATCTGTATTGGAGTTTGCCAATTCAAACCGAAATAATATTCTAAGTATTGAATATAATTACGTGGAATGTAATATTCTTTTTCAAGAAAATTATATGGAATAAGGTCAAATACAAATTCTTTTTTACAAACATCTTGGCAGCAATACCATAAATTGGCATCTTTAGTATATTCTTCATAAAAATAGACATCAATATACTCACCTTTCCTAATGATTGAAAGAAATCCCCTACTCTCATATCTTGCTAGTTCAAATCCTCTATCTCTTAGTGTAAATAATAGAGTAAGGAATTTTTTCATATCTGATTTATACATTAGGACATCTATATCTTCGTCATGCGTTATAAAATCATGCTCTCTTACAGCCCCAAGTAATGTTCCATAAAAAAGAATAAATCTGAGGTTAGCATTATCACATACATCCTTTAATATTTCCAAATTTTCTTGGGCGATTGACTTATCAATGCGTTTTATCCCTTGATATATAGGTATAAACTTATATCTGTATGTTCCATTTTCTGTTTTAAGTTGCAGTTTCATATATTATTTCCTTAATAATTTTTTTATCATATTTTTAAAAGCGAAAGGGAAAAGCTGTTTAATTCTATTATATAAAGTGTTATTTGAATGATAAAAAGCTTTTTCAAATGGCTGATAAGGCACAACATACTGGGGATGTCTAAGAGGAAATGATATGTCTTGATGCGACAGAAACATATTAGGAATTCTATTTTGTGAAGTATGGGTCGCACCTTCTCCAAATCCGATATTACTCGTTAAGTTATACTCAGGACATATTGCCAACATATTATTTGCGGCCAATGTAAAATACCATTGCCAATCCCAAGCACTTACATCATTTAAATCAATAGCTTTCAGACGGTATTTCCAATATCGAACATCTTTTGATTTATATCCCATATTCCTTATTATCGAGTCCTTATACTTGCTATTTCTCCATTCCATTTTCAAGTCCATAAGTTTCCAACTCCTTTTCCAAGTAGCCCAACCATGACATGATTTGTACCTGCTAAAAACATAAGAATCAGGTATACTAGTATTTGATGTATAATTTGCGCCACATATCATACCTACTCTAGAATCATTTTTATATCTCAAAAGCAAATCCTTAACAAAAGGGAAAAAAGAATCGCGCATGACACAATCATCTTCGATAATTATACCATTCTCTTCATTATCAAACAGCCAATTAATTGCAGTAAAGACCCCTATAGAACACCCTAAATTGCTTTTTTGGAATAGTGTATGTATTTCACAATCCCAATCAACAGAATCTAAAATTGCTTTCCTCGTTTCTGAAACCAGCAATATCTCTCCCTGATTATTTCTAGGACCATCACCAGCAATATAAAGTTTAGAGGGTTTTACTTTTTTTATAGACTCAAAACTTTTTAATGCGGTATCTTTCCGTTTAAAAATCACGAATAATATAGGTATATTATACATAGCATCACTAATTTGATTTATACTGACTTAAATCACATATAATTTTTCGAATAATAACATTCTAGCAATTATCATGCCGAATGTATATCAAAGTTTATTTAATGCATCAATTAATTTATTGTTATCATTAAAATCTCTTATAGAAATTCTAACAAAATTCTTATTTTCTAATTGTTTTTTAGAATTACAATCCTTTATCAGAATATCATAATCTTTTAACAGAGTTAACGCAAGTTCGGAAGACGTAAATTTCTTTATCACTTCACAACAAAAATAATTGGCCTGCGAAGGCAACACTCTCAGAAAAGGAATTTGATCCAAGAGCTTACGAAACCGATTTCTTTCCTCAATAAATTTATAGCAAGCATTAGTATACTCCGCAGAATATTTGCCAAATATCTGCATATAGAATTCTGCGAAAGAATTTATATTCCAAATAGAAACATCCTTTTTTATCATATTAATAGTTTCCACATTTGAGGTCGCTAATACTCCAAGACGTAATCCAGGAACACCATAAGACTTAGATATACTTTTAATAACGATAAGATTTGAATTGCTTTCCAATATATTATTATTTAAAAGAGAATTCTGCTCAAATCCATCTGTAAAATCCACGAAAGACTCATCTACAATTAATGTTATTCCCCGCTTTTGACACCATTGAATTAAATCTATGACTTTATCTACAGGAATGTAATTACCAGTAGGGTTGTCTGGATTAATTAATAATAGATATGAAATATCCTTGCCTTCAAAAAACACCTTTATATCTTCTGCACTATAACTGAAATTCTTATTATCAGGAGAATACGAAACGATTTGTTCTTTTTTAAAACGATTAGGATATTCTTCAAATGTCGGATAAATAATACCAATTTTCTTATTTATATTCTCTGTAAAGCTTTTTATGAGTTCTGCCGCACCATTACCGACAACGACATAATCCTGTTTGATATCAAAATATTTTCCAGCCAATAAAGAATTTACATACATTCCAGAAGGATACTCTGTAAGGAGTTTGTCAAAATTAGCTCTCATCTCAATCTTCATCCGTGCCGTTGGGAAATAGGGGTTAACCAAATAACAGAAATCCAACATTTTAGGAAATCGCCAATATCCACCATATAGTTTCCCGTATTGATACAGCCTATCTTTATCTTCAGAAAATATTGTTTCTGCAATTTTTAAATCCTGAATATCGTCTATTTCATACCATTTTTCATTTGAAATAGGAAGAGCTTTCAACCCAGTATTGTCGAGTAAGGTGAGAACTCTTAGCACTTGTTCATAGTATTCATTATTACCCATTGCCTTGCAATACGCTTCCAAAAATGGTATATATTCTTGCCTAGAAAACTCTTTGCTAAATTTATAAATATTGCAAGTTTTGTAATATATAGATATATCTTCATAACGAAAAGCTTTCTTAGGAATAAAGTTCAATATAGTTCTATCCTGATCTATACAGACCATTGTTCCATCCATCCATGTTTCATATTTAGCTACTAAAGCTAAATTCGGATCTTCGTGTTTAACAATCATATCAAGCATCTGTTGCTCAAAAATCATATCAGATTCAAGCAATATCGTATCATCTTCAGCCATCTTATCTTTAGCTAAAGCCAATGAATATATATTATTTGTCCTATCGTAAATAGGGTTATTTATAAATTCAATTGTCAACTTACTTGCATATTTACTCCGAACATATTCAACCAATTGATTACCTTTATAACCAACAACAATAATTACTCTATTTATATTTAATGTAAGTAATTGATTCAATACCCTATCTATTAGTTTAATGCCATTTACAGGAACCATACATTTGGTGTTGTTTTTTGTATAGTCTCCTAATCGTTTACCCATTCCTGCGGCTAAAATTATTGCTTGCATAATTATTAAAATTCTATGATTGAAAAAATTCTTATCCTTTCTTGTTTCTATTTCATTGTATTTTTTTAAAAGATACCAATAAATCATCTGAAACTTCTAATACTATATTATGGCTATGTGTTAAGATGATTATCTTTCTTTAAATAATACTTTGCTAGATGTTTTGTTGGAAATAAACATGCTAAAGAAAACCAGCACGTCCTAAATCAATGATACGAAATCAAATAACCCCCATATCGATAATTTTTATTTTATACATTGACGTATAGCTTCAAGATATCCATGACCGTATTTAAGATCAGGTTCCACATAATTGCCTTCACCCCATTCGTTCCACGAACGTAGAAAAAGGATTCTATGTTCTTCCTTTTTATTCGCAATAATTTTAAGAGCGTTTTCCAAGTGTTTTTGAAAATTGCCTGGTGTGGAATTCACATAAATTCCTTCCATTCCTCCAACACGTGGAGTTCTGTCCCATTGCGGTAAAATTGTTGGAAATATATTTTCCCAGCTATCTTCCGGAGAAAAGAAATATTTCATCACCTTTGGATAATCGAATTTGTGCATCGGCAAGAAAGGTAGCTTCTTGTGTAAAAGAACATTTATTATTCTTATGTACTTTCCTTCATATAACATTTCTGCCCTTGATTTACCAAGTGAATTTACTCCGTCAAATCCCAAAGAAATCAAATCGTTATATACATTGGCACTACTTTTAAGGTCTGGAATAACACGTTCTATTGAACCATCATCTTTTCTATGTATCGTTGTTGTGGAATTACTCATTGCAATGAAATAAATACCTGATAAACCGTTTTTCTGCGCAAGTTGTCTCCACAATTCAATGAAATGTGAAACGTCAGAAAAATGGTAAGGATCGTATATAGCAAAAATAGGTTTGCCATCTATTGTCATATACCTATGGTCTTTGAAAGCCGAAAGAATTGAATAGAAATGATTAGTGTAATCTTCATCTCCTAGATAAAGTTGCCTTGCTATCATTTCCTTCATTTTTTCACCTCGTTTCCATGTTCCAGTTGTCCAATCATGATTAGCCCAACTAAGACAAAAAGGGAAATTTGGTTTACCGGATTCTAATACTTCTTGGAAAGGCCTCTGCAGCAGTTGCTTACCGTTACCGAGCCAATAATGCCAATAGCAGAATCCTTCAACTCCAGCATCACGGGCTAGATCTGCTTGTTGCTCTCTGATTTCTGGAAGTCTTAGATCATAAAATCCTAAATCTGCAGGAATACGAGGTTGGTAGTGTCCATGAAAGCATGGCTTTGCTTTTGCGACATTAGTCCATTCTGTGAATCCTTTTCCCCAATATTTATCATTTTCTGGTATTGGATAAAATTGTGGAAGATAGTTTGCTATTATTCTTGCTTTCATTCTTGTTTTTTATACAAAAATACAGATATTTTTATACTGAGAATCTTTATATCACCTTAATTCCGCAGTTATATTATTATTTTTTTATAACACCTCGAGGAACAATAAGTACCCCTGTGTTTGTACATGGCGAAAAATTCACTTATATTAGAACTGCGAAACTTCTTGAATAAAGAATATCGACATGCGCACAAAGATAGCAATAAAATCTGAGGAAATGACACCTTTGGTATAATTTTTTATTTAATGGGGCAAGCTGACTATTAATTGTCCATAACTCACTACTGTCCACTTAAAATGATTAACATTTAGTGTAACACATTATAAATTAAACATTTAGAGGGTGTTTTTCTCGGTGACGATTTGAATTGACTATCTTTGCTTGCACAAAGAAATAAAGTCAAAACATGAACACTGGAAAATATATATTCGCTCAACTTATAGAGTTCTTTCCTCAAAGAATATTTGATGGAATTGTCATGAAATACGAAGGAAATAAATACGTTAAGCATTTTACCTGCTGGAACCAACTGCTTGTAATGATGTTCGGTCAACTGTCCACACGAGACAGTCTGCGAGATTTGACATCGACCATAGCAGCTCATTCCAACAAGACCTATCATCTGGGATTTGGCAAGAATGTTACGAGAAGTAATCTGTCGAAAGCAAACGAGGTCCGCAATCCACAGATATTTGAGGATTTCGCATATCACATGATAGACGTGGCCCGAAAGAAACGTATCAATACAGACTTCGTAATAGACGGGAAAGTCTATGCTTTCGATTCTTCCACAATAGATTTGTGTCTCAATGTTTTTTGGTGGGCGAGGTTCAGACACGCTAAAGCTGGAATAAAGCTGCATACGCTTTATGATGTCGAGACAGATATCCCTACATTCATACATATAACCGAGGCAAAGGTTCATGATGTAAACGCAATGGACGTAATACCTTATGAAACAAGTGCCTATTATGTCTTTGACCGTGGTTACTATGATCTTAAGCGTCTCTTCCATATCAATGAGATTGGCTCCTATTTTGTGATTTGGCCTAAAAATCGTATGCAATATAAAGTTATAATAGGCAATGACACAAATCATAATAGCGGAGGCATACTTTCTGACCAAGAAATAGAACTGACTAGTTATGCCTCCAACAAGAAGTATCCTCAGAAACTTAGACGAGTTGTTTATTATGCAGAGACCTTGAACAGAACTTTTATCTACATTACCAATAATTTTGAGATACCTGCTGAGCAGGTTGCACTTCTCTACAAGTATCGTTGGCAAGTAGAACTTTTCTTTAAATGGATAAAGCAGCATCTTAAAATCAAATCCTTTTGGGGAACAACCGAGAGCGCTGTACGAATCCAGATATTTACTGCTATCACGGCATATTGTATGGTTGCCATTCTTGAGCATGACCTTCAATTGCATAGAGGTACATATGAAGTGTTGAAATTTTGAGCGCTTCGCTTCTGGATAAAACTCCTATAAAGGAACTCTTTTCCCCAAATGCACCTGGTGTCGTTGATGATGGCCAATTGACTCTTAATTTTATTTAGTGGACACTAGTGTCCATAACTATATATGACAGACTTGCTATTCATTCAACGTTTGCATACCATCAGTATAGTGAAATAATCTATGCCCTGCTCGGTAAACTGTTATTTTTTCTGTTCTATTTATTTGTTAGAAATAATTTCAGCCTGTTTCATTAATGGAAATTTATGAAGCAAGGCTTCATGATATCGCAAGTATGAATAAAGTAATGTGTATGTAATTAAACGCAGATTGCCACCCACGTCTGAATAAGTAAAAAGGTACATTCCTCCTTGTACACTTATGCATACTGTAAAATAGAGCAATAATAGCTGATGTAATTTACTCGTTTCATCCCGAGATCGACATTTATAAAAAGATAAAAGAACAAGTATGTTAAAAACTACGAAAATAAAGAAAGCCGAAATAGGACCATAATCAATGGTGAAATCTCCAACAAAAGTAGTAAAGACATTATCATCGATACTAAGATTACTGTATTTGTCTCTTCGTTCCACATAGTTCTTAGGCGTTTTAGGATCTACTAATCGTTTAAATAGATTCATGGTCCTGTCACCATGCCTCGTTCCTCCAGGGTTAAGAGCTTCATTGTTGAAATAAATGCTACTTTGACCTGCGTACCAGCAAAGGAAACTGCTAACTTGAGCATTAAAATTACTAAATCGGCTCATTGTAATAGCAGCAACTGGAAGTGCCATAACAAAAATAGCAATAATTCCAATATTCCTGACAATTCTATTTATACGTTTAGAATAGTATTGTTTGAACAGCATGTATCCTCCTATTATTGTTAGCATACTTGTGATAACACCACTACGCTGCCCATTCATAATTGGCATTAATACCCCAATGCAAATTGAAAATGTCAAACCGATAATAATTTTGTATTTTTTCTTTTTAAGGGATATAAAATAGTAAAATAAAAAAATTGATATATCACATAAAGAATTAAATATTATAGCAGGTAAGTTCCTAATAGCAGATCCAGCTTCTGATGCTTTTTCTTGTTGTTCCATGTATGCGTCTTTACCTGCATCAGTATCTGTGAATAACTTTAGCAAACCGGAACTTTGATTTTTGATGACATCAGGAATGAGCAGAATGGAACAAATTATTATAATAACACTTAGAATTATTAATATGTGTGTATGCGGATCTTCAATTGTCTTTGTAGGATTGTTATGGTTATATATAGATGGAGATAAAGCGATCATCATCATTACATATAGATATATATATGGAAAAAGTTTTAAAGGCTTATAATCTGATAGTTCTGATAATGTCGTATCATTTATTGAAAATATAGAAAATATTGCATAAACGATGTACATTATTATAACAAAGCTGCCCGCATCAATGGAATGATATTTTCTTTGATACCAGATGAATGTCAACCCCCATACTATTAGGTATGTGGATGCCAATATGTTATCTGTTATTACTTGCGACATTTTTTCTGATTAAAGTATGAACGGATGAAATCTATGGTTATAGACCTTTCTTCTTTATTTATGCCAATAAAATAGACAAGAAAGAACAATAATAATGGCGATAGAATGCATATTGAAATCGTACGTGTAAGTGGAGACACGATTACACTGTGTAAAAAAACCGTAAAAGCAGAGACGATCAATAGAATGAATAAGCTAGGCAAAATTAAGGTTACAATATACCCTAATATGGAAAACTCTTTATAGAAATGACGTAGACATAAGAGACGGATAATATGTGCCAAGATGCAGACAGTAATCATTGATATAAAAACGCTGTAAGCTGGAAATCCAAGACTAAAAAAAAGCCATGTTAGAGGAATACACATCAGAGTGATGCTTTCAACTGGAAGATGGTATTCTTTAACGTGACCTGTGGCTTGCATGATTGTCGTTATTGGGCTATGTATTCCTAAGAAAATAATATATATTATGATTAAACGAGAGAAAATAATTATGTCGCTGTTGATATTGCCAAGCCACCAAGTAAGAATCGTAACTATCTCAGAAAATATTGGAATCCCGATAGCAAGAAGGAAATAAAGAATAAACTTGTTTCCAACAGAAAAGAGTTGGTTTAGATAATCATTATTTTTTTCTGCATAAGCTTTGATCATAGCAGGTCGTAGTGGCAATATTATACTATTGGATAAGGCATTGAATGCATTGTTGATTTGCAGTGCAATTCCAAAAGCAGCGTTAATTATTGGACCGAAAAAAATATTTAATAAAATAATGTTTCCTTGTTGCATTCCTGTGCTGGCAGCACTTCCAAAGAGAGTCCATCCTGAAAAGGAAAGCAATTTTTTATACAACAACGTGTTATGAGTTTTTTTATAATGGCATTCTTCATATTTTATTAAACCATATATAGCATAGAATTGAAATATTATAAAAGAGACTATTAACAATCCAGAGCCATATATTATTAGGTTATCAGCCATAAATTTACCAATAAGGAAGGCGACAGTAAGGCGCAGAAAGCAGTCTACAGTAGAAATTACAGCATAAATGCTCATGTCCTCATGTGCGAATATGGCAGCAGTGAAAGGAATTTCTAAGATTGTGAAAATAAAAGAGAAAAGAGAAAACTGATAAATCCATAGTGTCGCTTCCATTCTGCCGTATGGGATAGTAAGTTGAGTTTTGACAAACCATAAGCCAAAGGTTTCGAACACTATAATAATACCTAAAGACAATAATATTATAATGTTTATACTTGATGAAAATATCTCATTTAAGTCCTTGTCATTATTCTTGCCCATAGAAAAAGAATAGAAACGCTGAACCGATATTGCAAGGACGCTGCTAAGAAAAGAAGATGTAGTTACAACACCGGCTACAGTATTGAAAATGCCATAATCTTCAGCACCTAATCCATTGAGAACAACTCGCACAGTGTAAAGACTTATTATTGTTATAATAAGCATACGGATAAACAGAACTGCCGTATTTGATGCAATGCGCTTTGACTTATTGAATTTAGTTTCTGTTTCGGTTTTTTCCCACATTCTGTTCCTATATAAAAAATAAATTCCTTAATTTTGAATGTGCCGCCTGTGGTTATTTCAAAATATCTTTCAATATATAAATAGATATGCTAAAGAAAGTAAGAAAAACCATAAATAATACGAATATCATTCGTTTTGGCCCTGTTGGTTTTATTGGAACAGTTGCACACTGAAGAATCGTAAATGCAGGTGTTCGTTCTTGTACTTTAGCACGGGCAAGTTGAAATTGATTCATAACCGCAGAATAATTGTTGAATTTCAATTGCATGTCATTTTCAAGATCTTCCTGTTTAGATTTGAAACTTTCTAATATTATTTCTGTATTTGCATCTGCATAACTTCCATATAACATCCTTGCCTTTTCATAATCAGCCTTGGCTTTTTCAGTTAACTTTTTATAATATTCTAAATCATTCCGCGCTTTTCTTGTACGATAATTTGTTATGAAAGATTGCAATTTGTTTCTTACAGAATCAGCAATTGTAGCACATATTAGAGGATCCTGGTCAGTTACTTCTATTGTAATGACATTAGTTTTTTTATCTACATTGCATTCTATATTTTTTTGAATAAGTAAGGCAATATCATTTTGGTCTTTTGTCATTCTGAACGGATCTACCTTTCCTGTTCCATCAAATTTAGAAGGAAGTTTCTTTTTCGAAAATATTTTTGTGATACCCGAAAACATTTTTGACCACCATGCAGTCTTTTGCATTTTCTTAAGATATGTATAATATGTTATATCTTTAATGGTGTTGTTAACATTAGATATTTTAATAGGAAACATACTTACTAAAAAATCTTTTGACCCCATTAGGTCGGGATAAAGTATCGGCTGTATGGCGTCACTTGTAATATTTAAATCTGTACCGAATATAGATGAAGCCATAGATGACAATGAATTTGCGCCACTGGGAGTTTCTGTCTCAGGTGCCAGTTTAACAATGCTTGTATAATATCTCGGCACTCCAATAATAAGGAGAGAAGATATGATAAGAGCCAAAGGTAATGATATATAAAACAATTTCCTCCTTTCCCATATTTTTGAAAACACCTTTTTATAATCTATAGCATAAGAATTATTTTCTATATTTTCAGTATCATTCATTGTTAACTTTTCTTTAATTAATTATTAATACAAGAATTTTGAATCATTATTTGCTCAGATTTGCAATTGTGGCAATCATGGTGGCAATGGAGGCAACGGAGGTGCCTATGCCTAGCCATTGGCCTAATGAGCTGCCGTCACGCTTGGGCTTGCTGGGTACTACTATCTCGCAGCCTGGGCGGACTTTGGCGTTGTGACCTACTCTTGCAACTGTACCATTCATGTAGATAATGAAGGTATGGCTTTTCTTGGCTCTGTTTCCCCAGCCTCCAGCTTCGTCGATATAGGCAGCCGGACGCTTGCCTTTCTCATAGGCTACCGTATTCGGATACATCACATCGCCACTGATTTTGACTGTTCCGTTATATTCTGGAATTGAGAGGATGTCACCTTCACGTAATACCAAGTCGGCATCGCTGCCCGGATTTTTCAGCGCTTTCTCGAGTTCGATGCCTACAGGATAAGTGTCTGAAAGTTGTAGAAGAGCTGCGTTAAGGGAGTCTTTGTTGCCTGATTGTGCTTGCAATAGTCTGGCGAGTGTTTCCATTTTCGCGCGGTCTTCAGGAGTGGTATGCCTTAGGATGCGGGCTCCTTGCACGTAAGCCCATTCCGTGACGCCTCCAGCTTTCTTAATGAGGTCACTCAGACGCTCATCTTTCTTGCTGAGCGTATAAGTGCCGGTAAACACGGCTTGACCATCTACATAGACATTCTTTTGTGATGAGAAGCCAGGACTTTTGCGGACGTATACCTCGTCAAAAGGCATCAAGGTAAAGCCTGTTTGGCCATCAACAACGAATCCATCTTTCAGTGCAAGCGAATAGGTCTGCGAGAGTATGCTGTCGTTGGTGAGGGCTTTAGGATTGCGTACTCTTCGTGAGATGTCCACTTTCACAGTAGAGGCCTGGTCTTTGAGTCCGCCAGCCTGCAAAACGAAGTCTTCTATAGTCTCATTATCTGCATATTTGTAAGTACCCGGATATAGCACTTCACCATGGATAGTGATGGTGCGCTGGGTCTGAAGTTCGCTCTTGGTAGGGATAAAAAGCACGTCATTTTCCTTTAATGGAATATCAGCGACTGTTCCATTCATGATACCAGCCACATCTATGCTTACTACTTCCAGTGAGCGGTCAGTCTTCATTCTGTGCATCACGGCACGATTGGTGAAGGCGTCTTCAGTTAAGCCTTCGGCATGAGTAATCAGTGAGCGCACGCTTGTGATGTCGCCTCCTAACTGATATAAGCCTGGACGGAAGACAGCCCCTTTGATTTCCACGGTGTTCTCATAGCGTGTAAGTATGGAATCTACACTCACGGAGTCGCCATCAGCTATGTGGAAAGAGCTCATGTCAAATTCATTGATGTTATAGACAGCATACTCGCGCCCAGTCTTGCGCACCAGCCTCACGGCTTGCCGATAGGCATCGCCCGTGAATCCGCCTGCATATTTGAGCAGAGTGCCGATGCTCTCGTTTTTCTTCATCTCATAGTACATCGGGCGTTTCACCTTTCCTACGATATTCACCAAACAGTCGTAAGGCCCTACAACGATGACATCGTTGTCAGCCAAACGCACGTTGCCTGTAAGCTTGCCATTGAGGATATAATCATAGATATCTACCACGCTCACGAGCTTGTTGCTTCTGTACACCTTAATATTACGCAATGTTCCCAAGTCATTTGTTCCTCCTGCCATATATAGGGCATGGAAGACTGTAGCAAAGGCAGATAGGGTATAGGTGCCTGGTGCTTTCACTTCGCCCATCACATTCACCATGATGGTCTTGGTTTGTCCTACGGTGAGCTTCACCCTCGAACTGCTGTATCTTGAGCCCAACGTAGCGCGCAACTTGGCATTGGCTTGATTGACGGTTAGTCCGCTCACTTGAATAGGTCCATAATCAGGAATAGTGATTTCTCCATCCGGTGACACCGTGGCGTTCACGGTGCGTTGAGAAGCCCCATAGACATCGATGATGACGGCATCGCCAGGTCCCAATCGATAGTTCTGCGGCGTAGCAATGTTCATGTTAGGTTCGAAAGAAAGGTTCTTCTTGTTGAAGATATCCCTACCGAAAACTTTAGGTCCACGGCTTTGTTCCTCCGTTTTCAACGTATCAGGCAACATGCCTTGCAGCTCATTTCCGATAGCCATATAGTCCTCATCGTTATTATCATAGGTGTGGTTATATCCACCTTCTTTTGCCACGCGGTAATTGGAATTCTTCGCAGCATTCTTCTTCTCGCCGTTATTCTTGCGCATACGGTCGTCAGCCTTTTCAACAGCCTCATCGGCAACAGTGCCTAAGCCCTTGTTTTGAATTTGACGGTCATATTCCTTTCTCACCCTTCTGATTTGTGAGATGTCGACACCACTCTGCATCAGCTTTGTTACTATCTGTGCCTGCGAAGTGCCGGCAGCATGCTCTTTGACGACAAAGCTCATCACCTGCTCATCGGTCATTGACGACTGAGCACAGACGCCCATAGGGATGAGCATCAGAAGTAATGTGTATAAGATGTATTTTTTCATATCTTGTTAGAATTTCTTTCCTGTAATAATGTTGATGGCCGTCTTCACGGTGATTTTGAAATCAAGCCACAGAGAGCGGCGTTGCAGATAACGAAGGTCCATTTCCAGGCGGTGGAGCATCTTCTCCATAGTGTCCGTATAGCCGTTGTAGAGCGTAGCTTCAGAGGTGAGCCCTGGCTTCATCTGATAGAGTTGCTCGATACGGTTGTCGGCTGCCTTGATTTTATCGATGAAGTATCTGCGTTCCGGTCGTGGTCCTACTACTGACATATCTCCCTTGAGTACGTTCCACAGTTGTGGAAGTTCATCAAGGTGATGATTGCGAAGAAACCGCTCCAGACGTGTGGAATTGATGTCATCGCAAGTAGCAACGAGTTGTGGTCCTTTGTCCTCAATCTCGCTGGTCATCGTGCGGAACTTGTAGATGGTGAAGGCTTTTCCGCCTTTTCCCACGCGCTCCTGCCGGAAGATGACCGGTCCGTTTCTCTGCATTTTCAGCATCATGGCGATAACGAGAAAAAGGGGAGAGAGAACAATCATTCCGATGAGCGCGCAGACAATGTCCGTTGCTCTTTTTATCATCAGTTGCGTCTTGCCCATCCCGTCGCTTATAGCCATTCTTGTTTTGTTATTATTAAATAATAACTCTATTTTTTCATATTTGTTGCAAAATTACGCAATAAAAATGAATTATGAGGATGATTTTGCCAGTTTTTCCTTTTTAACCCCAATATTCATGATATTTCCCAGTCCCTTTTATTGTTCGTTTTTCCTTATCAGAAAGGAAATCGGGGTGTTTTCAAACATAACTAAAGGGGGACAGAATCTTTATCTTTCATGTGAAATTATCTGCACTTGAAATCTTATCTAATGACTTGAAACCATAAGAAATGAGACAATAAAAGAGGAACATTAGAGGCGATTTATGTTCAAAACAATTCAAAATAAGGCGATATTTTGAAGCGAGAGGAGGAAATGTCGGAAATACGCGAATTTTGAGCTATTTTTCTATCTCATTGATTATCAATAAATTGCAGATTATTCCTATTTTTTATTCTCTTGAAGCTCGGATAAAAAGAGGTAAAAGATATACCTTTTAGGGGGTAAAAGACGGTTGTTTACCTTGTAAAAAGCCATTAAAAGAGATGTAAAAGGTCATTGATTACCCTCTGAAAAGCCTTCTTTTACATCTCAAAAGCATTTTAATGGGGGCTCCGAAGGCTCAAAAGACTCTCAAAAAGATGATTTTTAAGAAAATCGGAAGCTATTTTCCGCTTTTCTGATTGTAAAGATTTCGGAGGGTAAGACTATGATTTTTGCGACGATTTTTCAAGAGAATTTTTTGCAAGGAAATATGTTCTTGCTACCTTTCTGAAAACTCTGTTGGTCTTGTAGTTTTCTCTTATATATAGAATAGGTGAATGGGCGCTTCGCTGATGATTTTCTTTTCTTTTCTTGTCATTTTTGTCAGATGAACTTAGTAATTATTAGGATAAAGATAAAGTTTTATTCGCAAAATGCAAAAAAAAGTTGGAACTTTATGGATTTTTTTATATCTTTGCATGTAGAACGATGAAATCTTTAAATTATAAAACGAAAGAAATGAAGAAATTTATGATGGTTTTCGCATTGGTAGGAATGATTCTTGCCAACTGCGGTACGGTTGAGGCTCAGACTGCAAAGAAAAGAGTGTGTCGCAAAAAAGCAAGAGTGACAAGAGTTGTCAAGAAGACTGCAACGGTGGAGAAAGTTGGCTTCATCGGTGAGGGAACTTCCATGCATTGCATCCAGCTCAACACTATCGGCTCGAAACCTGAGACCCTGACAATCATGGTGGATGATAATACCGATATGTCTAAGTCTTATATCCTCGAAGGCAATGTTGCTAAGATTACCTGCGTGAAGACTGCTGACGGACTGGTTGCCAAGAAGGTTGAGGGCAGTGCTGACTATTATAATGCCATCGGCAAATGGACTATGCGCGACCCTATCGACAAGACTAAGAAAATGGGTGTTGATTTGGAGGTGAACGGAAAAGCCAGCTCTATCAACATGGCTTCTTTACCTTATACATCATGGGAACTGCAAGGCAAGCCAGGCAAGCTCTATCTTATCGGCAAGAGCATCGGAAATGGTGGTACTTTTGATGAAAAGACCGTCGTGACCATCTTCAAAAACAAGAAAGGAAAATGGTTTATGAAGGTAGACGGCACGGATGTCGTTTATACTCGCGAAGCAGAATAAACTGATATATACAGACTTTTCCTGTTGGCAGAATAGGAACTTTCTGTTCTGCCGATAGGGAATGGTTTTCTGAAGGCTAAGATAATAATTTTGGAGAATTTGTTTGGATATTCAAAAAAATGTTTATCTTTGCAACCGAAAAGTCTGAACATGGGAGAGGGAAGTGTCTGTGAAAGACCGTAATCTGACTCTTGTGAGTGACTTGGAAAGACATACTGAAGGCTGACAATCAGCTGGATAAGAACAAAATGGGCTTGACTGGATTTGACGGCGGGCCGAGATGGTATGTAAGCATGCGGAGCCTCGTTGGCTAGCTCCTAAATCTGAGTGAACGACAAATTAATTGGCGAAAATAACTACGCTCTCGCTGCCTAACCGAAGTATAGTAGGTACTGGCTCAATCCCTTCACTAGGTGTCGGGACGAGACATCGCTCAAGAGCTCTTTTTCCGAAATTTCTTGATTAAGCGGTGCTAGACAAGTCGGAGATAGCCTGATGGGGCCTCGGTCATCAGGTGAAAATTTAGAGGATAAGGCGGCAGTTGGTGGTCCAGGTCTTGCTGTTGCACGAAAATTGAAGGCTGGAATAAGCATGTAGAAAGCGTATGGTTTCCCCGTGCGGACGTGGGTTCGAATCCCACCAGGTCCACATAAGATGAAAAGAAAAGGCGGGATTCTTCGGAATTACCGCCTTTTTCTGCTTTTGAACACTAAATGAAAACTATAAAGAGAAATAACTATGAAAAAAGGTAAGCTGACGGCTTTAGCTCTTATAGTGATTTTGATATTGATGCTGCTGATGGGTGTCAGAGGTTATCAGAAGATGAAGGAAGAGCGGAGCCATGCCGACTCCCTTGCGCAGGATACGCTCATCGAAGGACGTATGCCGGCTTCTGAGGGTACGCATCATTGTCTGTCAGTGCAGCAGATGATTTACATTGCCAAGATGGTGAAATTCAAGAACGGCAGTGTGACGGGTGTGAAGAGTGAGCAAAGGCTTGACGCAATGATGTCATCTTTGGGATATAAGAAAATCTATTATCATTTCATTGATAACGATGGCGACGTGCTCGGCTATGCCTATGACTGTACGCTCGATGAGACGGGCAGTATTGTGGGGGCAAAGAGCAAGAATGCCAATCGCGTGCTTGTGGCTTGTGATGCACAGCCGATAGGTTCCAAGTTGGTCACAATGACAGTGCTTGAACGTTCTGCCTATGATGAATTGCTGATGGAAATCAATGGTATGAATCTATATAAGACTGACGATGGCGCCTTCCATAAAGATGGCGGTCAATATAAAGTGTTTCCAACAGAGTTGCTCAATAACAACGGCTTTGAAATAGACATTTGTCAGGATATTAAATAAAATTATTGAATAGTTTGCCAGTTTGGCACACTTTTTGCATACTAAATAGTAGAATTAAAAAATTTATAACTTATGAAAAAAGTTAGGCTTTTATCATTATTGCTGGTCGTCATGCTCTTTGCAGCATGTGGAACTACGCAGACAGTGCCTCTTACAGGTCGCCAGCATCGCATAGGTGTCTCTGATGAGGAGGTCTTGAGCCTGAGCAATCAGGAATATACTAAGTATATGCAGACCGCAAAGAAGTCTACCAACGCTGCTAACACCGCCATGGTGGAGCGTGTGGGCAAGCGATTGGCCAATGCAGTAGAGAATTATCTTCGCAACAATGGCTATGCCAGTGAAATCAAGAACTACAGTTGGGAATTCAACCTCGTGCAGGACAAGAACGTGAATGCTTTCTGTATGCCGGGTGGAAAGATTGTAGTTTATGAGGGCCTACTCCCTTATACGCAGACGGAAGATGCCCTTGCCATCGTGCTCGGACATGAGATTGCGCATGCTGTGGCTAAACATAGTGCAGAGCAACTCACCAAACAACAGAACCAGCAGATAGGTACCAACGTACTGGGTAATGTGCTCAACGCCACTGTTGGCAGTAATGTGGGTACTATCGCCTCTACGGTAGCCGGACAGTATTTCTCTTTCCGTAATCTGAAATATAGCCGCGACAATGAGAGCGAAGCTGACCATATGGGTCTTATCTTTGCAGCTATGGCAGGATATAATCCAGAGGTGGCAATTCCATTCTGGAAGCGTATGGCTGGTGCTTCAAGTGGCGCCCAGAATGATGCTTTATCCAATTTCTTCTCCGACCATCCATCTGACGCAAAGCGCATTGTGGCTTTAGAGAAAGAAATGCCTGAGGCACTGAAATATTATCAGGCTGTAAAGGGGACTGCCAAAACGTCAGTCTCTGCCACAAAGTCAACCTCTAAAAAATCGAGAAGATGATAGAAATAAATTCTTACGATGAACTTGCTGCCCAATTGGGCAAAGAACTGGGTGCTTCCGATTGGTTGCAAGTAGACCAGGACCGCATTAATCACTTTGCTGAAGCCACCCTCGACCATCAGTGGATACACGTGGATGTGGAGCGCGCCAAAGTGGAAAGTCCTTACAAGAGTACGATTGCTCATGGTTATCTTACGCTTTCATTGCTGCCTTATTTCTGGAATCAGATTATTAAGGTGAACAATCTGAAGATGCAGGTAAACTATGGAATGGACCAGATGCGCTTCGGACAACCTGTCATCACTGGCAGCCGTCTTCGTCTCGTGGCAACGTTGCATGATATTGCTAATTTGCGCGGAATCTGCAAGGCAGGCATCGCTTTCAAGATAGAAATTGAGGGACAGCGTAAGCCAGCCTTGGAAGGAATTGCAACATTCCTGTACTATTTTAAGTAAAAGAAAAAGGAGCAAAATAAAAGAAAACGCTTGATTTATGTTCAGTTTTTCGGTTTTTATGGGATTATGAACAAGATTTTGTTGAAATAATTTGGCACTTTCAAGAATTTTTCGTTATTTTGCACCGCGAAAAGATTAAAAGGATAGAATAACAAATATTTATCATTAATTATTAATAAATTAATTTCAGAGAGAAATGAAAAAGTTAGTTTTATTGTTTGCTGCCGCTTTGATGGCAGTATCTGTAAATGCACAGACAGTTACAGAAAGCAAAACATTTGACAATTTCTACATTGGCATCAATGGTGGAGTTGCAACAAAGATGACACAGAACAGCTGGTTAGGTAACTTGAATCCTAATGCTGGTCTTCGCATCGGCCGCTGGTTCACTCCAGTTTTCGGTTTGGCTGCAGAGAGCAACGCTTACTTCTCAAATAAGCCTTACGCTTCTACAGGTACATTCGTTCGCATGGTAAACACAAGTTTACTGGGAACTGTAAACTTGAGCAACTGGTTCGCAGGTTATCCAGGTGAGCCACGTGCATTCGAGGTTGTTGCTCTGTATGGTTTAGGCTGGGGTCATCTCTTTGGCAACAGTAATGTTTACAAATACATTAATCATAACAACATGACTTCAAAGGCAGCTCTTGATTTCACATTCAACTTCGGAGCTAACAAAGCTTGGCAGTTCTACATTGAGCCAGCTGTTGTTTGGGGTGTAAATGATGGTGGCCAGCACAATATTGCTCTTACCAACACAACATCAGAAAAGGTTTACAGCATGGGCCAGTCTGGTTTTGAATACAACATCAACCATGCAATGGCACAGTTGAATGCTGGTATCGTTTACAAATTCGGTAACTCTAACGGCACTCACAACTTCAAGATTGCTCAGCTTCGCGACCAGGCAGAGATCGACGGTCTGAATTCTCAGATCAACGATCTTCGCAACCAACTCGCTCAGAAGCCTAAGGAAGTTATCAAGGAAGTTGTTAAAGAAGCTCCAGCTCCAGAGGAAGTTAAGGTTGAGAACTTGGTATTCGTAACATTCGCACAGGGCAAGGCTGTCCTCACAAAGGATGCTAAGAAAGCTCTTGACGGTGTTGCTTCTGGCAAGCACGTACAGATCGTAGGTACAGCTTCTCCTGAGGGTAGCGCTGAAATCAATCAGAAGCTCTCTGAGGCTCGTGCTAACAACGTTGCTGAGTACTTGAAGAAGAACGGCGTAAACGTTGATGAAGCTACAGGTAAGGGTGTTCAGGGTACAACATCTAACCGTCTGGCTGTTGTTTACGTAAAGTAATTGAGAGTATTATTAATTAAATAGGAAGTCCCGATACTCGGAAGAGTGTCGGGACTTTTTTTCAAATCATATTTCTTATATGCACTTGCTTAATAAGGTGGGATGTTATCCCTTTTTGGCAGAGCCTTTCCATTGTGACTTTTCCCAACATCTCTTAATGGGACATTTGGGGAATCACATGCTCAATGCCGCTGATTTTCATTCCAATGACCGTGGTTATGGCATGAGCTATCTGAATCCTATCCACAAGACTTGGGTGCTTTCTCGCCTTGCCGTGGAGATGAAGGAGATGCCGAAAGCCTACGACCGCTTTTTCGTGGAAACATGGGTTGACGGTGCAATGAGATTCTTCACCAGCAGAAACTTCGCTGTGAAGGGTGAGGACGACCATGTGTATGGTTATGGACGCAGTATATGGGCCATGATAGATACAGATACTCGTCAGCCCACAGATATTCTGCAGATACATGATGGACTTATAAAGGAGTACCTAGAGACCGAAAAGGTATGTCCGATAGCCAAGCCTTCTCGCGTGCAGATGACAGCCGATGCGAAGCTCATAAGGACTATTGACACTTATTATAATGATGTGGACGTGAATGGTCATATCAATAGTGTGAAGTATATTGAGCACGTGCTTGATTTGTTTCCTATGGAATATTATAAGACTCATTTCCTGCAGCGCTTTGAGATGGCTTATGTCGCTGAGGCTCATTGCGGAGATAAGTTGAGCTTCTATAGGGAAGAGAAAGCCGAAAATGAGTATTGCATCCGCATCGTAAAAGATGATTTGGAAACAGATAAAAAGATTGAAATTGCAAGAAGTTTGGCTAAATTTGTTAATTATTGAAAGAAAATTTGGTTGTTTAAATATAAAATTATAACTTTGCAACCATTAATGATTACAGATTTATTAGGTAAACTTTTGTACATAGTGTTTTATTGGAGGAGAGATGGCTCGTGATGAGTCACCTCTTTTTTTATGTCAGACTGTCCGATAAGCTCATTTTTAGAATGAATAGTCTTGTTTGGATAAAATTTATTCTAATATTTTATATTACCTTTTGTTGTCATCTTCATAAATTCACGCTTCATTTTTGAATTCGCCGATTCTCTTGAGATTATCTAATTGTTAATTTCAAGGGTAATTGGCAATGATTTTAACTATGTTTATCGGATTCCGTTTTTGTATAAAAAATCCTGTTTTTGCATATTTATGCAAATAAGACAGACGGCGCTAAAAATGGTGGGGCTTCAAACTATGAGCCTTTGAAAGCAAATGCTCTTAAATCGCATTTGAGAGGCGTTTACATCGATGTCGGTTTTTGAAAATTTCTAATTCCGTTCTTAAAAGCGGTCTTTGGGGTGGTAAAAGGTGGCTTTTTACCTTGTAAACAATGATTAATAGGCCTTTTAAAGACCATTAATAGGCTTGTTATTTGGCTATATGAGCCAGACATTTGGCCAAATGTCCCATGTTATTTGGCTAAATGACGAAGGCAAAGATTATTCTTGTATATTTCATTAGCCACTTGTATAAACGCCATTAGATATTTTAAGTTAAATAGTTGGATAGATGTTAATGCTGAAGGAGTGCTAAAAAGCAAGCGAAGAGATTGTTTTGTGAGAAAAAAAGAGGTCGAAAGGAAAGCCTTGAAAGACGTTTACCCCCATTTGATACTTTGTCTAAAAATTATCGGACTGTAAACTTCTTTTTCAGGCCTTATAGATATCCGAGCCGTCAAGCCCTATTTTTTCTTCAGTCACAAGATGTTGAAGAGCCCCATCCAATTGTCTTTCGGGGATGTTCATTTGTAGAATTTCAGAGAAACTATGTTTTTCTCCATCTGCTAAAAGGGAAAGTATCTGCTCTTCGGGATTCTTCAACTTTTCCGTGGAAAGTTGGTCGGATTTCTGCTCAATGCACACATCACATTGTCCACAATCGGCAACTTTCTTCTCACTGAAATATTCGAGCAATTGGCGGCTTCTGCATTTTTCATCATTTATGGCATAGGCCTCCATGGCATGAATGCGTTCCGTAAATTGGGCTTTACGGTCCTCATAGACCTCTTTCTTGAGGATGATGTACTCTGTGTCCTCTCTGTCTGTAGTGTAAGTAATGTAAGGCGTCTTTCGCCTTGGGATAAAATGGATGATGTGGCGCTGCGAAAGTCCTTTCAGAAGGAGATAAACTTGTTGCGTGCTCAGACCTGCCTGTTGGGCAATAAAGCCCTCATCAATGTAAGAATAATCCGTGAAGAGACCTCCATAATTTCTCAAGAGGGCAGTGATGACAGCCTCCTCGTGGGGAGACGTGGACTCCAACCGATAAAGCTCACTATGGCTAAGCAGGAACATGACTCTCGCATTGGCATCCGGGTCAGTCTCATAAACGATATATCCAGCTCTCTGAAGTATCTTCAGGGCGGAATTTAACTGAAGCGGAAAGTATTTATAGATATTGCAGAACTTATCGATTTCAAATTCATAGGTATGCCCATATCCACTGCCTACAGCCAATTGGTAATAGTAAGCAAGGTGCGCATATACATCTTTTATATAGTCTTTATCTGGAAAGTTATCGATAATTCTCTTTTCAAGCTTCCTATGGTCACTGTTATTGTAAAGCAAAACGGCGTAAGCCTTCTTTCCGTCACGTCCTGCTCGTCCTGCTTCCTGGAAGTAAGCCTCAATTGAATCCGGACAATCATAATGGATCACGAGCCTCACGTCGGCTTTGTCAATACCCATACCGAAGGCGTTTGTCGCGACCATAACACGGCTTTTGTCTGCTTGCCAGTCTTTTTGTCGCTGGTCTTTCACTGCAGAGTCCAGTCCCGCATGAAAGAAAACGGCATTTATTTTATAGTCTGTGAGCATCTTGGCAATCTCTTTGGAATGCCTTCGACTCCTGACATAGACGATGGCAGAGCCCTTCACAGATTGCAAGATATGAATGAGTTCCTGGTTTTTATCCAATGTCTTTCTCACGATGTAAGCGAGGTTCTTGCGCTCAAAACTCATTCGGAAGACATTCTCCTGTTGGAAGCAAAGCTTCTTCTGAATATCCTCCACCACTCTAGGTGTAGCAGATGCCGTGAGTGCTAAAATCGCTGTGTCAGGCTTCAGTTTGCGGATGTTTGCGATGTTCAGGTAGGAAGGGCGGAAATCATAACCCCATTGGCTGATGCAATGTGCCTCATCAACCGTAAAGAAACTGACGTTGATGTGTTTCAACTTTGCCTGAAAGAGGTCTGAGGAAAGGCGTTCGGGCGAAACATACAGAATTTTATAACCTCCAAAGATGCAATTCTCAAGAGTCGTGATAATCTCATGACGTGACATCCCTGAATAAATGGCGGCCGCACGAATGTCTTTCTCCCGCAGATGCATCACTTGGTCTTTCATCAAAGCTATCAAAGGCGTGATGACAATGCACACTCCTTCTTTGGCAAGAGCAGGAACTTGAAAGGTGATGGACTTCCCTCCTCCTGTAGGCATCAGGCCTAACGTGTCCTTTCCACTTCCAATGCTCTCGATAATGTCTTTTTGGATGCCGCGGAAATCGCTATATCCAAAAAAGTCATGTAATATGTCAAGATAGCTCTTCATCCTTAGCTGGACGGATATCTTCTATTTGCAGTTGGATGGAATTATGCTTGAATACATTGTCTTCAATCGTATAGGCTATATCGAAACTGCGCTTAGACTTTATATATCTTGCAGAGCCGCTTTGTCCAAAGGCGATGCCGTTAACCACATTGCTGGATTTGGAATCCACCAGCTCTAGTTTGATGTGTTCTTGCTCTCGTCCTACTACCTTACTGGTGCCATAGTCATAAACATCTATTGTCGAGAAGATAGGCTTCTGATTGCCAGGACCAAAGGGCGCAAACTTCTTTAAATCATTGTGGAGCCGTTTGTTGATGTCCTTGAAATCAATCATGGCGTCAATATTGAGGATTGCTTCCGTCTGTTCCGGTTGTATATGCTCATCCACATATTGTTGGAAGCGTTGGCGGAAGTCCTTTACCTTGTCCCATCGAAGCGTTAATCCAGCAGCATAAGTATGCCCTCCGAAGTTGACAAGAATGTCTCTGCAATTCTTAATGGCAGAATAGATGTCAAATCCCGTAACGCTGCGAGCAGAGCCTGTGGCAAAGTCGCCATCACGTGTAAGCACCACAGTGGGACGGAAGTAGATTTCCGTTAATCGGGAAGCCACTATCCCTATGACGCCTTTCTTCCAATTCTCATCATACAGAACAATCGAAGACTGGTGCTTTTGGTTTTCCAATCGGGCAACAATCTGGTTGGCCTCTTCAGTCATCTGCTTGTCGATATCCTTGCGCTGCTCATTATATTCGTTGATGTGCTTTGCCGATTTCAAAGCAGTGCTGAAGTCTTTCTCTACCAATAAATCCACACTTTCCTTGCCGTTTTCCATGCGACCTGAAGCATTGATGCGAGGCCCAATCTTGAAGATGATGTCACTCATTGACAGTTCCCGATTGTTCAATCCGCAAATGTCAATGATGGCCTTCAGCCCGATGCTTGGGTTTTGATTAAGTTGCTTCAAGCCATGGAAGGCGAGAATCCTGTTTTCATCCACTACTGGCACAAGGTCGGCAGCGATACTTACAGCACAAAAGTCCAAGAGAGGAATCAGTCTTGAGAAAGGTATGCCATTGTTCTTGGCAAAAGCCTGCATGAATTTGAAACCAACTCCACATCCGCAGAGTTGTTTGAAAGGATAAGTATCATCTTCACGTTTAGGGTTCAGGATGGCCACAGCATTTGGCATCACGTCATCAGGAACGTGATGGTCACAAATGATGAAGTCAATGCCTTGTTGCTTAGCATAGGCTATCTCTTCAATGGCCTTTATGCCACAGTCCAGGATGATAATCAGCTTAACACCCGTTTCCTTTGCATAGTCTATTCCTTTCTTGCTTACCCCATATCCTTCATCGTAACGGTCGGGGATGTAGTATTCAATATTGGAATAGAATTGCTGCAGGAATTTATACACGAGCGCTACGGCTGTGCATCCGTCTACATCATAGTCACCGTATACCAGGATTCGCTCTTTGCGTCCCATCGCATCGTTCAACCTGTCGACAGCCACATCCATATCCTTCATGAGGAAAGGATTGATTAAATCAGCCAACTGTGGACGGAAGAATCGCTTGGCTGCTGACTCTGTGGTGATACCACGTCGTATCAGCAAATGCGCCAAGATGGGGCTCATGTTGAGCTTATCTCCAAGTTCCTTAGCTGCCTGTTCTTCTTCTGGTGTAGGTGATTGGTAATTCCATTTGAAATGCATTTATATTGTTTTTATTTTCTTCTGTTTAGGACGGATGGGTATATTGGGTACATAATATCCGTGCCCAAAGTTACAAAATAAAAACAAGAAAACGGCAGATTGTAGTTGATTTTTTTACAATCTGCCGTTATTTATTATTAAAAGCGTTTCCGATTCTCTTGGAATCAGATGCCGAGTTTCTTGCGAATATCCTTTGGCACAGCGTTCTTGTTGACCATGAAGTCCATGGTATTGGCTGCGATAAAGTTCTTGGTCATATACCAAATGCCCTTATAGTCACCGGTCTCTCCCCAAGAGTTTTTCACCATATAATATTCTTTGCCGTTTTGGTCTTTAGCGATACCATAGATAAGCATTCCGTGGTCATCAGTGAGCTCCCAGTCGTCAAAGCGGTCCTGGCGCATTTTCTGAGTAGGTTTCAGCTCAGGAGCTTTGCATCCCAGAGAATCCACAAAGTCAGCTTTCTTTGCTTTAGAGAGCTTCAGCCAATGTGCCATATCACTTCCCGAAAGGCTTTCCATCTTCTTGGTGTCATAGAAATAAGCCAAACCCTTGCGTGTGAAGCCTTCTTCTGACACGTCACCACCCCATGCTACGGTGTAGCCTTGCTCAATGGCGTTGTCAATAATGCGCATCATGTCCTCCATAGGAATATTCCATGACAATGGATTGCGCCAGTTGTCCTGCACCTCTACAGCAAATGCCGTCCAGAAAGGATGATGACTATAGCTGGTGAAACTTTCATAGTTGTTCCAATCGAGGCCGAGACTTGCTGCGAATGTCTGTGGTGTATAGGTCTTGCCTTCATAAGTGAAGCTCTCCGGGCATTTGCCAAGATAAGCGTCAAGTATGCCTTGCAGTCCTATCTTCCATTGTCCTGATAGCTTGCTGGCTTTGTTCTTAGAAACAGAAGCCACATAAGGCTCGAGCACGCTAAAGAACTCGCCGAAGTTGTTCAGAGAGTCTCCGTAAAGTGTGCCAGGTGCCGGCATAGCGCTTTCAGGGCAGATGCCATAATGCTGGATGCAATAGAGTGGGTCGTAAGAAGAGCCTCCCTGTGCAAACTGACAGTCTCCATGCAGACGCACTACTTGGATAGCGCGATCCATATAGGTCTTGTTTTCCACAAAGCTCTCACACAAATCATAGGTCTTTCCAGTAGCTTTCAGAATCTCAGCCTCAAAGAAGCTCAAGGTAGAGAAGTTCCAGCAAGTGCCTGAACGGCTCTGATTTTTAATACTGGTAATCTTGTTTTCTTTCACGGTGGTGAAGACAGGTTTGTTATCGTTAGCCTTCTTCTCCTGAGCGTTTGCGCCCGTTGCTACCAGAGCAAGCAGCGCCATCATCAATAGTTTTCTCATTCTCAATTATTGGTTTGAATTAGTTATTCTCCATAAAAGCCTCTACATCCTTTGGATGATAAGGTATGCGGTCTTTTCCGAGGAAGCGGCAGCCGTCTTTCGTGATGAGCACGTCATCCTCGATGCGTATTCCTCCAAAGTCCTTATAAGCGTCGAGCTTGTCGAAGTTGAGGAATTCCTTGCAGTGTCCTGATGCCTTCCAATCGTCGATAAGAGCAGGAATGAAGTAAATGCCAGGCTCATCTGTCACCACAAAACCTTCTTGCAAGCGACGTCCCATGCGCAGGCAGTTAGTGCCGAATTGCTCTAAGTTAGGGCGTGTCTCTTCATCGAAGCCCACGTAGATTTGGTCAAGTGACTCCATATCGTGCACATCCATGCCCATCATGTGGCCTAATCCGTGAGGCAAGAACATGGCTTGAGCGCCAGCCTTGATGGCCTCTTCGGTATCTCCTTTTGCCAACCCAAATTCCTTTAAGCGGTCGAACATCAGGCGACAGACGCCAAAGTGCACATCTGCATATTTCATTCCCGGTTTTGCCATTTGCAAAGTATAGTCGTGGCAAGCCTCCACAATGGAATAGATTTCCAATTGCCGTTGCGTGAACTTCCCATTTACAGGATAGGTGCGGGTGTTGTCAGAGCAATAGTTGTTGAGCGTTTCTGCACCTGCATCACATAAGACGAGGCGTCCGCTTTCGAGGATTGCCATTGAGGGATTGCCGTGCATGATTTCACCATGCTGTGAGAAGATGGTCGGAAAACTGACCATGGCCCCATAAGAGTTTGCCACGCCGTCAACTTGTCCACCTATATATTTCTCCGTAATGCCAGGTTTTGTCAGGCGCATGGCGGTGGTATGCATCTTATAGCCTATCACTGCGGCGCGCTCAAGTTCCTCAATCTCCTCAGCAGTCTTTGTGGAACGCATTTTCACAACGGCCATGATGAGGTCCAGCGATGCGCTTTCCTTCTGTTGATTAGGATGGATGCCGAGCAAATCGAATATCTGGAGTTTGATGTCATGCCGATAAGGAGGCAGGAAATGAATCTTGCGCTTCTTGCTCAGAGCATCGTTGCAGAGGCTCTTGAGCATCTTCATAGGAGCAGAATTGACGATACCTACCTGTGCGGCAAGGTCTTTCACGCTGTCCACAGAGCCATACCATACGATATCCTCTATGTCGATGTCGTCGCCAATGAGAGTCTCCTTGTCCTCATCAATGTCTATCACGCCTACTAATCCGTCTCTCTGGATTCCGAAATAATAAAGGAACGAGGAGTCCTGGCGGAAAGGATAATAGCCGTTATTCGGGAAATTACATGGCGACTCATTGTTGCCAAACAACACGATAACGCCACTTTTGACGAGTTTTTTCAACTCATTGCGACGCTGAATATATGTCTGTTTGCTGAACATTTTATTTTTTTTTAGAAAATTCAAGGGCAAAGATACAAAAAAATCAGTAGAAATGATTAACTTTGTATACAAATTTAAGGAGAATTATGCAAATAGATAGAAATACCGGACTTGTCCTCGAGGGGGGAGGCATGCGGGGAGTCTTTACCAGTGGAGTATTGGATGCCTTTATGAAATATGACCTTTACTTCCCTTATGTGGTGTCGGTTTCTGCCGGCGCATGCAATGGGATGTCGTATATCAGCCGTCAGCCTCGGCGTGCGCGCATTTCCAATATCGACTATCTTGCCCGTTATGACTATATCGGACTTCGCCATTTGGTGACCCAAGGGTGCATTTTCGACCAGAAACTGCTCTATGACAAGTTCCCTAATGAGTTCATTCCCTTTGATTTCGACACGTTTTTCAAGTATTCGGCTGACTTTGAGATGGTGACGACGAATTGCCTTACGGGGCGTGCGATGTATCTTTCTGAGAATCAAGACCGACAGAGAGCTCTCGATGTCGTATGTGCTTCAAGCAGTCTTCCTTATGTGAGCAAGATTGTGCAGGTGGATGGCATTCCGATGCTCGATGGCGGTATTGTAGACTCCATACCCGTATTGCATGCCATGGAGAAGGGCTTTAGCAAGAATGTGGTTGTCCTTACGCGCAATCAGGGTTATCGCAACACCAGCAAAGACCATAAGGTGCCTCACGTTATCTATAAGAATTACCCTCGCTTGAGAGTGGTGCTCAGTCATCGTATAGAGGCTTATAACAAGCAACTCGATGAGATTGATGCTCTCGAAAAGGCAGGGGAAATCATCTGCATTCGCCCTCAGAGGCCCGTAGTGGTTGGTCGTATGGAAAAAGATACCGCAAAGCTAGAGGCTCTCTATGAGGAAGGCTATGCCCTTGGAGAACAGTTTTGCAAAGACAACTTGTAAAGAGTTGAAATACAAGCAGTTATCTCCTGCATTGTAAACAATGGTCTTTTACCTGCTAAACAACCGTCTTTTACCTTCCTTCTAACGATTAAAAGCAAGGTAAAAGACGGCTTTCTATATTTCAAAGAACGTTATTCCGTAGAATCATCTAAAGTCTTCTCCGTTTCCTCGACTATCTTTTCGACAGCAGGATTGTCGTTTGCCTCCTCTTCAGGAGCATCGATTGCAGCGGTTTCAGGCTCCTTTTCGTCCTCGGTTTCAACTTCAGGCTCATCCTCTTTTTCATCCTCCTCAAGGGTGTATTTCTGAGAAATGCCATACTTGTTTTCCTCCACATCACTGTCAAAGATGGTAAGGAAGAAGATGTAGATTCCCAAAATGAAAGCAGCAATGGCGCAGATGATACCTAAAACAAGGCCCATAGACCCTGCAACAACCATGAACAATACACAGAGAGCCATCAAAATATAGGAGATTCCAATCAACCAGCCACTATGTCCGGTGTCGTGAAGACGTCGGAAGATGAGGCCAAACATCAGAATTATTTCAATGATAGCCCATATAAAGATGACCACATAGGCGGCAATAACCCCTCCAAATGGAAGCGCCGGTTTATCCGAAAAAACTGAAAAGCCAGCTGCTGAGATAGCAATGATGGCGGCAACGATGTAAACAACAATGGTGATGAGATACATGCCAACGGCAGTCCACCAATATTCAGATCTGCGTGCACGGCCTTTGAAGTTGAAGATGTTACGGAAAGCATGGCATAATGCTTCGGAAAACTCTAACGGACGATTGCAAATCGTAGGTTTCCAAATTTTGTAAATACTCATAATCGTAAAAGTTTATGTTATTAATTATGTTATTTCTTGTCATTATTTTCTAAGAGGTCAGGCCTCAGTTTCAGCGTGCGCTGATAGCTCTGATCCATCTCCCAGTCCTTAATCTTCGCCTCATTTCCGCTGAGAAGAATGTCAGGAACTTTCCACCCTTTATATTCAGCAGGTCTTGTATAGATAGGAGCAGACAGCATGTCATCTTGAAAACAATCAGAGAGGGCGCTCTGCTCATCGCTGATGACACCCGGAACGATTCTTACGACGGCATCTGCAATGATGGCTGCAGCCAGCTCTCCACCCGTAAGCACATAGTCGCCGACGCTTATCTCCTTCGTAATAAGGTGGTCACGCACGCGCTGGTCGATGCCTTTATAATGGCCACAAAGGATGATGAGGTTGCCTTTGAGCGAAAGGTCGTTGGCAATATGCTGATTGAAAGGCTCACCATCAGGCGATGTGAAGATGACCTCATCATACTCCCTTTCCGCTTTGAGGGCAGAGATGCAGCGGTCGATGGGCTCAATCTGCATCACCATTCCTGCAAATCCGCCATAAGGATAATCGTCAACGCGACGCCATTTATCCAATGTGTAGTCTCTCAAATTATGCAGATGAATCTCTGCAAGCCCTTTTTTCTGGGCTCTGGCAAGGATGGACTCATTGACGAATCCTTCCAGCATTTCGGGCAATACGGTGATGATATCTATTCTCATTTCATTGCAAAGATAATAAAAATTTCACAATATATATGTTTTTTAGCAGTTTTTTATTACCTTTGTGGCATGTTTTACATAATATAATCAATTGTCATGAAGAGATTTCTTACCGTATCGGCTCTGCTGATGCTTTGTTCATTGGGGTTTGCGCAGAATGTTCAGCTGCATTACGACCTTGGTCATTCACTCTACAACGACCTCACTCCTCGTGAGGATGTCACCACAACCATCGAGATGTTTAAGGGCGACAAGTGGGGAAGTACTTATTTCTTTACGGATATCGACTATAAGAGCGATGGCGTGATGGGTGCTTATTGGGAGATAAGCCGTGAGTTCAATGTTTCGAAAAACAAGCAGTGGGCAGCACATATCGAGTATAATGGCGGTTCTGCTACTGGCAAGACCGATGGCTCTTATTATGGTAATCGTTATCAGCATGCCGTTCTCCTCGGAGGTGCTTGGAACTGGCATAATGCCAATTTCTCACGCACATTCAGCGTGCAGGCCATGTATAAGTACTACTTCAAGAACGCCCATACGGGTGCACATCCTTTCAATGGCTTCCAAGTGACGGAGGTTTGGGGCATGACTTTTGCCAAGGGACTCTGCACATTCAGTGGTTTCTGCGACCTTTGGTATGACCCTAACGTGAAAGGCAACCTCATCGTGTTGAGCGAACCTCAGTTCTGGTTTAACCTCAATACCCTCAAAGGCTGGAAGGACATCAATCTGAGCCTTGGCTCTGAGACGGAGATTTCCAATAATTTCGTGTGGAATGAGGATGGAAGACATGACAAGTTTTATGCCATTCCTACCATTGCCGCCAAATGGACTTTCTGATTTTCTAACCGAATTTCTCGATAAAGTCATCTTCCGAGATAATAGGCGTGCCTAATTGGTGCGCCTTTTGGTTTTTGCCACTGGTGCTCTCCACATCGTTATTAATCAGGTAACTGGTCGACTTGCTTACCGACCCTGTCACCTTTCCGCTTTGACTTTCAATATAAGCCTTCAACTCCTCGCGGTTCTGATAATGATGCACATCGCCTGTGATGACGAAGGTGAGACCCTTGCACTTGTCTCCTGAGGCTTCCGGCGAGGCTTGCGAGAGATGCAGCTCTTTGAGCAGATTGCTGAGAATCATCGTGTTTTGGGGGTCTTTAAACCATTTTACAAACGACTGTGACTTCTCAGGACCAATGCCATCAATCGTTGCGAATATAGTGAAATCATCCGTTTCTGTGGCTATTCGCACAAGTTCTTCGAAAGGATATGCAGCCAAAAGACGCTTGCAGACATCATGTCCTACCATCGGAATGGTGAGGGCATAGAGCAGTCTTCTTGCCTCCACTTCGCGGGAAGACTCCACCGAGTGCAGGATATTATGCACAGACTTATCGCCAAATCCCTCCATGAATGCCATCTCAAAGGAGTGGTCACGCAGATGATAGATGTCGGCATACTCCTTCACCCATCCTAAATTGATGAATTTAGAGAGTGTCTGCTCGGATATTCCATCCACATTCAGTCCTTCTTTCGACACAAAACGCGCAAATTTTTTCAATTGTTTTGCGGGACATTGAACATTGGTGCATCGCAGTGTTTCCGTTCCACTTCCCTCACTGACCGATATTTCCGTGGGTGCTCCGCAAACAGGACATTTGTCGGGAATCTCCAGTTGTCCTGCACTTTGCGTCACTTCGATGACCTTCGGAATGATTTTATTGGCTTTGATGACCTTGATCTTCGTGCCTTGTCCTCCAATCCCCAAGCGCTTGCATTCACTGATGTTGCACAGAGAAGCCCGCTTCACGGTAGTGCCTTCCAGCTCCACAGGCTTGAAGACAGCCACAGGATTGATGGTGTTGGCGGCACACGACCATTCTATATGTTCCAATTCCGATGCCGCACTCTCATCTTCCCATTTGAAGGCATAGCCTGCTCTTGTGGCATGATGCCCCGTTATGGAACCTGTCTGGGCATAGTCAGTGTCATCGTAAGCGATTACAAGGCCATCGACAGGGTAGGGGTTGACGCGCTTGGTCACCTTTTCCGTCCAGCGGTTGATGACCTCGGTGATGTTCTCCATTGTCGGGTTACCGATGCGCTCATGCTCCACCGTCTGAAGACCGTTGGCCTTGAGGAAATCCATGCGTGCTCCCCAAGAGGTGATTTCCTCCTCCGTATATACCAAGGTGAAAGGAATCCACTGGATGTGGCGCAGCTTCACCTCCTCCGGGTCTTTGAGTGTCAGACTGCCTGAAGCCAAGTTGCGGGGATTGGCATACTCCTCTTCACTCTCCATGTTGAATTGTTCGAAATCTTCATAAGATATCACCGCCTCGCCACGGATGACGGTATGGCCTTTGCTTTGAATGCTTTGAGGAATACCGCCGATGGCTTTTGCAAGGTGCGTGATGTTCGTTCCGATATGCCCATTGCCACGTGTGACCACCTTGGTGAGCGTTCCATTGTCGTAAGTGACCACCAGCGTGAGGCCGTCGAGCTTCCATGAAATCCAGATAGGCTTTGCTTCCGCCCATTTCACGAGGTCCTCTTTCTTCTTGGTTTTGGCAAGAGAGAGGGCCGGAAACTCATGTTCCTCCTTCTGTCCGATGATGTTGTCTTCCGACACTCTGTTGGTTGGCGACCCTGGCAAGACGATGCCTGTCTGCTGTTCCAGCTGCTTGAGTTGGTCGAATTGAGCATCCCATTCATAGTCGGTCATCAGTTCCTCACGACCGTTGTAGTAAGCGTCAGAAGCCTGATTGAGCTTGTCAATCAACTCCTGCATCTGCATTTTCATGTCTTCCATATTACTTATAGATAAAATATGAGCCGCCGTCAGACTGGCAATAATTCTTCAATAATTGTTGGATATATTCAGCATTCGCCCTTACGCTGTCCTCTTGACCGTCATAGCCATTGATGAGCACGAGCAGATGCGTTGTCTTCAGTTCTATCTTCGTGCGCTCGTTGTCGGAGGTGGGAGTGCCAACACCGCCATTCTTATCCCGATAGACCGGCAGTCCCTCGATGTTGATTTCCCCTCTTCCGATACCTTCGTAAGGTTCTCCCTGCTTGCCGATGCCCAGCGTGAGCGTGTCGCCGATGAACTTGTCAGCGTCGAATCCGCCGATGCTGTAGCCATATTTGATGCTCGCCAGATTGATGAGGTCCACGAGGGTGTCTATCTGATAGAGTTCTTTGCCCTTGAGCATGCGGCGGATGAGCGCCTCAGAAGCAGGGCGATAGCGTGAAGGGTCTTTGCCGCAGGCTCGATAAACGCGTCTTGTGGCGGCTATGCCCGACAGGTCTTTGAGCGTCTCCGTCGTGAGATGGGCTTTGAAGTCTTCCTCCAAGTCATGGATTTCCTGCCATAGTCCTTCTGAGTAAGGAGTATTCACGACGTCAGCCTCTACACAAGCCCCGACAAAGCCAGGGCATACGGATTCTATTTCATCAGATACGATAACATTCATGTCTTTTTCAGTTTCTGTTTTTCTTCATTACGATGCGAAATTACGAAATTATTTGCAGAAAATCATGCTCTCTACTCAAAATTTTGTATATTTGCACCCAAAACTTTAAAGATTATGGGAATCGTAATAGGTATCGACGTGGGCATCAGCACCACGAAAATAGTGGGAATCAACGATGAAGGCATCGTGATATCACCTATCCGTATCAAGGCAACAGACCCAATCACCTCACTTTATGGTGCTTTCGGCAAGTATCTTCACGACAACAAGGTGCAGTTGGAAGACATCGAACAGGTGATGCTGACGGGTGTGGGCGCTGCTTACATCGACGGACCTATCTATGGATTGCCCACAGCCAAAGCGGAGGAGTTCATTGCCGACGGCCTCGGTGCCCGTTATGAGACCGAGCTCGAGAACATGATTGTGGTGTCGATGGGCACAGGTACATCTCTCGTTCAATGCAATGGCAACAATATCCGTCGTGTCGGTGGTATCGGCATGGGAGGCGGAACGCTTATGGGACTTTCACGCATCATGCTCAAGACCGATGATGTGAAGACCATCACCTCTTTGGCTTTGCAGGGAGACCTTGCGAATATCGATGTGGAGATTGGCGACATCAGTCCTAATCCGCTTCCGGGTTTGCCAAAGGACGCTACGGCCTCTCTCTTCGGCAATGCCAAGAGCAATGCCAGCCGTGAGGACATCGCAAAAGGCATCATCACCACCGTATTGCAGACCATTGGCTCTTGTACGATACTCTCCTCTTTAGGCAGTGGCATCCGCGAGTATGTGCTCATCGGCAATCTCACGCTGTTGCCTCAATGCCGTGAGGTCTTCCCGGGCTTGGAGAAACTCTATAAGGTGCATTTCATCATTCCGAAATATGCCGAGTTCTGCACAGCCATCGGCGCAGCCTTGGATTATATCAATCGGAAATAAGCCTTCTCTCTTGCTTATGCCTTCAGGCGGTAACCTTTCTTGATGACCGTCTCAATGCTTACGGTAGGGTCACTGTTGAGGGCTCGCCGCAGATAAGTTATCTGCACGTTCAGCGCAAGAGAATTGGCATAGCTGTCATCCCCCCAAATCTCATTGAGCAGGGTTGTACGTTCCACCATCGTATTCATCTTCTCACTTAACATGCGGAGAATCTCGGCTTGTCGGGAAGTGATGATGACGCGCTCATTGCCATGCCGAAGCTCGTTCTGCTCATAGTAGAACTCCGTTTCTCCGATGCTCACGGCGATTCCTTCAGAGTCCTGCGGTTGCTTCATCTCGTAAATCATATTCTTCATAAAGGCATGCCGGAGAGCATCGATGCGCATCTGTATGAGGATGGTCTTGACCTGATAGAGCAGACAGAAAGCAAGGATGGAAAGGAGCAAGAGGCTCAATATGAGCTGCCATGCCATCGACTGGATGATGGAACTCACGGGAATAGGTATCTCGAAGGCAATGCCCTTGCCCATCATCGGATTGCTGCAATAGCTCACCTTCACCATCTTCCGCAGTCCTCCTGTCGTCTGATATTGAGGTTCCATCTTCAGTTCCATCCTTTCCTTTTTGGCGAAATACAAGGTTTTGCCATATCCTTTTGCCGTGAGCAGAGAGTCTAATATCGCTTGCTGAAAAGGTTTATAGGCAGAGATGTTGTAACGGTCATAGATGATGGCACCGTCATTATCATCAAGATTTTTGTCATAGATTTTGATTTTCTTATGATTAGGAAACGTATAAGTTAAGGTGGTATGGGTCTTCGTGATTTGAGTTTCGCTTCTTTCAAACTTGGATTCTATTCTCCATGTCATCAATTCTTTTTTCCCCTTCATCGAGTTTTTATAGCCATTATAGCGTATGTTTCCCTCCTCACAGATGGCTGCTGAGCAGTCTTTCTCTACTTGTAAGGCTATCTCGTCGCCGCTGTATTCATATTGCGTATAGAGCCAATACGCCTGCCCAAAGAAGATGAGCACCATGGTGAGGATGCTCAGATACCATACGATTTTGATTCTCTTATCCATTCCGATTCTTTATTTGTCTACAAAGATACGAAAAAAAAGCCTTCCTTTCGCATGAATAATATTTTAGTAATACGATATTCAGCATGTTAGTAATATCTTCCGGAGGTCTCTCATTCCGATTATTCCTACATTTGCTGTCGAAATCATTTTAAATTAATCGATATATGAAACGTAAAACCTTATTGCTCGTTATGCTCTTGGCCTTTCTCTCTGCCCATGCTCAGATGGCCTCCTTGTATCTTCTTGATGAGATGAAGGACGGCAAGGAGATTGACAAGGTGAACTATGAGATTGTCTATCAGTTGCAAGAGATGTTCGACACTCTTAAAAATCAACATTTCAAAGAACTCATGCTCCTTCAGATTGGCGACTCTGCTTCGGCTTTCTTCAGTTATCCGCGTTATCAGAGCGATTCTCTCGTCCTCGCGATGAAGAAGAAGGGCGAGACGAATATCCAAGTGAACATCAACAGCAATGTGTCGTGGAAGCTCTATAAGGGCTATCCTGCCGGCAAGAGCCGTTATTTGGATAATGTGTCACAGAATTACGTCTGTGAGGAGCCTATCGAGGTGCCGAAGTGGCAGTTGGTTGCTGACAGCCTCGACACCATTGCGGGCTATCCCTGTCGTCTTGCTACGGCCTTTTACAAAGGACGCTTATGGCGCGCTTGGTATGCCGAAGATGTGCCCATCGACAACGGACCTTGGAAGTTGCAGGGACTTCCCGGACTCATCCTCAAGGCTTCCGACAGTCAGCAGCAGTATGTCTTTACCGCCGTGGGGCTTCATCATGCCGGGCAACAGCCCTTGCTCTATCCCGGAAGCAAATGCGAGCCTATCAGCCGTCGCAATCTGGCCAAGCTCTATGCCCGTTTCAATGCTGACAATATAGGCTTCCTCATCGAAGCCAACAAGGGCATGAAAATCACGTTCACCGATGACAAGGGCAACACGCTGAAGCACTCGAGGCCCATCCCTTATAATGAGATTGAGCGATGAGGCTGCGCTGGTCTTTGTTGCTTCTTTCCCTTGCCTTCTGTCCAATGGCAGATGCACAGGTAGAGGTGAAGGGCTATATAGTGGATTCCGCTACACAAGAGAGGTTGCCTTCCGCCTCCGTTTCCCTGCTCAGAGAGGGCAAGCCCTTGAAGTTCACGCGTACCGATGCGTCCGGCTTTTTCGTCATCAGCGTGCCTGTTTGTCTGGAGAAGGATGAGTTGCAGGCCGTGAGCATGGGGCATCGCAAACTTCAGCAGCCTGTCGTCAGAGGCAAGGAGAATGTGCTCCGCATGTCGGCCTCGGCTTTCTGCTTAAAGGAGGTGCAGGTGAAGGGTGCCCGCGTCTTCGGCGTGCAGGACACTGTCACTTATGACCTGACGCGCTTTGCCGATGCCCGTGACAACTCCTTGAAGGATGTGCTGAAGAAACTCCCCGGCGTGGATGTCGATGCGAAGAGCGGCCTGATTACCTACAACGGCAAGTCCATCAATCGCTTTACGGTGGAAGGCCTCGACTTGACGGGTGGCCGTTACAATCAGCTGGAGGATAATCTCAAGGCGAAGGATGTGAAGAAGGCCGAAATCATCGAGCATGACCAGCCTGTCAAGGCCTTGCGCAACAAGGTGTTTACGGATAACGTGGCGATGAACATCGGGTTGAAAGAGGAGGCGCGCGACAGACTCCTGCTCACGCTCAGCCCTTATCTGCTGGTGGGTGAGCCTACTCACGTGGGAGGCTCTGTCACGCTCATGCAGATGGGAAAGAAGAAGCAACGGATGTATGAGGTGTCCTATGACCGTACGGGCAAGGACCTCATGCAAGGGCTCAACGTCCTGGGCACTTATTCCGACCGCCTCGAAACTGCCAGCCTGCCGTCGTGGCTTTCCGTGCCTTCCTTGCAGGCACCGCTCGACGATGACCGCCTTCGCTTCAACACTTCGCAGAAATATACTGTCAATGAACTCCGTAAGGGCAAGCAGGATGCTGAATGGCGCTTCAACGCTTCCTATCTGCGTTCTGTCATCCGTCAGCATACGATGAATGTCTCTTCTTATCGCTTGGGCGATGAGGCTCCGGTAACGACGAGCCAAGACCAGCAACTCACGCTCTTCAGTGATGACTTCACTGCGGAGGCGGAGCATAAGGTGAACACCGACCATGCTTATGGCAATGAGTTTATCAGGTTGAAAGCCTCGCAGAACGATGGCCTCTCGGCCTTTTCCGACACTTTGCGGCAGCGCATCCGAGTGCCACAGATTGGGCTCACCGCCTCGCTCTACCGCCTTTTCTCCCTCCGTCATGGCCAACTCTCGTGGCGCTCGGTGGCTGATTATCAGCAATCGCTTTCCGACCTCTATGTCAATGCCATGCGCACCCCCCTCAATACCCGTCTTTGGCATACCGCCCATACGCTCGGATGGTTGCGGAAGCAGGGTTATTTCACGCAGCAATATACGGCGGGCGTTGACCTTCAGAACCTGAACATCGGAACGGATAACCTGAGGCTCGCCCTCTCGCTGACGCCTTATTGGCAATATGAGCGCGGCAGTCTGTTGGTGAGCCTCACGCCTGCCGTCAGCCTTGAGCGATTTTGCCATCAGCAGCAGAGCTTCTGCCTGCTTCATCCCTCCCTTTATCTTCGCCAACGGATAGGCCATCGCAGCGAGTGGACGCTCTTTGGCAGTTATCGGCAACAGACAGGCGACTGGAGTCTGTTCGGGCTTCGCAGTTATCGCTCTGATTACCGTTCCTATTGCCAAGCAGCCGATTTCGTGCCGTTGCTGAAGACCTTGAGCACTTATCTGTCGTATGACTATAAACGGCCGATAGAGGAGTTCTTCTTCCATGGCAGCGTGACGGCTGCCCGTCATTGGAGCAATGCCGCTGCCGACTTGCAGATTGAAGGAGGCAACTATTTCACCACGCTGACCTCGCAGCACGCTCTTCACGATGATGTCTGCATGAAGGCGGGCGTATCAAAGGGATTCTATCGGCTTCATCTGAAGACGAGCCTCGACGGCAGTGCCACCTATGCGCAGGGCTGTCAGTTGTCGGCAGGCCGAAGGACAGACTATCGGGTGCAGTCTTATGTCCTCACGCCAATGGTAGAATACACTTCTTCATGGTGTGCCCTGAGCTATGAGGGCAACTTCCTTTGGCATGCCTCCAAAGCCGGCTCGATGACTTCTACGCGTCTCTTCGGATGGAAGCAGACACTCTCGGCGACGGCTACGATAGGGCGTGTGGATGTGGCTTATTCCCTGATGCATCTGCGCAATGAGCTGCAGGAAGGCTCTGAGCGCACCACGTTGCTTTCTGACATCTCTGTCGTCTGTCGCTTGAAGGCTGTCAGGCTCACCGCCCGACTGTCCAACCTCTTCAATAAGCGGAGCTACGAGGAGACCCGCTATAGCGGCATCAGCACCTTCACCGACGCTTATTCACTGCGCCCGAGGGAGACCCTCTTGACGGCTCAATTGACTCTCTGAACCCTGCATCGGAGGGCTGGAGCTCCCGATACTGCTGGGGAGAAATGCCTGCGCGCAACTTGAAGTAACGGCAGAAGAAGGAAGTGTCGTTGAAGTGGTATTGCCAGGCTATCTGCTTCACCGACTCCCTGCTCGTGCGCAGCAGCAACTTCAGTTGCATCACGACGTAGTGGTCGATGATGACCTTCGGACTGTGCTGCGTCTTCTGCTGAACGATTTGCCCAAGGTATTTGGGCGAGATGTTCATCTGGTCGGCATAATAGTTGACGTCGCGCGAGTCCCGATAATGTTCAGCCACGAGGCTCATGAACTCATTGAAAAGCTCGTTCACCCTGTGCGAAGCCATTCTGTCAACGCCCTTCTCCGGATGCCGCTCGATGAAGTCGCAGAAGCCGAGGAAGAAAGCCTTGAGCTGACAGAGCACAATCTGGTCGGCATAGCGGTTCTCCGGCTGCGAGAAATAGACGTGCAACAGGCGGAACATCGAGCCGACAAGGTCCGACACGATAGGCTCGTCACCACGGCAACGGTCCTCGCGCAGTTGCGAATAGACGGCATGCTCCATCTGCAGGCTCGCCTCGCGCAGCATGGCGGGGTCATAGGAGAGAACGTCGGCAAGGAAGTCGCTTGAAGCCTTCGTGCTGACCACGTCGCCCGGAAAGAGGATGATGACGCTGCCCGCCTCCAAGTGCCAAGTCTTGAAGTTGACCATCATGTCCACCTGTCCGCTTTTCGTGCTGACGATGGCGCCGTAGTCGATGACGGAGGGCTCCTTGCTGAATTCCTCCATGCGGCTCAAGGAGAGCCGTGCCTTAAAGTCAGATATAAGTTCTGAATCCATATTGATAGAGTTTTAAGTTTCTGAGTTTATTTTAAAGCTTCTGAGTTTCAGATTTCTCAGAGCCTTCCGAGCTCTCGGCCTTTTAATTTCTAATTCCTAATTCCTAATTCCTAATTTCTAATTACCACAAAGATACAACATTTTTCCTCGTTTTGCAATAGCCAAATCAACATTAGGAAAAAAAATCGGAAGATTGGCATCACTTTCGGAAAGAAATTCGGAAATTCGGAAAAAAATTCGGAAAAAAAGTTTGAGCTTCAGATTTTTTTAACAGTTGAGCCTTCAGTTCTTTGACGAAAAGACCGCATTCTCCGAGCTCTTCCCTCTTTTTAATTACCCTCCGAGTCCTCAGTTCCCTCTGCCTTTCAATTCCTAATTTCTAATTACCACAAAGATACAACATTTTTCCTCGTTTTGCAATAGCCAAATTCATTTTCGGCGGAAATTTAGGCGATACGGCAAAAATATAGGCGGAAATTTAGGCAATACGGCAAAAAAATAGGCAAAAAAGTTTGAGCTTCAGATTTTTTTAACAGTTGAGCCTTCAGTTTTTTGACGAAAGATTGCGTTCTCTGAGTCCTCAGTTCCCTCTGCCCTTCAATTATTAACTCTTAATTATTAACTATTAATTTCCCTCGTTTTTCTTACCACAAAGATACAACATTTTCCTCCCTTTTGCAATAGCAAAATCAACTTTGAGAAAGAAAACGAGAAAAAACAGGCAACATTGAGAATAAAAACGAGAAAACGAGAAAAAAAATGAGAAGAAAAGTTTGAGCCCCTGATTTTTTTAACAGTTGAGCTCTTGAGTTTTGACGAAATACAGAGTCCTCCAAGCTCTCGTTCCTTCCCTTTCGGGGTTTCTGCTCCCGATAACGGGGGAGACCGAGAGGGGTGTAAAGACCATTGAGGGTCAGGGTGAGGCTATCTTTGCAATAGCAAAATTTTCACTCTTCCTTGCCGGTTTTGTCTTCGATACCGCCTTTCTGCATGATGCCGTCTTTAGCATTCAGACTCGTCACAACTGCCTTGCCTGTCTTCTCCTCCAATTCAATACGGGCATTGCGGGCTATCTCTCCACCGTCACGAGCCACCTTCTTATGTTCAGCAAAAGAAGAAGGCTGCTTGCTCTCGGAAATTTCCTTAGTGGATAGTTCGGCAAGCATATTGAGCACAAGTTCCTTGTTGGTCATGTTGTCGCGCAAATTCTCCTTTTTCAGCCCCTTGAAGTCCTTATATTGCTTAGCCGTCATATCACTCCATGCCTGATAGATGATGTCGGTGAGTGTGGCAAATTGCGTACCCTCTTGAAGTCCGTGCTTTTTCCATTCATCCGTCAAGTCTTTTCGTATCTCGATTGACTTCAGTCGCTGGTTTATCCAGCTGTCAGAATAGCCCAGCCGCTGATAGTCAGCCAGTGCCTGATGGATGCTCAGTTCCGGGTCTTGTATCTGGTCGAGCCGCTCGGATGCAACCTTTGCCATCCATAGTTTGAAAGGCTCTGCCTTGGGTGATGGAACCGACTGAATGAGGCGCAGAAGTTGCTCAGTATCAGCTACATCCGTCTTATACATCTTGCCGTCAGCAGACAACATTTTCAGTTGACTACAATTTGTAGCCAACTCACTTCCTTCGTTTTTTAATCGCGTTTTCAGAACACTCCAATATTTTCTCGGATTCGGGCTGTCAGTCAATACGCCGATAACATCAACAATGGAGAAGTACCACTTCTCATGCTCATCGTCCCAAGCAGTGCGAATCTTATGATTGTCAAATAGTTTGATGTCGTTTTTCTTTGTCATCGATATAAATTTTCAGATGAAAGTTTTCTTAAATATTTCACTTTTCAAAGATACTCATTTTTTCAGTAAAAACCAAAGAAATACAGATAAAAAAAGATTCTCCCATGCAATTTCCCCTTTTATCGAAATCCATCGAATCGTGCTTGTGGAGATTTATAATGGAGGTACTTGTTTCCACAAGCCTCAAAGCTTTATCCTCAAGGCCTTTCCTTAAAAGCCTGAAAAATTAATAATTTCAATTTGTAAAATAAAAATCAAACAAAAACGCATGGACGATTTCACCGAAAAATAAAAAATAAAAAATAAAAAATAAAAAAATGCTCTATTTGGCAGAATTCGGAAGGAGGATTTTTGACCCAAAGGCAGAAAGGTGGATTTTTGGTAAAATATCTTTACTTATTAACTATAATATTATTATATATATTATATTATAATTACTTAATAATCATTATATTAACTATATTATTATATTAATAATATTATTACTATTATTATTTACTTTTTAACTGATTTAACAAAAATTGGGTCGGTGTGCAAGGTACTAAATTTTTATTTTTATTTTTTATTTTTTAGATTTTTCAGAGGATTGTTTACTCTCTAATCAATTGATTTTCAATAAGTAAGCGATTGCTTTTTGCTCGGCAAAAGATATTTCTAATTTTTATATTTTTCGGGTTGATAAGATAATGGCATTTTTCGGAACAACGAAATGAGGGCCATGTCAAGAGGGCAAAAAGGCAAGAAATTCGAAATTTCGGGAAAATATAAAAATTGGGAAAAATCGGTGAAAAAGTCAATTTAAGAAATTTTGTAAAGAAATTTTATTTTATGTTTCTGTATTTCTGAGCTTTTAAGTTTTTGAGTTCTCAGAATTTTAACTATTACCTATTAATTATTACCTATTAATTTTCCGCAGGAAACTCGGAGCTCTCAGTTTCAAAACCGAAAATCTAAAAAATAAAAAATAAAAAATAAAAAAATGCCCTATTTGGCAAAAACGCTGGAAAGTTAATAGGTAATAAGTAATAGTTAATAGTTTTGAGTTTTTCGTTTCCTCTCTTTCGGAGAGGGTTAGGGTGGGGCTTCTCCTCCTTTTGTTCCGAAAAGTACCCTATTATCCGCAAAAATGAAAAGGTTTTAGTGCGATTTTGTCCGTACCTTTGCAGTCGAATTTTAGAAACAGATGAATTAAATATGAATTTCAGATTAGTTTTTTGGGGTTTGATTGTTTTTGGGGGAATGCCTGTTTCTCTTCAGGCTCAAACGGATTATCCTATGAATAAGGAGCAGCTTTTCCAGTTGCTGGAGGCTAACAGCAAGGTCTTGAAGGTGAGCAAGACGGGCATGGAGGTTGCCCGTCAGGGAGTGGAGATGGCGAAGAACCAGCGGCTTCCTGACGTGAATGCCTCGCTCTCGATGAGCTATATCGGCAATGCCCTGCTCAGCAAGCGTGATTTCAGTGAGATGAAGGGCTTGAGCTCGTCGCATCTGGGGAATGACTTTGCCCTTGAAGCCCGTCAGACCGTCTATGCCGGCGGGGCTGTGAATGCAGGTATCCGCAAGGCGCAACTGGCTGAGCAACAGGCTGGCGTGAGCATGGAGGCTCTGAGGGAACAACAGCGTTTTCTCGTGCTCGGGCAGTATCTGGAGCTTTGCAAAATCGACCATCGCATCGAGGTGGTGAAACAGAATATCGGTCTGACAGAGCAGGTCATCCGAAATGTGGAGAGCCGTTTCCGACAGGGCGTGGTGCTGAAGAATGACGTCACGCGATATGAGTTGCAACGGCAGACGCTGACCCTCGACCTCACGGAGCTTGAGGACAGCCGGAAGGTCATCAATCATCAGCTCTGCAATGCGCTGGGACTCACTGCCGACAGGAATATCCGGCCCGAGGATGACGTGGCAGCCCTCTCGTTTGCCAAAGACGGAGAGGGACATTGGCAGGGCCTTGCCACGATGACGTCGCCCTCGATGAAGCTTTCCGTGCTCGATGAACAACAGGCTCGCGAGGACCTGAAACTGGCTAAGGCAGAGCGGTTGCCTAAGGTGGCGTTGACGGCTGCCGACAACCTTACGGGTCCTATCACCTATGAACTGCCTCCGGTGAATAAGAACATCAACGTGTGGTATATTGGGGTAGGGGTCAGCTATCCGCTTTCCGCCCTCTATAAGAGCCGTCAGAAGGTGAGGCAACAAGCTCAGTTGCTCCGTCAGCGTGAGGAGCAGACCCTCGTGACGGGCGAGGAGCTCAACAATCAGATGCAACAGGCTTACACCGATTATCTGCAGGCCTACGTGGCTCTGCAAACCCAACAGAAGAAGGTGGAGCTGGCCAAGGAGAACTATCAGGTCGTCAATGACCGCTATCTCAATCAACTGGCTCTCATCACCGATATGACGGACGCCTCCAACATGCGGCTCGATGCCGAGTTGCAGGAAGTGGACGCCCGCATCAACATCGCTTACACCTATTATAAAATGCAATATATCGCAGGAAATCTATAAAAAGAAATGAATAAGAAAAGACAACTGAAGAGACTCTATAATCTCATCATCATCGTGCTGCTCGTCATTGCGGGATGCTATGCCGTCAGCAGATTCGTACATTTGGGCAGCGTGGAATGGACCGACGATGCCCAGATACATCGACATGTGACGCCCATCAACACCCGCATACAGGGTTTCATCAAGGAAATCCGTTTCAACGACTATCAGTATGTACATAAAGGCGACACCCTCGTCATCATCGAAGATGCCGAATATCGCCTGCAACTGGCACAAGCAGAAGCCAACGTGAGAGGCTCGAAGTCGGGCGGAGCCGTGGTTTCGGCAGGAATGAGGACCACTCAGAGCAACGTGCAGGTGGCAAGTGCCGGCATCGAGGAGACCCTCGTGACCATGCAGAATGCCGCCAAGGACCTCAGCCGCTATGCCGCCTTGCTGAAGAAAGGAGCCGTGACGCAACAGCAATATGACGACATGCAGACCCGCTATGCCGCTGCCAAGGCACGCTGGCAACAGGCTTCGCATCAGCGGCAGTCAACAGCCCTCGTCAAGGAGGAGCAGGTGCAGAGGCTCAGCCAGAACACTGCCGGCGTGAGCGTTGCGGAGGCTGCGCTCAATCTCGCAAGGCTCAACCTCTCTTATACGGTGATTGTGGCTACCGCCGACGGCTATATGGGGCGCAAGGACATTCACGAAGGTCAACTTGTGCAACCCGGCCAACTGTTGGCACGTATCATCGATGCTGATGACGTGTGGGTGATAGCCAACTATCGGGAAACTCAAATCCAGCATATCCGGAAAGGCAACGACGTGGAGTTTTCAGCCGATGCCATCCCCGGAGTCACCTTCAAGGGCAAGGTGCAGGCTCTCTCCTTCGGCACAGGCTCAGCTTATACCGACGTGCCTGTTGACAATGCCACGGGCAACTTCGTGAAGGTGGAGCAGCGGGTGCCTGTGCGCATCGTGCTTACTGATGACAACAAGGCTGCCGACGTGAAGAGGCTTCTCGCAGGGCTGAACGTAGAGGTCAAGGTGAAATATTGAGCAAAGAACGAAACACGATGCCACCAATTCCACAAGGACCTTTCAAGATGCCGCAATATCGGGACTTCGTTCCTGATAAGATACGGCCATGGATTTACCTCTTCATAGCTTTCATCTTCCAACTCTCGGGAGTATTCTATCTCGGTGCGGCAAGTCATATCGTGGGCTCAACCTCCTTGATGCGTGAGGACGTGATGATGGTGGGATTCTGCAATGTGGTGGGCGTGAACATGCCCTTCCCCTTGCTTTTTCGCTTCAAGTTCCGTTTCACCAATCGGCAGTTGCTGCTCAATGCCGCCACCATCGTATTGCTATGCGATATAGGGGCTCTTTTCACCACCTCGATGCCAGTGCTCTGCGTGTTGGCTTATCTCGGGGGATTCTTCAAGCTTTGCGGCACTTTCGAGTGTATGGGCAACGTGCAGCTATGGATGACGCCTAAGCGCGATTTCCGCGTGTTTTTTCCGTTGCTTTATATCATTGTGGTGGGGGATATCAGCCTCTCCGGATGGATGGCGCAAGTGCTCACTTACTATTGTGGCTCTTGGCAAGCCATGAATTGGGTGATGGCCTTGCTGCTCATCATCGTGCTGCTGCTGGTCTTCTGTTTGACGAAGAACTTCCGGGCAATGAAGCCGTTGCCACTTGTCAGCGTCGATTGGCTGGGATGCGTGCTATGGTCGCTCATGTTGCTGGAAGTGATTTGGCTCTTCAACTATGGCGAATATTATAATTGGTGGGATGCATGGATGTGGCGGCTTGTGCTCCTCGTCTTTGTCCTCACCACCTTTTTCAACCTCACGCGAATGTTCCATATCCGCCACCCTTACATTTCCCCTTCGGCCTTCTGCTATAAGACCCTTGCGCCCACGTTGCTTCTCTATGGAGTGGCAGAACTCATGAACGCTACGCCGAAAGCCTTGGAGAACGTGTTTACAGGTGCTGTGATGCATTGGGGAATGCTCACGCTCTCCGTGCTCAATGTGATGGGCATCATAGGAACCGTTTTAGGTTGCCTCTTCACCCTGCTATGGATGAAGGTATGGCATCAGAGCTATACCCGATTGCTCATCATCGGCTTCGCAGGACTGCTGGCTTATCAACTGATGATGTACTTCTATATCACTCCCGAGCTCAACCTCCAAAGGCTCTATCTGCCCACCATCCTGCGCACCTTCGGTTATGCCATCTATTTCACGGCACTTACTATCTATCTTGAAGAACTGATGCCTTTCCAGCATTTCTTCATGGGTATCACCATGTCGGGCTTTGCACGTAACGGAATGTGTGAGGCCATTTGTTGTGGACTTTTCAGCTATGGCATGCGTTATCATGTGGCTGACAATATCGTGCGCACAATGCCCTATGAGCCTTTGCAATCGATGCTCGTGAGTGTCAAACAGATGTTCGGCATCGTATGTCTTTTCGGCGTTGCCTTTCTGCTGATACTGTTGCTTTATGATGTTCAACCCGTGCGCAGCACCTTGAAGAAGATGCCTTATTGGAACTTTGTGGGGAAACTCACGCGGCGTGATGTCTTGAGAAGAAGAGCTAAAAAGATATAGAAAATCTTCTTTATTTTTTGTTTTTTTTAGAAAAAATTTGTAATTTTGCACCTTGTCAGGAATGCACTTCTTGGATAAAGTGCAGCAGCCAAGAAAGGTATGGCCCGGTAAGAGCCCTTTTGTGAGGGAATAGTGTATAATAGATAATGGAAATATTGCTGCCGTATTGTGATTTATGAAAAAACTAATACGAAGGAATCTCCTGCTGATTAGTGCGTTATGCTTGTCAGTGCCTATGATGGCTCAAATCGGGAATGGTGCTACTGTGAAGAAAAGCACAGGCATTGGCCAAGGTGCCACGGTAAACAACAACTCAGGTATCGGACAAGGTGCTACGGTGAACAACAACAGCCAAATCGGACAAGGTGCTACTCCTCAGAACAATGGGCAGATAGGCCAAGGCGCTACTCCTAACAACAGTCAGATTGGGAATGGTGCAACACCTCAGAATAATCAAGGTACTGGTCGTCGTGGGCTCTATGATAGTCTATTTGGTGGCAATTCCAACAATAATAACAATGGGCGTAATACTGGTTATAACAACAATGGCAATCAGAATCAAAGAGGAAACGGACGTCCTCGTCGTCCGAAGCCACGTCCAGGTATCTTCTCACAGCCTGAGTCTGAGCGTCCTTTGCGTATCGACCAACTCAAAGTGGGCAACACTACGGCGCAACGTGCCACTGTCTATGTAGACATCTATGCTTATGGCAACTTCAACAATGAGCTTTATCCTTGGGCAACGGCCCTGCATAATGACGTCGTAAACGGACTTATCGAGACCGGACGTGTCAATGTAGTGGACTTGGCAGGAGATAACAGCTATGATGTCTATAATGGCGAGCGTGACCGTGACGGAAGTATCCTCAGAGCCCGTCGTCAGCGTATGCGTACAGCTGGAGGCACTTATGCATTGGAGATTCAACTCAATGGATTGAACATCTATCCTGAGCGTAACCATCGTGACCCTTCCCGTGTTGTGTGGACAGCCGAAATGGATTATCACATGAGACTGGTGGATTTGAGTAGCGGTGAGGTTATCGACCGCAAGGATTATAATCCTACCCAAGACTATACACAGATGAGTGGTCGCACGGAAGCTATGGAAGTGATGGATGCTCGCGTAGCCTCGCAGGCTAAGTATATGACGCTTAACGACTTCCATATCAGTGGAACGGTTATCCAAATCACTAATTTGAAAAACAATCAGGCAAAGGAAGTTGCCATTTCCGTAGGACCTGCTGAGGGTGCGGTTCGTGGCACTAAATTCAATGTCTATAAGGCCAGCTACGTAGGCGGTCAACTTGTGCGTGACAAGATAGGCAAACTCAAGGTGCATGCCATCAAAGGTGACCATCTCACTTATGCCAAAGTGACAAATGGCGGTGAGGATATCTATGAGTTCTATCACATGCAGGAGCCCGGACAACTATACATAGAGACAGGCGAGCCTGGTCTCTTTGATTATTAAGAGAGAGAAAAGCAGATGGACCTGAGTACCGTTATTCCTATTTGGAAGAACGGTTCATCAGGTCCTTATGTTGTGAAGGCAGATGACCGTAAAGGTCCTTGAAGCACTTGCTGAAGTAGCGGAGGCTTGCAAATCCAACACTGAAGGCAATCTCGGAAATACTGAGCTGACTCTTGCAAAGCAATTGCTCGGCATGGCGCAATCGGATAAGGCGGATAAACTCAGAAGGAGTCTTGCCAGTGACTGTCAGCAAACGGCGATAGAGCTTCACGCGTGACATATTGAGGTCTTCACTCATCATCTCAACACTCAAATCACTATTGTCAAGATTTTTCTCCACATAAGCAGTGGCGTCTTTCACCAATTGCTCATCCATTGACGTTATCTCACTTTCCGTAATTTGAGGTTCTATCTTTTCATTGGAAGACAGTTGCTTATGATTCACCAGATTGCGGATATGCACCCGCAGAAGGTCGATGTTGAAAGGTTTGGTGATATAGTCATCAGCACCACATTCGCGGCTTTCCAGCTCGTTTTCTTCACTTAATCGGGCAGTCAGTATAATCACAGGAATGCCTGCCAATCGAGGATTTCGTTTGATGTTCTGGCAAAGTTGATTGCCATCCATTTCCGGCATCATCACATCGCTGAGTATCACGTCAGGTTGCTTCTCTTCTATCTTCTGAAGAGCATCCACTCCATTGACGGCTGTAGTCACATGATATTCATCACTGAGTTCTGAAACCATGAATTCCAAGAAGTCGGCACTATCGTCAACTAATAACAACTCACGTTGCTGATTGTCAGCTTTCTTCTCAGTCTTTACAATCACCTCTTCCTGTTCTTTCCTTATCGGCAACATCACGTGGAAGACCGTGCCTCCTCCAGGATTATCGGCCACAGTGACCGACCCTCCATGCATGCGGGCATATTCAAAGACGAGGTTAAGACCAATGCCACTGCCGCCAGATGCAGTCTTATTGCTGGCTTGGAAGAAACGTTCAAAGATGTGCTTCTTGTCTTCATCACTGATGCCAATACCATTATCAGCAACCGTCAGGTCAATCTGTTCCTTGCTGGTGAGGGCAACATTGATGGTGCCTCCATCCGGAGTGAACTTGTAAGCATTAGAAAGGAGATTATTGACGATTTTCCCTATTTTGTCATTATCGAAATCCGTGAAGAACTGTTCCTTATCGGTTGTGAAGTTGAGGTTTATCTTCTTTTCTTCAAGCGCCTTGAATTGGTTGCAGATATTGTTGACGAAAGAAACAATGTCACCCCGTTTGAGATTCAGTTTCTCTGCCCCCACCATGATTCTGCGGGTGTCGAGCATCTGATTGACCATATCGAGCAGATGATGCGCATTACGTTCAATGATTTGGAGTTTGGAGCGTATATTGTCGTCGCTTTCTCCTCTGATGATGCCTGACAAAGGGGAGATGATGAGCGTAAGAGGAGTGCGAAGCTCATGGCTGAGATTCGTAAAGAAGGTCTGTTTCATCTCGCTTAACTCCTTTTGCTTCTCGTTCTCCATGCGTTCCCTTTCCTCTTGGCGTTTGCGCTGATACTGATGATAAAACCACCAAGCAATGGAAGCGAGGAAGAGAATATAGAGAAGGTAAGCCCACCACGTGCGATAGAATGGGGGAAGGATATGGATTTGGAGGGTACTGATGTCAGATTGCGGGTTGCCATTGAAGTCCACAATCCTCACTTCAAGTTCATATTTGCCAGGTTCAAGGTTATTGAAGGAGATGCTTGGTTGCTTTTCAGCCGTGTAAGTCCAGCGGTCGTTATATCCTTGCAACCTGTATTGGAACCTGCAATTCTCAGGGATTCCAGCATTCGAAGCCGCAAGTTGGATGGTGAACACATTGAGATTCGACTTCAACTTTAAATTTCGGGTTGTGTTGAGGCTTTCCTTGAGGATGGTCCTGCCATCAATTTGTTCGCCTACACTCACGGTATGGTCAAAGATGACGAGACCACTGAAGACCACATTGGAGTGCTTTATCTTCCTGTTGATGAGTTGTGGAGAGATGATGTTGATGCCATCCATGCCTCCAACGATGATGTCGCCGCTCTCGGTGGTATAGATGCTTCTCTGATTGAAAAGGCGACTTTGCAGGCCGTCGGTTGCCGAGAAGCTGTTCATAAAGAAGTTCCAGCCATTATCCTTGGCGTTGACGTATATCCTTTTCACGGTGTTTGCCGTGGTAATCCATATCGAGCCTTCCAAATCTTCGCTAATGGAGCAAATCTCAGGCTCAGCGGAAGAGGCATTCATACTTACCAAGGAGATTTCATCCTTCTGTCGGTCATAGACATTCAAGCCTGATGCCGTGGCAATCCAAATCAGTTGCCGACTGTCTACAAACACTTGATTAACCGTAGGACTACTTAATTCCTGCCCATGCTGAGTGCGGTGAATGTTGCGCATTTTGTGGGCTTTACGGTCAAAGATGGTGAAATCAAGGGAATGTCCGATGATGATATCATCATTATAATCCACGCATACAGAGGATACATAATCACTCGCAAGTCCACTGTTTGCCCGATTGTAAGTAGTGAATTTGCCAGTCATAGGATTGAAAATCTGGATTCCTGACCCTAAAGTACCTATGATGATGTTGCCCTGATGGTCTTCAGCTAACGACCACACATTATCATTGCATAGTCCTCCCGCTTGTTCGCGCCAAACATGGAAAGTACCGTTTTGATATCTTGCCAACCCTCCGCGAAAAGAGCCAAACCATATAGAGCCATCGCTGGCATGAAGACTGCTCACGATGATATCAGAGCCAAGATGACTTGCGGAGGATTTATATTCGCGCTTGATTTGCCGATTCTTGGAAAGGAAGATGAGCCCCTTGTCATTAGTGCCACACCAATAGTTGCCATCATCATCCTGCGTTATCGTGCAAACATCGCCTAATGGAAGGCCCTCGAATGTTGTCTGACCTTCATAGTGATAAGCCACTCCACATTTATAAGTGCCTATCCAAACCGTTCCCCAATCATCAAGATAGAGGCAACGCAAAGTGTTGTCTGACAATACATTAGGTACAGTCTTCCCATCAATGATGATGCCGTCATGGTCAGTAGCCATCCAGATGCGTCCTTGCTGGTCTTGAAGGATATCCGTCACCATCTTGTTGCTGATATATTTCCATTTCCTTTCACTGGCAGAATATTCAATGGTCAGCTCTCCAGAGAACACCCAATAGTTGTTTTGTCGGTCAATGAAGGTGCGATAAGGCATATTTTTCTTGATGCCATGATTCCGCAGATAATAATTCACCCATATAATGCGGCCTGTCTTGGAGTCTAATTTGGCAAGAATGCCATTGTTGTAAGAGGCTATCGCATATTGTTCGATAGTGAAAAGGTCGGTAATCTCTCCATTTGGAAGCATGCCCTTGCGGCTTCCCATATTGAAAACGGTCGCTTTATGGGTATGGAAATCATAATAATAGACATGCTTGCGGGTATGTATCCATAAGTTTTTGCTTGCATCAGTGGATAAGTGAATAGGCGTTTCCTTCATGCCATGTTGCGTCATCCATTGATTGACATCCTTCGAGAAGGATTCTGTCTTATGGTCATAAATGCAATAACCAATCGACGTATTTATCCATAGATTCTTCTCTGCATCTTCTGTTATCTTCGTAATGCTGTTGTTAGGCAGAGAGAGAGGGTCATTGCGTTGTGAAAAGAAGGTCTTGAAGCGAAAACCATCATAGCGGTTCAATCCTTGCTCGGTGCCAATCCATATAAAGCCATAGCTGTCTTTAAAGATAGACTGAATCCGATTGCTGCTGAGCCCGTCGCTGACAGTGATATTGTTGAAAGCCAATCCCGAAACGGGAGATTGGGCTTTGCTGGCAATACCCTGCGCAAGAAAGGCGAGAATGATGATTATAGTTCGTATCTTCATATCTTTTTTTCGGTTGAGAGTAGTTAACTCCGCAAAGATACGACTTTTTTTTATTTATGAATAAAAAAATGAAAATAAAATCTTATCGGCAGATTTTTTTCAAGGGAAGAGTCTTTCGGCAATCTCCAATAGGTTATCTTCTCCTTTTGTCAGGGATTTTTCCAGTGTCTTAAAGATAAACGCCGAAGAATCAGAGAGTTACTGAGGATTTTTTAAAAGGTTACCTTTTACATCGTAAACAATCGTTGTTTACCCTCTAAAAGACCATTGATTACAAGGTAAAAAGCTATCTATTAGCGGAAAGGGGGTATTCAACTCCAATTCCGCCCAATAGATAGCCATCTGTTAACTACTTTATATTGAATTCCGAAATGCCTTTGATGTCTTCTACAGAAGCACCCACATAAGCCTTGAACTTGCCAGGCTCAACGGTCCATTGATGCTTTGCAGCAGAGAAGAACTGCAGGTCTTCGGGGGTTATCTCGAAGCTCACGGTCTTCGTTTCGCCAGGATTGAGGCTGACTTTCTCAAAGTGCTTCAATTCCTTCAATGGCCGCTCTTCGCTGCATTTCTCTTCACCTATATATAACTGTACGATTTCCTTGCCTGCAACCTTGCCTGTATTGGTGACTGCTACAGAAAGGGTAATCTTTCCGTCATTAGTGAGCGTAGAGGCTGAAAGCGATGGACGCCCATATTTGAAGGTGGTATAGCTGAGGCCATAACCGAAGGGGAACTGAACGCTCACGTTCTTCGTGTCGAAATAACGATAACCTACGAAGATGCCCTCCTTATAATATACCTGATGATTAACGCCAGGATAGGCTTCCTTACCATATTTGGCAAAAGAATAATCATTGCCGCTCTTGGCAAAAGAAATAGGCAACTTGCCACTTGGATTTACCTTTCCACTGAGCACATCAGCCAAAGCATGGCCGCCTTCAGAGCCTAAATACCAGCAATGCACCATTGCGGGAACCTGGTTAATCCAAGGTGTGGCAAAGGCATTACCGCCAAAGGTGACGACGATGATATTCTTCTGTATCTTGGCAAGTTCGGAGATAAGTTCATTCTGACCAAAAGAGAGATGGAAATCCTCACGGTCGCTGTTCTCACAATCCTGCTTGCAGTTCTTATTCAAACCGCCGATATAGAGGATGAGGTCGGCTTTCTTGGCCTTTTCCAATGCTTCTGCATGCAGTTTAGTTTGCTCAGCAACATCCACCTTATCTACTACATCATAGATGGCTTGTCCGGATGTATAACCCTGAGCATAGTCGATTTTATCGCCATAGATTTCCTTCAAAGCCTCAAGCGGTGCAATATCCTTCAACGTTTTCAGTTCTGAAGAGCCGCCGCCTTTTGTCAAGGAGCGGGTAGCATTCTCACCTACTACCAAGATATGCTTATAGCGGGCAGGTTGGATAGGCAACAATGCCTTCTCATTCTTCAGCAACACGATGCCCTCACTGCCGATCGTCCGACAAGCATCATAATGTTCCTGAGAGCACTGAGAACCAAGGGCTTTATGAGGATTCATAGCTGTGCGGAAGATAGTGCGCAACACTCGTGCTGCCTTGTCGTTGAGCACACTCATGGGAACCTTTCCCTCATTGATGAGTTTCTCAAATGGGTCAGCCAGATAATAGTCATTATAGCCATATTCTGACTCTTTTGTCTTTCCATCGGTATAACTGCCCATTTCAATATCAAGACCACCTGTGGCAGCCTCCATCGTGTTGGTAGTACCTCCCCAGTCGCTTATCAGAGCGCCATCGAAGCCCCATGCACGTTTCAGTATGCCATTGAGAAGGGAGTCATTATGACAGCAATGAATGCCATTCCACATCGGATAAGAGCCCATAACTGTCCAAACGCCACCTTTCTGTACGGCTTTTTTGAAGGCAGGCAGATAAATCTCATTAACGGCACGTTCGCTCACATTGACATTGGCGGAGAAGCGTTCAATCTCCTGATTATTCAGAAAGAAGTGCTTCAGACAACAAGCCACGCCATTCTTCTGTGCAGCTTGGATGTAAGGATATACCATCTCGCCGGCCAAATACGGGTCTTCACCCATATATTCAAAGTTACGACCATTGTAAGGATTGCGGGATATATTCACTCCAGGCCCTAACATGATGTTCTTGCCACGAAAAGCAAACTCCTCACTGACAGCATTTCCATACATGCGGCTAAGTTCCGGATTCCATGATGCGGCAAGACAGGTAAGGGAAGGGAAGGCCACAATGGAGTCATTCGTCCAATGAGCAGGACTCCAAGAGTTCCATTCCAGTTCCTCCCTAACTCCGTGAGGACCATCATCCATGTTCAGTTGAGGAATACCCAAACGTGGCACTCCTGCAGAAGTGAACTTGCTTTGTGCATGGAGAATCATGATTTTCTCATGGGTAGTCATTCTGCTTAAGGCATCTTGTACCCGTTGCTCTAGGGGAGCATTAGGGTCAAGATAAACCTTGCGGTCAGATTGAGCGTTAGCCGAAAGGGCAACACTCAATGTAAAAGCCAGTAATATAGTTCTAATCATCGTTTTATATGTTATGTTTATTCCAAATTCAGAGTTTTCTCAGTGCCTGTATAGTTGACCATCTGCCCCTTTGGATTGTCGAGATTTAAGTCTTTAGTGGCAATAGGCGTGATGAAAACGACATTGAAACGGCGGTTCTGCAACATGCCTTTGAAGGCACCTTTGCGCTGTCCGAAAGTCAACTTTTTAGTAGCATCATTATAACGAATGTCGATAGTGGAATATTGTCCTTTCTCATAATTATAATTGGTGCCCTCGTCTTCGTAAAGGGTAAACTCTGCATTTTTACCTGCATATACATAGAGGTTGATGAGTTCAGCAGGCTTTTCATCGCTCCATTCAATGGCAGGACCAAAAGGAATGATGCTTCCATCAGGTACAAAGACAGGGATTTTCTCATAAGGAGCATCCGCAACAATCGTCTGTCCGCCATTGAAGTGCTTGCCTGTATAGAGGTCATACCAACCTAAATTCTTAGGAAGATACACTTGACGGGTGCGTGCTTTGTAATAGCCTACAGGGCATGCCATCAGTGAAGGACCGAACATCCACTGGTCTTTGATGTCGTTCACCTTATTGTCATACGTGAAATCCATCACCAAAGCCCGCATCAGCGTATAGTCTTTGAGGTGTGCCCATCCTGCCATAGAGTAGAGGTAAGGCATCATGTGATAGCGCAGACGGTCATAATAGAGGATAGTCTGATAGGCAGGATGAGTTTCAGGAGCGATATTCCAGACTTCACGCAATGGCCATTGACCATGGGTGCGATAGAGTGGGATGAAGCAGCCAAATTGATTCCAACGGGTCTGCAGTTCTCTCCATTCCTTCAAATCTTCGTTTTCTTCTCCTGTAGCATCATATTTCTGCTGAGCAGCCACATATCTCTTTTCAACGGAGAAACCACCTTGGTCCATTCCCCAGAAAGGTATGCCGGAGATAGAATAATTTAATCCAGCCGTCATCTGAGCACGCATATCCTCCCAACGAGTACCAATGTCGCCACTCCAAGTGGCAGTACTATAGCGTTGCTCACCGGCAAAACCACTGCGCGTCAATAGGAATACACGCTGATTAGGATTCACACTGCGCTGTCCATTATAGATAGCATCGGCATTGACAAGCGAATAAGCATTGAAATACTCTGTTGCTGTACCCAATACGGTAGGGCTTGTGAGTGCCTTGCGATACCACATAGGGGTACAGTCAAGGATGTTTGGCTCACTGGCATCCATCCACCACGCATCAACGCCGAACTTATATTTACTATAGAGGTTGTCATCCATCTGCTTCCAAAACATTTTGCGGGCGCCTTCGCTATAAGCATCATAGAAAGATTCAGGGAATCCCATCCAGTCACGGATTCCGTCTTTGATGGACTGATGATAAATCCAGCCATGGGCATCCAATGCCTTATAATTGGCTACATTGCTGTAGAACTTAGGCCATACACTAATCATGAAGCGGCCGTGCATGGCATGCACGCTGTCGAGCATAGCTTGTGGGTTAGGATAACGGGAAGCCTCAAATTGATGACTGCCCCATTGGTCATCAGCCCAATAGTTCCAATCTTGTACGATATTATCGATAGGGATATGACGTGTACGGAACTCTCGTAACGTGTTTTCTATGTCAGCAGAGGTCCTGTAGCGTTCACGACTTTGCCAAAAGCCTAAAACCCACTTAGGATAAACAGGGGCTTTGCCCGTAAGGGTACGGTAACCGCTGATGACTTCATCCGTATTATTTCCAGCGATGAAATAGTAATCCATGTCTTTAGACATCTCACTCCAGATGCTCAAGCGATTTTGTTCTTCCTCTGTTTGTGGTGTTGCAGTGCGCAATCCGCAGTAAGAGACGGTTCCGTCGGGTTGCCATTCTATGCGTATAGGCACCCGCTCGCCCTTTGAAAGTTGAAAAGTGAACTTCCAGGAGTTAGGGTTCCATGCTGTTCTCCAACGCTCTGGCAACACCTCTTTATTATTGATAAAAACTCGAGTATAACCTGCATAATAAAGGATAAAACGATAGTTATTGGTCACAGGAGCCTCCAAATAACCTTCATAGAGCACTTTTGCACCATCAAGATTGAAGCCTTTAGGCAGATTCTGAATGCCTCCGTTATCGGTAGCCTTGCAGATTTCTGACTTTGCAGGCATGGCATATTCGTAATAAATGCTATCCTCATCACGTACGGTAGTCTTCTGGTCCTTATCAGTATAAGTTCCTGTGAGATGGCCTTTTACGCCATCTTTGTCGTAAAGGGTGAAGGCACGGTTGAGTTGCAAATATTCATTGGGATTACCCCAACGGCAATAGGAATAGGAATCCCATAGCAATCCATAGCCATGATTGCTTACGATGAAGGGGATTGATACCTTTGTATTATATTGATAGAGATCCTCATTCTTACCTTTCATATTCAGTTCTTCTGCCTGATGTTGTCCTAATCCATAAAAGGCTTCATCATCAGGGCTATCGAAAAGGGCTCTCCAAGTCCAGCCATGTTTCTGTTGCTCGGTTAGATGACCGTCAACACCCTGCTCACGTGTAGGAACAGTGAAGGCCGTGAAGGTCTTTCCACCCGTTGGAACTTCAGAAAGCAGTTGCTTGCCATTAGCACTATAGAAAACAACTCTGCCTGTTTCTCCATTAACTTTTGCCATTATCTTAGCCGTTTTCACGATAATATCCTTGCCAGACTTGTTCACTGTGAAGTGGGTAAAGGCTTTTTGGGGAACGATGATTAAACTCTTTTTCTGAGGGAAAGCTGATTCGGCTGTTGCTTCCACACGAATGATTTTATCGTTGATGACTTGCAGACGTACCTGTTTGGTAGCTTTCTGCTGGGAATGTTGCATTTTTATTGTAACATAATTCCCGTCTTGGGAAAAGCCTTGAGCGTTGGCACTCAACGTACCAGTGGCTAAGAGAATAGATAAAAAGATTTTAATTAGATTCATGTCTATGTGTTAATAATTGATGTCTTTATAATAAATTCATACTTACTGATAACCATCAGACGACTCATTCGTTGTCGCTGGTTTTCCTTTATCGGACTTTCAGACTGTGTGAGTCTATCTTATTGGTAGCCATTCCATGTTTGTGGATGGCAGAAACAGTGCCAGTTAGTCGGGCATGTTCTATGTGGTCAGAATAGATGTCAACGTCACCATTTTTGAAGGTTATCTGTGCCATTGTCAGATTCTTTAGTTTGACCGTCGTGTTCTTAGTACAAATAGGTGCATAACAGAAGGCAACCGTGAGATGATTCAGTTCTAGAAGAAAGCTTTTGCCATCGATAGGGTTACCCGACAGGGTCGCTTTTCCACAATTATTTAGTTTAATCTGGTCGAGCGTGGGAGCAGTAATGTCGATGCGTGTATGTCCACCTTCCTGAGATTGTTCATCGTATTTTACGCTCAACTCTCCATTTTCAGAAATGGTCTTGCTGGCATCCGCATCCGATTTCATTCCACTTACTTTTAGACTGCAAGTTGGTCCTATCTTAATATCCACAACGGATGCACCAGAAATATCGACTGAATGAAAAGACGTTATCTCCCGTTGTTCCTCTACATGAGTTGTGTCAGTTGCAGTAATAGATTGCTTGTTGTTCGCTTTCTGGCTGTTATGACAGGCAGTCAGGAAACTGAATAGCATTATTACCATGCACAGAGAGATATATTTACGAACTTTCATTTGTCTTAATATGATAGATAAACTAATATCAGTCTATTTTAATATGGCCAAACACTTGCACTAACGCCGTTGGTAACACCATTTGCCATACATGTGTCATATATGGCAAGAGTAGAACGGTTGAGAATGGACATAGAACCAGCAGATGTGTAGTTGAGAGAGTTGGTGTCCCAAGCAAATGGTATGCAACCATTGTTGATGGCATACTGATTGATAGCTTTATAATAGGATTGGATAGATGCGTTGTGTTTGGGTTGATAAATGGCTTTTGTAAAGTCGTCATCTATCTTACGCCAACATGCACCATATTCGCCGATGATGACGGGATAGCCTTTGTCGCAGAATGAAGATTTCATCTTTGCAAACTGGCTATTCACGTATGCTTCTTCGTAGGTCGTTGGGCAGTTGCGTGTGGATGAAGCAGGAGAGACGTGATTGGAAACACCATCGGTAGAACCCCAAAAGAGCTTGACAGTATTTGATGTCCCGTCATCCTTTTCCATCATGGTGAAATTGTAAGGATCATAGTAGTGAACTTCCACCATCAGCCGTCCTTTTTGTGTATCTGTTAGTTTAGTAACATCAAAGTATTGGGTAGTTTTGTCTATATTTGTTTCTGGACCTTGAACGATTAATGTACGGGTGGCATTCTTGCTGCCAGTAGCACGTACAGCATCAATGAAAGCCTGTTCGTAAGTCTGTAGGTTTGAAATATAATTACTTACAGTATAGCCGTCACCTTCTGCAGGCTCATTAAGTCCTGCAAAGAGCAGGTGTTCGTCATAGTCTTTAAATTCTGTTGCTATCTGTGTCCATATTTTTTTCAGTTGTGCTGTCTTAGTAGTCACATCAGCAGAAGTAGTAAAACCATCATCTTCCAGCCATCCGCCATCCCAATGGTCATTAATGATGACAAAGAGTCCGTCTTTGATGCAATAGTCAACGATTTCCTTCACGCGAGCCATCCATGAGGCATCAATCGTACAATTATTGGTATCCGTGATGTGCCCCATCACCCAAGAACAAGGGATGCGTACTGACTTAAATCCCATCGATTTTACCTTATCGATAATAGCTTGTGTTGTCGTGGTGGACTGCCATGATATTTCTGCAGCAGTTCCTCCATTATTGGTCCAGTTATTACTGTTACTGCCAGCTTCCATCGTATTCCCTAAATTCCAGCCTGGATACATTTGACTGGCTATTACAGAAGCAGGTGCTAAATCGCCTTCTTCTCCAAAATACACTTGAGCTACGTTACTAACCTGATAGCTCGCAGTTGTGTTATCTGTAAATGTAATCAGCATCTCAGAGGTTGAAGGATAAGTGACTTGACTCACTTTATCAGCGTCATATAGGATTACGGTTCCATCTGTTTTACGCACTTTCATCTTATAGGATACGGCAAAGCTCACCGACGAAAGGCTTAAAAGAAATATTAGTGTAAGAATTATCTTTTTCATATCCTTGATTATTTATGCGTGATCATTATTTTCAACTTTGCTGTCGGTGTGCATACGATATATACACCTTGGTTGATAGAGGATAAATCAATCGTTAGATTGCCTGTAGAAGGTATTATATCACTGGCAATAAGACTACCGTCTATAGCGATAATGCGGATAGTATCTCCAGCTTTTCCATTAGAGACGATTATCTGATCAGAACTGAATGCCAAATTGGTATTACTGTTGATTTTATTTTCTATGCCCGATGTTGTGGAAAAATAGTATTTCTTGACAGAAGCCAAATCCGTAGATATGTTTTCACTTCCGCAACGTGCAAGGAATGTTCCATTATTAATGGTGATAACAGGATTGTCTTTTAAGGCAAAACATGTTTGTGTATTGTCAGTCAGCGTAATAAATAGATAACTGACGGCATCATCAGCATACACTAAATTTGTTGCTGTTAGAAAACAGCAAACGAATATAAACCGATATATATAGTTTTTAATTATCATGTTGTTAGTAATTTAGATGTCATCAGTATTGAAAAGAAGGAGACTGGTTCTTGAGGTACTCTCAGTCCCCAGTCTCCATGTAAAAACGCTAACCTAAATGAAAAATTGCAATTACTCGAAATTAATTGATGTAATCTCGGCTTTAACGCTACTGATATCAGTTACGTTAGCTGCGAGATTTTTAATATCAATGCAGAAGACTATAGCGCCATTTGCGGCTGCACCTCCTGTTTCCATCGTTACTGTATAAGTACCGTTTCCGGTTACTACAGCATCATGACTGTCACCAGAGAGACTAGACCAATAGCTTGGACTCCAGCCATTTGCGGCATATTCTAGTCCAGCAGGATATTTGGTAGAAGCTCCGCTCTTAAAGGTGATTCCACTCAATTTGAAAGTTACAGACATCTTGTTCAGGAAGTAAATCAAATTTGGATTGATGCCAGGATTTGCCTTGGTACTTCCATATTCGTTATAGATTTCTATACGGATATTGCCATTATTTTCAATATCGCCGACATTCAACTTTGTATTATCTACTTTTACAGAAGTCAAATGACGCACAGGGCGGATTGACAAGCCGTAACTTCTATAAGCATAGCCAGATTTAGAGCCACTTTCTGAGAATGTCAAAGTGGAGCCATAATCCGTAACTGATGGATTGACAGAGCCTGTCCAATAGTCGCCAAGTGTATTTTCATCACTGGTAACTGTTCCATTGCGATAACCGGCTGCTGGCATGAAAATACTGTTGCCGTTAGTACCTGTAAACTTACAACCATAGACACCATCTACTGTTGTCCATTTCTGTGTTGTTCCAGAGATGAGTTCATCTACTTGAGCCTTTGTCGGCGTCATGCTGTTGAAAGCACAACTACCATCAATGCCAACTACAGCAGCAAGGTCATTTTCCGTGTTTGATATATCACTTGCTGGTTTGTATTGTCCAACTAACTGTGATGTAGCAAGACCAGTGAGGTCAGCCCAGCCATAGAGACCGCCAGCTTCAGTTTCAGAAGTAGCGCCAAGATTGCACTTAGCCCATGCCACGCTCAGACCGAGGTCCACATACTCCATTTCCATTGATGAAGTCTTGAAACTCTTTATATCGCCATAGACATAACCATCAGCCATTTCAAAGAATGGTGCATAGTAATAAGTGGTATTCGGCAGCAAACCTTTCACGGTAGTGGTGAATTTACTGGCATCAGAAGAGACTGTATACTCGCGTCCACTTGTTACATCATCTTTTGAGGCAGCAAGCTTTACTCCGTAAGTCAGAGTAGTCTGACCAGCATAGATAGTAGCTACATCTGTGTTTGCACTTCCACCCAGCGTTGCAGATACGGCTGTAACATTAGTTGCATCTGCAGTAGTCATCTTTGCATCAGTTGTCACAAATGATTTTACATCACCGAATTTAGTAACATATCCTTGCAGAGTGACGTAGGTAGCATAATAATAGGTGACGCCCTTTGTCAGTCCTGTAAGAGAAGTAGAAACATTACCACTTTCATCAATAGTGCCAGCTTTCTTTGTACCTGAAGTAGTTGGATCAGCACTGGTACTGTAGATAACGCCAACAGAATAAGCACTGCTTTCCTGAGAACTCAAGTCGAGTACTGTACCAGCAGTCGTAGCTGTAGTAGCGGTAACAGTAGCATCTCCAGTGACTACGCTGCTCAGAATATTGCCTGTAGCACTGGCATAGTCATCATCAGAATTACAAGATGACAGAGAGAATATGCCTGCGGCCAAAAGCATTACACCTGCTATATATTTTATTTTCATAATATCTTATATTTTAATCGTTGAACTTGACATTTACGGTCACGCTGACATTACTGCTGAACACATAGTTAGAAGCATTTGCTGCCGTTGCGCCCCAAGGATTGACGATGTAGCGACGATAAGTCGTAGTGGCATCTCCAGAACCTTCTTCGATGGCAGAGTCATCAAAAGAAACAGATTTACCATCCACTTTGATGTCCGTGATAGTCATCTTAACATTAGGATGTTCTTTCTTAATCTTGAATACATCCAGGTAAAGTCCATAAGGATCTGACCCTGCTCCATTGATAGTGAAGGTATAACTACCCTCGGTAGTGATAAATACATTGTCACTCTTCTGGAAAGCATAGCTAGAATTAAACCAGTTGAGGTTACCTGTATAACGAGTTACTTGGGCAGCACCTGACTGTAACTTGAAGTGGTAAGAAACGTATTCTATCACATTGTTCTGGTCATCTTTAACAGCTTTACCCAGATAAAGGTCGCTCAGACTGTTAGAGTAATCGTCCTTAACTATCTTGGTGACACGCAAAGTGTTGTCAGCGTTACTTCCGAAGTTGATAGTTCCATCTTTCGAGAGTTGCAAAATAGGTAATGCCTTGCTGAATGTATAGATACCGTCACTGCTCAGTGTGTAAGTACCAGTATATTCTGTACCATCAGGTGTAGTCACCTTATAAGATTTTGCGTTATGGTCGAATTCTAACTTCATATCCTCGATGCCATCATTGGCAGTAGGCATTGTATAGTCTTTGATAGTTCCGTCAAGATTAGAATAAACATAAGGTGTCTCAGAATCCAACTTGTAAGTCATCTGATAAGAAGTCTTAGGTTCTACATAATCTTTCCAGTCACTATCAAGGGTAGGAACAACTCCTGTATTGTTTACTACAGATGGTGTCCAGTTCTTGCGATAGTCTTCTGAAATAAAGTTATAAGACAACAGACACTTGCCTTCGCTTGAGTTGTCACGCAACACAGCGAGTTGCATGTGGTTTTCGTCCAAAGCCAGAATAGTAACGTTGCCCCATTGTGTGACAATGCTTTCTCGGCTGGCATCGTGGAGGACAGGCGCATTAGAAATAGTCATGGTGTGTTTGTCAACATCCATAACAAATGAGCCATTATAAGTTTTTCCTACTTGGTTATCGAGTACTTTGCAAGTAGCTCCACCACTAAGACCAAACTCCATATAGCCATAGTCCATTGCAGCAGCACCACCAAAGAGCCAACTTCCGTTTCCAGCCCAGTCGGCAGCCCATGACCATGAGTCACCACTGACTTTTTCACCCAGTGTGACTGTATTCCAGCTGTCAGCTGTTCCATAGAAGTACAATGGGCCTACGAAATAGCGGCAAGTTGCACTGGCATCAAGGTCCAGATACCACTTTTTGCTCTTTCCTACACCTCCTGTGAGGTAGGTCCAAAGGTCACCTGACACAAAGTCAGAGCAGAAGGAATCAATCGTAAATGTAGCATCAGGTCCATAGACATATCCACCACGGGTCTCGACACCCATACTAACAGTATAAGTACCTGCGAACGGTTCTTTCAGCGTCACTTCATTTGCTTGTGAACGACTGCCGTCAGGCAGATTCCAGAGGACAGTATAACCAGAGAGCAGACTCTTCAGATATACGATATTTGGGTTTGAACTGTCGTGAGTGATTGTAAAGGCAGTACCCACAGCCAGGTCTTCCGATGTTAGATTCTTGTCGCCCAGACTATAGTCATCTGGTGAACATCCGGTCATACATAAGGCCAGCACCAGCGTCATGAGCGAGAATAAATATTTATTAATTTTCATAACCTTTTTCTTTTACTTATTATACTACTTTACTTAAAGTTTACCAGCCTGAGTTCTGAGTCAGATAATCTGAGCCCATCAAAGTAATCTGGTTGTAAGGTTTCTGGCATAGACCGCCTTTATTGATGACATTGGCTGAAGAAACGGAAACCGTTCCACTGGCAGTGCCGTCCTTAACGGAAACATTGCTCTGGTTGCTGGCCAGAATGCTGGCAGCACCTGACAGACCTTTCACACGGAGCAGGTCCCAATAACGTTGACCTTCAAAAGCAAATTCCAATCTGCGTTCCTCAAGGATATTATCCTCGTTAACGTCTTTGCGGTGGTTTGTATCGCCGAAAGCACGGTCGCGAACCATATTATAATAGGTTTGGGCATTTGCACTTCCTAATTCAGCAGCCATCAACAGCACATCAGCATAGCGCATGATGATATAGTCTTGGCCCTGGTTATATTGGAAGCTAGCTGATGAGTTTTCAACAGTACAGTTGTCTTTGCCGTCATAGTAGCATTGAACAGAATATTTTTTCTGTACGTAGCCCGTATACTCACGCCAATCGGTTACGTCGTCCCAACCATCCTGAGTAGTAACTTTCTCGTTATCCATGGAGATAATAGAGGCTACACGACGAGTATCGTCAGAACTATAAGCTGTCCATAACTTAGGATTGACGGTGCAGACACCCCATCCCTTGCCGTAAGGAGCTTTATAGAAGTTACGAATAGATGACATACAAATAAAACCATTGTTGTTGGTGCTGACACTTACGCTGTTGATGCTGGCATCTTGGTCAGTGCTGGAGTCAAACTCCACAGCAAACAAAACTTCCTTATTGCTTTCACCTGCATACTTGTCTGTAGCCCATGTATAGGTACTGGCAGCGGCTGTGCGTGAAGAGCATGGCCACAGTGTAGAGAAGTCATCCACCAGCGAGAAGCCACCTTTGTTGATGATATCTTCCAAACCAGCGAGTACTTCACTCTTGGTGACACTGCTCAGTTCTGCTTTATAGAAGCCCGTATAGAATAAGTACACGCGTGCGAGCAGAGCCTTGGCAGCCCATTCTGAAATCAGACCCTTGTTACTGTCTGCCCAACTGGAAGAATAAGCACCGAGAGATATGTTGTCGGCTGCATATTTCAAATCACTGGCAATCAGTTCGAAGATATCAGCAGGTTTAGCTTCAGCTGCTTTGGCAACAGAAGGGGTAGTCAACAAAGGCACACTGCCGAAGAGACGTACAAGGTCGAAGTAGCACATTGCGCGCAGGGCACGTGCCTGACCGAGTACATTTTTCTTAGTTGTACTGTCATTCCATTCAGTTGTATTCTCACTCTGGATAAGAGTGTTGCAGCGGTTGATAGCTGAATAATAGAGTTTCCATGTAGATTCCAAAATATTGTTATTGGCTACATAGCCTTTGTCAAAGCGGTCGATGGACTCATAGTTGGTGTTATCACCTGTACCACCGCCGGCAAAACAGTTGTCGGACATCACTTCTGATGCAAGTTGAATGCTGACGTTACCATAGCCGAAGACGGTCTGATATCCATCATAGCAGCCGATGAGTTCTTGTTGAGCCTGTTTCTGAGACTGGGCCGTACCTGCTGTCAGTGTACTCTTAGAGGTCGTATCCAAATAGTCATCACCGCAGGAGGTCAGCACAGTAAAGGCAGCCAGACACATCGCAAAAGTGTAAACACTTTTTTTACTGCGTATTATCATTTTATTGATATATAAATTCATAATCGTATTCAATTTATTTTACTTAGAACTTAATATTCACACCAACGAGGAAGGTACGTGGACGAGGATAAGAACCGAGGTCCATACCACTGACCCAAGAATAGTAACCGTAGCCGACTTCAGGATCCATACCATCATACTTGGTGAAGCAGTATAGGTTTTGAACCTGGAAATAAAGGCGGGCTTGAGAGAGCCAGCTCTGAGCGAGCAGCGGTGCAAAGTCGTAGCCGAGTGTCACGTTGCTGATACGCAGATAGTCGCCATCCTGAAGGAAGAGGTCGGAGAATTCATAGTTGCCCGATGCCTTAGAAGTGACGCGTGGTACTGAATTTGAGGTGCCTTCGCCTGTCCAGCGCTGCAGAACAGCTGTGGTCCAGTTAGCTTTGGCACTTGTATAATTGTGATAGGCCTGCATGATTTTGAAGCCTGTGGCACCGCTCAGCAGAGTGCTGAAATCGAAATGCTTGTAATTGAAGCCAAGGTTGAAACCGAAGGTGAACTTAGGAACACCATTGCCAAGGTCTACCTTATCGTTGTCATTGATAACGCCGTTATGGTCTACATCGACATATTTCACATCACCTGGCTGTACATTGGTCTGCAGTACACCGTTTCCGGCAGCAACCCAATCGCTGATTTCTTGTGTATTCTGGAAGATACCAGCTGTCTTATAGCCCCAGAAGTAACCCATGGTATGACCGTCTTGAGCACGGAAGATTTCCGTAGCATCATCACTTAGGATTTGACCAGAACCGTGGATGATTCCATCTGTTGTAGGAATATCAGTCACATTATTGTGGTTGAAAGCTCCGTTGAAGCCGAGATTGTACTGGAAGTCCTTGCCAATCTTGTCATTCCAAGTGATATTGTACTCAAAACCAGTGTTCTTTACGTTACCGCCGTTGATGAGTGCATACTCAAAACCAGTCGTTGCATAGGTAGGACTGTTAACCAACCAATCTTTTGTGGTCTTAACATAGAAGTCGAAATTCGTGCTCAAGCGACCTGCAAGGAAGCGGGCATCAAGACCGATGTTCAACTGCTCAGAGGTTTCCCAAGTCAACTCATCGTTAGCTGTACGTTGAGGATAAGTACCATAAGATGCTGTATTATTACCATAATTATAATAAGCATTTGAAGCCAAGGTAGCGAGATACTGATAAGAGTCAACGTTCTGGTTACCAACCTGTCCCCAAGAAGCGCGTAACTTCAAGTAGTCAACGATGTTTCTGTTAACTTTGCTGAAGAATTTCTCGTTGCTGATGGTCCAACCTGCACTGACTGATGGGAAATAACCCCAACGATGACCGGAGGCAAATTTGGAACTTCCGTCAGCACGCAGTGTAGCATTAATCATATAAGTATCTTTCCAGCTCCAGCCCAAACGTGCGAAGTAAGACATGGTGCGCGATGGGTCATTGCCCAAACCTGTAGCCAGAGAAGACTGCGAGTTGGCATTGGAGAGCCATGCATAATACCAAGAATCAAAGCCTGAACGCAGGTTCTGCTTGGTAGCACTCAGCCAGTCACCATCGTAGCGTGAACTTTCACAACCCAACAAAGCGTTGAAAGAATGCTCACCAATATTCCAGTTGTAAGCAGCTGTATTAGTCCAAACCATGGTAAGACCATTGGATTTGTTCTGGTTGACTTCATCGTAGTTTCTGTTAGTATAAGAGTCGAAGCTGTAAGCAGGTGTATATGAACGGTAACTGCTATTATTGGCAGAGATACCGAATACAGTCTTCAAAATCAAGTTTTTGATAGGCTCAATCTGCAAGTAGACATTCACGTCTGCAGTCCAGTTCTTTGTCTTGTTAGTACCATTGAGCAGATTGCCCAGAGGGTTGCCGTCACCGATATTCCAGTCGGAATAAGCCGAAGAGAAATAAGGTGAAGAATAGTCGTTCTTACCAAAGACAGGATTGATAGGGGAGCAACCCAGAGCTGCACGGATGGCAGAACCAGAGTACATGGCATTGCCGGAACCATCAGAGAAGTCGCTTACACCATGTTTCTGATTATAAATCAAAGAAGCGTGCTCGCCGACTTTCACGATGTCGTCGAAGAGTTTGGTCTCAGAGTTTACACGGAAATTATAACGGTCGTAATCGTTGATACCAGAACCGCCTACCAGACCTTCCTGGCTCAGATAACCCAGGCTCATGGCATAGGTATTGGTCTTGGAACCACCCGTTACACCTATATTATAACTCTGCATCTTGGCATTCTTGACAGTTACTTGGTCAAACCAGTCTGTATCAACAGAACTTCCGTCACTATTCAGTGTGCTGGCCATGGAAGACCAATCATTGGCAGCAGAGCCAGTATTCAGGGCATATTCGTCCATGATGGTCTTATATTCCTCAGCATTCAGCAGACTAGGCTTGCGGGCCACATTCTGTATGCCATAATAACCATCAAAGTTGACCACCGTGCGGCCTTCTTTACCATTCTTAGTAGTAATGAGGACAACACCGTTGGCAGCCTGTGCACCATAGATAGCTGCAGAGGCGGCATCCTTCAGGACGTCGATGCTCTCGATATCGGCAGGGTTCAAGGTGGAGATATCACCACCGACACCATCTATAAGATAAAGAGGTGCGGAATTACCAGTGGTACCCAAACCACGGATGCTGACCTTCATGGAAGAGCCAGGCTGACCGCTGACGGTGGAAATGTTGACGCCAGGAGTCTGACCTTGCATAGCCTGCAACGGGTTAGTGGTGTTTAGTTTCGCAATGTCAGCACCTTTAATCTGTGCTGTGGCTCCCGTAAGGAGTTTCTTCTTTTGAACACCATATCCTACAACGACCACGTCCTCCAAGGAATTAGCTTCTTCCTTCAAGGCAACGTTCATCGTAGAACCGGTGACTTTAACGCTTTGGGTAACGAAGCCAATGTAGCTGATTACAAGGGTTTGCCCTTGCTCGACATCAATGGTGTAGTTACCATCCAAATCAGTTACAGTGCCGCCTGATTGTCCTTGTACCTTAATAGTGGCTCCCATAAGGGGTTCACCATCAGTAGCAGAGGTTACAGTACCTTTTACAGGTATCGTACTTAGAGCAGCAGCCTGTAACACATTCATTGCAGAGAACAGCAGCATGGCCGTTAATGCAATTTTGCAGAGAACCTTATTCCTGCAACATGTAATTGAGGTTTTTCTCATAGTTACATACATTTATTTTAAGATAGTTGATAGATAATACTTTATTATCATTTTTTCATTTATTTCTGTTAGCGTAAAATAGAATGCGTTTTAAACGGAAGCAAAGTTATTCTAAAGATTGCAAATTGTTGAGAACTGATGTTTTTATTATGTCTACAAAAGTTTCACGAGGTACACAAATGTTTCAAAAATGTACAAAAATGTTCAAACGGGGTTGTTTTTTGATAAAAATACTAAGAAAAATGACTTAAAATAATACTTTTTTAGCAGAATGATGCATCAATACTTGCATCTTTGATTTTATCGACAAACGATTTTCTGACCCTTCAAAATACGGCAATATTTTGAAGGCGAGGGGCTGTCGGACGCAAATAAGCGAATTTTGAGCGCATTTTCTATTAGCATGATAATCAAGATTTTATAGAAATAGTGTATTTTCTTGCTCTTTTTTTTGCTTGTCGTATAAGTATAAAAGGTATATCTTTTGGTTGCTGAAAGATAGTCTTTTATCAACTCACCTGCAAAAGTTGGGGAAGTAATAAGATATTGTTTTTGTGTGAATCAATAAAAAGCATGCAGGAAATTTGTTAAATTGAGCCTTGCCTTTCTTTTTTAGTTCAATATATCAGACTAACTTTATGCAAAACCAAAAGCTGTTTTTGCATAATTATGCAAATCGGATTTGAGCCACTGAAAAAGGCAAGGCTTCATATAGTGAACCTTAAAAAATAAAGTCGCTTATATCGCAAATAAAAGGCCTTTTTGGCGAGGTCGGTTTTTGAAAAAGTCTGATTTTGATGTAAAAAGCCACTTTTGAGGTTATAAAAAGTGTTTAATGACCTTGTAAAAGGTGGCTTTTGACCCTGTAAACAACGACTAATAGCCTCCTCATTTGGCCAAATGAGCGCTTCGTTAGGCCAAACGTGCCTATACAAAAGGCCAAATGTCCAATGTCGATAAGTGTTTTTGTATATTTCATTGGTAACTTGCATAAATCTTGCAAGCCATTTTAAGTTAATTTATTAACAATTGATGAGGTAGTCATTGATGGTTTTCAGGCATATTTTATAGTGTGTTTTCATACTCAAAAAGGCATTTTCTCGCAGAGAAAATGCCTTTTATGGAAGGGCTATTGATGTCAATTCAAGCGGAATTTTCTAAAGCCCGCGGGCCTTATAAATGCGCTCTTTTGCATCATTAATTTCTTGGAATTTCTTTTGGGCAGCCTTTTTCACATCCTCGCCAAGGGTAGCCACGCGGTCGGGATGATGCTTGAGAGCCATTCTTCGATAGGCAGCTTTCACCTCAGCATCGGTCGCGTCAGGAGTGATGCCCAGCACCTTGTAGGCTGATTCCAAATCTTTCTTTTCAAGGTTGAGCATAGAGTCCAATTCTGCCATCGAAAGACGGAGGTAAAGGGTCACATCTTTGAGGGCACTGACCTCACTTTCGGCAACAAAACCATCTGCTTTTGCAATCAGCACAAGAAAGTTTAGGAGCTGAAGGCGCTGCTCATAAGGCATGTTTTGGGATATCTGAATGCAACATTTGTGGATAGTGTCTTGATATTCGTAAGTATTCATTTTCTTCTCTTGTTCAAATAATTTGAGCAGGATTTGTTCGCCTTCTTGGGCAGCGGCATCCCCGAAATTCTGGCGAAGAAACTGTCGTACCAATTCCATTTCGGAGTGCATGATTTTGCCGTCAGCCCTGATGATGTAAGAGGCGAGCAGCAAAAGCGAGAACAGAAAACTGTTGCGTTGACCCTCGTAGGCCTGCTGTTGCTGAAAGCGGCTTTGGTGGTCTTGCGAATAGGAATCATTTGCGCCAGTGCCAGCATCGTAATTTCTGTCAGGTGTATTTACTGCATTGAGGCCCACATCAAAAAGGGCTCCGAGTGCAAAACCTGCTAACGCGCCAATAGGACCTCCCGTGATAAATCCGAGAAAACCACCAATCCATTTACCTGCTGCCATATTTTTAATTCCTTCCTTTTAAAATTAATTGTCTATAAATCATTCGCTGAAATGCTTCCAATAATCATCTGACGTCATCGGTTATCTCCATTGCCATGAATACGTCCGTTTTCTTTTCGGGCCTGAATCTTCTGAAGATTCATGTTAGCTATGTCATCCAAAGAATAATCCATGTCTTTAGCGATGGCGGATAAGTACCAAAGCACATCACCAAGTTCTTTTGCGATTTCCATTTTCTTATCTTCAGAGAAGACTCCATTATTGTCACGCAACACCTTTTTTATCTTTTCAGCCACTTCTCCGGTTTCTCCAGCAAGGCCGATGAGAGGGTAGAGTATCTTCAAATTTTGTGGATAAAGGGCAGTTTTGTAAGCTGCATCCTGATAGTCATTGAATGTCATTTTTGTCATAAATTTTTGTAGTTAGGAATATCTTTAAAAAGTAAATATTTTTTATTCTTATAATCCATCTTGCAACAATAGTTTTCCATGCCATTACTGACCATCAGATAGTCAACATGCAGCAGCAGATTATAGGCACTGATTTGGTCAAAAACCTTTTGAGTCAAGGTAATGGAGGGAGCTTTATATTCAATAATAATCTTTGGATGAAGGTCTCTTTCATAGAGAACACTATCTGCCCGAAGCTTCTTCCCATTCTGAATTTGCAGATTTACTTCATTGGCCAATAGGGCGGATGGATAATCGAGATGTTCTATTAAATAATGTATGAAGTGCTGCCTCACCCATTCTTCAGGGGTAAGTGCCACATATTTGTTTCGCAAAATATCAAAAATTGTGGGCTTTTCTTGGGTTCCCGACAATTTTATTTGGTAATCTGGTAGGTTTAATCGAATCATTTTATTATCTTTGCATGAACTTTACAAAGGTACAAAAAAAATCGAAAACTTCCAATTATGGCTGAAAGAAAGACTGCAGTTACCTTCGATTCGATTATGCGGGACTTGAAATCTCGCAACTTTTCACCTATTTATATATTAATGGGGGATGAGTCTTACTATATTGATCGAATTTCGGATTATATTGCGGAAAATGTCTTGCGGCCGGAAGAACGTGATTTTAATCAGTCTATTGTTTTTGGATCAGATGTGAATATCGCCCAAATTATAGATTTGGCAAAAGGTTATCCGATGATGGCCGAATATAGGGTGGTAATCGTAAAAGAATCCCAAAATCTGAAAGCAACTGAACTTTTAGAGAAATATTTCGAAAAACCAGTGAAGTCGACAATCCTTGTTTTCTGTCACAAAAACGGCACTATCGACAGAAGAAAAAAAATAATTTCGAACGCTGAGGCTGTTGGAGTCATTTTTGAAAGTAAAAAAAAGAAGGAGAATGAATTGCCATGTTTTATAGCCGATTATCTCAAAAAGCATAATGCAACCATCGATAGCAAATCTTCTTCGATGATAGCAGAGCATATAGGTTCAGATTTGAGTCGACTGATTTCAGAACTTGACAAAGTTCTGATTTCTCTTCCAGCTGATAAAGATAGGAGAGTGACCCCAGAAATTGTAGAAAACCAAATTGGCGTAAGCAAGGATTTTAATTCCTTCGAATTAAAAAATGCCATCATTACAAGAAATATTTTTAAGGCAAATCAGATAATCAAATATTTTGACAATAATCCTAAAGCAGGTTCTATTTATTCTTTTATGCCTTTGCTCTTTAATTATTTCCAAAATCTGATGTTAGCTTATTATACTCCAGGAAGAAGAGATGAATATTCCGTTGCACATTTCTTAGATTTGAAATCGACATGGGGTATCAAGGATTATATGATTGGCTTGCGGAATTTCTCTGGAATGAAAACGATGCAAATAATTAATAAGTTTAGAGAAATCGATGCTAAAAGTAAGGGCTTGGATAATCCAAATACTCCCTCAGGGGAGTTAATGAAGGAACTAATTTTCTTCATTTTGCACTAAAATTATTCGTTTTTGGTGGATTTTTAGCTAAAATCACAACTTCTCATAGTACTTTTTTTGAGCGTAAATTGCTATAAATAAGAGCTTTAAGGCAAAAATAGACCTCCAAAATTCGCGAATTTTTATCGAAGTTGAAGACCGTTTCGATTTATCCTAAAATTTTCGATTTTCACTCAATTTGCAATCATAAAATTTTGATTTAGTTATTTTTCACATTTAGTTTTGTGTATCTTGATATTTTTAGATTTATGTTTGCAGTTGCATAAGTACCAATATTTATACTTATGTAAATATTATTTACATTCACAAACACAAATGATTGAATATTTATAAATTAAAATTCTTAATATTAAAAGCAAAATTGAATAAATATGCAAAGTCTATTTTTAGTCTTAATATATTAGAAATCAAGGATTTACCCAATAATATTAAGATTATAAAGAACATATTGCTAATATTTGCTCTCTTAAAATGCATATACTCAAAAAATAGAAAATTATTCCTCTAAATAACTCATTAATAGCCAAATCTTTATTTTAAAAGCTTCAAGAAACTAATTGTAAGAAGTTTATCATAGCAAATTCAGATTTACGTTTTAATATTTTACTTTTAAAATATTTGATATCGTTTTTAATATTATAGATTTGCAAATTCAATATTTTAGAATATAAATTTTGTCTACAATTGTTGTATATCTCATTTTTTTTGTTTATCTTTGTAAAGTCAATGAAAATTTGCCATTTTTGGCTCTAACTACTAATATTCTGTGTTATGAAGGATAGAATTAAGATGATTATGGAGAGTCAACACATGACTCAACAAATGTTTGCAATTTTTCTAGATATTGCTCCTGCAACATTGAGCAGTATTTTTAATGGTCGAACACGTCCTACTCTTAATATTATAGAAGCCATTAAAAACAAGTTACCTAAGGTTTCGACAGATTGGTTGATGTTTGGTACTGGCTCTATGATGCTAAACGACAGCACAGGAATTCAGGTTTCGAATTCTAATTCTACATTAAGTCCTACCCCAACTGCTGCCCCTGTAGTTTCTTCTTCGGAGCAGTTATTGGATTTTGGAACGCATTCTTCTGCCCCATCTTATGAACCTGAACATAATAATCAACAAAAATCATTAGTAAAAATAGTTGACAAGTCACAACGAAAAATTACTGAGATCAGAATATTCTATGATGATCAGACTTGGGAAACTTTTGTTTCAAAGAAGTAGTTTCTCCAAAATATTCCTTATCTTTGCATTATCAATTCATGCAAAAAGAATATATGGAGAAATTATGTCTTGACCTTGAAGTCATTTCTGTTGAGCATTTGAATGATAAGTATGTGCTTCTGAAGCTTACTTACTCTAGCCCTCTTCCCGATATGAGGCCTGGTCAGTTTGTGGAAGTAAGGGTTGATGACTCACCTTCAACTTTTCTTCGGCGTCCTATTTCTATAAATTTCTATGATAAGGAGCATAATGAACTTTGGCTTTTAATTGCGATGATTGGCGAAGGAACACGCCATATTTCCTTCTTAAAGAGCGGCCAAAAATTGAATTGTATGTTTCCTTTAGGTAATGGATTTACGATGCCAAAGACACCAAAAGACCAACTTTTATTAGTTGGAGGAGGTGTTGGAGTTGCTCCGCTTCTATATTTTGGAAAAGAAATCAAGGACTTCGGGGCTCATCCTACTTTCCTTTTGGGAGCTCGTTCTTCAAAAGATTTGTTAGAACTTGACTATTTTCAGCAACTCGGCGATGTCTATATCACCACAGAAGATGGTTCATTAGGTGAAAAAGGATTTGTAACAAATCACTCGATACTTCAGAAAAAACATTTTGATCAGATATCCACTTGTGGGCCTAAGCCCATGATGATGGCAATTGCTCATTATGCCAAGGAGGCTGGAATAGAGTGTGAAGCCTCTTTGGAGAATAAGATGGCATGTGGATTAGGTGCTTGTCTTTGTTGTGTTGAGAAGACAACAGAAGGAAATTTATGTATTTGTAAAGAAGGTCCAGTGTTAAATATTAAGAGGTTATTATGGCAGATCTAAATGTAAAGATAAATGAATTAGAATTACGCAATCCTGTGATGACAGCTTCAGGAACATTTGGCTATGGTCTTGAGTTTGCTGATTTCGTATCTCTTGAGCAACTTGGAGCGATTATTGTGAAGGGTACAACCCTTCATCCTCGTGAAGGAAATGACTATCCAAGAATGGCAGAAACAGCATCAGGAATGCTCAATTGTGTAGGACTTCAAAATAAAGGAGTCGACTATTTTTGCCGTAATATTTACCCGCAAATCAAAGATATCGGTACGAATATGATTGTCAATGTGAGCGGAAATTCACCCGAAGACTATGCCGAATGTGCTTCTCGAATTGAAGCCCTCGACAAGATACCCGCCATTGAATTGAATATATCTTGCCCGAATGTGAAAGAAGGCGGTATGGCATTTGGCGTTTCTTGTGCAGGAGCTGCCAGTGTGGTGAAAGCGGTACGTGCCCGTTATCATAAAACGCTCATTGTGAAGCTTTCTCCTAATGTCACAGATATTGCAGATATTGCGAAAGCCTGTGAAGCGGAAGGTGCAGATAGCGTTTCGCTTATCAACACTTTGATGGGTATGGCGATAGATATTGAGAAGCGCAAGCCTCTCTTGAGCATCCATACGGGTGGTCTTAGTGGCCCTGCAGTGAAGCCTGTAGCCTTGAGAATGGTGTGGCAAGTAGCCAAGGCAGTGAAGATTCCTGTTGTAGGATTGGGTGGAATCTGCAATGCTAAGGATGCAATAGAGTTTCTTATGGCTGGTGCTACGGCAATCGAAATCGGCACTGCAAACTTCTTGGACCCATCGGTTACCATGAAAGTTATCACTGGTCTCAATGATTGGCTCGACAGTCATGGCTGTAAGTCAGTAACGGAAATCATCGGAGCATTGGAAGACTAAAACCTTCAGAATAACGTCTATAGAGGTCAGAAACATTTGTTCCCCTCTGATTATCTGATGGTTGATTTCTTGAGAAATTGATGATATTCCTGGCGATAGCCATTGAATACATTGATATCCACCTTTCCCTTGATGCCATTTACTTTTCCGTCAGGGCTCAGTTGCCAAAATACAAGCCTCACGTCGGGCTTATATTCGCCATAACGGGCTATCCATACGGGATAGTTCTTTTTGATATCTGGTGCATAAGGAAGATAATTATTGACGAAAGACTGGCTTATATAGAGCACTGGTTTTACTCCTGTACGTTGCTCTATGATGCTTAGCCAGGTCCTGACTCTTGCCCATAAGACAGCTTCACCTCCCATTTTGCGTATCTGTGAAGGGTAGGGCTCAAGGTCAAGCACCGGTGGCAGGTCTCCCCGTTGAAATTGCGCATTCTGCAAGAAGTATTTTGCTTGCAGACTTGCAGCGGAAGTTGTGGAGAAGAAGTGATAACTTCCTACCCGCAAATGATGTTTCTTTGCCTCCTGATAATCGTTTTTATAATGAGCATTGCGTATGGTCGTCCCTTCCGTAGTTTTGATATAGAGGAAGGAAATGGGGTAATTTACCCTTCCCTTCACCTGCTTTCTACTGAGTGTACCTAAGTGAAGGATGCGCAGTTTACCCCAATCGATGGGGTATTTCTTCTTTCCAATCTCATGTTGAAACCGCGAAATGTCGATGCCATAGATGCGTTCAGAGGTGTAAACGAGACGTTCACCCTTATAGACATCCGCTTGCCATTCTCCTGCACGCAGATAAGTGTGAGGTCCGATAGAATAACCGAAGCCATAGCGAAGGTCGTTTTTCCACTTTCCCTCATAGAATGCGCTCGCATCATCAAGGTAGGTACCATGCCCCATAGCCACTCCATGGCGGTTCATTTCTCCTTTGTAAGTGCCTGCGGAGTCTTGTCTTTCCCCGTAATATAAGGTATCTGCGGCGAAAAATCCCGTGATATGACGGCCTTTGGAATCGGTCATCTCGCCCTCGCCCTCACGTTTTCCTCGTTTCAACATGCCTTCATATACGATGCAGCCATGCTCATATAGCACCCAGAAACCTGAATAATCTTTGGGTAAAAAGCCATCGACAGCATCGCTCTGAATCGTCAGAAAGTTGGTGATATGTGGCCTTTTACAAGCCAGATAACCGTTTTTTGCAAAATGAGAAAGATAATATTGCTCGTGAATATTACTTATCCAAGGCCAAAGACTGATAGCGCGGACACCCAAAGGCTTGAGCTTTGTGATGGTGCGAAACCGCATATAGCTCGCCTCACTGCCCTGATTATCCCATGTGCAGGCCTCTTCACGCAATCGTCCACCTGTCTTGAATATCACCTTATAGTGTCGGTTTAGTATCAGAGTGACGCTGTCGCTTTTAGCTGCTTTTTGCAGCATGGCTATCGTATAACGAAGAGTGTCCATGCCGACCTTGATTTTAAAGGCATGGCGGGCTATCTCGTTGTAGCCAATATCCTGCACTCCATGCACCCTACGGTAATAATTGAGCTCCGCATCTTCCCTCTTGAGTCCTTTGAGCACTGCTTTATTGAGGTCTAATTTTTGCTCAATCCATTGGCTTAATTCCGCTGAAGTCATGTGAGAAAGGGAATCCCGACGCCAGTAAGGAGCACTGACTACCCTGCCAAGACAGGAGGGCAACAGCCAAAAACGATTGCTCCAAACAGCTGGAGTATAAGTGGTGTCGGCATCGAAGGTGAGCACAGCCTTCCCTTTGATATGCAGTTCATAAGCCGAGGCATGCTCAATCAAGGCAGTGCTCTTCATCATGATTCTGTCAGAAGGAATCCAGAGACGCCAGATAAGCAGGCCTATAGCCACTGCAATCAATATACTTACTGTCTTGCGGTGCTTAAAGATGCCAAGTAACTTCTTATAGTCCATAATCTGATGCGAAGATAACAAGATTTTCCGAGATAACCATGATTTTTGAAGATAAAAAGATATAGCAACCTTCTAAATTGTTTTCGGAAAGTGCAACAAGGAGCGACAGACTGCCTGAGAACGCTTTGTAATTGGTTGAAATATATCTTTTCACGAGGCCGATAATATTGTTCCATAGGGTAAAAGATGGTTGTTTGGCTTTGTTTTCCATAGAAAAACAGACTGTTTTCCATAGAGAAACACGCTGTTTTCCATAGAAAAACAAAATCAGAGGATAGTTAACCTTATCCCCCAAAGTATGAAATTGCTTCTTAAGAGTTTATCTTTTGGAGATTGAAAGACTACAGTATCGTGGTCTTTTGAAGGAGATAGTTGTCCAGAATCACCATTGCTGCCATGGCTTCCACTATGGGAACGGCTCTTGGAAGAACGCAAGGGTCGTGTCTTCCTTTGGCTTTCAGAAGGGTAGGATTGCCCTCCGTATCCACCGTATTTTGGGTCTTCAGCAAGGTAGCAACAGGCTTGAAGGCCACCCGAAAATAGATGTCTTCTCCGTTGCTGATGCCTCCCTGGATACCTCCGCTATGATTGGTGGCGGTATGGATGCCGTCGTCTTTTCGGATAAACTCGTCGTTTACCTCGCTTCCGCGCATCTGCGTGCCTGCAAAACCATCGCCATATTCAAAGCCTTTCACGGCATTGATGCTGAGCATTGCTGCTCCTAATTGGGCGTGAAGTTTGCCGAATTCAGGCTCACCAAGGCCTATCGGGCAGCCTTTGATGATGCACGTTATCACTCCACCGATAGTGTCTCCGTCCTTTTTCACCTGCAAGATGAGGTCTTCCATCTGTTTCGACTTCTCCTCATCGGGGCATCTGATGATGCTTTCCTCCGTTTTTGAGAGGTCATAACGATGATAATCGTTTTCGAGAGCGATGTTTCCCACCTGCGAAGTGTAGGCTTGTATGCTGATATTCAGTTGTTTCAGAGCCAGCTTAGCCAAGGCTCCGCCTACACAACGGCTGATGGTGATGCGGGCAGAAGAACGCCCTCCACCTCGATAATCACGGATGCCATACTTATTATAATAGGTGTAATCTGCGTGTGAAGGCCTGAAAAGAGCCTTCATTTCCTCGTAATCCTGAGAGTGCTGATTGGTGTTTCTCACGATGAAGCCAATCGGTGCACCCGTCGATTTGCCCTCAAAGATGCCGCTCAGGAATTCCACCTTGTCGGCTTCCTGCCGTTGGGTGGTTATCTTGCTTTGGCCGGGACGGCGGCGATTGAGCTCCTTCTGAATGAAATCTTCATCGATTTCAATGCCTGAAGGATAACCATCTATCACTCCTCCGATAGCCTCACCATGGCTTTCTCCAAAGGTTGTGAGTTGCAGAATATGACCTATCGTATTGCTCATTAGTTACATTTATCACAGCCGTTACCATCTCCGCAACTGCCATCACACGTGCCTTCACAGTCACCACCGCATTTTCCACAGTTGCCGCCACAGCCACCTTCGCCGCTGAGAAGCTTTGCATACTGCTCCAATTCCTCATTGGTAGCCTCGTGACTGTCCACGATGTGCCCTTTGAAGTGCAGTGTCTTACCTGCCAAAGGATGGTTGAGGTCCACTTTCACCTTATCTTCCGAGATGTCAAGAACATGCCCCATAAAGCGGTTGCCGTCTTCATTTTGCAGAGGAACGATGGCATCTTTATGGATGCGTTCACTGTCAAAATGGCCGTCAATAGTGAAGATTTGCTTGTCAAGGTCCAGCACCCGCTCTTCCACATAGCCGCCATAAGCCTGCTCGGGAGTGAGCGTGAAGTCGAATTCCTCACCTTCATTCAGATTCTCCACAGCCTTCTCAAAGTCCTCAAGAGTGACTCCAAAGCCACTGATAAAGATGAAAGGATTGTCTGTAGAGGTCTTCTCTATAAGCGTGGCATTAGCCTCTGTGACATCATAGAGCTCATAGGCTACATTGATGAATTTGTTTGTCTTCTTGTCCATTTTGTCAGTTTGTATTGTATTTGGTTGCAAATATACGAAAAATCCTCGACATATCCGCCGATACTTACAAGAAAATATCTCTTTCAATATTTGCAGATATGAGTTTTTTTTATTTACTTTGCGATATGAGAAAAGGTCTGTTTGCTTTTTTAATGCTCCTCTTTGCCCTGCATATAGGTGCTCAGAGGCCTGCTTATGGCAAGATGTCAACACTCGTGCGGCAACTTTCTTTGACCCAAGAGAGTTATCCTACGCGTGTGAAGACATGGAATTCCAATGGGCAGGAACAACAGTTGTGTGCCTTTGTGCGCATCGACAAGGATGGCGAACAGACGTTGCTTGACAAGGGTTGCACGCCTCTTTATCATGCGGGCGATATCTGGATAGTGAATATTCCTTTAAGTAAACTCGCTCCGCTTTCTGTTGAAAGCCATGTAAAGCGCATCGAGGCAGGCCGTTCCAAGTCTCTCACCATGGATTCCATGGCTATTCATCTGAATGGTGTGGAGGTCTATAAGGGTACGAATCTACCGCAAGCCTATACGGGAAAAGGCGTTGTGGTGGGCATTCAGGACATCGGTTTCGACCTTACGCATCCTAATTTCTATAATGCCGATGCCACCTCTTATCGCATCAAAGCTCTTTGGGACCAACTCTCCCAAAAGCCGAGCAGCTATTATGTGGGGGCTGATTATGTGGGAGCGGATGCCCTTTTGGCCTATCAGCATTCGCGCGATGGCAACGACCAGACGCATGGCACTCATACGCTGGGCATCGCTGCAGGTGGTGGTTGGGACCCCGATGAGCCCGGAAAATACAGAGGTATGGCTTATGAGAGCGATATTTGCTTAGTGGCGAATGCGTCTTCTGAAGATGCGGCACTCATCGATTCTGCCAATTATTATAAGTACACGTATGCCACAGATGTGTTGGGCTTCAAATATATCTTCGATTATGCCAAGGCACATAATGAACCGTGCGTCATCTCTTTCAGTGAAGGTTCGGAGGAAGACTTCCGTGGCGACGACCAACTTTATTATGAAATGCTAGACTCTATAGTAGGTCCTGGGCGCATCATCGTGTCTTCAGCGGGCAACAACAGCCAGCAGAAGACTTATTTCGACAAGCCTGTAGGCACACTCAAAATGGGCTCTTTCATCACTCCTTCTAACTCCCGCATCGCCTTTACGCTGAAGTCGGCCTCGCCATTCACCCTTCGCTTGAAGGGCTATGGTGTCGAAAACGGGGAAATAGCCTTGAAGACTGCCGACCTGTTGGCACTGGAAGATTCCACACTGAAAGACACCACGGCCATCGGAAACATCCTCATTACCGCCTATAAATCATGCTATAAAGCCGAAGAATGTGTTTATGATGTCCTCATTACCCATGCCACTACCAGCCCATTTTCCATGGATGTGGAGGGAGAAGATGCTGAAGTGGCTTTCTATCAGTCATCGGGCACTTTGACGGAGAATGCCCTTGATGCCTCGCTGAATGCCGGTGAGGCTACGCATAACATTCATTCGCCCTCCAGTGCGCCTTGTGTTATTTGCGTGGGAGCCACTGGTTATCGGCAAGACATTTACACTTATTTAGGTGAACATCGTGTCTATGAGGCCGGATTGAATGGAAAACGCTACTCGGCATCTTCTATCGGACCTACATTTGACGGTCGTTTGAAGCCTGATGTGATGGCGCCGGGAGTAAACGTGATATCCTCTTACAGCAGTTTCTACCTTGAAAACCACCCTAACAACTGGGATATTGTGCATTCCGACAAGAAGCATTTCCAGTTTGGAGGCCGCACTTATGCATGGAATTATAATTCAGGAACATCCATGTCGTCACCTGCTGTTGCAGGCGCTATCGCCCTTTGGTTGCAAGCCGACCCCACTTTGACGCCTGCAAAGATAAAAGAGGTGTTCAGTGAGACTTGCTCTCATCCTGATGCTTCGCTCTCTTATCCGAATAATGAATATGGTTATGGGCAGATAGATGTCTATAAAGGCCTCTTAAAAGTGCTTGAATTGAGCAATGTGCCCGGGCTTTCCACGACTCAACCGACGAAAGTCACCATCCTTCCCATCGATAATCAGCAGGTCAATATCACGTTTGATGCGCCTGCAGAACATGGATTTTCAGTGGCTGTCTATTCTTTAGGAGGACAGAAAATCAGGCAAAAATCCTTTGCTTCGGGCAATCAGAGCTACCAAATAGACCTCACTTCTCTTCCTCATGGAGTTTTTGCAGTGCAGGTAAATGGCTATACTAAGGCGACAACGGGCTCTGCTTTGATAAGAATTTAAAGAGGTGAAGGAAGATAAAATGATTCTTCTATTGAAGTATATCGTGATGGTTCTGGTGACCATACTCATATATTCGTTATGGAAAACAGACGTGACTATCATCTTTCTCGCGGCTGCATTGTTTTTCATTACTATCCCTTTGGTGATAGCCTCTTTAGTTATTTTCATCAAATCATGCAGGCTTAGAACTCTAAATCAAAGGATTCTCTTTGGAATAGGCATCTTCAACATCCTCTTTTTCTTGTTTTCCTTTCTGTCAGAAAAATGTAGTCCTGAGCAGATGGCGGGCTTTTATGAGGACAACAAAGTGGAGTTGAATGCTCTTGCGGCTTATACTCATAAGGCCTTGATTCCCAAATCAACCCTGACTTTGGAGTTCGAAGACGACACCATTGCGATTTTCCATGTAAAAGCCCCTCATGATACGCTTATTTCCCAGCATTGGGATGACGCGAATGTAAAAAGAGATTCTTTGATGAAAGTTGTCGGTTTGTCGCAAGAGGAACTTGAGCATATCAAGGCGAAATTGAAGAACTTGGGTTGTATTTCCATTTCAACAGATTCCCATTCTGAATATACTGAAATCGGATATAAGCGTGTCGGTATGGGTATGTATAGTTTTATCCTCTATCATCGTGCGATGACTCCAAAGGAATACAAAGCCTATAGGGAGGGTGAGGAATTCATCCCATATAATAAATATGTAGTTTTTGAATTCGGGCAAGGCGCCTTCGGCGACCTTACCTTTCCAGGAAAGGAAGAGTATCTGCGAAAGCATTGATTATCAAGCATTATCCCCTCAAAAGTAAAAGATGGTCTTTTTGGGGGTAAACAATGGTCTTTTACCTTCTTTCTAACGGCCTTTTAGCAGGTAATTGGCCTACATGTATATAGTTCAAAGATAGGCACAAGCACATTCAATATGTGTACGGCATCAATGGCAGCCATGTCTTTTATGCCTATGATGCAGAAGCATGATAACGGACTTTTCTCTTTCTGCTTAAACATATTTAACAGTCTCGAAGTCAGAAAAGCCCATCTGGCGAGCCCTGAAATTTGGAAAAGGCTTTTTGATTTAGTATCTTTGCGGGCGAAAGCGAAGATAAGTACAATCGCGTATGCTACTTAAACAATTGTATTATGTGGATGAGGCATCTACTTAATAAGGTGGCAGCAAAAGAAAACTGCCACAGACGCTTTCATGTGTTCTTTGACATCATTGGATTAATAATAGCAAATTATGGGAGGTATAAAGAAAAATCCTTGCGAGTATTTAACTTGCAAGGACCTCTAAGGGTGGAGGGTGGGACTCGCACGTAATTTCCTATATTTTAATTGTTTTACGATAAAAAGTAAGATAAACATAATTCATTGATAATCAACATATTAAGATTTTAATTGTTAAATAAGATAAAACGAAATAAAATTAGTGTAGCATAAATGTAGCATAAAGAAATATTTTTGTATCTTTGCAAAAGTAATATTAATTAAACGTTTTAAGTTATGGCAAAGTTTTTCATTTTATCAGAAAAAAGCGGAGAAGCCTCAATATACATTCGTATTCAACGGCGCAAAACTGAGAGCCGGAAGGCACTTAATATCATGGTTAATACATTACTCAAGACAAGCGACTCGGATATGTGGAGAGCAAAGGTAATTGGTAATACTATCAATGACAAGTATCAGCGTGCCAATGGTGAGTTGTTCAAGAAACTCTTTGCCATCCGTGATGCAGTGGATAATCTAATAGATACGGGCGTATATGACAAGCAGGCGATTAACAACGTAGTCGCTAACATAGCGTATAAGGAAGCCAGAGAGCAGCAGGAGAAGGAACGTATCAAGGCAGAGCAAGAGCAACTAAAAGAACGTCTTTCCGTTCTTAACTACTATCGTGAGTTTTATGAAGGTATCAGCAACGGCGATATAAGACACGGCGCAGATAAGAGATACAGCGCAGGCAGTCTTAAAGTCTGGCGTGAATTCGGTCGGTATCTGACAGACTTTTGCAAGGGTAAGCACTTAACCTTTGATGGAATAGATAAGAAGGTGGCGGATGGTTTTAGCAAGTATCTGGAGAACAAAAGGGGCTTGATGAGCAAGACGATTACGAAGTACGTCATTTGCTTTCGCAAGTTATGTAATGCAGCAGCAGAGGAAGGACTCAACCATAACGCCGTTTCTTTGAAAGTCTGGAAGGAACGCAAGGTGAAAGATGAGCAGATGAGAGCAGCAACGTACCTAAACGAAGAAGAACTGCAAGCCCTGTATGATATGCCACTGACAGGCGAGAGAGAGCGCACACGTGATATGTTTGTACTCGGCACGTTGTTATGCCAGAGATATAGCGATTATATGAGCCTGTATAAAGATAACTTTGCAGAGCCTCTTGAGGATGGCACGCCCTGTTGTCGCTTAGTACAGCAAAAGACAGGTTCAAGTGTTGTCATCCCTTTTTATGATGACAGGATGGAAACGATTTGCAAGAAGTATGGCTATAATTTCCCACACATTTCCGATATACCTTTACAGAGTTTTAACAGGTATCTAAAAGATATAATGAAGCAGTTATCCGATAACGTTCCATCACTTAATGAAATGTTTACCACTATACTAACAGCAGCAGAGCGAAGAAGTGAACAGAGATACAGAGAGTACCACGATGGCGCAGACCTATTTAAAAGGAACGAGAAGGGACAGCCATCACGCCCGAAGTGGGATATTATCACAGGGCACAGCGCACGCCGTTCTGGTATCACGTGCCTGTACAATAAGCACATACTTACCAACAGGGAGATAATGAAAATATCCGGGCACAGCAGCGAGATAGTGTTTGAGCATTATATACGCACAGGCAACGATGAAGTGGCGATGAGCACAGCCAGAAAATTAAAAAGTAATCATCATGAAGCGATATAATGGTGATAGGTGGAAATCCACCTATCAGAACGGAATCCTGTTTTGGCAAAGTCTTAAATCCGTAGAATTTACGGAATTAATGAAATCACCTACAAACACTTAAATGGGTAGAAATCCACCTATTAAGAAGTAATAAATCTAAATACCCCAAAAAATGGGTATTTAAAAACAAGGAACAACGCAAACGAATTTTAAAAATATATAGTATGGAAACAATGGGAAACAAAGATTTGGCAGATGGATATAGTCCGTTTACTATGGAAGTACGTGGCGATTGCTTGGATAGCGAGTTTTCGCCAATGAGAGTTAAAAATGGCTATTGGCTCGGAATTCACAGGGTGGATATAAATTTCACTAACTTGCTAAATTCTTTGCATAAACTTATAGTTATTAGGTTTTCCGAAAAGGATTTTGCAGTAAAAGAACTTTATCGGTTTTTCTATCCGAATGCAATTGAAGTCTGTTTTTACGTGCCAAAGTTTGAAACTTTTGTTATTCCTGTTAATAAGATAAGGGCGTTTTATGTAGTGGATGAAGTAATCCCAAAATAAACAGCAGCAGTTTTAAAGTTATGAAAAAAGAAAAAGAAATTGATATAAGCAGCCTAAACGTGCACAGCCCAAACGGATTTATGATACATGTAAAAGGCGATTGCATGGATAGCCCGAAATCGCCTAACAGGGTGAGAGATAAGGATTGCCTGTTAATTCACGAAATACAATGCACAGAAGCGGAAATGACCAGACAGGAAGGAAGGTTAATCGCCCTTCAAATGAATAATGGCGTATTTGTAGTAAAAGAACTTATTAAATATAATGATTGGTTTCCTTATATTGAAATATGCTGCTATAATCCTAATTATCAAAAGATAAAGGTTACCTGTATGGCGTTTTCCCACTTTTATGCAGTGGATGCAGTAGTAAGCCCCGAATTTGTTAAATCCCACACGATAACAAACAACCTATTAAAATAAATATTATCTTTGCAGATATAAATTTAAAGGCAAAATTTTTATGGATAAGAAAAACATAAGTAAACTTGAAAAAAGGCTTTTGAAGCATTATAAGGGATTAGATATTGACTATTTCCCTCAAATATTTGATTTAATATGCAGTTTAGAGAATGGTAATGCAACACATTATTACGATGAAGTTATTTTTTATACAAGCCATGATAGTCTAATGAGAGCAAAGAGATATACGATTGAAGCGTATGACAAGTTACAGCCATACGAAAAATATATATCTAAAGATAAAAAGAGTTTGGAAAAACATAATTATCAAGAATCGTATGATGAAGAATCTTATATTTCATGCTTTTTTCAAATATGTAAGAGTTACCATAGCGAGTGCGAAAAAATCCGTGATAAAATCATGCCGAAGGCTCCAGAGCCTCAACAGGAATCAGTAGATATTAAGACCGGTGTTTATGGCGTTTTAAATGGGAAAGAGGAATCTGCAAGCAAAGTAGCAAATGACAAGACAAACAATGCACTGCCCGAAAAAACATTTGATAGTATAATTCAGTACGATGACAAGGAGAAACTCAAAAAGAGATTACATTTCCTTATTGATGACAAGGGTGGTGCAATGGTCGGTGCCGTCATGTTCAAGGCGTGCCAAAAAGGATATATTAGCAAAGCACCTTCGAGAAAAGAATTCGAGTCGGAATTTAAAATTAACGGAAGTTGGGAGGCTATTTCTAAATATATGCGAGTAACAAATCCAAATGCCGGAGTAAAATCGTCTAATGTCATCATCTTTGAAGAAAAGTAATAAAATTTAGTCTTTACAGGTTGTTGTAGGTTGTTAATTATTGTTTCAACTTATAACAACTTTTTTTTTATTCTGTTTTCTTTTATTCTTTGTTTCTTTGCAGCATAAACTTTAAAAGAAAAGATTATGAGCGAAGAAATTACAGAAATGCTTAGAAATCTCTTGCAGCCTATTATAAAGGATGCAGTAAGTGAAGCAATGGCGGCTAATGCACCGCAAGTTGTAGATGAAAACCGATACACTCGGAAGCAGGTTTGTGATAGGTGGAATATCACGTTGCCCACTCTTAGCAGTTACGTGAAAGATGGTAAGATAACGCCTATTAAAATAGGTCGTCGAGTCCTGTTTGCAGAAAGTGAGATACAGCGTGCTGAAAGTGATGGAGTGGGCAAGTATAAACACACTTATAATAAATAAGGTATGGCAAAAAGGAAAATAAAAGAATTGTTGCAGGCTGACTTAGAGAAGGCGCAGCCTCAAGAGCAGAAAAGCGACTTTATTTCTGCTAAAGTCCTGTATGAAAGAGATGTAGAGAATATCCCCACACTCGTGGAGCCTATATTGCCAAAGTCTGGGATTGTTTGCATAGCAGGGGCAAGCGATACAGGCAAATCAGCGTTCCTTAGGTTTCTCGCCCTTTCGATAGTATCGGAGTCTAAAAGTTTTCTGGGGATGGCTATCAATGCAGAATATCATAAAGCCATATATGTGAGTACAGAGGATGACGAAACAGCGATTTGCTACTTGATACGTAGACAAGCGAAAGATATGAATATAAATACAGAATTGCTTGGTAATATGAAATTCTTATTCAATGTTACAGACTTGACAAAAAAACTTGATGAGCAGCTTGAGAGTGAGCCGGTGGATGTCGTCTTTATTGATTGCTTTTCAGATTTATATGGTGGAGAGATGAATCAGAATAATAAGGTACGGACCTTCTTAAATGAGTTTGAGCAATTAGCAAATAAATATCAATGCCTTTTCTTCTTCTTGCATCATTGCGGAAAGCGGACTGAAGAATTGGCTCCATCTAAAAATAATCTTATTGGTTCGCAGGGCTTAGAGGCTAAAATGCGCTTAGTGATGGAATTGCGGTCCGACTTGCAGAATCCGGATATTAAACACCTTTGTATCGTCAAAGGAAACTACTTGCCGGCACAATACAAATATGAGAGTTACGACTTGCGATTTTCTGAAAATATGTGCTTTTCAGATACAGGAAATAGAACGCCGTTTGAAGCACTTGCAAAGGTGGATGATACGACAGGCGAGAAATATGAACGTATAATGCAGATGAAACGGCAAGGAAAGACTTATGAGCAGATAGGCAGCGAAATAGGATGCACCAAAGGAAATGTTAGTAAGATTATCCGTAGAGTTGAAAGGTCGTTACTTGTTCCCAAACCCTTAGATGGAGGAAACGGAAACACTGAAACAGATAGCAACGTTTCCAATGTGTTTCTAAAGGAAACGGAAGGAAACAATAAAGGAAACGATGAGGAGGTATTGCCTTTTTGATGAGATAATGCTTGTTTCCTGTTTCCATCTCTTAAGGAAACGGAAACGGAAACGCTAAAATTAAGACGATGATAGACAGCCAAACGATAGACAGAATTAAAGAAGTTGCTAATATAGTAGATGTTATTAGCGATTATGTAGAACTCAAGAAATGCGGAGTATCTTATAAAGGTATATGTCCGTTTCACAATGAGAGGACACCATCCTTTTTTGTTTTACCTTCGAGGCAGATATATCATTGTTTTGGGTGTGGAAAGGGTGGTGATGTCATTAATTTCATCATGGAGATGGAGAAACTACCCTATCCGGATGCGGTCAAATTTCTTGCACGTAGATACAACTTAGATGTGTATGAGGATGGAGCCAGAGCCTCAACTTATAGATTTACACCCTATCAAGCGACTACTCGGCAGGAGCCGCCGCAGGCACCTTCTTATATTAATAAGGATATAGTTTACCAGAGCCAAAGCACGCAGAACAACTTGATATATTACCTTTGCGGATATTTCACTACTGAAGAACTTGAAAAAGCTTGCGCCCTTTATTATATGGGCAGCACTCGGAACGGCAGCACTATTTATTGGCAGATAGATGAGGCTTTAAAGGTGAGGAGTGGCAAGGTCATAGCATACGATGGCGACACAGGGCACAGGATAAAGGAATCTGGCGTTAATTGGGCGCATAGTATAATGAGATTGCAGGGCTTTAATCTGGTTCAATGTCTATATGGTCAGCACCTTCTTAAAGCCTATCCGGATAAGCCTGTTCGCTTGGTCGAAGGTGAAAAGACTGCTTTTATATGTAGCATGGTTTATCCAAAATTCAATTGGCTATCATGCGGAGGATTTGATTATTTCAAGCCCGATATGTTACAGGCACTTGAAGGGCGTGATGTTGAAGTATATCCGGACACAGACACCACAGGGGAAACCTTTACAACATGGAAGGCTAAATCCGAAGAAATGACCTTTGCCAAATTCATGGTATCGGACTTTTGCGAGAGATATGCCACACAGCAGCAGAAGAAAAAGAAATTCGATATTGCCGATTTGCTGCTTGCAGATATGGAGCCAATAGCAAGCGATGTGATAGCACCGGATGAGCTTGATGAAGAACAATGCCAGAAGCCAATGACAGATGCAGAGAAGGCACTTAAAAGGATGATACAGGCAAATCCTGTTATCGGTACGTTAGTAGATAATTTAAATTTGGAGTTAGTAGTATGAAGAAGGATTTTAAAATAGGCGTTCCAAAGTTGCAGGAAGCAAGTTTTGTAATTGATGTGAACGGAACAAAGTGCAAAACTTTTATAGATGGCAATGGAGAAGTAAAATACAACTTGCCAGATTATAAGGTGGTGGATTGTTACGGAGATTTGGAACTCTTGAGGAAGGCACTTTTCGCAATAGCATCACTTGTTAGAAGTGCTTTTGCAAAGGAAGTATTCAATGATAAACGCAATGCCCGAAGCGGTCAGAAGGCAAGTAAATAGATAGTCAAAATGAAAAGTTTTAAAATCAAGAGTCTGGAAGAAACAAAATACGTTGTGGATTTGTCCGCAATGGTAGATGTTGAAGGCGATTGTTATGAAGTAACGATGAAGTATATAAATCCATGCGATGGGAATTGGTCGTATGAACTTGATGGAAGCGACTTGCCACTTGATAAGCTCACGATTATGGCTATTAACAGGGCGATAATAGACCTTCACGAAAAACAGGGAATAGACGAGGAAAAGGCTCGGACTTGATGCACAGAAAGCCCCACAGCCGTTTTTGGTTTTTTAGTCGGAGGAGTGGGGCAAGGGGCGTAGTGGGGTTTGGCATGGTATGGGGGTACTTATAAAATGATACCCCCCATATATCGGTGCCCATGTCGATTATATCCGCCTGTAATGGCTTGAGTGATGTGATGAGGCTTAGTCAGTCGGTCATCCTCACAGATGGGAGCCAGAGCAAAGCACGTTTGAAATTATATGTTAATTATTTGGTGGATTGGGGAATAATACCTATATTTGCACACATGAAAATTTTGCCGCCGTTGTTAGTCCGTGAGGATTTGCAGCGGCTTTTTTTGTGGGTGTAGCATAAATGTAGCATAAAAATGCTTAGACGAGATAAAACAAAAAATGCTAAATAATTGATAACCAACTACTTAGCATTTAGGGTGGAGGGTGGGACTCGAACCCACGACATTCAGAACCACAATCTGACGCTCTAACCAACTGAACTACATCCACCATGTGCGCCTAAATCTCTTTAGGCGGGTGCAAAGTTACGTGATTTATTTGGATTATCCAAACAAATCACGAAAATTTTTGCTGAAAAGTTACTTGGCTGGTGCGGTTGGAGCCGTAGGAGCAACTGGAGCCTGAGCTGGAGCTTGCTGAGCACCAGTTGCAGCGCCAGTAGCTGGCTTTCCTGTACCGAATCCTTGTGTATTCACTGGATTGGTAGTTTCTGTCTTTGTTGCATTCTGTTCGAGCACGCTCTGGTCGGTAGTAGCTGTAGGTGCTATATAGGCACAGATTACGCTGATAATGACCATAGCGGCAGCAAGGCCCCAAGTGAGTTTCTCTACGAAATCAGTGGTCTTGCGGACACCCATAATCTGATTTGAAGAAGAGAACTGGGAAGAAAGGCCTCCTCCCTTTGATTCCTGAATGAGTACGATGAAAACCATCAGGATAGAAACAAGTACGATAAGTACTACGAATAATGTGTAAACCATTTTTTATTGTTTTATTTTTATTATTTATTTCCTTTTGCTGCGTTACTATTGCGGATGAGTTTCTCCAAGAAACGCATTTGGTCTGCAAAGTAAGCACTTTTTTTTGGATAATTCAAATTTAAACGCTTAATTATTTCCAAAGCCTTCTCAAATTTTCCTTGTTGGATGTAAATTCGAGATAAAGTTTCGGTGTAATAGCTTTCATTCTCGCCGCTGTTTTCTGATTCCTCATTGATTTCCGGAAGATATTCTGGCTCTTCTTTGAGATCTATCTTCCCACCATCATTGCGGATGAAGTTATCGATGAGCTCATGACCTTTCATCTGTGGTGCTTCTGGAGTTTCCGGGGCATCGTCAGGGCTTTCAGTTTCGAGCAGATAACTCACATAATCAATGGCGGCATCTGCTGGAGTGGGCTTGCGCTTCTTGCTTTCCTTGTCGGCTTCCTCCGTAGGGATGGATTCAAGGAAATTGTCAATGAGGGCAATGGTGCGGTCCTCACCAGTATGCTGAGCCGTGGCCTGCTCTGGATTCTTCTTAGGTTCCTGAAGTTTATAATGGGCAGCTTCCACAAGGTTGAAGATGACTTTTCGGTCAGTGATGTAGATAGCAGCTTTACGAAGTTCTTCATCGAAAGTCGGGTCGTGGAGCACATAGAGGTTCTGCAGCATGAGCAGGCGGGCACTCTGATAGTATGGATAGAGCGCAATGAGACTGCGGAGATCATAAAGGGTCTCCTTGTCCATCGTTTCGGGGTGTTTAATCAATTGCACTAAATCCATAACCTGTTTTCAATTATCTGAATGTCTGATGCTTACCAGTTTGCAACAGTAGCATTGAATATCTGATTCACGATGTCTTTTACCATTTCAGTGACAAGTTCCTCCTGTACGGAGTTCAGATTTTTTGTAGTCTCATAGACTTGTGATGCCGTAAACTGGCGTTCAAAGTCTTCCTGATGGTTGGCATTGTTGGTAAATCTCACATTGACAGTCATCGAAAGTTCAGTCTGAGCAGAATATCCTTCGCTGGAAACTGACTTGTTGCGCTGTGAGTATTGTGTGATTTCACCTTCTATCTTCATATCACCATTACGTTTCACCTGGCTTAGGTGGGTATGGTTGGCGAATTCATCCTTGAGAGCGTTGTTGAAGAGTGGCGCCATAGGTCCCCATACATAGCTGCATCGGTTGGGGAAATCAACTAACGTGATAGTTTTGGTCTTGGTGTAGTCGATGCTGGCTCCATTGAATTTATAGCTAACGGAGCAGGATACCAAGATGATGGTCATCATTGCGGTGAGCAAATAAAGTTTGCGTTTCATCTTACTTCTTTTTTGTGTCAAGACCATATTGCTTTATCTTTCTATAGAGAGTTCTGTCAGAGATTCCGAGAGCATTGGCTGCTTTCTTGCGATTGCCTTTAGCCTTGGAGAGTGCTTTCTCAACCATCTGCCTGCCTATGCTGGTCAGATTGAGGTCATCTTGCTCATCACCTTTTATCTCTTCAACTTCAGCTTCTTCAGCCTGTGGTTGTGGAGGAATAGGGATGTTGTTAATAGGGGATGGCATACTTTCATCCGGACTATAAGAGGTAATATGACTTTGAAAGCCATTGGCACCATTCAAACTTCTGGCATCATCAAGCTGCTTGCGTAACGAGTTCATATCCTGCTTCAAGTCAGACACGTTGCCCCGCAGTTCAAAGAGTATTTTATAGAGTATCTCACGTTCATTTTCATAGGAATGAGTTCCTCCTGTGGAGATGGTAGCGAGTTCGGTGCTCTCTTGGTCACGTGGAATGAAGTGAGATAGGGTATCAGCATCAATCTCACGGTTTTCGCTCAAGACAGACATTTGTTCAGTGATATTCTTCAGTTGCCGCACATTACCTGGCCATTTATAGCTCAGCATAAGTTGTTTTGCATCTTCTGTAAGCGTAATCTTTGGCAACCTATATTTTTCTGCCATCTGCATGGCGAAGAGACGGAACAACAATAGGATATCCTGTCCGCGGTCTCTGAGTGGAGGCATTTGGATAGGGATGGTGTTCAGACGATAATAGAGGTCTTCACGAAAACGACCTTCGCTGATAGCTTTGCGCATGTTCACATTGGTTGCGGCCACGATACGCACATCCGTTTTTATGATGCTTTGTCCGCCTACACGGATATATTCGCCGGTCTCCAGCACTCTGAGGAGTCTTGCCTGTGTAGCAAGGGGTAATTCGCCGACTTCATCGAGAAAAATAGTACCCCTGTTCGCCACACCGAAATATCCTTCACTCTCACCAATGGCGCCAGTGAAAGAGCCTTTCTCATGACCGAAAAGCTCGCTGTCAATAGTTCCTTCAGGAATAGAGCCACAATTAATAGCAAAATATTTCTCTCTGCGGCGTGGGGAATTATCGTGGATAATGCGGGGAATAATCTCTTTTCCTGCGCCACTCTCACCCACAATCAGCACCGAAAGGTCAGTCGGCGCTACCTGTAAGGCCACGTCGAGCGCATGATTCAAATCATCGCTGTTACCAACGATGTTGTATCTTTGCTTTAACTTTTGAAGATCCGATGTATTCATTGGGTGACAAAATTACACATTTTATTCGACATAACTGCAATTTTGGCAGTTTTTTTATGATTTTTTCTTGTCTAACTTTATGAGTAGTAATCCGATACCCGTCCATACGAGCTCACGAATTCTTACAATTAATGCGACGAAAATGCCTGCATTGGCCGCAAATCCAAGTCCTGTAGTGGACATCAGAAAGCCTCCTTCACGCCCGCCTAATTGGAGGGGCAAGAAGAAAAGCAAGTTGGCAAACAGTGAGGTGAAAGCCAAAATGAGGATGCATTGGATATAGTTGACGCTGGGCATGAGCACAAGAAGGATGAAGAAAATCTCAAGGGCTGAGGAAAATCGGCATGTCAGTTCCAAAAGCACGCAACTGATGAATGTCTTTGGATTTTGCTTATGAAGAGCAGCTATCTGAACATCAATATTGTCAAGTTGGTCCTTATGTTTGGCGATGAAAGGTGCTGCCCATTTCTTCACCAATGGGAGATGGCGTAGCAAGTTCATGCTTCTGTTGGCTAATCCTTTGTGATATCCCGAAATGAAAAACCATAAACCGAGAATGCAGAATAATCCTATAGCTAAGAAAAGAATCCCCATAAAGACCGTCATGCTCTGCGTGAAAATGTAAAGAAATATAGATAAAAACCAAAACCAGAAATGAGCAAAGATGTGTGTCATCACATAAAGAATGACCGATGAGGAAGCCCGTTCTGTGCCTATTTTTGGTGCAAGGGCCATGATGCGGTAAGGTTCGCCACCCATTAGGCCGCCTGGAGTAGCATAATTGAGGGCAAATCCAGAAACCGTAATCTTGTAAAGCCACCAAAAATTCACGTTCTTCGTGTCACCTTGCTGGCTTCTGATAATCAGCCACCATGCTCCATTGTTGAATAGGTAAAGAAATGCCCATAGTAAGACAACGGCAAAGAACCAGTAACCAGCATGTTGAAGGCCTCTCCAAACGGAAGCAAAGTCCAACTGAGTAATCATAATGATTAGTACAGTCAGACCGAAAATGAAGAAGCCGTTCTGGTATTTCTTTTTCATGCTGTTTTGGATTTCCTCTACTTATGGCTATTCCTCGCGCTCCTTGATACTGTTTTCGTGTTTCTTAGGAATGGAAAATCTTACCTTTTCACTTTCGTCACGTTTTTCGTGATATAGCTTTGGAGATGGGTTTGCCAACGCTTCGTCATATTCTTTGCGATTGCGCCAAGCATCTATCGCAAGATAAATAGCATGACGTAAAGAATTTTCATCAGCTGTTCCTTTTCCTGCAAGTTCAAAGTTTACGCCTTGCTCGGGTGCAGTTCTTACTAAAGGAAGACCCGTTGTAAATTCAACGTTGGATAAAGTATATAAGGCCTTGACTGGGGCAATACCTTGGTCATGATACATGGCAAGAACTCCATCGAAGCGGTCGAAGAGATGTTCGGCAAAGAATTTATCAGCAGGATAAGGACCAAAAGCATTGATACTCTTTTCTGAAAGTTCATTGATGACCGGTGTAATGATTTCTTCTTCTTCCTTTCCAGCCTTAGGATTCAGTGAGAGCACGGCTATCCGAGGGTTAGAAATGCGGAAATCTCTTTTCAGTGAGAGAGCAAAAGCCGTAATCTTATCCGTCAGCTTATCTTTGGTGATATTTGCTGAAACGTCTTTGAGAGCGACATTATCTGTCATCAAGCCTATTCTGATAGCCTCGTTTTCATAGATAATCATGGCTTTGGCATCTTCAGAAAAGCACTCTTGAATATAGGCTGTCTGACCTTTAAAGTCAAAACCTTCACCTTGTATACTGTCGTTATCGACAGGGCAAGTAACCAGCACATCAAAAAGATGGTCACGATAGTCAGTGAGAGCCCTATCAAGTGCCATGAGAGCAGCATGTCCGGCCTCTTTACTTGGTTGTCCGATTTCCACCTTGATTTCATCATCAAAAGCGGTGAGCAGGTTGACACGGCCATCTTTAGCTTCCTCAGCCTTATTGATAATACTGAAGTTCGCCTCCATATCAAGAGCCTTGCGATGATAGGCAGCAACCTTAGGAGAACCGTAGATGATAGGCGTACATAGCTCAAGCATCTCGGGATCACTGAATGTTTTAAAAATAAGTTCATATCCGATACCATTGGTATCGCCGTGTGTAATGGCTACACGAATTTTTCTTTCTTCCATAGTTGATTATTTTTTAATGTATATAAAGAGGCATCCAACTGCCTCATGAGATTTCTTTTTTTCATTTCGGGGGCATAAACAAAGGCAAAAGCGGCAATATAGTGATCTTTGATGCGCTGGATATGTTCTTCAAAAGGACCTCCCATAGCATCGTTTTCCATCTCCCATAAGCCATTTAATTTGAATTTGGGATTCTTCGGATTCCCTTCAATGACTACCTTTTGGTCTATTGCCTTCAAGTACATTCCATCAGTTTCACCCTTGATATTGGCACGAAAGATGCTGTCACGTTGAGGGTTGTTCATACTCATGGATTTACTTCTGAATGTATAGATGCAGATATTCTTCATTCCTGTGGCTGTATTGTTGGATATCCAAAGGAAATCTTTGCCTTTTTTCATTGCAGTGAGGTCGGCGGGAATGAGCATTGACACGCCGAACATCTTCTTTATCTCTGTTTGCGCCTTTATGTTCTGCTTTCTTTTCAAATTGGCTATTTGAGCTGTTATCTCAAATCTATTGAGGAGTTTCAGCAACTCCTCTTGATGACTTCCATCTGTATGCACGATGATTTGCGGCTTTGCATATACATTTTTCTCAATGCGTAAGGGTGTCGTTTTGTCGAAAAAGACGATGCAACGTGCCAACTTCATGATGCCTTTCATTTCCGCTTTCCTGATAGAGGTGACGTCAAACATGGGCTCTGCTTGTGGAAGTCCCTCTACTTCTTGCTGCAAAAGGTGGCTGATAGAATCATTCTGGTCATTCACTACTACAGCCTCATAAGGCTTTCCACTGCTTGCAGGAAGCATTCCGCCATCGCCACATGCAGTGAAGAGTAAGGGAACAGAGAGCAATATGAGCCGCTTAATGCCTTTCATTCTCTATCTTTTTAGCCGTTGAGAGCAAACCACAAGCAGCATAGATATCCTGACCTCTGCTTGCTCTTATCGTCGTGAATATGCCATGATTGGTGAGATAATCACGGAAAATCTCCATCTTTTTGTCATCAGCGCCATGTAGAGGTACATTCGGTATCTGATGGAAGCGGATGAGGTTGATGCGGCAATCGAGTCCTTTGAGCAGTTTCACTAACTCGCGGGCATGCAACTGAGAGTCGTTGACGCCTCCGAAAACGATGTATTCAAAGGAAAGACGACGCTGATGGGAAAAATCATAATTTCTCAAGAGTTCCACCACCTCTTTTATCGACATGCCTTTTTCAGCTGGCATCAGTTCTGCTCTTTGCTCTGGAATAGGCGTGTGGAGGCTGATGGCCACGTGGCATTCGCTTTCTTCGAGAAATCGTTTCAGTTTATTTTTGATGCCCACACTGCTCACCGTGATGCGTTTAGGACTCCATGCCCAACCATAAGGGGCAGTGAGAATATTAGTAGCACGAAGTACATTATCGAGGTTGTCCATCGGTTCACCTTGCCCCATAAACACGATGTTTGTGAGCTTCTCCGTTTCGGGAAGCGAGTAGATTTGATTGAGGATATCGGTGGCTGTTAGGCTCCCTTCAAACCCCTGTTTACCCGTTTGGCAAAAAAGGCAATTCATCTTGCATCCCACCTGTGAGGAAACGCATAACGTGGCACGGTCTTCCTCTGGAATATAGACAGTTTCCACGAATTTCCCATTCTCTGTAGGGAAGAGATATTTGATAGTGCCGTCCTTGGAGTGTTGGGCGTCGATGGGTGCAGCGCATCCAATCTCATAGAGTTGCTCGAGTTTCTCCCGATTTTGCTTGGAGATATTCGTCATCTCATCGATGCTCTTCACATGTTGCGAATAGATCCACTTCGCCATCTGACCGCCTGTAAAAGCGGGCATTCCCGACTCTCGAGCAACCGTCTTCAGTTCATCGAGCGTCATGCCAAGAAGTGCTTTCTTTCCAAGATTCATAGCTTGCCTTCCTTTTTTATGGTGCAAAGATAAAGAAAAATTGTCAATTTTGGCTCGTTTTTCCGTAATTTGTGTTATATTTGCAGTCAAATAAAAAATTTTTCACATAGATGAGAGAAAGGATAGACTGCTTTTTACCGTGTGATGACCTGTCTATATTTGGAAAAACACTCGATGAATTGCGGAAAAGTCAGACGATACAGCATATTAACCTCTTGGTTTCCAAGGATTTCAAAAAAGAGAACCCCTCTGTTGAAGATTGCCATCTGATAGAGGTGGATAATCTGTCGTCCTCAAAGACGATGCTTCAGATAGAAGCTTCGACGGATGCCTCTTTTGTCTTGCTGAGCCTGAAGGGCAATCCCTTTCAGTTGGGTTATTGTGCTCTCGAGCGTTTTTTGCGGGTTGCTTCTGATGAAGATGCTGCGATGGTCTTTGCCGACCATTATTCCATGGAGGGCAATGAGCGCAGAAATCATCCGGTTATCGACTATCAGAAAGGCAGTCTTAGAGATGAATTCGACTTCGGTCAACTGGTCCTCATCAAGGCTTCCTTACTGCATGAATATGTTTTGGAGCAACATCCAGATTATCAGTATGCAGGCTTCTATGACCTCCGACTTTTCTTAAGTAGAAATGGTGAACTTTTTCATCTGAATGAATCTCTCTATACGGAGCAAGAATCAGGGCTGAAAAAGAGTGGTGAAAGTCAGTTTGATTATGTCAATCCGAATAACCGTGAGGTGCAATTGGAAATGGAAAAAGCTGTCACGGAACATTTACGCAAGATTGGAGCACTGATAGATACATCGCTCTATGAGCAGCCTGATTTCAGCGAGCAGGATTTTGAGGTTGAGGCTTCAGTTATCATCCCTGTGCTCAATCGCGAGAAGACTATCGCAGATGCTTTAAACTCGGCTTTAGAGCAGAAAACTACCTTCCCATTTAATGTGATTGTAATAGATAACCATTCACACGATAAAACACCGTTACTTATCGACCAAATAGCCGTTAAAAGCAAGGCAATCTATCGTCTTTTACCTGAGCGTGTAGATTTGGGCATTGGGGGTTGCTGGAACTTGGCTGTCAATGATGAACATTGTGGCAGGATTGCGGTGCAATTGGATAGTGATGATTTGTTCTCTTCCCCGAAATCTTTACAACGTATTGTTGAGAAATTTCATAAAGAAAAGTTAGCGATGGTGGTGGGTAGCTATCGCCTATGCGACTTCCATCTTAACACCCTTCCTCCAGGTTTGATAGAGCATAGGGAATGGACAGAAGAGAATGGTTGCAACAATCTCTTGCGCGTTAATGGAATCGGAGCTCCGCGGGCATTCTTCACACCCCTGATAAGACAGATTGGTTTCCCTAATGTCAGTTATGGAGAGGATTATGCGGTAGGCCTCGTTTTCTCGCGTCGCTATCGCATCGGGCGCATATTTGAGGAACTTTCCATTAGTAGAAGATGGGAAGGCAACAGCGACCATGAGTTGAATATCGAGCAGATAAATGCCAATAATCTTTATAAAGATAGGATTCGCACGTTGGAGGTAAATGCCCGTCAGCAGATGCTTTCAGGCAAAGATGACATCATGGCTTATGATAGTTTGCAGCGGTTTTTCAATCGACAATTGGAGATATGGGATTTTGCACGTGAGCAATTCCATGACCTTCGGGATATTCAGACGAAAGAACTTGCTTGTGGCGATATGACCTTGAAGGTGCAATATAACCCTGCCCGAATGGTTTCCACAGGTGCTAATCTCGATAAAGAGGCTATTGCCGAGCGGCCTTGCTTCCTTTGCGAGAAGAATCGGCCGAAAGAGCAAAGGGCAAAGAGGATAGACGGAAATTTTGAAATGCTCGTCAATCCATTTCCGATCTTGCCGCTTCATTTCACAATACCAGCACGTCGCCATCAGCCTCAGAGCATCCTTCAGCATTATAATGGGATTCATAGAATTCTCTCTGTATATAGCGATTTGATGGTCTTTTACAATGGCCCTAAGTGTGGGGCATCAGCGCCTGACCATCTGCACTTCCAAGGTGGCACCAGTGGCATGCTTCCTTTGCAGACAGAATGGCCACGTTTGAGCAGAAACCTTGAAGTTGTGCATGCGCTCAATGAAGAGGAAAATATCTCAGTAGTGAAGGATTTCATCTGTCCGCTCTTTCTTATCAGAAGCCGACATGAGGAGAGTGACGAAAGCCTCTTTCATCTGCTTTATAAAGCTTTGCCAATGCAAGAAGGAGATACTGAGCCCATGATGAATATCGTTGCTTGGCGGAAAGATGATGAACAGTTGAGTTTGGTGTTCCCAAGAAAGAAACATCGCCCTGATTGTTATTTCCTTCAAGACTCTGAACGACTGATGATTAGCCCTGGTGCCATCGACATGGCGGGCCTCTTTATCACTGCGCGAGAGAAAGACTTTCAAAGGCTGACCGCAGAGATGGCTGCCTCTATATTAAAAGAGGTGTGCGTGTCGCCCGAAGGAATGCAACAGATAGAGGATAAATTAAGAAATCAAATAACCGAAAATAACGACGAGAAGCAAATGAATTTTTATAAGAAAGAACCCGAAGTCAGTGTGGGCATCGTCAGTGGTGCCGAGATTCACTTCACTTTAAATAAGCCTTATCTTGCAAAAGGTGAGGAAATCATAGGGGAACAGGTAGCACAATTCTCAGAGGGAAGTGTTCTCTGGAATGGCAATCAATATCGTGAGCTTGTCTTTCAACCGCAATCTCCCGATGCCTCGTTTTCTCTTAATGATGTCACAATTGGTGTGAATTTCCATTGGGAACGCAAGGAGACCCAGACTTTTGCTGGTACGCTCCACTTTGTAGTGGAAGAGGACAAAATATGTGCTATCAATGAGTTGCCTGTGGAGGAATATTTGGAGAGCGTGATATCCAGTGAGATGAGCGCAACTTCAAGCCTTGAACTTCTCAAAGCGCATGCCGTCATCTCCCGAAGTTGGCTTTTAGCGCAGATGATGAAACGCCAGCAGTTGAGTGAAGGAGGTAATAATTTCTTCTCTTTTATCAAGAAAGAGGATGAACTTATTCGTTGGTATGACCGTGAAGACCATACAATTTTCGATGTTTGTGCTGATGACCATTGCCAGCGCTATCAAGGAATTACCAAGGAAACGAGTCATCATGTGGTGGAGGCAATCAAGGCAACGCGTGGCCAGATACTATATTCTGATGGCGAGATATGTGACGCCCGCTTTTCTAAAAGTTGTGGTGGGGTTTCTGAAGAATATCAGTATTGCTGGGAAGATACGCCAAAGTCTTATTTGAAGGCTATCAGAGATGATGCTGAAGGGTCTGTTCCAGATTTGACAATAGAGGCAAATGCTGATAAATGGATACGTTCTAACCCTGATGCTTTCTGCAATACGCAAGATCGCAAGGTACTTTCTCAAGTGCTCAATGACTATGACCAGGAGACTTCCGACTTCTATCGTTGGCATGTAACTTATACCCAAGAGCAAATCTCTGAACTCATTTCCCGCAAGTTGAAGATGGATTTTGGCAAGATAATAGACCTTATTCCTCTTGAAAGAGGTAAGAGTGGTCGTCTCTCCAAGTTGAAGATTGTGGGTTCAGAGCGTACTTTTACGATTGGTAAGGAACTGGAGATACGTCGCGCTTTGAGTGAAAGCCATCTCTATAGCAGTGCTTTTGTGGTGGATAAGAAAGACGTGAAAGACGGCATTCCACAATCGTTTGAACTCATAGGAGCAGGATGGGGGCATGGTGTAGGCCTTTGCCAGATAGGTGCTGCTGTGATGGGAGAGAAAGGATATAAATATGATGAGATACTCTTGCATTATTATAAAGGTGCTGAAATAAAGAAAATCTATAAGTAAAGATGAAAGCAAGGACACCATGGAGTTGGGTTCCGACTCTCTATTTTGCAGAAGGATTGCCTTACGTGGCAGTAACTCTCCTCAGCATAGAAATCTATATGCAGCTGGGATTGAGCGATGCCGAGGTAACCTTCTACACTTCATGGTTCTACCTTCCATGGGTGTTGAAACCTTTATGGAGTCCGTTCCTCACTCTGCTTAAGACCAAACGATGGTGGGTAAACACGATGCAATTGCTCTTAGGAGCAGCTTATGCAGGTGTGGCATTTACCATTCAATCAGACTGGTGGTTACAAGGTTCCATCTGTTTCTTTTGGATTATGGCGTTTTCAAGTGCCACTCATGACGTGGCAGCCGATGATTTTTATATGCTTAGCCTTGACCAGCATGAGCAGTCTTTCTTCGTAGGCATCCGTCCAGCATTCTATCGTTTGTCAATGATTTTCGGCAAAGGAGTGCTCATCATGTTGGCGGGAGTCTTACAAGTAATGTTTCGCAATCAGATAACATTTTCTTGGGGATTGATATTCTATGGTCTGACAGGACTTTTCATCGCTTTTTATCTCTACCACAACTTCATTCTTCCTTACCCGAAAGGAGATGTGGGACATCATGAGAAGAATGCTCATGAAATCTTTGCAGATTTCCTCGAAACCAGTAAAGCATTCTTTCAACAAAAGCAGATATTCATAGTTCTTGCATTCATACTGCTTTTCCGTTTACCTGAGGCGTTGCTTACCCCAGTGAGTCAACTCTTTTTGCAGGCATCAGGCAGTAAGTTTGGACTGGCCTTGTCACCACAAGAGTTTGGATTAGTCAATGGTACAGTGGGAGTTATCGGACTGCTTGTTGGTGGTATTATCGGTAGGATTTTTGTTAGTCGGGATGGATTGAAGAAATGGCTATGGCCGATGACGGGAGCCATCACTATCCCAAATATTGCTTACATCTATTTAGCTTATGTCATGCCACAAAGTCTGATAGCCATCAATATAGCCGTATTCCTTCAGGCTCTTGGTTATGGATTCGGTTTTTGTGCTTATATGTTGCTCCCGATCTATTTCAGCCAAGGTGAGCATAAAGCCAGCAATTACGCATTATGTACTGGTTTTATGGCATTGAGTATGATGCTTCCAGGTTTGTTTGCGGGTGCTTTAGCTGATGCGGTGGGCTATCGAATGTTCTTCATCATCGTGCTGATTTGTTGTATTCTCCCATTCATTATAGCCTGTTTCCTGAAGGTAGATGCTCATTTTGGAATGAAAGAAGCCGAAGAAGAGGAGTAGACTTTTCCTGATTGAAGGAAATCAAACAATCAGGAAAAGCCATTTTCCCTTTACTCATCAATCAATCGCTTAGTGATATCGCCATAGGAATCGATGCGACGATCACGTAAGAATGGCCACCAACGGCGTACTTGCTCGCTATGGTCAAGGTCGATATTCACGATAACACTTTCTTCTTCGTTATCCGAAGCACGATAATGGAGTTCGCCTTGTGGGCCTGCCACGAAACTACTGCCCCAAAATTGGATGCCTTGGAATGATTTTTCTCCAATAGGACAAGGAGACTCTTCATAGCCAACTCTGTTTACAGCTATCACAGGAAGCCCATTGGCAACGGCATGACCACGCATCACAGTTGTCCATGCCTCACGTTGTCGTTGCTGTTCTTCTTTGCTATCACTGCTTTCATAACCGATGGCAGTAGGGTAAATAAGCATATCTGCGCCCTGCAAAGCCATGAGACGGGCTGCTTCGGGATACCACTGGTCCCAGCAGACAAGTACTCCCAGTCGGCCAACGCTTGTGTCGATGGGGTGAAAACCGAGGTCACCAGGGGTAAAATAGAACTTTTCATAATAAGCAGGGTCATCGGGAATGTGCATCTTGCGATATTTTCCTGCTATCGAACCATCGTTTTCGATAACCACGGCCGTGTTATGATATACGCCTGGAGCACGTTTCTCAAAGAGTGAAGTGACAATGACCACCCCCAATTGTTTTGCCAGTTCACCATAGAAACCTGTGGAAGGGCCAGGTATTGTTTCGGCAAAATCGAAGTTGGCAACGTCTTCCACTTGGCAGAAATAAAGACTATTGTGCAATTCTTGAAGCACGATTAGTTGGGCTCCACGCTTTGCAAGGTCGGTAATACCTTCCGCCAATCTGCGCATATTGTCTTCTTGCGAGGCGGTGTTGTGTTGTTGCAAAAGGCCTATTTTCAGTTCTTTCATATTCTCTATATCAGATAATTACATTTTCGGGATATTGCATCGTCAGGCAATGGATAGACCCATGCTGACGAATAATGATTCGGGCATCGATGCCAATGATGTTTCTTTCAGGGAAAGCGGTGGCAATGATGCGCTTAGCCTCCTTGTCTTTGGCTTCTTGCCCATAAGTGGGAACGATGACAACATCGTTGATTATCAAGAAATTAGCATAGGTCGCAGGCAATTGTTCGCCATCAAAAACGATCTTATCAGGCATAGGAAGTCGAAGCAATCGATAGGGTTTACCTTCCAAAGTCTTCAGGGTTTTCAGTTGTTGTTCCATTGCCTTGAGTTCCATATATTGCGGATTGCCCTCATCCTCACAATCTACATATAATAAGGTGTCGTTTGGAGCCGTGCGTACGAGTGTGTCGATATGCCCGTCGGTATCGTCACCCGTGAGGCATCCATGGGTTATCCATACGATGCGTTGCGCCTGAAGGCGATGCTTCAGTTGGCTCTCTATCTCTGCCTGAGTGAGGGGTTGGTTGCGATGAGGAGCCAAAAGGCAAGTGCTGGTGGTGAAAATCGTTCCTTTGCCATCACTTTCTATTGAGCCACCCTCTAAGATAAAGTCCTCTTCATCCTTATAGATGCCCTTCAAAAGGCCTGATTCAGAGAGATTCCGATTTATCTCATTATCTTTCTGCCAATCGAATTTCTCTCCCCAAGCATTGAATTTGAAGTCGAGCAGGAGAGGGCTTTCCGCACCCTTGAGAGAGATGAAAGCGTGGTCACGCGCCCAAGTGTCATTGGTGTCACATTCCATCAATCGTAAGTTTTCGAGCAGACTTTTGTCGATATGTTCCTTGATGAGTGCCTCCGTGGCTTTGATGTTTGGTGAGACAATCAAGAGTTTCTCGTGGACAAGAATCACCTCTGCAAGTTGGAGAAACACCGATGTAATCTCCTGAAGATACGGCTTCCAGTCAGTATCTTCATGAGGCCAAGTGAGTTGAATTCCACTCTGTGGCTCCCATTCTGCAGGCAGATAACACTCCTTTTTCGGCATGATTGAAATATTTTTAGGCAAAGATAGCGAAATAAATTCATATCTTTGGAGATTTATTTGTAATTTTGCAAAAATATGATGAAGTTCTTATATGCTTGAGTTTAAAAACGTCTCTCTATCCATAGCAGGGCAACAGATAGTAAACAATCTATCATTGAAACTTGAAAGTGGTGAGAATCTGTGCATTACGGGAAGGCAGGGTACTGGCAAGACCGCTCTTCTGCTCGCTATGCAAGGTTTGTTGCCTTTCGATAAGGGTTATTTTACCATTGAGGGAGAGGTGGTCAATAAGATGTCTGCCGCTTATTTTCGGCAAAGAATGTGCTATCTGCCGCAAAGCCTCGAATTGCCTTATGAGACGGTGGAAAACTGGATAGATGGAATCTTGGATTTGAAAATCAATCAGCGTAAAGATATTTCAAAGGAAATGATTATTGCAGAATTGCAACAATCAGGCTTAGAAGAAAGCATCTGCAAGGCCGCTCCGAGCAGTTTGGATAAAGGTTCGTTGCAATGCATCATGCTTGCCATGGAAGGTCTTCTGAAGAAGCCTATCCTGCTTTTGGATGACTTGCAGATGGGTCGGGAGATAGAGTATATCCGCCGATTGAATCATGATGGCGTCAGTGCCATTGTCGTTTTGCAAGATGAGTCACTGGTAAGGCTCTTTGATAAACATATTTCATTAGATAAAGAAAGCGTTTAATAATAACTCACAGAAATGGAAATCACTCTATTAGGATTTGTTTTAGGCCTGTTGCTATTGGCCATTCCACTTTATATTCTCTATGCTTTTCGCATCAATCTCATGCAGAAAGCACTCGTGGCTTTTGGCAAAATGACGGTATGGCTGGCGCTGACAGGCTTCTGCCTCTACTTCATTTTACAATGGAACAACGTGTTACTCAACATCTTATGGATTGTTTTGATGGCATTGGCAGCTGCTGTGATGATGGTGGGGAAAGCCCGATTGAAGAGCAGTAAGTATGTGATACCTGTGTTTGTAGGCCTCCTTTCCAGTGCTCTTGTCATAGGTCTTTACTTCCTTTTCTTCGTTGCAGGACTGAAAAATCCATTCGATGCAAGATATTTCATACCCGTTATAGGGTTGCTGATTGGGTCGATGATAGGGGTGAATGCTAATGCTCTGTCAGTCTATTATTCAGGGTTGCAGCATCATTCAGCCCTTTATTATTATCTTTTGGGCAATGGGGCCACCCATAAGGAAGCTGTAAATTATTTTGTACGACGCGCTTTGCAGAAGTCGGCCTCACCGTGGATTTCCTCGATGGGATATATGGTAGTGGGGGTTGCACCTGTCATTTTGTGGGTTATGTTGATGAGTGGAGTCACTCTGATAGCGGCCGTTTGCTATCAGTTGCTTATTCTCATCCTCCTTTTTTCCACGTCTTTGACCTCCCTGCTCATCACTTTATGGGCCGCACGCAGATATTCATTCGATGAATATGATAAATTGAAAGGTAAATAATGAAAATGAAACATTTCTCCTTCTTGTTGTTTTTTGCCTGCTTGTTGGCGGGTTGTCTTAATTTCACGCATAAGCCTCTCATGGGAGGAATTGCCTCAAATGCCCCTAAAGAAGAGCAGAAACAGGCTTCCACCCAACAGAAAAGTGACCCGAAGGGAACGCTTGAAATCCCAGCTCCTCTTAAGGACAGAGCCGAGCAGATATTGCGACGCACGGGATATACCGTGTCTTATAATAAGGATTTGCGCATCCCTAATTGGGTGGCATGGCATCTCACGGCCGACCATACGACAGGTCCTTACAAGCGTGGCGGCATTCCTTTCCAAGAGGATATGGATGTGCCGACACCGAGAGCTAACACCTATGATTATCAGCGCTCTGGTTATGACCGTGGCCACATGTGTCCTTCCGCCGATAATAAATGGGATGAGCAGGCTCAGCAAGACTGCTTTCTCTTCACCAATATGTGTCCGCAAGACCATAATCTGAACGAAGGAGACTGGAATGAAATGGAGATACAATGCCGCAAATGGGCAGAGGAATACGGCGACATTTACATCGTTTGCGGGCCTATCCTTTATCGAAGCAAGCATAAGACGATAGGGCAGAACCGCATCACTGTGCCTGAAGCCTTCTTCAAAGTGGTGCTCTGCATGCAGGGAACTCCTAAGGCCATCGGATTCATCTATAAGAACGAGCCTGGCAATCGGCCAAAAGGCGACTACGTAAACTCGATTGACCAGATAGAGCGAATTACTGGCATAGACTTCTTCCCATCGTTGCCCGATGACGTGGAAAAAGCCGTTGAGAGCGAGGAAGACCTCAATGATTGGTAGGCAAGAAAACCTCCTTTTTGAAGAGTGATGATGAAAGGCATTGTAAAAGATGGCTTTTTACGAGGTAAACAATCGTTGTTTACAAGGTAAAAGACCGTTATTTACAGGGTAAAAGATAGTCTTTTACAATCGTCTTTGCAATCACCTCATTTTCAAGTAGTTTCAAATAGCGAGAAGACTCTTTGTCCTGCCGATGCTTAACAATAAAATTAAAAAATATTAAAAACCGCTTTCCTCCATGCTGAAATCAGATAAAAAGTAGTATCTTTGCAATCTAGATTTATATTTAGCGTGAAAATTATAGAAGTGGTTAACGCCCTTGAACGATTCGCGCCTCTGCCCTTGCAGGAAGACTTTGATAATGCCGGCTTGCAAATAGGATTAACAGAAGCGGAAGTCTCAGGGGCTTTATTGTGTCTGGACGTGACTGAACAGATTGTCGACGAAGCCATTCGGCGCGGTTGCAATCTGATAATCTCTCATCACCCGCTCATCTTCCATAAGTTGAGCCGTATTTCCGGCGAAGACTATGTGCAACGGACGGTGATGAAGGCAATCCGTGCCGACATCACAATCGCATCCATGCACACCAATATGGATAGTGCTCAAGGAGGCGTAAACTATAAGATTGCCGAGAAGATGGGCCTTCACGAACTCTCTTTCTTCGGGTCGCTGAAGACGGTGGAAAACGTTGATGGCGGCGAAGGAGTTATCGGAAGTTTCAGTGAACCCATGGCTGCTGACGACTTCATATTGATGCTCAAGAAGACATTCGATGTGGAATGCGTGCAGGCTAATCAGTTGATTCGTAGGGAAATAAAGAAGGTTGCCCTCTGTGGAGGTGCCGGTTCTTTCCTTTTGCAGGAAGCGATAGAGAAGGGCGCAGATGCCTTTGTGACGGGCGAGATGCACTATCATGAGTTCTTCGGGCATGACCAGGAGATACAGATAGCCGTCATCGGCCACTATCAGAGTGAACAATTTACGAATGAAATATTTAAATCAATCATCGAGGAGAAGTGTCCCGGCGTGAGATGTTGTCTCACTGAGGTTTGCACCAATCCTATAATTTACTTATAAAATATGGCAAAAAAAGATCCAACAGATTTGACGGTAGAAGAGAAACTGAAAACTCTTTATCAGTTGCAGACTATCTTGTCGGCAATCGACGACAAGCGTGCATTGCGCGGTGAGCTTCCTTTGGAAGTGCAGGACTTGGAAGATGAGATAGAAGGACTTAACACCCGTGTGGAGAAAATCCAAGGTGAGATAGCTGACTTTGAGGCCGCAATGGGTCAGAAGAAAGGCGATATAGCTCAGGCTGAAACGAGTGTTGCCCGCTATAAGGCTCAATTGGACGATGTGAAGAACAACCGCGAGTATGACACTTTGAGCAAGGAGATTGAATTCCAGACACTGGAAATCGAGCTTTGCAACAAGAAAATCAAGGAAGCAACGGTGAAAATCGACGAGAAGAAGAAGGAGATGGAAGACACTCAATCACTCATTGCCGACCGTAATGTGGCTCTCGAAGAGAAAAGAGGTGAACTTGAGGAAATCATGCAAGAAACTCGTGACGAGGAAGAGAAATACAAAACGAAGGCTCGCGAGCTGGAGGCTAAGATAGAACCACGTCTTCTCAACAGCTTCAAACGTATTCGTAAGAATGCCCGCAATGGCTTGGGTATCACCGTAGTGCAGCGTGATGCCTGCGGAGGTTGCTTCAATAAGATACCACCTCAGCGTCAATTGGATATCAAGATGCATAAGAAGATTCTCGTTTGCGAGTATTGCGGCCGCATCATGATTGACCCTGATTTGGCTGGAGTGAAGATTGCTACGGCAGAAGAAAAGCCAAAACGCAAGCGCTCTATCCGTAGAACCGCGAAGAAAGAGGAAACGGAAGACAAGAAAGAAGAAACTGAAGATTAAAGACAAAAATAAAAGGAGACTTGAAAAGAGCCTCCTTTTTCTTTGCTATTTCTTTCCTCGCATCACTTTCTTCTTCAGGGCTATCAAATCATCTAAAGCCGCCTTACCCGATAAATAGCCGATTTCAATCATCTCTTTAATGCTCTTGCTGCTGAAGCTTCCTGCTCCATAGCCTTTCAGAGGAGGGTTGATATAGACGTCGGCATCTGTTCTGTTCTTCTCATATTTTATCAAGTCAGGACGGGTAATGGCCCATTTTGCCAATTGCCCGAACTCTGTTTTGGCTTTGCGGAGTATCAACGGGGCTTTCTTTTGCTTTTCCCCTTCATGCTTGTTTTGCGTGAGGTCGATGGCAATCACCACATCTGCTCCCATAGCACGCACCACATCAACCGGTAAATTATTGATGAGGCCTCCGTCGAGTAATTCCATGGAGTCGATTTCCACGGGCTTGAAAGCACCTGGTATGGCCATACTTGCCCGCATGGATTGAGGTAGCCATCCACTGGAAAGCACCACTTCCTTATGATGTTTATAGTCAGTAGCGATGCAACGGAACGGAATAGGGAGTTTATCAAATGATATGGAGTCATGGCGATTGGTCATCGAGTCGAGCAGATGAATGATATTATCGCCACGGATTGCTCCTATTGAGGAGTCTGCAAGTGCAGAGCCTTTCCTTCCAACAGGAAATCCGAACATATAAACTACTCCGTTTTTCTTCTTCAAAACGGCTCCTTTCAAGTCATCATCCCTATCTCCAAGGAGCGTTTTCCATTCTTGTGAACGGAACATGGAATCCAAATCAGCAGAGCGATAGCCGCAAGAATAGAGTCCGCCAATGATTGACCCGATGCTCGTTCCTGCAATATAGTCAATAGGAATGCCGGATTTCTCGATATATTTCAACACTCCCACTTCGGAAGCGCCTTTGGCTCCACCGCCTCCAAGCACAAGTCCTACTTTCAAACGGTTTCTCTTTCCTGTATTTTGAGCTTGTGTTGTAGTCAGCCCTAAACAAAGAAGGGCGATGAAAAAGATTCTAATAGTTTTCATATTTAATTATTCAAAGAGTTTACCATAACCTTGCAAAGGTGGCAATTTTTTTTGAATTATCAGTAATCAAAAATTCCTTTTTTGTGGCTATTGTTCTTTTTTCTCTTAATCTTTAAAGAACATTAACGCTTCTTTGACTATTTCTTCAGAATTTCTTCAGATTTCATCTGTACTTTTACACCCGGTTTAAAGGTCGAAGCATGTTTAATGATATTCAATACTTACTTAGTACAATAGATAGTCAACTCCTGCTTGCTATTAATGGGTGGCATAGTCAGTTGAGTGATGTCATTATGTTCCTTTTCAGTGACAAGATATTGTGGATACCCCTCTATATCATGCTCTTTGTCGTCATCTCCAGAAATAAGAGTCGGCGGAATGTGATTTTGTGGATGATAGCCGTGGTTGTTTGCATTGTCATGACCGACCAAGTGACATCTGGCCTACTGAAACCTTTGGTGTGCAGAATGAGACCTTCCAACCCCGACAATCCCCTTTCAGTTTACATTCACACGGTTTTCGGATACCATGGAGGCAGTAATGGTTTCCCTTCCAGTCATGCCGCCAATTCTGCGGGATTGACTTTCTTTTGGTTTTATACCACTCGTAAGAAAGTGATTGGCTGGCTATTATGTGGCTGGATGCTCATCGTCTGCTATTCAAGAATGTATTTAGGCGTTCATTATCCCAGTGATATCCTCGTAGGACTTATCATCGGATTCGTTTGTGCACGGATTATGGCCTATTTATACCACTTCTTAAGCAATTTAGAATGGAAAGGATATCTCCAAAATATGTATCATTTAATTGAATCGAAAGTATGAAAAGTTTCCTGAAGTTTGATACGATGTGGTTCTTCGTCATCGTTGCCTTCATTCCAATTTTAATACTCCGAACGTTTACACCGGAGAATGAAATGCGCTATCTGACCATTGCCAACGAGGCTCTCCGTGAGGGTCATTTCTTCTCTTTCACACTGAATGGAGTGCCTTATGCCGACAAACCACCTCTTTATATATGGATTGTGATGCTTTGCCGCTGGCTTACGGGTGGTTATCAGATGATTTATTTGAGTCTGTTTTCCTTTATTCCAGCTATATGGATGACGAAAATCATCAACGACTGGATGGCTGAGGAGATGGATGCTGGTCATCGTCTGACGGCCTGTTTGATGCTGATGTCGTGCGGTTTGTTTGTGGGTGCGGCCTTTGTGGTAAGGATGGATATGCTCATGAGTTTTTTCATACTCCTTGCCTTGCGCTCGTTTTGGCGGATGTATCAGAAATATTCCCCCAAGGAAAACTTTTTGTTTGCGCTTTGGGTGTTCCTTGCCATCTTCACAAAAGGACCTTTAGGACTGCTGATTCCCGTTGTGGGCATCATCACCTTTCTTGTTTTGAAGAAGCAGACACGCTTTGCCGCTAAGTGTTTCGGATGGCGTTTCTGGCTGATACTCGTTGTCGCGTGTGGCCTTTGGTTTACGGCTACCTATCTGGAAGGCGGTCCTGACTATATAAACAACCTGCTTTTCCATCAGACGGTTGGTCGTGCGGTGAACTCTTTCCATCATAATCGCCCGTTCTATTATTACTTGATATCGGTCCTTTATGCTTGGCAACCATGGACTTTATTGATGATAGGAGCGATGGGAGTGGCTCTTTACAGGCGCGTCTATCTCACTGATTTACAGCGTTTCTTTTTCAGTATCGTCTTTTCCAGCATCGTTTTGTTGTCACTCATCAGTGGTAAGCTGGCCATCTACTTGTTGCCGGCATTCCCCTTTGCCGTCTTTCTCTCCGCAAGTCTTATCGCGCGCTTTGAGGAGGAGAAGTGGGCTAAAATCCTCGCATTGGTGCCTGCCTTCCTTTTCTGCTTCTCCATACCGGTCATCATTTTGTTGTCGAAGCTTTCAGGAATGCAATGGTTGAATAATGTATCAGTCTATTTCGCTTCAGGAGCCTTGACGTTGATGAGTGGAAAAGCTATTTATGAAGCCCGCCATCATACGCTTAGCCAGACTTTGCAGTTGATTGCTTATGGTGTTTTAATGGCCATTTTCTTCATAGGATTGAGCATGCCTGCTATTAATCCAAGTGTAAAAACTATGTAATTATTTCTTGTTTGTCATTTATTTTATTAATTTTGCACTATTATAAGATGAAGATATTGATTGTTGAAGATGAGCGAAGGCTGTCAGACAGTATCGTGAAATTTCTTTCTGCTGACGAGTACCTTTGCGAACAGGCATTCACTATCAGCGATGCGCTGATGAAGGTGGGTGTCTACGATTACGATTGCGTCTTGCTCGACTTGATGTTGCCGGATGGTAATGGGCTTGATGTGCTTCGCCATATCAAGCAGCATAAGCCCGATACAGGGGTGATTATCGTGTCGGCAAAAGACAGTGTCGATGACAAGATTGAGGGTCTTGAGATTGGTGCGGATGATTACATCTCCAAGCCTTTCAACCTCTCAGAACTGAAGATTCGCGTCTTTGCGCTCATGCGCCGGCGTTATTCCCACAACAACAACCTGCTCAAAAGCGGTCCTGTGGAAATCAATATGCAGAGCAAAGAGGCAAAGGCTAACGGACAAATGCTGTCCCTTACGAAGACGGAATATGAACTTTTGCTCTTCTTGGTGTGCAATAGCGGCAAGGTAATCTCAAAGATGGCGATAGCCGAGCACTTAACAGGAGAGATGGCGGATATGATGGATAACTTCAACATCGTATTCACTCATATCAAGAATTTGAAGCGAAAACTCGATAGTACGGGCTGTCCTGAATGCATCAGAACTCTCTATGGGGCTGGTTATAAATGGATAGTTTAGGCCTATGACGAAAACTCTACTCAACAAGACAATGACCAGGCTCACGATAGTCATCGTGGTAATCCTGATTTTGTGCATACCTGTTTTTTACTATGTAACCACCCGCTATTATGCTGAAGACCTGATAGACGTGGTGAAGTCTTATAAGGCAGGGCAAAAGATTGATGAGGATATCGACCTTGAGCGTGATGTAATGGTGGGCATGTTGTTCCAATATGTGCTCATTGCCATTGCCGTAGGAGCTTCTGTCTTGCTGACTATCCGCTTGGTTACCAAGAATCTATGGACTCCTTTTTATGAGATTTTGCAGAAGATAGAGCACTTCAAATTAGGCAAGGATGAGGTCCCCACTTTTCATGAAACCAATGTCAGGGAGTTCAATCAGTTGTCGTCTTCGCTTACCGACTTGCTTGAAAGGGATACCCGAAGCTATAAAATACAGAAGGAATTCACGGAGAATGCTTCCCATGAGTTGCAGACTCCCATTGCTGTTATCCGTGCCGACCTCGACATGTTGCTGCAAGAAAACTTGAGTGAAAAGGAATCCGACATCGTAGATAATATGTATTCGGTGACCCGACGATTAGACCATCTCAATAAGAGTCTGCTTCTTTTGGCGAAAATCGAGAACAAACAATATGAGGATAAGGAAGTATTCTCTTTATCGGAGGTCATTCAGGAACTGATGCCGGGTTATGAAAGGCTCTATCCTACAGGCATTTCCTTAATTCAAAAAGCCGATGTGAAGCTGGATGCAAATCGGATATTGGTGGAGGTATTGGTAAACAATCTGGTGGTGAACGCCCTTCGCAATGCGGAGGAAGGCATGAATGTGAAGATAGTGCTCGATACGGATAGGCTGGAAGTGAGCAACTATTCGCTTTCTCCGAAGTTAGATACAGAAATGCTTTTCAGCCGTTTTCATAATCCTGCGCGCAATCAGCGAGGCAATGGATTGGGATTGGCCATCGTAAGGCAGGTATGTGATTATTATAAATGGACGGTCAGCTACGACTTCAAGGAGCAATTGCATACTTTCACCGTGAACATGAAGAATGCCAACAAATCAGACTGATGTGAGGTACTAAAATCGGGTGTTACATTTGTTACAAACGTTACAAAAATCTTTTTCACGTGTCTGTAGTTTCCTGATTTAGGTTGACTCCATGTAGCTTTTAATCCGCAGTGTCATCGGCAAGGTGCATACCTATCCCAAAAGTAATGTCGCCGCTCTCCGCATCACTTCCTTTCACTCGTCATTCTCGTCATAGCAATCAACGCCACGATGCCGAGTTGTCCTGATTTTTTCGGGCACGATAGCACTCCATCTTCGAGAAATCCCCTGATTCAAGCCCCCAAATGTCTGTGCCGATGCGATGGCGTAGAAAAGCATGGCGCGAGAGTGTCATTTTGGGAACAGGGGTTCTTTGTGCCCATTCATTTCAGTTATTTTTTGAGCCCGAAATCCTCCCTTTTTACAGGGATTCCACCATGAAGGGGTCAGGTGTATCAGGTTCAGCAAGCATGATACAAAGATAGGAAAAAAAATCTGAAATTCCAAATCTTTTAACATAATCTTTAAACCGAAAAATACGATTTTACCTAATCTCGCAGGTCAAAGGTCAGAATAGATGAAAAGGGCATAGGAGAGCAGGCATGTGGGCACTTTCGTCTTCCTTCAGATTCAATTTATCGAAGGCATTTCATCTCAACTTATGGGCTGGTCAAGTAGGGGCGTGAAACGTTGGTTTCTCCTTTCAGAATGGATGAATCGGATGATTTTGTAACGTTTGTAACGTTTGTAACAGTTAAATTTAGTACCTTCCGTTTTTCGGACTTCAGTTTAATAATATATATATAATAATATTAATTATTATATATATATTATTAAGTTATATTTCCCAATTTTTTTCCTCAGAAAACAGGAAGGTACTAAAAATGGGTGTTACATTTGTTACATTTGTTACAAAACTCTCGCAATCCCTCTGTTTATCGTACTTTCCGCTTTCGATAAGTCCCGATAAGTCTCGATAAGTCGCGATAAGTCCCGATAAGTCTCGATAAGTCGCGATAATTCCCCTTTTGCTTTTCGTTTGTAGTATCTTTGCATTGTGAAAAGCGAAGATAAGCTGCACCTTGGCACGACATCAAAAGCAAGCATTGATGATTCTGCTCTCGGTTGGCAATCTTTCGCACCACGAAAGGGGACGAATCGCATGGCCGATTTCTGATGTGTCTGAAGGCGCCACAGATACGAATCAGGACGGCATCCGAAAAGAACCCTGAAGAAAGCCGTCTTTCCGCTATCCGGAAGCGATGAGATGACGAAGCGCTCTTTGACTTATTGGACATTCTGGGATATTGGGATTCTGCCTGCATCGGCCTCTGCAATCCATTCTCTTCCGCAGAAGTACATGCCGAGATAGGCCACGCTCAAGGCCTGCAAGCATTGGATGGGAACAATGCACCGAACACATCGGCATCGAGGGTTTTTGAAAAAAAGTTGCCTTCAAGATGTAATAATTTTGCCTTTTGTCGGTCTTTAAAGTGTTAGACATTCAAAAATGGACGATCAAGAGATAGTAAAAAAGATATTGCAGCAGGGCGACACCCAAAGCTATGGCGAGATAATGAACCGATATTCGGGACTCGTATTCTCGAAGACCATGACCCTGGTGCACCGTGAGGAGATGGCGAAAGACATCACTCAGCAAGCCTTCATCCGAGCCTTCAGCAGCCTCGAGAACTGGCAAGGAGCGAGCTTGGGCTCATGGATTACGACTATCGCAATACATCTCTCGCTGGATGCCTTACGCAAAGAGCGGCAACGACCGACGGCTTCCCTTGACGAGCAACGCGTGGAAGTGGCAGAACAGGAAGGATTCTCAGAAGACCATGAGCGGCGGTTGCAGGTGATGGAAAGGGCTGTAAGTACCCTGCCGGAGGAAGAACGGCGCATACTGAAGATGTTCTATTATCAGCAGATGAAGACATCGGAGGTGGCCGAAACTCTCAAGATGACGCAAGCCAATGTGCTTGTAAAACTGCACAGAATTAGAGAACGATTAAGAAAACAGATGCAAAATGAAGGAAATGAATGAACAGGAGTTGGAGACTCTGATACAAGAGGCCTTGCAGAGAGAGCAGTTGCTCGATGAGGTTAACGGCCGAGTGATGCGCACAGTGAAGCGCTCTGCCCGCAAAACGAAGGCCCGCAACTGGGTGCGCATGATAGCGTTTGCCTTCGGATTGCCGCTTGTGATACTGCTGATGGGCTTCACCTGCTATCATCTTCTCTCTCTCGGAAAGACCCTGCCGATGATGGTCAGTGTGGCAATACTTGCCGTCTCGACGCTCATCTTGTCATCAAAAGCCATCAGTGAGTTTAAAATGGAAGTTTAATCAATTAAATATTTAAATTATGGATAATAGTGTTATAGGTTTATTTGCAGTGGTTCTCACGATGTCAATCCCTATCGTAGCCATTGTTTTTGGCATGATTGCACAGATGAGAAAACGACAGATTGAGAGTGAAATCCGCAAGTCTATCATTGAGAATCATGTAGATGCGGAAACGGCTAAGTTATTGATTGTCAAACCGGAACAAGAAAAGGACACCAAGAATTACGGCACTCTTCGCGCCTCATGCGTACTCTTAGGTTTGGGAGTAGGTTATTCGGTAGACTGCCTCATTGGTGGTTTGGACATAGCGAATGTAGGCTATTGGATTATCATCGCCTGCGGTGTGGGCTTAGGACTTCTTGCCTCCTTCTTCATCCAACGCTATATGGAGAAGAAAGAGCCCAAATCAGAGCCGACGGAAGAATAAGGTTTTAGTTCCCATAAAACCCTCTCTCGAATGGAATTGCACGTGATGTGAAGTTCCATTTTTTGCTTTTTATCCGGTGAATTGAATAGAAATATTTGAAGATTAGTCGGTGTTTATATCAGACCTGTCATATATACGGGCAAGTAAGTCACGTCTTTGTCACGGAAATAATCCTTTGTATAGATAAGATATTTTTCTCCTATACGTGAAGAAAATTTCTCGCAGAATGCATCTAAGGAAGCATGCGTCTTATAGCCAGACGACTTGACTTCTATCGGACATATCTTATTACCACGTGAAAGCAGAAAATCTATCTCATAGTTGTGTTTGCCACTTTCGTTGGGAAAGGTGTGATAGAAGAGTCTGTCACCACGCGCCACAAGCATTTGGGCTACTACGTTCTCATACACATAGCCAAGATTGGCACTTAGCTTATCACTCAGCAATTTATTATAAATTATATTCTCTGTTACATCCTTGTCCTTAAATGCCAATGTCACAAAAAGGCCTGTGTCACACAAGAATAGCTTATAGGCATCAAGGTCAAGGTTCATTGATAATCCAGTAGCGGGGTCATTGGCATGAAGAGCCTGTCTGATGGTCATGGAATCGACCATGTCGGGAATCAGTTCTGTTATCACTTCATGACGGGTTCCATCGTTAGCCGTAGCAGCCTTGAAACGACGAGCATTTGAAGTTAGTTGAGCCGGGATGGAATCAAATATATCACTCATGATACCACTAGAATCTATCTTTCTGAAGTCGTCCTCATATAGATTCAGAATGCGGCGTTTCACTTCGTCCACCTTGCTAAGATTATTAGTCTCAATGTATTTTTCCACAGCTTGAGGCATACCGCCAACAAGCATATAAAGTCTGAAATCACGCATCATCTTGCGATGGACAGCATCACCCAAAGGCTTCTTGAGTCCAAAGAACTTCCTCAGCAATGGAATTGTCACTTCATCACCCAATGCCCATCTGAATTCTTCATAATCCATCGGGTACATATCGATTTTATCCTCTTCACTGGGAATAAGGATGCCTTTTACATTCTTCTTAATCGAAATCAGCGAACCTGTTTCTATGTAGTCATAACGATGATCTTTGACAAGATGCTTGATAGCCTGTCGAGCCTTAGGTGCCAACTGTACTTCATCAAATATAATGACAGAGTCTCTTTCGTGAAGTTCTACCTTATATGCAGTCTGTAACCTAAGAAATATGTAGTTAAGATCTGTAAGGTCATCAAAGAGAGACTTTATTTCACCTGAGACCTTAGAAAAATCTATCAGAATATAGGACTTATACTCACGACGTGCAAAATCCTCAGCGATGGTGGATTTGCCAACACGGCGTGGACCTTGGATGAGAATAGCACTCTCTCCGTTTTCTTCTTGTTTCCACGCAAGCAAACGGTCGTAGATTTTACGTTTAAATATTTTCTTTGTCATAAAACACTTATTTTAAGGTACAAGGATAATGCATATCGAGAGCAGAATCATCAAGCATGCTTGAATATTATGCCAAAATGCAGCTTATCTTCTGCAAAGATAAGTGTTTTTACAGAAATCTCAAAATCTTTTTAGCCATATTTTGCAATTTTCTCAAAATTTATTTCTCGATAATTATCAGTTTTCTCAAAATATTTGTACTGAAACGCAAAAGCTTTGGACTTGGATAAGATGATTGCTCAACATAAAGAAGAAAGCGGAACGTTCCCACCTTAACAACTATCCATTGCTTCTTTCTTGGCTTCACCACTCTTTAGCGAAAATCACTGAAAACATTAATTTACAATGATATTTTTCTCTTTTTGCCATAGTTTTCCAATTTTTATTCTTATCTTTGTAGCAAATATGACAAATCTTTAAAAACTAAACCTGAAATGAAAAAAACAATTTTATTCGTATTAAGTCTGTTTATGACGCTTGCCATCAACGCTCAGGGACTCACCGTGGGAACGTATAATGTGCGCAATAACAATAAGGGTGACTATAAGAACTATGATGGTTGGGACCAGCGCAGGAAGGCGATGTGTGAGGAAATCAACTTCGTTTTTCCTGACCTTTTCGGCTCTCAGGAGGTCAATCATCAACAAGTCATCGATATGCTTGCCGCTTTGCCTGACTATGCTTATCTTGGCGTAGGGCGTGAAGACGGGAAAGAAGACGGCGAATATTCGCCTATCTTCTATAAGAAAGACCGTTTCGTGTTGCTCAATAGTGGTCATTTCTGGTTGGCAGAAGACCCTACAAAGCCCGTACTTGGCTGGGATGCAGCATGCAAACGAATATGCACATGGGGCTATTTCAAGGATAAAGTGAGCAAACGCAAGTTCTATTTCTTCAATACCCACATGGACCATATCGGCGTGGTAGCCCGTAGGGAAGGCGCAAAACTCATCATGCAGAAGATGAAAGAACTGATGAAGACTAATGAGCCAGTCATCTTGACGGGTGACTTCAATGTCGACCAGCATGATGAAATCTATACGATATTCTCGAATTCAGACCTCTTGAAAGACTGTTATGCTAATGCGAAGTATCGCTTTGCACCCAATGGGTCGTTTAATGACTTTAAGACTGAAGTCTATACGGATAGTCGCATCGACCACATCTTTGTCTCCAAAGCCGTGAAAGTGATGCGTTATGCTATCCTCAATGATACCGATTGGCGTGCAGGAGCTGATGGGAAACTCGTCCGTCATAGTCTCTCTGACCATTATCCGGTCTTCGCAAAGATAGAGTTCTGACGACTTTAAGATAATATCCTACCATGAAAAGATTTTTTGTTTGTTGCCTTTTATTTGCTGCTCTGCTTGTTTGGGGCAGTCAAAAATTGTATGCCCAGTCTTCCAGCCAATCATCGACGGCTTCCATCAAGAAGACTTTCTTGAATATTCCCAGCACCCAGCAGACGGGCGTGTATTGGTATTGGATGGCTGACAATCTCTCTAAAGAGGGAGTGATAAAGGACCTTCAAGCCATGAAGGAGCAGGGCATCAACCGGGCATATATTGGTTTTGTCACGCAGAATATACCTTATGGCAAGGTGAAAATGTTCACGGATGAATGGTGGGACATCCTTCATGCTGCCTTGAAAACAGCATCGGAACTGGATATAGAAATAGGCATTTTCAATAGTCCTGGCTGGAGCCAGTCGGGCGGTCCATGGGTGAAGCCTTCGCAGGCAATGCGCTATTTGGCTTCCAATCAGACCCTTGTGACGGGTCCTAAGCGTTTACAGGCGAAGCTTCCGGCCGTAGGAGAGGACGCACAGGATGTGAAAGTCCTTGCCTATCCCTATGTAGCACAGACGTGTTCTTTCGTTCCCCAGCAGGATTTGCATCATGCTTCCGTCATCGATTTGGTGAGCAAAAAGCCCGAAACGGTGCGTACGCTGACCATCCAAATGGTGCATAAGAAGGTCAAGACACCCGCGGAATTGCTCGTAAAGGTCGATGGAGCGTATCGTTCTCTTTGTAAATTCAACATCGACAGAAGCAATGTCTATATTAATGTAGGTTTTGACAGATATGCCCCAATCGTTATCTCGCTGCCTGAATGCAAGGCTTCAGAGTTCCGTTTGATAATCGATAAGGACAAGGCAGGCACGATAGAGAGCATCAACCTTTCTGATGTGCCGCAGATAGAGCGCTATCCTGAGAAGACCTTCGCTAAGATGTACCCGGGCACTCAGCCTCTTTTCTATGATTATATGTGGCGGCAAGAACCCGAAAACACAAGCACCACCTCGGTGGTTCCTATCGATAAGGTCATCGATATAACCCATAATCTGGCCTCTGATGGCACTTTGTCATGGAATGTTCCTAAGGGTCAATGGGCCATTATGCGAACGGCTATGGTGCCGACAGGTCAGACCAACACGCCTGCACCTCCTGAAGGGAGAGGGTTGGAAGTGGATAAGATGAGCAAAGAGCACATTGCCAGCCATTTTGAGAGCTTCATCGGGCAAATCTTGAAACGGATTCCAGAGGCCGACCGAAAGACTTTCCGCATCGTCGTTGCTGATAGTTATGAGACTGGCGGACAAAATTGGACCGATTCGATGGCTGTGGATTTCGTGCGGCAATATGGCTATGACCCAATCCCATATCTGCCCGTGTTCAAGGGAGTTGTCGTTGGTTCTAAGGAACAATCTGACCGTTTCCTTTGGGATTTGCGTCGATTGGTGGCCGACAAGATTGCTTATGATTATGTCGGAGGCTTGAAGAAGGTGAGCAACGAGCATGGTTTGACCACGTGGTTAGAGAATTATGGCCATTGGGGATTCCCTGCTGAGTTCCTGCAATATGGTGGGCAATCTGATGAAGTGGCAGGAGAATTCTGGAGTACAGGCACCTTGGGCAACATAGAAAACAGGGCCGCGTCATCGTGCGGACATATTTATGGGAAGCAGAAGATATGGGCAGAGTCGTTCACTTGTGGCGGTCCTGACTTCTCACGCTATCCTGGTGAGATGAAGCAACGTGGAGACCGCTTTTTCACGGAGGGCATCAACTCGACTTTATTGCATGTCTGTATCTCCCAACCTGATGACCGCATCCCAGGCATCAATGCTCCTTTTGGCAATGAATTCAATCGTCACAACACGTGGTTCTCGCAATTGCACTTCTTTACTCAATACCTGAAGCGTTGCAATATGATGTTGCAACAGGGCCGATATATTGCCGATGTGGCTTACTTTATTGGCGAGGATGCCCCTAAAATGACGGGTGTAAGAACGCCGGAGATACCGAAAGGCTATTCTTTTGATTACATCAATGCGGAGGTTCTCATGAAATATGCCAAGATGCAAGACGGATTGCTGACTTTAAATAGTGGCATGCAATATCGTGTTTTGGTACTTCCGCAGATACAGACGATGCGCCCTGAGTTCTTGGAAAAGCTCAAAGAACTCATCAAAGAAGGGCTTGTTGTCTTAGGCCCAGCACCTAACCGCTCGCCAAGTTTGCAGAATTATCCGCAAGCAGATGAGCAAGTGCGAGCGCTTGCATCAGAGTTATGGCAGACGGCACATGGTTTTCCATTGCGTGTTTGTGATTATGGAAAGGGCAAAATCTATACGAATGCCTCTTTGGAAGAAATCTTTGCCGACATGAATGTCGTCCCTGATTTTCAGGTTTCCGATTATTCTTTGCCTGTATTGTTTATCCATCGGGCATTGCAAGACGGCAATCAACTTTATTTTATCTCCAATCAAAGCGATAAGAATATAGCCTTTGATGCCTCATTCCGTGTGAAAAACATGAGTCCTGAACTATGGAATCCACAATTGGCAGAGGTTAGAAGGTTGCCTGAATATAAGCATCAGGCGCAGACAACCGAAGTTCCCATCGAGTTAAAAGCGTATGAAAGTGCCTTCATCGTGTTCTCTCCAGACTCTGAAAAGGTCTCTGCAGAGGGCAAAAACTATCCTTCAGGCACTCTTCTCAAGACCATTAGCGAGCCTTGGAAAGTCTCTTTCGAGGCCAAAAGAGGAGGCCCAGCAAGTCCTGTGATGTTCTCTTCCCTGACCGATTGGACTCAAAATAGCAATGATTCCATCAAATATTTCTCAGGAACGGCTACTTATGCCACCTCTTTCAAACTTAATAAGCGCCCTGTAGGGTCAGTTTATCTGAACTTGGGAGAGGTGATGGTCATGGCGAAAGTTAAGCTCAATGGGCAAGAAGTGGGTGGAGTTTGGACCTATCCTTACGAAGTTAACGTCTCCAATGCCCTCAAATCAGGCACTAATACGTTGGAGATAGAGGTCGTAAACGATTGGCAGAATCGCATTATCCGTGATAAATCGCTTCCTGAAAGCAATCGTCTCACGTGGCAACCCGTCACTTCATGGAAGGCAGATTCACCTTTGCAATCCTCTGGTTTACTGGGTCCTGTAACCCTTGTCAGCTATCCTTACACCTTGAACCCTTAAGGGCATCGGGGTGTAAAGATATTTTTTTGCAAGAAAAAAATAAGAGTAATCCTGCTTGGGTTACTCATTTTTTTCGTATCTTTGCAAATGCAATTGGTTCATAAACTGATTAAAAAGGGAATCAGGTGTAAGTCCTGAGCAGTCCCGCTGCTGTAATCGGCATTATTGATAGGCACGAAGTCACTATCTGAAGAAGAATGGGAAGACGCCTATTGGCCGTAAGTCAGAAGACCTGCCATTGCTATCATCAATTCAACTCTCGAGGAGGAGTGCGAAAAGAAACAAATATGAGTAAGGTAGTGGCTGTTTTTTTACTGCTGTTCTTGCCTTTGAGCGTGGGCGCTCAGACAGATACGATTGCCGGCAAAGTACATTCTTTGCAGGGCGTGGAAGTGTTGTCTAAGAGCCATAATGCCCTTGCCGCCTCCGTGCCTCTTCAGCAAATGAGCAATCAGCGGATGTTGGAACTCGGCATTCAGACGATGGCGGATGCCCTCACTCATATTGCCGGAATCACCATAAGGGATTATGGAGGCGCTGGAGGAATGAAGACTGTATCGGTAAGAGGCATCGGAAGCCGACATACAGGCATTCTTTATGATGGCATAGCCTTGAGTGATTGCCAGACAGGAGAAATCGACCTTTCGCGCTATTCCTTAGATAATGTGAGCCTGTTGAAGATGATTATTGGGGATGGAGATGATATTTTCCAACCTGCAAGAAATGCTTCTACGGCGGCCTCGTTGGCTATCGACAACATCAGGCCTCCCGTTTCTGACCGTCAGGGGCATCTGAAAGCCCGCTTGACTTATGGCTCTTGGAACACCATCGTGCCTTCTCTCTATTATGGGCAGAGCCTTTCCGACCGCCTTTCGGTGTCTCTGATGGGCGAATTTACGCATTCTGACAACGACTATCCTTTCAAATTGTATAATGGAAACTTGATAACCACTGAGCATCGGCAAAACAGCAAGATGAATGCGGGTCATATCGAGGGCAACATTTTGTGGTTGATGACCGATAGGCAGAGCCTTTCCGGCAAGGTTTATTATTACGATAACAACCGTCAGTTGCCTGGAATTGTCCACCTATATACCAATGAGAACGATGAGACTTTAAAGGAACAGAATGCCTTTATGCAATTGACTTATAAGGACCGAATGAGCGAAAAGTTCTCTTTGCAGGGCAATGTGAAGTATAATTGGGCAAAGAGCGATTACCACAACGGCAATTCCGGCAGTGGAATCGTTGATTCCCGCTATTATCAACAGGAATATTATGCCTCCCTGGCGATGATGTATAGCCCGCTCAGTTGGTTCTCCATGGATTATTCAGGCGATTATTTCTTCAATCTGCTCACGAGCAATCAGACCTCTTATGAGCGTCCTTCGCGCCACTCGATATTGCAATCGCTTTCCGCAAAGGTCAGCAATGAACGGCTCACCTTTGTCGCTCGGGCCCTTTGGAGCAATTATCTGAATGAGATTCGAATGGGAGATGCGGGGGCTAACGGTCATCGTCTTTCGCCTTCTTTGAGTCTTTCTTATCGCCTTTTGGCCGATGAGGACCTGTATATCAGGGCTTTTTGGAAGAGTATTTATCGGATGCCTACCTTCAATGAACTCTATTTCTACCACATCGGAAGCACTTCTTTGAAGCCTGAAAAGGCCAATCAGTGGAACCTCGGCATCACTTATGGCAAGCAGTCGAAACGATGGGAAACTCAGTTTACGACGGATGCCTATATAAATAAGGTGGACGATAAGATAGTCGCAATACCTTTCAATATGTTCGTTTGGAAGATGATGAACCTTGCCAAAGTCATGGTTTTCGGGGTGGATGTGACAGCAAATGCCCGATGGAACATCACTTCCAAGCAGGCTCTTGAATACACTGGAAACTATAGTTGGCAAAGGGCGGAGAACCGTACGAATAAGGCTTCTGAGTATTACAATAATCAGATAGCCTATACACCTGAGCATATTTTCAGCAATACGTTCACTTGGCATAACCCAATCGCTAACCTCACGTATTCCTTTGACGGAATGAATGAGCGTTTTACAACCAATGGCCACGAGGATGGCACTCGAATGGCAGGCTTCGTGGAGATGAACGCCAGCGTATGGCATACTTTCTCTTTGCGTGCCATGAAGTTGACGGCTCGCGCCGCAATGATGAACTTTACGAATAAGCAATACGACCTCGTGGCTCATTATCCGATGCCCGGAAGGTCGTGGAGAATGACGTTGATTATGGAAATATAAGGCATGAAGAAAGATGGAAAATAACCTTTTGGAAACTTGGAAACCGTTGATGACAATCCATAAGATGGTTATCTGTCATGTAAACAATAGTCTTTTACCGAGTAAAACAGGCTGATTCACTCAGTAAAACAGCCTGATTCATCGAGTAAAACAGCCTGATTTACGCAGCCCTTTACAGCAGGCGGTTTGCCGAGGGGTATTCTTTCAGAAAGCAGAAGACCATTCATAGCAATGGGGAAGTTCTGCAAATGGCGAGAAAACAAGTAAGAATGATATAGAAAAATCAATAAAATTAAGGAGATATGAAGAAGTATTTATCAAGTTTGTTGTGCCTTTTATTAGGCCTTACAGTGTTTACGGCATGTGGTGATGACAACAATTACCTGCCTGGCCGTACGTATTCAGTGGTTGCCGATGGGGTCTTCATCGTCAATGAAGGTAGTTATTATTCCCAGATTAACGGGTCTCTCGACTATCTGAATTATAACACTGAAACCGTCAATCGTGGCATTTTCAAGAGTGCAAACGCGCGTTCTTTAGGCGGAACACCTAACAATGCGGTGCTTGCCAATCAAGAATTATATGTTGCATGCACTGATGAAAACAGGGTAGAAGTCATCAATGACTCCACCTATAAGTCAGTAGCTCAAGTCTCGGTGACGTCTCCGCGCGAGGTGGCCACTGATGGCGACTATGTCTATGTGACATCCTATACGGGCAAAGTGAGCAAAATCGATGCGAAGACTCATCAGATTGCGAAGACCTCCAACACATTGGGTTCTCATCTTGAGGGCATTGTGGTGCTGAATGGTTACATCTATGTGTGCAACTCTACCGATGCTACTAAGCAATATACAGACCCTGATTATTATCTGAGCACTGTTCTCCGCATAAATAAAAGCACGTTGGCAGTGGAGAAGGAAATCACCGTTGAGAAGAATCCGACCGAGCTTCTGACGGATGGAACGTATGTCTATGTGCTTTGCTCAGGCAACTATAGCGATGTGAAGGCCTGCCTCGAGCGTATCAGCAAATATAATGATAGCGTGACGAAAATCACCGATGCCACGATGATGGCTTATGATGACGGGAACAATCTCTATTATGTGAATGCCCCTTATGGCGTTACACCTACTTATGGAGTGTATAATGTGACCGCCCAAACAACCGCTTCACTCTCGATAGAAGGCCCTAAATTCCCTTATTCAATAGGAGCTGACCCCGTCTCGGGAGACATCTTTATCGCGGCTCTGAGCCCTAATCCGGATTATCCAAGTTCAGCAAGTTATACTACGGATGGCGCTCTCTATCGCTATAGCAGTGCTGGTGCGCTCAAGAAAAAATATACCATTGGCGTGAATCCGGGCACTTTGGTCTTCAAAAGTCATGCCCAGGTAATTTATAAATAACGACGATGACGAGGCTGTTATCTTTCTTTTTGTCGCTCTTGTTGCTTTGCTCTTGCAACGGAAGAATGGTTTCTTCTGCTGAAGGGCAGGGCGATACGGTGCCCATGAAGTATGCCACGCTCCTCACGATGGTGAAGTATAAGGACCATATGCACGTCACTATCAAGGACCCATGGCATCAAGGAAAGATACTGCATGAATACGATATTACGCATCCTTATCATCGTGCGGTGGTCTTCACGTCGTCTCATTGCCAACTTCTCTATTACTTGCATGCTCAAGATAACATTGCGGGCGTGTGCGATTTGCAATATATGGTGTTGCCGGATATGAAGAATAGGGTGAAGAAAGGCAAGGTTGAGGATTGTGGAAACGGCCTGTCGCCCATGGTGGAGAAAATCATCGACCTCAAAGCCGATGCACTTTTGGTCTCTCCTTTTGAGAATTCGGGAGGCTATGGAAAGCTCGAAAAACTGGGCATTCCTATCATTGAGGCTGCCGATTACATGGAGACTTCTGCGCTAGGAAGGGCAGAATGGATGAAATTCTATGGTCTCCTTTTCGGAAAGGAACGTGAGGCTGACTCCTTATTTAATAAGGTGGACTCCACCTACAGTGCTTTGAAGGCCTTTGCGAAGCGTTTGCCGAAGGGGAAATCAGTACTTACGGAGCGGAAAACGGGTGCTGTATGGTATTGTCCGGGAGGGCAAAGTTCCTTGGGAATCCTTATCAGCGATGCCCATGGAGGCTATGCCTTTGCCTCCGATAAGCATAGTGGCTCGTTGCCTTTGCCGTTTGAAGAGGTGCTTGATAAGGCTGGCAACACGGATATTTGGGCTTTCCGCTTCAATGGCGTGAAGCCTATGAGCAAGCAGGATTTATTGAATGAGTTTTATGGCTATGATGGTTTGAAAGCCTTTCGTTTAGGGAATATCTACGAATGTAATACTACCGTGACGCCTTACTTTGAAGAAGTGAGTTTCCGTCCTGACTTTCTATTGCGTGAATTGATACAATTATTGCATCCGGGAGTCAATCTTGGAGGTTTGAAATATTATCAACGACTTGAATAAAGGCATCAGATATTGCATTGGATTGGGCTTGCTCATCGTCATTTTGTTTATGCTCAATCTGGTCATCGGAAGCGTTCAGATTCCGATAAGGGATGTGTGGCATATATTAATAGGTGTCGATGGCGAGAAGGAAAGTTGGCGTTTCATTATCTTGGAGTCGCGTTTGCCACAAGCCATTACGGCAATCCTTTGTGGTGCAGCCGTTTCCGTGAGTGGCTTGATGTTGCAGACGGCCTTCCGAAATCCATTGGCAGGCCCTGATATTTTTGGCATTAATAGTGGTGCGGGATTAGCGGTTGCCCTCGTGATGCTGGCTCCCGTAACCCTGTTGCATAGCACTGTTTCCGTGCTTTTGGCAGCATTCATCGGGGCAATGGTGGTCACGGCCATCATCTTCTTTTTCTCTACAGTGGTCAGAAACAGTGTGATGCTCCTCATCATTGGCATCATGATTGGCTTTTTGGCTTCTTCTGCCATCTCCCTTCTCAACTTTTTTGCCACTGAAGAAGGGGTGAAATCCTATATGGTTTGGGGCATGGGCAACTTCGGAGGAGTATCAATGGCGCAGATGCCAGTGTTTGCAATGGTGACAGTCATCGGCCTTTTGGCCTCCATCTTGCTCATCAAGCCCCTCAATGCGCTACTTTTAGGTGAACAATATGCTGAGAATTTGGGCATCAACACGATTCATTTGCGCAACTGGTTGCTGTTGATTACTGGCATTCTGACGGCTGTAAGCACCGCTTTTTGCGGCCCTATAGCCTTCTTGGGATTAGCCGTTCCCCACATGGCAAGGTTGCTTTTGACGACAGAAAATCATCGCCAACTTCTCCCTGCAACGTTGTTGACAGGCGCAGCAGTGGCTCTCTTGTGCAATCTTATCTGTTTTTTGCCTGGAGAAATAGGCATTATTCCACTCAATGCAGTGACTCCTTTCATCGGTGCTCCTGTGATTATATATGTGATATTACAACGAAAATAAGAAGAAAAAGATGAAGATATTTACCAAAAAAGGCGATTGTGGCATGACGAGTCTTGGTGATGGACGCCGTGTGGAGAAAGATAATATGCGCATTGAGACCAATGGCGAGATAGATGAACTCAATGCTTTATTGGGCGTAGCGCGGTCGATGTTGCCGAAAGGTTCTGTTTATAACGTGAAGTTGGAGGGCATCCAGAGCCTGCTGATGCAGATTATGAGTTATGTGGCAGCATGTGGAGACCTCGAAGTTCGTGATTTTGAGGTGACTTTGAAGCAGATGGAAGAGGAGATAGAGCAGTTTCAAGGGAGTGAGAAATTTGATTTTGTCGTTCCTGGAAGCAGTCAGATAGAGGCTTTTCTGCATCTTGCACGCACGAAAACGCGTACTGTTGAGCGTCGTCTTTGTACGATTAGCCACACTTGTCCATTACATCCGATGGTGCTGAAGTTTATGAATAGATTGTCAGATTACCTTTTTACATTGGCAGAAAAACTGTAAAAAGCCTTGCTAAAGACGGTTGTTTGTCCCCTTGATAACCGTTTATTTCAAGTAAGCCAATCGTTTTCCACCTCTTAAAAGATGGATGATGCCGCAATAGGTGAAGCCATATCGCAGGATAACGTGTTGCATAATGGTATTGTCAGGATGAGTGTCTATGCGGATGTGGGTCGCTATTGAGAAGCAAAAATCCATCAAATCCTTGAATACATGATGTTTCCCAGCTTTGCTGGCAATGCGGTGCACCACATAATAGGGCTCTTCATTGCTCCATTGTCCATCATAAATTTTCAGATAACTGGGGTCAGGCCCTTTGATAAAAGCAAATGTCGCTATGGGCTCTTCATCATCTAAAATGAGATAACTGTTGCCATTAGCGACATCTGTCAGTATTGTCTTACGGTCTGGATAACCATCGTTCCACTGTTCCATATTGCCATTGTCACGCATGATTTGCTTCCCGCAATCGATGAGAAGCATAATGCTGTCGAGGTCGGCAATCGTGGACTTGCGGATGGACCTTGCCATATTATAATGCTGCTTGGAACTCCTCGAGGAAGCGGGTATCGTTTTCAGAGAACATGCGAAGGTCGCTTACGCGATATTTCAGATTCGTTATGCGCTCAACACCCATACCGAAAGCATAGCCAGTATAAACCTTGCTATCGATGCCGCATGACTCCAAGACGTTTGGATCGACCATTCCACAACCCAAAATCTCAACCCATCCGGTGTGTTTACAGAACGCGCAACCCTCTCCACCACAGATGTGGCAACTGATATCCATTTCTGCGCTTGGCTCTGTAAATGGGAAATAACTCGGGCGAAGACGAATTTTCGTATCGGCGCCGAACATCTCACGGGCGAATGTGAGCAACACTTGTTTCAAATCAGTGAAGCTTACATTCTTGTCAACATACAGTCCTTCCACCTGATGGAAGAAGCAATGGGCACGTGCAGAGATAGCTTCATTGCGGTAAACACGTCCTGGGCAGATAATGCGGATTGGCGGTTGATGGCACTCCATATAGTGACTTTGGTCACCGGAAGTATGGCTGCGCAGGAGAATATTCTTCGTTACATCATTCGGATTCTGTTCAACAAAGAACGTATCCTGCATATCTCGTGCGGGATGATCTGCTGCAAAGTTGAGCTTAGTGAAGACGTGTAGGTCGTCATCAACCTCTGGTCCTTCAGCTAAAGTGAAGCCCATGCGGGAGAATATATCGATAATCTCGTTTTTAACGATGGTCAGCGGGTGGCGTGTACCTAAAGAAACAGGATAAGCAGTACGTGTAAGGTCGATGTCGTTGCTGTTCTCCTCGGCTGTTTCCATTTGCTCTTTGAGCTCATTGATTTTATTGAGAGCCGTTTGTTTCAACTCGTTGATTTTGATTCCCACTGTCTTTTTCTGGTCTGCTGCCACATTGCGGAAGTCGGCCATCAATGCTGAAATCTCGCCTTTCTTACTCAAGTATTTCAGGCGCATTTGTTCTATTTCCTCAGCATTTTTGGCTGAGAGGTTGCTTACTTCTTGCAGAAGTTCATCTATTTTATCAAGTATCATAATCTTGTTGATGTTACAATTTTCGTGCAAAGATAATATTTTTACGGCAAAATAAGAAATATATCGAAATAAAGTTGTAATTTTGCACAAAATTTGAGAGCTCAAGAGGAGGCTAAGAGAAATATAAAATGAAGAAATGTGCGTTTCTTTTCATGGTATTGCTCATTATTACGATAGTGAGTTTTTCTACAGCAGGATGTTCTAATAAGAAGCCAGCTGCTGTAGATAGTACGAATACGGACTCCGTGATTGATACTTCTGCGGTGGATACAATGGAGTCTATTATAGAGGAGCAACCCGTTTCGAAGGCTGCAGATGAGCTTTTTGATGACTTCTTCTTTAACTTTGCAGGAAATCGGAAACTACAGGTTAAGCGCATAAATTTCCCTTTGTCGATATATCGTAACGGCAAATTGGAAAAGCAGATACAAAAGCCTCAGTGGGTGATAGACCGCTTTTTCATGCGACAAGATTACTATACGCTTATCTTTGATAATCACAAGCAGATGCAAGTGGTGAAGGATACGACGATAGACCATGTCGTTGTGGAGAAAATATTCTTCAAGACGAGCACCGTAAAGCAGTATCTCTTCAATCGAATCAATGGTTTGTGGATGCTCACTTCTATCAACTACAAGCCTATGTATCAAAATAACAATGCCAGTTTCCTTAGGTTTTACAAGAAGTTTGCCGTCGATTCTGCCTATCAGATACGCAGTATGAATGAAGCGGTGACGTTTACAGCTCCTGACCCTGATGATGAGTTTCATGACATTACGGGCACGATGGCGCCTGAGCAATGGCCAATGTTCAAACCTGCCTTGATTCCGCATGGAGTCATCTATAATATTCTCTATGGTCAGACCTATACGGAAAGTAATCAGAAGATATTCGTGGTGCGTGGCATTGCCAACGGACTCGAGATTGAGATGACGTTCCGTAATAAGGGAGGACGATGGAAACTCATGAAATTCAACAGTTAAATGAAGGATTTGCAAGACTTTTCTCTGCTGGAGCACAACACTTTTGGCATTGATGCCAAATGCAGTCGCTATTTGGAATACTCATCTGTTGAGGAGGCCATGGAAATAGTGCGGGCGCTGAAAGATGATGACCGCCCTTTGCTCTTGTTAGGAGAAGGCAGCAATCTCTTGCTTACCGGTGATTATCAAGGTACGGTTATATCGCCTGAAAATCGTTTTGATGTAGAGATGGTGAAGTCTGACAATCAGGCGGATAGCGTCTATCTGCGTTGTTGGGCAGGCACTACTTTCGATGAAGTGGTGGCTTATGCCGTGGAGAAGGGTTATCATGGTATGGAGAATCTGTCGTTGATACCCGGCGAAGTGGGCGCTTCAGCCATCCAAAATATCGGTGCTTATGGCGCTGAAGCTAAAGATGTAATCAGTGAAGTGCAAGCAGTGGAGATAGCTACAGGTAACACGTTGACTTTTAAGAATGATGACTGCGAATATAGTTATCGGCAAAGCAAGTTCAAGCATGCATGGAAAGACAAGTATCTGATTACTTCCGTTACCTATAAATTGTCAAGAACTTTCACGCCGAAACTTGATTATGGAAACATTCGGGCTAAGCTTGAAGAGAAGAAAATACAGCAACCAACTGCCCAACAATTGAGAGATACGGTGATAGAAATTCGTCAGGAGAAATTGCCGGACCCAAAGATTCAAGGCAATGCAGGCAGTTTCTTCATGAATCCTATTGTTTCTCATGAAAAATATGAACAATTGGCTACTGAATATCCAATGATTCCTCACTATACGATTGATGCCCAACATGAGAAGATACCAGCAGGATGGATGATTGACAAGTGTGGCTGGAAAGGTCGTAATCTTGGCAAAGCAGGGGTTCATAGCAAGCAGGCTTTGGTGCTTGTGAACCTTGGCGGAGCTACCGGAAAAGACATTCTCCACCTTTGTGAGACCATTCGTAAGGATGTCAAGAATAAATTTGACATAGAAATCAACCCGGAGGTAAATATCAGATGACGCTTACGTTCTTAGGTACAGGTACTTCCGGAGGGGTTCCATCCTTAGGATGCAGTTGTGCGGTATGTCATAGCAACGACCCTCACGACAAGCGTTTTCGTGCTGCAGCCTTATTGGAAACAGAGCACACACGCATCCTTATTGATTGCGGGCCTGACATTCGGCAACAGTTGATGCCGTTGCCTTTCAAGCCTCTCGATGCCGTTCTCATCACCCACAGTCATTACGACCATGTTGCGGGGATAGATGACCTCCGTCCTTTCTGCGCTTTCGGCGACATCAACATCTATGCCAACGAGCGCACAGAACGGACTTTGAAGCACAATATGCCTTATTGTTTCACTGAAAAACTTTACCCCGGAGTGCCCAAATTGAGTCTTCACACCATCTACAAACACGTTCCTTTCAAGATTGGCGACATCGAAATTCTGCCAATTCGAGTGTTGCACGATAGTCTGCCAATCCTCGGTTTCCGCTTTGGAAGTTTCGTTTACATCACCGATATGAAGACTATTGAGGAGACGGAGTTTGACTATTTGCAGCATGTAGATACTCTTGTGGTGAACGCATTGCGATGGAATAAGGAGCATCACAGCCACATGTTGGTGGATGAGGCTATCGATTTTGCCCGTAGAGTAGGGGCTCGTCGCACTTATTTTACCCACATGACCCATCAGATAGGCTTTCATGATGAGGCTAATAGTAAGCTTCCCGAAGGCTTCCAATTTGCCTATGACGGGCTGAAAATTGAACTTTAGAGCCCTCTGTCTTATCTTTCTTGAAATGTCAAGATATTTGGTTGTTTAAATAGTAACCACAAAGAGCAGTCGTAGCTGCTATTTCCTTAGTTGATGGAAATTATCATTCGGCAGGTCTTCAATGGTCTTTCATTTTTCTATTGATAGTGTTCTCGGAAGTAATCAATGATTGATAGGTTTGTAAACAATGGTCTTTTACTGACCAAAACAATTTGTTTTGGTAGGTAAAACAACTTGTTTTGGTGAGTAAAACAACTTGTTTTGGTCGACTTAAGATAACTGTTTGCTTTTCAAGGAGTTATCTTGAGGGTCATAAAGGGTGATTTTCAGAAAGGCTTTTGCATAAAAAAGCCTCCTTAATAGAGGAGGCTTAATCGTTGATTATCTTCTTTTTCGTCTGCCAAAGAAGGAGTTTCCACTGAACTTATGATAGAGCTTCCATCCCAGTATAGCGGCATCCAAGAGGCCTGCACCCGTATTCAGCAAGGCGCCGAAACGTTTTGAGTGCCTGAAGGCGGTTGGTGTTTCGGACTTACGGAATAAGTCGTTCCACTTCGTTCTTATCTGTTCATCGTCTTTCCTGATGTCTTTCAGGAGCGTTTCCTTTCTGATTCTGATTTCAGAAAGTGAGTTATAGCTTGTATAATTATCTTCCGTCATAAGGCTATTTCTCCATTAAAAGACTGGCAAGAAATCTCACGAGTGGCCTTTCTATCCAGCGTTTGCGGAAGACAAGGCAAAGGATGAGCAGCAAAAGATACACTCCTCCGATGATGCAGAATGCTCCTCCCAATCCTGTAAGGGGCTCAAGTGCATAAGCGGCGGCAAAAGAGAGGTAGATTAAAGTGAGCAACAACAACACTACGATGATAATTCCTATCGTCGCCGCAGTGAGCAGTCGCACCACTTTCTCCACTATATTGAGCTTCACATATTCACTCTGAAGCCCAATATAATGCTTGAGCACTTCTACGAGTTGCCCAATAGTTTCAATGTTTCTGTCGTTGGAGAACATCGATGAGATTATTCAGCAGCGTCTGTAGCTGCGTCTTTAATGTCATCTACCAAATCATCCACTTCCTTGCGGGATAGCTTGATATCGTGTTTTTTGCAGAATTCGTCTACAGCGTCAGAAATCTTGTTACGTGTTTCCTCTCCCTTTTCAGGAGCGAAAATCAAACCTAAAGCAGCGCCGGCAAGGGCACCACCGAGGAAAGCTCCAATATAACCTAAAGTCTTCATAATGATAATAATTTAATAATTAAACATTTTCATCTTTTTGCCTTGCGGCATTTAGTATTGGCAAATGTAATAAAAGAAATCAGAATAGCAATAAAAAAGGCAGCCATTTTTTGTTAAATTACTTCGTTTTAGTTGATTTAACAAACTTTATGTGCCATTTTTCCTCATATTTAAAGGATAATTCGTATCTTCGCAACAAAATATGAAATATAAGTTTAATTTCAAATACCAGTTAAGAAGAATATGAAGAAATATTTGGTTTTAAGTGTAAGTTTGTGTGTTGCCTTGACATTGGCAAGTTGTGGTTCTAGTAAAGAAAGTGCTTACAAGAAGGCATACGAGAAGGCAAGAGCTCAGGAAAGCGTGACTGCACAACAGCAGCCTCAGACCCAAGCTCCCGTTGTGGCTCCTATCGTTGAGCAGCCTGCTTCACAGACTACAGTTATAGATAATGTAGACAACGCAACTGTACGCACTGAAGACGTTACTCTTGTCAGTGGTGCAGGATTGAAGAGCTACAGCGTAGTGGTGGGTTCTTTCTCCTTGAAAGCTAATGCTGAAGGTTTGCAGAACACACTGAAGGCAGCAGGATATCAGGCTCAGATAGCCTTTAATTCTGCCCGTAATATGTATCGTGTCATAGCTTCTACCAACGATGACAAGGCCGCTGCAGTGCAGAGCCGCAATCAGTTCCGTTCCGCCAGCTATCCTGACGCATGGCTGTTGTATAAAAAGTAATGGATGCGGATACTTTCCATCGATTACGGTAAGAAACGAACAGGTATAGCAGTGACCGATCCATTGCAGATAATTGCAAATGGTCTGGTCACTGTTTCTACGTCTGAGCTGTATGACTTTATCGGTGCTTACATTCAAAAAGAACAGGTAGAGCGCATCATTATAGGGAAACCTACACAGCCAAATGGGCAGCCCAGCGAGAATCTTGAACGCGTTGAGCAGTTCGTTAACCGATGGAAAAAGCACCATCCTGAAGTTCCTATCGAATATTACGACGAGCGTTTCACCTCCATATTGGCGCATCGCACCATCCTCGATAGCGGTATTGGCAAGAAAGCCCGTCGTGAGAACAAGGGCTTAGTGGATGAGATTAGTGCCACGATTATTCTTCAAGACTGGATGAATGCCCGCAAGTAGCCATTCTTTATAAGTCTTGTTGCAGGCAGAGAGATAACGATATTAATTATTAGATTTCAAATATTTACATTTATCGAATGATATTACCTATTTATATATATGGACAGCCGGTACTCCGCAAGGTAGCTCAGGATATACCAACCGACTATCCGGAATTAAAAGAATTGATACAAAACATGTTTGAAACGCTCGCTGCTTCAGAGGGCGTTGGACTTGCCGGACCTCAGATAGGCAAAGCTATCCGCGTGGTGGTCATCGACCTCAACGTGCTGAAAGATGACTTTCCGGAATATAAGGGCTTTCATCGTGCCTTTATCAATGCGCATATTCTTGAACATGATGACAGTGAGACGGAAACGATGGAAGAAGGATGCTTGAGCATTCCGGGCGTTCATGAGAATGTAACCCGTGCTACACGCATCCATGTGAAGTATATGGATGAGGACTTCAAGGAGCATGATGAGTGGGTGGATGGCTATCTTGCACGCGTGATGCAACATGAGTTCGACCATTTGGAAGCCACGATGTTCGTGGACAGAGTCAGTCCTTTACGCAAGCAACTCATCCGTAATAAGCTCAAGGCAATGATGCAAGGCAGATACCGTTGTGCCTATCGTACCAAGCCTTTGAAAAGATAAGTGAGGCATGAAACGAAGGTTTGTAATCCTGTTGTTGTCAATATTCAGTCTGTCGGGCTTTGCTCAATATAATACCGACCGGCTGTTGACGAGTGGAGAGGTGGCTCTTCACTATGAGGATTACGTGCTTTCTATCCAGTATTTCAATCAGGTCATAGACTTAAAGCCCTATCTTTACGAGCCTTGGCAATATCGTGGTGCTGCAAAATATTATCTTGAAGATTTTGTAGGAGCCGAGAATGACGCCACACAAGCCATCAGTTTGAATCCTTACATTGATGGTATTTATGACTTACGGGCCATTTGCAGGATTAAACAAGAGAAATATCAGCCGGCTATTGATGATTATGGAATGGCCATCAAGTTGAATCCTGACCAGCGTAACTATTGGTATAACAGGACAATCTGCCGCATGAACGTCAAGGATTACAAGCAGGCGCACTTGGACGTGGATACCATTGTGAAGAAATGGAGCAACTTTGCCAATGCCTATGCGTTGAATGCAGAAATCTATTTGCATGAGAAAGACACGACAAATGCTGCCAAATGGCTGGATAAGAGTTTGGAACTTGACCCTTATGATGGTGATTCCTGGACGACCAGAGCTTATATTTCCCTTTCGCGTCAGCAATGGAAGGATGCCGATAAATATCTTTCTAAGGCAATCCACTTAAAGCCGAAGACCGTAGGCAACTATGTTAACCGAGCTATGGCTCGTTATAGCTATAATAATCTGCGAGGAGCGATGTCGGATTATGATACTGCTCTCGACCTCGACCCTAACAATTTCCTTGCTCATTACAATCGCGGCCAGCTCAGAATGCAGTTGGGTGATGACAACAGAGCCATTTCCGACTTCGATTTCATCATCAAGATGGAGCCGAAGAACTTCCTTGCTATCTTCAATAGGGCATTGCTCAACGACCGAACAGGCAATTTGCGGGATGCCGTACGTGATTATACGCTGGTTATCAATCAGTTCCCTAACTTCTGGACAGGCCTTTCTTATCGGGCAAGGGCTTATCGTAGGATGGGCTTGACGGCAAAGGCTGAGCTGGACGAGTTCCGCATCTTCCATGCTCAGATGGACAAGCACCTCGGCATTCAACCACGTTGGAGCAAGAACAAGCGTAAGGCTGTCAGGAAGAGAAGCGAGATAGATCCTGAGAAATACAATCAACTTGTGGAGGCGGATGAGAACGAAGTGGAGCACGAGTATAAGAGTGCTTACCGCGGACAAGTACAGAACAAGGCTGTGGAGGCTAATTTCATGCCGATGTATGAGCTTTCCTATATTCAATATAATAATGGCATAAAGTCTTATCAGGCATTTGACCATGATGTGGAAGACTTCAATACGCATCAGAAACCACAGTCGAAGATTTATGTAAACTGCAATCCTGCCCAGTTGACAGAGGTTCAGTCGAAAGCTTACTTTGTCAAGATAGACACCCTTTCCTCATCGATTGCCGCAGCAAAGGATGTGAGGAACATCAAGGGAGTTCTCCTTCAGCGTGCCGTTGCTTATTGTGTTGTTCAGAATTATGATGCCGCCATCAACGACTTGACTGCTTATCTGCAGATAGACAGCACCTCTGTGATGGCTTATTGGGAGCGGGCGGTTTGCCAAACGATGATGAATGACTTCAATGCATCTAATGGAGTGGACGTGAAACTCAAGATGATGAAAGCAAAGGAAGACTTGGACAGCGCCATCAAATTGAGTCCTAAGAATGCCTATTTGTTCTTCAATAGGGGTAATATCTATGCCACCCAAAAGGAATATACCAACGCTATTGACGACTACAACAAGGCCATTCAACTTGATGGAAACCTTGCTGAAGCCTATTATAATCGTGGAATTGCTTATTGCAAGAATGGCGATAAGACCAGCGGTATCCGTGATTTGAGCCGTGCAGGAGAGCTGGGTATCTATGAAGCCTATAGTGTCATCAAGCAATTCAGTAAATCAAAGTAATTTGATGATTTATCTCCAATAATGATTTTGATTGCAAAATTATTATTATCTTTGCATCATATTTTTAGTTAAATACAATAATTGTATCATTGTTATGGTTAAAATTACTTTTCCAGATGGCTCTGTTCGTGAGTACGAAGAGGGTGTAACTGGGTTACAAATCGCCGAGAGTATCTCACCGGCCCTCGCTCGCAACGTTGTATCTTGCGGTGTAAATGGTGAAACAACAGAGTTAAACCGTCCTATCACAAAGGACGCTACAATCGCCCTTTATAAGTTTGATGACGATGAGGGCAAGCACACATTCTGGCATACATCAGCTCACTTGCTGGCTGAGGCTTTGCAAGAGCTCTATCCGGGCATACAGTTTGGGTTCGGACCTGCCATTGAGAACGGCTTCTTTTATGATGTGATGCCTCCTAAAGGCACGGCTATCTCGGAGAATGACTTCTCTAAGATTGAGGAGAAAATGCGTGAATTGGCCAAGAAAAACGAGCCGGTTGTGCGCCGTGATGTATCCAAAGCTGACGCTCTGAAGGAATTCAAGGCTGACGGACAGGAGTATAAGTGCGAGCATATAGACCAGGATTTGGAGGATGGAACTATCTCTACATACACGCAGGGCAACTTTACCGATCTTTGCCGTGGACCTCATTTGATGTCAACAGGTGAAATCAAGGCCATCAAGATTACTTCTGTGGCTGGTGCTTTCTGGCGTGGAGATGCCAAAAGAGAGCAGATGACGCGTATCTATGGTGTAACTTTCCCAAAGAAGAAGATGCTCGACGAGTATCTCGTAATGCTTGAGGAGGCCAAGAAACGTGACCATCGTAAGATTGGAAAAGAGATGGAACTCTTCATGTTCTCTGACCGTGTAGGCAAAGGATTGCCAATTTGGTTGCCGAAGGGAACGCAGCTTCGCCTTCGTCTTCAGGAACTTTTGCGCAGTCTTTTGCGTCCTTACAACTATCAGGAGGTCATCACTCCGGGCATCGGAGGCAAGAGCCTTTATGTGACATCAGGGCATTATGCTCATTATGGCAAGGATGCCTTTCAGCCTATCCACACTCCTGAGGAGGATGAGGAATACATGTTGAAGCCGATGAACTGCCCTCACCATTGTGAGATTTACGCTCGTAAGCCTCGCAGTTACAAGGATTTACCTCTGCGCATTGCTGAGTTCGGCACGGTGTTCCGCTATGAGAAGAGCGGTGAGTTGCATGGATTGACCCGTGTGCGCACGTTTACTCAGGATGATGCCCACATCTTTGTGCGCTCTGACCAAGTAAAGAAAGAGTTTGAGAATGTGATTGATATCATCCAGAAAGTATTCGGAATCTTCGGCTTCGAGAACTATGAAGCCCAGATAAGTCTTCGTGACCCGAAGGATAAAGAGAAATATATCGGTTCTGATGAGATATGGGAAGAGAGCCAGAATGCCATTCGTGAGGCTTGCCAAGAGAAGGGATTGAAGGCTCATGAGGAGATTGGAGAGGCTGCTTTCTATGGCCCTAAGCTCGACTTCATGGTGAAAGACGCCATTGGAAGAAAGTGGCAATTGGGTACCATACAGGTTGATTACAACCTCCCGCAACGCTTCAAACTCGAATATACAGCAGAAGATAACAGCAAGCAGACGCCTGTGATGATTCACCGTGCTCCTTTTGGGTCTCTCGAACGCTTCACAGCAGTGCTCATCGAGCATACTGCCGGTCACTTCCCTCTGTGGCTTGCGCCTGACCAAGTGGCCATTTTGCCTATCTCGGAGAAGTTCAATGACTATGCAGAGAAGGTGAATGCAGTGTTTGCACAGAAAGGTGTAAGGGGCTATATCGACGACCGCAACGAGAAGATAGGGCGCAAAGTGCGTGACAATGAATTGAAGCGCGTGCCTTATATGATTATCGTCGGTGAGAAGGAAGCTGCCGAAGGCCTCGTCTCTATGCGTGAGCAAGGCGGCGGCGAGCAGGCTACTATGAAGATAGAAGAATTTGCTGAGCGCATCAATAAGATAGTGGCTGAGCAGTTGAAGTCTGCTGAGAATTAATCTGAAAACGACTTACAGCATAAGCCCCGATGTTCAATGACGATGAATATCGGGGCTTTCTTTATGCCTGAAAGCGGCACATAGGGAGATTATCCATGGCTTGTAATCACGTTATTCGCGATAGATAGTCAGGTTATTAATGGCTTATAGCCACGTTACAAGTCGTTTGTAACGTGATTACAAGTCGTGTGTAACCACATTACAAGCCGTGTGTAACCACGTTACAAACCGCAGTTGTAATCTAAGATAGCCACATAATGGTCGAAGGTTAACCCTTCTGAATAGCCGTATTGCTTAAAAAGAGCAATAATCCAAGCCTGTTGTTCCGGCGTAAGGAGCAAATCCCCATTATGATATTTGTAGTAAGTGCCGTTGCTTCCTAAGTAGTCTTTGATTTCTCTTCGCAACGGAGTGTCGTCCTTGCTCTTCACTTCTTGGAAGATAGTGTTGAATCCCCATGCCGCGTTTATGATGCGTATCTCCTTGAAGAAGCGGCATTTGCCGTCTTTCAATGCGTTTGGATAGATGGCCATTCCGAAATTCTTGTCGTCAGGAAGGACTTTTCCCGTCTGGTAATGAAGGCATTCCGCCTTCATCGGGCATGCCTCATAGAAACAATGTTTCCAACTTAATGGAACGTCATCATAGTTGATTTTGATGTCAGTAGTTTTCTTTTCCATATAGATTATATTCTTTTCGATATGCAAAGATATAATTTATTTAGGAGAACTCCAACACCTTATAGTATAAATAAGGTAAAATTATGCAAGTTTCATCTTCCTCATCTGTCGGACGTATACAAGGCAGGAAGTGCCGAAATAGACGCCCACTTGCAGCCAAATGCCGAAATACAGTGGTGCTATCTCTTGCAGATTGCACCCCATACTCATGATGCGCACGTAGGCATTCATGCCCAATGAGGAAGGGAAGAGATAGGAGAAAAGTTTCCAAAACTCAGGCATTGCCGAGGCAGGCCATGATATTCCGGAGAGGAAGAGCATCGGCACAGACATGAAAACGAAGATGAATATGCAGTCTTCGCGCCTGTAGATGAGCGACGAAAGCGTGATGGAAAAGAAGATGCACGCAAGGATATAGGGGATGATAAATGCAACCAATGTCCAGAATTGTCCCAATTGTGGAAGGCTGAAGATTGAGTTAACAAATGAAAACATATAAATTGCCATGATGAAGTAAATCATCAGATAGACCAAGGTTTTGCCCATGAGAATAGAGATGATATTCTTGTAATGGCGGTCGAAAGGTATGAAGCACCCCATATATTCCTCACGTGTACTTCCCATTTGCATTCCGATACCGAGCAGCAGTGTCTGTTGGATAATCAACATGAGCACTGGAGGGATGAGAAAAGAGGCAAATCCCGACTGTGGATTGAATATATGAACATGGTCATAATCCACAGGCATCTTCGTGATTTCCTCATCTTCCCGGCTAATAGCACTTGTTGCGAGCTTCCGGATTTTAATGTCACGGTTCATGTCAAGCGACACGTTGGTGCAAGCCAGCAACAATCCTTTATAATATAGCAGACTGCTCATGTCGCAATAAAGGCCGACATAAGTTTGTTCACCATGCAGAATATCTGCTGTGAACGTCTGTGGAATCTGTATAATGCCAAAAGCCTGATGGTTTTTGATATATTCCTGTGCTTCGAACATAGACTCGCAGCAAGTGAGAATCTTCACATCCGGCGTGCCATCCACCTTCCGCAAGAACTCCCGGCTTAAGTGTGAATGATTATAATCTACAACCACAGCAGGCACATCCCTTACCACCTCATTCGTATAGATATACGAATAGAGCAAAGGATAGAAGAGCGGGACAAAGGCGATGAATATCATGATGCCCTTGTCATGCAGGATTGTAGTCAGTTCCCGATACCAAATATGTAAGAAATCATTCATTCTGTTAAGTCAAATCGTTATTTTAAATATTCATATTTCAAGAATGCCTTGTGGTATATTGACGTCGTAAGGAAAGGCAACAAGCAAAAGCCTATCATCCAACATAACGAATCCAAGACATATCTAATACTGTATCCATCGAGTGCCAAGTCCACATACATCAGGTAATAATGCCGCAAAGGGAACCATACGGCAAGGGCCCTGAGGAAGGGATTCATTGCCGTTACGGGATAAGTGAAGCCAGCCAAGGAGAACGAAAGAATGCCCCAAAGCGAGCAGATGCACATGGCAAGGCGCATCTCACCGGCCATCAGACCGAATAGGAACACGCCGAATCCCTGTGAAGACAATACGGTGAGAACGCTGATAAACATCATCATGGCAATTCCGCAATTGCAGGGATAGCCCAGATAGCGGAAGAATACGACATCCATGAAAATCATGATGATGCTATAAACTACTGTTTGCGGCAATAATTTTCCAATGAGAGCAACCCATACCGACTCTCCTGCCATCCAAAACCACACCTTCTGCCGGTTGTTTTTCCATTCCATGCCGATGCAGTAAGTGGTGGAGAGCATGATGAGCAAGATGATGATGCCAGGGACAAGCATGTTGTTCAGATAGACGGAATAATCTAGAAACGAGTTCTTCATCGGATGCGCTTCGATGACAATCGGTTGAATGATGCCCAAGGCATCATGTTCCGTATAGCCGTTAGCCCATAGATTAGCCCGCACTAAGGCCAGTCCTATCAGTTCCGAACAGGTTTTCATGTCCTTCATCAGCAGATTCCCGGGTACATAATAGGCATCGTTGGTATAGAAAGAAACCCTTGGCTTCCTGCTGGATTCTGCCTCTTTGGTAATGCCTTTGGGCAGATAGAAGAAGCCGTAGATTTCTCCCCGTTGCATGGCTTGCCGTGCATCTCCGAAAGAACGATATATATGTGTTAAGTTGACATCTTCAAAAGAATCCATCATCCGCAACATGATACGGGTGATATGAGTGTTGTCTTCATCCACAACGGCAGCCGGAAGACGGGTAGGGAGGCCTGCTTTCATCAGCGAAGTGAAGAAAAATATACAAGTAAGGGGCGCGATAATCATACAGAAAAGGAATAACGGACGACGCGAAAACGTGCGTATTTCTCTTCTGCTGATGCTCTGTATCCTGCGTATTGTCGATGACTTGTATTTCATATTGATATGCTGATTTTATTTTACAACGATTGCCGACATGCCTTCATGTGGATGACGAAGAGGCTTTAATGGCTCAGCCTGCACTTCAAAGACCTTTAAATCAATGTCTTGCAGAGCCCGTGTAGCCTTCCATGCGGCAAAGTTACCCTCGTTCTTCACGAGTTTCACCCTTGCTGGAATCGTCTCGTTCAGGGCTGGAATATAGATGCGGATATGCCTGCCGACGTCAATTCCGGGAAGTTTGTCTTCCGTTATATTAAAGGTAAACCAATAGTTGTAAGTACTGATGTTCATAATTGGAGCGCCCGTGTTTACGAATTCGCCCACTTCCACAAACATTTCAGCCACATAGCCATCCGTGACTGCCGTGATAACGGTCTCGTTGAGCATGGCTTTGACTTGTTCTATCTTGGCTTGGGAACGGTCAACATCAGCTGCAGAGACACGTTTTTCCTCACTTCTGAATCCGTTTTCTGCCATGTCATATTGAGATTTTGCGGCATTCTCTGCATCAATAGCCGACTCATATTCAGCCTTTATTTCATCCCTGCGTTGGGCAGATATTACCCCTTGCTGGTAGAGATTATTCATCCTTTGAAAGGTCTTTTGCGCGATGGTTGTATGTGCTTTGGCCTGTTGCCAGACATCATAAGCACTGCTGATAGCTTCTTTTCGAGTTCCTTCTTGTGTTAAATCAGCAACAGCCTCCGAAGCATCTCGGGAGGCTGTTGCCTGTTTTTCCATAGCATTGACTTCTGGAGCGCTAAGAATAACCAATGTGTCACCTCTGTGAACACTCTGTCCTTCATGAACAAGAAATCTGACCACTCTTGATGGGACTTTAGAGCAGACTCTGTAATCGGTGTTTTCTAATTGCCCCTGTAAGGTTGACTTGTGAGTTTTCTTTAGTAATCCGAAAACAATTAGTATAATGGCAGCTGCCAAGATAGTTGCAGCTGATATGAAAATCCTACTCTTAAAGATTCGCTTACTCGAATACATACCTTTGTTTGAATTGTCTTTATTTGGGTGCAAATATAGTTACAATTTAAGCCCTATCAGTGTTTAATATTTCTTTAAAAGAGTGATTCTTAGGAAGTGATGGGCTTTTTTCTGAGAAATATAGTAAAAAAGAACACTAAAAATGCGTATATTTGCCGATATTTGCAAAACAAAAGGTTTCAATATGAATGCTAGAAAAATGATTATTCAGGAAGTTGATATCGATCAACTGAATCAGGGCAATCCCATAGTGGATTATTCTGATGGGGACATTGTCATTATAGATAATGTGAGGGATCTTACAGAAATATCCCCCCTTTATGCTAAAATGAATTTCATCATCTTGTGCTCTAAAGGTAAAATTCAGTTTGATATCAATGACCGCAAACTGATGCTTTATCAGGATGAAGTACTCCTTAGTGCGGCCAATGTAATACTGGATAACTACATGATTAGTGTTGATTTCGAATGCAAGATACTTTGCCTTTCCGATAGAATCATGCAAGGTCTGCTGAGAGGTGAGCTCGACAAATGGAATCTGATGGTGTATATCCGCAAACGCAATGTGGTGAAGCTCCCAAGTGAAGACAAAGAGCAGTTCCGCTTGTATTATAGTCTCATAAAATACAAGATGGACCATCCACGCGAAAATCAGTCTTTAATTATGCAGAGCATCGTGAGAGCCATGCTTTTGGATATGTGCAGACTGGTGGAAAGCAGTGTCAATGCGCAAGATGAGCATGAGGTATCTCGAGGCAGAGTGCTTTTTAATCGTTTCCTGAACATGTTGTCGCATAATCATGTGAAGCGGCAACCCGTGGGAAGTTATGCTTTGGACCTCTGCATTACTCCTAAATACCTTTCGATGATTTGCCATAAGTACAGTGGCAAGAGTGCTTCGGAATGGATAGTGGAATACACGATGGAGGATATCCGATATAATCTTTTCCATACAGAACTATCCATCAAAGAGATATCCAATAAACTCGGGTTCATCAATATTTCTCTTTTTGGAACATTTGTAAGGAAGCATTTCGGGATGTCTCCTACAGAATTGAGAAATCGAGAACAGACGAAATAGAATGTTCCACCTGTCTTTTGACCTAAGGAGCCTTCCTTATCGAAGAAACCTTTGTGTAATAAAGAAAGAGTTTGGATAAATGGATTGCTTTTTTTGTTTTATACATTGAAAATAACGGCAAAAGATTTTGGTAATTCAATAAAAATCACTAATTTTGCACCCGCTAAACATAATATAGTTGAATGAAGAATGACAAAATGAAAGATCAGTACCGCGTGAATGAACAGATTCATGTCAGGGAAGTTCGTATTGCTGGTGAAAACGGATCAGAGGTCGTACCTACGCGTAAAGCTTTGGATATGGCTCGTGAGCAAGGGGTCGACCTTGTAGAGATTTCTCCTAATGCTCAGCCGCCAGTTTGTCGTCTCATCGACTATTCCAAGTTCCTCTATCAGCAGAAAAAGCGTCAGAAGGAAATGAAGCAGAAGCAGATAAAGGTGGAAGTGAAGGAGATTCGCTTCGGACCTCAGACTGATGAGCACGATTATCAATTCAAGCTCAAGCACGCCCAGGAATTTCTCGAAGAGGGCAATAAGGTACGTGCTTACGTGTTCTTTCGCGGACGTTCTATCCTGTTTAAGGAACAAGGTGAGGTTCTTCTTCTCCGTTTTGCCAATGACTTGGAAGAATATGGAAAGGTGGAATCGATGCCAGCTCTCGAAGGGAAAAAGATGTTTCTATATCTTGCACCTAAGAAGACGGGCGTCATAAAGAAGAGTCAGCAGAAGCGAGATCGTGAGGCTGAGCTGGCTGCATCCAAAGAAGCAGTCAAGCAGGAAAAGGCATCCCACGCAGCAAATAATGGTCTTCTGGCCAATGCCAAAGGTGGAGAAGCCTTAAAGAAACTGGCTGAAGACAGCGAAGAATAAAGAAAATGAGTGCGTAACGTCCTGGTATATACGTTGCCACCTATATTAAATAACAATTTAAAAATTAGAAAAATGCCAAAAGTAAAGACAAATTCCGGTGCAAAGAAGAGATTCACATTCACCGGTACAGGTAAGATTAAGAGACATCATGCTTACCACAGTCACATCCTGACTAAGAAAACAAAGAAACAAAAGAGAAACCTTGATCGCCAGACATTGGTAGATCAGAGCAACATGAAGCAGGTTCGCGATCTGCTCTGTCTCCGTTAAATTAATTTTTAGTCAACAATTAAAAGAAGAAAATTATGCCAAGATCAGTAAATCATGTTGCTTCAAAAGCAAAGAGAACTAAAATTCTGAAGCTCACCAAAGGTTATTATGGAGCAAGAAAGAATGTTTGGACGGTAGCAAAGAACACTTGGGAAAAGGGTTTGACCTATGCTTATCGTGATCGTCGTAACAAGAAACGTGCATTCCGTGCATTGTGGATTCAGCGTATCAACGCTGCTGCCCGCCTGCAGGAAATGAGCTATTCTCAGTTGATGGGAGCTCTGCATAAGGCTGGTATCGAGATTAACCGTAAGGTGCTCGCAGACCTTGCAGTGAACAATCCTGAGGCTTTCAAAGCTATTGTGGAAAAAGTTAAATAAGTATACCTTATTATTATAAAGGCTGCAATCTGATTGCAGCCTTTTTTGTTTATAATCCTTTCATGGATAGGGAGATTCTGTGTCGACGGCTATCTACTTCCATCACCCTTACTCTAACATGCTGATGGAGTTTTACTATTTCATTCGGGTCTTTCACAAACCTATCTGCCAATTGGGAGATATGCACCAATCCATCCTGATGGACACCAATATCGACGAATGCACCGAAATTGGTTATGTTAGTAACGATGCCTGGCAACTCCATGCCTTCCACTAAATCATCGAATGTTTTGACGTTGGGGTCAAATTCAAAGACCTCTATTTGCTGTCTTGGGTCTCGTCCTGGCTTCTCCAATTCTTTACGGATATCCTGCAAAGTGGGTATTCCCACTTCGGCAGTGACATATCTTTCGAGTTGTATATTCTTCTGTAACTCTTTATTAGCAACGAGTTCCTTCACCGTGCAATTCTGGTCTTTAGCCATCTGTTCAACGATGCCGTAGCTCTCAGGATGCACTGCACTGTTGTCTAAAGGATTCTTAGCGTCAGGAATGCGAAGGAATCCAGCACACTGTTGAAAGGCTGATGCCCCTAACCGAGGCACTTTTTTGAGTTGCGCACGACTGCTGAAAGCCCCATTCTCAGCCCTATAATCCACAATGTTTTTTGCCAAAGTAGGACCTAATCCACTGATATACATGAGTAGATAAGTGCTTGCAGTGTTCAGATTTACACCCACGAGATTTACGCAACTCTCCACCGTCAGGTCGAGAGAATGCTTCAGTTTGGCTTGGTCAACATCATGCTGATACTGTCCGACACCTATATTTTTCGGGTCTATCTTCACCAATTCTGACAATGGGTCCATGAGTCTTCGGGCAATAGAGACTGCTCCACGCACTGTTACATCTTCATTCGGGAACTCCTCACGGGCAGTTTTCGAGGCCGAATAGATGGATGCACCGTCCTCGCTTACTACATAGATTTGTGGCACGAGAGGCTCTTTTGGCTTTTCTGTAGTAGCGTGGACAGATTTTGAAGACGATGGTTTGGTAGTGAGAGACATCTCTTCGATGGCCTCTTTGGCAAATTGCTGGGACTCTCGGCTTGCCGTTCCGTTGCCTATAGCGATGGCTTCCACCCGATAATTCTTAATCATTCGTTGCAAAGCGACCGTTGCTTCCGCATAATGGCGCTGAGGAGGATGTGGATAGATAATCTCATGATGCAACAGTCCTCCTTGTTCATCAAGACACGCAATCTTGCATCCATTCGCATAACCAGGGTCTATTGCCATCACTCGCTTTTGTCCTAAGGGTGCTGCAAGCAGTAATTGTCGCAGATTTTCAGCAAACACTTTGATAGCCTCTTCATCAGCTTTCTCCTTGCTGGAAGCGGCAAATTCGTTTTCGATGGAAGGTTTCAACAGTCGTTTGAAGGAGTCTTCCACCGCTTCGCCCACAAGAGTTTGCAACTCTCCGAAACCATGTACATAGTGTCGTTTGAGTTTTTCAACGCATTGCTCATCATCTGCCGAGATGCTGACTCTTAAGATTTCTTCATTCTCACCACGACGAATAGCCAATAAGCGATGGGATGAACACTTGCGAAGAGGTTCTGAAAAGTCGAAATAGTCAGAATATTTCGCAGCTTCATCAGTGTCTTGTTTGGCCTTGATAACTTTCGATGAGATGACCGCAAAACGTTGAAATTCACTGCGGATAACGTTTCTTGTGCCTTCATCCTCACTGATTTTCTCCGCGATAATGTCCTTTGCTCCCGCTAAAGCAGCGTCTTCTCCTACCTTTGAAAGGATAGTGGAGAGGGAACTCGGAAGATTCTTCAGGCTTCCACGTTGCAAAAAAATGTAGTTTGCAAAAGGCTCAAGTCCCTGTTCACGAGCGATTTGCGCCCGAGTGCGACGTTTCGGCCGATAAGGCAGATAGATGTCTTCCAGCTCGTTGGCATTCCAGCATTGCTCGATTCTCGCCTGCAATTCGGGCGTCATTTTCTCCTGTTCGGTGATGGTCTTGATGATGGTCTCCTTGCGTTTCGACAGTTCTTTCAGACGGTCGTTCCAATCACTGATGAGCGTGATTTGCACTTCGTCGAGCCCTCCCGTCCGTTCCTTGCGATAGCGGGAGATAAAAGGAATCGTGGCGCCCTCGTCTAATAGCTTGAGCGTATTTTCCACTGCTTCCTCCCGAAGGTTAAGAGCCTGCGATATAATCTTTGTAAAGAGGTTCATATTCAGTCGTATTTGTTGATTTAAAGATACTTTTTCCAGTTCATTCGAAGGGTTTGAATCGTTCCCTTTTCGTCGGCAAAGATAAGAAAAAAAATGATAAGATGCTTCGATTTCTATCTAAATCCTTCATCTTGAAATTTAATCGTATGATATAGTTTTTACAAAAGAAGGAAATCTGATATGCAAGAAATTGCATAATATGCAAATCTGTTTTAAGACCCTCTATTTTGTTGGCTTCAAGGTAGACTGCTGAAAAATGAAATGTCAATAGCGGGCCTTTATGGGGCTTTAAATCGAATGACCAATTCTGAAAAATTGCATATTTCGGGTTAGAAAGCGTTTATACACTTTTAAAAGACGATTGATAGGAAGGTAAACAACCGTTCTTTACCTCGTAAAAGGTTACTTCTTACCCTGTAAAAGACCATCATTTACCTCTTTGAAGACCACTTTCCGTATAATTATACGCTAATTCCGTTTTATGCATAAATAGTCAATACTTGAAGAATATCTGACAAATTCATGCCTTCCGGTCAATCCCTTGCCTTTCAGAAACAATCTGTCAATATTATATTTTTTTGCGCCTGCGTGTACATATATCAATATTTTTAAGTAACTTTGCACCTAAACTATAGTGCGAAAGCAATGATATCAGTAGAAAATCTGAAAGTGGAATTTGCCGCAAAGCCTTTGTTTCATGACGTCAGCTTTGTTGTAAACGACCGCGACCGCATAGCTCTGGTGGGCAAAAACGGTGCCGGCAAGTCCACTATGCTCAAAATATTATGTGGCCTCCAGCAACCAACCGACGGCACGGTGGCCATCCCAAACGACCAGACCATCGGCTATCTGCCTCAGGTGATGAAGCTTTCCGATGACACCACGGTGATGGAAGAGACTCGTAAAGCCTTTGCGGGGACGATTAAAATGAAGCAGCGGCTCCATCAGATGCAGCATCAGATGAGCTCGCGCACTGATTATGAGAGCGATGAATATCTGCAGCTGGTGGAGAAATTCACGCAGGAACACGACCGCTATATGATGCTCGGAGGCGACAATTATGAGGCTGAGATGGAGCGGATGCTTATCGGTTTAGGCTTTGAAAGGTCGGACTTTGAGCGTCCGACGAAGGAGTTTTCGGGAGGTTGGAGAATGAGAATAGAACTCGCAAAGATACTCCTTCAGAACCCCGATGTGCTCTTGCTCGATGAGCCCACCAATCATCTCGACATCGAGAGCATACAGTGGTTTGAGCAATTTCTTGCCCAGTCGGCTAAAGCCGTCGTTCTGGTAAGCCATGATAGGGCATTCATCAACAATGTAACCAATCGCACCATCGAGATAACCTGTGGCCATATCGAGGACTATAAGGTGAAGTATGACGAATATGTGGTGCTCCGCGCCGAGCGTAGGGAACAGCAGATGCGGGCCTATGAGAACCAGCAGAAGGAGATAGCCGACATGAAAGACTTCATCGAACGCTTCCGCTATAAGCCTACAAAGTCGGTGCAAGTGCAGAGCAGAATCAAGCAATTGGCGAAGATAGTGCCTATCGAGGTGGATGATGTTGACAATTCAGCCATGCATCTGAAGTTTCCGCCTTGCCTCAGAAGTGGCGATTACCCCGTTATCTGTGATGATGTGAAGAAAGTTTATGGAGAGAAGACCATCTTCGACCATGTCACTTTCACCATCAAAAGAGGCGAGAAGGTGGCCTTTGTGGGAAAGAACGGCGAAGGAAAATCCACGCTTGTGAAGTGCATCATGGGTGAAATACCCTTTACGGGAATGTTGAAGATAGGGCATAACGTGCAGATTGGTTACTTTGCGCAAAACCAAGCACAGCTCTTGAATGAAGAACTTACCATCTATGATACGATAGATAGGGTGGCTACAGGTGATATGCGATTGAAAATCAACGATTTGTTGGGTGCCTTTATGTTCGGTGGAGAGACCTCTGAAAAGAAGGTCAAGGTGCTCAGTGGAGGAGAGAGAAGCCGGCTTGCAATGATACTATTGCTGCTTCAACCTGTCAATCTGCTCATCCTCGATGAGCCTACCAACCACCTTGATATGCCCTCTAAGGATGTATTGAAGGAAGCTATCAAAGCCTTTGACGGCACTGTTATTGTAGTAAGTCATGACCGTGATTTCCTTGATGGACTGGTTTCTAAGGTCTATGAGTTCGGTGAGGCCAAGGTGAAAGAACATTTGGGAGGCATCTATGACTATCTGCGGGCTCATAATGCGGACACCATTCATGAGGCGCTGGAAGGTCATCCACAGGAAGTTCCGACAGAAGTTGCCACGCCAGAGCCAGTTGTTTCAGAGAATAAGCAAAGCTTCGAGGAGCATAAGGCACAGCAAAAGAAAATACGCAAAGCGCAGAAAGCCGTGGCTGACAGTGAGAAAAGAATCACGAAAATGGAGACTCGCATCAAGGCATTGGACGACCTTTTCATGTCTCCCGAGAATGCTTCCAACATGGAACTCGTCACTGAATACACTTCCACGAAGGAATGTCTTGACAAGGAAAACCAGTATTGGATGGAGATGTCAGAGGTTTTGGAAAAGTTAGAGAATGAAAAATAACGGATATACGAACGTTAAAATAAGGACAAAAATGAAAATGAAACAAATCTTACCGATTGTCATGTTTGCTTCTGTTCCTATGATGGGAATGGGACAAAACAAGTCGGGTCTTGACATGTCAAATCTTGACAAGACAGCAAAGCCAGCTGATGATTTCTATCAGTTTGCAACAGGTGGGTGGCAAAAGAAGAATCCTCTTCCGGCAGCCTACAGTCGTTTTGGCTCTTTCGACCAGTTACAAGACGACAACAACAAGCGTATTAACTCTATTCTCAGTGACTTGCAGAAGAAAAAATACAAGCAGGGAACTATCGAGCAGAAGCTCTCCGACTTCTATAAACTTTCTCTGGATGTAGACAAAAGGAATAAAGATGGCATCAATCCGGTAAAGCCTTTACTGGAAGAAATTGAGAAAGCCAATAGCGTGGAGGCATTGCGCAACCTGCAAATAAAGTATGCTGCTGAGGGATATGGCATTCAGTTCGGTTCTTATTTTAGTGCTGACGACAAGAATGTAACCATGAATATCCTCGGTATCAGTCAGGGCGGAATGACCCTTGGACAAAAGGATTACTACGTAAACAACGACTCTGCCACAGTAGCCATTCGTGAGGCTTACAAGAAACACATTGCCCGTATGTTCAAGCTCTACGGCTTCAGCGATGCAGAAGCTCAGAAACGTGCCGCTGATCTCTTCCGTCAGGAGACGCTGATTGCCCTTATTTCCAAGAGTGCAACCGAGCTCCGTGACCCTCAGGCAAACTATAATAAGATGACACTGAAGGAGTTTGAGCAGGACTATCCGAATATTCCATTGGAGAAACTGGCAACTGCTGAAGGCATAAAAAGCGACTATATTCAGGAGATGATAGTAGGTCAGCCAGCCTTTATGACAGGTCTTGACAAGATGGTCAGCCTGCAGACAGTGGATGAAATCAAGTCTTTGATGGAATGGGATGTTATTGAAGGCTCATCCAGTTATCTCACCGATGAGATTCGTGAAGCCAACTTTGATTTCTTCGGAAAGACCATGAGCGGCCGTAAAGAGGACTATCCATTGTGGAAACGTGCCACAAATCAGGTGCAGAGTCAGATGGGTGAGGCCCTTGGCAGAATCTATTCTGACCGCTATTTCCCAGAGACTTCCAAGAAAATCATGGAGCAATTGGTGAAAAACCTTCAGATTTCTCTTGGTCAGCGCATAGATGCACAGACATGGATGAGCGATTCCACCAAGTTGAATGCCCATAAGAAACTCGATAAATTCTATGTGAAAATCGGTTATCCTAACAAGTGGACAGACTATAGTAAACTGACGATTGACCCATCGAAGAGTTTCTATGAGAACGTACTCGCTTGCCGTAAATTTATGCATGACAAGCATATTGCCGACAAGGCAGGTAAACCGGTGGATAAAGACGAATGGTTTATGACCCCTCAAACGGTAAATGCATACTATAATCCAACAACCAATGAGATTTGTTTCCCTGCTGGAATACTGCAATATCCGTTCTTTGATCCGAAGGCTGATGAGGCTTTCAACTATGGAGCTATCGGTGTTGTAATCGGTCATGAGATGACTCATGGATTCGATGATCAAGGTCGTCAGTATGATGCTGATGGTAATCTGAAAGACTGGTGGACACCTTCTGATGCCAAAGGCTTCAAGGAACGTGCAGATCTTTATGCTAAGTTCTTCGATAATATAGAGGTGTTGCCAGGTCTTCATGCCAATGGCGAGTTCACTCTCGGTGAGAATCTGGCTGACCACGGAGGTCTTCAGGTTGCCTATAATGCTTTCAAAAACGCTACTGCCAATAAGGCTTTGAAGGACAAAGACGGTTTCACACCTGACCAACGTTTCTTCCTTGCCTTTGCAAATGTATGGGGACAGAACATCACAGAAAAGGAAATCCGCAATCGTGTAAAACGTGACCCTCATGCTTTGGGTGAATGGCGTGTCAATGGTGCACTGCCTCATATCGACGCATGGTATAAGGCTTTCAATGTGAAAGAAGGCGATAAGATGTTTATTGCCAAAGATAAGCGCCTGTCATTGTGGTAAAAGCAGATGAATAGATAATAAGATTTAAAACGTGAATTAAATATCCTTTAGTTCACGTTTTTTTTATATCTTTGCATTTTAAAGAGAAAGGAATTTAATTAATATGCCATTAAGACTACCAGATCGGCTTCCTGCAATAGAGCTGCTTAAGAAAGAAAACATCTTTGTGATGGATAATTCGAGGGCTACAACACAGGATATACGTCCGCTAAAAATCGTAATATTGAACCTTATGCCTCTGAAAATCACGACAGAGACAGACTTGGTTCGCTTGCTTTCCAACACTCCTTTGCAGTTGGAAATCAACTTCATGAAGTTGAAAAGTCATACTCCTAAGAATACACCTATCGAACACATGATGATGTTTTATAAGGATTTTGACACGCTTGCCAAAGAGAAATTCGATGGTATGATTATCACTGGAGCCCCTGTGGAAACGATGAATTTCGAGGATGTGGAGTATTGGGATGAGATTTCCCGCATATTTGCATGGGCACGCAATCATGTTACGAGTACTATGTATATATGTTGGGCAGCACAGGCAGGACTATATTATCATTATGGCATACCCAAATATCCATTGCCAAAGAAGATGTTTGGCATCTTCCGCCAATATCCTTTAGACCCACAATTGCCGATTTTCCGTGGATTTGACGATATGTTCTATATGCCACAAAGCCGACATACAGAGATTCATCGTGAGGACATTTTGGCCAATAAAGACCTTACTTTGATTTCCGAATCTAAGGATAGTGGAGTGAGTATAGTCATGGCTCGTAATGGTCGTGAGTTCTTTGTTACAGGGCATTTGGAGTATGCTCCTTATACACTCGACAAGGAATATAAGCGTGATATGGGCAAACGCGATGATGTGGAAATGCCTGTCAACTATTATCGTGACGACAATCCTGCCAATCCACCACTAGTAACTTGGCGGGCACATGCCAACTTGCTTTTCAGCAATTGGATTAACTATTACGTTTATCAGGAAACCCCTTACGATATTAACAAGATAGAATAAGATAGAATGAGAAAACTCGAACTGCTTGCACCGGCAAAGAATTTGGAATGCGGAATGGCTGCCATTGAACATGGTGCTGATGCTGTATACATCGGAGCGTCACGCTTTGGTGCGCGGGCTGCTGCTGGCAATTCGGTTTCTGATATTCACCTGTTGTGTGAGTATGCGCATCAGTTTGCCGCAAAGGTGTATGTTACGGTCAATACCATTATCTATGATAGTGAGTTGGAAGCTACGTTTCATTTGGTAGATGAGTTGGCCGATGCGGGTGTTGATGCTCTATTGGTACAGGATATGTCATTGATAGAGAAGCTATCAGGCTCTCGTTTGGCTATCCATGCTTCCACTCAGACGGATAATCGTTCGGCAGAGAAGGTGGCTTGGCTTCAGTCTTTAGGGTGCAGCAGGGTAGTGCTTGCGCGCGAATTGTCACTTTCTGAGATTTCAGCCATTCATCAAGCCGTACCTGATGTGGAGCTCGAAGTCTTTGTTCATGGGGCTCTATGTGTAAGTTATTCGGGTCTTTGCTATGCCTCTCAATATTGTTTCAATCGCAGTGCCAATAGGGGAGAGTGTGCTCAATTTTGCCGTTTGAAGTTTGATTTGCAAGATGCTGATGGCAAGGAAATCGTTCATCAGCGCCATCTGTTGTCTTTAAAGGACTTGTGTCAGATAGACCATTTGGAGGAGTTAGCTGCTGCTGGAGCATCTTCTTTTAAAATAGAAGGCCGCTTGAAAGATGTGGCTTATGTGAAGAATGTCGTTTCTGCTTATTCTGAACGTTTGAATCAGATTATCGAAAAGCATCCGAATGAGTATTGCAGAGCAAGCAGAGGGGAGGTTTCTTATGCTTTTACGCCGAATCTCGCAAAGACTTTCAATCGTGGTTTTACTTCTTATTTCCTGCAAGGACGTCAACCGGATATCGCCAGTTTTGATACTCCAAAGGCCTTGGGAGAGTATGTTGGTCATGTGAAAGAATTTCGTGGGAACTCGTTTAATGTAGCAGGGACAGCGTCTTTTGCCAATGGTGACGGACTTTGTTTTATCAATGATGAGCATGAGTTAGAAGGTTTTCGGGTGAATAAGGTGGAGGGTAACCGCCTATATCCTTTTAAAATGCCTGAACATCTACGGCCGGGAGTGGCTCTATATCGTAATAATGATGAGGCTTTTGAGAAGATATTATCTGGTAAAACAGCAGAAAGAAAGATATTGGTAAAGATGATTTTTGGCCTGACTGATGATGGCTTTTCCTTGAAAATATCAACTGAAGATGGTAAAATTCAGGGTGAGAGCAATGTGCAATTTGAACATCAGCAAGCTCAAAAGCCCCAACGTGATAATATATTAAGGCAACTCTCTAAATTGGGAGATACTCTTTATCGATGCTCGGAACTAAAGATTGAGCAAGGTGCAGATGCTTTCTTCATCCCTTCAAGCATCCTTTCAGATTTAAGGAGAAAGTGTGTGGAGAGCATCCAAATGAAGAAGGATGAGCCTGAAAGTAGGCAAATCAAACCTTCAGCAATGACAATCCCGCAGGAAGGATGGCAACCTGAATATAAGCAATATCCATATCTTTACAATATCGTCAATGTTAAAGCCCGTGATTTTTATGAGCTTCAGGGCATGGAAAAGCCACTAGAGGCTTTCGAAGTAAGACCTGTAAAGGACCCTCTCATCATGCAGTGCCGATATTGCATTCGTTATTCTCTAGGTTATTGCGTGCGTCATGGTGGCAAACAACCCACTTGGCGCGAGCCTCTCTATTTGCAGTTGCCCGATGGGCGACGCTTCCGATTGCAGTTTAAATGTGATGAATGTCAGATGAATATCTATGCCGAGAGTTAAAACTTATGCTTATTTTGCACTTTGCAGTATAGCTTTGCTGCTGTTTTCAGCGTGCTATCATCAGGCTCCCAAAACCTCGGATGCACTTGTGCAGTATAGTGAGCGCCAGCGTGATTCCCTCTCTTTCTCGTCTACTCACCATTATACGAATAACTTCAACTTTGTGGTGAAGGCGGATTCTTTGATTCTATTGGAGCAACAACCTGAGGAATTGCTCAATAATATGAAGACGGATACCGTTGTCGTTCATCGTCATGACCACCTTGTGGTGGCAGATATTCGTGTTCTTCCGAATGATTTCATCGATTCTGTATGGGTGCAGGTAGCCCGTGATCAGAGCACTTTCGGGTGGATACATGAGTCAAAACTCCTTCCAGGTGTTGTTCCTGACGACCCTATCTCTCAATTTATATCAGCCTTTTCAGATATTCACTTGCTAATCTTTCTCATCATTATCTGCATCATAGGGTTTGCTTATATGATGCGGAAGATGCTCAGAATGAATGCCCATATTGTCCATTTCCGTGACATTGATTCGTTTTATCCCACCTTCTTGGTGCTCATCGTGGCGACGTCAGCTACTTTTTATGCCAGCATACAGACCTTTGCGCCAGAGGTTTGGCGGCATTTTTATTTCCATCCCACGCTCAATCCATTCTCCGTTCCGCTTTTGTTGTCTATTTTCCTAATATCTGTTTGGTCAATGCTCATCGTGGGATTGGCGGCATTAGATGATGTTCGTCATCAACTTCCGTTAGGAGAAGCGCTGATGTATCTGTGCGGTTTGGCGGCAGTATGTGCCGTTGACTATATCGTTTTCAGTATAACCTCCTTATATTATATAGGTTATATTCTGCTGGCTGCTTATTTTTATTTTGCTTTGCGACAGTATTTTCTCCGCAATCGAGCCTATTTCATCTGTGGAAATTGTGGAGCAAAGATGCGTCATAAAGGAAAATGTCCGCATTGTGGGGCGTTAAACAGCTAATTTCCTCATAAATGGGGATTGATTCGTAAAAAATTATTTTGTAACTTTGCAGGCATAAATTATAGCTATATGAACAGGAAATTTCTATTAATTATATTATTGGTAGCCTGCGGTGCTACCGTTCCAACGAAGGCAGGTAAGTTGAGAAACCCTTTTGAAAACATCAGCTTATTGGATTCTTCACGTGTTCATGACCTTGATGAGGTGATTGTCATCTCCCAACCAAAAGAGAATTTCCGTCTTCGTCAGCAGGCCTTAAGTTCCTCCATGTTCTCTTATCAGAACATCAATAACTTGGGTGTCAGGGATTTACGCGAACTTTCTCAGTATGTTCCATCGTTTGTAATGCCTAATTATGGTTCTCGTTTGAGCTCTGCTGTGTATGTGCGTGGCATCGGTTCTCGTGTCAATAGTCCGGCTGTAGGCATCTATCTGGATGGCATTCCTGTGATGAGCAAGGCGGCATTCAACCTTCATAACTACCAACTTGAACGTGTTGATATTCTTCGGGGACCGCAAGGAACGCTCTATGGACAGAACACTGAGGGTGGATTAGTGCGTATGTATTCGCGCAATCCTTTTACTTATCAGGGAACAGATGTAGATTTAGGTTATGGTTCTCGTAATTATCGCAACATTGAATTTGCTCATTATAATAAGTTAAGTGATGCTTTTGCTTTCTCTTTAGCTGGTTTTTATGATGGTCAGAATGGATTTTTCCGCAATCAGACAACGGGCGATAGGGCCGATAAATACAATGAAGCTGGTGGCAAGTTGCGCTTGATGTATCAGCCAACACAGCGCTTGAGCTTCGATTTCACTACCAATTATCAGTATGTTCGACAAAATGCCTTCCCTTATGGAGTGCTTGATTTAGCAACAGGAAAGGCGGCTCAGCCTTCTTCTACCTATACGGGAAATTATCGCCGGAATACTTTGATTTCGGGACTTAATATCGGTTATAAGGCTAATTATTTTGATTTTAATTCCACAACGAGCTATCAGTATCTGAAAGATTACCTTCTGATGGACCAGGATTACTTGCCTGCTGACTATATGCACATGATGCAACGCCAGTTTCAGAATGCCCTTACGCAGGAGTTTTCCTTAAAGAGCAATCATCCGGTAGGTGGTTTTTGGCGTTGGACTTTAGGCTCTTTCTTCTCTGCGCAATGGTTGAAGACGGATGGTCCGGTATTCTTTGATAAGGATATGACCAGTATGATGGCAAACATGATACAGCCTCTGATGTATAATGGGATCCTCTCAGCGATGGTAAGAGGTATGGTAGCGAAAGGCATGCCTGAAGCGATGGCCCAGCAGATGGCTGCTGCCACGATAGCAAAAGCCGGTGGTGTAGCCATCAATTCAATAGATATGGGAGCTCCGGGTGTTTATCGCACGCCGCAATTTAACCTCGGATTCTATCATGAATCCAACTTTGATTTGACCAAGAACCTTACTTTTACGTTGGGTCTCCGTTATGATTATATTCACACAAAGATAGATTATCGCTCATCTGCATACATGACTATGAACGCCTCAGTGATGGGAGCTACAGCTTCGCGGACACTTCAGACGCTGGTGGAAAACCGTCTTCATGATGACTTCAATCAGTTGCTTCCAAAGTTTGCGCTTACTTATAAGTTCCAAGATGGCAGCAATGTATATGCAACAGTGAGCAAAGGTTATCGTGCAGGAGGCTATAATATTCAGATGTTCTCTGATATCTTAAGCACCGAATTGATGGCTAATAGTTCTAAGGTAATGGCTGGTGATTATACTGTTCCACATACAGAAGCCGACTATGCGAACATTGCCAAGACCATCTCTTATAAGCCTGAGACCAGCTGGAACTATGAAGTAGGCGCGCATTTGAACCTTCTTCAGAATCGTGTTCACTTTGATTTCGCTGCTTATTACATGCAGGTGCGCAATCAACAACTGTCAGTGATGGCAAGCAACTTCAGTTATGGCCGCATGATGGTGAATGCAGGCAAGAGCTATAGCTGTGGTATTGAGGCTTCACTGCGTGGAAGTGCCTTCTCCAATCATTTGGATTGGGCATTGAGCTATGGTCTCACACATGCTGTTTTCAAAGAATATACCGACGAAAAGACTGTGAACGGTCAGACCGTCACCGTGGATTACAAGGATAAGAAGGTGCCTTATGTGCCTATGCACACCGTGGCTGCTCGCGCTGATTATCGCATCGATGTCAACGAAGGAGCATTGAAGGCCATCGTTTTAGGAGCAAATGTAAATGCGCAAGGCCGTACTTATTGGGATGAAGGCAACACTTATTCCCAGAAGTTCTATGCTGTTGTGGGTGCTCATGCTGATGCTGAGTTGGGCAATGTATCTGTTTCTTTGTGGGCACGCAACCTTACCAACACCGATTACAACACCTTTGCAGTGAGCAGCAGTGCAACGCGCACCATGGAATACTTTGCCCAAAGGGGCAATCCTATTCAAGTGGGAGTGGGGGTTAAACTGCATTTCTAGTGTTTGATGATTGTACTTTGTGATTTGCCTCATGATTGATTTCATGGGGCAAATTATCGTTTTAGAGGGTAGGTGATAACAGATGATTTTCTGAGTGATGATTGTTTGTTTTGTAAGTAACGGTTGTTTACATTGTAAAACAGCCTGATTCATCGTGTAAATCAGCCTGATTTACTCAGTGAAACAGTCTGTTTTACTCAGCCCTTTACTGCAAAGGGTTTCCCGATGGATAACCTTTCATCTTGCGATATGTGGCGAATAGGATTACTGTTTGCCGTTTTTTTTTATAAATTTGTACCTTCATAGGGGTAATTAAAAACGACATTCGTTTGTATTATAAGTAAAAAACAATCCCCAAAGGTATGCAGAAAGCCGAAATATCAACACAGAATCAGACATCCATGGAGATGCTTTTCAAGGAACATTATGCCTCCATGTACCGCTTGGCCTTCACGCTTTTACGTGATGGAGAGGCAAGTCGGGATGTGGTGCAGAGCGTTTTTTTGAAGTTGATGAGCGGTTCTCAGATTTTGCGCGAGCCTTCTGTGCGTGGCTATTTGTTGATGAGCGTGCGCAATGGATGCCTCAATCTGATGGCTCACAAGAAGTTGGATGAACGCCTGCAAATGCTCTATCCGCGCGAGATGGAGTATTCTCTTGCGCCTGTAAAGGAGCAGGAGGAACGGTGGAAAGCCATTTCCAGCTATATCGACGAGCATCTTTCGCCACAGACAGCACGCATTCTTCGCCTCTGTTATGATGAGGAAAAGAGTTATAAAGAGGTAGCTGAAGAACTGGAAATCAGCGTTTCGGCAGTGAATAAGCATATCGTTCAAGGGTTGAAAGAACTAAGAAAAAAGTTTAAAAATGAAACAGACGAATCATGAAATCCAGCAGAATCAGGAACTCTATGACATGCTTGTAGAGGCCCGACAGGCCATGACTTTCAGCAAGAAAGATGCAGAAATCGACATTCCTGATAAGGATGAGGAGTGGAAACGATTGGTTTTTCTCTCTGAAAAGACCCAAACGGATGCCAAAGAAGCGGCTCATCAGCCTTCTGTTCCCTTAAAGCGCTGGTTGAAACCGCAGGCTGCCATCATTATCGGATGCCTCTTTTTGGCGGGCATTTCTTTTGCTGCTATCCATTATTTATCAAAGGATAAAGCGGAACAACGTGTTGAAAATCAAGCTATCACCATAAAGGAAACCACAAAGTCAGCGACAGATGGGAGTAAAACACTCGTCGTGAAACCTGCTGAAGCAGAGTCTATAGTCTTCCAAGATGTAGAATTGCAGAAGATATTAGAGACTGTTTCCGACTATTATAAGGTGCATGTGGAATACCAGAATGCCCATGCGCGCACGGTGCGTTTCTATCTGCAGTGGGACCAAAAGGAAGGTTTGGATGTCCTTATCGACAAACTCAACCACTTCGAGAAAGTACACATCACCCTCGATAGTGCGGGCAACCTCATGACGGTCGAATAAATATGGTGAAAGAAATGAACAAGATACTCCTCAATATATTGCTACTTATGCTTGCCTCATCGGCAAGTGCCCAGCGACTTTCTCATCGTTTTGAGAAGACTTCTTTAAGTGATGCACTCGTGTGGTTGGATAAGGCGCAGAGTGCTTATCACCTCAATTTCATCTATGATGATTTAGAGGATTTCACCGTTACGACGGCCTTTCAGAATGCTGATATCCACACGGCCTTGCAGCGAATCATAGGCTTTTATCCCATTAAAGCCACCTTTGACAAGAAAGACATTTATCTGGAGTGCACCCAAAAGGAAAAGCAGAACCTCATAGGGCATGTGGTCGATGAGAAGGGAATGGCTCTGGAGTTCGTGAACATTCAGCTTCTTTCGGTTTCGGATACGGCTTTCATCAATGGCGGAGTAAGCAATGAGCATGGCGATTTTGTCATTCCATGTGCCCAAAGACGGGTGATAGCGAAGGTGTCGTATGTGGGTTATAAGACGCAGATGCGCCTTGTCGATAACACGAATATAGGAACCATCCGCCTGCAACCCGATGCCATAGCGATAAAAGGCGTGGTCGTGAAGGGAGAACGACCGCAATATAAGATGGCAAAAGGCGGCATGACCGTGGATGTGGAGCATTCTCTTTTGAGCAAAGTAGGCACTGCCTCAGACGTGCTCAATCAGTTGCCGAGGGTGAATGTGAATTCAGAAGGAGCCGTATCGGTGTTTGCCAAGGGAACGCCTGAAATCTATATCAACAACCGTTTGGTGAGAGAAGCAAAGGATTTAACGGAGTTGAAATCGACAGACATCAAATCAGTGGATGTCATTACAAGTCCAGGAGCGCAATATAATGCCACCGTGCAGTCGGTAATCCGCATTCACGCAAAGCCTAAACAAGGAGAAGGTTGGTGTATAAGGACGGTAGCGAATGCAAAGTATAACACCGAATGGGGTAGTTATGAGCAGTTGGATGTTAAGTATAGAACCGGTGGATTGGAATTTTTCAGCAACTCTTTTTTTTCAACATGGTTTTCGGGAGAGGATAATACGATAACTTCCAAAATGTTCTTTAAAGACCATACTATAAGGATAAACGAGGGTGCTAATGATGTAATCCGCTTATCGGAATTGCGTACAAAATGCGGTTTTAACTATGATATCAACGACCATCACTCTTTTGGAGCTTATTATTCTGTCTATAAGAGTCTTAATGGAAAGGGACATTCACTTGAAAATAAAGAGGAAGTGTGGAGAGATGAGGTCTATCAAGGGTCAATCACACAAAAATTGGAAATGGAGATTTTCGCAGGTCCTAATCATGAGCTCAACCTTTATTATATAGGCAAGGTAGGGCAATTGGATATCAATGCCAATGCTACTTATCTATGGAAGAAAGACGGACGCAATGATTCTTGGAAGGAAACAAGCGATGGCTTCGAGGACCGCGATGTCCATACGTATAACACAAGGCATAATCGGATGATTGCCGGAAAGCTCATTTTGGGTTATCCCATTGGTAAGGGAACGTTCAATATGGGGACAGAACTCACGCATACGGTCACGCATTCCATCTATGAGAACCCTGAAAAATATGTGGAAGGCTCTCAGAATGACATCAAGGAAAGCAATGTTGCACCCTTTGCCGATTATAGTCTCACGATGGGCAATTGGTCTATAGATGCGGGTTTGCGCTATGAGCATGTGACTTCTGCTTATTATTCCTTTGGCATAAAGGAAGAGGCACCGAGCAAAACTTATGATGATTGGTTTCCGAATGTTTCCCTCGGATGGAGCAAAGACTTATGGAGTTGGCAACTGAGCTATACGAAGAAGACTCGCCGGCCTTCTTATTCAAGCCTCCGAAGCAATGTGCAGTATGATGGAAGGTTTACTTATGAGGCAGGAAACCCTTATCTGACACCTGTCACCAAGCACAACATTGAGATGAATGTGGTGTATCGCTGGCTGAACATGAGCTTTGGATACAATTATTACAAGAACGATATTCTCTATACGGCAGGCCTTTATGACGATAAGGAAGTAGGACTTATTCAGAATCGCAACTACAGTCAGACGCAGGATATTTATGCTTCTGTCGTGGCATCGCCAAAGTTTGACTGGTATCAACCTATGCTCGAGATAGACTTCAGCAGGCCTTTCTTCAATACTTTAAAGTATGGCAGCTCTGAAGACTTACGGAAACCATCGGCCAATTTCAGTTTGAATAGCAAGTTCGTGCTAAACAAACACAGCTTTGCCACTCTGAATATGGAGTATGAAACGAGGAGTTATAGCGGCTTTGTGAGGAGCAGAGCACAGTCAAGTGTTGATGTTGCCTACACCCATAGTTTCTTACATGATGTCCTGCTGTTGAATGTCTATGCCTACGACCTTTTCAAAAAGCAACGGAGTGCATGGACAATGTTTGGCCAAAGCATCATCAACACGAAGAATTGCTATGAATATTCGCGTCGCATAGGTGTCACGCTGACCTATAATTTCAATGTTTCTCGCAGTAAATATAAAGGTACTGGAGCCGGTAATGCAGAGAAAAACAGACTGTAAAATAGTGATGGAAATAGGGAAAAGCCTTATCCATAAAACTCTTTTTCTCTATTTCCTAGCTATGGCAGTGACTTGTTTACAACTCTATAAAGAAGTAAAAACTTTCGGGAAATTAAACTTTAAGTGCAAATAAAACTATCTGATAGGCAGACTGTAAACAACCACAGGCAGGCTTAGGAATTGTTAATAAATTAACTTAAAACGGCTTGCAAGATTTATGCAAGTTACTGATGGAATATACAAAAACGTTCTTTGGTATTGGACGTTTGGCCTTTTGTATAGGCACGTTTGGCCTAACGAGGAGCTCGTTTGGCCAAACGTGGAGGCTATTAATCGTTGTTTAGAGGGTGAAAAGCTACCTTTTACAAGGTCATTAACCGCTTTTTACAAGGTCAAAAGTGACTTTTGAGGATGAAATCAGACTTTTTCAAAAACCGACCTCGCCAAAAAGGCCCTTTTCGTGCGATATAAGCGACTTTATTTTTAAAGGTTCACTATGTGAAGCCCTGCCTTTCAGAGAGGCTCATATTCGATTTGCATAATTATGCAAAAACGGCATTTAGTTTTGCATAAAGTTAGTCTGATATATTGAACTAACTGCCTGACTTGCCGAGATTAATAAGGCTCGATTTTAGCATCTATCTGCATGCTTCTTATCATTATTGGCAAAGATAATGCGGTTTCCCGATTCCTTCAAATCTGAGCAGATTCTCCGTAAAAGAAGATTGGCGATATCGGCTTTCTGAAAAAAAGTTCAAGATTATTTCAGAAAACTGCATTTGGTGAGGGTTAAAATTTGGAATTGGTATTTTTTTTTATTATCTTTGCCACCATTATATCAATTAGTACGTCTAATAAGGAAATGAAAAGAATATCAGTATTATTGGTTTTTGCCTTCGTGATAGGTTTTGCCCTTACTTCTTGCGGCAACAAGGCCAAGAAAGATTTCGATAAGTTGTTAGTGGAACTTGCCAATCAAGACGAGACCATTGACCATGACGACTGGGTGAAGATAACGGATTATCTCGACAGCCAGAAGGCTCATTTCAAGGACTTCTATGAGAATGGGGTACTCAGTGAGCAGGCTGTGGAGGAGTATATCCAGGACTTTTTTGCTCATCGTCGTCCTGCAAAGGAAATCAATTTTGTAGGCATCAGTGGTAAGCCTCTTTCTTTCCGCATCTTCCTTGAACGTTCAGGGTCGATGTCGCCTTATGACTCGCCGAATGGAGATGGCTCTTTCAAGGCTGCCGTGACGGCACTTCGGAACAATCTGCCGGGCTCCTCGAGTGTGGAAAATATCGGTGAAGAGGGCTATACGGACTTCCGTTCCATCTTTGATAATATCCTCAATAAGACGAAGGACAATCAAATCAGCATCCTCGTTACAGATATGATTTATTCGGTGAAAGACATGCAAGGCGTGAATCCGCAAAAGGTATTCAATGATATGCAGGGCATGATAAACTCCGTTTTCAAGGAAGAAGTGGAAAACAAAGCGATGCTCGTGGTGAAGATGAACGCCTCTTATAACGGCCCTTACTATGCTTACGACAGTTCTGTCCAGCAATATAACGGGCGTCGGCCTTACTATATCGTCATCGTAGGCAGCAATCAGAACATTGCCCGACTGACACAAGATAAATCGCTGAAAGCCTTTGCCGACTTCACGCATCTGAAGGGTTACGAGAATATGTATCTCTATCAAGCCAAGCATCTCTATAAACCCTATTACTCATTCCTGTTGAGCAATGATGATATCCGTGGCCGTTTCCAACCTACGCGAGGACAAGAAGACCGCATCACAGCTATCGAGGATGTGGAGGCTGACAAGAACAGCGGAGATGTCCAATTGACTTTAGCCGTTGACCTCAGTGGCATGCTCATCGATGAAAGCTATCTGACGGATGCCAATAATTATGAGATAGATTCTGATGACCCTATTCAAATCAAGCAAATACGAAAGGTATCGGCCAAGGATGAGACACCTGCCGAAAAGAAATATTTAGGCAAAGCTACCCACATCTTCATATTGTCGTTGAGTAAGATAAGCCAGAATCAAGAAGTGACCATCAAGCTCTTGAACCGTCTGCCGTCATGGGTAGAGCAGAGCTCAAGCGCCAATGACCTCAAGGTGGACGCCAATACCACCTTTGGCTTGAAGCCTTTGCTCGAAGGCATCTATGACAGTTATAAGCGAATGAGCGACGGAACGCCCGATTACTTTGAGTTGGAGTTGAACTTGGAAAGATAAATATATATGAAAGCAAAAGGAATATATCTGACAGTGGGTATCATCATTACCGTGCTGTATCTGATTCTCGGAGGCACTCTCTATGAGGCTCTCTATTATGAAAGAGAGTTCTCCAACGAGATGTATAATGAGAATCTCTATTTCACCGTGTCGCTAGTCACCATTCTTGTAGCATGGGGCTTGGCGGGTATCTACTATTACGTCATCAACAGCGTGAGCTTCTCGCGCTGGTATCACTGGCTCGTCGTGCTCATCGTAGCCTGCGTGGCAGCTCCGGTCATCAACTATATCAGTTGCAATGCCGTCTTTTCTGACCTTAATTATGACTTCTCCGCCCAGCTCTTCAGCTTCAGCATGGTGGACCTGCTCATAGAGGCAGTGCTCTTCATCATCGTTTCGTACTCTATTCGTTGGTGGTCATCCAATTGCCGCCATACACCAATACCAGAATAAAATGAGATTATTCTTATTTCTTGTCGGAGGAACTGGAAGCCGTGTGATGCGTCCGTTTCTCATGCAGTTGGCTGCAGGCATTCATCCTCTGAATGAATCCGGGCAGCCAATGCCGTTAGAGGTAGTGCCTATCATCGTAGACCCTCATAAAGCCAATGAAGACTTGAAGCGCACAGATAACCTGTTGCGCTGGTATAAGCAGATACGCCGTTCTCTCTATGGCGACTCTGTGGATGTGCCTAAAGGCTTCTTCTCGGTGAAGATTTCCACGTTGTCGGACATCGTTCCCAATGGCTCAAATCTGAGTGATACGTTTCTTTTCAATATGGGAGCAGTAGGGTCAAAGAAGTTTCAGGACTTCATTTCCTATTCCACACTCGATACAGCCAATCAGGCTTTGGCATCAATGATGTTCTCCAACTATCAGTTGGATACGAAGATGGACATTGGTTTTGTGGGTAGTCCTAACATCGGAAGTGTTGCCCTCAATCAGTTTAAGGACTCTGAGGAGTTCCGCCAGTTCTCCAATGTGTTCCAAAAGACCGACCGCATCTTTATCGTTTCAAGTATCTTTGGTGGTACAGGCGCTGCCGGTTATCCTATTATTGTGAAGAATATCCGCAATGCGGGTAACAATATGAACATCAACAATCGTGGTGACTTGCGTGATGCCAAGATAGGAGCACTCACCGTGCTGCCTTATTTCAATGTGCAGCAAGATGAGAATAGCCCAATCTCACGGGCAGACTTCATCTCAAAGACCAAGAGTGCCCTTCTGTATTATCATGACAATCTGACCGGTCTTCGACAGGGAGGAGTGGATTTACCGCTTTCAAAAGTGAATGCCTGCTATTATCTGGGCGATGAAGTACCGTCGAATCCATATTTCAATGACCCTGGCGACAATGGTCAGAGAAATGATGCCCATGTCGTGGAGTATGTAGGAGCGTTGTCGATACTCGACTTTCTCTCTATTCCTGACGACCAGCTTGTCAGTGAAGGAGGCAATGCACAGAATCCAATCTATAAGGAATATGGACTTGCCAACGACAAGACAACCCTCAGTTTGAAGGACTTCGGGCTCTCTACCCGCTCTCTCGTTAATCGTCAGATGGTGAAATTCCACATTGCCTATATGTATATCACCAATCAGTTGAAGCAGGATATAGGGCGTGGTTATACGGAAGACAAGCCTGAAATCACCAATGGTTTTCTCTCTACCTCATTCTATTCGACGCTGACAGCCAACTTCTATGTGGCTTATCGGCAGTGGTTGAAGGAACTTAGGGGCAATCATCGCTCATTCCAGCCTTTCAATCTCGACACTACAAAGCTCAGTGATGCCATCACGGACATTGCTCCTAAGAGCGGTTTCTTCAAGTCAGGCATTGACTATAAGACCATGTTGGCAGCACTCAACAAGGCTTCCCAACAGGCACAGAAGAGCAATAAGTATGGTGCAGACCGAGTATCCCTGAAACTCTTGGATTTGTTGGACCAAACCCTCGATGAGTTGATAGATGAAAAATATAATGGAATCATATAATGAGCAAGATATTATCATACAACAATAAGACCACAGGAGAGGGTTGGATACCCTTGAATAATCAGTATAATGCCGATGAAATCGACATGATTAGCGACCCTAATGGCGGCCTTTCACAAAAGCCACGCACGGCTATACCTTCTCCTTTTGCACAGATGGACCTTGTGAAGAGTGCCTTTTCACGTTTGGCGAGTCATGCCAATCTGCAGGGTGACGTGATGGATGAGAAGCTTGTGGCCAATGCTTTCGACATTGCGCAGTTGTTCTTCAGTTATCCGGAGTTGAAAAATCAACTTCATCTGATAGAATGGAACAAGAATGTGGAGCTTCCGATGTTGCTCAATGACCAGCAACATAAGCTTTTCGGAGAGACCTTGAGCATGTTTTTAGAGCAGGATAAAGAGGCTTTCAACTTCGATAAGATGGACCGTCTCTACTTCCTTGTTTATGGTAATCAAGTCATCGGAGGAACTTCTCCCGTCACTTTGTTTATCGCTTCTCCGAATGCAGATGCCAATAAGTTCTCTATTCCTGTAGAGCAAAATGTTAATCTCTTCGACCTTTGGCGTCCACTTTACATGCGCAACGCTAAGTTTGTGATGTATATCTATGCCCTGTTTACGGCTTATCCGGAGCTTAAGAAATGTTGCAGTGAGGTCAATCATTATCTGATTACCAATTTCCATCTGCTTTCTCAAGACTTGCAATCAGACATTCTCAAGGAAATAGGAAATCCTGAAGCCTTGGATTTGCAGGCCATTGAGCGTGCAAAAGGTTATCTCGATGTGAACTTTGAGAAAATGGATGAAGGCGTGCAGGCTCTTGGTGTCCCGTTCTATTGTGCCCGTCAAGAAGATGTGGTGAAGTCAATAGAGAACAGCGACTTTGTCATTGTTCCTTCAAGGGAAGTGGAAGACAAGTTGCCATTGGTGCTTCAAAATCACCTGAATGCCCCTCTGACAGACCCATTCCGTTATATTACGAGTGCTTGGGACGATGCTACGGTTATTACTCCGGTAGATTATGCTATGGAACCTGATAAGCGTGTGCTCCCTGCAACGAGTCATCAATACCCTTGGTTGACGGATGATGACTTCTTCCAACCTGCACTCATCAAACTGGATTATCGTATGGATGGCGATTGTTTCTTTGATGGCAACCTTTCAATAGGCTCTCGTGAGACTGATGACTGTGATTTTGTGTTGCCTCTGAAACCGCTTTTCTTCAAATATTTCAATGTTCGTGACCTTTGGGGAACGGTATCGGGACGCCCTAAGTTTGAGATAGTCCATACCAAGACAGGTTCGATGGAAAGCGTGAAGGCTATTCTCCGTATTCCTGTGAAGAAGCAGGGGAAATACATTACGTTAGAGCGTAACTATGTGGCTGCTCATAATGTGGACCTCACTTTTGACCGCAAGAACAATCGTGGCTATTTCATCACGGTGCCTTTTGCCTTAAGTGTCTTCCCATTTGTCCATACGCAAGGCTTGAAACAATATAATGTGCAGTTGGTTGACCGTGCACTTGGCATGTTGGAGAATTATCATCTTTCTCTTGATTTCTTCAAGAATGGCTATCGTAATCAAGTCGATGATAATGATGTGATTGCCCGTGAGCGCAGTCTTAAATCAGAGAAGCGTGTCGGCTCTTGCTATTATAAGTTGGCAAGTGATTTCGATTATGTCAATGTAGCGTTGACGGATGAACGGGGAAACAAGGTTGCCGAGGGTGCTGTTTGCCCTCGTTGGCCTGAATATATACCCGGGCATGATGCCTTTACCTTTGCCGTTGACTTCGGAACGACAAACACTCATGTGGAGTGTATGAAAGGGGAGGAAATGCCAGAACCGTTGAAGGTCAGTTCGACAGGGCGTGACCGCCTGTTGGCTACTTTGTATAATGGTGCTCAAACACTGTATGATGTCATCATGAAGCAGGAATATCTGCCGAAGGAAATCGGTGAGGATTATGGTTTTCCACAGCGTACGGTCCTCTCAGAGTGTGAGCGCATGGATGCAGAGAACGTGGATAACATCGTTGCTTTAGGAGATGCCAACATCCCATTCATTTATGAGAAGGAGAGTATCGGTTATGGTAACCGCATCGTTCCGAATCTGAAATGGTCAACGGAGATAGCTGCCAGTAAGCGTGTACGTTCTTATCTCACGGAAATAGCACTGCTCATGCGCACAAAGGTGTTGCTGGAAAATGGCGATATTACAAAGACGCGCCTTGTATGGTTTTATCCTTTGAGCATGAAGGTAGGCAATATCCGCAAGATGGGAGATACTTGGGCAAAGACGTTCAGTGAGGTATTCGGCATTTCAGCCAATGAGACGAATCTCATACAGATGCCTGAATCGGTTGCACCTTATTATTTCTATAAGGGTTCAAGCAAGTTCCGCGGGGCTGCTTCTACGGTTGCCAGCATTGATGTGGGTGGTGGTTCGAGTGATGTTGTTGTTTTCGAGTCGAATGCACAACAGCCAACTTTCCTCACATCTTTCCGTTTTGCAGCAAATGTCCTGTTTGGTGACGGCTTTTCAGAAGTCCCTCATGGCGACTCCAATCCGATGTTGCTGAAGTATGTGGATTATTTCAAGCGCCTTTTTGACAGCGATGATGATAAATACGGAGAGCTTAACGGCATTCTTGATGATATCACAAGCAAGCGGAAGAGTGAGGATATCAATGCCTTCTTGTTCTCAATTATCAACAATAAGGTGGTGAATGGCAACGATGTTTTCTCTTATAACATGCGGCTGAATGAGGATGGCGTGCGCAAGATCATATTCATTTATTTCTATGTGACGCTCATCTATTATGTGGCCAACATGATGAAACATCGTCAGTTGCAGAAACCACGCAGCGTGATGTTCAGTGGTACGGGCAGTAAAGTGCTCGATATCGTGGGCAATCAGCGTGACCTTGACCTCCTCACGCAGGCTGTTTTCGAGCGTGTTTATGCTGAGAAATATGATGCCGACGGCTTCTCTGTGGTCATGGAAAAGAAAGAACCGAAGCAGATTACTTGTCGCGGAGCGCTTATGCAGGTGCGCGATAGCGTGGGATGCACGCATATTGCGGAGTTGAATAAGCTCATGGATGACTTCGACAGTCATCTGAAATATAACTATTCGATGGTTTCCAAGGAGACGCTCCGCTATGAAGACATGGATGCAGAGGACATTCGAGCAGAGATAGTGAGTAAAGTCAGGGAGTTCAACGACTTCTTCTGCCAGCTATGCGAGGATATCCATGTGGTTGACCGCTTCTTGGTGGAGAATCGTTCATTGATTAAATTCAAGGAACTTATCAACAAAGACCTTGAGCATCATCTGATAAACGGATGGAATTTTGTCAATAAGAATCAGGAAGACAAGAATGCTTCTGACCCTATAGAGGATGCAGTTTTCTTCTATCCGATTATCGGCAGCATCCGCGATAATCTCATCGAGCACTTAACAGAATAGCCAATATGTTTGGAAATAATAAGGACATCGAAGAAATTCGCCAACAGCTTGAGGAATACGCGGAGAGCAATGAGGCTTTGAAGAAAGACTTGGAGAAGCTGAAAGAAGAATTGGAAGACTTGAAAACACAGGTTTCCAACCTTCAAGAACGTGCACTTCCTTCCAAATCTGAAAGTCAAAAAGAAGCGGTCTTTGAGGCTGGAACGCTCACAAAAATGGATGTTGAGCCACAAAGAAGTGAGCCTATAGAGCAGGTATTCTATCTTGCAGCTCCTGCCAATGACGGTCTTTTTGCGCAACTTTCATCCTCGGAGCAGATAGGGAAGAGCATTTATAAGATGGTGACAAAAGATGGACTGAATGGCAATTTCATTCTGATGGATACGCCGGATGCCATTGCCACGGCGATGATAAGCGTCTCTCAGTTCATCAAACCGGTGTGTAAAGTTGATGGAAACATCCATCAACAGCCCCGACATATCATCACCGAAGAGGAAGGAACGGTCACAAAGGAAGGTGAGGCATGGCGGGTTTCCCGTAAGGCAATCGTTAGATTTGAGTAGCTATGGAAGTTAAATGTCCCAAATGCAGATATAGATTTGACACTGCGGCAAGCCCTGGTATCAAGGAGTTGGCATGTGTCTGCCCTCGTTGTGGTACGCCTTTTAATTATGTCATACCAGAGGATGCTCCCGTAGAAGAACCAAAGCCGATTGTAAAAGATAACCTTTTAGAGGGTAAACAACCATCTTTTACACCCCAAACAACCGTTAAAAGCGACGTAAAAGACCATCTTTTACAAAACGACCAACCAGCCGCACCTGAAAAGAAGCCTGAAAGGCAGGAGAAACCTCATCAGCAACCCTTTGAGGAATCACCGCTTCGCATGAATGGAAATCCCATTCCTGCAGGTAAAAATAGAAGCGGATGTGGCCTCAAAGGTTGTATTTTGTTGCTCGTTCTCTTCGTCTTATTCATCGTTTTTCTTATCCGGAGTTGTAGTTCTGAAAAGTCGTATACCTCTTCGAATGTAGCTGAAACGACTACAGTTGAGGACGGAGATACGGCCGATGAGGATTCAATAGATACAGGAGTGAAGGAGGATGATGCCAAACCTACACCCTCTTGGGTGTTCGGCAAATGGCAAACAAAAACGGAATATGGGGTTATCAGGGTGCATATTTCTGATAAATGGATTAGTGAAACATCAGAAGGTGGCACTTGTCATGGTACTTTCTTTTACACTCATGGACAGTTGAATTGCTCTTTCCCAGATAAAGACCGTGAGGTGAAATGTTATTATAAGTTGGATGAAGAGCGTCATCGCATCGATGCAGGAGAAGGAATGTGGATGAAGAAAATCAGTGACAATTAACCGACAAATAATCCATCTCGCTGTACCTTCGATTATCTCGAACATTACAGTGCCGCTTTTAGGGCTTGTCGACCTTGCTATTGTGGGGCATCTGGGCAATGCTTTCTATATTGCGGCGATAGCGGTAGGCTCGATGATATTCAATGTCATCTATTGGATATTTGGCTTTTTGCGCATGGGGACGAGTGGAATGACCTCGCAGGCATTGGGTAGCAGGGATATGGAGGAACTCATGCGACTGCTCATCCGCTCGCTTTCCATCGGGTTGTTGATAGCCTTTTGCTTCCTTGTTTTTCAACTTCCTTTGCGCTGGATAGCGCTTCAAATCATGCGTCCATCGGCAGATGTCCTTCCTTTGGTTTACACCTATTATAATATATGTATATGGGGAGCACCCGCAATGTTGTGCCTCTTCGGTCTTACAGGCTGGTTTATAGGCATGCAAAACACGCGTATTCCGATGGTGGTGGCCATCCTTCAGAACGTCATCAATATCATTGTGTCGCTCTCTTTGGTTTTCGGAGTGGGCATGAAGATAGAGGGTGTGGCAATGGGAACTCTCATTGCACAGTGGTCGGGCTTCTTGTTGGCACTGCTGTTATGGCTTCGGTATTATGGTAAAATCAGTAGGAATCATAGTTGGAAATCGGGCTTATTCTCTCAAAAGGCGATGGTGCGTTTCTTTAAAGTCAATCGTGACATCTTTTTGCGCACGTTGTTCTTGGTGTCGGTAAACCTCTTTTTTACCTCCTTTGGTGCCCGTCAAGGTGATTTGATATTATCCGTAAATACCCTGTTGATGACCTTTTTCACGATAACGTCTTTCGTTATGGATGGCTTTGCCTTTGCAGGAGAGGCCTTAAGTGGGAAATATTATGGGGCTGGCAATCGTGAGGCTTTCCATGAAGTGATGCAGAAACTCTTCCGATGGGGCTTCACTTTGGCGATAGTTCTCACGCTTTTCTTCTGCTTGGGAGGACGGGGATTTCTGAGTATTCTTACTGATAACAAGGCTGTCATCGATGCCGCAATGCCTTATTTGTCATGGGCAGTCGCCGTGCCAATAGTGGGTGTGGGAGCATTCATTTATGATGGCATCTTCATCGGCATCACTGCCACGCGCGGAATGCTGATTTCCTCTGCCTTGTCAGCGGTTTTGTTCTTCTTGATTTATGAACTTCTGTTTGGTATAATGGGCAATCATGCCCTTTGGTTAGCCTTAGTTGTCTATCTTGCCATGCGTGGAATTATCCAAAAGATTTATATGACTCAAGTGCATTTGATATAAAATAATTTTTGTATCTTTGCAATATTAAATCATAAAAAATACATGATAGCAGTCTATATCTTAATCGGAATCATTATAGGAGGTGTTTTTACGTACCTCTATATGAAAGGAAAGTTGAAGGTTTCTGATGAACAAGTCGGGCAAGCAAAAGCCCAGAACGAGAAGGTTCAACAGCAATTGGAAACGTCTGAAAATGAGAATCGTGCACTTCGGGATGAACTTACGCAGGTGAAAATGCAGTTGAGCAGTGTGCAGGCGCAATTGGCAGCAGAACAGAAGGCCAATGATGAGCAGGCTCAATTACGCAAAGAGCAGTTTGAACAGCAGTTGAAGACGGTGCAAGAGCAGTTTTCCAACCTTGCCAATCATGTACTTGACCAGACCTCAGAGAAGTTGAAATCGCAGAATTCTGAGTCGATGGAGAACATTACCAAGCCTCTGAAGGATAATATCCAACAGCTTCATCAGGCCATACAGAGCACTAATCAGGAGACGGCAAAGAGCACAGCCTCCCTTTCTGAGCAGTTGCGCTCGATGGCTCAACAAACGGAAAAGATAGACAAAACGGCTACCCGTCTTACGAATGTGATGCGTGGAGCCAATAAGGTACAAGGAAATTGGGGCGAATTGATATTGAGTGACATCCTCGACGCTCAAGGTTTCAAGCAGGGAATCAATTATGATTTGCAGCAATCGATCACAGATGATAAGGGCAACATTGTCACCAATGAGGATAGCGGCAAACGAATGATACCCGATGTCATCATGCATTACCCTAATAATGAGGACGTTGTGATAGACTCAAAGATGAGTATTGAAGCCTATTTTCAATATGTAAACACAGAAGATGAAGGCCTTAAGAAAAAATATGCAGATGATTTGGTGAAGAGTGTGAAGACTCAATACGGCAATCTTGCTAAGAAAGACTACAGCAAATACATACAGAAGCCTCGTCATGCCATAGAGTTTGTGATTATGTTTGTCCCTAACGAAGGGGCTTTGCAACTGGCTTTGGCCACTGACCCAAAGCTTTGGAACGATGCTTTTTCTAAACAAGTGTTTATCACAAGTCAGCAAAACCTGATGGCAATCCTTAGGATTATTCAGATAGCATGGCGTCAATATATCCAGTCGGAGAATCAAAAACAGGTGTTCGATCTTGCTGAGGAACTGCTCAAAAGAGTAGGGGATTTCATCAAAAAATTAGATACAGTCGGCTCGGATATAGACAAATTGCATAGGGATTATGAATCTGTTCATAATAAATTGTATTCAGGCAGACAGAGCATCGTGCAGAAAGCCAATCAATTAAAGGAACTTGGTGTTAAGGAAACGGCGGCTTTACCGATTCCGGAAGCAATCACAGAGCTACCTGAAGACCTTTCTTAAAGGGCGGAAACGGGGCGTTTCGGTCGGCTATTCACGTTTATTTTCCTTGGCAAGTGCTGTCAGATGATGGTTGGGAGAGGCGCATTGTGCCTGCTTTTGCTATCAAGTCTTTCACCACTTCGCCACCTATGATTAACCCGGCAGCGGCAGGTACGAAGGCATTACTTGCCGGAACGCTCCTTCGGCTATTGTTCTCTTGCGTGTCATTTTCCGTTTTTGTGTCATCGTCTTCGATAGGGCGGAGAGGCTCTTCCTCGCTATATACCACCTTCAGATGCGGTATATGGAGTTGGCGGAGTTTCTTGCGGATAACTTTGGCAAGCGGGTCCATTTGGGTTTTCTGTATGTCAGCAACCCTGAAACCGGTAGGGTCGAGCTTGTTGGCAGCACCCATACTCGATATAATAGGGATTTGGAGGGCATGGCAACGTTTGATGAGCTCGAGTTTTGCGGTGATAGTATCGATGCAATCCACTACATAATCAAACTGCGAAAGGTCGATTTCATCGGCATTTTCAGGCATATAGAACATCTGATATTTATGCAGAATGCACTGCGGATTAATGTCGTGGATGCGCTTTTCAGCCACATCCACCTTGTATTCTCCTATCGTTGAGAGCAGCGCATAGAGTTGTCGGTTGATGTTGGTAATGGATACGCGGTCGTTATCTATCAAGGCCAACTCGCCTACGCCACTGCGCGCGAGCACCTCGACAACATATCCGCCTACGCCTCCTACACCGAAAACGGCTACTCGAGAGCCTTTGAGCGTCTCGAGAGCAGGCTTTCCCAGCAGCATTTCAGTCCTTGAAAACTGGTCTTGCATCTTGCTTTTCGTCCTCCTGTTATTTCTTTTCCATGACGCGGAACTGCCCATCTCCGAACCCCGGTTGCATTACAAAGGGATAGAATTTCACGCAAACGGGCTTATCCACAGCAATGTCTTTGTGGGTATCTTCCAGCATTCCGGTGGTCTGATTGATGCGGAACACCTGAATTTTATTGTCATCACGGCAGGCACAAAGCAGATATTTGCCATTGGGAGTAATGCCGAAATTGCGCGGATGAACGCCTGTGAGCTGATAACCTATCTTCGTCAAGCGCCCTGAACGTTTGTCAACCTTGAAGATGGAAATGCCGTCTTGCTTCAGTCGATTGCTCGTATAGAGGTACTTTCCGTCAATGGAAAAGTGGATGTCAGCACCTCCGTGACCTTCCACGGAGTCCGATTGAATCTCCTGAATCTTACGAGGTTTCCCGAAATTCCATATATATGCGGTGACGGCCCCTGACAGTTCGCTCATCACATAGAAGAATCTACTGTCGTTGCTGAAGATGATATGGCGAGGTCCTGACCCTGCTTTCAGTGTTCCGGCGATACCTGCAGGCTTGATGCCATCGATGCCGAGGATTTCAAACTTCAGTATTCTGTCGGCACTGAAATCACTTGCAAGCACGTAGTTGCCGTCAGGAGTGAAGGTTGCACAATGGATATGGGGCGTGTCTTGATTGGGAGAGTAAGGTCCACCGATAGTTCCTTTGAACTGTTGAGCCATCGGGCGGAGCGAGCCATCTAAGTTCAAGGGGAACAGGCTCATAGAGCCGCCGCTGTAATTGGCGGTGAGAAGAAAGTTGTCGTTCATCTCCACATAGCATGGGTCTTCACCTTTGGTGAGTTGCGAGTTGATGAGTTTCATCTTTCCCGTTGTGCTATTGAAGCTGATAGCATTGATGGCAGCCGTGGCATCGCCGTTTTCCGACACGGCATAAATCATCTTACCGTCGCTTGAAACGTTCAGATAAGAGGGATTCTTCACTGCCAGCGTGTCGAGCGGAGAGGTCTCTCCCGTCTGCTGATTGAAATTAAAGGTATAGATACCTTTGCTTGAACCGTTGGTATAAGTACCCACGATGAGCTTTATTTCGTCTTGTGCCATGGCGTTGAGGCTTGCTGCGAGCAGCAAAAGTGATAGTATTCTTTTCATACCGCAAAGATACAAATTAATTTCTTAAACAAGCATTTTTCAGTCTTATAAATATAATAAGGTGTAGCAAGAATGACGGTCTGCCATCCCGAGAATCATCAAAGGGAGGACAAAAAGCGATTAATAAATTAACTTAAAACGGTTATGCATAATTATACAAGTATCTAATGAAATATACAAGAATATCTTTCGGCATGCCTCATTTGGCCATTTATAGGGTCAAAAGCGGCCTTTTACAAGGTGATTAATCGTTGTTTACAAGGTAAAAGACCACCTTTTACAAGGTAATTAATCACTTATTACACCCTCGAAAGTAGCTTTTAAGGGTGAAATCAACTTTTTTGAAAAATCAACCTCGCCGATAATGCCTTTTTCGAGCGATATAAGCCACTTTATTTTTTGAGGTTCATGGTATGAAGGCTCCCTATTGGGAGGGCCTTATATCGCATTTGCATAATTATGCAAAAACGACTTTTTTATATGCAAAAGTTAGTCTGATATATTCGATTAAATAACTCGGAAATGTTAAAAGTCAGTCATATTCATGAAGTCCCATTGGCATTTCTTCAGGTCAACATGCCCATTCGGCAGAAAAGAAACACCCTCTTTTGCTAACAGAGCACGTTGTTCCGGCCAATGAGGAGCCAACCGCCCTTCGCTGTTTACCACCCGATGGCAAGGTAGATAAAGGCCGTCAGAAGCCCCACGGAGCACATGCCCCACAAGCCGGAAATGCTGTGGATAACCGATGAGACGGGCTATCTGCCCATAAGTAATCACTTTTCCGCTTGGAATAGCAGCGATTACGCTGTAAGCTTCCTTACGAAAATCTTCTTGCGAAATATTCATATTGCAAGGCAAAGATAATAAAATGCAACGAAAAGGCAAAGTTTTTGATAAATTGTTTTCGGCTTTCATGGATTTTCAGTATATTTGTACACAACTATGGACAATATCAGATTAACACCAATGAGGAAGGGAATTGTGGGAGTGCAGTTTCTCTTCGTCGCTTTCGGAGCCACAGTTTTAGTGCCGCTACTTGTGGGGCTAGACCCCGCAACCGCATTGTTTACAGCAGGACTAGGTACTTTCATCTTTCATTTTGTTACGAAATGGAAGGTGCCTATTTTCTTAGGTTCCAGCTTTGCATTCATTGCGCCCATTATAGCAGCTAGCAAACAGTGGGGCATGCCAGGTACTCTTGCCGGCATTATGGGCGTTGCGCTCGTGTATTTCATTATGAGTGCGCTCATCAAATGGCAAGGACAGAAGTTGCTCGACAGGCTTTTCCCGCCTGTTGTCATCGGCCCTGTCATCATCCTTATCGGACTGACGCTTTCTACTTCTGCCGTGGATATGGCGAAGAATGACTGGTTGTTGGCCTTCATCTCTTTGATTACGGCCATTCTCGTCTTGACTTTTGCCAAAGGACTCATCAAATTGGTGCCTGTGGTTTGTGGCCTTATTGTCGGATATGGCGTGGCTCTTCTCTTGGGGAAAGTTGATTTCAGTGGAATCATCACAGCGTCTTGGTTTGCCCTTCCGCCGTCGATTGCCCATTTCCAATTCCCTCAATTTGCATGGGAACCCTTTATTTATATGGTTCCGGTAGCTATTGCTCCGGTCATTGAGCATATCGGCGACGTGTATGTAGTGGGAGCTGTTGCAGGCAAAGACTTCGTGAAAGATCCGGGATTGCACCGCACCATGCTCGGTGATGGTCTTGCCTGTATGGCCGCAAGTCTGTTGGGAGGCCCTCCAGTAACCACTTATAGCGAGGTCACCGGTGCCATGTCAATCACCAAAGTCACCTCTCCGCAGGTCATCCGCATCGCTGCCGCTACGGCAATTGTCTTTTCAGTTATCGGAAAACTGTCAGCTTTCCTGCGCTCTATTCCTTCCGCAGTGCTTGGCGGCATCATGCTTCTGCTCTTCGGAACGATAGCCAACGTGGGTATCCAGAACCTCATACAGCATAAGGTGGACCTCAGTGTCACCCGCAATATCATCATTGTTTCCGTCACTTTGACGTTAGGCATCGGCGGAGCTATCCTCTCTTTCGGTGAATTCTCATTAGGAGGTATCGGTTTGAGTGCCGTTGTAGGCGTGTTGCTCAATCTTCTTTTGCCACATAATAAGCAAGAAGAAGCAGAGAGTTTGGAAAGAAACAAACAATAGAAAGACGATGGAACAGGAATTTGAAGACTATTGGGGACTTCACAAGAAGCAGCTCATGACCTTTGCTCCACAGGACTTGAAGGAGGAAAGACTCAACAGTTCGAAGATGAATACGGCAGGAGATTGGCTCTTGGCAGCATTCCCTATCATTGCGATGATTTTCTTTTTGCAAGCCAAATTCATACAAAATGAGATGTTGAATTTCGTTTGCGGTCTTGCTATCTGCATCGTTTTATGGGTGCTTTGCGAAATGGCAAAGCCCTATGTGACGGGTAAACGCTCGGTCGTAGATATCGATAAAGACATCAAGGAATACTTCTATGGCCAGTGGAAAGACGGCAAATTAGACATGCATTAAATCGCTCATGATCGAGTCACTGATATAGATTCCTTTCCGAGTAAGACTTAGTTTATCACCCTCTATCTTTAAAAGATGGCGGGTGATATAGTTTTCAGCCTGCTTCAAGAGATACTCCCGATAAGGCAAGGAAAGGCTTTTCAGGTCGATACCTTCCTTTGTGCGCAAGGCTGTCGTGATGATATCATCATAACGGGTGTCATCATCGATGACCTCTTTCTCGAAGGGCCGTTTGCCTGCTTCTATTCCTTTAATATACGACTGAATATCCGCTACGTTCCATTGTCTTGTTTTCAGGTCGTAAGAATGTGCTGCCGCACCGATGCCGATATAGGGAATCTGCTGCCAATAAGAACTGTTATGCTTGGAACGGAAGCCCTTTTTGGCAAAGTTGCTGATTTCATAATGCTCATATCCAGCCGCTTCAAGGCGGTCGATGAGCGCGTCGTACATCTGCAAAGAAAGGTCATCGCTGATTTCCTTGACCTTTCCCTCTTCCCGCATCCGATAGAGTGGAGTGCCCTTTTCATACATGAGCGAGTAGGCGGAGATATGCTCCACATTGAGTTTCAATGCTTCCTCAAGGTCGGAAGTCCAGTCTTCGAGCGTCTCATCAGGGAATCCGAACATCAAGTCTATGCTGATATTGCGGATGCCTTTGTGGCGGAGAAGGCTCACGGCAGTCCTGATTTCTTCCGAATTATGCCTACGATGAAGTAGTCGAAGACGGTCATCGGAGAAAGTTTGAGCCCCCATGCTCACCCTGTTTACTTGTGGAGGGAGATAGAAATCAGGCTTGCAGACATCGTCAGGGTTACATTCCATGGTGATTTCAATAGCTTTCTCTCCTTCTATCATTGAAGAAGAAAGGCCATATACCTTATTTATATATAGGAAGAGTTTATCCAGATTCTCCTTGGATAAGGTGCTGGGAGTGCCCCCTCCGATATAGATAGTGGTGAGATTCACCTTTTCGCGCATTGTCATCTCTCGACATACCGCATCTATGTATCTGTTTTGGAGAGAAGACAGGGTCGTACTATAGAATCCACAATAGATGCATCGGGATGTACAAAAAGGAATATGAACGTAAAGACCAGCCATAATTTGATGCAAAAATACTAATATCTATTAAAAGATTTGTGATTTTCTCAAAAAACTTTTGGTGATTTCTTCAAAAATAACTAACTTTAGCGTCGATATTGCAGAGTGACATCTCTGCACCCATGAAATAGAATATATACTAACAACTTAAATCTTTTGATATGAGAGTATATCAGACAAATGAAATCAAGAACATCGCATTGCTTGGCAGTGCGGGTAGCGGCAAGACCACACTTGCCGAGAGTATGCTTTACGGAGCTGGTATCATTAAACGCCGCGGAACTGTAGATGCAAAGAACACAGTAAGCGATTATTTCCCTGTAGAACAGGAATATGGTTATTCGGTGTTTCCAACAGTGTTCCATGTTGAATGGAATAATAAGAAGCTGAATATCATTGACTGCCCGGGTTCTGATGACTTCGTCGGTGGTGCAATCACTGCTTTGAACGTGACTGACCAGGCTCTGATTCTGATTAATGGACAGTATGGCCCTGAAGTAGGTACTCAGAACAACTTCCGTTATACAGAGAAGCTCAATAAACCGGTAATTTTCTTGGTCAATCAGTTGGATTCCGATAAGTGTGATTTTGATAATATCATGAACACAATGAAGGAAATTTATGGCCAGAAGTGTGTTCAGATTCAATATCCTGTTACCACTGGACCTGGTTTCAAGGAAATCATTGATGTCTTGTTGATGAAGAAATACAGTTGGAAGCCTGAAGGTGGAATGCCTATTATAGAAGATATTCCAGCCGACCAGATGGATAAAGCGATGGAACTTCACAAGGCTTTGATAGAGGCAGCAGCAGAGAATGACGAGACATTAATGGAGAAATTCTTTGAGGAAGAGACTCTTACAGAGGATGAGATGCGTGAAGGTATCCGCAAAGGACTTGTTGCCCGCAGTATCTTCCCTGTCTTCTGCGTATGTGCAGGACAAGACAAAGGCGTGCGCCGCTTGATGGAATTCCTTGGCAATGTAGTGCCTTTCGTAAGCGAAATGCCTAAGATTCACAACACTCGCGGTGAAGAAGTTGACCCGGATTCAAAAGGTCCTGAGAGTCTTTATTTCTTCAAGACGGGTATGGAACCTCATATTGGAGAAGTCTCTTACTTTAAGGTGATGAGCGGATCAGTGAAGCCTGGCGATGACTTAACTAATGCCGACCGTGGCTCTAAAGAGCGTATTGGTCAGATTTATGCCTGCGCTGGTGCTAACCGTATTCCTGTTGACCAGCTTGTGGCAGGAGATATTGGCTGCACAGTGAAGTTGAAAGACGTGAAGACCGGCAACACTTTGAATGGCAAGGATGTAGACCAGCGCTTCGATTTCATCAAATATCCTAACTCCAAGTATAGTCGTGCCATCAAGTCAGTGAATACAGCAGACACTGAAAAGATGATGGCAGCCCTGCTGAAGATGCGTCAGGAAGACCCGACATGGGTAGTGGAGCAGAGCAAGGAATTGCGCCAGACCATCGTACATGGTCAGGGTGAGTTCCATCTGCGCACATTGAAGTGGCGTATGGAGAACAATGAGAAGATTCCTGTTCAGTTTGAAGAGCCTAAGATTCCTTATCGTGAGACCATCACGAAGAAGGCCAAAGCTGAGTATCGCCATAAGAAGCAGTCGGGTGGAGCAGGCCAGTTTGGTGAGGTTCATTTGATTGTTGAGCCTTATGCAGAGGGCATGCCAAATCCTGTAAGCTATACGTTTGGTGGTCAGGAGTTCAAGATTAATGTCAAGAGCAGGGAAGAAGTAGACCTCGCATGGGGTGGAAAACTCGTGTTTATCAACTCTGTTGTGGGTGGAGCTATCGACCTTCGCTTCATGCCGGCAATATTGAAAGGTGTGATGGATTGCATGGAGCATGGCCCTCTCACTGGCAGTTATGCCCGTGATGTACGTGTGGTTGTGTTTGATGGAAAGATGCATCCGGTGGATAGTAATGAACTTTCATTCACCTTGGCAGCGCGTCATGCCTTCTCTGATGCTTTCAAAAATGCAGGTCCTAAGATACTTGAGCCAATCTATGACTTGGAAGTCTTTGTGCCTTCTGACTACATGGGCGATGTGATGAGTGACTTGCAAGGCCGCCGTGCCCTTATCATGGGTATGGACAGTGAGGCTGGTTATCAGAAGTTGCAGGCAAAGATTCCATTGAAGGAATTGGCTAATTACAGCATCAGTTTGAGTTCTTTGACCGGTGGACGTGCTTCGTTTACAACGAAATTTGCCAGCTATGAGCTTGTTCCTAATGAGATTCAGACGAAGCTTATTTCTGAACATGAGGCTGAGCTTGCTAATGAAGATGAGTAAAATTATTTTCAAATAACAAAGTTAATATTGAATTTATCCCGGGATGCAGTGATGCATCTCGGGATTATTTTTGATAGGAAGGAACCCTCAATTTATCTTTGCGGAAGGATATATCTAACTGATTGTTTTACAGGCATTTATAGACTTGATTGTAAAAGATGGCTTTTTACGTTGTAAACAACGGTCTTTTACACTGTAAACAACGGTTGTTTACCTCGTAAGTAATGGCCTTTTACATTTCGGAAAATAGGGTTGTTGATTTTAACCTTTTATCTCTTGGATTTCATGCAATCACCTGGAACATCGGCAAAGGAAAAGAAAGAAATAATCAGATGTTATGTTTTGAATGTCAGAATTTTTTTATATCTTTGCATCATTATAATACCATACATATTTTTTGACTATGAGAAATCTTCATGTCTTTTATTTGAGCATTCTTGCAATGCTGTTTTTCGTGCAACCCGCGAGTGCACAAAAGAACGTAGCTTATCAGGATGGGCAGGTGCGTATATCCTTGATTACCGACGGCATCGTGCGCTTGGAGTTTGTTCCTGATGGCAAATTTGTGGATAACCGTTCCTTCGCGGCATCGGAAAGAAACTATCCGGCAGTGGATTTTAAAGTAAAACAGGGTAGTAAAGAGGTGACGATTACCACTTCAAGCATGGTCGTCCGATACAAAAGAAATACGGGTAGGTTCAGTAAGGAGAATCTTCAGATAACCTCTCCCAAGAAGTTTCAGACCTCGAGTTTCTCATGGTATCCCGGGTTGAAAGATACTCAAAACCTGAAAGGAACTTATTGGACACTTGACGATTTTAATGGAAATGTGAACCGCCAGACGGGTGAGGTCCTGCCCATTGAAGATGGATTGCTCTCAAAAAGCGGATGGACACTGATTGACGACTCACAGTCTTACCTCTTTGACAACAGCGATTGGCCATGGGTAATGGAACGCCCTGAGTTTGGAAAGACGCAGGATCTCTATTTTATGGCTTATGGACATCAATATAAAAAGGCTTTGAAAGACTTCACGCAGTTTGCCGGCAAGGTGCCGTTGCCTCCTCGTTTTGCCTTCGGTTATTGGTGGTCACGCTGGTGGTCATATTCCGATAACGAGCTAAGGGATTTGGTGGATAATTTCCATAACTATGGTATACCTTTGGATGTATTGGTTGTTGACATGGATTGGCATTATTCCCTGCCTCCCAGAGGCTCATGGACAGGCTATACATGGAACAGATGGCTATTTCCGAATCCTAAAGGTTTCATCCAATGGGTAAAGAGCAATGACCTCAAATTAACCTTCAACCTGCATCCCCGCGAAGGTGTCAAGACCTATGAGAAGCATTGGCCGGAGATGTCGCAGTGGATGGGCATCGACACACTTCTCCACAAAGACATCAAGTGGGAGACAGGAAACAAGCATTTCGTAGAGGGTTGGATTAATACACAACTTCGCCCGATGGAGAAGAGCGGAGTAGACTTCTGGTGGCTGGATTGGCAAGATCAGGTGTATGACAGTATCATGCCACGACTGAATTGCACGTGGTGGATTAATTATTTCATGTTTACCGACATGCAACGCAATCGTACTACCCGTCCTTTGCTCTATCATCGATGGGGCGGATTAGGCAATCATCGCTATCAGATAGGTTTCTCAGGCGACCATGTATGTTCGTGGAAATCCCTTGATTATCAGCCATATTTCAACGCTACAGCCAGCAATGTGCTCTATGGATATTGGAGTCATGACCTGGGAGGATTCTATGGTTCCAAGATGGATCCTGAACTTCACATCCGCTGGTTGCAGTTCGGACTCTTCAGTGCAATCTTCCGCACTCATTCCACGAAGGCTTACAACTTCAATAAAGAGCCATGGTCGTTTGAGCAAAAGTACTTCAAAATTATCCGTGACATTGTGAATGAGCGTTATGCGTGGTCACCTTATATCTATACGATGGCACGCAAAGACTATGAAACAGCCGTCTCTTTATGTCGCCCGATGTATTATGATTATCCTGAGAATCAGGAGGCTTACGAGGAGAAAAACGAATATATGTTCGGTGATAATCTGCTTGTTTATCCGATTACAGCGCCTATGAAGGACGGAAAGTCCGTCAAACAGGTTTGGCTTCCTGCAGGGAATGACTGGTATGAACTGACGAGTGGCACGCTCTTGAAAGGCGGTCAGCGTGTGGAAAGGTCGTTCCATCTTGATGAGATGCCCGCCTATCTGAAGGCTGGAAGCATCATTCCAATGTATGGAAAGGTGAAGAATCTCAACCGTAATGATGAGCCTGTCATCGTGACTATAGCACCTGACAGCAAGCAGAAGTCCGTCAATGAGTTTACCCTTTATGAGGATAATGGCAATGATAAGAATTATGCTACCGAGTTTGCCACCACGAATCTGAAGGCTGAGAAAAACGATAACCAGTTGAAAGTGACGATAGCTGCCCGTCAAGGGAGTTATCAGAACATGCCAGCCAATCGTAAGTTCTCCGTGAAAGTGCTGTGTTCAGCTGTTCCTGCGGATGTCATTGTCGATGGAAAGAAATGTGAATGGCATTATGAAGGGAATGAGCTGACGCTCTATATTGATATTCCGGAAACCGACTGCGCAAAGAAAAAGGTGGTTACTATCTCGTATCCTCAAGATTCGCCAGTGATTACAGACGGACTGTTAGGACAGATACACCGCATGGTGCAGAATGTTTCTGGCCTCAAACAGGTGAATGCCCGCATCAAGGTCATTGAAGGAATAGGTATGCTGGAGTCAACAGGACGCGCTATCACCTATAACCCCGAGGACTTCAATAGCCGTATCGCTCTCTTCCGCAATTACTATCAGCAACTGCCACAATTGCTGAAAGACCAAGGCTTGAAGCATGACGCCATCGATGATTTCTTATTGAAGACCTATTAAAGGGCTGTCATCCTTACCTTTATTAATAAAGGTGTCATCCCTAAGGAACCAATGCTTAATCTCCAATCATTGTATCAAAATACAAGATGGGAGATTATTCGATAATTCAATATATTAGACTAAATTATACGATTTTAGTTAATTTCGTTAAACATTGCCCAAATGTTTAACATTTAAATGTTATAGAATTAAGATTTTATTTAACTTTGTCGGCATGAAGAAGAAAACTATTTGGACCATAGCAGCCATTATGGGAATATCGTTCCTCATCTTACTCTTCCTTCAATTGAAATATATTCGGGAAATGGTGAACATGAAAAAGGAGCAGTTTGACGAAAGTGTGAACAGAGCTCTTTATCAGGCTTCTCGTAATCTTGAGTTGAATGAGACCCTTCAATATCTGGAAAAGGACGTGAATGAAACAGAACGCAAGTCCTATAAGAAGGATTCTGTGGGTACACGTTCAGGCAATCCGGATGGCACTGTGCAGTTCTCTCATCAATATTCAACGGTTGGTAAAGATGGAACAGTTTTCTCTTCATTCGAGTTGAAGACCATTACCACAAGTCCTGCATCCAAACCTAAGGCTATGATTCTTAAGAGTGACAAGGGCTCGATATCAGAGGCTTCCAAGTCATTGCAGGAGATTGTCAAGAACCGTTATGTCTATCAGAAAGCTTTGTTGGATGAAGTGGTGTTGTCAATACTCTATTCCGCTTCTGAAAAACCTCTTCGCGAGCGTATTAATTTCAGAATGCTTGACCAGGATTTGAAGGCTGAGTTGATGAATAATGGTATCAATATCCCTTATCATTTCACTGTTTCTACGCAGGATGGAAGAGAGGTTTATCGTTGCCCTGACTATACAGATGAAGGTGAGGAATACACTTATTCTCAAGTGCTTTTCCGCAATGACCCCGCTTCAAAGATGGGAGTTGTGAAGGTGCATTTCCCTGAAATGAATAAGTACATCTATTCTTCCGTGAGATTTATGATACCGAGTGTCATCTTCACGTTGGTCTTGCTGGTTACATTCATCTTCACTATTGTCATCATCTTCCGTTCTAAACGCTATACGGAAATGAAGAACGACTTCATCAACAATATGACGCATGAGTTGAAAACGCCAATTGCCAGTATCTCTTTGGCTGCTCAGATGATGAACGACAAGAGCGTTACGAAGAGTGAAACTATGATGAATCACCTCGCAGGAGTGATACAAGACGAGAGCAAACGCCTCCGCTTCCTTGTGGAGAAAGTGCTTCAGATGAGCCTATTCGATAGGAAAAAGACCGTATTCAAGAAGAAAGAGCTCGACTTGAATGAGATGATAGAGAACATCGCAAACTCTTTCTCGCTGCGAGTAGAGCACACTGGCGGAAAGATATACACAGATATAGAGGCAGTGGATTCCACTATCTATGTGGATGAAATGCACTTTCAGAATGCCATTTTCAATCTTATGGACAACGCCGTGAAGTATGGAAAGCCGGGAGAAGCCCTTGATGTATACCTCAAAACATGGAATGATGACGAGCATCTCTGCCTTTCGATAAGGGATACAGGTGTCGGTATCAAGAAAGACGACTTGAAGAAAGTGTTTGAAAAGTTCTATCGGGTGCATACAGGCAATGTTCATGACGTGAAAGGATTCGGGCTTGGATTGGCGTATGTGAAGAAAATAGTGCAGCTCCACAGTGGTGAAATCAAGGTGGACAGCGAGTATGGAAAAGGCACGACATTCACTATCAAACTGCCGATTATCAAAGATTAGAGAGTTAAATAAATAGATATAATAAACCAATTAAAACAATACGACTATGGATGAGAAATTAAAAATTTTGCTTTGCGAGGATGATGAGAACCTCGGTATGTTGCTTCGTGAGTATTTACAGGCTAAAGGTTTGCAGGCAGTGCTTTGCCCTGATGGTGAAGTAGGCTACAAGGAATTCTTGAAAAACAAGTTTGACATCTGCGTACTTGACGTCATGATGCCTAAGAAAGACGGCTTTACGCTGGCACAGGAGATTCGTCAGGCAAATGCAGAAATGCCTATCATCTTCTTGACGGCTAAGACTTTGAAGGATGATATCTTGGAAGGTTTCAAGATTGGAGCTGATGACTATATCACCAAACCTTTCTCAATGGAAGAACTCGTATTCCGTATAGAGGCTATCCTTCGCCGTGTACGTGGTAAGAAAAACAAGGAATCTACAACGTATCGCATAGGACGCTTCACATTCGACACACAAAAACAGCTGCTTGTAATTGGAGACAAACAGACTAAACTGACAACGAAGGAAAACGAGCTTTTGGCTCTGCTTTGCTCTCATGCTAATGAGATTCTTGAGCGCAACTTTGCTCTGAGAACGATTTGGGTGGATGACAACTACTTCAACGCTCGCTCTATGGATGTGTATATCACAAAACTGCGCAAGCATCTGAAGGACGATGACCAGATTGAAATCATCAATATCCACGGTAAGGGTTATAAACTCATTGCTCCAGAAGAGGCATAAGCAAAACAAAAACATATATAATCAAATGGCTGCATCACATTGGGGATGTAGCCATTTTTTATGATTCGTCACTCTCGGAATTGTTAAAGCGTTAAGTTAAAATGGTTTTGCATAATTATGCAGATAATTGCATGATTATGCAGAAATATCTTTCTGCATTGTAAATAACGGCTTTTTACCTTGTAAAAGATAGCCTTTTAGACGCCTTTTAGTAGTCTTTTACTATGTAAAAGACGGCCTTTTAAAAGGGATGGAATGATAAATTAAAGAGAAATCAGGAATTTCAGAAAAGGTTGAAGGTTCTTAAGGCCTCTCAGATGCGTCTGAATCCATTTTGCTTTTCGAGCTTCATAGTTGTCGAAACCACATTTGGCATGCTCAGAACAGATATGCATAATTATGCATATTTTGAATATTGCGCAGAGAAAAATTACTTGAATATATCAGATTAAGTCGAAGACGACTAATATTTTTCCGACCTTTTGAGGATGATTACTTGCAGGATAACTCCCGCAATCACAAGCGCCAAACCGCTGAGAAGCACAATATTCTTAGCAGCAGGAGCATTCACCAGCAGCGAAATCATCAGCGTCAGAATGCCCAAAAACAAGGCCGTGAAGCCGTAAACGTGGGCGTATTTGCTCAGAAACCTTTTCATATCGGCAACAAAAGTACAAAAAAGTTTGGTCAATCCAAAAAAAAGCAGTACTTTTGCACCGCATTTTGCAAAAAGTAATATTCAACAATTAATTTTTAAAGTAGTATGAATCAATACGAAACCGTTTTCATTTTAACTCCCGTTTTGTCTGATGATCAGATGAAGGAAGCGGTCGCTAAATTCAAGAAACTGCTCACCGACAATGGTGCTGAGATTCTGAATGAGGAGACCTGGGGATTGAAGAAGATGGCTTATGCTATTCAAAAGAAATCCACAGGATTCTATTGTCTGTTGGAATTCAAGGCAGAGCCATCAGTTGTAGACACTCTCGAAACAGGCTATCGCCGTGATGAGAAAGTGATACGTTACATTACTGTTAAACTTGACAAGTATGCAGCACAGTACGCAGAGAAGCGTCGTGCAAAGCTTGGTAAAAAAGAGGAGGCTTAATTATGGAAGAGCAGAACAATTCAGAAATCCGTTATTTGACAGCTCCTTCTATCGACACAAAGAAGAAGAAGTATTGCCGTTTCAAGAAGAGCGGTATCAAGTATATCGACTATAAGGACCCTGAGTTCTTGAAGAAATTCCTCAATGAGCAAGGAAAGATCCTTCCACGTCGTATCACTGGAACATCTTTGAAGTATCAGCGTCGTGTGGCACAGGCTATTAAGCGTGCTCGTCAGATTGCACTGCTTCCTTACGTAACCGACTTGATGAAGCAATAAAAAGAGGAGGAAACAGAATGGAAATTATACTGAAAGAAGATATTATCGGACTTGGATACAAGAATGATATTGTAAACGTAAAGAGTGGCTATGGCCGTAACTACCTTATTCCTCAGGGAAAAGGCGTCATTGCTTCTGAAAACGCTAAAAAACAACTTGCTGAGAACTTGAAACAGCAGGCCAGCAAGATTGCAGCTCAGAAGGCTGAGGCTGAGAAGAAAGCTAAAGCACTTGATGGTGTTGAGCTCGAGATTACAGCTAAAGTTAGTGCAAGTGGTCATCTCTATGGTTCAGTAAATGCAGCTACTGTTGCGGAAGAATTAGCAAAGAAGGGTATCGATGTAGATCGCAAGATCATCACAATGCACGATATCAAGAAGATTGGAGAATTCGAAGCTACCGTTCACTTCTTCAAAGAGGTGGAAGTTAAAGTACCTGTAAAGGTTGTAGCAGAGAAAGCCGCTGAGGTGAAACCAGCAGAAGAAGCTCCTAAAGCAGAGGCTCCTGTAGAGGAAGCTCCCGTTGCTGAGGAAGAAGCTCCAGAGGCAGAATAATCCAAATATTGAATATATATTTTCGCACTGTAAAGCAAATCTATATTAAATCCCTTTTACCATGATGGTAATTGGGATTTTTTTTGTATCTTTGCACTTGGAAAAACAATTTTAAAAATATAACAAAATGAAAGCATTTGTATTCCCTGGACAGGGCTCTCAATTCGTAGGAATGGGCAAAGACCTCTACGATAACAATTCTTTAGCAAAAGAACTCTTTGACAAAGCCGATGAAATCCTCGGTTTCAAAATTACAGATATTATGTTTGCAGGTACTGATGAAGAACTCAAGCAGACAAATGTCACTCAACCAGCCGTATTTCTTCACAGCGTAATCTCTGCCCTTTGCATGGGCAAAGACTTTGCACCCGCTATGACAGCAGGTCACTCTTTGGGAGAATTCTCTGCTCTTGTAGCCGTTGGCGCATTGAGCTTTGAGGATGGATTGAAGCTTGTGGCAACTCGTGCAAATGCCATGCAGAAAGCCTGTGAGGCAAATCCAGGTACGATGGCAGCCATCATCGGTCTTCCTGACGAAGCCGTTGAAAAGGTTTGTCAAGAAGTAAGTGCAGAAGGAAAGGTCGTTATTCCGGCCAACTATAACTGCCCTGGCCAACTTGTTATTTCAGGAGAAATAGAGGCAATCAATGAGGCTTGCGAGAAACTTAAGGAAGCAGGAGCAAAGCGTGCGCTGCCTTTGAAGGTCGGAGGAGCCTTCCATTCTCCACTTATGCAACCAGCTAAGGATGAACTTCAGGCAGCTATCGAGAAGACAAACTTCAATACTCCTAAATGTCCTGTTTATCAGAATGTTGATGGAAAGCCACATACGGATGCCGAAGAAATCAAGCAGAACCTGATAGCTCAGCTTACTAGCAGTGTTCGTTGGACATCAAGTGTTCAGAATATGATTGCTGATGGTGCTGATGACTTCACGGAATGTGGCCCTGGAAAGGCACTTCAGGGTATGATAGCCCGTATTGACAGAAACGTAAATTCTCATGGAATTGCTTAAAAAGCAAGATAAGTGAATAAAAAAATCATAATCTACCAAGTCTTAACACGCCTTTTCGGCAATCGTAATCTAACCTTGAAAGAAAATGGAACGATTGCCGAGAATGGTGTGGGTAAGATGAATGACTTTGATGCAACGGTCTTAAGACGAATTCACGAGTTGGGCATTACTCATATATGGTATACCGGTGTAATTCGTCATGCATCACAAACAGATTATTCTTCTTTTGGTATTCCACAGCAGAATCCTGCAGTAGTTAAAGGAAAAGCAGGGTCTCCTTATGCCATCACAGACTATTATGACATCGACCCCGATATTGCTTCCAACGTCAATGAACGTATGGAAGAATTCGTAGGTTTGGTCAGTCGGACCCATCGGGCAGGCATGAAGGTGATTATTGACTTTGTGCCTAATCATGTAGCGAGGGAATATCATTCTATAAAGAAACCATTAGGTGTCAAAGACCTTGGAGAAGATGATAATACGAATGTAGGTTTTTCTCCGCAAAATAACTTTTATTATTGTCCCGGAAAGTCATTTGAACCTTATTTTGATAAGGGCACTTATGAGGAAACACCTGCAAAAGCTACGGGTAATGACCGTTTTGATAACAAGCCTGGAACAACAGACTGGTATGAAACCGTCAAATTAAATTATGGCGTAGATTATCGTGACGGCCATCATTATTATTTTGATCCGATACCGAGCACTTGGATTAAAATGACTGAAATCTTGCTTTTCTGGGCATCAAAAGGAGTTGATGGGTTTCGTTGTGATATGGCGGAGATGGTTCCTCATGAATTTTGGGCTTATGCAACACGTATCGTGAAAGAACTGCATCCAAAGATTCTGTTTATCGGTGAGGTTTATGATACTGCCCAATACCATACTTATATAGCTTCCGGATTTGATTTCCTTTATGACAAAGTGGGGATGTATGACTGCTTGCGTGGCGTAATTTGTGGAAATCGCCCTGTTTCTTCTATATCCTATTTATGGCAGTCAACAGATGACATTCATGCCCATTTGCTTTATTTCTTGGAGAATCACGATGAACAACGCATAGCCTCTGATTTCGTTTGTGGTAATGGAAGGAAAGCCATACCAGCTCTTCTTGTGAGTGCCTTGATGCGCAGCAATCCCTTTATGCTCTATGCTGGGCAGGAATATGGCGAGCGAGGTATGGACAAGGAAGGCTTTTCAGGAATAGACGGACGGACATCCATTTTCGATTATTGGACAGTTAAGTCTATCTATAAGGGTTATTTCGACCATCAGAATCTGTCGGAGGAAGAGTTGTTTCTTGAGAAGAAATATCAGGAAATACTGAAGATTGCCAATCGTGAGCCCGCCATTCGCGAAGGAGAGTTTTTCGATTTGATGTATGTAAATCCATCATCAGATAAGTTTAATCCCCATCGAAATTTTACTTTTCTCCGTAAAAGCGGGAATGAAGTATTGCTCATAATCGTGAACTTCTCAGATGAGAAGATGGATGTAGAGGTCAAAATTCCGGAACATGCCTTTGATTATCTGAACCTTACAGAACAAGAAGTGAAAGCTGTTGACTTACTTACAGAGCAGGAGGAGAAAGTCCAGTTGCATAAAGATGGCTATTTCCCAGTTCAATTAGAGCCTTATGATGGTAGAATCTATAAATTCAAGATAAAGATGAAAGAGAGTGAATACGAGCTTAATGATCATAATAAAGAGGAGTTTCCACCTGCACATACGGCAGAACACCTTTTGAATCAGGTGATGATACGTATGTTTGGATGCGAACGTTCAAATAATGCACACATCGAGCGCAAAAAGAGTAAAATGAGCTTTACCATAGATCATAAGCCTACTCGACAGGAAGAAAAAGCCATAGAGCAGCAGATGAATCAGCTTATTGAGGATGATTTGCCCGTAACTTATGAATATGTATTCCGCAATTCAATTCCTGATGAGGTGAAACTTGACCGTTTGCCGAATGGGGCATCAGATACTATAAGGCTGGTGAAAATCGGTGATTTTGATGTTTGTCCTTGCATTGGGAAGCATGTGCGCTCAACAGCACAAATTGGACATTTCGAGATGTTAGGATCAAACTGGGACGAGCCTTCTCATAGTTTCAGAGTGCGGTTTAAGATAATACAATAAAAAACACAACTTAATATAATCTAATAGCGTATGCACAAATTAAAAATGATGGCAGTATTATCTTTATTACTGCTGGCTTTCCTTCCGTTGAAGGCCCAAGATAGCAAAACCTTATATCAAGGTTTTCTGAACCCTGACCAATCTTCCCGTCCTCGGGTATGGTGGCATTGGATGAATGGAAACATCTCTAAAGATGGTATTTACAAGGATCTCCATTGGATGAAGCGGTCGGGTATCGTTGGTTTTCACAATTTTGATGCGGGTCTTGAAACACCTCAAATTGTGAAAAAACGTCTGGCTTATATGACCCCTGAATGGAAAGATGCATTCCACTATATGTTGGAAGTGGCTGATAGCCTTGGGATGGAAGTTACTATAGCAAGTTCTCCAGGCTGGAGTGAGACGGGTGGACCATGGGTAAAGGATGAGGATGGAATGAAAAAACTTGTCTGGAGAAAGGTCGATATCTTGGGTGGAAAAAAGGTAAGACTGACACTTCCAGAAGGTTTTGATGTAACAGGTCAATTCCAAGATTATGACATAGTTAAAGATGCAATATCCTCGGTTTTCATGAAAAAAAAGTTCTATCGTGATATTGCAGTTGTTGCAGTGAAGGTTTCTGACCATGATATCCCTATGGCAGAGTTGCATCCTGCCGTCACAACGAGTGGTGGCATCGTATCTTTACAGCAGCTGACTAATGACAGTGTGTCTGATTATTGCAAGGTCCTGCCAGACAAAGATGGATTTAGCTGGATACAGTTTGAATATAAGAAGCCGCAAAATATTAAGTCTATGGTGTGGTCGGCTACATCAGGGGATATGCCTTCGCATTTGTATACAGACATACTCTGTAGTAATGACGGACAGAATTTTAAGAAGATTGCTGAATTTGGCTATCAGGCAGCGGTGGAACACACAGTGAATTTCCCAACAACGCTATCAAAATATTTTCGAGTTCGTTTTAAAGATACTGACAATAAAGCATTAAATAATAAGATAGTAGTATCAAAATTGGTCCTCTCTACAGTCAATCAGGTGGAACAGGTGTTGGATAAAGGTGCCTTTGCTTTTTATCGTTTTGCTAATTCAATTTATACTCCAGCGACTACAGATACAGTCTCTTTGGAGGATATTGTTGATGTAACGAAATATGTAAAGGATGGCATTCTCACATGGAAAGCCCCCAAAGGACGTTGGCGCATTTATCGTTTTGGATATGGACTTACAGGAAAGACCAATCATCCAGCATCTTTAGAGGCAACTGGGTTAGAGGTAGACAAGATGGATCCTACGGCTATCCGTAATTATTATAAAAATTTCTTACAGACTTATAAGGATGCCAGTCAAGGTTTGATGGGCAAGAAAGGCATTCAATATATCTTAAATGACAGCTATGAAGCAGGTGCACAGACATGGACACCACGAATGTTGGAAGAATTCAAGGCTCGCAGTGGATATGACTTATTACCTTGGTTGCCTGCTTTGACAGGACTTATTATCAAGAGTTCTGATGCTACAGACCGCTTCCTTTTTGACTGGCGTATGGCTTTAGGTAAGATGATGTCGGATTATCATTATGATATGGAGAATGATATTCTGAAAGATTATGGCCTGAAGCGTTATACGGAAAGCCATGAATCAAGGCGCGCCAACATGACCGATGGTATGGATTGTAAGCGTTATGCAGATGTTCCGATGTCGGCTATTTGGATGCGCTATAATCAGAAACACATCTCAGAGCCTCAATTTGAGGCTGATATTCGGGAGTCAGCTTCTGTTGCCCACATTTATGGACAGAATGTTGCCGCGGCAGAATCGTTTACTACTCATGGACTTCGTGATGGTGCTTTTGTCTATTCGCCATCTGTGTTGAAGCCTACGGCAGATGCTGCGATGGCTTGTGGACTTAACCGATTTGTCATTCATACATCTCCACACCAGCCTGTAGATGATAAGATACCAGGCATTGGTCTCGGTATTTATGGTCAATGGTTTGACCGCCATGAGACTTGGGCGAATCAAGCATGGGCATGGACTGATTATCTTTCCCGCAGTTGTTATCTTTTGCAACAGGGTAAATATGTGGCAGATGTGGCTTACTATTATGGAGAAGATACGAATATCACGGCTATGTATCAGACGAATTTTGTCAAGTTCCCATCAGGATATAGTTTCGACTTTGTGAGTCCATCCGTTTTAAAAGAAGAACTGAAGGTGGAAAATGGTCAACTTGTCACATCTTCAGGCATGAAATATAATGTGCTCAACTTATCTCATGTGGAGCGGATGTCCCTATCGGTATTGCGTAAGATAGCCCAATTTGCGGATGCTGGAATTACTATCTGTGGTGATAAGCCAGGTAAGTTGGCAGATTTGAAGGATTCCGAGACAAAATTCAGCCAACTGGTTGATAAGGTTTGGAATAGCAATCGTGCGAATGTCATTACAGGGGTTGCGATTGACAAGGTGCTTGCTGGCAAGAATATTCAGCCTGATGTGATTTTCCCGGAAAAGAGTGGAAATCTTCGTTATGTGCATCGTCACCTTTCTGATGGTGATATCTATTGGGTTGCTAATCAGGAAAATAGCAATAAGAAAGTGGATGTTTCTTTCCGTGTTTCAGGCAAGAAACCGCAATTATGGCATGCAGATAATGGAAAGACGGAGGATGCCAGTTATGTCATGAAAGATGGCAGAACCTCCGTTTCCTTGCCGCTGACTCCTTACGATGCCGTTTTCATCATTTTTGTTGATGATACGAAAGAACAAAGTGCACAATTGCCAACCATTTCCGAATCTGTTGTTACAGAACTTACCTCACCTTGGACTGTAAAGTTTCAAGAGAATAGGGGAGCTCCTGAACAGGCCATATTCAATCAACTGGCTTCCCTTACGGAATCTTCTGATGCTGGTATCAAATATTTCTCGGGGACAGCCACTTATTCCAACACCTTTAAATTGGATAAGAGCCTCTTCAAGAAAAAGAATCTGCCGAAGCAGCTCTTGCTAGACCTTGGTGAGGTGAAAGATCTTGCGGAGGTTATTGTCAACGGAAAAAATCTGGGTGTGGTATGGAAAACTCCGTTCAAATTTGACATCAGCAGTGCTGTACACCCTGGTGAAAACACGTTGGAAGTAAAGGTCGTGAATGTTTGGCATAACCGTCTTGTCGGTGATGAACAGCCTGGAGTGACAAAGCGCATTACATGGACTCAGCTACAGTTCTATAAGGCTGATGAACCTCTGTTGAAAGCTGGACTTCTAGGACCAGTCAAGATACTGCAAACACGATAAATATTAGCTTGAATATAGACAATGGTCTTTTGCTCTGTAAAAGGCCGTTGTTTACCTTGTAAGTAATCGTTATTTACCTTGTAAAAGATAACTTTCTATTATATTGAATATGAAAAAAGAGCCTCAATTTCTGAGGCTCCTTTTTTATTTAGTTTCTATTTCTTCCTTCATATCGATAAACTGCTTGTTTGCATCATAGAATTCATATTGCAAAAAGGCAAGCTTTTGAGAAGGAATAATATGCACGCCGAATCCATATTTCAGTTGCCATTTACGCTTCAGAGAGAACATTCCCTGGTTGATAAAGGCTGCCACGTAAGGATGTACGTGCAGATAGAATTTCTTTACGCCAATCTTGTTGATTAGTTGGTCAATTTTTCCCTCAAGCTGATCTGTAAACAGAATGCTTGATTTGATAATTCCTGTACCATTGCAGGTAGGGCAAGTTTCTTCTACATTGACGTCCATAGCAGGGCGTACACGTTGACGGGTGATTTGCATCAGTCCGAATTTACTTAGAGGCAGAATGTTGTGGCGGGCTCTATCTTTTTGCATATTCTTACACATGCGCTCATAGAGCATCTGTCGGTCTTCAGCCAGATTCATGTCGATAAAGTCGACTACGATGATTCCTCCCATATCTCGTAATCTCAATTGTCGTGCTAATTCGTCTGCTGCACCTAAGTTTGTTTCGAGGGCGTTCTGTTCTTGCCCGTTGTCTGATTTAGCGCGGTTTCCACTGTTAACGTCCACTACATGCATAGCCTCTGTGTGTTCAATAATGAGATAGGCCCCATGCTTGTAGTTGATGGTCTTTCCGAAGCTCGACTTGATTTGCTTAGTAACGTTGAAATTGTCGAAAATCGGCACTTTACCCGTATACAGCTTTACGATATCTGCCTTTTCAGGAGCTATTAACGTGACGTAACTTTTCACCTCATTGAAAACACTTTCGTCATTAACGTAAATGTTTTCATAGCTTGGATTAAATAGGTCACGAAGCAAAGCAACTGCTCTGCTAGTCTCTTCGAATACGAGTTGAGGACGCTGCTGAGTCTTTTGAATCTTAGTAATAGCATCCTCCCAACGTTTAGTGAGCACCTTTAACTCGGCATCCAATTCAGCTACCCGCTTCCCTTCAGCTACCGTTCTCACGATAACTCCGCAGTTTTTGGGTTTGATGCTTTGGATGAGTTGCTTCAGTCGGGCACGCTCTTCACCGCTTTTAATTTTAGAAGAAACGGAAACTTTATCACCAAATGGAATGAGAATCAAGAAACGTCCTGCGAAGGAAATCTCTCCTGTGAGGCGAGGACCTTTGGTTGATATAGGTTCTTTAACGATTTGCACCAATACCTCCTGACCTGCTTTGAGCGTGTTCTGAACGCTTCCGTCTTTTGGCAGATCGGGTAGGCGGGATGCCTTTGAAAATGGATAAAGTTTCTTTCTGTCGCTCTGTACCTGTTTCAGATACTTTTCATAAGAGCTAAATTGGCTTCCTAAGTCAAGATAATGAAGAAAGGCGTCACGCTCATAACCTACATCTACAAAGCAGGCATTCAAGCCTGGCATCAGTTTTTTGACCTTTGCGATGTAGACATTTCCTACCGAAAACGAAGCCGCGCGCAGCTCATTTTGATATTCTACTAGGTTCTTGTCCTCCAGTAGAGCTATCGAAATGGATTTCGATTGGACATCAATTACTACTTCGCTGTTCATTTCTTTATTTACTTGTACTTACAAAAATTAGGGGCATGTCAAGCAGAGACACACCCCATAGTCTTTTGAATAGGCTGTAGAGCAATGCCTTACTTGCTCTTATGTCTGTTCTTACGTAATCTCTTTTTACGCTTATGCGTTGCCATCTTGTGGCCCTTTTTCTTTTTACCGTTTGGCATAATTTCTTATAAATTTAAATTGTTATTATAATATTTTTTCTATTTCTAGTCTTGTTTCATCATTGCGGTGAATTCCTTTGATGGTCTAAAACCAGGAATATCATGAGCTTCAATATTTACAGTCGTATTCTTCTGGAGGTTGCGTCCTGTCTTTGCAGCACGATGTTTTACGATAAATGTACCGAATCCTCTCAAAGAAACGTCTTCTTTCTTCTCAGAAAGACTGTCTTTTACAGTTGCCATAAAACTCTCGATAACGATAGCTATATCTTTTTTAGCAAGTCCTGTAGACTCGGCTATCGTTGTGATAATCTCTGCTTTAGTCATTGTTTGTTATTTTTATGTTATATATTTTTACTTTCTCCATCTTAGGGTTTGCAAATATACGAGTTTTTTATGGGAAACGGAAATTTATTTTGTTTTTTTTACTCATTGAACACTTAAAAATTTTTCTAAGTGCTTAATTTTCAATTAAATCACCTCTTTTAATGATGAAAGATAATTGCTTTCTGATTAGAAAGAAAAATATATTATGTAAAAAAATAATCAGATAGCACCTTGTTTTTATTGCTTATGGGGGTCTGTTGAGTTTATTTGCTATGCTTTAAATGCGGAAAAATAAGTCAGAAAGTATCAAATGAGAATGTAGTAATATTTGCATAATCCAAATCGTTTTTGTAATTTTGCCAGGAATGAATGAGCGTAAGATTATCCATGTGGATATGGATGCCTTCTTTGCATCGGTTGAGCAGAGAGACCATCCCGAACTTCGAGGTAAGCCGATAGCAGTAGGAGCTGATGAGGAGAGGGGTGTTGTGTCGACAGCCAGCTATGAAGCGCGCCGTTTTGGAGTGCATTCCGCTCAGTCAATCCAAGTTGCCAAACGGCTTTGCCGTGATTTGATAATCGTGCCGGTGCATCATTCTCACTATCGGGAGGTATCTGAAGAGGTGCATGAGATATTTCTTGATTATACTGATTTGATAGAGCCTATCTCCATCGATGAGGCTTTTCTGGATGTCACCTATAATAAAAGAGGTGTAGAGTTTGCCGTGGAGATAGCCAAGGAAATCAGACAACGCATCCGTGAAGAACTGCATCTGACGGCTTCAGCGGGAGTTTCTTACAATAAATTCTTGGCAAAAGTGGCTTCCGATTATCATAAACCGGATGGTCTTTGCGTAATTCATCCCGACAAGGCATTGGATTTTATCAGCCGTCTTCCTATCGAAGACTTCTGGGGAGTAGGGCCGAAAACAGCGCAACGCATGCATGCTATGGGCATCTTCAATGGGGAACAGCTGAGGGCAGTGTCGCGCCATCACTTGCTGGATGTGTTTGGCAAGGTGGGTGCCGTTTATTATGACTTTGCCAGAGGGATAGATGAAAGGCCCGTGGAGGCCGTTTCTATCAGAAAATCAGTAGGTTGCGAGCGTACCTTCATGACGGATTTGAGCCTGAAATCGACGGTTCTCATCGAACTTTATCATACGGTTCTCGAGCTTGCAGGCCGTTTATCGAAGACTGAATTTGAAGGAAAAACACTGACGTTGAAGATAAAATATGCTGATTTCACTCAAATAACGCGAAGCCTGACATCGGAAAAAGTATTGCGCACAAAGGATGACATCCTCCCTTTGAGCAAGACTTTGCTTGCTCAAATAGAGTATTCCATCGCCCATCCCATCCGCTTGATGGGGCTTGCAGTTTCCAATCCACAAAGCGAAGAGGAACTGGTTAAACATCCCGAATGGATTGAAGGAACGCTTGATTTTGAAGAATAAGAGGACTGGAGAATACTGTCTGAAAAGCAAGAGATGATTAGTCAGTTTCAGAAACGTCGCTCTTTATATTGTAAGTAACAGTCTTTTACCGAGTAAAACAGGCTGATTCATCTAGTAAATCAGCCTGTTTTATCTTATGAATCAGCCTGTTTTACTCAGCCCTTTGTGGCAAAGGGTTTCAAGAGGGGTATTCTTCTATATGGCGGAAAATTATCAGAAGGAAGAGAAAGGCATATAGGAGTGGATGCCAAATATAGCATCAGAACCCCGAAGAGAAAACCTCTGGCATTCTGAAAGTTTGCGAATGGAAGATAAAAATATGTGTAGAAAACCCTTAAAATTTGGAAGATACAAAAAAATAATGTATCTTTGCTCAAATTAATCATTAGAAGTATATGAAGAAGATATTATTTTTTACGGCTCTGGCCATGCTCAGTTTAGGAGCAAGGGCACAAGGGATAACGCAGTTGCCGAATCCCAATAAGAATGCAGAAATGTCACTTTTCAGTGCACTTCAGCAGCGTCGCTCGGTGAGAGAATATATGTTGAAAGAGATAGACAACAACACTCTTTCGCAGGTTTTATGGGCAGCTTGTGGCGTTAATAGGCCTGAAAGCGGCAAGATTACGGCTCCTTCAGCACGCAATGTGCAGGATATTCTGCTTTATGTGGTGAAAGCCGACGGGGCTTATCTCTATAATCCCGCAATGAATACGCTGACGCAAGTCTCTAAAAAAGACCTTCGCAAGAGTGTCGCCAGTCGGCAGGAAGATGTGGCGACGGCACCTGTGATGCTCGTTTTGGTAAGCGACCAGAGCAAGTTCGGCAAGAGTGGAGATATGGATAAGACATTCGGAGCTATGGATGCAGGTTATGTTTCTCAGAACATCTACCTTGCTTGCACAGCTCTTGGATTAGGAACAGTGGCAAGGGCAACCATGGATGAGCAGGTGTTGAAAAAGGAACTGAACCTCAATGACAGTCAAATTCTTGAATTGAATCATCCTATCGGGTGGGATAAGACTCCTGCAAAGACCGAGAAATTGCCGTTCCACCTCGAAGTGGTGGGCAATGCTCCTCAGACACAAAGCCCTGCTACAGAGCAACCGGCACAACAACAGACAAAGCCATAATACACCTATTATAATATATAATGAAACAAACCAAGATAGTATGCTCCATCAGCGACCGCCGTTGCGACGTTGATTTTCTGCGTAAACTCTTTTTTGCGGGCATGAACGTGGTGCGTATGAACACTGCTCATGCTACTCCTGACGGGATAAGAACCATCATTAAGAATACGCGCACAGTGTCTCCTCACCTTGCTTTGCTTATCGATACAAAGGGCCCGGAGGTCAGAACTACAGACGTGAAAGAGCCTATTGAATACAAGACGGGTGATGTGGTGAAGATTTTCGGACGTCCGGAAATGGATAGCACACATGACATAGTGAACGTGTCTTATGCTGATATAGCCAATGATTTGAAGGTTGGAGACGACCTTCTGTTTGATGATGGCGCTATCGACATGAAAGTTTTGGAGGCTGTAGGACCCATGTTGATAGCCCAAGTGCAGAATGACGGCGTGCTGGGAGCCCATAAGAGCGTGAATGTTCCGGGTGAACACATTGACCTTCCGGCACTTACAGAGAAAGACAAGCGGAATATCCAACTCGCTATTGATGAGGATATCGACTTCATTGCACATTCTTTTGTGCGCAGTGCAGCCGATGTGAAGGCCGTGCAGGACATCCTTGATGCCCAAGGAAGCGATATTAAAATCATCTCGAAGATTGAAAATCAGGAAGGTGTGGATAACATTGACGAAATTATCGATGCCTCTTATGGCATCATGATAGCACGTGGAGACCTCGGAATAGAGGTTCCCATTGAGCAAATCCCTGGTATTCAACGGAATATTATACGGAAATGTGTCCTGAAAAAGAAGCCTGTGATTGTGGCAACACAAATGCTTCATACGATGATTAACAACCCTCGGCCTACAAGAGCAGAGGTTACGGATATAGCCAACGCTATCTATTCGAGCACGGATGCTTTGATGTTGAGTGGTGAAACGGCATCCGGCAAGTATCCTTTGGAGGCTGTCAAGACTATGGCGGCTATTGCTGAGCAAGCGGAGAAAGATTCGTTAAGGAACAATGACATCGAAGTGCCTCTTAATGAAAACTGTACCCAACGTGAGTTTTTGGCGCATGCTGCCATCGATTCCACTAGAAAATTGGGTGTCAAAGGTATCATCACAGCCAGTGAAACCGGGCAGACGGCACGTGATATTGCTGCTTTCAGAGGCCCTATGCCTGTGCTTGCTATCTGCTATAATGAGAAGACACAACGCTGGTTGAACCTCAGTTATGGTGTGATACCTATTTATCAAAAAGAGCATTTAAGTTCTCAATTTCTCTTCATAGCCTCTTTGCGCATGCTGTTGCAAAAGAAATATATTCGCATGCAGGATAAGATAGCTTATTTGAGTGGTAGCTTTGGCTTGAATGGCGGTACCACTTTGCTGGAAATAAACAAAGTGTGTCAGGTGTTCAATAAGACCTATGAGTTCCATTTGCCCGATTACGGGAAGAATGCTTAGATAGAAAAATAAAATTATTGGTTTATAGTCAGGCTTTTAGAGAATTAACTTACTAAAAGCCATAAGCTATAAACCAATATTTATTTAGAGTTTATTGATTAACTTCTGCATCTGTTCACCCAAGCCGATGGTATATCCTTGAGAAGAGAATATTACACGATTAAAGGTGTCGGCGATGATGAAGATAGGAAGTAATCGATCGTTGGAGAGCTTCATTTGAGCAACAATCTGCTTTTTTATAGCTCCATCTTTGTCAATGCCATAGATGACATTAGCAGGTAATTGACCGAATTCTTCCGCATTGAATTTCTTTGCCTCAGTCTCATTTTCAAACAATAAGACGAGTGGACGTCCCCAAGTATCAAATTCTTTCTTGACCTTTGCGATATCACGAAGTGCATGATTAGTAGGCTCTTGACCAACTCCGAGCAAACCAATAACGAAATAGCCTCTTCCAGTTTGCGAGAGAATGCTGACTTCCTTGTCATCTTTCAGTATCTTGGATTCACTGTCAAAATTGCCGATTACAGACACTTCGTCTTTTGCAGTGCGTAGTTTCAAGTCAAGTGTAGTAGTCTTGTCTTTGAAGATATTGAAGATTTGGTTGTTTACAAGCACGCTGCCATTTGCCAATCTAGTACCTGTGGTAAGCAGATAAGTTCCTTCATCAAGAGGTGTACCGTTTTTAAAGGTGTTGCTCCAGCTGGTTCCTCCTCCCATATCTACTTGTCCTTCATCGAAGTTCAGCAGGGTAGTACGGCCATTCACAATCTTGGAAATGGAGAAATGACTATAGTATTTCGGATTGTCAAGTAGTTTGGTAGGTTCGTATTTGAGTACGAGAGTCCCTGAAGGAGTAGCCTTTTGTTCGGCAGCATCGAAGTTTACGTCTATCCATTTATCACCTTTCTTATACTGAACTTTTGAAGTTACCACATCTTTTTGAGCTTCAATATTCAGGCTACGAGCCATATCTACAAAGAAAACATCGCGTGAACGGGTATCTGTTACTCTGCTTTTCCACACGCCAAGAGGAGTTTGTGGAATGCGCAAAGCCTTTTTGTCAGGATTTAATTGAATGTTCTGTTTCGTCCAAGTCACCAATTTAGAAGGGTCTGCGCGGAACATTTCAATCGTTTCTTTGGGGAATACAGTTGCAAAGTAGCATTTGAAAGGATGAATAATCATCTCATCCTCAACGCGTGGACATAATTGATCGTTAGGTGCGAGCATGTTATCCTCAAGTATTTCCATAGGCATGTCTTCCAAATCCTTATCACTCAAAGAATTCAGAAGTTTGATGGCACGTTCCTTTTGAGAGTCGTATTTTTGAAGGAAAGTCAATATCGTGCGCCAATTACCACGTGATTTGGTGAGTAACTTGCCAACTTCCTCTGGATAGTTCGTACCAACCTGATAAGGCCAAAATGTGTGTTCGTAAACCTTGCGGATAGAATCCTCTGTGGCAAAGCGCATCTTGTTGTGGGCATTCTGCTCCTCAGTGACATCTGGGAGATGAACATTCTCTGGAGGAGGCACAATGTTGAGCGCCTCAATCGGAAAGGCAACAGATTTGATATCAGTCTTTTGTGTACGGTTCAATTTAATTGTCACATTCTTATCTTTTCCGAAAGATGCCTTTGCAAAGCCGTAATATCCATCTTTGGAAGCCCATATAAGCAGGTCTCCAAGTCCTGCTGTGAGGAATGTATGGCCGTTCTTATCCGTATACTTTGTAACTGCAGTATAGAATTCGGCATAGTTGTAAATCTTGAAATCAACCATTGCTCCCGATACAGGTTTGCCTGTTTTATCCAAGATAGTAAAGTCCGTGCGGGCTGTAGTGGCATAGTTATCGATAAGATTGATTTCTGTGAAGTTGGATGTTTTCAATACGACCTCTTCTGGTCCACGATAATCACCGAAAGCTCTTGTGTGCATTAGCATAGCGCGAGATGCTGGCGCATTAAACCATCCGAGGTTGAGAACAGCCTCAGGTTCACATGCTCCAAGGAAATACCACTTCCCATCAGCCCATGCTTCCACCCATGCATGATTGTCATCAGTATGTGCCCATCGGGGAGTATACACTTGTCTGGCTGGAATTCCGATTGTGCGGAGCATGGCAACAGTAAATGTGCTCTCTTCTCCACAACGTCCCAAGGCATTTTTGATGCAGGCAAGAGGGGATAGTGTACGGGCATCAGAAGGATGATAGGTAACATGTTCATGGCACCAATGATTGATCTCCAAGATAGCATCTTTCATGCTCAAGCCTTTCACTCTTTCCTTCAGTTCGTTATAAAGAACGATTCTTGCACTATCAAGATTTTCGTTGTTTACTCTTAGAGGGAGAACAAAATGGCGGAAAAGCAAGTCTGGTACTTGTTTGCCCCATGGCATTTCTTCCCTTGCTTTGAAAGAAGCGCGTACATTACCTAAATAGAAAGAGGTGGAATAATCTGTTGCATCCGCCAATGGCATATAGGCATAGAGAAATTCCAAAGCGTCTTCCTCTTGTGGAGTAGGCTGTTGCCCTTTCAAATCAAAGAAACTCTTTCCAATCAGATTGATTTTCTGCTGGAAGGCTTTTGACACTGTGTTCCGATACTGAACATCATTCAGGAAATGATTGTCTGCAGACATAGAGACCGAAATCAGAACAGCTGTCAATACAAGAATGAGTTTTTTCATAATTTGAAAATTAGAATGGGGAATGCCTAAGCATTTCCCCATGAAATTAATAATTATTTTTGTATCGCAATTTTCTTTACCCGGCGCTCATGACGGCCGCCTTCGAAAGAAGCCGTAAAGAATTCATCCATGATGATTTCAGCAGTCTTGTTATCGATGAACCTTCCCGGCATGACGAGCACGTTGGCATCATTATGCTGGCGGATGAGATGCGCAATTTCCTTGCACCATGCTAATCCGGCACGCACACCTTGATGTTTATTCAAGGTGATAGCCATTCCTTCACCACTTCCACAGATGCCAATGCCAGGATAAACTTCACCACTTTCAATACCTTCAGCCAAAGGGTGAGCGAAATCAGGATAATCTACACTTTGGTCACTATATGTGCCATAGTCTTTGTAAGGATATCCTTTTTTCTCCAGATATTGAATGACGAATTGTTTCAAAGGGAAGCCTGCATGGTCGCAGGCAAGTCCTACAATCTTTATTTCCATATAATTATTTGCTTATGAACAATTTAACTTGTTGATAGATATTCTCAGATGTGAAGCCTAATTTTTCATCAAGGACCTTATAAGGTGCTGAGAATCCAAAACTTTGCATACCGAAAACTTTGCCTTCAGCTCCCACCAGTCCTTCAAGAGTAACAGGCAGACCAGCCGTAAGACCAAATATTTTGGCATTCTTCGGAAGCACAGAGTTCTGATAATCTTTGTTTTGTTGACGGAAAAGTCCTTCGGAAGGAACACTCACGATACGTACTTTGATGCCATCTTTGCGAAGGAGTTCTGCACTTGCATTTAATGTGGAAACTTCAGAACCGTTTGCCAAAAGGATAACATCGAAATTCTCATCAGAGCCTGCTACCACATAAGCACCTTTTCGGGCCTGCTCATAATCATTGTCAGCAGGGAGATTCGTGATACCTTGTCGTGAGAAAATCAGTGCTGTAGGAGTCTCCATATTCTCCATCGCCATTGCCCAGCAAACAGTAGTTTCTTTTGCATCTGCAGGACGGAAAACTCTTACGGAGTCTTTGCCATGATGATTCTTCAGTTTCTCCATCAATCGAATCTGTGCTTCTTGTTCCACAGGCTCATGCGTAGGACCATCTTCACCAACACGGAAAGCGTCATGTGTCCATATAAATTTAATAGGTACTTCCATCAATGCAGCCAAGCGTACAGCTGGTTTCATGTAGTCGGAGAACACAAAGAACGTTCCACATGCAGGGATAACACCTCCATGCAAGTACATACCTATACACATGCAAGCCATCGTCAGTTCGCTGACACCTGCCTGGAAGAAAGCTCCGCTGAAATCATCCTTCTGCAAAGCGTGGGTCTGTTTCAAGAATCCATCTGTTTTATCAGAATTAGAAAGGTCAGCGGAAGAGCAAACCATGTTAGGTACTTGCTTGGCAAGAATTCCTAAACAAGCTGATGATGCGGCCCTTGTAGCGATGTTTTCTTTTTGCGTTAAAACGCTCCAATCTACTTGAGGAGCCTTTCCCGAGAACCATTCTTTCAGTTGGGCAGCCTTTTCAGGATTCTGCTTTGCCCATTCTTTTTCTTCTGCGTGACGTTTAGCAGCTATCTCCTTTAATTGTTCACGACGCTCAGCATAGAGTTTCTTAACATCCTCGAAGATGACGAATGGATTATCAGGATTACCTCCCAAGTTCAGAATCGTCTTGCGATATGCCTCTCCACCAAGAGGAGAACCGTGTGTTTTGATGCTGTGTTCATAACTGGAGCCATCTTCTTTTAAGGCACCTTTGCCCATCACAGTCTTTCCAATGATAAGGGTTGGACGTGTTGTTTCCTTATTGGCAGCCTTCAAAGCCTCACGGATTTCATCAGCATCATTGCCATTGATAGTCATGACATTCCATCCCCATGCCTTGTATTTGGCTGCGGTGTCTTCTTTCATGACTACTCCGCATTCCGTAGAAAGTTGGATGTCGTTGGAGTCATAGAACATGATGAGATTATTCAATCCCAGAATACCAGCAAGTCGGCCTGTACCTTGTGAGATTTCTTCCTCTATGCCTCCATCGGAGATGTAAGCATAAATTTTATGCTGCATTACCGTATGTCCAAGTCTTGCTTCAAGGAATTTCTCAGCTACAGCAGCACCAGCAGCAAAGGTATGTCCTTGCCCTAAAGGTCCTGAAGTATTCTCTATGCCACGCTTGATATCACGCTCTGGATGTCCGGGAGTAGGAGAGCCCCACTGGCGGAACTGCTGTAATTCCTCTAATGTGAATTTACCTTGCAGTGCTAAAGTTGAGTATAGCATTGGTGACATATGACCAGGGTCAAGGAAGAAGCGGTCTCTTCCTGTCCATGTAGGGTCTTCAGGGTCGTAAACTAGAAATTCAGAGAAGAGTACATTGATGAAATCTGCTCCACCCATAGCACCTCCGGGATGTCCGGAGTTTGCTTTTTCAACCATCGAGGCAGCCAATATTCTGATATTATCGGCTGCATGATTCATTAGTTTTTTCTCGTTCATTATATTATAATTATCGATTTATTTTACTTTACAGAGAATTTGAAAACGGTATGGCTCTCATATTTTTGTCCTGGCTTCAGATAAGGAGAAGGCCAATTTTTCTTATTAGGAGAGTCCGGATATTTCTGACTTTCCAGACAAACGGAGCATTGCTTTGGATAAGCGATGCCATGTTTCCCCGTGATTTTACCTTCAAGGAAATTGCCTGTATATACTTGAACGCCCGGCTCTGTAGTGAACATTTCCAGATAGATACCTGTGTTTGGAGCATAGAGACTAGCAGCAACTACTGCATCATTACCCTTTCCGTCCTTGTAAGTATTCAGGCACCAGTTGTGGTCATAGCCTCTTGCATTCTTGATTTGAATAAAGGTGGAGTCGCCAATAGTCTTCGAGATGGCATGAGGTTTGGTAAAGTCCATCAGCGTGCCTTTGACCGGTAGGATTTCTCCAGTTGTCATAAAGGTTGCGTCTGTAGGAGTATATTTGTCGGCATTGATGTACAACACCATGTCCATTCCAGGTTTTGTCAAGTCACCTGTGAGGTTGAAATAGGAGTGGTTGGTCATATTGATGACGGTCTCCTTATCAGTTGTAGCCTCATATTTGATGTCGAGTGAATTGTTGCTTTTCACAGTGTAAGTGACGATAGCTTTCACATTTCCAGGGAAATTATTGTCGCCATCCTTAGAATTCATGGTCAGTTGCAGGGTAGAGTCATTCAGTTGATTGGCATCATATACCTGATATTGCCATCCTGAAGGACCGCCATGGAGGCAATGCCCAAAATTGTTGATAGGCAACTGGATTTTCTTTCCTTCAATAGTTAGCTGTCCTTTATTGATACGGTTTGCATAACGACCAATGGAAGCACCGAAGTCGCTGGGGCTGTTTATCGTATCAGTATATTCTTTCAGATTATCGCATCCGAGCACGACATCCGTAGGTTTTCCTGTTTTGTCAGGCACACAGAGTGACACGATGCGTCCTCCGAAATTGGTTATACACACTTCCATTCCCTTGGAATTCTTCAAGGTATAGAGCTTTACAGGTTTTTCATTGACAGTGGAGTCAAACTTTGCAGGGTCAAGTCCTGACACAGTGAGCCCTCCATTGCCTGAGCATGCAGCGAATAAGGCTACAGTGAGGCTGGCGCTCAGAAGGATGTTTCTAAAGTTTTTCATATAATTTATATTTATGAGAATAGTCTGATAATTTGAGTGTAAATTTACTCATTTTTTCTCAAAGTCGTATGGTTTTCGAGGAGTAATTTTTATCAATAAAGTAAAAGGTTACCTTTTAGCGTGTAAAAGATAACCTTTTGGGGAGTAAAAGACGGCTTTTTACGGGGTAAAAAGCTATCTTTTATAAATAAGGTGTTTAGCAAACCTTATGAGAGCCATCACTGATGACTACCTCATAGACTGCTGGTTCATGTCCATACTTTGCATTGAACTTCACTTTAGCGTCAGCGATGAACTTGTCATAGAGGTCATCTTTCACCAAGTTGATGGTGCATCCGCCGAAGCCTCCACCCATGATACGACTGCCTGTAACGCCATTTTCCTTGGCAATATCATTCAGGTAATCCAGTTCCTCACAAGAAACTTCATATTCCTTGCTCAGTCCTTCATGAGTCTCATACATTTTTTGTCCTACAGTCTCATAGTCGCCCTTTTGGAGAGCATCGCATACTGCAAGCACGCGGTCTTTCTCGCCAAGTACGAAATGAGCGCGGGTATAGTCTTCCAAGCCTACCTCTGCCTTTACTTCTTCAAGCTGTTCCCATGTGCAATCACGCAGGGTCTCGAACTTGCCTTCAGGGTGCTTTGCGGCAATAGCTTTCACTACATGCTCGCAAGAGTTGCGGCGGTCGTTGTAAGGAGAGCCCTTAAGCTCATGCTTTACCTTGGAATCGAGCAGTACCAATTTATATCCCTTCGGGTCGAATGGATAATATTCGAATTCACGTGAACGGCAATCAAGACGCATCAACTTGCCTTTCTGTCCGAAAACAGAGGCAAACTGGTCCATGATACCACAGTTTACACCTATATATTTATGTTCTGTTGCCTGACCGGCAAGAGCCAAATCCCATTTAGAAACCTTATTGTCGCCAAACAGATCGTTGAGAGCGAAAGCAAAGCAACTCTCTAAGGCAGCCGATGAAGACATGCCTGCTCCCAATGGAACATCGCCATAAAAGGCAGCATTAAAGCCTTTCACAGGAACGCCTAAGGCCTTCATTTCCTGAATGATACCATAGATATAACGAGCCCAAGTGGCATGAGGGCCTTTAGGGTCATTGATTTTGAACTCTACTTTATCTTTCAAGTCGATAGAATAGAGGATGACAGTCTCCAATCCATTCGGACGGATTTCTGCCATGATGCCTTTATCTACAGCTCCAGGAAATACGAAACCACCGTTATAGTCTGTGTGCTCACCAATCAGATTGATGCGTCCTGGCGACATGTAAATGTTTCCTTCCTTTCCATCAAAATGCTTGATAAAGCGGCTTTTTACTTTTTCAATATCCATAATCAGTTAATTTATAAGGTTAATACTAAAAGATTAGTCTACAGGGATGTCCTTGTTCACATTCTTGCAACCTGCAACGGCATAGAAGAACATGTAAGCCATAGCAACCAAAGGAACGATGTAAGACAACAGATATGTTGCATGGTCAGCGATGAAGCTCTGCAGCAATGGCAGTAATCCACCACCTACAACCATCATCATGAAGATACCAGAAGCGGCTGCTGTGTATTTGCCAAGTCCCTCTGTAGCAAGGTTGAAGATACTTGTCCACATGATGGAAGTGCAAAGTCCGCAAAGAACGAGCAACAAAGCAGCAACAGGAACTGTAACTGAAGCAAATGATGTGCCGGTAAATACAGGCATAGCAACTGTTGCAGTTTTACCAAGGAGGATAGCAAACACAATGAGAATCATGCCCACTAATGTGGCAACGGTCATCATGGTCTTGCTGGATACCTTGTTTGCAATGAATGAAGAGCAGAAACGGCCTACCAACATCAAGAACCAGTATGTAGCTGCTACGGAACCAGCGATAGCTACTGCATTTCCTGTAAGGCCTGCACCTGCGCCTGTTTGGTCGGAAAGATAATAAATAAGAGTACCTGGTATACCAACTTCAACACCTACATAGACGAAGATAGCTACCACACCGAGGATGAAATGACGGAAAGCCCAAGGGCTATGTTCAAATACGGTATCCTTTGTAACTTTTCCTTTTTCAGGGTCAGTGATAGGGATGAAGAGGAGGATGATGAATGCTGCTGCAAACACTGCCATAGCAATGTAGAGCACAAGGTTTACATCGACCATCTTGGTTGTAGCGGAAACAGTTCCAATCAAAGCTCCAACAAACAGAGGAGTCAGAGTACCAGAAAGAGAATTCAATGTACCACCAATCATGTTCAACTGATTACCGCGGTTTCCACCACCACCGATAAGGTTCAACATTGGGTTTACTACAGTATTAAGAATACATACAGCGAAACCGGAAATGAAAGCACCGAGCAGATAGATGATGAATCCAGTAAGTTTGGCATCGATTGTTCCAGAAAGGAACTGAGTGAACACTCCAACGAAGCCAACAGCAATACCAATCAATGCCGTCTTCTTGTAACCCACTCTAGTGAGCAACTTTCCTGCAGGAATACCCATGAAGAGGTATGCAAGGAAGTTCATTGCATTACCCAGCATGCCGACTGTGTTGGCACTGTCACCTGCAAAAGCATTCTTCCAAATGACACCAATTGGAGCTGCAAGGTTAGTTACGAATGAAATCATTGCATAAAGGAACATCATGGTAATGATGGCGATTATGCTGCCATTTTGTTTTGTTTGATTTTCCATTTTTAGTTATTTTATTTGTTATTCGATTCCAAATTTGTAGATAGTCTTTTGTCTGTATTCTTCTCCTGGATTCAAAATGACGGAAGGAAAGTAAGGATGATTAGGACTGTCAGGGAAGTGCTGAGCCTCAAAACAGATAGCACTGCGGCGAGGGAATGTCGCTCCATTCTGCCCTTTATATCCGTCAGCCCAGTTGTCAGTGTAGACTTGTACTCCCGGCTCTGTGGTGAACACCTCCATAGAGCGTCCACTCTTAGGTTCTACTATCTTAGCGGCAAAGCTCAGTTCATCTTCTTCTTTCTTGTTTAAAACGAAGCAATGGTCATATCCGGCACCATGTTTGATTTGTTCATCATCAGCATCTATGTCTTGACCAACCGTCTTTGGTGTGCGGAAATCAAAAGGAGTGCCTTTCACAAAACGAATTTCACCTGTTGGGATGCTTGTCTCGTCAATAGGAATATAATAATCAGCATTAATCTGGCAAACGAGATTCTCAATGGTTGGAGTAGGATTGGCTATTCCTGCGAGTGAGAAGAAACCGTGGCTGGTAAGGTTGATGATGGTTTTCTTGTTGGTTGTTGCAAGATATTTGATGATAAGTTCATTGTCATCAGTAAAGGTATAAGCAACCCAAACTGTAACCTCACCAGAGAAACCTTCTTCTCCATAAGCACTCGTATATTTAAGAACTGCAGCATTAGGGCTGATTGTGTTTACATCCCATACCTTTGCATTAAATCCAACTTTACCTCCATGTAAGGAGTTCGGCCCATTATTGATGGCCAGATTATACTCTTTTCCATGTAATTGGAATTTGCCTTTTGCAATGCGGTTGCCATATCTGCCGATTAACGTCGAAAGATAAGGCTCAGGGCTATTCATAACGTCTTGGATATTGTCATGTCCTTGGATGACATTGGCACGATTGCCATTTTTGTCAGGAACCATGATTGCTACAAGAGCACCACCGTAATTTGTAAACGCAACTTCGTTTCCTTGATTGTTCTTAAGGATGTATAGGTCAGTCTTTTTACCATTGATAGTGGCCTGAAAATCACTACTTTTCAGACCACAGATGTTTTCTGTCTCTCCAGTGTTTGTCATATCAAAAAGTTTTTAGTTACTTTATGTACATGCAAAGTAACTCAAAAAAAATGAATATTACAAATTAAAAGAGAGAAAATGTACTTACTTTTGCGTTAAAAACAATTAAATCCCTGATAGAAGGTCCGCTACGACATAACTGCTGCCTCCTATGAAGATAAAATCCTTCTTGTCGGCATCTATCAATGCTGCATGATAAGCTTCGCTAACAGATGAGAACTTTTTCCCCGTTAAACCATGTTTTTGTCCTTCCTCGGCAACTTTTTCGAGTGGAAAAGCCCTTTTGCAAGATGCTTGTGTCCAATAATATATAGCATTTTTGGGAAGCATCTTCATCACGGTATCGATGTCTTTATCGTCTACCATACCGAATACAATTCGGAGTGTTTTGCATTTCTGTGCTTTGATTTGAGACGACAGATATTGCCATCCTCCAACATTGTGCCCAGTATCGCAAATGACAGTGGGGTCTTTCTGTAGACATTGCCATCTTCCTGTAAGACCAGTAAGGTCACAGACATTGGCAAGCCCTTGCTGAATAGACCTGAAGTCCTTGATTTTCAAATGATGAAGAGCACACAGAATGGTATTCGTGTTTTTCTCTTGATAGAGTCCTCCCAATTCTCCGTGCAGCTTTCCGAAAGAGAGGGTGTCATAATCAATACCGCCTTCAAGGCAGATTTTGGAAGACAACACTTCTTTTTCTTCTTCAGCAAAGAAGATAGGAGCGCCCACCTCTCGAGCTTTCTTCAGAAAGACAGGCTTTGTCTCTTCGACAGTCTCACCTATTACAATAGGGACATTTGGTTTGATGATTCCAGCCTTTTCTCCTGCTATTTTCGCAAGTGTATTGCCTAAAAACTGGGTATGGTCAAGGCTTATATTCGTGATTATGGATAGGATAGGGGTGATGATGTTCGTACAGTCAAGACGGCCGCCAAGCCCTACTTCCACGACTGCAATATCTATTTTCTGCTCTGCAAAATATTTGAATGCCAGGGCAGTAGTCAGTTCAAAGAAAGACGGATGTAACGGTTCAAAGAAACTGCGTTCCTTTTCGACAAAGTCGATGACGTCCTTTTGGGGAATCATCTCACCGTTAACCCTGATTCTCTCACGAAAATTCACAAGATGAGGAGAGGTGTAAAGCCCCACTTTTAGTCCTTCTGATTGGAGGATTGCTGCCAATGTATGCGAGCAGGAGCCTTTCCCATTGGTTCCTGCAATATGAATGGTCTTAAACAAACGATGCGGATGACCGAAATGTTCATCTAAGGCTATCGTATTGGCAAGACCCTCTTTATAAGCAGAAGCACCCACATGTTCGAAAACAGGGGTGCTATTGAATAGATATTTAACAGTCTCCTCGTAAGTCATGATTTAACTGAAGTAATTTCTAAATTTGTCAAAGATCGATTTCTTGGTGATGTTATCGCCTTGGAAGTTCTCGCTTTCACGGAATTCTTCAATCGCATTCTTCTCCTCTTTGTTTAATGTCTTTGGAACATAAACGCTGATATTCACGACCAAATCGCCCTTTCCAGAGCCGTAACCTTGTATTGCTGGTATTCCTTTGCCACGCAGGCGGAGAGTCTTTCCTGGCTGGGTACCTGGCTCAATCTTGATTTTCACTTTGCTGCCTTCTATCGTCGGGATTTCCACTTCACCGCCTAAGGCTGCAGTAGGGAAGTCAAGCAGCAGGTTATAGATGATGTCCTGTCCGTCGCGAATGAACGTATCATCGGGCTCTTCTTCAATGAATACCTGGATGTTTCCGGTTATTCCATTGCGTGGACCTGCATTTCCTTTCCCTGGGATATTGACAACCATGCCATCGGCAACACCGGCTGGTATCTTGATTTCTACGACTTCATCTCCTTTAACTACACCTGTACCTCCACATTTGTGGCATTTATTCTTGATGACAGTACCTTCTCCATGGCAGGTCGGACATTCTGTCTGAGTCTGCATCATGCCTAACATGGTACGGACCGTCTTGATGACTACTCCTTGTCCCTGACAGGTAGGGCATGTCTCTGCGTGACTGCCTCTCTCGGCGCCTGTTCCTTGGCATTCAGAGCACACAATATCCTTATGTACTTTGAATTTCTTGGTGACACCCGTGGACATCTCCAAAAGGGTAAGACGCACCTTTATGCGAAGGTCAGAACCGCGATATTGTGCATGCTGACGGCCTCCACCGCCAAAGCCGCCGAATCCTCCAAAGCCTGAATGACCACCGAAGATGTCTCCGAACATAGAGAAGATGTCGTCCATATTGAAGTTCTCGCCACCAAAACCGCCGCCACCGAAGCCGCCGGGAGCATCGAATCCAAACTGATCATACTGCTGGCGCTTTTGAGGGTCGTGAAGAACGTCATAGGCTTCAGCAGCCTCTTTGAACTTTTCTTCTGCCTCCTTGTTGCCAGGATTACGGTCAGGATGATACTTGATAGCCAGTTTCCTGTACGCTTTCTTTATATCGTCTTCCGAAGCATTCTTGTCTAGACCAAGAACTTCATAATAATCTCTCTTTGCCATTATTGTCCTACTGCTACTTTTGCGTGTCTGATAACCTTGTCGTTCATCATATAACCGGTCTGTACGCAATCTACAACCTTGCCTTTCTTGTCATCTCCCATCCCTGGAACCATGGCTATGGCTTCATGATAATCTACGTTGAAGTCAGCATCCTTGGTGTCAATCTTCTTCACGCCGAGGCTTTCGAGGATGGACTCAAACTTCTTGGAGATGAGCTCCCAACCTTCTTCCAACTTCTCTTTAGAGTCAGCTTTGTCGGCATTGGCTATCGCGCGCTCCATGTCATCCAAAACAGGAAGAATGGCCGAAATGGTTTTTTCTCCGCCATTGATGATGAGTTCTGCTTTCTCTTTTAATGTGCGTTTCTTGAAATTGTCGAATTCGGCGGCTATTCTCAGATACTTATCTTTCAAGTCAGCAATCTGAGCATTCAGTTCCTCAATAGGGTCCTTTTTGTCAGTCGGTTCTGACTTTTCGTCAGTTTTCTCTTCCGCCTTTGTGTCAGCAGCGGTTTCTTCAACCTCCTTTGCAGAAGTCTGTTCTTCTTGCTGCTGCTCTTTGTTCCCGTCTTCGATGTCTATCTTTTTGTCTTTCTTACTCATAGTTCTAACAATTTACTAACTTATCAGCAAAAACCGTGCCAATTATCATTGGCATTGCAGTCTTTTTATGCGCCGTACATTTTGGCTTTCTGTTCCTTGATAAGTTCATCGTGGATATAGTCATCATATCCCATCAGTTTGTCAATAGTGCCTGAAGGGGTGAGCTCAATGATTCTATCTGCTACGGTTTCAATGAATTCATGGTCGTGCGAAGAGAACAGAATGTTGCCCTTGAAACCGACAAGATTATTATTGAAGGCCTGAATAGACTCCAAATCCAAATGGTTGGTCGGAGTGTCGAGAATGAGGCAGTTGGCATTCTTGAGTTGCATCTTGGCTATCATACAGCGCATTTTTTCACCTCCAGAAAGCACGTTCACCTTCTTCAAAACCTCTTCGCCAGAGAAAAGCATGCGTCCAAGATAAGCCTTCATCTGTACTTCATTGCCTTTGCCGTATTGTGAAAGCCATTCCACAAGATTCAAATCGCTCTTGAAAAACTCGGTGTTATCCAGAGGAAGATAGGCAGTCGTGATGGTGATACCCCATTTGAAGGTACCTGCATCGGCTTGGCGATGGCCGTTGATGATTTCAAATAAGGCAGTCATGGCCTTAGGATTATGGGAGAGGAAGACGACCTTTTGGCCTTTCTCCACCGTGAAATTGACATTGTCAAAGAGTACCGTTCCATCGGGCTCGACAGCCTTCAGACCTTCCACTTCGAGTATCTGATTGCCCGGCTCTCTTTCCATTTGGAAGATGATGCCAGGATATTTACGGCTTGAAGGACGGATTTCATCGGTATTCAACTTTTCCAACATCTTCTTGCGAGAGGTTGTCTGACGGCTTTTGGCCACATTGGCAGAGAAGCGGCGGATGAATTCTTCCAATTGCTTGCGCTTCTCATCGTCCTTCATCTTCTGATTCTGAGCCTGTCGCAAAGCCAATTGTGAGCTCTCATACCAGAAACTATAGTTGCCTGAAAAGACGGTGATTTTGCCGAAGTCGATATCGATTGTCTGTGTGGAAACTGCATCCAAGAAGTGGCGGTCATGGCTTACTACAAGGACAGTCTGCCGCTCATCAATCTCTGAAATATAGTCTTCGAGCCATTCCACAGTATCCAAATCCAAGTCATTGGTAGGCTCATCGAGCAGCAGGTTCTCAGGCTTTCCGAAGAGAGCCTTAGCCAACATGACGCGCACTTTCTCATTATTGGAGAGCTCGCTCATCTGCTTGTTGTGGTATTCCTCTTTCAATCCGAGGTTCTGAAGCAGTTGGGCAGCATCCGATTCAGCCTCCCATCCGTTCATCTCGGCAAACTTCAGCTCCAGTTCGGCAGCCTTGTTGCCATCCTCTTCCGTCATTTCTGGTTTTGCATAGAGGCGCTCGCGCTCCTTCATGTTGTCCCATAGTGGGGCATGTCCCATCAATACCGTGTCTAACACGCGATAGTCATCATACTTGAAGTGGTCTTGCTCCAATACGGAGAGTCTTTCTCCAGGACCCAGTTCTACTGTTCCCTTATTGGGCTCAAGGTCACCACTGATAGCACGCAGCAAGGTAGATTTACCTGCTCCATTTGCTCCGATGACACCATAGATATTACCGGGAGTGAATTTTATGTTTACGTCTTTGTAAAGAACTCGCTTGCCAAATTGAATGGCGAGATTAGTGAGTGTTAACATCTCTTTATACCTTATTTATTTTAAATTGCGTGCAAAGGTACAAAAAATAATTGAGAAAACAGCACAAACACTTTATTTATTTAATATACACGATTTGCAGAGAGCAGGCCTACATTCGCTTACTCTCTGATAGTTGATTTCCAATGAAAGATGAAACTTTCTTATATATCGGAGTCCTTTTTGTTTTCCAGGGCTTTCGGATTTGGAAAAATAAGTTCGAGAATGGAACAAATCAACAAGAATACCCATAAATATATCATATTGGCATCCGGTATTGCATAGTTGATAATGACACCTGCAATGGATATCATGACATCATATATGTTGTCTTTTGGATGTCCCATAAGAATCTTCGAGAAATTATATTTGTTCCTTATGCTTCCGATAATCATGCAAATGATGAACATAAGAAAACTGAATATCACAACTCCAGAGATGGTATAGAAAAGCCAATCTATCGGATATGTCACTGGTGATATGGCAAAAAGCAACAAACCAAATCTTGGAATGTAAGAGAGATTGTAAGGGTCAGAAAAGAATTTATCCATGTTCTGTATTATTTAGATATGTTAGAAAAGCATTTGCAAAGGTATGAAAAAGAATGGAAGAAACGCTATAAATAGTTGTTTTTTTGTCAGTATGAGATTACTGGTTTCCACAACGAAAACAACTGAAATGTAAAAGATGGCTTTTTACAGGGTAAACAACCGTTAGAAGCAACGTAAAAGATAGTCTTTTACAGCCTAAAAGGCTATCTTTTACTTTTTGAGAAAAGATGGGCTCTGAGTTCTCTGAGTTCTCAGAGCTCTCCGAGTACTCTTTTATTTGCTTCCAACCCTTGTGGGTGCACTCTCCATATAGGGCTTTGCTACCTTCAAAGAAATCGTTTTGCGGATGTCTTCCACTGAGGCTCCAATCGATAAAGTGTAAGTGCCTGCATCGGCAATCCAATTCATTTGAGACTCATCGAAGGAGGCAAGGTCGCGCAATTGGAAAGTCATTGCCACATTATCGGTTTCTCCAGGTTGCAGAAGTCGTGTCTTTCCGAAGCCTTTCAATTCACGGAGAGGCTTCTCCAACGTGCCTTTCGGGGCAGTGGAGTAGAGTTGAATGACTTCTTTTCCAGCCACTTTTCCGGTGTTTTTGATAGCCACCGTCACCGTAAAAGTATTGCCCGATTTCTTCAATTTGGCGTTGTCATATTCAAAAGAGGTATAAGAAAGGCCATATCCGAATGGATAAGCAACGGGCTTCTGCTGGGTGTTGAAGTAGCGGTAACCTACCCATATACCTTCTTCATAATTGGTATAACCGAGGTTTTTCTTAGCCATCACCTCCTTATTAGGGCGCAGGAGTTCATCCCATGAGAACACATAGTGCAGCGGGAAGTTCTTTGCAGAGGGAATATCGAAGTAGTCATTGGCCAATGTCATCGGCAATTTGCCAGACGGATTCACCTTTCCGGTGAGAACATCAGCCATAGCGTTGCCGCCTTCTTCTCCCGGTTGCCAAGCCATCAGAATGCCATCCACTTGGTCTTTCCATGTTGCCACATCCATAGCTCCACCTGTATTGAGCACCACAATGACCTTTTTGCCATGCTTATGGAAGTAGTTGCTCACGTTTTTGATAAGTTCTTTTTCCGTATAAGTGAGCAGATAGTCACCCTCAATATAGTCACGGTCGAGGCATTCACCGCCATTTCGGGAGATAGTGATAATGGCTTTAGAGCAGTCTTTGGCACGACGTTGGATGAAAACAGGGTCGATATAGGCTTCCGAAGGCATGTGATAGCCAAAGAACCAGTTCTTCCAAGTCTTCTCATTGGATTCATCCAACTGGATATTCGATGTCTTTATGTAACTCTGATAGAATTTATCGATGAGGGGATGATAATAGATATGGGCGTTCTTCAACCCTTGCGGAAGGTTCACAACATAAGGTTTATTGACGTCAGCAGACCCTAATCCATTGGCATAATAGATATAGTTGCCGATGCCGAAGAGGGCTATGGAGTCATTGGACAGTAAGGGCAAAGCCTCCTTGTCGTTTTTCAATAGCACCATACCTTCGGTTGCTGCCTCTCTTGCCACTTGTGCATGGGCCTTCAAATCAGGGTCTTTGCTGCCCGTCAAGCCTTTGAAATGGCGGGTTTTGAGAATGTATTCCAACACATATTTCACGTTGCTATCCACATCTGCCATGGTGAGTTTTCCACTCTTTACACCTTCTATAATATCCTTCACCTGACTCTCTGCGCCACCCATAAGCAGGTCGTTTCCGGCATGAATCTGCTCTGTCGTGACGCGAGGGTCACCCCAATCGGTCATCACGACGCCATTGTATTTCCATTCCTTGCGCAAAATGCTTGTCAGTAAAGGATAGTTGCTTTGAACGGAAGTGCCGTTCAGGGAGTTATAAGAGGACATCAAGCCCCATGGATTGCCCTCTTTGACGGCAATCTCAAAGTTCTTCAGATAGATTTCGCGCAGTGTCCTTTGCGACATACGGCTATCGTTGAACATGCGCATGGTCTGTTGGTCGTTGGCAGCAAAATGCTTTATCGTCGCCCCGACACCCATCGACTGGATGCCTTTCACCATCGATGCTGCGATTTTTCCTGACAAAACAGGGTCTTCAGAATAGTATTCGAAGTTGCGGCCATTCAATGGATTGCGTTGTATGTTGAGGCTCGGACCTAAGATAATATCACATTCATAGTCCACCATCTCTTGTCCCATAGCTGCTCCGACCTTACTGACGAGAGCGGTATTCCAAGTGGATGACATGAGCGTGGCTATCGGAAAGCCCGTGCAGTAATATTTTTTGTCACTTCCTTTTACAATGGTATCGATGCGAAGACCTGTCGGCCCATCATCAAGAATGGTGGTTTTGATGTTCAAGCGAGGGATTGCCGCTGTTGCTCCAGCACTCGTTGCCATGAAGGCAAACTGTTTGTCAGCATTGCTGCCAACCAATAGCTTTGCCTTTTCTTCTAGCGTCATTGCCGCTACGACCTTATCTATTGGGTCCTTCCCTAACTGTGGAGCCTTCTTGTTTTGTGCCTGTATACCTGTAAAAAAGAATACAGATAAGAGCATAAAAATGAGTCTTTTCATGTTGTATTTTTTATGATATTGCTTATTGTTTGCAAAGATACAACATTTTTATCACATTTCCAAATGTTTCAAAGACTCATTCTGTTAAATTTTATCCAATAACAAGGGGTTGATAATCGATGATTATCCTTCCTGAAGTTGTTTGGTTTTCGGGAAGAGTTTCTTCTTCAGCCATGCCCTTACAGGTAAATCATAGAGTTTATAAGCGCCATAAGCCGTGAAGATAATCAATACATACAGCCCTGCATTCATCATGATTGCCTCACCTATAGAAACGTTGGGATGCGCGGCAACCCATTCCATTTGGAGATAGATAAACGGATAATGCGTAATATAAATAGGATAGGAAATCTCCCCAAAGAACTTGCATACGGCCATCGTGCGTGGGTCAGTGACCTTGCTTCCAGCACCCATAGAGACGATAAGAGGGAAGAGAAGGAGGATGGCGACACATTCATAAAGTCCGTTCATCCACATGTGTGAGGTTCCTCCAATGCGTGGCATGACCAATAAAAGCGCTATCAAGAGGGAGCACCACCAAAATCCGCCACGCACTTTAATTAACTTATGTACGCGCGAAAGCAGCAATCCGGCAAAGAAAGGATAAAGTAATCGGGTGATGCCAACGGTCAGTTGGTCAGCTGTAAGACTCCATCCTCCGATGACTGTGTAAGCCGCATAAGAGCGCGGAGCAAACACATGGAAGATATCTATATTCAAACAAAGGTTGATAGTGAGAAGAGCAAAGAGGCCAACGCATACCGCAAGCCAGAATTTCGACAACTTACGGATGAATAAAGCATAAAGGATATTGGCGAGATATTCCCATTGCAACGACCATGTAGGACCATTCAGCGGGTTGGTTTCTGCCCATCCTCGGATGTCCATTGATTGTGGAATAGGTATCATGGTACAGCACCAAAGGAAGACGAGAATCACCATCCACCAGGGTGTTTTATCGATGGCGGCAAAGCTGGGACTACTCCCTAAGTAGAACAACAGCAAGCCTATCAATGACCCGAAGATGACCATTGGATGGAGGCGGATAAGTCTGCGCTTAAAGAAATTCCACGTTGACATACGGTCCCAGCGGTCGTCATAAGCATAGCCAATCACAAATCCTGACAAAACGAAGAAGAAATCCACGGCTAAATAACCATGATTGAGTACTTGATCTGTCGGTCCTTTTGAGTAAGTTTCAAACAGATGGAAGGCTACAACGAGCAGAGCAGCCACGCCGCGAAGGCCATCTAGGATTTCATAACGCGGTTTTGAGCGCAGAAAAACATTATTTTTATCGATTGTTCCCATGTATTTACAATTTGCTTGCAAAGGTAAGATTAAATATAAGCAGCAAGTTTGATTATCTTCTAAAAATATTGTCTTATTTTATTAAAATTGCTGTTTCTTGTGTGAATTTCCAAGAAAATCGTTATCTTTGGACAAAATTTAACGGATATGCAACAAACTTCTTTCGATTATCATTATGTGAGTTTGAAGCCTTCTCAACAGATTGGGTTGCATCGGCAACCAACCTTTGAACTCTCCATTGTGCTTAGCGGCACGGGCACTCGACTTATTGGAGAGACCACATCAGAGTTTCATGTCGGCGAAGTGATATTCATTGCGCCGGAGATTCCTCATTGCTGGTATTTCGACAAGACACTCCGGCAGATTGAAAACATCTCGCTTTCCATCCCCGTAGGCCTTCTTCAGTCGATGGCAACGCTGTTTCCAGAGGCTACCGAGATGATGGAAAGCATTCTTGACATCAAGGATGCGCTGGTCTTATCGCCTGAAAAATCGCAGAAGATGAAGGTGATTCTTTTGCAGATGAAGCATGAGAATCCGATTGAACGTTTGTCGTCCTTGCTCCTCTTATTGGAGATGATAGCCAGCGGGGATAATGTTTCTATCATCAGCAAAGGGCATAACGATGCGGAAAAGGAACGTATTGTGCAGGTACAGGCTTATGTGGCATGCAATTTCGGGAGCAAGATAACCTTGCCGGAGATAGCCTCGCATGTGGGGATGAGCGTCTCCAACTTCTGCAGTTTCTATAAGCGGATGACCGCGCAGACCTTTACGCAATATCTGAATGAATATCGGGTGAAGATGGCAATGGATTTGCTTAAAGGCGGAAAGATGAAGATTAGCCAGGTGTGCTATCATTGCGGATTCAACGACCTGCCGTATTTTGACCGCAAATTCAAGCAGTTGACGGGTGTTTCTCCTAATGAATATCGGGCTTGAAGGCGGCCAAAAGTCCTGCGCATCCATCCTCAATGAGGTCAAGTGCATAATCAAAATCCCGAGTATCACCATAATAAGGGTCGGGCACGGTTGTTGCTTTATGGAGTGTCAGATAATCTGACATCCTGATAACCTTTTGTTTCTCTGTTTCTGAACGTGCCATTTGGGTGATGGCGCGATAGTTTTCCTCATCCATGACGACGATAAAATCGAAGCGTTGGAAGTCTTCAGAGGCACGGAATTGACGGGCATGGTGGCAGAAATCATAGCCTCGCTTAGCCCCTTGCCGACGCATTCTGACGTCAGGTAATTGACCTGCATGCCAATTGCCGATGCCTGCGGAATCGATGAGAAATCGTTCCGAGAGTCCTTGCTTATCAACCATTTGTTGCATAATGCCTTCTGCAGCCGGTGACCGACAGATGTTTCCAAGGCATATAAACAGGATTTTTGTCATCGTTTTTCTTTCTTTTTCCGAATGTGCCATTTATGTCTATTCCTTTAATTTAAGGTGCAAAGTTACGAAAAATAGGGCAAAACTGAGCCATACTCTTTATAAATATTATCTGAAAAGAGGATTTCTTATAAATTGATTGATAAATAGTTTACAATATGAAAAATATTTATGCATAATTATGCAAATCGATTCTGAGCCTCTATATAATGTCTAAGGTGGAATTTGCCAGTAAGGTCCTTCGAAATTGAATGTGGCGCATTATAGATAGGTTTTTAAGCTTTGTTAACAATCAAAGCTATTATATAAAAGGCAAAATATTGCTGATTTCTCATCAAAATAGGGTCTTTTGGGTTGTAAAAGGTAGCTTTTTAGGGTGTAAAAGACCATCTATTACCCTGTAAAAAGCTATTAATAAGGAGGTAAAAAGCGGTTGTTTACAAGTTAAACGACCGTTTATTGCATAATTATGCATAATCGAATGAATATTCCATAAATATTCATTAATCGGAAATCGGTTAAAAATCCGTACAAATCGAATGAGTGTCGAGAGGGCGATAAAGGGTCTTTAAAAGGCTGTTTTGTAGAAATAAAAGGAAATTTAGTTGAATTTATTCTTTCGTATGCTCGATATTCTTTACCTTTGCAGGTAAATTAAAATCTGCGAAAATGAAACATTCAGATATACAACTATTCAGACCTTTCCTCATCGTATTTGCTTTGATACTGATTTTGGGGGCATGTTCTTCCGATAAGGATGACTATACGAGCAGTTCTACAACTACTTATACGACCGACACAAACTTGCTAGCACGCACGCTGACTATAAGTCAGAAGAACATTGCGAATCCTCTTTCATGGACTGCCGGAGATGAGATGTCGGTGTTTAATCTGATGAATCCCTCTGCAAATCTTTTCGAAACGGTGACGGCGCAGATGACTTCTGATACCACCGCATTCGTTGGAACGGTGACTTGCAAGAGCAGCAGCACCTTGAGGCTCTTCTTCCCTAAGGTCGGAAACAGGGGCATCACCTCCCTTGCGGGCGTGGTTTCCGATAGTGTTCTCCGATTGGATATATCCGGGCAAGATGGTACTTTAGCGACTATCAATAAATATTACGATTTTGTGGAAGCAAAGACTACGGTGAGAATAAAGTCTGCTGGGGGTGCAGTTGCTCAAATGGCTAATCTCAAACACTTTATGAGTATCGGCGAAATCACGTTGATGGACGGGAATGGCAATAAAATCGACAGCATCAAATCAGCCACTATTGAAGGGCTTACCACCACTGCCCAATATGATTTCACGGATATGAGCATTACCAAAGAGTCAACTTCAAAAACCTTGACATTTACGCCTTCGGGAACAGCTAACATCGGGAATCCTCTTTATTTAGTAATGTTTCCTACTTATGCCTCAATGGAGATAACCGTAAAGGCTATGGTAAACGGTGCTGAAAAGACCTATCAAGCTGCGATAACGTTGCCCTCGTTGACAGCAGGAAGCACTACCAGCGTATCTTATTATATGTCGGAAGTTAAATAACTAGATGAAAACATTTTATAATAAACCTAACGATGATTATGACCACTATGTGGTAAAGGAGCCCAGTCAATTGCTGGATTGGCTTTTGGCAAACCCAAATGGGGAGAGCAAGAGCAAGTTGAAGGCAACCTTGAAAGGGCGTGGCATCAAAGTAAACGGTAAGCAGATAACTCAATTTGACTATCAGTTGAAGGCTGGAGACAAAATTTCAATAAGCCGTTCAAAGAAAAATGATCAGTTTCGCAGTCGTTATCTCAAACTCATTTATGAGGATCAGTATCTTGTAGTCATAGAGAAAAACATCGGTGTTCTTAGCATGGCAGCCGGACATAGTTCGTTGAATGTCAAGACGATACTCGATGATTACTTCCGCAAAACCCGTCAGAAATGTACGGCACATGTAGTTCATCGCCTCGACAGAGACACCTCTGGATTGATGATTTATGCAAAGGATTTGGAGACAGAACGATTGCTTGAGCAAGATTGGCATCATATTGTCTATGACAGACGTTATGTTGCGGTCGTATCAGGAGAGATGGAAGATGATGAAGGCACCATTGCCAATTGGCTCAAAGATAATAAGGCTTATGTCACTTATTCCTCTCCAATAGATAATGGAGGAAAATATGCCATCACTCACTTTCATGTCCTTGACCGTACAACAGAGCATTCTCTCGTTGAATTTCGCCTTGAAACGGGGCGTAAAAATCAGATTCGAGTGCATAGTGCGGATATGATGCATCCCGTATGTGGGGATGTTAAATATGGAAATGGTGATGACCCGATAGGGCGTTTATGCTTGCATGCCTATGTTCTCTGTTTTTATCATCCGATAACGCATGAACGTATGGAGTTTGAAGCATCGATTCCTGTAGCATTTCGAAAACTTTTTAAATAGCAACTTTTAAATCAAAATTTATATGAGTAGTAATTTTTTATATTATGTATTTGTACTGATTGCCATAATTGCAGGCGTCATTGTAGTGAAGAAAGTGGCAAGTTGCCTAATCAAGTCGATAATTCTTTTAGTGATGGTAGGAGCCCTTTTGCTGATATATTTTAAGTTTTTCGCTTGATTTTAGATATTTTTTTCGTATTTTACTTGCTTTTTCCAACGAATTACTCTATATTTGCGCAGTTAATTTTAAAGATTAAGTGAATATGAAAAATTTATTTTTAGGTATCATTTCGATGTTTGTGATGCTGCTAGCAGCACCCACATCAGCATCTGCTCAATCGGTATATATCTCTACGAATAGTGGAGCCGTAGCTTACCATAAGAGCAAGAGTTGCGGTTATTTACAGAACTGCAAGGATGTAAATTCTATTTCTATGTCGAAGGCAAAGGAGATGGGAAGGCACGCATGTCCACGTTGTTATGGCTCTGCTGCAGCTGCTTCTACAGCCAAAAATGCAAAGAAGAAAGTTGTTGCAACTAAGGATAAAGCTGATAAGAAGATAGCTAAGACCGAGGAAAAAGCCGATGAGAAAATTGCAAAGACAAAGAAAAAAGTAGCTAAGAAAGCTGAGAAGGATAAGGAAGAAGCTACAGAAAAGGCCGATGAAAAGATAACTAAGACAAAGAAAATGGCCGATAAGAAGGTAGCAAAGACAGAAGAAAAAGCCGACAAAAAGATTGCAAAAACAAAGAAAGATTCAAAGAAAAAGGTAGAAAAAGCAGAAGAGAAGGTTGATAAGAAAGCTAAGAAAGCAGAAAAAGACGCAGATAAAGATGCGAAAAAAGCTGCTAAAAAGGCAAAGAAATCAACAAAGAAAGCATTGAAAGATGCCGCTTAACCACGATAAATTGATAAAATCCTCTCCGATAAAGGAGGGGATTTTTTCTTTATAAGATAATTGCGTTTTTACTTAAAGGCCTATATCTAAAGCATGAAAGCTGATGGTCGTTGATGATACCAATCCCTTGGAGATGGGAATAGAGTATAACGGAACCCATGAACTTGAAGCCTCGCTTTTTCAAATCTTTGGCTATTTCGTCAGAAAGAGCATTCTTTGTTTCCCAAAGACCATCCAAATGTGACTGGTAAATAATGGTCTTTTCATGGGTAAAGTGCCATATATAGCGGTCGAAAGAACCATATTCTTGTTGGATTTCAATGAACTTTTGAGCATTGTTGATGATTCCTTTGATTTTACCGAGAGAACGTATCATACCCTCAGTATTTATGATTCTTTCAATGTCAGAATCATTGAATAGGGCTATTTTATGGTAGTCAAAGGCTGCGAAGCATGCTCTGAATACCTCTCGTTTTCTCAACATAAGGGTCCAACTTAAGCCGCAAGACATGGATTCCATGAGCAAATACTCAAAATGGAGTGTGTCGTTATGTACCGGCACACCCCATTCTGTATCGTGGTATTTCTCTAAAAGAGGGTCACTCTTGCACCACCAGCATTTCTCAGGACCTTTATTCATTGAGCGCAATGTCTTGGAGAATCTCGCTGAGAGTAGGGTGGATGTGAATGATATTCTTCAAATCATCGAGCGTTGTGTCAAAGTTCATCAAAGCAGCAATCTCTTGTACGAGGTCGGAAGCATGTGCGCCAAGAATATGGCAACCGATGATTTTGTTGTCTTTGTCAACTAATAGCTTGACGATCCCTTCTGTCGCATCCTCCGCAAGAGCTTTTCCATTGGAGCGATAGAAGCCTTTCTTGGTCGCAAATTCTATTTCCTGTGCTTTTGCCTGTTCCTCATTGAGGCCCACAGAAGCCATCTCTGGTGTGGTAAACACTGCTGCCGGCATAATATCGAAACGGATTTTGTCCGTCTTACCCAATATATGATTGATGGCTCTGAACCCTTGGAAAGTTGCTGCATGAGCAAGCATCATTCGCGCGTTTACATCTCCGATGGCATAGATTCCTTTTATGTTGGTCTCCATATTATCATCTACAGAAATGCCATGACGGTCATATTCTATCCCTGCTTGTTCCAAATTCAGGCCTTCGGTATTGGCTCCGCGCCCGGTTGCAACCAATACAGCATCAGCCTGAAGTTCTTCAATGGAGTTGACGCTATAACCCATGTGGAAGTCGATACTTGCTTTTTCCATCGACTTGCGCAGTCGTTTAGCCAAATCTTTGTCCATGGCAGGCAGGCATTCTTTCAGAAATTCATAAACACTCACTTGTGTCCCCATGCGATGGAAGATAGAGGCAAACTCCATGCCAATGACTCCCGCTCCGATGATAGCTAGTCGTTTAGGCAGATGGTCGAGATTCAGAAGCTCGGTAGAGGTCATCACTTCGGGTCTGTCAATATCCTTAATAGGGGGTAATTTGGCATGAGAACCTGTAGCGATAATAATATTCTTTGCCGTAAACTCTTCTCCTTCAGTCGTTATAACGGTGTTTTTATCTTTGAAGGAAACGTGCGAATGTATCATTTGGATACCTGGGGATTTCATCAAAAGTTCAACCCCATTGCGCAATTGCTCGGCTATTTGGTTCTTTCTCTGCATGGCCACATCAAAAGAAGTGCCGATGAGAGCGTCGTGCACAAGGCTCTTTGTGGGGATGCAACCTTCATTCAGACAAGTTCCACCAGCATGTTTATCTTCAAAGATAATGACCTGGAGGCTATTTTTGGCAGCATATTGAGCTGCCCGATAACCTCCAGGTCCACTACCTATAATAATTAAATCAGTTGTTGTCATTCACTAATTGCTTATACGTTAATATAGGATGCTTGGCTGCCAAAACATCATCCACACGGGAGATAGGTGCATCATGGGGAGCTCCTTTTACAAGATCAGGGTCTTCAAGAGCCTCTTTTGCTATCTGCCGAAGTACATTGATGAATCCGTCTATCGTATCTTTACTTTCGTTTTCGGTAGGTTCTATCATCATAGCCTCATGGAAAAGGAGTGGGAAATAGATGGTTGGAGCATGATAACCGAAGTCAAGCAGACGTTTGGCAACGTCCATTGTGGTTACTCCTGTACTCTTATCCTTCAGTCCGTTGAAGACAAATTCATGCTTGCAAAGGCCTGTGATAGGGAGCTCATATACATCTTTCAGGCTCTCTTTGATGTAGTTGGCATTCAAAGTAGCCAATGGACCTACCATCTTGAGATTCTCTTTGCCGAGAGATAATATATAGGTGTAAGCTCTCAGAATAACTGTGAAGTTGCCAAGAAATGCCCCTACATGATTGAAATGGTCATACACAACATCATATTTATCACCATTTTTGATGACATGAGGCGATGGAAGGAACTCTTCCAATCCTTTTCTTACACCTACAGGGCCACTCCCAGGACCACCGCCACCATGTGGCGTCGAGAAAGTCTTATGCAGATTGAGGTGCATCACATCAAATCCCATATCACCGGGGCGTGCTGCTCCAAGCATAGGATTCAAGTTTGCTCCATCATAATACATCAAACCTCCACAGTCATGGATGAGTTTTGCAATCTCAGGGATTTCCTTTTCAAAGAGTCCAAGAGTGTTCGGATTCGTCATCATCATGGCTGCGATATCATCTCCCAATAGTGGTTTCAAGTCTTCTACATCAACCAATCCGTCAGCAGTACTCTTAACTTCGACAACTTCCAATCCACAAACAGCTGCAGAAGCAGGGTTAGTGCCATGAGCAGAATCAGGTACAATCACCTTGATACGCTTGTCGTCATGTCGTGATTGATGATAACTGCGGATAATCATGAGACCTGTCAACTCACCATGAGCACCTGCACAAGGGTTCAGGGTGAAGTCACTCAATCCCGTGATTTCAGCTAAGTCTTTCTGAAGTTGATATTCTACTTCCAATGCACCTTGGCAACTGTCAATCGGTTGAAGAGGGTGCAGATTGGTGAAAGCGGGCAGACTGGCTATTTCCTCGTTGATGGTAGGGTTATATTTCATTGTACATGACCCGAGAGGATAGAAACCATTATCAACACCGAAGTTATCTTCGCTGAGGTTGGTATAATGGCGTACTACGGTCATCTCATCACATTCGGGGAGTTGTGCGTCGTCAGTTCTCTTCAAGTCAGCAGGAATCTCATGATGCCCAAACTGATTTTTAGGGAGTGTATAGCCTTTGCGGCCCTTATGGGACAACTCAAATATCAGATTTCCATATAGTTTGTTATTCATGACACAATGCAATTAAATGATCGACTTCCTCTTTTGTTCTCTTCTCGGTAACAGCCATCATGATAGTATCTTCTGCTATTTTGACACCTCCAAGAATACCATTCTCTTCAAGTTTTGTCAACAATTGGTCCACTCCAATGTTTCCTTCACCATGGTATTTGATGCAGAATTCATTGAAGAAAGGCTGATTGAAGGCAGCCTCGAAGTGGTGGTTTTTGAGGAGTTCATTATATAAATAATGTGCTCCATCATATGAAATCTGAGCAGCTTCTTTCACTCCTTCCTTGCCCATAAGACTCATATAGATGGTTACCCATAAAGCCATGAGCGACTCGTTAGAGCAAATATTCGATGTAGCTTTTTGCCTACGGATATGCTGTTCACGTGCTTGAAGGGTTAAAACAAAGGCACGTTGTCCTTTTTGGTCAACTGTTTTGCCGACAATTCGCCCTGGCATCTTGCGCATCAGCTTTTCGGTGCAACACATATATCCAACATAGGAACCGCCAAAACTCATTGGAATGCCCAGCGATTGCCCGTCGCCGACAGCAATGTCAGCACCAAGTTCTCCAGGAGTTTTCAGTAAAGCAAGGTCAGCCGGCACACTATTCATGATGAAAAGAGCCTTCTTTTCATGGCAGATATCAGCATATCCTGCGTAATCTTCTATGATACCATAGCGGTTAGGTTGTTGAACGACCACTCCAGCAATGCCGTCTTGTTCCATTTTTTGCTGTAAGTCAGCCTTATCAGTGATACCCTCTGTAGCCTTAATCATCTTCAGTTCCACGCCATGATAGTGAGCATAAGTCCTCACAACGGCAAGAATCTTGGGGTCAATAGTTTCAGAAAGGAGTACTTTATTGGACTTTTTTGCTACGGCATTTGCCATCAATACGGCTTCAGCAGTGGCTGTGGTGCCATCATACATTGACGCATTGGAAATCTCCATACCAGTAAGTTCGGCCATCATACTTTGATATTCAAAGATATAATGCAACGTTCCCTGTGAGATTTCAGCCTGATAGGGAGTGTAACTAGTCAAGAATTCCGAGCGTTCCACTAAGGATGAGATTGCCGATGGAGTGTAATGGTCATAGACGCCAGCGCCTGCAAAGCAGGTGAGTGGATGGTTTTTCTTTCCGAGTTTATCAAACAACTGGCGGATTTCAACCTCACTCAAAGCCTCAGGCAACTGATAGTCACGCTTCAACTTGATGCTTTCCGGCACTTCTGCATAAAGGTCTTCCAGAGAGCCGACACCTATTTTGGCGAGCATCTCTTTGATGTCTTCTTCAGTATGAGGAAAATATTTATAAGCCATAACTTTATTTGTTACAAAACTCCGTATAGGCAGCCGCATCCATCAAGGAATCGAGTTCACTCTTGTCAGACAACTGAACTTTGATAATCCAGTTAGCAAAAGCGTCTTCATTGATAAGCTCCGGTTTGTCTTCAAGGGCCTCATTGGTTTCCACAACGGTGCCGGAAACAGGAGAGATAAGGTCTGAAGCGGCTTTAACACTTTCCACTGCACCAAACTCCTCACCAGCACTGACCTCATCATCAACATCCGGAAGGTCTACATAAACTACATTTCCGAGCTCGTGCTGAGCATAATCGGTGATACCTACATAGCCGAAGTCGCCTTCAACTTTTACAAACTCGTGTGACTCACTGTAATAGAGATCTTCAATAACTTTAGCCATAATATTTATTTTTTATAATGTTTTTCGTAAAATTTCTTCTTTACAACGGTGCCAGGGAAGGTCTTTTTGCGTATCTGAACCTCAACCTCATCACCTAACTTAATAGCTGCATCGACCAGTGCTACTGCACAACTCTTATCCACAGAGATAAGGCGATAGCCCGTAGTGACCTCTCCAACCTCTTTTCCATCTTTCAAAACCTTGTATCCATGACGAGGAATAGCCTTGTCAGCAAGCTCGATGCCACGCAGACGAAGCTTCACGCCATTGGTCTTTTGGTCGAGAAGAGCCTCCTTGCCGATGAATTCCGGCTTGTCAAACTTGCAGAACATGCTCAGTCCTGCCATAACGGGAGAAATGTCTTTAGATAACTCGTCGCCATAAAGAGGCAGTCCCACTTCAAAGCGCAAGGTATCTCTGCATCCTAAGCCACAAGGTTTGCAACGGCCACTTGCCATCAGTTTATCCCAGCAATCGTTGATAAAGGCATGAGAACCATAGATTTCAAATCCGTCTTCTCCTGTATAGCCAGTCCTCGAAACGATAATGGTCTCACCGTTTACCTCAAGCGTCTTGGCAGTATAGAATACCAATTCTTTGCAGGAAAGACCTAATACTTCTTCCATAACGGCTTCTGCTTCAGGTCCTTGCACTGCCAGTTGGCCATAATATTCTGAGCAATGGTCGATAGCAACATCGAATTTTTCTGCATTTTGGCGCATCCAATCGACATCCTTGTCAATGTTGGCGGCGTTGATAACAATGAAAAACTCGTTCTCACCCATCTTGTAAACCAAGAGGTCATCGACAGTTCCACCGTCGGGATAACACATCATTCCATAGTAAATCTTACCCAATGGGGCATTGGAAATATCATTGGTAAAGATATGGTTAACATATTTTTCCGCATCATTTCCCGTCACATAGACTTCTCCCATGTGGGAAACATCGAAGACACCACAATGCTGCCTTACGGCATTATGTTCTTCAATGATGGATGAATATTGAATAGGCATGTCGAAACCACCGAAGGGTTGCATCAAAGCACCTAATGCTACGTGTTTGTCGTAAAGACAAGTTCTTTTATTTTCCATAATATCAAGAATTTAGTATCATTTTTATCAATTCGTTTTTCTGTAAGTTCATGATGATGTCATCGACCTTTTCGGGCAGGGCGGCAGCAATGGATTGTTCCTCGAAAGGCACGTTTTTCAAAGGCTTGAGAATGCGGTTGTCGATGTCGCCCGTAAGAAAATAGTCGCCCATGATGTTCACTTCTTTGATTAAATTGTTCTTCAATTCGATGCGAATCTCGAAATCTCCCACATTATCTATTCGATGATGGTGGACAAGAGTATATCTGGGGTTGTTGCCATAGATGAATTCTCGCGTGAGGTATTCCTGCTCGATGTCTTCGATTCCGACGATGTCTTCCGCCGTAAGCATCAACTCTTTATTGCATAGATTTTTCCTTACAAACGTCTTGAAGTCTTCCAGTGATAGGTCAATATAGTCTTTCAGCAAGGCGATATGCTGCCGTACGCTCTTCACTCCTTTGCTGACAAGCTTCTCATCAGTTGGCGTAATGCTTCCCACCATGTTTTCCATATTGGTGTCATAAAGCATCGTTCCATGCACGATACTACGTCCCGGAATGTGATAAAAAGCATTGCCTGACACCTTCTTGCCATCGATGAGGATGTCGTTCCGTCCGCTTGCCTTTGCCTCAATGCCGAGTTTGCAGAGCACCAAAGCCACCATGTTGATGTATTTATTAAAGGTGAAGTTCACGTTCTCGTCTTTGGTTATATAGGAAAACATGATGTTGCTCATGTCTGCATATACGCATCCGCCACCGCTCTTACGGCGGAAAGTGTGGATATGATGCGCCTTGCAATAGTCAAGGTTTACCTCATTCTCTATCAACTGGTTGCGTCCGAAGATAACGGTAGGTTGCACTTGCCACATGAAGAAACAGTCGTCATCATGATTTTGGTGAGCGATATATTCTTCCATGGCGAGATAGAAAGGCAGCAATCTCGGTTTAGAATCCGGAAGTGCGATATATATCATAGTTGCAACTTAGATTTACAGAAATGTTATTATTGTGCAAATATAATAAAAATAATGTGGATTTGCAAGTATTTAAATGATTTTATTCTTCTGAAAAAATGATGCGAAATGCCTCGTTTTGCCACTTTTGCGTTTTTCTCCGATTTTGTCTTTCACTTTGATTTCATGCTGCTTTTTTATCTTTCACTTTTTTACAAATGCCTCGTTTTTTGTTTTTCAAATAGTTTGCAAAATTATTTCATCAAGGTGAACATTGCTTGAATCTATAGGCCTTGAGGCCCTCTCCATCTCTTCAGATTACCTTCCATTTCCCTTGAAATAACCTATTGGAAAACTATTCGTAATGAATGGGAATGTAAACAGCCGTTACTTACAAAGCAAAACAATTTGTTTTACCTACCAAAACAACTTGTTTTACTCACCAAAACAACTTGTTTTACTTCGCAAGAGATTATCTTTTATTCTCCGAGTAATAATGCCTTGAATTCGGAAAAGTCATTTTTGAGCTCGATACTTTGCTTCTTTCCGGCCATGAAAGCAGCCAGTCGGGCAGGGATTTTAACTTCATTTCCGATGATTGACTCTACTGTTTCCTTGAATTTAGCAGGGTGTGCCGTCTCACAGAAGACGCCTGTTTCTCCCTCTTTCAGTCCTTCTTTCAATGCCCGATAGCCACAGGCACCATGAGGGTCAAGGATATATCCGGTGGCTTGATAACAACTGGCGATGGCCTCGCGGATTTCTTTATCGGTGTAAGTAGCCCCGCTGATATCCTTGGTAATCAAGTCATGGCGGCCTCCATAGAGGTCGTATATGCGCGCAAAGTTACTCGGATTGCCCACATCCATTGCGTTGGCAATGGTCTGTAAGCTGGCTTTCGGCTCATATTTTCCGCTTTGCAGATACTTATAAAAGATGTCGTTGGCATTGTTGGCAGCGATGAAACGCTTGATGGGAAGTCCCATTTGATGGCCGAAAAGACCGGCGGTGATATTGCCGAAGTTGCCACTTGGCACGCACATCACCATGTTTTCAGCCTTCCCCAATTGCTTCATGCGGGCGTAAGCATTGAAATAATAGAAGGCTTGCGGCAAGAATCGCGCCACATTAATGGAGTTTGCGGAGGTCAGTTTCATGTGATTATTGAGCTCTTCATCCATAAATGCGTTCTTCACTAAGGCCTGACAGTCGTCGAAAACACCATCCACCTCAATGGCAGTGATATTCTTTCCGAGCGTGGTAAACTGGCTTTCCTGAATCTTGCTCACTTTCCCTTTAGGGTAAAGCACATAGACATGGATGCCTTCAACTCCCAAAAAGCCGTTTGCAACAGCAGAGCCTGTATCGCCGCTGGTTGCTACGAGCACGTTCACTTGTTCCTTTCCTTCCTGCCGGATGAAGTATTCCAACAGTCTTGCCATAAACCTTGCACCCACATCTTTAAATGCTAAGGTAGGTCCATGAAAGAGTTCCAGCGTGTAAATATTGTCAGTTATCTTGACAACAGGGCAGTCAAAAGACAGCGTGTCATAGACAATCTGCTTCAAAGAAGAGGCTTCCACATCCTCTCCAAAGAAAGCATCCGCCACACGATAGGCTATTTCTTGGAAAGTAAGGTCTTGTATATGGTCGAAGAATTCCTTAGGAAGTGCCTTTATCTTTTGGGGCATATAGAGCCCTCTGTCACTAGCTAATCCCTTGACAACAGCCTCATGCAAGGAGGCAAGAGGCGCTTTTTTATTCGTGCTATAATATTTCATAATGTGCTCATTGAATTTTCATAAACTCTTCCATAAACTGGTTTAATCGGAGTAAACCATAGCTTCCACGCACGCAACTCTCCTCGTTATAATCTTTTACATCGTCAGGTTGGATGCCCGGATACCATATCAGGAAGGGTACAGGCTCTTTTACGTGCGTCCGAATCTCAACGGGAGTGGGGTGGTCAGGCATCACGGCGATGCAAACAGGCTCTTTCCAATCCTTCACTTCTTCATAGATAGGCTTCACAATACGGCTGTCTAAGTTCTCTATTGTCTTGAGTTTCAAGTCCAAATCGCCATCGTGTCCGGCTTCATCGCTTGCCTCGATATGGAGAAAAACAAAGTCATCCTTGCGCAAAGCATTGATGGCAGCCTCGGCTTTACCTTCATAATTGGTGTCGGAAAGCCCCGTTGCGCCTTCAACAATGATGTTGTGCAACCCTGCATAATGGCCGATTCCTCGGATTAAATCTACTGCCGAGATGACAGAACCGGTCTTGATTTGAGGGAACAACTGCATCAGCGTCTTCATGGAAGGCCTGTATCCGCCACTCCAAGGCCATATACTATTGGCTAAATCCTCACCTATTGCCGCACGTGCCTTATTGAAAGGATGGGCAGTAAGCAGTTTTTGCGATTTCAAAATCAAGTCGTTGAGCAGGTCGGCAGTCTCTTGCGGACTCAACCGATGCCCTTTATAAGCATCGTCATTATCTTTGTTTTCGGCAGAATCAGCGGTAAGTTCACTCTTGACAAGCAACTCGCGCCACACCTCGTTAGGGTGGTCATGAGGGGGAGCACACGTGATATGCTTGTTTCCTCCTTTGATGATGAGCAGATGGCGGTATTGAATGCCCGTGATAAATCTTATCTTCTCATTGCCTAACTCTTTGTTTAAGTATTGGATGAGCACATCTCCTTCCTCCGTAGTGAGGTGTCCTCCGTGATGATTCTTTATCACTCCGTTTTCCAAACAAATGATATTACATCGCAAAGCAAGGTCTTCAGGTTGCATATCATACCCTATGGAGGCAGCTTCCAATGGACCTCTGCCTTCATAAACCTTATTTAAATCATAACCTAAAATGGCTGTATTGGCAACTTCAGAACCAGGAATAAAACCGTCGGGAATGGTCATCAGTCTGCCTGTACGTCCTTTGCTGGCAAGCAAATCCATATAGGGAGTATTAGCATATTGGAGCAAAGTCTTTCCTCCAAGCCTCTCTACGGCATGGTCAGCCATGCCATCGCCTAAAATAATAACGTGTTTCATACTCCTTAAACGTTAGCGATTGACATGATGTTTGCAAATACTCCGGCAGCTGTTACACTGGCTCCAGCTCCATATCCTTGGATGAGCATCGGGTATTCCTTATATCTTTCGGTTGTAAGAAGTACGATATTGTTAGAGCCTTCCAAGTTGTAGAAGGGGTGATTAGGCCCTATTTCCTGCAATGCCACACTTGTTTTACCATGGTCCATGGTAGCAACAAAGCGCCAACGTTTGCCTTCCTTCTCCAGTTTTTGCCGTCTTTCTTCAAAGTCAGAGTCTAGTTTTGGCAGTCTATCCCAGAACTCTTCCACGCTTCCTTTGAAGTAATCATCAGGCACAAAGAGGTGTTTTTCCACGTCAGCCTGCTCTACTTTGTAGCCTGCTTCACGTGTTAAGATGACCAATTTACGGATGACATCCGTGCCGCTAAGGTCTATTCGTGGGTCTGGCTCACTGTATCCTTGTTCCTTTGCGCGGCGTACAGTCTCGGAGAAAGGTACATCGGCGGCTATAGTGTTAAAGATAAAGTTCAGCGTTCCACTAAGAACAGCCTCAATCTTCAATATCTTATCTCCGGAAAGGAGTAAGTCGTTAATCGTCCCGATGATAGGAAGACCTGCGCCAACATTGGTTTCAAAGCGGAATTTCACTCCTCTTGCGAGGGCCGTATGCTTTAGTTTCAGGTAGCTGTCATAATCAGATGATGCCGCAATCTTATTGGCTGCGATGACACTGATGTTATGTTCTAAGAACGACTGATATAGTGCGGCAATGTCTTTGCTTGCTGTGCAATCCACAAAAACACTGTTGAAGATGTTCATGTTGATGATGTTCTCACTCAGCAACATTGAGTTGCTGGGCTCTGAAAGCTTAAGTTGCTCCTTGTAATTATCTAAGTCAAGACCATCTCGATTGAAGATAGCATTCTTTGAACTGGCGATTCCCACGACGTTCAACTTCAATTGCGAGTTCTTCTTCAACTTATCATATTGCGAGCGAATCTGCTCGATGAGCTTTCCTCCCACGGTTCCTACACCACATATAAAGAGGTTGAGTACCTTGTATTCAGACAGGAAGAAGGAGTCGTGCAGTACATTGAGGGACTTGCGAAGGTATTTCCCATCCACCACAAAAGATATGTTTGTCTCTGATGCACCTTGTGCACAAGCGATGACGCTGATGCCACTTCGTCCTAATGTTCCAAAGAGTTTACCTGCTATACCCGGTGTGTGTTTCATGTTTTCACCCACAATGGCGATAGCTGCAAGTCCGCTTTCAGCATGCATAGGGAACATGGCACCGGTTTCAATTTCCATTGCATACTCCTTATTCAACACTCTTACGGCATCATCGGCATCTTCATCGCGCACGCCGATAGACGTTGAGTTCTCGGAAGAAGCCTGTGAAACCATGAACACAGAGATACCGTTATTAGCAAGAGTAGTAAAAATTCGTCGGTTGACTCCTCGTACTCCGACCATTGAAAGACCGGTTACCGTTATGAGCGTAGTGCCGCTTATACTGGATATACCCTTAATGGCTTTGCGGTCATCTTCTATCTTATCCTTGATGATAGTTCCCGGATTTTCAGGATTGAAAGTGTTCTTGACCCTGATGGGAATGTTCTTGATGCAAACGGGATATATGGTAGGAGGGTAGATAACCTTAGCGCCGAAGTTGCAAAGTTCCATTGCCTCCACATAACTTAACTCATTAATGGTGTATGCAGTCTTGATGACTTTCGGGTCGGCAGTCATGAATCCGTCGACATCTGTCCATATTTCGAGCATCTCGGCATCAAGGGCAGCAGCGATAATAGAGGATGTATAGTCACTTCCTCCTCGTCCCAGATTGGTGATTTCACCTGTATTCTTATCGGTGGCAATGAAGCCCGGTACTACAGAAACACGTGGCATTTCACTGAAAGCGTCTTTCACCAACTTGTTGGAAAGGTCGCTGTCGAGCATTTGCTTATTGCTTCGGTGCTCTGTTTTGATAAATTCCAGGGAGTCCATGAGCTTAGAACCGCGGATAAGCGTACACACAATCTGTGACGAAAGACGTTCTCCATAACTGACGATGGCGTTCATGGTCTTCTCGCTTAAATCATGGATAAGGTATACACCATAATAGATAGAGCGCAATTGTTCGAAGAGCGTGTCCACCTTATTTACTAATATCTCACGATCAAGATTGTTGTCGATGATGGCATCTATCATCTTCTGATGCCTTTCCTTCATCTTCTCGTAGCTGTCTTTCCAGTTTTCATTCCCCGAAAGAGCTACATTTGCGGTTGCAATGAGCTGGTCCGTTATCCCACTTAAAGCACTCACTACCACAATAATGGGCTGGTGCTTCACTTCTCTCTCTACAATATTCTTCAAGTTTCTGATGCTTGAAACGGAACCAACAGATGTCCCGCCGAATTTCATTACTTTCATTTTACTAACGATTTTATTATCTCGCCATTCCCAATACGAGAGGGTTATGGCAAAACTTGAGGGCAAAGGTAATAAAAGAATAGGAAAAACACGCAGGTTTGAGATAATTTTTGTAATTTTGCGCTGAATTTTCTTACAGTCCTTTCGTTTTCTGTTTAAAATGCTATGGGATTGTAATGAAACATTAAAAGATAAAGACTATGATACAAGAATATCAACTGAGGCTATTGCCACAACAGGCTTTTTCGGAGCAGGGAGTCATCGATTTCATCGCTGAAGATAAGGGTTTGGATGTCCGCACCATAAAGCATGTGCGGGTGTTGAAGCGCTCCATCGATGCCCGTCAACGTACTATCTATGAGAATTTGCAAGTGCGTGTCTACATAAATGAGTTTCCTCAAGATGAGGCTTATCAGAAAACGGAGTATCCGTCGGTATCGGATAAGCCCCCAGTACTTGTTATCGGTGAGGGTCCTGGTGGTCTTTTTGCCTCTTTAAGGCTGATAGAATTGGGCTTCAAGCCCATCATTCTCGAGCGTGGAAAGGATGTTCACGAGCGCAAGAAGGACATTGCTCTCATCACGAAGACGCAAAAGGTGGATGGAGAGTCTAATTATTGCTTTGGAGAAGGTGGCGCCGGAGCTTATTCGGATGGAAAACTCTACACCCGTTCAAAGAAGAGAGGCTCTGTGGATAAGATTCTCAACGTGTTCTGTCAGCATGGCGCTTCCACTTCGATATTGGCGGATGCCCACCCACACATTGGCACTGACAAACTTCCTGGAGTGATAGAGAACATGCGCAACACCATCCTCAAGAGTGGGGGTGAGGTGCATTTTGAGACGAAAATGACATCCTTGATTCTCGAAAAGGATAAGGTTGTGGGTGTGGAAGCCGTGCATCTGCCTGACAATCAACAGCTTTCTTTTCGCGGACCTGTCATCTTGGCAACCGGTCATAGCGCCCGTGATGTCTATCGTTATTTAGAAGATGCAAAGGTGGAGATAGAGCCGAAGGGCATTGCCGTTGGTGTCAGATTGGAACATCCGGCATTGTTGATTGACCAAATTCAATATCATAACCGTCAAGGGCGTGGCAAATACCTCCCTGCAGCGGAGTATAGTTTCGTTACGCAAGTGGAAAACCGAGGGGTCTACAGTTTCTGTATGTGTCCTGGAGGCTTTGTGATTCCGGCTGCCACAGGGCCTAAACAGATAGTCGTAAATGGCATGAGCCCTTCCAATAGAGGCACTCAATGGAGCAATTCAGGCATGGTTGTGGAGTTGCATCCTGAAGATGTGGAAGGTGAGGACAATCTGCGCATGTTGCGATATCAGGAAAAATTGGAGGAAGACTGCTGGCAACAGGGTAACTTCCAACAAACTGCGCCGGCGCAGAGAATGGTCGATTTTGTGGGCAATAAGCTCTCTTATGACCTTCCACGCTCCAGTTATGCACCCGGATTAATCTCTTCTCCTCTCCATTTTTGGCTGCCAAAGCCCATTGTGACGCGACTTCAGGATGGCTTCAAGACCTTTGGCAAGTATGCACATGGTTTCTTGACGAATGATGCAACGCTGATTGCCGTGGAAACGAGAACGTCTTCACCCGTCCGGATTCTTCGTGATAGAGAGACTTTGCAGCATGTGCGCATCGAGGGATTGTTCCCTTGCGGCGAGGGTGCAGGTTATGCCGGAGGCATCGTTTCAGCAGGTGTTGATGGGGAAAGATGCGCTGAGATGTGTGCTGAATATATGAAGCAGTAAAACAGAACACTATCTTTCTGTATATTCAGAGCGAATTTTTGCATAAAATACGTTTCTTATAGGCTCGTCGGAAAATGATGAGGCTTCATACAGTGAAGGTAAAAATGAAAAGTGTCTTGTCGTGTCTTAAAAGTGCCTTTACGACAGTCGGCCTTTTTGAAAATTTTGATTTTTCCTCTTTGTGATGACTTTTGCGAGGGTAAACAACCGTTTTTTACTTTCTGAAAGGTCGTTATTTACCTTGTAAAAGGTATCTGTTTACCCTGTAAAAGACCGTTAATAGGCAGGTAAAAAGCCATCTTTTACAAAATAGACAATCATCATTTGCATAAATATACATTATTCCGTATATTATGCAAGATAATTGATTGGTCGATATTTCTTATTTATCTTAGTCCTATTCAATCAAATTGCAGCAGCTTATCTTTTAAAATGCACCTGATAAAACGTTCAAAAAGTAGTTGAAAGTGTTCGTTTTTGGACATACCATAAAAAAAGAACATTTTTGCTTACTTTTTAAACATTTCAAGTCTGAAATTATCAATTACCTTTGCATAACTTGAAAATCCGTCATGATAGGATGGTTTTTAAAACTGAAGCAGCAGGCTTTGAATATGGATAAACGTAAATATTTCTTTGTTATATTACTCGTGTTTGTCACGTTTTTTGCAAATAATTCCGCTCTTCCCACTGATATTATGGAGAGTCGGAACATTGTGACTGCACGTGAAATCGTAAAGGAGGGCAACTGGTTAGTTCCCACTATGAATGGAGAACTGCGATTGGAAAAACCGCCGTTGCCTACTTGGGTTGGTGCTGCCGTTGAGATTCTATGCCCGAATAGTTTGTCTGCCCAGCGTTGCGCAGCGGCTTTGATGGGCATCGTATGGGTAGCCTTTCTCTTCCTTTTGGTAAGATTTTTCACACAGGATATTGATTTTTCGCTTCTTGTCACAATAGTTTTTCTGACGATGTATCAAGTGGTTTTGATGGGAAGAACAGCCACTTGGGACATCTATTGTCATGCTTTCATGATGGGTGCTATCTATTTTCTCGTGAGAGGAGTTACTGATGAGAATCGCTATCAATGGCAATGGTTTCCTCTGGCAGGGCTTTTCATGGGGCTTTCTTTCCTTTCAAAGGGACCTGTAGCATTCTATGCGTTGCTCTTGCCGGCCATCATTGCGGGGTTGTTTTACAAGCGGCCCTCTCTTAAAGGTAAATGGGGTGGCATCCTGCTCATGGTCTTGCTTGCCATCGTCATTGGCGGTTGGTGGTATCTCTATTTGTTGACCTTTGAGCCTACTGCCGTGAAAGCGGTGATGGCAAAGGAGTCTGGCAACTGGTCATCGCATAATACGCGCCCTTGGTTTTACTATTGGCGCTTCTTCACGGAGACAGGTATTTGGACGGTTTTGATGGCTGCAAGTCTGTTTTATCCTTATTGGAAATCACGCACAAAACAACCTCATGTGTACGGATTTTTCATGGTATGGACGCTTTCCGCTTTGGTCTTGCTCTCCTTTATGCCCGAAAAGAAGTTCCGTTATTTGCTTCCGATGATGGCACCTTGTGCCGTTTGTGTGGCCTATATGCTGATGACTTGTGCAAAAGGGGATGACAAATGGGAGAAAATAGTATATAAATGTAATGGATATTTGATAGGTGTTCTTTCCATTGGAGCTGGTTTTGCAATCTCCATAACGGGCATTTTGCATAATGAATGGAATACGGTTTGCTCCTGTCTTTTATTCATTATAACGGGCATTTGGCTGTTTATTGCCACCCGAAAGAAGCGGCCTTTCAGGCTGGCTGTCGGTGTCGGAATGTTGTTTATGGTAGCAGAATGCTTCTGCTTGAAGGCTATCGGCAATGTATTCTCTAATCCTCATCAATATAGTATCAGTCATGTCAATGAAAAGTCAATCGTTAAGGACGTTCCTTTCTATCATCCAGCGCGTGAGGAAATGCGTATAGAACTGGTCTATGAGGCCAATCGAAAGATACTGCCTCTTGATGTGGAATCGAGTAAAATAGTGTTGACGCATCTGCCTTTGGCTCTTGTCAGTCATCATGCTGCCAGTTGTTATTTGTCGCCTTCATTGCTTCGGCAGGTCGATACCCTGCATATTGCGACTTATGATGACAATAAGCATCCTTTGAAAGATAAGCATTATACACAAGATTTTATCAATCATGTGACCCTTATTACGAAGAAAAATTACAAAATACAATGATGAAGTTTCTTATTAATAAAGATTATCAGGGTTTGGAATCATGGATACACGCCATCCCTGAAGAGATGTTTACAGTAGATAAAGTCTTCTGCAAGGACCGTAATCAGGTGGTCCTTACGCATTTTCAAGACAAAAAGATGGTCATCAAAAGATACAAACGGCCTACTTTTTTTAATTGCATAGTCTATAGTTTCATCCGCAAAAGCAAGCCAGAAAGGGCCTTTTACAATGCTTTGAAACTTCAGAAGAAGGGCGTGGATACAGCTACTCCGATAGCCTATATCGTCAAAAAGAGATGGGGCTTGTATGACACAGGGTGGTTTGTTTCCGAGTATCTGAAGGAACCAACGCTTAAATCGCTTTGTACAGATATGCCAAAGGAGGATTTAAAGAAATTATCTTACGATTTCGCAATGTTTTCCATGAGTCTTTTTAAGAAAGGTATCATTGATAAAGACTTTAATTCTTCCAATATCATGGTCACTGAAGAGGCGGGAAATTATCATTTTGCACTGGTCGATATCAATCGAATGGAGTGGGGAAAGACCAACTTAGCGCAGCAAATGCGCACCATGGAACGGCTTGATTTGAAGCCTATGGAGTTGAATGTGTTCCTCTCTATGTATGCGGATATTTGCAAGAAGGATTTGGAAAAGTGTTATTTTTTCACATATTGGTTTAAAATCAAGCGGCGTACTATCGTCAGAGGACGGGAATGGTTGAAGGCTCGCTTCCATATTTTAAAGGTTTGCGACACCTGATTGTGCGGTAAGCAAGTGGCATAAAACAAAAAAGTCGGTGATGACTTCACCGACTTTTAAGGGGGATAGAGGGTTATCTGACCTTCTATGAAACTAATGATGCACGGATTTCCTCAGCGGTTTTGCGTGCCATTTCAAGGTCATTGCCTATCGTAATGTTGATTTCCGCATGGTCAGGCAAGGAGGTGAGAATGACGATTTGATAGTCGTTATTCACATAGGGGTTGGCACTATTGTTGAAAGTAACGTCCGTAATGGCCTTCTTTTCGATATTCAGCCCATTGATGAGGAGGAAGTTCGGGTAAACGAGAACAGGCTTACTGGGGGCTGTACTGACGATGGAAGAAGTCATAATGATGTCTTCCGGTTGTCCATATTGCGCTATACAGTCCTCGATATAAGCATCCTCAGTTTCCTTGTCAGATTGAACATTGGAGACTATCTCCGCCTTATTGTTCTTCAATTTGATAATCAGATAGACGATTAGAGCCATCGCTATGACGATGACTGCTATGATGATAAGCGTGTATTTATCCATATTGTAATTCTTTTATAAGGTTTTATAATAGGTTTAATCCAAATCGCCTTCCTCGAAGGTGGTCGTGTCCCAGTCGCCTGTTTGCAAGCCCAGTTTCAGCCATTTCATGCGTTCAGCACTGGTTCCATGGGTGAAAGTGTCAGGTTGAGAATAGCCTTGAGCCTTCTCTTGCAGGTAGTTGTCGCCGATTTTCTCGGCAGCACCGATGGCTTCCTCTATGTCACCATCCTCTAAACTTTGATATTGCTCATTGTCATAATGTGCCCAACAGCCAGCATAATAATCCGCCAAGAGCTCCAGTTTTACGCTGAGTTTGTTGGCTTCAGTAGTATTCAGCGTGCTCATTTTTTGATGGGCTTTATCCAAAATGCCACGCAGATATTCCACATGATGCCCCACTTCATGGGCAATCACATAAGCATATGCAAAGGAATCCTTGCCTTTGATGTCCATGCCAAGCGATGTAGTCATAGTGGAAAAGAAACTCAAATCGAGGTAAAGTTTTTGGTCTCCCGAGCAATAGAAAGGTCCCATGGCAGCAGAACCATTACCGCAAGCCGTCTTCGTAGCCCCCGTGAAGAGCACGAGAGTAGGGTAGGTATATTTCATTCCATGTTCCTGAAATTGGGCAGTCCAGATGTCTTCCGTGGAAGCGAGTATCTGTTTGGAGAACTCGGCGGCCTCTTGTTCTTCCTGAGAGAATTCCTTTTCCCCACCGGAAGGCTGTTCTACCACCTGTCCTTGCAACTGATTCTGCACCACATTACCGATAACATCTGTCAGATTACCGCCTGACAATAAGGTCATCAGCGCAATCACGATGATGCCGCCAATGCCTCCTATACCCGCTTTTGCACCTGTTGACATGCCTCGACGGTCTTCTACGTTCTCACTTTCTCTTCTTCCGCTAAGTCTCATAGTTATTCTGGTGTTAAATTTAGATTCACTTTGCAAATATAAGAAATATTTTTCGGATTTTAGAAAGACTATAACGAAAAAAATAAAGAATTGCTTGTTATATGTGCTAAAAATTAAAGAGGAGTCTTTGTTGTATGCATTTTTTTTTGTAATTTTGCACGGTTTTAGAAACAATATCTGAATAAATATAAAAATCATTATAATGAATATTTCTTATAAATGGCTTAAAGAGTATGTCGATTTCGACCTTACACCGCAGCAAACAGCTGATGCGCTGACCTCTACAGGCCTTGAAGTAGACGCCTTGGAGGAAGTTCAGGCTATCAAGGGAGGGCTCAAAGGGCTCTATGTGGGTAAAGTGCTCACTTGTGAGCAGCATCCTGATTCCGACCATCTGCACGTTACGACGGTGGACCTCGGTAAGAGAGAGCCGCAGCAAATCGTATGTGGAGCGCCCAATGTAGCAGCCGGACAGAAGGTCATCGTGGCTGATTTAGGTTGTGTACTCTATGATGGCGACAAGGAGATTACCATCAAGAAATCTAAACTTCGTGGTGTCGAGAGTTTCGGCATGATATGTGCGGAGGATGAAATCGGTATCGGTACTGACCATGCGGGCATCATCGTATTGCCGGAAGAGGCCGTTGTAGGCACGCCTGCCGCCGAATATTATCATTTGGAAAGTGATTGGGTGATAGAGATTGACATTACCGCCAATCGCTCAGATGCCCTTTCTCATTATGGAGTAGCACGTGATTTGTATGCTTGGTTGAAGCAGAATGGTTATCAGACAAGCCTGCATCGTCCTACTTGTGATGCTTACAAGGTGGATAATGAGACGATGCCTATCGACGTGGAGATAGAAAATCAGGTGGCTTGCAAACGTTATGCTTGCTTGAGTATTACGGATTGTGAGGTGAAGGAAAGCCCTCAGTGGCTGAAAGACAGACTTTCAGTGATTGGTCTTCGCCCAATCAATAACATCGTGGATATTACCAATTACATCATGATGGCTTATGGTCAGCCAATGCACTGCTTTGATGCCGACATGGTGAAAGGCCACAAAATCGTGGTGCGCACGCAACCGGAAGGCACTAAGTTCGTGACTCTCGATGGGGAGGAACATACCCTTGGTGAGCATGATTTGAGCATTTGCAATGCGGAGGAGCCGATGTGTATTGCCGGAATTTTCGGTGGTAAAGGCTCCGGAACTTATGAGACAACCAAGAATGTGGTGTTGGAGAGCGCCTATTTCCATCCGACTTGGATACGCAAAAGTGCCCGCCGACATGGTTTGAGTACAGATGCCAGTTATCGTTTTGAACGTGGCATCGACCCTAACGGCATTATTTATGCCCTCAAACAGGCTGCTATTCTTTGCAAGGAACTTGCTGGTGGCAAGGTTTCCATGCAGATTAAGGATGTCTATCCGAATCCGATGGAGGAGGCGAAGGTGCGCCTCGACTTTGAATATTGCGACCGCCTGATAGGCAAGGCAATAGGACATGAAACTATCAAGAGCATTGCCGAGAGTCTTGAAATGAAGATTGTAAACGAGGATGCAAAGGGTATTGACCTCATTATCCCTGGTTATCGCGTGGATGTTCAGCGTCCTTGCGATGTGGTGGAAGACATCCTTCGTATCTATGGATATAATAATGTGGAGATTCCTTCACAATTGAAGTCATCCCTTACCGTGCAAGGTGAGGAAGACAAAGAATACAAGATAGCCAATCTGATAGGTGAGCAATTAGTGGGATGTGGCTTTAATGAGATTATGAATAACAGTCTCACGAAGGTCGCTTACTATGAGAATGCCGGGTTGAATCATTATGCTTGGGAGAACACCGTCAAGGTGATGAACCCTCTGAGTGCAGACCTTGGCGTGATGCGACAGACCCTTCTCTTCGGTGGTCTTGAGAGTATCGTGCGCAATGCCAATCGAAAGAATTCCAATCTGAAGTTCTTTGAGTTTGGCAACTGCTATCATTTCAGTCCTGAAAAGCATGATGTAGAGAATCCTGCGAAGGCTTATACCGAGGAGAATCACCTTGGATTATGGGTGACAGGACAACGGGTGACAGGCTCATGGGCACACCCTGATGAAGACAGTAGTTTCTATGAGTTGAAGGCTTATGTAGAGAATGTCTTCCGCAGAGTAGGTCTTGAGGAAGGCGCAGTTGTCACTGAGCATAGTGATAACAATGTTTTCTCGAAAGGGCTGGCCATTAAAAATCGTGGCGGGAAGCTCATCGCAGAGCTTGGAATCCTTTCTCATAAGATGCAGAAGCAAATGGACATCGACAAAGAAGTCTATTTTGCAGAAATCAATTGGACAGCTTTGATGAAGGCCATCCGTAAGAATAAGCTTGAATATCAGGAGATATCAAAGTATCCGGCAGTAAGTCGAGACCTCGCATTATTGTTAGATGAGAATGTGGAATTTGCTCAAGTGGTGGAAGTGGCACGACAAGCAGAGCGGAAACTGCTGAAGAAAGTAGAGCTCTTCGATGTCTATCAAGGCAAGAATCTGCCAGCAGGCAAGAAGAGCTATGCCGTGAATTTCATTCTCCAAGATGACACCAAGACCCTCAATGACAAGGCCATTGACGCCATTATGACAAAATTGATTAATAGTATAAAAAATAAATTGGGAGCAGAGCTCCGATAATAAAATTCAAACCCAATGGGAAGAGCATTTGAATATCGTAAGGCTACAAAGCTGAAAAGATGGGGTCACATGGCCCGTACGTTTACGAAGTTAGGCAAACAAATCGCTATTGCAGTGAAAGCAGGAGGACCGGAACCGGAAAACAATCCTACTCTCCGTGCCATCATCGCTACTTGCAAGCGTGAGAATATGCCTAAGGATAATATTGATCGCGCCATCAAGAACGCGATGGGAAAAGATCAGAGCGAATATAAAGAGGTACCTTATGAAGGATATGGACCTCATGGAATCGCTGTGTTTGTGGATGCTTTGACGGATAATACCACTCGTACAGTGGCTGATGTGCGTAGCATTTTCAACAAATTCAATGGTAATCTGGGCACTCAAGGTTCATTGAGTTTTCTCTTTGACCATAAAGCTATCTTCACTTTCAAGAAGAAAGAAGGTCTTGATATGGATGACCTGATTCTCAACCTTATCGACTTCGGTGTGGATGATGACTATGATGTGGATGACGAGGAAGGTGAGGTTACCATTTACGGAGAGCCTACCAGCTTTGGTGATATCCAGAAATACCTTGAGGATAACGGATTTGAAATCACCAGTGCAGAGTTTACCCGCATCCCAAACGACTTGAAGGATGTCACTCCAGAGCAGCGTGAGACCATCGATAAGATGGTGGAGAGGCTTGAAGACTTCGATGACGTGCAGAATGTCTACACGAATATGAAGCCGGATGAATCCGAGGATGAAGGCGAAGAATGAAGCACATTGAGTATCAGACTGTAGGCACTTGCTCCCGACAGATAAACGTTGATGTCGATGATAACAATATCATTCAGAGCGTAGAGTTTATCGGAGGTTGCGAAGGCAACACCCATGGCATCATGAAACTGGTAAAGGGAATGGATGCCACGATGGTGAAAGACAAGCTGAAAGGCATCCTTTGCGGAAGCAAGGGGACAAGTTGTCCTGATCAGTTGGCGCGTGCTCTCGAGATGCTCGATCAAGGCAAGTAAAGTAGAAGACGGCTTTTTACAGGGTAAAAGACCGTCTTTCAGGCGATAAAAGATGGCTTTTTAGAGGATAGAAAGCCATCTTTTACTTTACTTAATGATAATCCTTTTCAGAAAACTTGTCGTCAAAAAGAATCTGAGAAGGGTTCTTGGCGGAGCGACAGGTATATTCGAAGATGAATCCTGCCTCTTTGTAAGCCTTGATATCTGTGGATTCCTTGATGCCTTTCAATAGCCCTTCACGAATTTGGGAACGATTTACATTGATGATCTTCGCATCATCCAGTTTATCGGAAAAGGTGCAATAATAATGATAGGTACGCGTAGGCTTCTCAAAAACGACACTGTCAGTGCGTGTAAAATTATTTACGGGAGTAGGACAATAACGTTGCGTATACTCCTTTGCTTCCCTTGCTGCACGGTCTTCCAGGCTCTCATGACAGGCTGAAAATATCAAAACTGAAAACAAAATTATAACTATTTTTTTCATATTTCAAGTTTATTTTGTGCAAAGATAAAAAGATTTTGCGAAAAAATCACTATCTTTGCGCCTTAAAGAAAGTGAAAACAGATGGAGCGCATAAGAAATTTCTGTATTATTGCACATATTGACCATGGTAAATCCACATTGGCTGACCGCCTCTTGGAGTTTACGAAGACTATTCAGATAACTGAAGGTCAGATGCTCGATGATATGGATTTGGAGCGCGAAAGAGGTATCACCATCAAGAGCCATGCCATCCAAATGGAGTATAAAGCTAAGGATGGGGATGCCTATATACTGAATTTGATTGACACTCCGGGACATGTCGACTTCTCTTATGAGGTCTCGCGAAGCATTGCGGCATGTGAAGGAGCACTGCTGGTAGTGGATGCTACGCAAGGTGTTCAGGCTCAGACGATTTCCAATCTATACATGGCCATTGAGCACGATTTGGAGATTATTCCGGTAATCAACAAAATCGACATGCCTTCGGCAATGCCTGACGAGGTGGAAGATGAGATTGTCGACCTGCTTGGATGTAAGCCGGAGGATGTTCTTAGGGCCTCCGGGAAGACTGGAGAGGGAGTTCCTGACATCTTGGAAGCCGTTGTCCATCGCATTCCCGCTCCTGTCGGCGACCCTAAAGCGCCGTTGCAAGCCCTCATCTTTGACTCTATTTTCAATAGTTTCCGTGGCATCATCACCCTTTGCAAGGTAGTGAATGGCTCTATAAAGAAAGGCGATGACGTTAAATTCTTCAATACCGGGATGGAATATACGGCAGATGAAGTCGGGGTGTTGAAGATGGATATGATTCCAAGAAATGAACTTGGAACAGGTGAAGTAGGGTATATTATCAGCGGCATAAAGAATGCCACGGAGGTGAAAGTCGGTGATACCATCACCCATGTGGATACTCCTTGCAACAAGGCGATATCCGGATTCCAGGAAGTGAAACCTATGGTGTTTGCCGGAGTCTATCCGATAGACCCTTCGGAATACGAGAATTTGAGGACCTCGCTTGAGAAATTGCAACTCAATGATGCCTCTCTCACCTTTGTGCCAGAGTCTTCCGTCGCTTTGGGATTTGGTTTCCGATGCGGCTTTTTGGGACTTCTGCACATGGAAATCGTGCAGGAAAGGCTTGACCGCGAGTTCAATATGGACGTGATAACCACTGTGCCGAATGTGAGTTATATGGTTTATGACAAGCATGGAGAGGGCAAGGAGGTGCATAATCCGTCAGGGTTGCCAGATCCGACTTTGATAGAGCACATCGAGGAACCTTATATCCGTGCGTCCATTATCACGTCTACCAATTTCATAGGTCCTATCATGAAGCTCTGTCTTGATAAACGTGGCGAACTCATCAATCAGGAATATGTAAGCGGAAACCGTGTAGAATTGCACTTTATGCTTCCCCTTGGGGAAATCGTTATAGACTTTTATGACAAGCTCAAGAGCATCAGCAAGGGCTATGCTTCTTTTGATTATCATATTGATGGTTATCGTCCTTCCAAGCTTGCAAAGCTTGACATCCTGCTCAATGGAGAGCCTGTGGATGCCTTATCGACGCTGACTCATCAGGATAATGCCGTCACTTTAGGCCGACGCATGTGTGAGAAGCTGAAGGATTTGATACCTCGGCAGCAGTTTGATATCGCCATTCAGGCGGCTATCGGCGCTAAGATAGTGGCCCGTGAGACTGTAAAACAGGTGCGAAAGGACGTTACGGCAAAATGTTATGGCGGTGATGTAAGCCGCAAGAGGAAACTTCTTGAGAAGCAAAAGCGAGGAAAGAAGCGTATGAAGCAGATTGGTAATGTGGAAGTTCCACAAAAAGCCTTTCTTGCTGTATTGAAGTTAGACTAGTAAAACATGATATAATAGGAAAAGGAGGTTAATCCATGGAAATATTCAACACAACTCGAGACATAGCAAGAGAATTAGCACGAAAGTACAGTACCATGACTCATGACGAGCTGGATGTACTTGAGAGCATCTTAGTCCCTCGTAAATATCTGAAGGGACAAATGCTTCTATCGGAAGGAGATGTTTGTAAAGACATCTTATATATTGCTCGAGGACTGGTCAGACAGTATTATTTTAAGAACGGCAAAGAGCTTACGGAGCACCTTTCTGTCGAAGGAGGCATCGTGATGTGTATCGAAAGTCTCTTCAAAGAAGAGCCTACTCGTTTGCAGATAGAGGCTTTGGAGCCGACTTTGGTATATGCTTTGCCAAAAGCAAGACTAGAGCAAGTGGCTCTGCATAACTCGAATATCCAAATATTATACCGTAAGATATTGGAAGAGAGCTTGATACTCTCGCAGGTACATGCCGACCTTGTGCGCTTTGAAGCTGCTCAAGACCGTTATCAGAAGATGTGTAAACTGATGCCGCAGGTAGTGATGCGTGCTCCTTTGGTGTACGTTGCCAGCTATTTGCAGATGACTCCAGAGACGCTGAGCAGGGTTCGTACGGCGGCATTGAAAGGTTGATTTTCGGGCAGAATATAGCTATCTACGATAGAAAAGGTTATCTATTGCAATGCTCTTAATCATTATTAGTTTGACAAAATAGACTGTTTTGTCTGGCAATTTAGTCTATTTTGTTGAACAATTCAGTCTATTTTGTTAGGTAAAACAAGTTGTTTTGCATCGTAAAAAGTAATTCACAGCAAAACACGTGGTTATCTTTCGGCAAATCGGAAGTTATCTTAATAAACCCTAGGACCGAATATAGAGGTGCCTACTCTTACCAAAGTGGAGCGGTGCTGAACGGCTATCTGATAGTCATGGCTCATTCCCCATGAGCGTTCAGAGAAACTATCGTCAGCCTTGAAGTATTTTTCTTTCACCTCATCAAAGAAATCCGCAGCCATGTCAAACTCTTTGGCAATCTGCTTTTCATCATCTATATTCGAGGCCATCATCATCAATCCGCAGATACGCACATTCTCCAATTGCCTCCATTCGCCATCTTCCAATAGCTGGCGACAGGCATCTAAGGTCAGTCCATATTTTGTTTCTTCCTCTGCAATATGCAGTTCCAGCAGCACCTTGATGACTCTGTCGTTCTTCAAAGCCTGCTTGTTGATTTCCTTTAATAGCTTCATGGAGTCCACAGCCTCAATCATAGAGATGTAAGGGGCTATGAACTTCACCTTATTCGTTTGCAGATGGCCGATGAAATGCCACTCGATATCCTTCGGAAGACTGCTTACTTTCTGCTGGAGCTCCTGCTCGTGGCTCTCGCCAAACAAGCGCTGACCCTCCTTGTAAGCAGCTTCTATATACTCGTTGGGATGAAATTTGCTGATGGCAACTAATCTAACGCCCTCAGGCAGACGGCCCAACACCTCGTGTAGATTGCTTGCTACATCAACATTCATCATTTTCCCTCCTCGTATTCAGGCTTGTCGTTGGTTTCTTCCTTTGGCGTTGCAGCCTTGTGCTCATAGACATCCATCACCTTAGTCTCGCTTACTCCGGCGATAACATAATCAATCATAGTGTCTTTCATAACCTCATCTATGTTCTTGATAGCGCCATTGATGGTGGCGGCTTGCATCAGATAGGTGACGGTGGAACGCTTTTCCTTCTCCGTTTTCTCATCGATAGTGATGAATTGCAGGCGTGTCTTATACCAGCGGTCATCGTTGGCATTGTCGCTGAAGAATATCTCCCCGTAAGTAGCAGGCGTGATATTCTTCACGTTGAACTCGCCGCTTATATAGGAAGACATCTCTTTTGTGATGGATTCTTCTGCCTCTGCAAAGCTCAAGGCATCAACCACATAGAGTTCTGTCACTGCTTTATTCATACCGTCTTCCATCGTTTTTTCATAGCGAATGGAGGTTTCAAACCATTTGGATGTTCTACTTCTCATAGTCTTTTTTAATATTTTTGCAAATGCAAAGATACTTATTTTTTTTAGAATTAAGTGCCTATATGGAAAAAAATAACTAACTTTGCATCAAATATAATTACAAGCAGATTATGCCGGAAATATCTACACGAGGACTGGAAATGCCCGAATCGCCAATCAGAAAGTTGGCTCCCCTTGCCCAAGCAGCAACTGACAGGGGTATCAAAGTCTATCATCTCAATATAGGTCAGCCCGACCTTCCAACCCCTCAATGCGGTCTTGACGCTCTTAAAAAGATAGACCGTAAGGTGCTGGAGTACTCTCCCTCGCAGGGCATCAGAAGCTATCGCGAGAAGCTTACACATTATTATAATAAGTATAACATCCATGTTACGGCGGATGATATCATCATCACATCGGGAGGCTCAGAGGCTGTTTTGTTTGCATTCATGAGCACTTTAAACCCTGGAGATGAGATTATTATCCCGGAACCGGCTTATGCTAACTATATGGCTTTTGCCGTTAGTGCGGGCGCAAAGATACGGACGATAGCCACAACAATAGAGGAGGGCTTCGCTCTTCCTCGTGTGGAGAAGTTTGAGGAACTGATTAATGAGCGCACGCGTGCCATTATGATTTGTAATCCCAACAACCCTACGGGGTATCTCTACACACGCAGGGAAATGAATCAGATAAAGGAGCTGGTAAAGAAATATGACCTTTACCTCTTCTCGGATGAAGTTTATCGGGAGTACATCTATACCGGTTCTCCTTATATCAGTGCCATGCACTTGGAGGGAATCGAGCAAAATACAATCTTAATCGACTCTGTTTCAAAGCGTTATAGTGAGTGTGGCTTGCGCATTGGGGCGTTGATAACCAAGAACGCAGAGGTGCGAAAGGCCGTGATGAAGTTCTGTCAGGCCCGCCTCTCGCCGCCTTTGATAGGGCAGATAGTGGCTGAAGCCTCGCTGGATGCTCCCGAAGAGTATTATCGGGACGTATATGATGAGTATGTGGAGAGAAGAAAAGTGCTTATCGATGGCCTCAATCGCATTCCTGGAGTGTATTCTCCGATACCGATGGGAGCCTTCTATACGGTAGCGAAACTGCCTGTTGATGATTCTGAGAAGTTCTGCCGTTGGTGCTTGGAAACGTTTGATTATGAGGGAGAAACCGTTATGACAGCCCCTGCGGAAGGCTTCTATACAACGCCGGGAGCTGGTCGCAATGAGGTGCGTATCGCTTATGTGCTCAAAAAAGAAGACTTGGAGCGGGCGCTCTTTATTCTCCGCAAAGCCCTTGAGGAATATCCCGGAAGAGTCATGGAGGAAGGATGAGGCTTGTAAAAAGCCGTTATCTACGAGGTAAAAGACCGTTGTTTAGGGGGTAAAAGACCATTACTTACAAGGTAAACAACCGTTGTTTACAAAATAAGAAAAAATAGAACATGAACTTACCTTTATTTATAGCAAGAAGAATATACAGTGACCAAGGTGACAAACGCAAAGTTTCGCGTCCGGCAATAAGGATAGCTACCGCAGGTGTAGCCATCGGATTGGCGGTTATGCTGGTATCTCTGAGCGTGGTTTTCGGCTTCAAACATTCAATCCAAAATAAGGTCATTGGCTTCGGAAGTCATATTCAGGTAGGTGATTTCATGACCCTCCAAGGCGATGAGCAATATCCTATTCAGATGGATGACTCGATGATGGCCGTGCTCAAGAATACTCCCGGTGTGAAGCATGTGGAGCGCTTTGCCCTTAAACAGGGCATTCTGAAGACCAACACTGACTTTCTCGGGGTTGCTTTCAAAGGTGTCGGACCTGAGTTTGACTCCACTTTCATCCATGAGAATATGGTGGAAGGCTCTATCCCTAAGTTCTCTGATGAAGCCAGCCACAATAAGATACTCATCTCGAAAATCATGGCGGATAAGCTCAATCTTAAGTGTGGCGATAAGATTTTCGCCTATTTTATTGACCATCAAGGCGTTAGAGCTCGCCGTTTTACCATTTGCGGTATCTATCAAACCAATCTGACGCAATACGACCAAGTGACTTGTTTCACCGATCTTTACACGGCTGTGAAGCTTAACGGATGGGAGCCTGACCAGACATCAGGCGCTGAGCTCACCGTAAAAGATTTCAGTAAGTTGGCGGAAACGGAACAGATACTTATTAATAAGGTGAATCGGACGGAAGACCACTATGGCGAAACCTATTCCTCACGCACTATCCAAGAAGTGAATCCCAACATTTTCCATTGGCTCGACCTTCTCGATTTGAACGTGTGGATGATACTCGTGCTGATGATTGCAGTGGCGGGAGTTACCATGATAAGCGGCCTGCTCATCATCATTTTGGAACGTACTACCATGATAGGAGTGCTTAAAGCCTTGGGTGCACGTAATCGTATGATTCGCAAGACCTTCCTTTGGTTTGCCGTCTTCATCATCGGCAAGGGTCTGCTTATTGGCAATCTGCTGGGAATTGGCATCATTTTGTTGCAACATTTTACAGGTTTGGTCAAGCTCAATCCTACTACTTATTATGTCTCCACAGTGCCTGTAGAAATCAATATACCTGTATTTATCCTGCTGAATATAGCCACCTTGCTTGTGAGCATCTTTGTTTTGATAGCTCCAAGTTATCTGATTTCTCACATTCATCCTGCCAAGAGCATGCGATATGAGTAAATTTGGGCAAATCGAACAACGCAAAAGACATATCGGACAATGCACATTTCAATGGAGTGTGCAAGTTTTGAGATATTGCAAAAATATTTCAATTTAAGGCAAAATATTGCACAAAAAGTTTTGAAATGTGTAAATAAGATAGTAACTTTGCACAAAAATTTGGAGTTTGTGCAATGAACACTATACCAAGCTTTAATTTGTATATTGAGCAAAGCATCACAAAAAATTGGGATAAAGACTCTCTTACGGACTATAAAGGCTCTACACTTCAGTATCATGATGTTGCTCGGAAAATAGAGAAACTTCACATTTTATTTGAAAATTGTGGAGTATCGGCAGGAGACAAGATTGCTTTGTGCGGTCGTAACAGTTCTAATTGGGCCGTTGCGTTTCTTGCTATTCTCACCTATGGAGCTGTTGCAGTGCCCATCCAACACGAGTTTTTGCCCGAGCAGATTTATAATATTGTCAAGCATAGCGATGCCAAATTACTTTTTGAAGGTGATGTAGTGGCTGCCATATTAGATGCTGCACAGATGCCGAATTTGGAAGGTATCATCTATATTCCTGATTATTCACTTGTTCTTTCACGTTCAGAAAAGCTCACTTATGCCCGTGAACACCTGAATGAACTTTTCTGTCAGCGCTTCCCAAAGTATTTCAGAAAGGAGCATGTGCATTATCATCAGGATGAAGCAGATGAAGTTGCAATGATCAATTATACCAGTGGTACGACGGGATTTTCTAAGGGTGTGGTGATTCCTTATCGTGCTCTTTGGGGCAATATAGACTTCTTGTTGGAGGCTGTAGCTTCCAAATTAAAGCATGACAGCAAGGTTCTCAGTATCCTTCCGATGGCTCACATGTATGGACTTACTTGTGAATTCATCCTCCAGTTCTGCTATGGTAACCACATATATTTTCTTACTCGTCTGCCGAGTCCTACCATTATAGCTGAGGCTTTTGAAGAGATTCGTCCGGCATTGGTGGTTTCTGTGCCGATGATTGTGGAGAAAATAGTGCGCAAAAAGATATTCCCAGATGTGCAAAACAATAAGATGAAGCTGTTGCTCAACATGCCTGTCATCAATAAAAAGGTGAAAGCCTCGATTTGTGAGCGTGTCAGAGAGGTGTTTGGAAGCAATCTTTATGAGATCATAGTGGGAGGAGCGGGCCTTAATAAAGAGGTGGAACAGTTCTTTGTCAATATCGATTTTCCGATTACGATAGGGTATGGTACCACTGAGACAGCGCCCATGATAGCCTTCAGCGACTATAAAGATTTCGTGTCAGGGTCATGTGGTACTCCCGCAAAGCACATGGATGTGAAGATATTGAGTGACTCTCCTGAGCAACGACCTGGAGAGATTATCACGCGTGGAACGAATGTGATGCTCGGATATTATAAGAATGAACAGGCTACAAAGGCTGTCATCGACCCCGAAGGATGGTTTCATACGGGTGATTTAGGCACAATGAGTACCGACGGACATCTATTTATCCGTGGGCGTATCAAGAACATGTTGCTGGGTTCTTCAGGGCAGAATATCTATCCGGAAGAGATAGAAGACAAGCTCAACTCTATGGCGATGGTTAATGAAAGTCTGATAATACAAAATGGAGAGAAGCTCGTTGGGCTTGTATATCCTGATGTAGAGGAGGCCCGTTCGATGGGTTTCTCCGAAGAAGACTTGCAAAATATAATGGAACAGAATCGTATAGAACTCAATAAAGAGTTGCCATCTTTCTGTAAACTCTCAACAATCAAGCTCCACAATAAAGAGTTTGAGAAGACTCCAAAGAAGAGTATTAAGCGTTATCTTTACCAAAACGCAGTGTAAAACTCTATTTAATAAAAACAAAAAACAAACATACTATGTTGGAAATCCCCAGTTTTAATGCACTGATAGAAAAGGCTATTGTCAACAATTGGGATCTGGATGCCCTCACAGACTATAAAGGCGCCACACTACAATATCATGATGTAGCTCGTAAAATAGAGAAACTCCATATCCTTTTTGAGAATGGTGGAGTACATCGTGGTGACAAGATTGCCCTCTGCGGACGAAATTCTTCGTCATGGGCATGCGCATTTCTCGCAACCCTTACTTATGGTGCGATAGCTGTACCTATATTACATGAGTTCACAGCCGACCAAATCCATAACATCGTCAACCATAGTGGAGCTAAGTTTCTCTTTGTGGGAGATATCGTAGCCACCGTGATTGATGCGACTAAGATGCCTGATTTGGAAGGTATTATCTATATTCCTGACTATTCATTAGTCGTTTCCCGTACTGATAAACTCACCTATGCTCGTGAGCATTTGAATGAGATGTTCGGCAAGAAATACCCTAAGTATTTCCGTAAAGAACACGTGAAATATTATATAGAGAAGAGTCCTGACGAGTTGGCGCTTATCAATTACACCAGTGGAACGACAGGTTTCTCCAAGGGGGTGATGATTCCTTATCGGGCACTATGGAGCAATTTTGATTTTGCAATCGATGTTCTTGGCAGTCAACTCCATAAGGATGACAGCGTTATCAGTATTCTTCCAATGGCCCACATGTATGGCATGGCGTTTGAATTCCTATTCGAATTCCTGTCGGGAGCTCACGTATATTACCTTACGCGAGTACCGTCTCCAGCCATCATAGCGCAGGCTTTTGCCGATGTTAAGCCTAAAATCATCATCTCGGTGCCTCTCATTATCGAGAAAATCATCAAGAAACGTGTCTTCCCGAAGATTCAGAACAACCTGACACAACTGCTTCTCAACATGCCGGTAATCAGTAAAAAGGTCAATGAGAAAATCTGTGAGCAGGTGACGAATGCCTTCGGAGCAAACTTCAGTGAAGTGATTATCGGAGGAGCAGCTTTCAATCAGGAGGTGGAAGCTTTCCTTCATAAGATAGGATTCCGATATACAGTGGGTTATGGAGCTACGGAATGTGCCCCCATTATCTGTTATTCGGATTGGTCAACATTCGTTCCAGGCTCTTGCGGACGTGCTGCTTTGCATCAGGAAGTGCGTATAGAAAGTGCCGACCCGGCCAATATTCCTGGGGAAATCCTTACCAAAGGACCTAATGTAATGTTGGGATATTATAAGAATGAAGAGGCTACTCAGGCAGCCATCGATGCTGACGGATGGTTCCATACAGGAGATTTAGGCACGATGGATGAGGCTGGCAACGTCTTTATCAAGGGTCGTAGCAAGAATATGTTGTTAGGAGCTAGCGGTCAGAATATCTACCCTGAGGAGATAGAAGATAAACTGAACTCCATGACAATGGTGAGCGAAAGCGTGGTTATTCAGGAGGGTGAGAAGCTCGTAGGATTGGTATTCCCGGATTATGATGAGGCTCGTCAGCTTGGTTTCAACAATACCGACCTTGAGAATATCATGGAGCAAAACCGCCAAGATCTCAATGCCCAACTGCCGGCATACAGCAAGTTGTCGGCTATACGCATTCATGAAGAGGAGTTCGAGAAGACTCCGAAGAAGAGCATCAAGCGTTTCCTGTATTTCAATAAATAAATGAAGTACGACTATCTCATCGTAGGTTCGGGCCTTTTCGGGGCAACTTTTGCCTATAGGGCCCATCAGATGGGGCGGAGATGTCTGGTTATCGACAGGCGTCCTCACCTTGGTGGCAATGTCTATTGTGAGCAGATGGAGGGCATAAACGTGCATAAATACGGTGCCCACATCTTTCATACCTCTAATAAAAAGGTATGGAATTTCGTCAATTCGATAGTGGGATTCAACCGATATACCAATTCCCCTGTGGCTAACTATCAAGGCCGATTATACAACCTTCCATTTAATATGAATACTTTTTACGAAATGTGGAAGGTTACAACTCCTGAAGAGGCAAAAGCAAAGATAGAAGAACAGCGTCAGGAGGTGGTTGCCCAAATGAAAAAAGAGGGCATTTCAGAACCTCGGAATTTAGAAGAACAGGCAAAATTCCTTATCGGAAATGATATTTATGAGCGTTTGATAAAGGGCTATACAGAGAAACAATGGGGACGGAAATGCACTGATTTGCCGGCTTTCATCATCAAGCGTCTGCCCGTGAGATTTGTGTTTGATAATAATTACTTCAATGATTCGTATCAAGGTATACCTATAGGGGGTTATAATGAATTGGTTAAAGGATTACTTGAAGGTGTGGATACTCAGGTAAACGTTGATTATTTTGCGGATAGGGAGCATTGGGACAGCATGGCCGAGAGGGTAGTCTTCACGGGGAAAATTGACCAGTTCTTCGACTATCAGTTTGGAAAACTTGAATATCGCACCATCTCCTTTGAAACGGAGGTTCTCAATACGCCTAACTATCAGGGAAATGCAGTAGTCAACTATACCGATGTCCAAGTTCCTTACACCCGTATTATCGAGCATAAACATTTTGAAACTTTCGGACAAAAAGTATATGATAATCCCAAGACTGTTATCTCTCGGGAGTATAGCACGGAGTGGAAACCAGGCATGGAGCCGTTTTATCCCGTCAACGATGACCGCAATAACGCCATTATAGCACAATATCGGGCATTGTCAACTACAGATGAACACATTGCAAAAAAATATATTTTCGGAGGCAGATTAGCTGAATATAAGTATTACGACATGGCTCCAATCATTGAGAAAGTGCTCAATATGGAAATTCGATAATCAAGCCTATCATCTCCGTTTTGTACCATTTGCCGACTGATTGCTATTCTTGCATAAAACGGAGATTTATGTATAATTATGCAGAAGATGTCTGTTTGCAGGTTAAAAGATGGCCTTTTACCTTGTAAACAATGGCCTTTTACCTTGTAAACAATGGCCTTTTACAAGGTAAATAACGGTCTTTTAGGAGGTGAATAATCATCTTTTACCCTCTGAAAAGCGGTCTTTTATCTTGTTTTCTGATTTTTTTCTGAAAGCCCCTTGCAATAAAGGCCCCTCAAAGGCGCTACAATCGATTTTGTTTTTTGACCTTCACCCCATGAGCTCTCGCAGTTTTCAATCTCTTAGAGAGAAATCGTATATTATGCATTCTTTGATAAATTTGTGGATAACCAATTATCTCCGATAAATACCATTTTTACGTTTTGATTTCCGGAGATTACTTCATTAAAAGGAAAAGCCCGATTTTTCTCGCGCGTTAAATATGTGATTTTTTTTCAGAAAGATGCGTGCGATTGAGAAAAAAATAGTAACTTTGCAAACTGAATATGGCAAAAGCCCTATCTAATCACAGATAAAATCATTATTAATAACGTTATAATTTATGAATTTCACTTTGTTTATTACCGTTTTACTGACGGCTGTTACCTTGGTTTTGGCGGCTTACGTCATTGCAAAGCTAATCGGTCCTCGGTCTTACAATCCGGTAAAAGGTGAACCGTTTGAGTGTGGTATCCCTACACGCGGTAACTCTTGGTTGCCTACGCACATAGGTTATTACCTCTTCGCTATCCTCTTCCTGATGTTCGACGTTGAGACTGTATTCCTTTATCCATGGGCAGTTGTGGTAAAGCAGTTTGGAGCGATGGCTCTTGTGAGCATTGGTTTCTTCCTGCTGGTACTTGTGTTTGGCTTGGCTTATGCCTGGCGGAAAGGAGCATTGGAATGGAAGTAAAGAAAAGAGCCTCTATCAAGAGCATTCCTTACAATGAGTTTAAGGACAACGATACGTTAGAGACAATTGCGAAGGAGTTGAATGATGGAGGAGCCAACGTCGTGTTGGGGTCTCTTGATGCAGCAGTCAACTGGGGTCGCAGTAATTCCCTTTGGTCGCTTACCTTTGGTACTTCTTGCTGTGGCATCGAGTTCATGGCAGTAGGATGCGCCCGTTACGATTTCTCTCGTTTTGGCTTCGAGGTTACCCGCAATTCACCTCGTCAGGCTGACTTAATCATGTGCGCCGGTACCATCACCAATAAGATGGCCCCTGTGTTCAAGCGTCTTTATGATGAAATGGCCGAGCCTAAGTATGTGGTAGCCGTGGGTGGCTGCACCATTTCGGGAGGTCCTTTCAAGTCAAGTTACAATGTCGTGCGCGGCATCAGTGAGCTTGTGCCTGTGGATGTGTATATCCCTGGCTGTCCTCCACGCCCAGAGGCTATCCTCTATGGCATGATGCAGTTGCAGAGAAAGGTAAAGGTTGAGAAATTCTTTGGTGGTGCCAATCACAAGATGAGTAAGGCCGAGCGCGAGGAAAGCATGTCGAAAGGCGGCTTGCGTGGTCTCTCCAATGAGAACTTCTCTGCTGATAAACTCGGCGAGAAAAAGCCTATCATCGTCACAGATGTACCTGCGGACTTCGATCCTCAGAAAGGTCTAACTGATTAAATAAGGTAAGAAGATATGAAACTGAATAATATAGAACTCAATTTTGACAACTTTTCCACGGAAATGGCAAAGTTGAAAAACGAGAAGCATTTCGATTACCTTGTAACGATTGTTGGTGAGGACTTCGGTGAGGAAGGACTGGGATGCATCTACATCCTTGAGAATACCGTTACTCATGAGCGCATTTCGGTACGTTGTCTGGCAAAGCAGGTGGACGGGGAATCCGTGATTCCTACCACATTGAACCTTTGGAAGGCAGCCGATTTGATGGAGCGTGAGGCTTATGATTTCCTCGGCATCCTCTTTATCGGTCATCCCGATATGCGTCGTCTCTTCCTGCGTAATGACTTCAAGGGCTTTCCGCTTCGTAAGGATTACGACATGAGTCCCGAAAACAATAAGTTTCCGGAGACTGATGAGCCTGAAACGGACAGCACTGTCGAATATAGCATTGACAAATATGGCAAGTTGGTAGCCACTCCGCATCGTCTTTTCGAAGAGGATGACTACGTGGTGAACATCGGCCCTAACCACCCATCCACCCACGGAGTGCTGCGTTTGCAGACCGTGTTGAATGGTGAATTGGTAAAGCATATCTATCCCCATTTGGGCTACATCCATCGTGGTATCGAGAAGATGTGTGAGAACTTCACCTATCCTCAGACCCTTGCACTCACCGACCGACTGAATTATCTCTCGGCAATGATGCACCGCCACGCTCTAGTAGGCGTGATTGAAGAGGGCATGGGCATAGAACTATCCGACCGTATCAAGTATATCCGCACCATCATGGATGAGCTTCAGCGTCTTGACAGTCACTTGCTCTATTGTGGATGTACGGCTCAGGACCTTGGCGCCCTCACTGCTTTCCTCTATTGCATGCGTGACCGTGAGCACGTGTTGAACGTGATGGAGGAGACCACAGGTGGACGACTCATTCAGAACTATTATAGAATAGGTGGACTTCAGGACGATATCGACCCGAACTTCGTGAAGAATACGAAGGAGTTGTGCAAGTATATGCGCCCCATCATCCAGGAATATCTCGATGTGTTCGGCGATAATGTGATTACGCACAATCGTTTGGAAGGCATCGGCCCGATGGGTCTTGAGGATTGTATCAATTACGCTGTTACCGGTCCTGCAGGACGTGCAGCCGGATGGCACAATGATACTCGCAAGAATCATCCTTATGATATGTATGACAAAGTGGAGTGGCAGGAAATCACCATGACAGGCTGCGATTCTATGGACCGCTATTATTGTCACATCAAGGAAATGTATCAGAGTCTCGACATCATCGAGCAACTCATCGACAACATCCCTGAGGGTGACTACTATATCAAGCAGAAACCTATCATTAAGGTGCCTGAGGGACAGTGGTATTGCTCAGTAGAAGGAGCCAGCGGAGAGTTTGGCGTCTACCTTGATTCCAAAGGCGACAAGAGCCCTTACAGAGTGAAGCTCCGTCCGATGGGTCTTACTTTGACCGGTGCACTCGACAAGATGCTGCAAGGTCAGAAGATTGCCGACCTCATCACAACCGGTGCTGCTATCGATTTTGTAATTCCTGATATTGACAGATAATTATGTTTGATTTTAGTATAGTAACAAATTGGTTCGACGCTTTGCTCACTCAGACCCTCGGTTTGAGTAGCTTTTGGTCGATATTGATAGAGTGCGTGATTATCGGCGTGCTGATTCTTACAGCTTATGCGTTGATAGCCATCGCCCTGATATTCATGGAGCGCAAGGTCTGCGCCTATTTCCAGTGCCGTCTTGGCCCTATGCGTGTAGGTCCTTGGGGTATCTTTCAGGTGTTTGCCGATGTGGTGAAGATGCTGATAAAAGAGATTTTTTCTGTTGACAAGGCAGATAAATTCCTCTATTATATTGCTCCAATCCTCGTGATTATAGCTTCTGTAGGCACATTCTCGTTCCTTCCTTGGAACAAGGGTGCAGGCATTCTCGACTTCAATGTGGGTGTGTTCATGATTACGGCAATCTCTTCGATTGGTGTGTTGGGCATCTTCATGGCTGGTTGGGCATCTAACAATAAGTATTCTGTAGTGTCTGCCATGCGTGGCGCTGTACAGATGATTTCTTATGAGATGTCATTGGGACTTTGCCTGATAGCTGCTGTCGTGCTTACGGGCACGATGCAGGTAAGCGGTATTGTGGATGCGCAGACAGGTCCTTGGAACTGGCTTATTTTCAACACCAATTATGTGGTGCCTATCAATCTGCCTGCTCTTATCGCTTTTCTTGTGTTTCTTGTTGCCGGTAACGCGGAGGCCAATCGTGGCCCGTTTGACTTGGCAGAGGCTGAGAGTGAACTTACAGCAGGTTATCACACTGAATATAGTGGTATGGGTTTCGGATTCTATTATTTGGCTGAGTACCTCAACCTCTTTGTAATTTCCGGTATCGCAACGGCCGTATTCCTTGGTGGTTGGGCTCCGTTGAACGTTGGCTTTGAGGCATTTGACAATGTGATGAATCTCATTCCTGGAGTCATCTGGTTCTTTGGAAAGACTTTCTTTGTGGTGTTCATGCTCATGTGGGTGCGCTGGACATTCCCTCGTCTCCGCATCGACCAGATTCTAAAGCTGGAGTGGAAATATCTGATGCCGCTCTCTTTGCTCAATCTCGTCATCGTGACAATATTTGTAGCTTTTAAATTAGTTGGATAAATGGAAAATAAAGATAAATCATATTTCCAGGGTATTGCCGATGGCGTGAAGACTCTTGCTCTTGGTTTGAAAGTAACCATGAAGGAGTATTTCACCGCAAAGTCGACAGAGCAGTATCCTGAGAACCGCAAGACCACTCTTCATGTGAGTGCTCGTCATCGTGGGCGTTTGGTTTTCAATCGCAACGAGGACGGCAGTTACAAGTGTGTGGCTTGTACTATGTGCGAGAAGGCTTGTCCTAATGGCACAATCAAGATTACATCAGAGATGGTGGAAGACCCTGCAACAGGCAGAAAGAAACGTCAGCTACTGGATTATCAGTATGATCTTGGCGACTGCATGTTCTGTCAGCTTTGCACGAATGCGTGCAACTTTGATGCCATCAGATTTGTAAATGATTTCGAAAATTCCACCTTCGATCGTGAGAAACTTGTTCTTCATCTCGATAAGGAAGTCTATCAGGGTGGTAGTCTTCCAAATATCATAGATGGCGGAGCACCTTACACGATTGGTAAGTTTAACACAAAAACCAAGTAATGATTATGGCAAATATTGTAGTATTTTGTATTCTCGCTGTAGTCATCCTTGGCTCAGCAGTGTTATCGGTGATGACCAAGCGCATCATGCGCGCAGCTACATTCCTGCTGTTCGTGTTGTTTGGAGTTGCCGGAATCTATTTTCTTCTCGACTACACCTTCCTCGGTGCTGCACAAATCAGCATCTATGCCGGAGGTATCACAATGATGTATATCTTTGCTATCAACTTGGTATCTAAGAATACGCTGCAAGGATTGGTGGAGCGTTTCAAAGGTACTCGTGTAGCTGGTGGCATCCTGATTACATTAGTGGGTCTGGCTACCGTGGTTGTAGTATTGTTGAAGAATCATTTTATCGATATGTCAGCTTCCATGGCAGATACCGAAGTCCCTATGAAGACGATAGGCTCTGCGCTTGTGGGAAGTGAGAAATATCAGTATGTGTTGCCATTCGAGTTCATCTCAGTGTTCCTGCTGGCATGTATCATCGGTGGTGTTATGATTGCAAGAAAGGAGGATAAGAAATGATACCTGTAGAATGTTTCTTCGTGCTTAGTGCACTGTTGTTCTTCATTGGAGTGTTTGGCTTTGTTACCCGTCGTAACCTGATTGCCATGCTCATCTCCATTGAATTGGTGCTCAACTCTGTTGACATCAACTTTGCAGTGTTCAACCGCATCCTCTATCCTGGTCAGCTCGAAGGCTTCTTCTTCACCTTATTCTCTATAGGTGTGAGTGCTGCCGAGACAGCTGTAGCGTTAGCAATTATTATTAATGTTTACCGCAATTACCACAGTGATCAGGTGAACAGTATTGAAAACATGAAATTCTAAAGACAATGGAATACAGTTATGCATTTTTGATACTCCTTCTACCGTTCCTGGGCTTCCTCTTTTTGGGGCTTTGTGGTATGAAGTTGAAAAAACCTGTAGCGGGTATCATCGGTACATTGGTATTGGCAACCGTGTTCGCACTCTCTTGCTATACCGCTTACAAGTATTTCTTCCAGATAGGAAGAGGTGCCGATGGTTTATACCCTACGGTTACAGTGTTTAATTTCACTTGGCTAAAATTCTCAGAGTTGCTGACGTTCAATATCGGTCTCCGTCTCACTCCAATCAGTGTGATGATGCTGATAGTGATTACAACCGTCAGTTTCATGGTTCATATCTATAGCTTCGGCTATATGGCAGAGCGTGATGAGAACTATAAGGCAGTGGGTTATGAGAAGGGCTTCCAGCGCTTCTATGCTTTTCTGTCACTTTTCACGATGTCAATGTTAGGATTGGTCGTTGCCACCAACCTTTTCCAGATGTATCTCTTCTGGGAACTTGTGGGTGTCTGCTCTTATCTGCTCATTGGCTTCTATTATCCGAAACATGCAGCCGTTCATGCAAGCAAGAAGGCGTTTATTGTCACTCGTTTTGCCGATTTGTTCTTCCTTATAGGTATTCTGTTCTATAGTTTCTATGTAGGAACATTCAACTATGACCTTTCAGTTGACCAGGCCCTTCATGCCAATCTTGCAGGTGCTCAGTGGATTATCCCTGCTGCACTCTTCCTGATGTTTATTGGTGGTGCTGGTAAGAGTGCCATGTTCCCATTGCACATCTGGTTGCCAGATGCTATGGAAGGCCCTACACCAGTGAGTGCTTTGATTCATGCCGCTACCATGGTGGTGGCTGGTGTCTATCAGGTAGCCTCTTTGTTGCCAATCTATATTCAGTTTGGTGCTACAGAACAACTTCATTGGATTGCTTACATAGCCGCTTTCACTGCATTCTATGCAGCAGCAGTAGCTTGTTGCCAAAGTGATATCAAGCGTGGTCTTGCCTTCTCTACCATTTCTCAGATAGGTTATATGTTGGTGGCTTTGGGCGTTTGCTTTGCTCTTAGCAATCACGAGGGTGGACTTGGCTATATGGCTGCAATGTTCCATCTTTTCACTCATGCCATGTTCAAGGCTCTCTTGTTCCTCTGCTCGGGTGCAATCATCGTGATTATCGGCAGCA